>NZ_CP141606.1:0-1224460 GCF_035593345.1 Lelliottia sp. JS-SCA-14 | reverse complement strand
TCCGCCGTGTTCATCAGCAGACGCGGTGCCATCTGGAACGGGTTAAAGCCGGAGTCCGGCTCCTGCACCACTTCCCCGGCGATTTTCAGCGTGGCGTCGCCGACGTCAATGCTGTCGCCGGTTTTCAGGTTCAGCAGGGCCATCAGGCGTGGCGCGAGTAACACCGAGCCCGCCGTCGGTTTGAGGCCCGGCGGATTGGTTTGCAGATCGCCGTACATCGGATAGACGTCGTCGACGGCTTTGACGCTCGCCAGCTGCGGCGTGTCGGCGGCAAAGGTCATGGTCTGGAAGCTGAGCTGCTGACCAACTTTCAGCCCCTGTTTACGCGCCTCCTCGATCCACGCCTGGGGTACGTCGCGCGAACTGCTGAGCGTCCGGTCGCCCGCCATAAACTCGCGGCTCTGCTGGCTTAGCCCCTTTTCCATGCGGTCGCTGACGCTGCCTAGCGCCAGCACGCAGGCCACCGCCAGACTCAGTGCCAGCCAGACAATCAGCAGCGACGGCGAGCGCCATTCGCGCCAGAACCAGCGGGCAATCATGCTTCCTCCTGCAACTGCCCGTTGACCAGACGCAGACGGCGGTCGCAGCGGGCCGCCAGCTCAAGGTCGTGCGTGACCAGAATCAGCGTGGTGCCGTGCTCGCGGTTGAGGGAGAAGAGCAAATCGGCAATTTTATCGCCCGTCTGCCGGTCCAGATTGCCGGTCGGTTCATCGGCAAACAGCACCTCGGGGCGACCGTTGAAGGCTCGGGCCAGCGCAACGCGCTGCTGCTCCCCGCCGGACAGCTGCGCCGGGAGATGGTCCAGACGCTTGCCAAGACCCAGCTGTTCCAGCAGGGCTTTCGCACCGCTGCGGCTTTGGCTGGCGTTTTCCCCGCGCAGCAGGCCCGGCAGTTCGACGTTTTCCAGCGCGTTGAGCGTCGGAATGAGCATGAAAGACTGAAATACAAAGCCGATATGTTTGGCCCGCAGCGCCGCGCGCGCCTCTTCGTCGAGGTTATGCAGCGGCTGGCCGACAAGGTTCACCTCGCCGCTGCTGCCATCGTCCAGCCCGGCCAGAATCGCCAGCAACGTAGACTTACCGGAACCGGATTCACCAATCAGCGCGATGGTTTCAGCGCGTTTGACAACGAGTTCAACTCCGGTGAGGATGGATAACTCGTGCTCACCCTGACCGACGGACTTCTTAAGATGATGAACTGCAACAATGTTTTCCGCTGGCATTTGCCCTTCCTGTTTCTGATTCTGATGACCTTTCGCGCCGCTGCGGCGGACACGTTACTGGTGCTGGGTGACAGCCTGAGTGCGGGCTACCGGATGGCGGCCACTGCCGCCTGGCCTGCGCTGCTTAACGATAAGTGGCAGACCCAAACGCCGGTGCTGAATGCCAGCATCAGCGGGGATACGTCCCAGCAGGGGCTTGCGCGCCTGCCCGCTTTGCTCAAACAACATCAACCGCGCTGGGTGCTGGTCGAACTGGGCGGTAACGACGGTTTACGCGGCTTCCAGCCGCAACAAACAGAAGAAACCTTACGCAAAATTATTACGGATATTCAGGCGGCCAACGCCCAGCCGCTATTAATGCAAATTCGTCTGCCTGCGAACTACGGACGCCGTTATAATGAGGCCTTTAGCGCCATCTATCCCAAGCTTGCCAAAGAATTCGATATTCCGCTGCTGCCATTTTTCATGGAAGAGGTCTATCTGAAACCGCAATGGATGCAGGATGACGGTATTCACCCCAATCGCGACGCCCAGCCGTTTATCGCCGACTGGATGGCAACGCGACTGGCTCCTCTAGTTAAACATGACTCGTAATACAGCGGAGATCCTGACAGGTAAAGTTATGCAAAAATCGGTCTTAATAACAGGATGTTCCAGCGGAATTGGCCTTGAGAGCGCGCTCGAACTGAAGCGCCAGGGATTTTGGGTATTAGCCGCATGCCGCAAACAAGAAGACGTTGATCGCATGCACAGCAAAGGTTTTCAGGGCGTGCTGCTGGATCTGGACTCGCCAGAAAGCATAGAACGCGCCGCCGCCGAGGTGATCGCCCTGACCGGTAATCGTCTGTACGGCCTGTTTAATAACGCCGGTTTCGGCGTGTACGGCCCGCTGCAAACCATTTCACGCGAGCAGCTTGAGCAGCAATTTTCCGCCAACTTTTTTGGCATCCACCAGCTCACCATGGCGCTGCTCCCGGCGATGCTACCGCATGGCGAAGGGCGCATTGTGATGACCTCCTCGGTGATGGGATTGATCTCCACACCAGGCCGCGGGGCCTATGCCGCCAGCAAATATGCGCTGGAAGCCTGGTCCGATGCGTTACGCATGGAGCTGCGCCACAGCGGGATTAAGGTCAGCCTGATTGAGCCTGGCCCGATTCGCACCCGCTTCACGGAAAACGTGAATCAAACCCAGTCCGACCATCCGGTTGAAAACCCCGGCATCGCCGCACGATTTACCCTCGGGCCGGAGGCGGTGGTCGCCAAAGTGCGCCATGCTTTTGAAAGCGAACGGCCAAAAATCCGTTATCCGGTCACCCTTGTAACGCACGCCGTGGGCTGGCTTAAGCGCCTGCTGCCGGGCCGGATGATGGATAAAATTTTACGCGGATGAGTTGAAGCCTGGCTCCTCATCCCCCATGTATTTGTCAAATTGATAAAAGAGAATGCCGTATGTCCGTACAGAATATTGTCAACATCACTGAAGCGAACCTGCATCAGACACTCGAAGTGTCGATGACCAAACCCGTGCTGTTCTATTTCTGGTCCGAGCGCAGCCAGCACTGTCTGGAGCTGACGCCGGTGCTGGAGAGCCTCGCGGCGCAGTACAACGGTCAGTTCCTGCTGGCAAAACTGGACTGCGACGCCGAGCAGATGGTGGCGTCTCAGTTTGGCCTGCGCGCCATTCCGACGGTGTATCTGTTCCAGAACGGTCAGCCGGTCGATGGCTTCCAGGGCCCGCAGCCGGAAGAGGCGATCCGCGCCCTGCTCGACAAAGTGCTGCCGCGTGAAGAAGAGTTGAAAGCGCAGCAGGCGCTCGAACTGATTCAGGAAGGCAAGCACGACGAAGCGCTGCCGCTGCTGAAAGACGCCTGGCAGATATCGAATCAGGACAGCCAGATTGGTTTGCTGCTGGCGCAGACGCAGATCGAACTGCATCGTTCGGAAGACGCTGAAGCGGTGCTGAAAACCATTCCATTGCAGGACCAGGATACCCGTTATCAGGGCCTGGTGGCGCAGATTGAGCTGCTGAAACAGGCGGCAGATACCCCGGAAATCCAGCAGTTGCAGCAGCAGGTAGCGGAGAACCCGGACGATGCGGCGCTGGCCAGCCAGCTGGCGTTACAGCTGCATCAGGTTGGGCGTAACGAAGAGGCGCTGGAGCTGCTGTTCAGCCATCTGAAAAAGGATCTGGCTGCCGCCGACGGTCAGGCGCGCAAGATGTTCCAGGAGATCCTCGCGGCGCTGGGCACCGGCGATGCGCTGGCGTCGAAGTATCGTCGTCAGCTTTACGCGTTGTTGTATTAACCCTACGCGATGCCACCCGGTAAAACGCCCGGTGGCGCTACGCTTACCGGGCCTACGAAATTCGCAATATGCAAAATTGTAGGCCGGGCAAACGCAGTGCCGCCCGGCAAAAATGCCCGGTGGCGCTGCGCTTACCGGGCCTACGAAACCGCGAAAAACCTTCACCTCACCCCGCCTTTTTCAACTGTGTCACCACCAGCTGATGCCGCGAGTTGTAGAATTTCCGATAGATTAAATAGCAAGCAATAATGGTCGACAGACTGGCGGTCGAAAGCAGCATAAAGGTCACCATTATCTGATACTTAATCGCTTTCACCGGGTCGATACCGGCGAAAATCAGCCCGGACATCATCCCCGGCAAACTCACCAGCCCGACCGTTTTCGCTGAATCCACCGTTGGGATCAGCGAGGATCGAATACTCTCGCGGATCAGCCGTGCTGATGCCGTTTTCGGCGTGGCTCCCAGGCTCAGCTTCTCCTGGATCTGCTGCTGCTCGCTGCTAAACCGCTGGCCGAGATTGTTGTAGCACAGCCCCACCGCCACCATCGCGTTCCCCGCAATCATCCCGGAGATGGGAATCACCTGCATTGGCGCAAATTCGATCGAGCCCGAGAGGACCAGCACCGTCAGCGTCAGCGCCGTGCCCGTGGTAATCGCGATAAACGATGAGATAAAGGCTTTGTCGATGTATTTACTGCGCTTTTGCGCATTCCACGCCGCGTTGAAGCAGATAAACAGCACCATCAGCAGCGTCAGCACCGCGTGGTTGACGTTGAAAATGTACTTCAGCACATAGCCGACGATAATCAACTGGATCACCGCGCGGCAAATGCTCCACACGATATCCTTTTCCAGACCGAGCTTTTCCCGGTGGCTGACCAGGATCGCCACCAGCACCAGCACCATCGAAAGGGCCAGCGATTCGTTAGTAATATTATGCTCGTTCACGGTTTGCCTCCTGCATCTTTCCGCCGTGTGCCTGAAGGGTGATCACCTCGTCGGCATGGGCAATCTCACCCGCGTCGTGCGTCACCCACAGCACCGCAATGTTGTTCTCTTTGGCATAGCGATGAATGATCTCATTCACGTTGCGCTTGTTGCTCTCGTCCAGCGCACTGGTCACTTCATCCAGCAGCAAAATTTTCGGCAGAAATTGCAGATTACGAATCAGCGAGACGCGCTGTTTTTCGCCGCCGGAAAGTTCGTTTACGGACTTAGTCAGGGTTTCCTCTGGCAGATTAAAACGCGCCAGATCGGTGATGAATTTTTCCGGTTCCGGCGCTTTATCGCGGATCTGCCAGGGGAAGATCAGATTGTCGTAAACCGTCTCCCCAAACAGGGAAGGCGTTTGCACGCAGTACGAGACCTGCTGGCGGTAGCTCTCAGGTGAAAGCGTCGCGATATCCTTGTCTTCAAAGAAAATGTCCCCTTCGGTCGGGCTGAGCAACGAGGCAATAATCTTCAACAAGGTGCTCTTTCCACAGCCCGACGGCCCGGTAATGAGCCTGAACTCGCCAGGCTGTACGCGAAAATTAATCCCCTGCAATATCGTGGTTTCGCCCACGCGAAAACCGACGTTCCTGAGTTCCAGAAGCGCGTGATTATCCTTCATATCATTTCCCATTTTTTCATTCTGCTTCGTCTCAATATTGTAAACAGGTTAATGGATTAGAGGCGAACTTCCCTTCAATAGTCGATATACTTAAGTTCAACAAACGAGCAATTTTTGTGACTACACGGAATGCAGAACAGGAGGTTTTTTCATGTTGATCGTTATCCCTATCCTTATTTTTGTGGTGCTGGTGATCGTCGGCGCAGGCGTGAAGATCGTGCCACAGGGCTATCAGTGGACGGTCGAACGCTTCGGTCGTTACACCAACACCCTCCAGCCAGGCCTGAGCCTCATCGTCCCGTTCATGGACCGCATCGGGCGTAAAATCAACATGATGGAACAGGTGCTGGATATCCCTTCCCAGGAGATCATCTCGCGCGATAACGCTAACGTCACCATCGATGCCGTCTGCTTTATTCAGGTGATCGACGCGCCGAAAGCCGCCTATGAGGTGAGCAATCTTGAGCTGGCGATCATCAACCTGACGATGACCAACATCCGTACCGTGCTGGGCTCGATGGAGCTGGATGAAATGCTCTCTCAGCGCGACAACATCAACACCCGCCTGCTGCATATCGTCGATGAAGCCACCAATCCGTGGGGGATTAAAGTCACCCGTATTGAAATCCGCGACGTGCGCCCACCGGCAGAGCTGATTTCGTCGATGAACGCCCAGATGAAAGCCGAGCGAACCAAGCGTGCGTACATCCTTGAGGCCGAAGGGGTGCGTCAGGCAGAGATCCTGAAAGCCGAAGGGGAAAAACAATCCCAGATCCTGAAAGCCGAAGGCGAACGTCAGTCGGCCTTCCTGCAGGCAGAAGCCCGTGAACGTTCCGCCGAAGCAGAAGCGCGAGCCACGCAGATGGTGTCGGAAGCCATCGCGGCCGGTGATATCCAGGCGATTAACTACTTTGTGGCGCAGAAATATACCGATGCGCTGCAGAAAATTGGCTCGGCCAATAACAGCAAAGTTGTCATGATGCCGCTCGAAGCCAGCAGCCTGATGGGCTCTATCGCCGGGATCGCGGAGCTTATCAAGGACAGCGGAGATGAGCGCAAAAAATGATTGAGATGATTGCAGCACACCCTCATGTTTTCTGGCTGAGCCTTGGCGGGCTGCTGCTGGCGGCTGAGATGCTGGGCGGCAACGGGTATCTGCTCTGGAGCGGTGTCGCGGCTGTGATCACCGGGCTGTTGGTCTGGGTCACGCCGTTCGGCTGGGAGTGGCAAGGTGCCCTCTTCGCCGTGCTGACGCTGATCGCCGCCTGGCTGTGGTATCAATGGCTGTCACGCCAGGTGCGCAGGCAAAAACCGGCTGATGGCGCACTCAACAGGCGCGGGCAGCAGCTGGTCGGCCAGCGCTATACGCTGGATACCACGCTCATCAATGGCCGCGGACACGTCCGCGTCGGGGACAGCACCTGGCCAGTGGTGGCCGATGAGGATCTCGTCGCGGGGACACGCATCGAAGTCATCGCGGTCGAAGGGATTACGCTGCGGGTAAAAGCCAGCTAAACGCTGGTCTTACGATGACAGCAGCCGGAGAGATTATCGATAATCGGACAGTCAGCGCTGTCATCCCCAGGGCAGGATTCCGCAAGCGACAGCAGCTGGTCGCGCATTGCCTGGAGCTCCACGATATGGCGCTCAATCTCCGCCACCTTTTCCAGGGTGCGTTTTTTCACATCGGCGCTGTGCCGTTTGGGATCGTTGAACAGATGGACCAGCTCGCCGCACTCTTCGAGGTTAAACCCGACCTGGCGTGCCTGACGCAGTAGCGTGAGTTCATCGAGGTGCAGCTGGGTGTAACTCCGGTAGCCGTTCTCACTGCGCAGCGGCGCCGTCACCAGCCCCTTCTCCTCATAAAAACGAATCGCTTTGCTGGTTAACCCGGTTTTTTTCGCCACATCACTGATATTCACATTTCCCCCTTGACCTTCCCCTTGATGGAAGGTTTAACCTTCATAACAGTCAGCTAAACACATTATGTTGGTCAATCGTTGACCGGATAATCATACAGGAGTTTTGCTATGTCTCACACAATCAACCTGACCCTGGATGGCCTCTCCTGCGGTCATTGCGTCAAACGCGTGAAAGAAAGTCTCGAACAACGTCCCGACGTTGAACGTGCCGATGTAACCGTCGAAAGCGCCGTCGTCACCGGCAGCGCCAGCGCTGAAGCGCTGATCGATACCGTAAAACAAGCCGGTTATGGGGCGGAGCTCAGCCACCCAAAGGCTAAACCGCTGACAGAGTCATCAATCCCGTCGGAAGCACTGACAGCGGCGACCCCTGAGCTTCCGGCAGCCCATGACATTGACGACAGCCAACAGCTGCTGATCAACGGCATGAGCTGCGCCAGCTGCGTCTCTCGCGTACAAAATGCGTTGCAGGCCGTACCGGGCGTCTCACAGGCGCGGGTGAATCTGGCGGAACGCACGGCGCTGATTATGGGCAGTGCGTCCGCCGCAGAATTAGTGCAGGCGGTGGAAAAAGCAGGCTACGGCGCGGAGGCCATCGAAGATGATGTGAAACGCCGCGAACGCCAGCAAGAGACCGCCATCGCCACCATGAAACGCTTCCGTTGGCAGGCGATTGTCGCCCTGCTGGTCGGTATTCCGGTGATGGTGTGGGGCATGCTCGGCGACAACATGATGGTCACCGACGACAACCGCACGCTGTGGCTGGTGATTGGTGTCATCACGCTGGGCGTAATGGTCTTCGCGGGTGGACATTTCTATACCAGCGCCTGGAAGAGCCTGAAAAATCGCACTGCGACCATGGATACGCTGGTCGCTCTCGGCACCGGCGCGGCGTGGCTCTATTCGATGAGCGTGAACGTCTGGCCCCAGTGGTTCCCGATGGAAGCGCGGCATCTTTATTACGAAGCGAGCGCGATGATTATTGGTCTGATCAACTTAGGCCATATGCTCGAAGCCCGCGCCCGACAGCGTTCATCCAAAGCGCTGGAGCGACTGCTCGATCTCACCCCGCCGTCGGCCCGCGTGGTGACGGATGAAGGCGAAATCAGCCTGCAGCTCGCCGAAGTGCAGCCAGGCATGACGCTGCGCTTAACCACCGGCGATCGCGTCCCGGTCGACGGTGAAATCACGCAAGGTGAAGCCTGGCTGGATGAAGCCATGCTGACGGGCGAGCCGGTGCCGCAGCAAAAATCCGCCGGTGATGCCGTTCACGCCGGGACGGTGGTGCAGGACGGCAGCGTGCTGTTCCGCGCCAGTGCGGTTGGCAGCCACACGACGCTGTCGCGCATCATCCGCATGGTGCGTCAGGCGCAAAGCAGCAAGCCCGAGATCGGCCAGCTTGCTGATAAAATCTCCGCCATTTTTGTGCCGGTCGTGGTGGGGATCGCCCTGTTCAGCGCCGCCATCTGGTACTTCTTTGGCCCGGCGCCGCAGATTGTCTATACGCTGGTGATTGCGACCACGGTGCTGATCATTGCCTGTCCGTGTGCCTTAGGGCTGGCGACGCCGATGTCGATCATTTCCGGCGTGGGCCGCGCGGCTGAGTTTGGTGTGCTGGTTCGCGACGCCGATGCCCTCCAGCGTGCCAGCACGCTGGATACGCTGGTGTTTGATAAAACCGGTACCCTGACCGAAGGGAAACCGCAGGTGGTGGCGGTGAGAACCGTCGCGCACTCTGAAGAGGATGCGTTGCGTCTCGCGGCGGCGCTGGAACAAGGCTCCAGCCATCCGCTGGCACGAGCCATTCTTGAGAAAGCCGGAAATACTACTTTGCCGCAGGTGAACAACTTCCGCACCCTGCGCGGTCTGGGGGTCAGCGGTGAGGTGGATGGACAAAGGTTGCTGCTCGGTAACAAAGCGCTGCTTACCGAGAACGGAATTGATACCAGCGCGCTGGATGATGAATTAACCGCGCAGGCTTCCCTGGGGGCCACGCCGGTGCTGTTGGCGGTCGATGGCAAAGCGGCGGCGCTGTTCGCCATTCGCGATCCGCTGCGCGCCGACAGCGTGGCCGCGCTGAAGCGGCTGCATCAGGCGGGCTATCGTCTGGTGATGTTGACCGGCGATAACCCGACCACCGCCAATGCCATTGCGAAGGAAGCGGGCATCGACGAAGTGATCGCGGGCGTGCTGCCCGATGGCAAAGCCGATGCGATTATTAAACTGCAAAGCCAGGGCCGTCAGGTGGCGATGGTCGGTGACGGCATTAACGATGCGCCCGCGCTGGCACAGGCGGATGTCGGGATCGCGATGGGCGGCGGGAGCGATGTGGCGATTGAGACCGCGGCGATTACGCTGATGCGTCACAGCCTGATGGGCGTGGCCGATGCGCTGGCGATCTCGAAAGCGACGCTGCGCAACATGAAGCAAAACCTGCTTGGGGCGTTTATCTATAACTCGCTGGGTATTCCGATTGCCGCGGGGATCCTGTGGCCGCTGACCGGGACTCTGCTTAACCCTGTGGTTGCGGGGGCTGCGATGGCGCTGTCGTCCATTACCGTAGTGAGTAACGCCAACCGGTTGTTGCGCTTTAAACCAAAAGCGTAATCTGACCTTGTAGGCCGGGTAAGGCGAAGCCGCCACCCGGCATTTTTTGCCTGATGGCGGCTTCGCCTTATCAGGCCTACAAATGCATCAGTTGCACCTTCAATCCCCACGCGCTAGCATGAACTTTTCCATGAATGGAGCGCGTATGAGTCTGTTTCGTCGTATAAAAACCACCTTCCGCGCTCTGTTTCCCCGCCGCTATCCCTGGCCGGGGCTGGATATTTCCCTGCCGGGCGGTCAGCATCTGCATCTGGTCGGCAGCATCCACATGGGCACGCGCGATATGTCGCCGTTGCCTCCTGCCCTGCTCCAGCTGTTGCGCAAAGCCGATGCGCTGATCGTCGAAGCGGATATTTCCGGCAGCGAATCCCCCTTTGCGAACCTTGATATTCCCCCTCCGCTGAGCGAGCGCCTCAACGAATCGCAGCTTGCCGAGCTTGAGCGTGTGGCCGATGAGCTGGGGCTCTCCCTTTCCATGCTGGAAACTCAGCCCCTGTGGCAAATCGCGATGGTATTGCAGGCCACGCAGGCCCAGCGTCTGGGTTTGCGCGGGGAATTCGGTATCGATTATCAGTTGCTGAACGCGGCTCGCGCGCGCCATCTTTCTATTATCGAACTGGAGGGCGCCGACAGTCAGGTTGCCCTTTTGCGCCAGCTCCCCGAGGACGGTCTGCTGCTGCTGGATGACACCCTCACCCACTGGCACACCAACGCGAGGCTGTTGCAGATGATGATCGGCTGGTGGCTTGATACGCCGCCCGCCAACGGCAAGCTGGAGCTGCCCTCGACCTTTAGCGAATCGCTGTACGATGTGTTGATGCATGAGCGCAATCAGGCCTGGCGAGAAACCTTACACAGACTGCCTGCTGGCCGTTACGTGGTGGCTGTGGGAGCGTTGCATCTGTACGGGGAAGGGAATTTGCCGTCACTGTTGAAATAAAAAAAATGGCCAATATTTCTATTGGCCCGTCAAAGAGGAATTTCATCGTTATTATTATGCCGAAGGAGACCTTCGGTCAGAGCCGATTGTCGCTCAAAGTAACCATCACTGCCAATACTATTGCGCAAGATGGTGCTATTTTTTAGACAACTGTCAGGCGTATGCTCTGCGTGTAAATTGTCTGTGGTAAGAAGGATCATTATGACTCCCGCCGTTAAATTACTCGAAAAAAATAAAATATTCTTCCGGATCCATACTTACGATCACGACCCCAGCGAAACCAACTTTGGCGACGAAGTGGTCCGTAAACTCGGCCTGAACGCCGATCAGGTCTATAAAACTCTGCTGGTCGCGGTGAACGGGGATATGAAGCACCTGGCCGTGGCGGTGACGCCTGTGGCCGGTCAGCTGGATTTAAAGAAAGTCGCCAAAGCGCTGGGCGCGAAAAAGGTCGACATGGCAGACCCGATGGTTGCGCAACGCACGACGGGCTATCTGGTCGGTGGGATTAGCCCTCTCGGGCAGAAAAAACGCCTGCCGACGCTGATTGACGCGCCGTCGCAGACCTTTGACACCATCTACATTTCCGGCGGTAAGCGCGGGCTGGATATTGAGCTGGCGGCGGGCGATCTGGCGAAAATGCTGGATGCGAAATTCGCAGATATTGCGCGCCGGGATTAAATAAAGCCGGGTGGCGGCTACGCCTTACCCGGCCTACGTTCGAACTTGTAGGCCCGGTAAGCGAAGTGTATGACCGGATACATAGGTGACAGATCAGACCGGGAACATAGGTAACACTTTCTAGTCTATCCGGACCACACTCTCGGTTTTTCGGTCGTAGTACGCAAGCGTTATTCCATTAAAGATGATGGCCTCCAGGCCATCATCCTGTTCTTCCAGCATAATGCATTCGCCAGTCAGGGCTTCACTCAGGAACACCGTCCCCTTTTTACCCATATACAGCGTGCCCCTCGATTTGACTCTGTACACCATACCCCCTGCCGGATAAGCGTATTCAGGAACCCTGCCATCCCACTGCCGGCCTGAGGGTTGCCACACCGTTCCGGGCGTTGCGCCCGCCAGGGCTTCATGCGGCCTTTCGTAGTTAAACTCTTCCCGGTAATGGCTGAACCAGCGCTGCTGCTCTTCCATCGTCATGAAGGTATTGCCATGCCGCAGGGCGCTCTTCAGCGAACGGTGCATGCGTTCATGACGTCCGTTCTCCTCCGGATGTCCCAGCCGGATACGCTCCGGCCTGACACCCAGCTTTATCAGCCAGACCGCAAGACGGCTTAATCCGGCGATACCCGTCCCGGCGAACGGCTGGCCGTTGTCGGTTCTGAGCACATCCGGGAGCCCGTATTCCAGGAACGCCTCCGTCAGGCACTGTCGGACGAACGGCTCGCTCTCCCGGTCTGTTCCGCGACAGCTCAGGAGATACCGGCTGTGGTTATCGGTCAGGGTGAAGGGATGGCAGTACTCCCTGCTCAGCAGTCTGAACTTGCCTTTAAAATCAGCGCTCCAGACCTGATTGTTTTCACTGACCCTGGTCAGCGGCTGACGATTTCCCGGTGTCCTGCGCTTACGTTTTTTATCCGGTACGAGGCCTTCGCGTTTGAGGATATCGCCGATGGTGCTGGCCGCGGGCACGGTAAAATCGACAGCGTGGTTGAGACACCACATCCGCAGTTTTTTAGGCCCCCAGTCCGGGTGTTTTTGCCGTAATGCCGTCAGATAACCGGCGATGTCATCCGGGACAGAGCGGGACGAGGAGTGGGGTGCCCGCGAGCGGTCGAAGAGCGAGGAAGGGTCAGAAGGTTCGAAGCGCTGAAGCCACTTGTAGCCGGTTTTGCGGCTGATGCCGAAGAGACGGCAAAGGGCAGAAAAGGAGTCCGCGCCTGCATGGCAGGCACGGATAAATTCAAGGCGTTGCATAGGTCGGGTCTCAGTCCAGGGCATAGTGAGTCTCCTCTTCTATGCCAGTTATAACTGTTACCCATGTATCCGGTCTAAAGTGTTACCCATGTTTCCGGTTCATACCGAAGCGCCACCGGGCACAACCCCCCGCTACTGCCAGCTCACCTCACCTTTCGGCTCGTACGCATTCACATCCAGCGGTGAATTCTGCTGAATAAACTGCTTCAGCACTTCGGCGTCGATAAAGCCGGTATTCACGTAGCCCGGTTTGTTGTCGATATGCGGATAGCCATCGCCGCCCGTGGCGTTAAAGCTCAGAGTCGCCATGCGGTAGGTTTTTGATGGGTCAACCGGCTCGCCTTTGATTTTCAGATCGTTGAGCTTACCGTCTTTCGCCACAAAACTGACGTTCGCAAACTGCGGATAGGCCCCCGAGTCCGGTTTCATTTGCGCAACGGCGGTGAGATAGTCGATCACCTCTTTCCCGCTCATATCCGCATACACCACGATGTTGCCGAACGGCTGAACCTTCAGCACATTTTTGTAGGTGATATCCCCCGCTTCGATGGAGTCACGCACACCGCCGCCGCTCATTACCGCAAAGTCGGCGTTAGTGCGCGCCATTTGCGCAGCCAGCAGCAGGCGTCCCATGTTGGTCTGCACGAAGCGCACCTTGCTGCGATCGCCTTCAAGGCGGCCATTCACCGTACCGATTTTCACGTCGAGCTGTGCTTTGCCTTTGTTCTGGAACGGCGTCAGGAGCGACAGCATCTGGGCGTTTTCAGCGATTTCTGGAGTGTAAAGTACGCGCTCACTTTTCCCGTCGTCATAGGTGACTTTCTTCTTCAGATTCACCGGGATCAGCTGGTAGCGCACCATTTTCATTTCGCCGTTGCGGAATTCAAAGTCTGCGCGACCGACGTATTTGCCCCACTCGTGGGCCTGAACAATCCAGATCCCGTTCTGGCGATCCGGCGCGCACGGCGTGCCCGGTACGTAATCGACCTGCTTTTTGTTCTCGGATGCCATGCATACCGGATCTTGTGAGTGACCACCCACAATCATCGCCAGCGCGCCCGCGGGCAGGCTGCGCGCCATCTCCACGTCGCCCGGTGCATTCGAGCCGTGCTCGCCGTTATCGTAGTGTCCCATGTGGGTGGTAGCGATAATCACATCTGGCTTTTCGTTTTGATTCAGCTCCTGAATCACCAGCTTCGCTTCGTCAGCCGGTTTGCGGAATTCGATGTCTGTGAAATACTCCGGATTGCCGATTTTGGCCGTGTCGTCGGTGGTTAAACCGATGACGGCAATTTTCAGATCGTCGCGTTTGAATAACGCCCAGGGTTTAAACAGGCGCTCGCCGGTGCTCTTCTGATAAATATTGGCGGAGAGGAACGGGAATTTGGACCACTTTTCCTGCTGACGCAGCACGGTTAACGGATTGTCGAACTCGTGGTTGCCGACGGCCATGGCGTCATAGCCGATTAAATTCATGCCGCGGAAATCCGGCTCGGCGTCCTGCAAATCGGACTCCGGCACGCCGGTGTTGATGTCGCCGCCTGACAGCAGCAATACGCTCCCGCCCTCGGCTGCCACCTCTTTACGAATGCCGTCCACCAGCGTTTTTTGCGCCGCCAGGCCGTATTCACCGTATTCGCTGCGCCAAAAATGGCCGTGATGATCGTTGGTATGCAGAATGGTGATTTTATATGTTTTATCTTTTTCATACGCCTGCGCAGGCTGGCTTGCCAGCGCCCATGCGGCTATCAGCGCCAACGCGACGCCTCGCTTCATCAACTTCATATTCTCGCTCCCTGACCAAAAGACAAACGCAAAAATTACAATGAGTAAGAAGAATAGACAAATATGTTTTCAGAAATGCGACTTTCTTCAAAACTCACACACAGGTATGTTAGCGGGATAATAATGACACCCTGCACTTCTCTTAACAAAAGACGTGGTATTTATGGCAATCAGTGAATCAACTCCGCCTGTTACGGGCACCCCGGCGTCTGAGCCAAAATCGCGCACGGCATTTGGTATTTTAGGCGCCATCAGTCTGTCGCATCTGCTTAATGATATGATTCAGTCGCTGATTCTGGCGATCTATCCCCTGCTGCAGTCAGAATTCTCATTAACCTTCGTACAGATCGGGATGATCACCCTGACCTTCCAGATGGCGTCGTCCCTGCTCCAGCCGGTCGTCGGTTACTGGACGGATAAGTATCCGATGCCCTGGTCGCTGCCCATCGGCATGTGCTTCACTCTGAGCGGCCTGGTACTGCTGGCGCTGGCGGGAAGCTTTGAGATGGTGCTTATCGCCGCCGCGCTGGTCGGGACCGGTTCGTCGGTGTTCCACCCTGAGTCGTCACGCGTGGCACGTATGGCCTCCGGCGGGCGTCACGGTCTGGCGCAGTCGTTGTTCCAGGTTGGCGGTAACTTCGGCAGCTCCCTCGGTCCGCTACTGGCCGCTGTCATCATTGCGCCTTACGGAAAAGGTAACGTTGCGTGGTTCGTCCTGGCAGCGCTGCTGGCTATCGTGGTGCTGATTCAAATCAGCCGCTGGTATGCGGCGCAGCATCGTGTAAACAAGGGCAAACCTAAAGCAGCGATTATCAATCCGCTGCCGCGCGATAAGGTGATCCTGGCCGTGGGCATCCTGTTAGTGCTGATTTTCTCGAAATACTTCTATATGGCGAGCATCAGCAGCTATTACACCTTTTATCTGATGGAAAAATTCGGATTATCGGTACAAAACGCCCAGTTCCACCTGTTTGCCTTCCTGTTCGCGGTGGCAGCGGGAACCGTCATTGGCGGCCCTGTTGGCGATAAAATTGGTCGTAAATATGTGATTTGGGGCTCTATCCTCGGCGTTGCGCCCTTTACGCTTGTTTTACCCTACGCAAGCCTTGAATGGACGGGGATTTTAACCGTGATCATTGGCTTTATCCTCGCCTCCGCGTTTTCAGCCATCCTGGTGTATGCCCAGGAGCTGATGCCGGGCCGAATTGGTATGGTTTCCGGGCTGTTTTTCGGCTTTGCGTTTGGGATGGGAGGCCTTGGAGCGGCTGTGCTGGGGCTGGTCGCGGACCACACCAGCATTTTCCTGGTCTATAAAATCTGTGCTTTCCTGCCACTTCTGGGGATACTGACCATATTCCTGCCTGATTACCGCCATAAGGCGTAGTTTCCCTGCGGTCAAAGTAAACTTTGGCCGCATCTCTCTCCTAGTGCCATAAGGCTTTCCTCTTCATCCCTCCGGTAATTTGTCCTAATCTGCTTTTTTTAACGCTTATTGCTGTTTTATTCAAATTTCAACAATTATTCATAAACATAATGGCCGAAATTGTCATAAACTATTAATCGGCTTTTTGGTTTTTACGCCAAAAATGGAACACCTCACGACGAAAGGAGACGGAATGCATCACGCCACACCGCTTATCACCACCATTGTAGGTGGACTTGTGCTCGCCTTTATCCTTGGCATGATCGCCAACAAATTACGTATTTCTCCTCTCGTGGGCTATTTATTAGCGGGTGTGCTGGCGGGTCCGTTTACGCCAGGTTTTGTGGCGGATACCAAACTGGCTCCTGAACTGGCGGAATTAGGCGTGATTCTGCTGATGTTTGGCGTCGGTCTGCACTTTTCCTTGAAGGATCTGATGGCGGTAAAGCATATCGCCATACCCGGCGCGATCGCCCAGATAGGCGTGGCGACGTTGCTGGGGATGGCGCTTTCCGCTTTGCTTGGCTGGTCGCTGATGACCGGTATTGTATTCGGGCTGTGTCTCTCAACCGCCAGTACCGTGGTGCTGCTGCGCGCGCTTGAGGAGAGACAGCTGATAGACAGCCAGCGCGGGCAGATCGCCATCGGCTGGCTGATTGTTGAAGATCTGGTGATGGTCCTGACGCTGGTCCTGTTGCCTGCCGTCGCCGGGATGGTGGAAAAAGACAACGTCGGCTTTGCCTCGCTGGCGCTGGATATGAGCATTACCATCGGCAAAGTGATCGCCTTTATCGCCATTATGATGGTGGTGGGCCGCCGCCTGGTGCCGTGGATCCTCTCACGCAGCGCCGCCACCGGCTCTCGCGAGCTGTTTACCCTGTCGGTGCTGGCCCTGGCGCTGGGTATCGCCTTCGGCGCTGTTGAGCTGTTTGACGTCTCCTTTGCGCTGGGTGCATTCTTCGCCGGGATGGTGCTGAACGAATCTGAGCTGAGCCACCGCGCGGCGCACGATACCTTGCCGCTGCGCGATGCGTTCGCGGTCCTGTTCTTCGTCTCCGTCGGTATGCTGTTCGATCCGTTAATCCTGATCGAACAGCCGCTGGCCGTGCTCGGGACGCTGGCGATTATTATCTTCGGTAAATCCGTAGTGGCATTTGGTTTGGTACGTTTGTTCGGCCACTCGCCGCGCACGGCGCTGACCATCGCCGCCAGCCTTGCACAGATTGGTGAATTTGCCTTTATCCTCGCAAGCCTTGGCATGGCGCTGAACCTGCTGCCGCAGGCCGGGCAGAATCTGGTGCTGGCGGGGGCGATCCTCTCCATCATGCTTAACCCGGTACTGTTTGCGGTGCTCGAAAAATACCTCGATAAAACCGAAACGCTGGAAGAACAGACCCTGGAAGAAGCTATCGAAGAAGAGAAGCAGATCCCGGTGGATATTTGTAACCACGCCCTGCTGGTCGGCTTTGGCCGCGTGGGGAGCCTGCTCGGCGAGAAGCTGATGGCTCAGGGGATTCCGCTGGTGGTGATTGAAACCTCACGCACCCGGGTGGATGAGCTCCGCGCCCGCGGGATCCGCGCAGTGCTGGGCAATGCGGCGAACGAAGAGATCATGAATCTGGCGCATCTGGACTGTGCGCGCTGGCTGCTGCTGACCATCCCGAACGGTTACGAGGCGGGTGAAATCGTGACCACCGCGCGTGAGAAGTGCCCGAGCATTGAGATCATTGCCCGCGCGCATTATGACGACGAAGTGGAATACATTACCGAACGCGGGGCGAATCAGGTGGTGATGGGCGAGCGCGAGATTGCGAATACCATGATTACGCTGATTGAAAAGCCGCCGATTGAAGAGGCAGTGACGGGTTAAAAAAAGCCTGCTGGCGCTACGCTTAGCAGGCCTACTTTGTAGCCCCGGTTAGCCTAGCGCCACCGGGGAGCATTCCTCACCGATCCCAGTACGACTCTTCCAGACTGTCTTCCCGCTCCGGCAGGCCACGCGTTAAGCGCGGGGAATGCTGATTCAGCACCTGATAGCTCACACGGTTCGCGTACTTACACACCTGCGCCAGCGACGAATAGGTCAGCCAGCTGAGCTGATGTTTGCTGGAGTTCGGCACGTTGGTCCGGTGATAGGCGTTGGCGGTAATGTCGTGCAGCAGAGCGGCCAGCGCACCGTCGCCCGCGCCGTTGGTGTTCATGATCTTCTCCGGACCGCCCATGTACGGGGCAATGTGGGAGAAAATCCGCAGCGGATTCACGCAATCTTTATGACGCATCGCGCGGCTGAATTCGTACTGGTTGAACTCGGCAATCGCACCCGGCAGCAGCGGATGCTGAGTTTTTCGTTTGTTCTCTTCTTCGGTGAATCCGGCCATGAACAGGCCAATCGGTCCGGCGGTACAGAGTACCAGGTCCACCCAGTCCAGCGCTTTGTTGGACGCCAGCAGCGGATCGCTTTCCTCTGTCAGGGCTTCAGCTTCTTCTTCGTTCATCGCCAGAATCGAGACGTGCTCTTTCAGGAACGCCTGCCACCACTCCGGGTTGTCAGCGATGACAAACTTCGTGCCCAGCGTCAGCACTACCGGCACGTTGTATTTCTTCGCGTACTCCACCGCCTTCATGGTCGCTTCGGGCATCGGTTCGCCGGGCTTGCAGCGCACCAGATAGGAAGTCAGCACCAGCGCGGATGCCCCGGCAATCACCTCTTCCGGAATACTCTCGGCGCGCAGCTTGTTCATGTGCCCAGGGCTGATGGCAAAGGTGCGCTCGCCGGAGTCGCTGATCAGCGTAAAGCAGCGGCCAATCGCGCCGTCGACGCCCTGCAGGTAGTTCAGATCGGTACGGCTGGAGGTGTTGCAGAGGTAACGGTAGGCGTAGCCACCGATTTCGATATTGCGGCACATCACGCCCAGTAACACGGAGCGGTCATCGGCGAGCACCGAATAGTTGTGCATGGTGTTCCCGATAGTGCCACCCGCAAACTGATGGGTGATCAGGTTTTCGCGCACCAGTTCCTGATACAGCGCTTCGGCGACATCGTCTTCGATAACCAGCGAATGCCCGGAACTAAGCCCATAACGTGCGACAAACGCATCATCCACTTTTGCTTCGATATCCACCAGCGTCTGGTCGATGCCGACCACCCACGCAGCGTTGGTTTCATTGACCGGCTGAATTTGTTGCAGCAGCGGATCGCGGGCGTTGACAGGGAAATAATGCTTTGATTTGCGTTTACCGGGAAATTTCATGTTGAGGGCTGCGAGTGACTATTGGGCCGGAAATGGTAGCACAAACCCGGCCCACTGCGCGATTAGCGGCTTGCAGTCACCAGCGCCGCCATCATCTCGATATGCTCCGGCGAGTCGTTAAGTGCCGGAATATACTCATACTTTTCTCCCCCCGCCTCGAGGAAGAACTCCCGGTTTTGCACCGCGATCTCTTCCAGGGTTTCAAGGCAGTCCGCCGAGAAGCCCGGCGACATCACCTGAACATGCTTCACCCCCTTCTCGCCGAGCATCTTGAGGGTTTCATCGGTGTACGGCGTCAGCCAGGGTTCACGGCCAAAGCGCGACTGGAAGGTCATCATCACTTTCTCCGGCGGCAAGCCGAGGGCAGAAACCAACTCGCGAGTAGTGTCGCGACAGCGCTGCGGATAATCATCGCCTTCATCGGCGTAACGCTGCGGGATGCCGTGATATGAGAGCAGGAGCAGATCCGGCTCGCCGTGTTTAGCAAACGAGGCGCGCGCGCTGCTCACCAGCGCGGAGATGTAGAGTTCGTCTTCGGCATAGTCACGAATAAAGGTCACGCCCGGAATACGGCGACGCGTCGCCAGAATGCGCGCCAGTTCGTCCCAGACGGCAGCGACCGTCGAGCAGGAGTATTGCGGGTAAAGGGCCAGCACTACGATGTGGTCCACGTCCTGCGCGAGCAGCGCATCGACCGCGCTCTCGAGCGACGGTTTGCCGTAGCTCATTCCGAGTGCGACGGGCATATCCGGTAAACGGGCGGCCAGCGCTTTTTCCTGACGACGGCTGTAGACCATCAGCGGCGATCCCTCTTCCATCCACACGGACTGGTAGAGTTTCGCCACGCGGGGGGAACGAATCGGCAGAATGACACCGCGCAGCAGCGGCCACCACAGCAATCTCGGGGTATCCACGACGCGGGAGTCGCTTAAAAACTGTCGCAGGTAACGTTTCACTGCCGCAGGGGTTGGTGCTTCTGGAGTGCCCAGATTGGCAAGCAGGATGCCGGTTTTCGCCTGACTCATTCACGCCTCTTAACCATTTGAATAGCTAATGATTGTAACTGAAAAGCGGGGAAACGGAACAGATTGCAGAAATAGGTGGGGGTTGGGGTGCCGGATGGCGCTTCGCTTATCCGGCCTACAAAATGCTTTGAAGGCCGGATAAAACACGTGCCACACATTAGCCGAGGATTTTTTCCAGCTCTGCGCGCACGTCAGCGACAGCTTTGGTGCCGTCAACTTTTGCGTATTTGGTGTTGCCAGACTGCGCTTCTTTCGAGTAGTAGCCGATCAGTGGCGCGGTCATCTGATGGTATTCCACCAGGCGTTTACGCACGGTCTCTTCCTGATCGTCTTTACGCGTGGTCAGCTCTTCGCCGGTCACGTCGTCTTTGCCTTCCACTTTTGGTGGATTGAATTTGATGTGGTAAACGCGGCCAGAAGCAGCGTGTACGCGACGACCGATGATACGGTCAACGATCAGTTCGTCAGGTACGTCGAATTCCAGAACGTAGTCAACGTTGATACCCGCTTCTTTCATGGCGTCAGCCTGCGGAATGGTACGCGGGAAGCCGTCCAGCAGGAAACCGTTGCGGCAATCTTCCTGAGTGATGCGTTCTTTTACCAGCGCGATAACCAGTTCGTCAGTCACCAGTTTGCCTGCGTCCATGATGTCTTTCGCTTGTTTACCCAGCTCAGAGCCAGATTTAACAGCGGCACGCAGCATGTCACCCGTAGAGATTTGCGGAATACCGTATTTCTCCATGATGAACTGAGCCTGAGTTCCTTTACCCGCGCCCGGAGCGCCAAGCAGAATAATACGCATTGCGAAAATCCCCTCAAAAGTTGGTTCAATATTTCAAAAAGCGCTAAACAATACCATCAGAACGGGTATCGCTCAAGGAAGGCGGGACGGCTGAAACGGTTAACGGGGGAGATTATTTGGGATAGTGGGGTCTGGTGCCCTCACCCCGGCCCTCTCCCACGGGAGAGGGAGAAGACCAGGGGAGGCCGGGTGATTACGCCATCAACAGCGCATTCACACGTTTGATGAACAGGTTCGGATCTTCCAGCGTGCCGCGCTCGGCCAGCAGGGACTGATCCAGCAGCAGCTCAACCCACTCGTTAAACTGGGTTTCGTCCTGAGTGTCCGCCGCGCGTTTCACCAGCGGGTGATCCGGGTTCAGTTCAAAGATGTACTTCACTTCCGGAATGGCCTGGCCGGCAGCGGCAAACAGTTTCGCCATCTGGGTGCCCATTTCGTCCGCGTCGGTGGTGACAATCGCCGGGGTGTCGGTCAGACGGTGCGTGAAGCGCACCTCTTTCACGCGATCGCCCAGCAGGGTTTTCACGCGCTCAACGAAGGGCTCCAGCGCTTTTTCTGCTTCTTTTGCCGTTTCGTCCACTTCGTCAGCCAGCTTGTCGATAGACTCGTCAGCTTTAGCCACGGACTGGAAAGATTTACCGTCGAATTCGGTCAGGTAGTTCATCATCCACTCATCGATGCGATCGGAAAGCAGCAGCACTTCGATGCCTTTCTTACGCAGCAGCTCCAGATGCGGGCTGCTCTTCGCGGCAGCATAGCTGTCGGCGGTGATGTAGTAGATCTTCTCCTGCCCTTCTTTCATACGGGACACGTACTCTTCGAGAGACACGGTCTGCTCGGAAGAGTCGGTGTGCGTCGAGGCGAAGCGCAGCAGTTTAGCGATCGCTTCCACGTTTGAAGAATCTTCCGCCGGGCCCTCTTTCAGCACCAGGCCAAACTGTTTCCAGAAGGTCTGATATTTCTCAGCATCGTCTTTCGCCAGTTTCTCCAGCATCTGCAGGGAGCGCTTGGTCAGGGCGTTACGCAGGTTGCGCGTGACGGTGCTGTCCTGCAGGATTTCGCGGGAGACATTCAGCGGCAGATCGTTAGAATCTATCAGGCCACGCACGAAGCGCAGGTAGTTCGGCATGAACTGCTCGGCATCGTCCATGATGAACACGCGCTGCACGTACAGCTTCAGACCGTGCTTATGATCGCGGTTCCACATGTCCCACGGCGCCTGGGCCGGGATGTACAGCAGGCTGGTGTACTCCTGCTTCCCTTCCACGCGGTTGTGGCTCCAGGTCAACGGATCGGTAAAGTCGTGGGCGATGTGCTTGTAGAATTCGTTGTATTCGTCGTCTTTGATTTCAGACTTGTTACGCGTCCACAGGGCCTGCGCCTTGTTGATTTTCTCCCAGGAGACCACGGTTTCACCGTCGACTTCTTCGGTTTTCTCAATTTCAACTGGCAGGGCGATGTGGTCGGAGTATTTGCTGATGATGGAGCGCACGCGCCAGTCATTCAGGAAATCGTCTTCGCCTTCGCGCAGGTGCAGGGTGATCTCGGTCCCGCGATCGGCTTTGGTGATGTCATCCACGGTGTATTCACCTTCACCGTGGGACTCCCAGAACACGCCGTTTTCCGCGCTGTCGCCCGCCGCACGGGTGCGTACGGTGACTTTGTCGGCCACGATAAAGGCCGAGTAGAAGCCTACGCCGAACTGGCCGATCAGCTGGCTGTCTTTCGCCTGATCGGAGCCCATGGATTCGAGGAAGGATTTGGTGCCGGACTTCGCGATGGTCCCGAGGTGATCGATCACCTCGTCGCGGTTCATACCAATGCCGTTATCGGCAATGGTCAGGGTGCGGTTGTCTTTGTCAAAAGAGACGCGCACGCGCAGCTCACCGTCGCCTTCATACAGATCCGGGTTGGACAGCGCGCGAAAACGCAGTTTGTCCGCCGCATCCGAGGCGTTGGAGATAAGCTCACGCAGGAAGATTTCTTTATTGGAATACAGGGAATGGATCATCAGGTGCAGAAGCTGTTTTACTTCTGACTGGAAACCACGGGTTTCTTGTCCTTTCATCTAGATCGACCTCAACAATGCCATTTAATGGGGTTTGAACACGTTGAGAGTGAGATGGGGATAGCGGGAGAGAATTTCAAGCGGAGGCCACGATTGCAGCCTCCGTTTGGTCAGAAAATAAGCTTGTGGCGTCCAGCCAGAGAGTGTGACAGCGTGGTGCCGTCGACCATTTCCAGCTCGCCGCCGACCGGTACGCCGTGGGCGATGCGGCTCGCCTGTACGCCGTACTGCGCGCACAGTTCACCGATGTAGTTCGCGGTCGCTTCGCCTTCCACCGTCGGGTTGGTGGCGAGGATCACTTCGGTCAACGTCTCGGACTCCAGACGCTGCTCGAGGCGATCGAGACCGATATCGTCCGGGCCAATTCCATCCAGCGGAGAGAGATGGCCCATCAGTACGAAATAGCGGCCCGAAAACTGCCCGGTTTGCTCAATGGCGTAGATGTCCGCCGGACTCTCCACCACGCAAATCTGACCGTTTTCCTGACGACGCGGATTCGAACAGATGTTACACACGTCCTGCTCGGTAAAAGTGCGGCAATCCTCACAGTGACCGATTTCTGACATGGCGCGGGTCAGTGCCTGCGCCAGGCGCATCCCGCCGCTGCGGTCGCGCTGTAACAGCGTAAACGCCATGCGCTGGGCTGACTTCGGGCCAACGCCCGGCAGGCAGCGCAGCGCTTCCATTAACTGCGTGAGCAGCGGACTGGTTTGCATCAGAACGGCATCTTAAAGCCTGGCGGCAGCTGCATCCCGGAGGAGACAGAGGCCATTTTCTCTTTCTGGGTTTCGTCGATACGGCGCGCAGCATCGTTAAACGCAGCGGCAACCAGATCTTCCAGCATATCTTTGTCGTCTTCGAGCAGGCTTGGGTCAATTTCCACGCGACGGCAGTTATGCGCGCCGTTGATGGTCACTTTGACCAGACCTGCACCAGATTCGCCAGTGACTTCCAGCTGTGCGATCTCTTCCTGCATTTTCTGCATTTTGTCTTGCATCTGCTGGGCCTGTTTCATCAGGTTACCCAGACCGCCTTTACCACCAAACATAGGCTTCTCTCTTAAGTAGTCACGTTAAGGACAACGACTGTGAGTCAGACTCACGGTCAAATGGGACGGATACTCTCTTCATCCAGATCGGCGTCGAAGAACCGGCGCAGGGTCTGAATGTTGTTATCCGCAATAATCGACTCGCGCGCCTGCGCGAGCTTCTCTTCATAAATTGCCTGACGCCACTCCAGCGGCGTACGCATCGCCGGATTATCATCTTCAATGATAGTCAATTCAACCGGCGCGCCCTGTAATGTGGAGAGCGCCTCCGTCAGCACCTGTTGGGCGCTGGCGGAATTCAGATGACGCTGACCCGGGCGCAGATGCAGGCGGATCTGATTTCCGTCCTGCTCTTTCCAGGCGTTGAGCGCGACCTGCTCGACCAGTTTCGGCAGCTTTAACTGGCTGACTTCAGCGGCCCAGGCGTCACGCTCGAGGGATTCTGCTGCGAGCTTCGCAGAAAGCTCCGGCGTTTTATCGTGCTCCAGCGCCTTTTTCAGCGCTTTCGGCGTCGCCACTTCCACCTTCACTTCTTCGGCGGTGTTGGTCGACTTCCAGCGGTAAGCCTCTTTCTTCGCCGGGGCTTTCTGTTCGAGCGCCGACGGCGACGGGCGCGACTGTACGCGCTCCGTTACCGATGCCAGTCGTTCGAGTGCGGCGTTGTTAACCGGCCGCGCTCTTCCTGGCGCTGCCGGTTCACTCTTTTTTGGTTTGGTTGCTCCCTGCGCACGCTGTAGCTGACTGCGCGCGGCGAGCACCGAACTGGTGGCATCCGGCAGCGGGACGTCCGGCCCAGGCGGTGGCGCAGCGTGCTGCGGCATCGCCGTAGGCGTCATCACCGCGGTCGGTGCGACAGGGGCATAGGACTGGCGCGGCACTTCAGGCTCGGGCAGCGGCATCCGGGGATGGAACGCCAGCGCGCGCAGAAGCGTCATTTCGACGCCCATCCGACGATCCGGTGCGAACGGCAATTCTTTGCGGCCAATCAGCAGCGTCTGGTAATAGAGCTGCACATCAGCCGGTGGAACGGTGCGCGCAAGTTCACGCATGCGCTGTTCGATCATCGCCATGTCTGCGCCAATGGCAGATGGGGAGAGCTGGAGCATCGCCACGCGGTGCAGCAGGGCCAGCATTTCGACCAGCAGCGCTTCCCACTCCACGCCGCGGGAGGCCGCGACGTTCACCAGCGACATGGCGCGTTCGCCGTTGGCTTCAATAATGGCTTCAATCAGCGACAGGGCCTGATCGTCGTCGAGGGTGCCGAGCATGGTGCTCACCGCCTCGGTCGACAGCTGGCCGTCACCGCTGGCGATGGCCTGATCCGTCAGGCTTAAAGCGTCACGCAGACTGCCGTCCGCCGCACGCGCCAGCAGCTGCAGGGCGCGCGGTTCGTGGGCGATCTTCTCTTCATCAAGAATGTGTTCGAGCTGAGTGCGGATCTGATCGACGTCCAGCGCCTTCAGATGGAACTGCAGACAGCGCGACAGGATCGTCACCGGCAGCTTTTGCGGATCGGTGGTCGCCAGCAGGAATTTGACGTGCGATGGCGGCTCTTCCAGCGTTTTCAGCAGGGCGTTAAAACTGTGGCGCGACAGCATGTGGACTTCATCGATCAGATAGACCTTGAAGCGGCCACGCGCCGGGGCGTACTGCACGTTATCCAGCAGATCGCGGGTATCTTCGACCTTAGTGCGCGAGGCGGCATCGATTTCGATCAGATCGACAAAACGCCCCTGCTCGATTTCCCGGCAGTTATCACAGACGCCGCATGGCGTGGCGGTGATCCCGGTTTCGCAGTTCAGGCCTTTAGCCAGCAAACGGGCAATAGAGGTTTTACCGACGCCGCGCGTGCCGGAGAAAAGATACGCGTGATGGATGCGTCCTAGCGATAAACCGTTCGCCAGGGCGGTCAGCACATGTTCCTGGCCGACGACGTCAGCGAAGGTTTGGGGTCGCCACTTTCGGGCTAACACCTGATAACTCATGGGCAGGCTCTGCAACGCTGGAAGGTGGATATTCAGGGGGGTAATGCTAACACAACCTCACCCATTGGGCGAGGTTGCGGGAAGAGGGATTAATGACCCGGGAAAGGGACCAGGCTGTAGCTGGTGATACCCTGTTTTTCCAGGCGCTGTTCGCCGCCGAGATCGAACAGATTGATGATGAAGGCCGCGTCGGTCACTTCTCCACCCAGACGACGGATCAGCTTCACGGTCGCTTCAATCGTACCGCCGGTCGCCAGCAGATCGTCCACCACCAGCACTTTGTCGCCCGGTTTGATGGCATCAACGTGAATTTCCAGCTGATCGGTGCCGTATTCCAGCTCATAGCTCTCGGCAATGGTTTCACGCGGCAGTTTGCGCGGTTTACGTACCGGCACAAAGCCCACGCCCATCGCCAGCGCAACCGGTGCGCCGAACAGGAAGCCACGCGCTTCCGTGCCTACTACTTTGGTGATCCCGGCGTTTTTATAGCGCTGAACCAGCAGTTCAATGCTGAGTGCGTACGCTTTCGGGTCTTCCAGCAAGCTGGTGACATCACGGAAAAGAATGCCAGGTTTTGGATAGTCCTGGATGCTTTTGATGCTGTTTTTCAGAAATTCAAGCTGCTGCGCAGTCGCGGTCATAAATGTATGCCTGGTTAAAAACGGTGTTACTCACGGCGCGCATAACATGTGGTCAAAGTAACAATTGATTAACTTTTGACCAGGCGCACCTGTGCTCGAAAACGGTCGAATTTACTGGCTGCGGGGGATAATTGCAACAGCCATCATTGCCCATCAGTGCTTTTGTTGCTTTTCATCAACGACGGGGATTCGCCACATGAAGAAAAGCAGACAGGAGAGGATCACCAGCAGCAGGATACGCACCCACATCATCTTCACCAGCCATAATGAAATGGCGAAGGTCACGAGGATCACCGCAATCGCGCGAGGCTTTGCGCCGGGCGGCATCGCCCGGTATTGTTGCCAGTGGCGCAGATAGCCGCCAAACCAGGAGCGATAAAGCAGCCACTGGTGAAAACGCGGCGATGAGCGGGCAAAGCACCAGGCCGCCAGCAGAATAAAGGGCGTGGTGGGCAGCAGCGGCAAAACCACGCCAAGCGTACCCAGCACTACCGCGAGCCAGCCAATGATGATTAAAATAGTACGCTTCATAATGCGAATCGTTATCAAACTGAACGGCTACTTTACCACTGGAGAGCGTATTGAAAACAGCCTTGCTTTTAGAGACTCTGCAAAATCAGTTGATCGCCCTGCGCGCGCAGGCATCACCTCTGTTGCAGCATGCGACGCTGAAGCCACGCTTTGACCGGCAGTTGTTTCGTACCCGCAGTACGCTGATAAAAGATTATCTTGATGAAGCCCAGCATAACCTTGATGAGCTTCGTCACGCCGTCGAGAGCCAGCAAACCGAGCAGGTGGCGTGGCTGGCGGAACATCTGGTAGAGCAGATCACCGCCCTGCACCGGGAGATGACCGCCTGGCCGCTGCGCGCGTGGGACACGCCCTCGCCCGGTGCCGCGAAATGGCAGCGCAAACGGCTGGAGCATCAGGATTTTGAACGTCGCCTGTACGCGATGAAAAACGAGCGCGAACAGCAGCTCAAAGGGAGCGAAACCCTGGAAGAGCAGCAGCGTTTGATGCGGGAAATTTCCGCCCTGGAAGGACGACTCACCCGCTGCCGTCAGGCGCTGGATGAGATAGAGCGCGTGATTGCGCGTATGACCCGCTAAATGGAGCTAAACATGTCGCTGGAAAACGCACCCGACGAAGTCAAACTGGCCGTCGATCTGATTATGCTGCTGGAAAATCATGACCTTGCGCCTGAGACGGTGTTGAAAGCGCTGGAAATTGTGCGGCGGGATTTTGAGGGGAAGTTACGTCCTGACTCAGCGCCGTAGTTTCCCCCTCACCCTAACCCTCTCCCACAGGGAGAGGGAATAAGATCAAGCTGGTGTCGGGTCATCGCCCTTCACTTCACGCTTCACTTCCGTATGCTCATCACCCTTCTCATTTCGCAGGTGAACTTCCAGCTGGTTGAAAGCGATATTGATATTGTTCTCACGGCACAGACGATCGATGGTGCGGTTCAGTTCGTCCACCGCGTAACTGCGATCCCGCAACTCACGCACGTATAAACGCAGCTCATGATCCAGGGTGCTTGCCCCGAAGGTGGTGAAGAACACCGACGGCGCCGGATCGTGCATCACTTTTGGATGCTCCGTCGCGGCCTGCAACAGTACCGCTTTCACTTTGTCCAGATCCGATCCGTACGCCACGCCGAGGCGGATCACCACGCGGGTGATGGTGTCGGAGAGCGACCAGTTGATCAGACGTTCGGTGACGAAGGCTTTGTTCGGGATGATCACCTCTTTGCGATCAAAGTCGGTGATTGTCGTTGCGCGGATACGGATCTTGCTGACCGTCCCGGAGAAGGTACCGATGGTGACCGTATCGCCGATACGCACCGGGCGTTCGAACAGAATGATCAGGCCAGAGACGAAGTTCCCGAAGATCTCCTGCAAGCCAAAACCGAGACCGACCGACAGGGCGGCTGCCAGCCACTGGAGTTTATCCCACGAGACGCCCAGCGAGCCGAAGACGGTCATCGCCCCGACCACCAGAATCACATAGTTCAGAATGGTGGTGATGGCGTAAGACGAGCCCTGACGCATATTGAGGCGTGAGAGGATCAGCACTTCCAGCAGACCCGGCAGGTTGCGGATCAGCGCCCAGGCCACCACGGTGGAGACCAGCGCAAACAGCAGGCTGCCCATGGTGACGCTTTTCATCACCGCCGCACCGGCTTCGGTGCCGTTGTACTGCCAGAGCGTGATGCTGTCGAGATAGGCAAACACGGTGATCAAATCAGACCAGATCGCCCAGAACATCACGCCGAACAGCGCCACCATCACCAGCATGGTAATACGTAGCGTTTGCTGGTTGACCTGCTCCAGCGCGATGGTCGGCTCTTCCTGCGGCTCCGCCCCTTCCGCGCCCTCTTTCACCATATTCTGACGACGAGCCAGCGCACGACGGTAGGCGATGCGGCGCGCCGCGACGCTCAGACCGCGCAGCACCGTCTGATACAGCAGGTTCCAGAGAATGACCAGATAGACGGTTTCAATCCAGCGGCCCGACAGGCGCAGCGTGGTATAGAAGTAGCCCGTGGCGGTGAGCACCATCAGCGCCAGCGGAATAATCGCCAGCACGGTGACGGTGATCAGCCGAATGTTATGCGACTCTTTATCCCGCCAGCTGTCGCGGCACATCGGCCACATCAGCACGGCAATCAGCAGCAGGTTGAGGAAGATCGCCAGCTGGCCGAGGACGTCATCCATCAGATGCAGCGGGGAAAGTTCGGCCACGACCGACCAGAAGTGCAGCGGCAGCAGCGCCAGGCTCACGCGCACAATCTGGCGGCGCCAGTGGCTGGTGAGCTGCTCCGGCATATTGAAGTGACGTACCGCCACGCCGTCTTTTTCCAGCACTTTCCAGCACAGGCCAAACACCAGCCAGAACAGCGCCAGCTTTTTGCTGAACGCCCACAGCAGATCGCTGATGTTGAGCTGCATGGTCAGCAGGATCAGCCCCGCCGCCAGAATCAGCAGACACACCGGCAGCGCGCGGATGAGATCGATCAATATTGCTTTCGGCGTATGCAGCTGGCTGTCATTGCGCAGCTGTCCCACTTCATGGGCGAGCTTAGCCTGATATTTTTTAAGCCAGCCCAGACGCCAGCGGATCAGTCCCGCAATCAGCAACAACGGCAGACCGGCGAGAAACGCAATCATCACCGCAGGCCAGGCTTTCTCCCAGTTGACGGTGATTTTCATGCTCTTGATCTGGGATTTCAGCGTCTCCGGGAAGGATTTAATCCAGTCCCAGTCCATCGGTTTGTTGCTGTTCACCCAGAAGATTTGCTGGGTCAGAATTTCTTTCAGGCTTTTCGAAACGCTCACCAGCTGCTGCTGGTTGATTTGCAGGTTGATCGCCATCATCAGCTGATTACCCAGCTGTTTGTTGAGCTGATCCAGCAGCTCGCGGCGCATATCCACCACCTGCAGCAGCGCATCGTGGACTTCGTCGTTCACTTCGCTGGTATGGCCCTCTTCCACTTTGGCGACAAAGGCGTCGCTCTGGAAAAGCGCGTCGCGCTGCTGGTTGATCTCAAACTGCTCCAGACGCAGGTCCGCGATGCGGTTGGTCATGTCTTCCAGCTCGTCGGCGGACGGCAGCGTCTGCTGCTGTTGATACAGAATGCGCGACAGCAGCAGGCTGCCCTTCAGGACCGCAATCTGTTCTTTGATATTGCGTTCGGCCTGCAGGGCACGATCCAGCCAGTTCTTCACTTTGATATTTTGCTGAACCAGTGAGTTACCGCTTTCGGTGGCCTGAATCAGACGCTGGCTAAGCTGATGGTTGATATCCAGCTCCTGCTTCACCAGCGGGTTACTCTGGATGCGGGTGGTTTCGTCCGGCGAGACGGCTTCCTGTGCCGTTTTCTCCGTCAGGGTCAGGCGTTTGCTGTTAACCGCCTCCTGCAGCAGCTGGAGCTGATGCTCCAGGCGATTAATATTGGCGGTGACATAATCCCGCTGTTTTTGCAGCGTATCCTGCAAAATGGTGTTGCCTTCGAGGCTCTTACGCTGCTGGTCGATCTGCGCATTGAGCAAGGTTTGCTGGGCCAGGAGCAGCGTTTGCTGCGTCGGACGAAGCGCGCCTTCGCCCACCGTGGTGCCATTCAGGCGGTTACGGATCTGCTGTAGCTGCTGCGAGGCCGAATACATGGCGTTCTGCACGCGTTCCGGCTGAGTTTGCAGGGAGACGAGCTGGCTGTTGTAGGTGGCGAGATCGCTCTGCCCGGTTTGCAGATCGTCGAGCACCTGGGTCATGCGGGATTCCAGCTGGCGCAGGGAGAGCGTCGCCAGAGTCTTACGGGTTTCGTCGTCGTTATCGACGTCGCTCAGGGCGTTCAGCGCCGCCGTCGCCTGACGCATTTTGTCCGGCGCTTCGGTCACTTTCTGGCGCAGCTGCGTGGTTTCTGTTTTCACGCGCTCGATTTTATCCAGCGTCTCAATGGTCTCGGCCAGATCGGCCTGCACCAGCTTTTCCTGCGGCGTCAGCTCTTTTTGTTTGTTCAGGGTGTCCAGCTGAGACTGAATATCCGCCCGCGTCGGACCATCGCTGTTGTTGTCAGCGCGGGCATGGACGGCGGGAGCCGTGGCGAAGAAAAACAGCACGGCGAAAATCAGGACAAAAACGGGGTTTTGCGAGCGTGTGTAGTGCAGCATAGTGATGATTTTGATGTCAGAAATGACCGGAAATAGTCTGGCGCGAAGAATATCACGGCAGGTGCAGGCAGAATAGCGCGAAGGCCAGCGTCCAGGAAAATTCCTGGCGCCAGTCAGGCCGGAAGGGAATCAGGGTCGCCGCGCAGCGTCGGGCAGAACTGGCACATCTCCAGCAAAATGGCGACGTAGTTGCGCGCTTCCTGTCTCAGGTCGAACGACTCGGGGGCGAAGAGCCAGTTTTCCATCAGCCCGGAAATATAGCTGCGCATCAAAATAGCGGTACGACGAGTCAGCAAATTTGCCGGGAGCATGTTAGCCTGAATACATTGATTTAGCGTATATTCGATGCGATCGTAGCTTTCGAGGCACAGGCTGCGCTGCGCCTGTTGTACAACGGCCATTTCGCCGACAAACTCGCATTTGTGGAAGATGATCTCCATCATCAGGCGGCGTCGTTCCTCAATCACTGTCGCCTCAAGAACATGAACCAAAATTTCTCTCAATACTGAGAGTGGATCGTCAGGGAATTTTGCCCGATACTCAGTCTCAAGATCGGCAATACTGGATTCTGATAACTCCCAAATTTCACTGAACAAATCTGACTTGTTTTTGAAATGCCAGTAAATCGCTCCCCGTGTGACGCCAGCGGCCTGAGCAATCTGCGCCAGAGAGGTCGAAGAGACCCCCTGCTGCGAAAACAGACGTAATGCCACATCCAGAATGTGTTGACGTGTCTCGAGCGCTTGTTGTTTGGTTTTTCGTGCCATACGTCAATGAATTTACAGGAGTCAGATTTACATACATTTATGAATGTATGTACCATAGCACGACGATAATATAAACGCAGCAATGGGTTTGCGGACTTTTGATCCATTGATCAATTTGAAATCGGACACTCGAGGTTTACATATGAACAAAAACAGAGGGTTAACGCCTCTGGCGATCGTTCTGATGCTCTCAGGCGGCTTAGCGCTTACAGGATGTGATGAGAAACAGGCTCAACAGGGAGCACAGCAGATGCCAGAAGTCGGTGTCGTTACGCTGAAAACTGAACCTCTTCAAATCACCACAGAATTACCAGGCCGTACAAGCGCTTACCGCGTTGCGGAAGTTCGTCCTCAGGTTAGCGGGATCATCCTGAAACGTAACTTCACCGAGGGTGGTGATATCGAAGCGGGTGTGTCTCTGTATCAGATTGATCCGGCAACCTATCAGGCCGCGTACGAAAGTGCGAAAGGCGATCTGGCGAAGGCCGAAGCGGCTGCCAAAATCTCCCAGCTGACGCTGAACCGTTATAAAAAACTCCTCGGCACGCAGTACATCAGCCAACAGGATTACGACACGGCGCTGGCCGATTCTCAACAGGCGAACGCTGCGGTACTCGCGGCAAAAGCAGCCGTTGAAACGGCGCGCATTAACCTGGCGTACACCAAAGTGACCTCCCCTATCAGCGGTCGCATTGGCAAATCTTCCGTCACAGAAGGTGCGCTGGTTCAGAACGGACAGGCCACTGCGCTGGCTACCGTTCAGCAGCTTGATCCGATCTATGTGGATGTCACGCAGTCCAGTAACGATTTCCTGCGTCTGAAACAAGAGCTGGCAAGCGGTGCGCTGAAACAAGAAAACGGCAAAGCCAAAGTGGAGCTGGTCACCAATGATGGTATCAAGTTCCCACAGGCTGGCGCGCTGGAATTCTCTGACGTGACCGTCGATCAAACCACCGGTTCTATCACCTTACGCGCTATCTTCCCGAACCCTGACCACACGCTGTTGCCAGGTATGTTCGTGCGTGCCCGTCTGGAAGAAGGCACCAACCCAACCGCACTTCTGGTTCCACAGCAGGGCGTAACACGTACGCCGCGCGGTGATGCCAGCGCGCTGGTAGTGGGTAAGGATGACAAAGTCGAAACGCGTCAAATCACTGCTACGCAGGCGATTGGCGACAAATGGCTGGTGACGGACGGTTTGAAAGATGGCGATCGCGTGATTGTCTCTGGTTTGCAAAAAGTACGTCCTGGCGCGCAGGTGAAAGCCCAGGAAGTCAAATCTGACGATAAACAACAAGCCGCAGCCGGTGGCCAGTCAGAACAAACCAAGTCTTAACTTAAACAGGAGCCGTTAAGACATGCCTAATTTCTTTATCGATCGCCCCATATTCGCATGGGTGATCGCCATCATCATCATGCTTGCAGGGGGACTGGCGATCCTGAAGCTGCCCGTAGCGCAATATCCAACGATTGCGCCACCGGCCGTTTCGATCACCGCGACCTACCCTGGGGCTGATGCAAAAACGGTGCAGGACACCGTGACACAGGTTATCGAACAGAACATGAACGGTATCGATAACCTGATGTACATGTCCTCCAACAGTGACTCAACCGGTACGGTTCAGATCACGCTGACCTTCCAGTCTGGTACCGATGCGGATATCGCGCAGGTTCAGGTGCAGAACAAACTGCAGCTGGCGATGCCGTTACTGCCGCAAGAAGTCCAGCAGCAGGGCGTGAGCGTGGAGAAATCATCCAGTAGCTTCCTGATGGTTGTCGGCGTTATCAACACCAACGGCACCATGACGCAGGAGGATATTTCCGACTACGTGGGCGCCAACATGAAGGACGCCATCAGCCGTACTTCTGGTGTGGGTGACGTGCAGCTGTTTGGTTCGCAGTACGCGATGCGTATCTGGATGGACCCGAACAAACTGAACAACTTCCAGCTGACCCCGGTGGACGTGATCAGCGCGATCAAAGCGCAGAACGCCCAGGTGGCAGCCGGTCAGTTAGGCGGCACGCCGCCGGTGAAAGGGCAGCAGTTGAACGCCTCGATCATCGCGCAGACCCGTCTGACCTCCGCCGATGAGTTCAGTAAAATTCTGCTGAAAGTGAATCAGGATGGTTCACAGGTTCGCCTGCGCGACGTGGCGAAGGTCGAACTGGGCGGTGAAAACTACGACATCGTGGCGAAGTTTAACGGCCAGCCGGCTTCCGGTCTGGGGATTAAACTGGCGACCGGCGCGAACGCGCTGGATACCGCAACCGCGATCCGTGCAGAACTGGCGAAAATGGAGCCGTTCTTCCCGTCAGGTCTGAAAATTGTTTACCCATACGACACCACCCCGTTCGTTAAGATCTCGATTCACGAAGTGGTGAAAACGCTGGTTGAAGCGATCATCCTGGTGTTCCTGGTGATGTATCTGTTCCTGCAAAACTTCCGCGCGACGTTGATTCCAACCATCGCGGTACCGGTCGTTCTGTTGGGGACCTTTGCCATACTGGCGATATTCGGCTTCTCGATAAACACCCTGACGATGTTCGGGATGGTGCTCGCCATCGGCTTGCTCGTGGATGACGCCATCGTGGTGGTCGAAAACGTCGAGCGTGTGATGGCCGAAGAGGGGCTCCCGCCGAAGGAAGCGACGCGTAAATCAATGGGCCAGATTCAGGGCGCACTGGTCGGTATCGCGATGGTTCTGTCGGCGGTATTTATCCCAATGGCCTTCTTCGGCGGGTCAACCGGTGCGATTTACCGTCAGTTCTCCATCACCATTGTGTCGGCGATGGCCCTGTCGGTTCTCGTGGCATTGATCTTGACGCCAGCTCTGTGTGCCACCATGCTGAAGCCCGTCGCGAAAGGCGATCACGGCGACAACAAGAAAGGCTTCTTCGGCTGGTTCAACCGCATGTTTGATAAGAGCACGCACCACTACACCGACAGCGTGGGCAACATCCTGCGCAGCACCGGTCGTTATCTGCTGCTCTATATCATCATCGTGGTCGGCATGGCGTTCCTGTTCGTTCGTCTGCCAAGCTCCTTCCTGCCAGACGAAGACCAGGGCGTGTTCCTGACTATGGCGCAGCTTCCGGCGGGTGCATCGCAAGAGCGTACCCAGAAAGTGCTGGATGAAGTGACCGATTACTACCTCACCAAAGAGAAAGCGAACGTTGAATCCGTGTTTGCGGTTAACGGCTTTGGCTTTGCGGGTCGTGGTCAGAACACCGGTATTGCCTTCGTCTCTCTGAAAGACTGGAGCGAGCGTCCAGGCGAAGAGAACAAAGTCGAAGCGATCACCGGTCGTGCGATGGGCACCTTCTCGAAGATTAAAGATGCGATGGTGTTCGCCTTTAACCTGCCAGCGATCGTGGAACTGGGTACCGCGACCGGCTTCGACTTCCAGCTGATCGACCAGGGCGGTTTGGGTCACGAAAAACTGACTCAGGCGCGTAACCAGCTGTTTGGTGAAGTAGCGAAACACCCTGACCTGCTGGTCGGCGTACGTCCTAACGGCCTGGAAGATACCCCGCAGTACAAGATCGATATCGACCAGGAAAAAGCACAGGCGCTGGGCGTTTCTATTAGCGACATCAATACCACGCTGGGCGCAGCCTGGGGCGGTAGCTACGTCAACGACTTCATCGACCGCGGTCGTGTGAAGAAAGTGTACGTGATGTCCGAAGCGCAATACCGTATGTTGCCGAACGATATCAACAACTGGTACGTGCGCGGCAGCGAAGGTCAGATGGTTCCGTTCTCCGCTTTCTCCACCTCACGTTGGGAATACGGTTCACCGCGTCTGGAGCGTTACAACGGCTTGCCGTCGATGGAAATCCTCGGTCAGGCGGCACCAGGCAGAAGTACCGGTGAAGCGATGAACCTGATGGAAGAGCTGGCGGCGAAACTGCCTTCCGGCATCGGCTACGACTGGACGGGGATGTCCTACCAGGAACGTCTGTCCGGTAACCAGGCCCCTGCCCTGTACGCCATCTCGCTGATTGTGGTGTTCTTGTGTCTGGCAGCCTTGTACGAGAGCTGGTCGATTCCGTTCTCGGTCATGCTGGTGGTGCCATTGGGGGTTATCGGTGCGTTGCTGGCCGCGACATTCCGTGGCCTGACCAACGACGTTTACTTCCAGGTGGGCCTGCTGACAACCATTGGCTTGTCGGCGAAGAACGCGATACTTATCGTCGAATTCGCCAAAGATCTGATGGATAAAGAAGGTAAGGGCCTGATTGAGGCAACGCTTGAAGCCGTACGTATGCGTCTGCGTCCAATTCTGATGACCTCCCTGGCGTTTATCCTCGGGGTAATGCCGCTGGTTATTAGCTCCGGTGCAGGCTCCGGCGCGCAGAACGCCGTCGGTACCGGTGTCATGGGCGGGATGATTACCGCAACCGTACTGGCTATCTTCTTCGTTCCGGTGTTCTTCGTGGTGGTCCGCCGCCGCTTCAGCCGTAAGAATGAAGACGTGGAACACAGTCACTCAGTAGATCATCACTGATACCGGTTTCACATGCTAAAAAGGCCGCAATTTGCGGCCTTTTTCTTTGTCTGAACAAAATCATAAATTACGCTTATTGTTGGTTTATTTATTTTACGTCAGCCTCATTACGCGTATGTTGTTTAATGAAATCGTGAATCAATGAAACGCCGAATTTTAATTTCATCTCCTGCGGAAGAATATTAGGATTATTCCTGGCTAATTTTGTCGTGTAATCAACAAGTCCGAATCCTGATTTCATGCGAAAGTTTAAGGTAACTTGATGAATCCTAAGGTAGCAGCCAAATTGCCAGCCTTGATTAGGCTAAAAATGGCCCCATTAATGATGGACAATCGCTCAACGTTTGGTGGCTTAAGTTTTAATTGTAATTTTTCGTAATAGCGCGGTGAAATCTTGATCAGGCTGGTTTATAGTTAAAGACATCAGGAAAAAGCACCCGTTAAGGTAAGCTAGTTGTATCCATCCCGACGTTGATGTTCGGTGAGTAAAGAATCACTCAAAAGGGGATGCGCTATGGACGAGTACTCGCCAAAAAGGCATGATATCGCGCAGTTGAAATTTCTCTGCGAATCCTTGTACCATGACTGCCTTGCCAATCTTGATGAAAGTAACCATGGCTGGGTTAATGATCCGACCTCCGCTATCAATTTGCAGCTCAATGAACTCATTGAGCATATAGCAACCTTCGCACTTAATTATAAAATTAAGTACAATGAAGATAATAAATTGATTGAGCAAATTGATGAATATCTGGACGACACCTTTATGTTGTTCAGCAGTTATGGCATTAACACACAGGATTTACAAAAATGGCGTAAATCGGGAAATCGCCTATTCCGTTGTTTCGTCAACGCGAGCAGAGCTAACCCGGTCAGTCACTCCTGTTAAAATTATTACAAATACTAAGGTGAATTTATGTCTGATAAACCATTAACAAAGACAGATTATTTGATGCGCTTGCGACGTTGCCAGTCACTGGACACCCTGGAACGTGTTATTGAAAAAAATAAATACGAGCTGCCCGATCATGAACTGGCTGTATTTTATTCAGCCGCCGACCACCGTCTGGCCGAGTTAACCATGAATAAGCTGTATGACAAAATCCCTGTTTCTGTGTGGAAATTTGTCCGTTAATTCCAGAACTCTGTTTTTAAGATTGTATTGTTACCTTCTTACGCTGAATTCACCTTTCGATTTACGATCCCTGTGTGACAGACAGACCCATCGTTCTAAATGTGCACGTCGGCAACAATGTTGTGACTATCATCACATCAGCCCAATGGGAACGTTCCCTTTCACGGTGAGGTTCTTTACGCTATGGCGCAAAGAGTATTCCAGTGAGGTGTCCCATGAGTGAAGAAAAACAAAAGATGATTGCCGGTGAGCTATATCGCCCCTCTGACGAAACATTGCGGGCAGATCGTCTGCGCGCTCGCCATCTGGTTCACCGCTACAACCACACCGGCCCCGATGCCAAAGCAGAACGCAGCACCCTGCTGACTGAACTCCTCGGCCAGGCCGAAGGCGCGTATATTGAGCCAAGTTTTCGCTGCGATTACGGCTATAACATTTTCCTCGGCAAAGCGTTCTACGCGAATTTCGACTGCGTGATGCTGGACGTCTGCCCGATTCATATCGGTGATAATTGTATGCTGGCGCCAGGCGTGCATATTTATACCGCCACCCATCCGCTCGATGCGACGGAACGCAATAGCGGCGCTGAATTGGGTAAACCGGTGACTATCGGTCATAATGTCTGGATTGGTGGCCGCGCGGTCATTAATCCCGGCGTAACTATCGGTGATAACGTGGTCGTGGCATCCGGTGCCGTGGTCACGAAAGACGTTCCGGCGAACGTCGTCGTCGGCGGAAACCCGGCTAAGATCATCAAAACGCTTTAAGCCTGAAATCGGTAACTGTTATGGTTTTTATGCCCATAACTGTTACTTCTTTCACCTCCGCCGCTCCCCTAAAATGGGCAGATCCCCTGTATTTTGCAAAATTCATGAAGGTTATAAATGACAGAGATACAGCGCCTGCTTACTGAAACCATCGACGATCTGAACTCCCGCGAAAAGCGCGATAATCGCCCGCGCTTTAGCATCAGCTTTATCCGTAAACACCCTGGCCTGTTTTTAGCGATGTATGCCGCGCTGCTGGCGACGCTGGTCGTCATGCTGCAGTCTGAAACGCTGATCGACTCGGTCTGGCTGCTGGTGGTGTTATTCATCGTCTTCAACGCCTTTTTCTTCTTCGACGTCAATCCTCGCTATCGCTACGAAGATATCGACGTGCTGGACTTCCGCGTCTGCTACAACGGCGAATGGTACAACACGCGCTATGTGCCGTCGGAGCTGATCAGCAATATTTTGCATTCGCCGAACGTGGAAGAAGCGCAAAAGGCCAAACTGCAGAAGATGATCTCCACCAAAGGCGAACTGTCGTTCTACGACGTGTTTACCCTTTCTCGTCCTGCCACTGCGTAATCAGTCTCTGCAAGCGCCTGATCCCAGGCGCAAATTGCGACGCCGACGTATTGCCGTATCCCAGTACCAGACCGGTTTGCCCCCGCTGCGTATCCAGGTAATAGCCACTCAGGGCAGCCGGGCCCAGCTGATACTGTTTTGCCTGCTGCACAATCGCCGTATCATCCACGCCATCAATAGCAACGGTCAGATGCATCCCGCCCTCTCCGGCCAGCACCCGGTGCGGAGTGTGCAGTTCTGCGGCCAGCGCCTCGCGTAACTGTCGGTAACGCTTGCGATACAGCCGACGCATCGCCGCCAGATGTCGCGCGTAATGCCCCTCTTCGATAAACAGCGCCAGCGTCCGCTGCTCAGCCCGATGCCCGCCGCGCAGCAGCGAACCGATCGCCGGGTTTGCGGCGTGGGCCAGCGCCTTCGGCAGCACCATAAATCCGGTGCGCAGTGACGGAAACAGCGTCTTGCTGAACGTTCCCAGATAGACCACCGGCGGGTTATCCTGCATGCCCATCATCGCCGGAACCAGCTCGCCGCTGTAGCGGAACTCGCTGTCGTAATCATCTTCGATAATCCACGCGTTATGCTGACGGGCAAACTCCAGCAGCGCCAGGCGACGGTTGATGCTCAGCACGCTTCCATAGGGGAACTGATGCGAGGGCGAAGTGAAGATCAGTTTCGGCGAGTGCTCCTGCGTCTCCAGGCGCATACCCTCTTCGTCGACCGGCATCCCGACCATCGTCAGGCCCGATTTGGCAAACACGCTTTTCGCCCCGGCATAACCCGGATCTTCGGTCCAGGCGATATCCCCCGCCTCGCTCAACAGCTGCGTACAGAGGCTCACCCCTTCGAGCGCCCCTTCGGTGATCACAATCTGGCTGGCATCGCACTGAATCCCGCGCGACAGGGCAAGATGCCGCGCAATCGCCTCGCGCAAAGATAACTCCCCCGCCGGCGATCCATACCCCAGCAGCGCGCTGCCCTCTTCCCGCAGCACGCGATCGTACAGTCGTCGCCAGAGCGGCAGCGGGAAATAGTTAATCGCCGGTGTACCGGGCGTGAACGCAGGAACTGGCGTCCCGCGCGGTGTCGGTGCGGGAAGAGAGGCCATCCGGCTGGCGAGCGTCACATCCAGTGCGGGCGGCGACTGCCCTGCCTCGCGATGCCCCAGATGCGCCACCCGCGTCCCCTGGCGACTGCGAAGCAAATAGCCTTCGAGCGTCAGCTGTTCCAGCGCGGCGTTGACCGTATTGCGGGAAACCGCCAGCTGGGAGGCGATCAGCCGCGAGCCCGGCAGGCGGCTGTCAGCCTGCAATCTGCCGCTCAAAATCGCCTCGCGCAAGGCGCGATACAGCGCTCGCTGGAGCGTCCCGGACCCGCGGCTTTGCAGCGCCTGAGTGATTAATGCGTAAAAGTCGTCGCCTGGAATGTTCATTTAGTCCTCCGTGGTACCACCATAACACACTCAGGTGGACCTTTTTGCAGGACCACAATTTCCTTACTCTAAGCTTCAACTTAAGCCAACGAGAATCAACATGAACCAATTCAATCAGTTTGGGCAGCCCGTGGGCGAGGAACTACTCGACTGGCAGCCGCGACAGCATCCGGCGCGCGTGGAACTTAAGGGGCACTATTGCTCGTTGACGCCGTTACGCCCGGAGCACGCCGCCGCGCTGTTTGCCGCCTACCAGCTGGCGGAAGATACCCGGAGCTGGACGTGGCTGCTGCGCGAACCGGATGCGAACGCAGAAGCGTTTACCGCCTGGGTCGAGAGCGTTTGCGAGCTCGCCGATCCGATGCATTTCACGGTGATCGACAACCGCACCAATGCCCCAGTCGGCACGCTGGCGCTGATGCGAATCGACCCGAAAAATGGCGTGATTGAGGTTGGCCATGTGCATTTTTCCCCGCTGCTGAGCCGCACACCGATGTCCACGGAGGCGCAGTATCTGCTGATGTGCTACGTGTTTGATGAGCTGGGCTATCGTCGCTTTGAGTGGAAATGTAACAGCCTGAATGAGCCGTCGCGCCGGGCGGCGCTGCGTTTAGGGTTCCAGTATGAAGGGCGTTTTCGTCAGGCGCTGGTGGTCAAAGGCCACAACCGCGACACCGACTGGTTTTCAATTATTGATACGGAGTGGAAAGCCCTGGATCGCGCCTTCCAGAACTGGCTTGCCGCCGACAATTTCAGCGTCGACGGCAAGCAGTTAAGATCCCTGGAAAATTGGCGAAAGGAGTTCAGTTAACGTCTTTTCTTACGTCCCTGCACCGCTTTAAAGCGCGGGTTAGATTTGCAGATCACGTACAGGCGGCCTTTGCGTTTCACAATCTGACAGTCCGGGTGGCGCTGTTTGGCACTGCGCAGCGAGTTAAGTACCTGCATGATTAACCTCGCTTCGCATTAATGAAACCGCCAAAACGCTGACGGAAACGGGCCGCGCTGCCTTCGGTCGAGAAGGTTTTCTGCTTACCGGTGTAATACGGATGCGATTTCGACGAGACCTCGATGGTGATGTACGGGAACGTCTCGCCGTCGAGTTCGATTTCGCGATCGGTCTTAATCGTCGAGCCTACTTTAAAATATTCGTTGGCACTGGTGTCGTGAAAAACGACGGTGCGGTAGTACGGATGGATATCTGCTTTCATGGTCAACTCGTCATGTTTTGTTATAACATAACAGAATCGTATCCGAGTCCAGAACAAAAAACAACCCCCGCCGCGAGGCGAGGGTTTTGCTTACTTTTCTTGCGCCTGTTCTTTTCCCACCAGCATGGTCGTGAGGACAAACGACAGCACCAGCGCCATCACCACCCCCGCCAGGGCAAAGACAAAGTACGGCCCGATATAGGCAGGCAGACTGAAAATACTCGACAGGATGTAGCCGTAAAGACGCACGCCGAAGAAGGCGATGAACGCCGAGGCCAGCGAGCTGGCGATCGTCGCCGCGATAAAGGCTTTTTTGTAGCGCGTAAGAACCCCAAACAGCGCCGGTTCCGTGATCCCGAGCAGGGCAGAGATCGCCGCTGACAGAGTGACCGTTCTCTCCTGGCGATCGCGGCTCAAACGCCAGATCGCAAAGGTCGCCCCGGCAATCGCCATGTTGGCCATAAACATCATCGGCATCAGCATGTCGTACCCGCGATCGCTAAAGTTTTGCAGCGCAATCGGCGTCATCGCGTGGTGCATCCCGGTGAGGATCGCCACCGGACGAATCGCGCCGACCACCAGCCCCGCGAAGCTCGCCGATACGCCAAACAGCCCCTCGATAAACAGCGCCAGCCCTTTACCCAGCCAGATGCCAATCGGCCCGATCACCACCAGCGCCGCCAGCGCGCCGAGGAACAGCGTCAGCGTTGGGGTGAAGACCGTTTTCAGCACGTCGGGCATGATGCTGTCCACCCAGCGGTGAATGTAACTCAGCGCCAGAATAGAGAAGATCACCGGAATGACGCTCGAGGCATAGTTAAAGACCGACACCGGGATCACATCCAGCAGCCAGATGGCGCTGACTGCGCCCTCCTGATGAGTCGCCAGCGCTTTCGCCGCCTCGATCAGCGATGGATACATCAGACAGGCCGCGACGGCTGCCGCCAGATATTCGTTAGTTTTGAAGATCTTCGCCGCCGAGACCGCGAGGAAAAACGGCAGGAAGTAGAACACGCCGCTGGCGATAAGATCGATCACCATCACCGTGTCGCTTTTCGCCGAAACCACTTTCAGGGCGATAAGCCCGGCCAGCAGCCCTTTGATCATCCCCGCCCCGGCAATCGCCGGTACGATTGGGCCAAACACACCCGAGACCGTATCCATAAACAGCGATACCAGACTCTTACGCCCTTTGGTCGCCGCCGGAGCCGCCTCCTCGTGATTTCCCAGTACGTTCAGCATTTGCTCGTACCAGCTGTTCACCTTCGGCCCGATAATCACCTGAAACTGATCGCTTTGCAGCTGCGCGCCCAGCACGCCGGGCAGTTTTTTAATCTCCGTTTGATCCACTTTATTATCGTCAATCAGATCAAAGCGCAGGCGCGTCATGCAGTGCCAGACTTTATTGATATTCCCCTGGCCGCCGACCAGACGAATAATATTATTGATGGCTTCTTGCGTCCCCATAAAAACTCCTGCCGGATGTTGTTGTCGTTTTAATGTTGCCACGAGGATAATTAAACCCTCACAACAAAACAAACCAATAAAATTTGATATCGCTCACAGTTAGCCATTTAAAAAGATACCAACACCATGAAAGTCCAAAATTGGTCTGGTTTTTAATTACTTTACCGTTAAATACCTGACCAAAATAAATAGTCAAAAAAACGGTTTACCCGCCAACATTTTTAGGGTGATGATATTCCCCATAACCTATTCCCACAGAGCCCCCAAGGAGTTATTTCGTGACGCCTGTGATGATTAAAAATATCGAATGTTTTATTACCCGACCGGACCGGCATAATCTGGTGATGGTGCGCGTGACCACCGACAAGGGCGTTATCGGGCACGGCTGTGCCACCTTTCAACAGCGCCCGCTGGCGGTCAAAACCCTGGTGGATGAGTACCTGAAGCCGCTGCTCATTGGGCGCGATGCGAACAACATCGAAGATCTGTGGCAGATGATGAACGTCAACGCCTACTGGCGTAACGGCCCGCTAATGAACAACGCGATTTCGGGCGTCGATATGGCGCTGTGGGATATCAAAGGCCAGCTGGCGGACATGCCGCTCTATCAGCTGCTCGGCGGCAAATCCCGTGATGCCATCCCCGCCTACAGCCACGCCAGCGGCGAAACGCTGGAAGAACTATTCGCTTCGGTGGATAAACTGCTGGCCCAGGGCTATCGCCATATTCGCTGCCAGCTCGGCTTTTACGGCGGCACGCCGTCGGCGTTGCACGCCCCGGAGAACCCGACGCCCGGCGCCTGGTTCGATCAGCAGGAGTACATGGCGAATACCGTCGAGATGTTCCGCGCGCTGCGGGAAAAATACGGCTGGAAGTTGCATATTCTCCACGACGTTCACGAACGCTTATTCCCGCAGCAGGCCGTTCAGCTGGCGAAACAGCTTGAGCCGTTCCAGCCCTATTTCATCGAAGATATTTTACCGCCGCAGCAAACCGCCTGGCTGGAGCAGATCCGCCAGCAAAGCTGCGTCCCGCTGGCGTTGGGCGAGCTATTCAATAACCCGGCGGAATGGCACGACCTGATCGTCAATCGCCGCATCGACTTCATCCGCTGCCACGTCTCGCAAATCGGCGGCATCACCCCGGCCATCAAGCTGGCGCATCTGTGTCAGGCTTTTGGTGTGCGTCTGGCGTGGCACGGGCCGGGCGATATGACCCCGATCGGCGTGGCGGTGAATACCCATCTGAATATTCATCTGCACAATGCGGCGATTCAGGAATTTATTCCCCGATCCGCCACCACGGACGCGGTTTTCCCGGGTGCCCCCGTCGCGAAAGAGGGATTTGTCTATCCGCCAGAAGCAGCGGGAATCGGCGTGGGCTTCGTTGAGGAGCTGGCGCTGGCCCATCCGGTGGTCTATCGCCCACACGAGTGGACGCAAAGCCGCCTGCCCGACGGCGCGATTCACACGCCCTGATTCTGCCGCCAGGCCAGGTTGTCGCGGTTCCAGGGGATGACGTAGGTACAGGTGTAGTTGATGTCGATAATATCGCTCACCTCAAACACGCGTCCCCCGTCCAGAATGCCGCGGTTGTTGATGTGCATCGCCGGGCTGCCCTTCTTGCAGCCCAGCATCATCGCCTGTTCACGGCTGACGCTCACCGCGCGATAGGTGGTCAGCATGTGGGAAATGGTGAAACCTTTGCTCAGAACGTACTGCTGGATGGAACGCTCAATCGCCTGCTGATTAAGATCGGGAAAATCCGCCACCGGCATGCTGGACACTTCAAGCTGTACCGGCGCGTCATCCACGTAGCGCAGGCGGCAGAAGTGCCAGATAAAGCTCTCCTCGTCGATGCCAAAAATCTGCTGCGCCGCGCGATCGGGCCGCGTTTTATGCAGGCTGATCATCCGGTATCGGATCTGATCGAAGCGTTTCTCGGTGATCGAGTTATAAACCAGAGGATTATTACGCGCTTGCTCGTTGATCCAGATCCCCGAACCCTGCACAATCCGCACCACCCCGATGCTGACCAGCTTTTCCAGCGCCTGACGAATGGTGAAGCGCGACACGCCGTACTCCTCGGCGAGCTGCCTTTCCGGAGACAATTTTCGGGGTCCGGGAGTCGTATCCTGGTAAATTTTGCTCAGCAGGTCTTGCGTCACAAACTCTTTTTTTTTCATTGGCCTTACCTGAATGAAATCAAACTCTGCCGCATACTATAAGATTATTATTCGGCGGTAATCTAAATCAGCGGATCAGAAAGGAAACCCAAGCATGACAACTCGCCAACTGGTCAGCCTGGTGACCGGTGTTCTGATCATTGCCGTGCTGATCCCCATCTGCCTGAGCGTCTGGCTGGCCCATCGCCAGGCGGAAGATACTTTTGTCGCCGCCCTTGACCGCTACTCCGAGCGCGTGCTGATCCGCGCAGAGCGCGTGGTGGGCCAAGGTAAAACAGCCCTCAACCAGCTTAACGAATTCCAGGATGTCCCCTGCAGCCACGAACATCTGTTACAGATGCGCCGGGTGGCATACTCCCTGCGCTATGTGCAGGAAGTGATGTATGTCGATGATCAAAAACCCGTCTGCTCGTCCCTCGAGCAAGTCAGCAACGCCGCCCGCTTCCCGCCACCGGCGCGCGTCACCGTCGACGGCTACAGCGCCTGGCTGACGCAACAAAACGATCTGGGCTTTAAGCGTTTTATGCTGGTGCTGGGAAAGGGTCACTACATGGTGGTGATCGACCCGGCCTCCCTGATTGATGTGATCCCCTTTGGCTCCTGGCCGATTGAAGCGGCCCTGGTCGGTGAGGACAGCGGAGTGGTTTTCGCGAGCAGTAATCCACTGAATCAGGACGTCTGGAGTCAACTCCATGGCCAGCATCTCACACAACTTCAGCATAAAGGGTCCATGTATGTGGTGAAAGATGTGCCGGAGCTGCGCTATGCCGTGGTCGCCTGGGCTTCTCTTGTCCCGTTAAAAGAGAGCTGGCACCAGCAGCTGCTGTTCTGGCTGCCCTTTGGCGCGTTAATCAGCATTGTGGCCGCCGCGTTTATCATGCGCGTGTTGCGCCGCCTGCAATCCCCGCGCTATCGCCTGCTGGATGCGATCAACGCCCGCGAGCTGGTGGTGCACTATCAGCCGATTGTGGCGCTGGATACCGGCAAAATCACCGGGGCCGAAGCCCTCGTGCGCTGGCCGCAGCCGGACGGCAGCATGCTGTCGCCAAACATCTTTATCCCACTGGCCGAGCAGACCGGGCTCACCACCCGCCTCACCCGGCTGGTGATCGAGAAAGTGTTTGAAGACATGGGGGAATGGCTGCGCCACTATCCGGATCAGCATATCTCCATCAACCTCTCGCCTGCGGATCTGTTCTGCGGCGAACTGCCGTCGCTGCTGAGCCGTCTCCTGAACCAGTGGCAAATCAAACCGCAGCAGATCGCGCTGGAACTGACTGAACGCGGCTTTGCCGACCCGAAAATCAGCGCTCCAGCCGTGGCCAGCCTGCGCCGTTCCGGCCATCCGGTCTATATCGACGACTTTGGTACAGGTTATTCGAGCCTCAGCTATTTGCAGGATCTGGACGTGGACACCCTCAAAATCGACAAGTCCTTCGTCGATGCGCTGGAGTACAAAAACGTGACCCCGCACATTATCGAGATGGCGAAGTCACTGAAGATGGCGATGGTCGCCGAAGGGATTGAAACGGAAGGTCAGCTGGAGTGGCTGCGCCGTCACGGCGTGCAGTACGGACAAGGGTGGCTCTACAGTAAAGCGATGCCAAAAGTGGAATTCATCATGTGGGCGGAAAACAATCTCGATCCCGAGTAAAAGCCCGGCCAGTCTCGCCGGGCGCAGCGATTACTCGTCCAGCAGCGGCGCGAATCCGCCGTAGATCATCCGTTTGCCGTCAAAGGGCATCGACTCGCCGAACTCTTTCATGCGCGGGTCGGACATCAGCTTTTTATTCGCCTCATCGCGAACGGCTTTCGAGGGATATTCAATCCAGCTAAAGACCACCTCTTCGCCCTCTTCGGCTTTCACCGCCATGCGAAAATCGGTCTGTTTCCCGTCGGGGACATCGTCAGCCCAGCACTCCACGATCCGTAACGCACCAAACTCTTTGAACAACGGGGCCGCTTTTGCTGCCATCTCGCGATAAGCCTCCTTATTTTCCGCGGGAACAGCGACCACAAAACCATCGACATACTTCATGAGTCAAACCTCCGAAGTGATGATGCGGCCACCGGTGTGACCGCATATAACGAGGTTAAGTTTAGTCCTGTCGCCAGCTAAACGCGTAACGCAGAGCGCGATGAGGCAGGATAAACTCCGGCGACACGCTCGGGCTCCACGAATCATCGCCGCCGACGCCCATATGGAAGGCGTCGATACTCAGCCAGCAGCCCGGCTCCGCTTCCAGCAGGTGATGATGGGTAGTGTCGCGCAGCTGCTGCTGACCGTAGCGGCTGAGGGAGAAGTGAAACTGCCCCTGCAGCAGGTGTGTGCCAAACGCCAGCTCGCGGGTGTCGCAGCGCAGGCCGTTTTCCGTCGGGAAGATGTACGGCGTATGCAGCGCATCGAGCGGCAGCGTCCAGCGGCCCTGGCGCGCGGCCAATTTTCTGTCCGGGTAGTTCTCATCCGGCCCGAGACCAAGCCAGCTTGCCGAATCAGGCGCGTCTGCCAGCTGGCAGCTCAGGCCGATACGCGCAGGCTCCGGAATATCGCTCGCCACCTGAATCTGCACATCGCCGTGCAGCGCGCCGTGACTGTCGATAGTCCAGACCTTGTGGCTCAGGAACAGGGTTTTGCCGTTGAATTCCCAGGCATGACGCGTAGTGATGGCGACTTCGTGCGTGCGCTGCTCGCCTTCGCAGTGCAGCAGGCGCGGCGTCAGGCTATACATACCCGCCGCTTTCCAGCGTTCCACCCACGCGTTCGGATCGATGCGCGTCGCCTCGCTAACGCCAATGTCGTTATCGAGCGGCGCGCGGGTAAAGTTGTCGGTCAGCGGCGAGCGCAGGGTTTCGATGCCGTTATTCCACCACTGGGCGAGATCCCCGCTGGTTCGATCGAACTGCCAGCGCTGCCCCTGATGGCTCACTTCCAGAACCGCCTCTTTGACGGTCAGCGCCGGTTTCGCCGGGCCGACAACCGGCGTTGCCACGTAAAGCGGCGCAGGCAGCGGGAACTGATCCCAGGCGCAGCGATGATGGGCTGGCGACCAACGGGTGGCCGCCGTCTGGAAGACGTCGAGATTCATCCAGACCTCCCCCGGAGCGGCGGTGATTTCCGGCAGGGCGATCTCGATACGCTGCGAGCCCTGCGGCGCAATCGACAGCACCACCTCACCGCTCGCCAGCGCCTCGCCGTCGCGCAGGATATTCCAGCGCAGGGATTCGTTGTCGCTGTGGCGGAACAGGTAATCGCTATGAACCTCCACCACCAGCGGCGAAGTGCTCACCAGCGTAAAGGTGAAAAACTGCTGAGCGCGCTGGGCTTCAAACAGCGCCGGATGCGGCGTGCGATCCGGGAACACCAGCCCGTTCAGGCAGAACTGGCGATCGTTGGGTTTATCGCCAAAATCACCGCCGTAGGCCCAGAATGGCTGGCCGTTGTCGTCTTTTTTGGTCAGCGCCTGATCGACCCAGTCCCAGACGAACCCGCCCTGCAGACGCGGATGGCTGCGGAACGCCTGCCAGTATTTGGCAAACCCGCCGAAGCTGTTGCCCATCGCGTGGGCATACTCGCAGAGGATCAGCGGGCGCGTTTCGTCCGGCATGCCGATCCACTTTTTAATCGACCATTTAGGCACCGCCGGGAAGGGCTGATCCTGATCGACGCGGGCGTACATCGGGCAGACGATATCCGTCGCCGCCGTGTTGGCCCCGCCGCCTTCGTACTGCACGGGGCGCGTCGGATCGGTGGTTTTGATCCAGCGATAAAGCGCATCGTGGTTCGCCCCGTGGCCGGACTCGTTGCCGAGCGACCAGATAATGATCGACGGATGATTGCGGTCGCGCTGCACCATACGCGTCACGCGCTCGCTCATGGCCGGGAGCCAGCGCGGATCGTCCGCCAGACGGCTCATCGGCACCATGCCGTGGGTTTCGATATTCGCCTCGTCCACCACGTACAGGCCGTAACGGTCGCACAGGCGATACCACAGGGGATGGTTCGGGTAGTGCGAGCAGCGCACGGCGTTAAAGTTATGCTGCTTCATCAGCTCGATATCGCGACGCATGGTGGCTTCGTCCATCACCTGTCCGTTTTCAGGGTGATGCTCGTGACGATTCACCCCACGGATCAGCAGCGGCTGACCGTTCACTTTCAGCAGGCCGTTGCTGATTTCGACGCGGCGGAACCCAACGTCGCAGGCTTCCGCTTCCAGCAGGTTTCCCTGCCCGTCGTGCAGGGCGAGGGTTAGGCGGTACAGCGTGGGCGTTTCGGCACTCCACAGCGCCGGGCGCTCGACGGCAAGTGTGACGTTTAACCGTTCAGCCCAGTTGCCGCGTTCGTCCACCACCGCCGAGCCCGGACGAGCCGTCGCGGTGGCAATCGATTCGTCGCCCTGCCAGAGAGTCAGCGCCACTTCGCACTCGGCAAACGCCTCGCCGCCAAGGGCCACTTCCACCTGCAATTTTGCACGATCGTAATCCGCATTCAGCTCGGTGACGTAGTGGTAGTCAGCGATGTGCGTGGCGGGTTTATGCTGAAGCGACACGTCGCGGAAAATCCCGCTCATGCGCCACATATCCTGATCTTCGAGATAGCTGCCGTCGCACCAGCGCAGTACCAAAACGGCCAGACGGTTACTGCCCGGTTTCAGCACCGCGGTGAGATCAAACTCCGCAGGCAGGCGACTGTCCTGGGAATACCCGATCCACTCCCCGTTACACCAGAGATAAAACGCCGAGTTTACCCCGTCGAAAACGATGCGCGTCTGCCCGCTCTCCAGCCACTGTTCATCCACCTCAAATGTGAGCGAGTAACAACCCGTTGGGTTCTCGGCTGGCACAAACGGCGGGTTAACCATAATCGGGTAGGTGACGTTGGTGTAGATCGGCGTATCGAAGCCCTGCATCTGCCAGTTGGATGGCACCGGCGTGACGACCGCATCCGTACACTCCTGGGTTATCCAGCTCTCGGGAACCTGCTCCGGCGCGCTGAAAAAGCGGAACTGCCAGTCGCCGTTCAGCACTTTCTTGTGCGAAGGATCCTCCTCCTCGCGGGCCTGATTTTCATCGCGCCAGCTATGAAACGGCGCATGGGCAGGCAGACGGTGCCATTGGGTGACGCCGGGGTTTTCCCAGTCGCGACGAGCTAAAACAGATTTCAGAGAGTACGGGGATGCGACAGACATAATGACCTCTTTTGCGAAGCGCTCACAATTTTAGTCACAATGCCCTGGAGGAAAGATCGGGTAAAGGATCTGACGGCGGCAAAGCGAGCCAGATCACAAAAGGATTATTGCCGGGCCAGCTGCTCGGCCATCAGCGCCAGGGATTTCAGCTGCCGGGCCAGCGCTTCGCGGTCGGCCTGCTGCGGGGCGTGACGGGCGCTGGAGTGGCGCTCCACCAGCGTAACCGGGAGCTGCGTTTGCCAGAGAGCATCCGTTGATCCCGACAGCAGCCACTCGACGCTGCGCTCTCCGGCAACACGAAACGCCTGGCGGACGGTGGTCAGCGGCGGAGAGAACCAGGCGCTGTCGGCCGTATCATCAAACCCCACGACCGAAATCTGCCCCGGAACCGCCACCCCTTTTTCCGCGCAGGCGCGCATCACGCCGAGCGCCATCTGATCGTTCGCCACCAGAATGGCATCAGGAAGCGTGCTACCCGCCAGCAGCTGATGGCCTTTTTCATACCCGGACGCCGCGCTCCAGTCGCCATGAGCAATCGCGCACGGCACGATTTCATCCTGCGCCAGCCGCGCCTGCCAGCCCGCGAGACGCGCGCGCGACGAGACCGAGCTTTCTGGCCCGCTGAGCAAAGCTATTCGCCGGTGCCCGAGCGAAAGCAGATGCTCCGCGCCGAGCGTCGCGCCCTGCTCCGCATCAAACGCCAGGCGATGCACTTTCGCTTCGGGGGAGACATCAAAGAATAAAACCGGCACCGGCGCGGCCAGCTGACGAATGTGCTCAGCTTGCGGATCGTCGAGCGGAACGTTGACCAGCAACCCTTCCACGCGCTGGGCCAGCAGTTCTTGAAGGGCCGCCTGACAACGTTCGGGATGCTCCACCATCGAAATCAGCACGCTGGCCCCGCACTCGCCCGCGCGAGATTTCACCGCCGAGGCAATTTGCGACGGCGCATGCAGCGCCAGATCGGTAGTGATCAGCCCCAGCGTGCGGGTGCGTTTCCCGGCGAGCTGCTGTGCGCCACGGTTGGGGACGTAGTGCAGTTCCGCCATCGCCTGCTGCACCTTTTCCCGGGTGCGGGCGGAGACGTGCTCCGCATCGTTAATCACGCGGGAAACGGTCTGATAGGAAACGCCCGCCAGGCGGGCAACGTCATAGAGAGTGATGGCTTTCATGCTTTCAGTATCGCAACGGGAGATGCCGGTATTCTGGCACAGGGCGGCTGTTAAAGCATGTGAGCGCTTCGCAAATTAAACAATTCGCTCCGGCTCTGGCGCGATAATCACCTGTGGCTTCTGACGAAACCACGGCAGGCAGATCTGGATCAGTGGCCCGATGGCCAGGGCGTAGAGCACGGTTCCGACGCCGAAGGTACCGCCGAGCACGCAGCCAATCAGCAGGACGGACACTTCAATCGCGGTACGCACGCTGCGCACCGACCAGCCGGTACGGGCGTTGATCCCGGTCATCAGGCCGTCGCGCGGCCCGGAGCCAAAGCCGGCGCCAATGTACATTCCGGTCGCCAGGGCGTTCACCACCACGGCGGAGATCAGCAGCGCGCTGCGGGCCACCAGCGAACTCATCTCAGGCAGCAGCGACAGCGATGCATCGGCGGCCAGACCAATGACAATCACGTTACTGATGGTACCCAGCCCCGGACGCTGGCGCAGGGGGATCCAGAACAGCAGCACCAGCGCGCCGGTCAAAATCATCACCGTGCCGATGTCCATCGCCAGCAGGCGGGCGACGCCCAGGTGAAACACGTTCCACGGATCAGCACCCAGATCGGCGCGGACGAACATCGCGGTAGAAAGCCCGTAAAATCCCAGTCCGACGTAAAGTTGCAGTAAGCGACGCAGCATTATTTTTCTCCAGCAGGTTATGCTTTCATCCTGGCGGAAAATGGCTCTATGATTAATGTCCAGTTTTCAAATAGTGGACTGCATATGTCATCCCGTCGTTTCGGTAGTCAGTCTCTGGTGCGCCTGTTAGGCCACTGGCAACAGCCCTCTTCCCGCACTACGCTCTGGCGTCAGCTGGCGGACGCGCTGCGCCTGCTGATCCTTGATGGACGGCTGGCCCTGGATACGCGTCTGCCCGGCGAACGTGAACTGGCGGCAGCGCTTGCGGTGAGTCGCACGACCGTCAGTAGCGCGCTGGCGCATCTGCGCGACGCCGGGTATCTGGAGAGCCGCCACGGCAGCGGTTCGCGCATTATTCTCCCGGACAGCCATGCCGTCCCGACGCGGGCGGCGGCAAGCGTAGCGCTGGATCTCTCCACCGCCGCCCTCAGCGCCGGGCCGGAAATTCACCAGGCCTACACCCACGCGCTCACCGCCATGACCCAGCATCTCTCGCAGACAGGCTATGACCAGTTGGGCTTGCCGGAGCTGCGTGAAACCATCGCCGCACGCTACTGTTCGCGCGGGCTGCCGACGCGGGCGGATGAAATCATGGTGGTCAACGGCGCCGTCAGCGGGCTGGCGCTGGTGCTGCGAATGTTGACCGGGCCGGGCGATCGGGTGGTGGTGGATCATCCCACTTACCCGCTGGCGATTGCGGCGATCCAGGGCGCGTCCTGCCGCCCCGTCGGCGTGGCGCTCCCGGAATCGGGCTGGGACACGGACGGATTTGCCGCCACGCTGGCGCAAACCGCACCGCGTCTGGCCTATCTGATGCCAGATTTTCATAATCCGACCGGGCGCTGCATGGACGTTGCCACCCGCCAGACCATCGCGGATATCGCCGCGCAAACTCGTACTACGCTGGTGGTGGACGAAACCATGGTCGATCTGTGGTTTGATGCGCCCCCGCCCCCGCCGCTGGCGGCGTTTAACCCGCAGGCCAATATCATTACGCTCGGTTCGGCGGGGAAAAGTTTTTGGGGTGGTTTGCGGCTGGGGTGGATCCGCGCCTCGTCGCGCACCATTGCGACGCTTGCCCAGACGCGCGATACCCTGGATTTGGGCTCGCCGATGCTGGAACAGCTGGCGACGCTGTGGTTGATTGAACACTCCGACGCGTTTCTGCCCGCAAGAAGACAGATGCTGACGGAACGCCGCGACCGCTGCGGCGCGTTAATGCGCGAGCATTTTCCTGAATGGCGTTTTCATGAGCCACAAGGGGGACTGTCGTATTGGGTGGAGCTGCCGGGCAGGGTCGCCACACAGTTTGGCGCACGAGCGGAGACGCTGGGGATTCATCTGGGAACCGGAACGCGATTTGGTCTTTCAGGGGCCTTTGACCGCTATCTGCGGATGCCTTTCTCAATGGATTCGGCCGAGCTGGAAAATGCGCTGCTGCGAATTAAACCCTTATGGACCACATTGAATAAAAGCGACATTTTTTTAAAACGCGGCGTTATATAACCAGGTGAGAAATAAAAACTGCTGGCTGCAACATTGCAGTCAGCAGTTTTCACAGGTTTGTCATCAGTGCTGAGGAGGGATCGGGAAACCTTTCAGAGAAATAACGAAATTTTCTCCTTCTTTCTTTATTTTTGCGCCCGTATCACACCAGTCAGACGCTATGCGAAAGAACTCATCACTTCCAACATTCCAGCCAAGACGTACGTGTTTCACATAGCCTGAACGCAGCAGGTCGCAGGCCTCTTTGTAGTCATTGGCGGTAGACAGTTGTTGTTTCATTTTCTCTTCTTCAGAAGTTTGCGTAGAGCTTTGATTTCTTTAGGAGTAAAAGGAGATACACTCTCTTCTTCCGTATGCTGATTATCAATATCCTCTTCCGATACTCCCGCCTCTTCTGCTGCTTCAAACGCCAGCAGCAGCAGTTTTTCTGTCGTGACGCTTAAATTCTCATTATTCACTTCAGCATAATGGCGAAGTCTTTCTTTTAGCGCTTCATCAATTTTTACGTTTAAGACTGCAGTTGCCATGTTTGTGACTTCCCTTCGGAATAAGTTATTTATTTAATACACGAAGTTAGGGATGCAATCCACTGATATATTTTTTGCTTATGACACAATAAAAACACCCCGACATTAATTTGCCAGTCTATTATTACAGGTTTATGACAATATTATTTCAGTGCAATGAAGGATATATTACATATCCCTTTTAAATTCAGGGATAATATTTTTTTGAGGGAGAGAATTTTTTCAGGGAGGCAGAAATGGGTGGGGGCCCTGCCAGCTACATCCCGGCACACACGTCATCTGCCTTGGCTGCTTCCTTCCGGATCTGACCTGGTAAACAGAGTAGTGTTGCGGGAGAACCAACAGAGCCCCCATTGAGAGCGTTGGCTGTTCCCCAACGCGCTGGCGCATTATCACTGCACAGGATCGCAATTGCAAGTTAACCGCGACCGGATGCTGGTTTATTGCGCAAACCGTGAAAATAATCAGGTATTATACCTCTCCTTTTAGACCCGACATTCCCGCGCATGTTCCTTAACGTTCAGTCGCGATCTCTTCAACAGGAGTTCTCCCATGGATGAACACGACTCTTTCCCCCAGCGGGTATGGCAGATTATCGCCTCGATTCCGGAAGGCTATGTCACCACCTACGGCGATGTGGCCCGTCTGGCAGGTTCTCCGCGCGCAGCGCGACAGGTGGGCGGCGTGCTGAAACGTCTGCCGGAAGGCAGCTCCCTGCCCTGGTATCGGGTGGTGAATCGTCATGGCGAGATTTCTCTGACGGGACCTGACTTGCAGCGTCAGCGGCAGGCATTACTCTCAGAAGGCGTTCAGGTGTCGGGAAAGGGCAAGATTGATATGCAGAAGTATCGCTGGATTTATTAACTGCCCTCCCCGGTGAGGAGAGGGCAAAGGTCAGGCTTAGTATTTCGTCGGAGCCGGAACGGCAGAAGACGGGTTAACCTGAGTTGGCGAGGTTGACGGAACCGTCGTCGCGGCACCACCGCCCTGCTGCATCGGCACGGCAGTCTGCTGTACCGGAACCAGCGTCAGATCGGCTTTGGTCCCACCTTCGTTGATCACCGGCTGTACCGTATCGGTGATAAACACCAGTTTGTCATTCACGGTAATCGCCGCACTCAGCAAGATGCGCGCCTTAGGCTGGATATCTGCCGGGTTAAACGGCAGCACGAAGCTGAACGGTGACTGTTTCCCTTCGGTACGGACCGCTTTCTGCGACAGCACTTTAGACGGCGCATCCGCCAGTGAGGCATCAGACAGCGTCACGGTTAACACCGCATCCGGCGGCAGGGCCACTTTCTGGCGGATCCAAACGGTACCGGAAACGTTAGGTTGCTGCATGGTTGGCTGTGTCGTCGCCCCAGCGGCATTTGGGTTTGGCGCTGGCGTCTGGATATCTGCACTTTTATCCGCGCAGGCAGACAGAGCAACGGCTACCGCTAAACCACTTAACATGTGCACGAGTTTCATTGAGTTCTCCTTATCATCAATGCACCAGCGGGATCGATCCCGCCAGGGGGTCGTTAACAAAAACATAACGTGACTAAGTGTGGCACAAATCACTTATATATGCCTGGATTCCACCGATTATTCAGATTATTGCACCCATCGGACCACTTTCCTTTTTACGTTATAATGACTCTATCTTTCGCTGTGGCGCTTTATTGAGGACGACTATGAGTCAAGCACTGAACAATCTGCTGACATTACTGAATCTGGAAAAAATTGAAGAAGGACTCTTCCGCGGACAGAGCGAAGACCTCGGCTTACGCCAGGTTTTCGGCGGTCAGGTGGTCGGCCAGGCGCTGTATGCCGCCAAAGAGACCGTGCCCGCAGACCGTCTGGTGCATTCGTTTCACAGCTATTTTTTACGCCCTGGCGACAGCGCGAAACCCATTATCTATGACGTCGAAGTACTGCGCGACGGCAACAGCTTTAGCGCCCGTCGCGTGGCGGCCATTCAGAACGGTAAGCCGATTTTTTATATGACGGCCTCGTTCCAGGCACCGGAAAGCGGGTATGAGCATCAAAAAACGATGCCGCCCGCCCCGGCACCGGACGATCTGAAATCCGAAACCGATATCGCCCGCGCGCTGGCGCATCTGTTGCCGCCGCAGGTGAAAGAAAAATTCCTCTGCGATAAACCGCTTGAGATCCGCCCGGTGGAGTTCCATAACCCGATGAAGGGTCACATCGCCGAGCCAAAACGTCAGGTGTGGATCCGTGCTAATGGTACGATGCCGCAGGATCTTCGCGTCCATCAGTATTTGCTGGGCTACGCGTCCGATTTCAACTTCCTGCCGGTGGCGCTGCAGCCGCACGGCGTCGGCTTCCTTGAAAAAGGGATGCAGGTCGCGACCATCGATCATTCCATGTGGTTCCACCGTCCGTTCGACATGAACGAGTGGCTGCTGTACAGCGTGGAAAGCACCTCGGCGTCGAGTGCGCGCGGGTTTGTGCGCGGGGAGTTTTATACTCAGGATGGCGTATTGGTGGCGTCGACGGTGCAGGAAGGGGTGATGCGCAATCGGGGGTGATTTGTGCGGTCTGATGCCCTCTCCAACTGGGAGAGGGAGAAAACACTAAAAACGGCAACTCTCGTTGCCGTTTTGCTTTTACCTTAGGCGTTATACGCATTCTCGCCGTGGCTGTTCACATCCAGACCTTCGCGCTCCTGCTCTTCCGGTACGCGCAGGCCCACGGTCAGGTCAGCCAGTTTGTAGCCGATGAAGGCCACGACACCCGACCAGACGATGGTGAGGCCGATGCTTTCCAGCTGAACCAGCAGCTGATGACCCATGGTCACGCCTTCTGCGTAGCCCACACCGCCGAGCGACGTGGCCGCAAAGATACCGGTCATGATGCAGCCTACGATCCCGCACACGCCGTGGACACCGAACACATCGCAAGGGTCATCCACGCGCAGAATACGTTTCAGCGCCGTGACGCCCCACAGACCCGCGAGACCGGAGACGAGACCAATCAGCAGCGCGCCGCCCACACCGACGTAACCGCACGCCGGGGTGATGCCAACCAGACCGGCAATCGCGCCGGAACAGGCACCCAGCAGAGAAGGCTTACCGCGCACCACCCACTCACCAAACACCCAGGAGAGGATTGCGCCAGCGGTTGCCACCACGGTGTTCACAAAGGCCAGCGCTGCGATTTCGTTAGCGGCACTCGCGGAACCAGCGTTGAAGCCGAACCAGCCAAAGTAAAGGATTGCCGTACCGGTGAAGACCATCGGCAGGTTGTGCGGTTTGAACGCCTCTTTACCAAAGCCCACGCGTTTGCCAATCAGGTATGCCCCGACCAGGCCCGCGACAGCCGCGTTAATGTGCACCACAGTACCGCCCGCGAAGTCCAGCGCGCCGTGTGACGCCAGCAGACCACCGCCCCAGACCATGTGCGCGATGGGCACATAGGAGAGCGTCAGCCACACCACCACAAAAATCAGCACCGCGGAGAAGCGAATACGTTCTGCCAGCGCACCGACAATCAGACCGACGGTGATACAGGCGAACGAGCCCTGGAACGCGACGTGAATGTACTGATAGAAGCTGCCCATCAGTGCGGTCAGCTGAATATTTTTCAGCATCGCCCAGTTAAAGTTGCCGAAGAAGGCGTTGCCCTCGCCGAAGGCCAGCGAGTAGCCATACACCACCCACAGGACGCACACCAGCGCGAAGGTCACCGCGACCTGCGTCAGCATGGACAGCACGTTCTTACCGCGGATCAGGCCGCCGTAAAACAGCGCGATGCCCGGAATGGTCATGAACAGCACCAGCGCGGTGCAGATCATCATAAAGGCGTTGTCTGCTTTGTCGGCCACCGCAGGAGCCGCCATCGCCAGCCCCGGCAGCAGTGCCAGAGACCCCAGAGCTGTTTTGATTGTTGATTTGTTCATTTTCTCGATCCCTATCACTGTGTGCCAGGAGTTACTTACAGTGCCGCTTCGTCAGATTCGCCCGTACGGATGCGAATGACGCGCTGCAATTCGGCAACGAAAATTTTGCCGTCGCCAATTTTTCCGGTGTAAGCCGCTTTGCTCACGACATCGATCACCTCGTCGAGCTGGTCGTCAGCGATAGCCACATCAATCTTCACTTTCGGCAGGAAGTTGACGCTGTATTCGGCCCCGCGATACAGCTCCGCATGGCCCTTCTGACGCCCAAAGCCTTTCACTTCGGTAACCGTCAGTCCCTGAATCCCCATTGAAGACAGTGCTTCACGAACGTCTTCGAGTTTGAATGGTTTAATGACAACCGTAACCAGCTTCATAGTTCCTCTCCAGTCAGAATTCATAATGGCCCGCGTTTACAACAGAGGTATTGCAAGGGATGTGCCAGAGTTTAAAACCGGCGGGAAATCAGGCGGGAAAGGCAGAAAATGGCGATTGCGCAGAAATGGATAAAAAAAACGCACCATGACAGTGCAGGGTGCGTTTCATTTTTGCACCAACAGAAATCCCTGTTAGCGGCTTGCGGTATTTTGGTGCATCAGGCGCTGAGGGACTCCTCTTCGCGCGTGCTGGCGGCCAGCTCTTCTCCGGCCAGCTGCAGCTGATACATCTGCCAGTAGCGACCTTTCGCTTCCAGCAGCTCACGGTGCGTGCCGCGCTCGACGGCCTGCCCGCGATGCAGCACCAGGATGGTATCGGCTTCGACGATTGTCGACAGGCGGTGAGCGATCACTACCAGCGTCGTGTGCTCGCGCACCTCCGCCAGTGCCTGCTGGATGGCCTGCTCCGTGCCGGAGTCGATGCTGGCCGTGGCTTCATCAAGGATCAGCACCTGCGGCGTTTCAATCAGAACGCGCGCCAGCGCCAGCAGCTGCTTCTGCCCGACGGAGAGATTGTTCCCCTGCTCGCCGAGTTTGGTGTAGATCCCGTCGCTCATTTCACGCGCCAGTTCCGCGAGCTGGACTTTCTCCAGCACGTCCCAGACCTGCGCCTCGCTGAACGGACGGCCCAGCGTGACGTTGGCAAAGAAGGAGTCGGCCATGACGACAGGATCCTGCTGGACCATCGCAACCCCTTTGCGCAGCACGCCGTGGCTCAACGTCGAGAGCGGACGCCCGTCGAGGCGGATTTCACCCTGCGTCAGCGGGTAGTAACCCATCAGCAGACTGGCGAGAGTACTTTTCCCGCTCCCCGTGTGCCCGACCAGGGCGACAAAACTGCGCGACGGAATATCAAGATCAATATCCTGCAGCACCAGGCGATCTTCGCGATAGGCAAAGGAGACATGATCGATCGCGATTGACCCGCTCTGCAGTTCGCGCTCATCGTTGCCGTAGGTCTGGCGCGGCCTGTCCATCAGCTCGAAGACGCGCTCACCAGCGACCACCGCCTGTTGCAGCATCGACTGCTGGGTCGTCAGTTCGATCAGCGGCTCGTTCAGACGCCCGAGGTAGCTGATAAACGCATACAGCACGCCCACTTCCATCGTGCCGCCCGAACCGAAACCAAACAGCATCAGCAGACCGCACAGCACCAGCGCCGAGAACAGGCTCAGCAGCGGACGCAGCAGGAAACCATCCAGACGCAGGGTTTGCATGCGCGCCATATAGTGCGAGCGGCTCGCCTCGCCCATGCGTTCACCAAACCGTGCCTGCTGGCGGAACTGCTGGATAACGCTCATGCCGTTGATGACTTCGTTAAAGCCGTCGTTGATATCCGCCAGATAACCGCGAACCCGACGCACAATCGGCGTGCTGTAGCGCTGGTAAATGATCATCACGATCATCACCGCCGGGAAAATGGTGATCGCCACCAGCGCCATCCGCCAGTCGAGGCTGAACATCGCCACCAGCATCGCGCCGACCAGCGCCGCACTGCGCAGCACCGTCGCCACCACGGTGACGTACAGATCGCGGATCACTTCCGTATCGTTGGTGACGCGAGAGATCACCTGGCCGACAGGCTGGGTATCAAATTCGCTCAACGGCTGACGCAGGGCCGCATCCATCACGTCGGTGCGCAGCTGCTGCACCACGCCGACCGCCGCCTGGTTAAACAGCAGCGACTGAGCGTAATGCAGAGACGCCGCCAGTAGCTGAAGCCCGACATAGGCCGCGCCCAGCCCGGCCACCAGGCCGAGCGGAAGATAGCTTTTCGCCACCATGTTGTCGATGAAATAGCTGATCAGCAGCGGGCCGCTGACTTCTGCGATCGCCGCCACCCACAGCATCACCACCGCAATCGACAGCGGTTTGCGCCACGGCGAACCGTAGGCCAGCAGGCGTTTCAGGGTCGGCCACAGCTGGGTAAACTTACGCATGGGTGGCCTCCTCGTTCAGGTCCGGCGCGTCATCCAGCGCCGCCTCCAGCTGTTGATAGCGATACATGTCGCGATACCACCCGGACTGTTCCGCCAGCTGGTCGTGATGCCCGCGCTGGGCAACATGCCCGTGCTGCATCACCAGAATTTCATTCGCTTCCGTCAGGGCCGACAGACGGTGGGCGCTGATAATGACCGTGCGTCCCTCGCCCCACTGGCGCAGGTTGTGCAGGATCTGGTGCTCGGTACGCCCGTCGACGGCGGAGAGCGCGTCGTCAAGGATCAGAATTTCGGCGTTGAGCAGCAGCGCGCGGGCAATGGAGATACGCTGTTTCTGTCCGCCCGAGAGCATCACGCCGCGCTCGCCCACTTCGGTGGCGTAACCCTGCGGCAGACGCAGAATATCGTCATGAACGCTGGCCAGACGCGCCACGTGCTCGATCTCTTCCTGCGTCGCCGCCGGATGGCCCAGCGCGATGTTATTGGCGACCGTATCGGAGAACAGGAACGGCGTCTGGCTGACCACCGCCAGGCGGCTGCGCCAGGCGTCCAGCTGTAAGCGGGTCAGGGGAATGTCGTGGAAACGGATATCGCCTTTGGTGACATCAAAGTGACGCTGAATCAGTGACAGTACCGTGCTCTTGCCCGCGCCCGTCGGGCCGCAGATACCGAGCATCTGCCCCGGAAGCAGTTCAAAATTGACGTTTTCCAGCGTCGGGCGCTCGGTTTGCGGATAGGAAAATTCAGTCACCGCCACCTTCAGCACCCCGCGCCCTTCCGGCACGGATTCGGTGCCGTCGTTCACCACCGGCGCTTCCGCCAGCATCGAGCGAATACGGCTGTACGCCGCGCTGCCGCGCTCGACGATGTTAAACATCCAGGCCAGGGCCAGCATCGGCCAGATCATCAGCCCAAGGTACATGGCGAAACTGGTCAGTTGCCCAAGAGTCATGGAGCCATTGACTACCATCCAGCTCCCGCCGCCGATGGCGAGCAGGTTGGCGGTGCCAATGGCGATGTAAATCGTCGGGTCGAAGCGCGCGTCGATGCGCGCCACGCGCAGGTTTTTGGCTCCCGTATCGGCGGCGTCGGCGGCGAACTGCGCCGACTGGCGATCTTCCAGACCGAAGGCTTTGATCATGCGGATACTGGTCATGCTCTCCTGGGTTCTGTCGTTCAGGGAGGAGAACGCCGCCTGAGCCAGCTTGAAACGCTCGTGCAGCTGCTCGCCAAAGCGGTTGATCGCCAGCGCCATCAGCGGCATAGGCAGCAGCGCCAGCAGGGTTAACTGCCAGCTGATCTGCGTCGACATCACGATCAGCACCGCGCAGCCCATCACCAGCGAATCGACCAGAGTTAACACCCCTTCCCCGGCGGCGAACACCACGCGATCCACGTCGTTGGTGGCGCGCGCGATCAGATCGCCCGTGCGGTGGCGCAAGTAGAATTCAGGATGCTGGCGGCTGAGCTGGCGGTAAAAATCTTCGCGCAGTTCGACGGCGAGCTGATAGGACGCTCCGAACAGCAGCACGCGCCAGACGTAGCGCAGCAGATAGACAATCACCGCGGTCAGGACCAGCGTGCCTACCCACATCATCACCCGTGCGGTGGTGTAATGTTGTTCCGTGACGCCGTCCACCACATAGCCCACCACTTTCGGCGGGATCAGCTGGAGGATGGCAATGATAATAAGCAGGGCCACTGCGCCGAGATAGCGTCGCCACTCCCGGCGGAAGTACCAGCTTAACTGAGCAAATAATCGCACGCGGTCAATTCCTGAAGGTATTGTTTGAGTTATTCAATGGGTAACGCTGTGGTGTATTTAATCTGTTCCATGGCGAAACTGGAGGTGACGTCCGACAGACCCGGCACGCTGTTCACCAGCCGCTTGTAGAAGTCGTCGTAGCGTTTCATGTCCGCCACCTGGACGCGCATCAGATAGTCGTATTCCCCGGCCATGCGCCAGAAGCCAAGCACTTCGGGCATCTCGGAGACTTCGGTGACAAACCGGCAGTACCAGTCGCTGCTGTGGTGCTGCGTTTTTATCAGAACAAACGCGGTCAATCCAAGCCCCAGTTTTTCGGGATCGAGCAGCGCCACGCGCCCGAGCAAAACCCCGTCGTCTTCCAGTCTTTTAAGGCGTTTCCAGCACGGCGTGGTGGTCAGATTAACGGCATCGGCGAGTGCCTGCAAAGAGAGGGTGCAGTCCTTTTGCAGTAAGGAGAGCAGCTTGCGGTCAATTTTATCTAACATACCCCACCTCTCAGAGAATAATTTTCTCCTGACATTCTATTTTAAAGGCCAGATAGCAACAATTTTTTCTGTGCTTTTCGCTATGCTGGGCACAAAATGACAAACGGATAGACACGATGAATAGCACCTGGGTCAAACACGCGATCAGCGAAATCAATGCCGACTATCAACGCTCGGCGGACACGCACCTCATCCGCCTGGCGCTGCCGGGTTTTCCCGGCATTCAGCTGTACCTCAAAGATGAAAGCACCCATCCGACCGGCAGCCTGAAGCACCGTCTGGCGCGCTCCCTGTTCCTGTACGGGTTGTGCAACGGCTGGATCAAAGAAGGCACCACCATCATTGAATCCTCGTCGGGTTCAACCGCCGTCTCCGAGGCCTATTTCGCCCGTCTGCTTGGCCTGCCGTTTATCGCCGTCATGCCCTCCTGCACCGCGAAACGCAAAATCGAGCAGATCGAGTTTTACGGCGGACGCTGCCACTTCGTTGAGAGCGCCTGCGAAATCTACGCCGCTTCGGAGATGCTCGCTCGCGAGCTGAACGGCCATTATATGGACCAGTTTACCTTCGCCGAACGCGCAACCGACTGGCGCGGGAATAACAACATCGCCGACAGCATTTTCCGCCAGATGAACAATGAACCGCACCCGGAGCCGTCGTACATCGTGATGAGTGCGGGGACCGGCGGGACGTCCGCCACCATTGGCCGCTATATTCGCTGCCAGGGTTACGACACCAAACTGATGGTCGTGGATCCGCAGAACTCGGTATTCCTCGACTACTGGCAACACCGCGACGCCAGCCTGCGCAGCCCGGTGGGCAGTAAAATCGAAGGGATTGGACGCCCCCGTGTGGAGCCGTCCTTCATTCCCGATGTGGTCGATGAGATGCTGCGCGTGCCGGATGCGGCCAGCGTTGCCACGGCGCACTGGCTGGAAACGCAGCTGGGCCGCAAAGTGGGCGCATCTACGGGCACCAATATGTGGGGCGCGTTACAGCTGGCGGTGCGGATGCGCGAAGAGGGCCGGACCGGTTCTATCGTCACCCTGCTGTGCGACAGCGGCGAGCGCTATCTGGACACCTATTACAATGCAGAATGGGTCAGAGCGAATATCGGCGATATTGAGCCGTGGAAAGCGCAGATTGCGCAGATGACAAAATAAAAAAAAGCCAGGCTATGTGCCTGGCTTGCTGGAAGGGTCTCACTATTCGGGGGAATACGGGAGGTTTGGTTTATCCAGCCAATGAGTCAAAAAGTGGGACACCGCTTCGTTACGGCAATGCCCAATAACCGGGAGATGCGAAAGCTCAGCCTTCAGCTGTGGCATCGCATTTCCCATAATCACACCGCGGCCGACGCTGCCCAGCATCTCGCGGTCGTTCATGGCATCGCCAAATGCCATACAATCCTGCATCGTCAGACCTAAGTGGTCGCTCAGCACCGCCAGCGCGGAACCTTTGTTACATCCCACCGGCAGCACTTCGAGGCACTCTACCGCCGAAAACGTCAGATGCGCCCGGTCGCCCAATACGTCATTGAGCTGAATACGCAGACGGCACAGATCGTCGTGATCGCCGCAGAAACAGATCTTGGTCACCGAGTGCGCAGGAAGACGGCGCAGATCCGTGAGCTGGTAGCGAAAGCCGCTGTAGACGTGGGCTTTCAGCAGTTCCGGGATCTCTTCGCCCGTGAGCCAGCCGGTATCATTGAAAACATGAATGCTGGCCTGGGTATCCCAGGTGCTGTGCAGGACCAGGTCCGCCACTTCCGGGTCGAGATCCTGACGGTGTAAGACGTCGCCTTCGACAGAGTGAATGCGCGTCCCGTTGCCGGTGATCAGAAACGCATCCATCGACAGTTTGCCGAGCAGGTGACACATCTCCAGCACGTGACGGCCGGTGGCAAACGTCAGGGTGATATCACGCTCATGCAGCCGCTTCAGCGTACTCAGGGTTTTGTCTCCCAAGCGGTGATCCGGCATTAAGAGCGTGCCGTCCATATCAAATGCTGCAAGCCGCGCCATGATGACTCCAAAAAGGTGGTGGGGTTAATCTGGGGATCAGTATTGCCCGCAATATACGGAAGTAATAGTGAATAGATGAGGATTATTGTTCCGGGTTTATACAAAAACGCTGCCGGGGCAGCGTTTTTAAAGGAGTGAAAATCAGGCCTGATTAATTAACAGGTGCTGAATAAAACCGACATGGAGTTTGACGCCAATCTGCAGCGCCGCCTCATCCAGGCGGAATCGTGGATTGTGGACCCCGTAAGTCGCGCCGATGCTTTCATTCCCGCTGCCGATGAACAGGAAGCAGCCGGGTACTTTTTGCTGGTATGAGGAAAAATCTTCCCCACCGAACAGCGGGTGAGCCATCTCGCGTAGCGCCTGTTCCCCCAGCGCATCGCTCACCACTTTACGGGCTATCGCACAGGCGTCCGCGTGGTTGTTGCCGCTGGCGTAGCCTCGCGTCCAGGTCAGGGTAAAGCGTGCCCCGTGCGCGGCGGTGATCCCGGCGATCATCTGCTCCATCTGCTGCGGCACCTGCTGGCGCACGCTGGCGTGATGGGTGCGCAGGGTTCCCGCCAGTTTGACGCGCTCCGGAATGACGTTATAGCTCTCTCCGCTCTGGAAGGTGGCGATGGTCAGGACCGGCACCTGCAGCGGATCGGTGCGGCGTGAAACCACGTTTTGCAGGGCCATCACCACTTCCGCGCCGATGGTCACCGGATCGATACACAGATGCGGCATCGAGCCGTGGCCGCCTTTGCCCTCAATGGTGATATCGAAGTTATCCGTCGATGCGCAGAACACGCCCTCTTTCAGCGCCACTTCGCCGGTCGGGAAGTTCGGCATCACGTGCAGGCCGAAGATTTTCTCCACGCCGTCGAGTACGCCGAGATCCACCAGCTCCTGCGCACCGCCTGGCGGGACCTCTTCCGCATGCTGGAAGATAAAACGCACCGAACCGTGCAGCATCGACTGACACTGGCTCAGCACTTTCGCGGCGCCGAGCAGCATCGCGGCATGAGCGTCATGGCCACAGGCGTGCATCACGCCCGGCACCGTCGAGCAAAAGGCTTCGTCGTTCTCTTCCTGAATCGGCAGCGCGTCAATATCGGCCCGCAGCGCGTAGCGCGGCCCATCATGTGCGCCTTTCAGATCGGCAATCACGCTGTTGGGCGTCAGGCGCGTCAGCGTCAGACCGCCAAAACCGGACAGTTCCCCGGCAATATAATCCGCGGTGTTATGCTCCTGAAATGAGAGTTCAGGATGAGCATGAATGTGTCTGCGCCAGCGTAAAACATCGTTTTTGACTTCAGCCAGCATCGCTTCAAAATTAAATGCCATCACACTTCTCCTCAGTTAATGCGTGGCGCGTTTTCAGCGCCAGCGGCAACATGGCAAGCCCGGCAACCACCATTGCCAGCGCCAGAAAAACAAACGTCGACAGGTAGCCCTGGCTGACGGTGATCAGATAGCCCATCGCAATCGGGGCGACAAACCCGCCCAGCGTCCCGCCGGTATTGATAATCCCCATCGCCGCGCCCATCACCTCTGGCGGCAGCCGTTTCATGGGCAGGGTGAAGACCGTCACGAAAGCGGCCATCAGGAAAACGTAGCCGAGGAACAGCAGCAGCCCGGCGGTCAGCGCCGACGTGGAGGTGTAGACCAGCCAGATGCACAGCGCACTGAGCAGCGCGCAGCAGAAAATCACTTTCGGCTCTTTGCCCTGCATATAGCGCCCCACCAGCCAGCCGGTGGCGAGGGACGAGATCCAGATACCCAGGCCACCCGCGGCGACCACCAGCCCGGAAACGTCGAGCGTCATTCCGCGCTGCTGCACCAGATATTTCGGCAGCCACGCCATCAGGCCGTAGGACGGAATGTTGATGCAGAAGATCGAGATAAAGAGCAGGACCACAATCGGATTTTTCAGCAACGTGCGATAGCCGGTCACGGCTCCGGCACGCGCTTTCACCGGCGCCGGATTCGGCACCCACAGCATAATCGCGATCGCAATCGCAAAGGCCAGCAGACCGAGGATCGAAAAGGAGCCGCGCCAGCCCAGCGAATTCAGGCTATACACCGCAACCAGCGGCCCGGCGGTCATCGCCAGACCAGCCGACGAGAGCAGGATCGACTGGGCAAAGGTGCGCTTTTCAAGGGGAAAATTAGAGACAACGGCTTTGGCACAGGAGCACGGATAGCCGGAATGGCCGACGCCGGATAAAAAGCGGAACGTGACCAGCAGCCCCAGGCCGAAGCCCAGCATGCCGAAGCAGAGCGCGAAGCCGCCGAGCAGGCACAGGGACATGCTCAGCACTTTCTTGTAGCCGAACTTATCGTTTAGCCAGCCAGCGGGGATTTGAAACAGCGAATAGGCGAGGAAAAATATCCCGGTGATATACCCGAGCTGTTCAGGACGGAGGTCAAATTCACGTTCGATGGGCAGGAGCGCAAAGCCCATCACCGTTTTGTCGAGATACACCACCACATAGCCGACAAAGAGCAGGAAAATCATCAGGAAACGATTCTTCATAGCCGATATCTCTTTTGTTATCACCTCGCCGGAGGGGTATCGACAGGTGAAGGTAAAATGCGACATGCATCACATAACAGACTGAACAACAACGTTTTTTGTTTTATCTTCATCGACGTTAGCAGCTTTACCACCCCGCCATAAGATACAATTTTTGTACAGGTGATACTTTTTACTGATAGGGGCTGGCGTTGCGTTATTTGCCAAAGTTGCAGCAACTGAAAGTGTTTCAACAGGTTATCCGCAGCGGCAGTATTCGCGGCGCGGCCAGGGCGCTCGGGCTATCTCAACCGGCGGTCAGCAGAACCTTGCGTGAACTGGAGCAGACGCTAGAGACCCGGCTGATCGTGCGCGGGAATCAGGGGATGACGTTAACGGAAACCGGGCGGGCCTTTTCCCAGCGCATGCAGTTTATTCTTGAGGAGCTGGAGCGGGCGGCCGATGAGATCCGTCAGATCGACCAGTTCTCGCAGGGCGCGGTGGCGATGGGATTCTCCTCCCTCCTCGCGGTAACGGTTTTTCCGGCGCTCAACGACGCCTTCAAAGCGCAGTTTCCCCAGTCCACGCTGCTGGTGAAAGAGGGACAGCTGTCGATGCTGTTACCAGCCCTGCGTGAAGGACGACTGGATTTTGCCGTCGGTACCGCCGGGCCAGGGTTCCCGCTGGACGATCTGGTGCGCGAGCCGCTGTTCAATGCCTCGTTCGGGATTATTGCTCGCAAAGGACATCCGCTGGCGGAGGCAACCACCTTCGACGCGCTGCAAAATGCACGCTGGGTGCTGCCGGAGACCGATATGGGGTATTACCAGCAGCTGGCGGTGAATGAGCTTCTGCCGCCGCTGGCGCAAACGCCCCTTCGCACGGACTCGATGATCTCCGGGCTGAGTCTGGTATTAGCGTCGGATTATCTGACCATCGTGGCGCGCGCGATGCAGGCCCCGTTTGGTTTGCAGGACCAGCTGTGTATGCTGAATATCGACAGCCTGCCGCAGGCGGAATATCACGTGCTGTATTCGCAAAAATCGCCGCTGACCTTTGCTGCGCGGCGGCTGCTGGATCTGCTGCGTCAACACTGTCAGGCGTACCACTGGCATTAACTTTTCATCCTCAGGGCAGCGACGATGCGTCAACTCAACAGACTGAATCAGTTTCAACGCCTCTGGCAGCCCTCTGCCGGTGAGCCTCAGCAGATTACCGTGGCGGAACTGGCGGAACGCTGCTTTTGCAGCGAGCGGCACGTGCGTACGCTGTTGCGCCAGGCGCAGGAGGCGGGCTGGCTGAGCTGGCAAGCGCAATCCGGACGCGGCAAACGCGGCACCTTAACTTTTCACGTCACGCCCGACAGCCTGCGCAATGAGATGATGGAGCAGGCGCTGACGCGTGGGCTGCAACACGATGCCTTAGAGCTGGCACAGCTCGACGCCCCGGAACTGCGCGCGTTGCTTCACCCTTTCCTCGGCGGGCAGTGGCAGAACGACACGCCGACGCTGCGCATCCCCTACTATCGCTCCCTCGATCCGCTCCATTCGGGCTTTTTACCGGGGCGCGCGGAGCAGCACCTGGTCGGCCAGGTCTTCTCCGGGCTGACGCGGTTTGACGGCGACAGCCGCGAACCGGCTGGCGATCTTGCCCATCACTGGGAGGTGTCGGCGGATGGCTTGCGCTGGCACTTTTACATTCGCTCGACGCTGCACTGGCATAACGGCGATAAGGTCGAAACAGCGCAACTGCGCGCCAGTCTGCTGGAACTCTTTGCCCTTCCCGCCCTGCGACGCCTGTTTAGCAGCGTGCTTCACGTTGAGGTGACCCACCCGCAGTGCCTGACCTTCGTGTTGCACCAGCCGGATTACTGGCTGGCGCATCGCCTGGCAAGCTACTGCAGTCGTCTGGCCCATCCCGAGCAGCCGTTGATCGGCAGCGGCCCATTCCGTCTCGCCGTATTTGATCCCGATCTGGTGCGGCTGGAGTGTCATGAGCAGTACCATCTCAGCCACCCGTTGCTCAAGGCCATCGAATTCTGGATCACCCCGCAACTTTTCGAGCAGGATTTAGGCACCAGCTGTCGCCATCCGGTACAGATCGCCATCGGCGAGCCTGATGAACTGGCGAATCTGCGGCTGGTCAGCAGCAGTACCAGCCTCGGGTTTTGCTATCTCACCCTGAAACAGAGCGGACGCCTGAGTAAACGGCAGGCGCAGCGCCTCATCAATATCATCCATCACACCACGCTTCTGCACACGCTGCCGCTGGATGAAAACCTGATCACCCCTGCGCATGAGTTGCTGCCGGGCTGGACGATCCCTGACTGGCCGGAGCTGAAAGATGTCGCGCTCCCCGAAGCGCTGACCCTGATCTACCATCTGCCGGTCGAGTTACACACCATGGCCGAGCAGCTCAAACAGTACCTGGCAAAAGAGGGCTGCACGCTGACGGTCATTTTCCACGACGCGAAAACCTGGGACGGCTGTAGCTATTTTGCACAAGCCGATCTGATGATGGGCGACAGGCTGATCGGTGAAGCGCCGGGGTATACGCTGGAGCAGTGGCTGCGCTGCGACACGCTGTGGCCGCATCTGCTGAGTGCGCCGCAGTTTGCGCACCTGCAGGCGACGCTGGATGCGGTACAGATGCAGATCAGCGAGCAGGCCAGGCACTCGGGCCTGCAGTCGATTTTCACCCATCTGATGGAAAACGCGGTGCTGACGCCGCTGTTTAACTATCAGTATCAGATCAGCGCCCCGCCGGGGGTGAACGGCATTCGCCTCAATACCCGCGGCTGGTTTGATTTTTCGCAGGCCTGGCTTCCGGCCCCGAGCGCGTGAAGAAGCTGGTCGCCACGCGTGCCAGACGTTACCATATTGTTTTTACCGATACTGTTGAGACTTATTTATGAAACGTGCCGTCGTCGTGTTCAGCGGAGGACAGGACTCCACCACCTGTCTGGTTCAGGCCCTGCATCAGTATGATGAAGTGCATTGCGTGACGTTTGATTATGGTCAGCGCCACCGCGCTGAAATCGACGTTGCCCGCGAACTGGCGCTGAAACTTGGCGCCCGCGCGCACAAGGTGCTGGACGTCACGCTGTTAAACGAACTGGCCGTCAGCAGCCTGACGCGCGACAGTATTCCCGTTCCCGACTATGAGCCGGATTCGAGCGGCATTCCGAATACCTTCGTGCCTGGCCGCAATATTCTGTTCCTGACGCTGACCGCCATTTACGCCTACCAGGTGAAAGCCGAAGCGGTGATCACCGGCGTGTGTGAAACGGATTTCTCCGGCTACCCGGACTGCCGCGACGAGTTTGTGAAAGCGCTCAATCACGCCGTCGATCTGGGTATGGCAAAAGAGACCCGCTTTGAAACGCCGCTGATGTGGCTCGATAAAGCTGAGACCTGGGCGCTGGCCGATTACTGGGGCAAACTGGACCTGGTTCGCAACGAAACCCTGACCTGCTACAACGGCATCAAAGGTGATGGCTGTGGTCAATGCGCCGCCTGTAACCTGCGCGCCAACGGCCTGAATCACTACCTGGCCGATAAGCCTGGGGTGATGGCACTGATGAAGAAAAAGACCGGGCTGAAGTAAGCCGCTGTTTGACCGGGTGAACGACCTTCACCCGGTCGCAAATTATTCAATTAACAGATCAAGCTTCTCGCGTAATTCCCCTTCCAGCGGCAGCGCTTTCTGCGTTTTCAAATCGATACAGACAAAGGTAATCAGCGCATCAGCGACAACCTGCCCTTCCGGGTCGAGCGTTACCACCTGGCTCAACACGCCGCTTTTCCCGTTTAGCTGTTGCAACTGGCTTGTCACCGTCAGGCGATCGCCGAGCACGGCCGGACGGCGGTAGTTGATGTTGATATTGGCAACCACAAAAGCGATGTTGTGCGCCGTGAGCCACTGGAAGCTTTCGCTGTTTTCCAGCCCGTCCCAGCGAGCCTCTTCGAGGAATTCGAGATAACGAGCATTGTTCACGTGCTGGTAAACGTCGAGATGGTAACCGCGTACTTTGATCTGAGTCTGCATAGCGCACAAGCCTTGAAGTTGTTATAGGGTAAGAGGTCATAACTGGTATGACCTCTTAATCCTGGCAAAATTTTGCCACTGTGCAAGTTATTGTGTGATTAGAGTGTCAGGTGTGCGAGGTTGCGCTCAACCAGTGCGCTGCCAATCCCCGGCACCTGCTTGAGATCGTCGAGCGTTTTGAACGGGCCGTATTCGTCGCGATAGCCGACAATGGCCTGCGCCTTTTTAAGCCCCACGCCGTTCATGGCGCGCGCCAGATCTTCTGCCGACGCCGAGTTGATGCTGACCCGGGTACTTTCGTCATCGGCCGCTTTGTTGCTCACCGTTGCCTTCGGCTGTGAAGCGGTAGCGTCCGGACTGGCGACTTCCGCCGTTGTCGCAACGGTATGGGCCTTCGCCGCCGGTGTCGCCGCCAGTGCGCTACAACTCATTCCCGTAGTGGCAATCGCAAGAGTAATAAAGAGTGCTTTGATTCCACGTTTCATGCTGTTTTCTCCTTGTTTGTTGACAGCGAGGGAACGATATCGCCCCGGCAAAACAAGCACAAATAGCAGATTTCAGAAATGGAAAAGGCCGCGAAAGCGGCCTTTGAATGTTGCAGAGCGTTGCGAAAATCTGCGAGCAGCGCCGTAATTATTGCTGCTGCGTGATGATATCGCCCAGCTTAATTTTGGCGTCTTTACGCAGGTTGCTCATCAGTGCTTCGAAAGCGATCTGGGCGTTGTTCTGGGTGATCCCCTGAACCATCGCCTTTTTCTGCTCTTCCGGCATGGTGCCTGCTTTCACTTCGTCCAGCGCCAGCAGAACAATGTTGCCCTGCATATCAGACGCCGTACCAAAGCTCGGTTTGTCTTTCGCAGGCAGGCTCAGACCAAACGCCGCCTGGCTCACCGGATCCTGACCAGTACGGCTCAGGGTTTTCGCCTCACCGAAGCTCAGACCTGCCGCTTTCAGCGCCGCGTCACCTTTGCCTGCTTTCAGCTCAGCCAGCAGTTTTTCTGCATCCAGCTTCGCCTGCTGTTCTGCTTTGGTGTGTTTCACCAGCGTTGCAATCTGATCTTTCACAGCGTCCAGCGGCTTGATCGCTTCTGGTTTGTGTTCTGCTACGCGCACCACAAATGCACGATCGCCGTCCACGGTAATGATGTCAGAGTTGCTGCCCGGCGTGCCGTTCTCACCCACCAGGCCACCGTTGAAGATAGCGTCAGCAACCGGCTTGAAGTTCAGCTCTTCTGGCAGGTTATCGTGGCCGAACCAGCCTGTTTCAACGGCTTTCACGCCAGCGGCCTGTTCTGCGCCCGCCAGGGATTCGTTGTCATTGCTTGCCGCGTCACTCACTTTCTGCTGTAGAGCGTAGTAAGCATCCAGCGCTTTTTCCTGTTTCACTTTCGCTGCGATATCATCGCGAACGTCAGCCAGCGGTTTGGTTTTGGCAGGCTGGACATCATCCAGACGCGCCACCAGGAAGCCAACGGAAGATTTGATCACACCGGACAATTGACCTTTCTCTTTCAGGCCCGCGTTTTTCAGCTCATCTGGAGTAGTAGCATCTTCCAGCCAGCCCATATCCCCGCCGTTTTTCGCAGAGATGATGTCGGTGGATTTTTCTTTCGCCAGCGCCGCAAAATCAGCGCCTTTGGCCAGCTCGTCAACAATCGCCTTAGCATCCGCCTCGGTTTTGGTCTGAATCACGCTGTAGCGGTTACGCTGAGCCTGAGTGAACTGATCCTGATGCTGGTCGAAGTAAGACTGGATTTCGCTGTCAGACGCGTTTTCCTGCATCGCAGCGGCATCCAGCTTGATGTAGCTGACGCGGAACTGCTCAGGAGCGGTGAAGTTGTTTTTGTTCTGCTCGTAGTAGGCTTTGATTTCGTCGTCGCTGACCGACTGTTTTGCCGCCAGGGCGTTGACGTCAATCGTGGCCGTGCGAACCACACGCTGCTGCGCCACCAGGGCTGCCAGCTCGTCAGTCTCGCCTTTCAGCATGAAATCGGTACCGACGACCGCGTTGATCAGCTGCTGTGTCGTCAGCTGGTTGCGCAGCGCCTGAGCGTACTGATCCGGGGTCATGCCCATCTGATTGACGATAGAGGTGTAGCGCGTGTTGTCGAATTTGCCGTTGTTCTGGAAAGCCTGAGTCGCAAAGATGGCTTTCTTAACCTGATCGTCGCTGATGCCGAGGCCCAGGTGTCTGGCATACTGGTCCAGCAGCGCTTCGTCGATAAGACGGTTTACGGTCTTCTGACGTAAGGTTTTCATGTAGCCTTCGTTCGCTGCAAGCTCAGAGAACTGATCGCCCAGCTGTTGCTGCATGCGATTACGTTCCCCGGCAAAGGCATTTTCAAACTGCCCGCGGCTGATTTCCTGGCCATTTACTTTGGCGGCGTAGTTGCTGCTTCCGCCAATCAGGTATCCACTCACGCCGGTCAGAATGAACGACACGATAATGATACCGAAAATAATCTTGAGCACGAGACTGTTAGCAGCCGTGCGTAAGTTGTCCATCATGGTGAAACCACACTCCGCTGTAGGTGACTTGTGACCTCACGCTGGGAAATATCCTGACCGCAGCGCGTAAGGGTCGTATTGTGACAAGAAACCGGGGTAAATGTCAGCCCACAACTCGCATAAAGTCGCATAAAGTCGCCCGGGACAAACAAAAAAGGCACATCAAATGATGCGCCCTTGTACTTTTCAACTTCCCTTGAACGAGAAAGCGATCAGTTTACTGCGTCTTTCAGTGCTTTACCTGCACGGAAACCTGGCACTTTAGCGGCAGCGATGGTGATCTCTTTACCGGTCTGAGGGTTGCGGCCAGTACGGGCAGCACGCTCTTTAACAGCAAAAGTACCAAAACCTACCAGCGCAACGTCATCCCCGGATTGCAGAGATTCAGTTACAGAGGCAATTAATGCATCTAACGCACGTCCAGCCGCAGCTTTAGAGATATCAGCACCCGCAGCAATTTTGTCAATCAGTTGAGATTTATTCACTGTTCTCTTCCTCTCTTTATAATTTATATCGCGCCTGAATCCTTCACGACGCGACCGCGCAGCAGTTATATCAGGCCTGCCATGACCTTACAACACCCGTTGTTGATGGCTAACCCAATCAGCAATCTAAATTAGCTATACAAAAAAAGGCTGGCAAGTGAGAAATCACCTGTCAGCCTTGTTTTTCTTAACGCTCTTTGCGCGAGGTCACTATTTTGCGGTTACAACCTGCATTCCAGAGGGCTCATTCTGCAGCGCGAGGCTCAGAACCTCCTCAATGCGTTTCACCGGATGGATATCGAGATCGGCGATAACATTGTCAGGAATCTCTTCCAGATCACGTTTGTTCTCATGCGGGATCAATACGGTTTTAATACCACCGCGGTGCGCAGCCAGCAGTTTTTCTTTCAAACCACCGATTGGCAGCACCAGACCACGCAGGGTGATCTCACCGGTCATCGCCACATCAGCGCGAACCGGGTTACCCGTCAGGCAGGACACCAGCGCGGTACACATAGCGATACCCGCACTTGGACCGTCTTTCGGCGTTGCTCCTTCCGGAACGTGAACGTGGATGTCGCGTTTTTCGTAGAAGTCCGGATTAATACCCAGCTTCTCCGCACGCGCACGGACCACGGTCAGCGCAGCCTGGATGGACTCCTGCATCACTTCGCCCAGAGAACCGGTGTAGGTCAGCTTGCCTTTGCCTGGCACACAGGCGGTTTCGATGGTCAGCAGATCGCCGCCCACTTCCGTCCATGCCAGACCGGTCACCTGGCCCACGCGGTTTTCGTTATCGGCACGACCATAATCGAAGCGCTGAACGCCCAGATATTCGTGCAGATTATCGCCGTTAATCTCGATGTGTTTCAGAGATTTATCCAGCAGCAGCTGTTTCACCGCCTTACGGCACAGTTTCGAGATTTCACGCTCAAGGCTACGCACGCCCGCTTCGCGAGTGTAGTAACGAATAATGCTGATAATGGCACTATCGTCGACCGTAATTTCGCTCTCTTTCAGCGCGTTACGCTCAATCTGTTTTGACAGCAGATGGCGCTTGGCGATGTTCAGCTTTTCGTCTTCCGTGTAGCCGGACAGACGGATCACTTCCATACGATCCAGCAGCGGAGCCGGAATGTTCATGGAGTTAGAGGTTGCCACAAACATCACATCGCTGAGATCGTAGTCCACTTCCAGGTAGTGATCGCTGAACGCCACGTTCTGTTCTGGATCTAACACTTCCAGCAGCGCGGACGCCGGATCGCCACGCATGTCCGAAGACATTTTGTCGATCTCATCAAGCAGGAACAGCGGGTTTTTAACGCCCACTTTCGCCATTTTCTGAATCAGTTTACCCGGCATAGAGCCGATGTAAGTCCGACGGTGACCGCGAATTTCCGCTTCGTCACGCACGCCGCCGAGCGCCATACGGATGTATTTACGTCCGGTGGCTTTGGCGATGGACTGACCCAGAGAGGTTTTACCCACACCAGGAGGCCCTACCAGGCACAGAATTGGGCCCTTCAGCTTGTTCACACGACTCTGAACCGCAAGATACTCAAGGATGCGGTCTTTGACGCGCTCGAGGCCGTAATGGTCGGTGTCGAGGATCTCTTGCGCCTGACGCAGGTCTTTTTTCACCTTGCTGCGGGCGTTCCAGGGTACCTGAACCATCCATTCGATATAGCCGCGAACCACGGTCGCTTCAGCCGACATCGGAGACATCATTTTCAGCTTCTGCAGTTCTGCTTCGGCTTTCTCTTTTGCCTCTTTCGGCATTTTCGCCGCGTCGATCTTACGCTTCAGCGCTTCGTTTTCGTCCGGCGCGTCGTCCATCTCGCCGAGCTCTTTCTGAATGGCTTTCATTTGCTCGTTCAGATAGTACTCACGCTGAGATTTTTCCATCTGCTTTTTGACGCGGTTGCGAATGCGTTTCTCAACCTGCAGCAGATCGATTTCAGATTCCATCATCGCCATCAGATATTCCAGACGTTCGTTCACGTCGGACATCTCCAGCACAGACTGTTTGTCAGCCAGCTTAAGCGGCATGTGTGCAGCGATGGTATCCGCCAGACGCGCAGGATCGTCGATGCTGTTGAGCGACGTCAGCACTTCTGGTGGGATTTTTTTGTTCAGCTTGATGTAGCCTTCGAACTGGCTAATAGCGGTGCGCACCAGCACTTCCTGCTCGCGCTCGTCGAGCGCAGGAGACTCAAGGTACTCCGCTTTCGCAGAGAAGTGCTCGCCGTCGTCAGAAAGGGTGGTGATACGCGCACGCTGCAAGCCTTCTACCAGCACCTTCACGGTGCCGTCAGGCAGCTTCAGCATTTGTAAAATAGAGGCCACGGTCCCGACGGTGAAAAGATCGTTTACACCCGGCTCATCCGTTGATGCTTCTTTCTGCGCAACCAGCATGATTTTTTTATCATGATCCATGGCGGCTTCAAGGCAACGGATAGATTTTTCCCGCCCTACAAATAAGGGTATGACCATGTGCGGATAAACCACCACATCGCGCAGCGGCAATACGGGGATTTCAATGCGTTCAGAACGCTCAGGATTCATAGAGCTCTCTCTTAGTTTAGTGTCCGCCAGGTAAGCAGGTCATGTCACTGTGTTACACAACCATAAACATGTAACCAGTATATGGGGATGTTTCCCACACATTCAACGCTATGAATACGGAAAAATAAAAGGGGAGATAAAATCCCCCCTTTTTGATTAACTGCTTGTATGATTTGGCTAATTATTCGCCAGATGCCTGCTGCGCTTCCGGCTTGCCATACATCAGCATTGGCTTAGACTGGCCGCTGATCACGGACTCGTCGATCACCACTTTTTCGACATCTTCCATGGACGGTAAATCGTACATGGTGTCGAGCAGCGCGGCTTCAACGATAGAGCGCAGACCACGCGCACCCGTTTTACGGACCATCGCTTTCTTGGCGATAGCGACCAGCGCTTCGTCACGGAATTCCAGATCCACGCCTTCCAGATTGAACAATGCCTGATACTGCTTGGTCAGCGCATTTTTCGGCTCTTTCAGGATCTGAATCAGCGCATCTTCGCTCAGCTCATTCAGCGTTGCCACGACGGGCAGACGACCGATGAACTCAGGGATCAGACCAAACTTGATCAAATCTTCTGGCTCAACCTGCGATAGCAGTTCGCCTTCGTTCGCTTTCTCGGACTTGGCTTTCACCGTCGCGCCAAAACCAATGCCGGAGCCAGTTTCAACACGGTTTGCGATCACTTTATCCAGGCCTGCAAACGCACCGCCACAGATGAACAGGATCTTGGAGGTATCAACCTGCAAGAACTCCTGCTGCGGGTGCTTACGTCCGCCCTGCGGCGGAACAGCGGCAACGGTACCTTCGATCAGCTTCAGCAGAGCCTGCTGAACGCCTTCGCCCGAGACGTCACGGGTGATAGACGGGTTATCGGATTTACGGGAGATCTTGTCGATCTCATCGATGTACACGATCCCGCGCTGTGCTTTCTGTACGTCGTAGTCGCACTTCTGCAGCAGTTTCTGAATGATGTTTTCAACGTCTTCACCCACATAACCGGCTTCGGTCAGGGTGGTGGCATCCGCCATGGTGAACGGAACGTCCAGCAGGCGCGCCAGTGTTTCAGCCAGCAGCGTTTTACCGGAACCCGTTGGGCCGATCAGCAGAATGTTACTTTTGCCGAGTTCAACACCATTGCTGGTGTCGCCGTTACGCAGACGTTTGTAGTGGTTGTACACCGCAACGGCCAGCACTTTTTTTGCCGGTTCCTGGCCGATAACGTAATCATCAAGATGATGACGGATCTCGTGTGGAGTCGGCAATGCGCTGCGCTCACGGTGAGGCGCTACTTCTTTAATCTCTTCGCGGATGATGTCGTTACATAAATCGACACATTCGTCGCAGATATACACGGACGGCCCGGCAATCAGTTTACGCACTTCATGCTGGCTTTTGCCGCAAAAAGAGCAGTACAGCAGTTTGCCCGAACCATCTTTGCGTTTATCTGTCATGAGTCCAAACCTCTTATTAAGTTCTTTGTGCCGCACATGACGACGCAAATGCCATTCTCAGACGCAAGTCGCTATGAAGCAAAGTGCCGCCTACCTTAGTATAGCGGCACACTCGCGCCATGGGCATCAATTACGATGGGTCAAAATGGAGTCGACTAAGCCGTACTCAACTGCCTCTGATGCGGAGAGGAAGCGATCGCGCTCGGTATCACGCTCGATCTGCTCAAGTGATTGACCCGTGTGGTGCGCCATAAGTTCATTCATGCGCCCTTTCACTTTCAGAATTTCACGCGCATGAATTTCAATATCTGTCGCCTGACCCTGGTATCCGCCCAGCGGCTGGTGAATCATCACGCGGGAATTTGGCAGACAGAAACGTTTGCCCTTCGCGCCTGCCGTCAGCAGGAACGCCCCCATGGATGCCGCCTGCCCCATACAAATGGTGCTGACGTCAGGCTTGATGAACTGCATGGTGTCGTAGATGGACATCCCGGCAGTGATGACGCCGCCTGGGGAGTTAATATACAGGTAAATGTCTTTTTCCGGGTTTTCCGCTTCCAGGAACAGCATCTGCGCCACAATCAGGTTCGCCATGTGGTCTTCCACCTGGCCGGTCAGAAAGATAACGCGTTCCTTGAGCAGACGGGAATAGATATCAAAAGAACGTTCCCCGCGAGAGGTCTGTTCGATAACCATAGGCACCAGAGCCATATGGGGTGCAAAGTTATCTCGTTCGCCACTGTATGACATTTCCGTCTCCTGGATAAAAATTGGAAAATACCTGCTGTACTGATTGTAACCTTATGGACGGATTATCAGCCAGTCTCATTCATCGTGATTACACACTTATGGGGACGGCATCGCCATATTTCAAGCATAACAATCTTTTGCTGTAACGCTAACACTGAAAGGGCGTTTTAGCACTCTTCCTGGGCTATTACTGCGATAAAAAAACCCGTCACCAGAAGGCAACGGGTTTTTGTTCAAACTTTAAACCGTTGGGGCTGAATTACGCCTGCTGGTTCATCAGTTCGTTGAAAGAAGTGGCTTTTTCAGACACTTTCGCTTTAGCCAGCACCGCTTCAACAGCCTGCTCTTCCAGGGCTACGTTGCGCATGTTGTCCATCAGCTCTTTGTTGCTGCCGTAGAACTCAACCACTTCACGTGGATCTTCGTAAGCAGAAGCCATCTCTTCGATCAGGCCTTTCACGCGGTCTTCGTCAGCTTTCAGCTCGTGGGTACGAATCACTTCGCCCAGCAGCAGACCGACAACAACGCGGCGTTTAGCCTGCTCTTCGAACAGTTCACGAGGCAGTTCCAGCGCTTGCTGCTGGTTGCCACCGAAGCGCTGTGCAGCCTGGCGACGCAGAACGTCAATTTCGCTGTCAATCAGTGCTGCAGGAACGTCGATTTCGTTCGCTTTCACCAGACCTTCGATAGCCTGAGATTTCACACGGTTACGCACGGCGCCGTTCAGCTCGCGCTCCATGTTTTTACGCACTTCTGCACGCAGACCGGCTACGGAACCATCTTCAACGCCGAAACGTTTGATGAATTCTTCAGTCAGTTCTGGCAGTTCGCGCTCTTCAACTTTCTTCAGGTTGATGACGAACTTCGCTGCTTTACCTTTCAGGTTTTCAGCGTGGTACTCTTCAGGGAAGGTCACGTCGATGGTGAACTCTTCGCCCGCTTTGTGGCCTTTGATACCGTCTTCGAAGCCTGGGATCATACGACCCTGGCCCATCGCCAGTACGAAGTCAGACGCTTTGCCGCCTTCGAACTCTTCGCCGTCTACAGAGCCGGAGAAGTCGATGGTGACGCGGTCTTCTGCATCAACAGCGCCGTCTTTGTCTTTCCAGTTCGCCTGCTGCTTACGCAGAGTGTCCAGCATGCCATCAACGTCAGCGTCGGTCACTTCGACAACTGGTTTTTCAACTTCGATGGTTTCCAGACCTTTCAGCTCAACTTCCGGGTACACTTCGAACTCTACGGAGTAGGTGAAGTCTTCGCCCAGTTTGTATTCGCCCGGAACGTAGTTCGGTGCGCCAGCTGGATTGATTTTTTCTTTGATGATGGCATCAATGAAGTTGCGGCTCATCAGGTCACCCAGCACGTCCTGGCGAACAGAAGCGCCATAACGCTGAGCAACGACATTCATCGGTACTTTACCCTTACGGAAGCCGTCAATACGTACTTTTTTTGCTACGTTGACCAGCTCGCTTTTCACAGCAGTTTCGATGCTGTCAGCAGCGATAGTAATCGTTACACGGCGGCCAAGGCCTTGAGTGGTTTCAACTGAAACTTGCATCTTGTTACCTCAAAAAAATCACAGTGCTCGGTCAACTCTGAATTTGTCTCGCAATACCGGGATGCTCACTATTTAGCAGATTCACATTCCCTGTCGCCAGAATCATCCCGAAGACATTCATTAAGACGCGGCATTATAGCGGCATCACTTGGGTGAGTCGAGAACGGTTGGGGCTTCTTGCTGCGGCTTTTTTCACAATTTAAGGCTGTTTTTGGCCTAAAATTCGCCCCACACGTTCAAAACGCAGACAAAACAAAACGGCCCGCAGGCCGTCTTGACATCATTCTGTATGCAACATACTGGAAAAACTCCAGCGGTTGCAAATCGGATTTATCAGGCGATGCTTCCCGCCCCTCGACATGGCGGTGAGGCGAAGATCGTATCCTGCAATCCTTCCCACTCTTTTATGGTGTAAGTATGCAGTGCCAGCGCATGCACGGTGGTGGAGAGTTCTTCCGTCAGCGTTCCGTAGATCATACGGTGACGATTGAGAAAGCGTTCTCCCGCGAAGCGGTCGCTCACTAACACCACTTTGAAATGGCTTTCAGAACCGGCCGGCACATTATGACGGTAGCTCTCATCGACAACTTCGAGGAACACGGGATTAAACGCTGTCCTTAGTTTTTCTTCGATCTGTTCACGTATCATCATGATATTACTCCTCTGACAACGCTGAGATGTCACCCATCCCTTTAAATGTTAGCCGCTTTTACCGCTTCCATTACATCAAGACAACAAATATTTAGCTTTCGTCTGATTTCCTCATTCAAACGGATGAAGTTCACTGTCTCACTCATACGTTTTGTCACCGGTGAGGTGAGGAAAATGTCAGTGGTGGTCAGATTTCAGACAAGACGATGAATTTACATGCGTTGACCACTTCCCCTCGCCGTTGGCGATGTTATGATGGCGACAATTTTTCTCTTTATATGCTAACGATCCGTTGAGAACCTGAAATGTTAAAAAAACTCTTCTTTCCGCTGGTAGCGCTCTTCATGCTGGCTGGTTGTGCCACTCCGCCAACCACCATTGACGTTTCGCCAAAGATCACCCTGCCACAGCAGGACCCTAGCCTGATGGGCGTAACCGTGAGTATCAACGGTGCCGATCAGCGTCAGGATCAAGCGCTGGCGAAAGTGACGCGTGATAACCAGCAAGTCACCCTGACCGCTTCCCGCGACCTGCGCTTCCTGCTGCAGGAAGTGCTGGAAAAACAGATGACCGCTCGCGGTTACATGGTTGGCCCAAGCGGTGCCGTTGATCTGCAGATCATTGTGAACAATCTGTATGCCGACGTTTCACAGGGCAACGTGCGTTACAACATCTCCACCAAAGCCGATATCGCCATCATCGCTACCGCGAAGAACGGCAATAAGATGAACAAAAACTATCGCGCAAGCTACTCGGTTGAAGGCGCCTTCCAGGCCTCCAACCAGAACATTGCTAACGCGGTAAACAGCGTGCTGACCGACACCATCGCCGATATGGCGCAGGACACCAGCATTCACGAATTCATCAAGCAGAACGCGCGCTAATCCCGCACACTGACCCGGCGCTACGCCGGGTCAGTCATATAGAAACATGTCCAGTCATTACTTGCGCATTTTCCAGCAACCTAAATCAGCCATTCTGCTGATCCTTGGTTTCGCCTCCGGTTTACCTCTCGCCCTCACCTCCGGCACGCTTCAGGCCTGGATGACGGTCGAGAATATCGATCTCAAAACCATCGGTTTCTTCTCCCTTGTCGGCCAGGCCTACGTCTTTAAGTTTTTATGGTCGCCGGTGATGGACCGCTATACCCCGCCATTCCTCGGCCGTCGCCGCGGCTGGCTGGTGATGACTCAGGTTCTGCTGTTGCTGGCGATTGCCGCAATGGGGTTCCTGGAGCCGTCAACGCAATTGCGCTGGATGGCCGCGCTGGCGGTGGTAATCGCCTTCTGCTCAGCCTCGCAGGATATCGTATTTGATGCCTGGAAAACGGACGTGTTACCGGCAGAAGAGCGCGGAACCGGTGCCGCGATCAGCGTGCTGGGCTATCGCCTCGGGATGCTGGTTTCCGGTGGGTTAGCCCTGTGGCTGGCGGATCGCTATCTCGGCTGGCAGGGGATGTACTGGCTGATGGCCGCCCTGCTGATCCCATGCATCATTGCGACTTTTTTTGCCCCGGAGCCAAGCGACGTTATTCCGGTTCCTCGTACGCTCGAGCAGGCTGTCGCCGAACCGCTGCGTGACTTCTTCGGGCGCAACAACGCGTGGCTGATTTTACTGCTGATCGTCCTTTATAAGCTCGGCGATGCCTTCGCCATGAGCCTGACCACCACCTTCCTGATCCGCGGCGTCGGTTTCGATGCCGGTGAAGTCGGCGTGGTGAACAAAACCCTCGGCCTGTTTGCGACCATTCTTGGCGCACTTTACGGCGGCGTGTTGATGCAGCGTCTGTCGCTGTTCCGCGCCCTGCTGATCTTCGGCATTTTGCAGGGAGTATCCAACGCCGGTTACTGGCTGCTCTCCATCACCGATAAGAATATGATCAGCATGGCCGCCGCCGTATTCTTCGAAAACCTGTGCGGCGGGATGGGAACGGCGGCGTTTGTCGCGCTGCTGATGACCCTGTGCAATAAGTCGTTTTCCGCGACACAGTTTGCCCTGCTCTCTGCCCTTTCTGCCGTAGGTCGTGTGTATGTTGGCCCGATTGCCGGCTGGTTTGTTGAAGCCCACGGCTGGCCGACGTTTTATCTTTTCTCGGTCTTTGCGGCGGTGCCAGGAATATTACTCCTGCTGGTTTGTCGACAGACCCTGGAATATACCCAGAAAACGGATCACTTTATGCCGCGTACGGAATATCAGCGCGCGTATCGCTTTGCCTTGCGGCTGTTAATGGTCGGCTGTGCGATGCTGGCCCTGTGGCTGATCGTGTTGATAATCAATGCATCCACCCCGCTTACCCTGCCGTTTGAGGCGATCCTGCTGGACGTCGGCGGTCTGCTTGCGGTCGTCGGGATTGTCACCGGCGGTGTCCTTGATTTCATGGCGCTGCGTAAAACCCGGCTGACCTGAAGCAAAAACCGAAAGGTTATTTCCCGTGGTAATAACGCCAGGTAATTATAACGGTGAAATAACCGACGTCCGCTGAAAAAAATATTTGTTGTTTTGTGCGGGATAGTTTTCGGAAATTACAGGAACCCTCAGCGTTTCGCTATTTTTCATTAAACGATTCAGCTTTGGGGAGTTTAAATTTTCGTATTTCAATTGTCTTTTTATTGATGCTTTTTTGTTAATTTATTGTTTATTTTTAACAATGGTTATACCAATTGCCCTGTTTGAGGTATCCTTAAGGGCCCTTTCGTTATAACTCCCGTCCTGTCGGGCTTTTGTCTTAAAAGTAGACATAATTTGCAACACATGTGACACGTGCGGCAGAACCCGGTAACACCTTCCTGACACAGGGCTAATGATGTTTACAGTAATGTAACCTTCCCGTAAAATGCCCCCACACTTTAAACGCCACCAGGTCCCCGTGGAATTGAGGTCGTTAAATGACACTTAGGAAATACAATAAAAGTTTGGGATGGTTGTCGTTATTTGCAGGCACTGTTTTACTCAGTGGCTGTGATTCTGCGCTTCTCGACCCCAAAGGACAGATTGGACTGGAACAACGTTCCCTGATTCTGACGGCCTTCGGCCTGATGATGATCGTCGTTATTCCTGCCATTTTGATGGCAGTTGGTTTCGCCTGGAAGTACCGTGCGAGTAATAAAGATGCGAAGTATAGCCCTAACTGGTCACACTCCAACAAAGTGGAAGCTGTGGTCTGGACGGTCCCTATTCTGATCATCCTGTTCCTTGCCGTGCTGACATGGAAAACCACTCACGCGCTTGAGCCGAGCAAACCGCTGGTTCACGATGAAAAACCGATTACCATTGAAGTGGTCTCCATGGACTGGAAATGGTTCTTCATCTATCCGGAACAGGGTATTGCCACCGTGAATGAAATCGCCTTCCCGGCGAACACTCCGGTACAGTTCAAAGTCACCTCTAACTCCGTGATGAACTCCTTCTTTATTCCGCGTCTGGGCAGCCAGATTTACGCGATGGCCGGTATGCAGACTAACCTGCACCTGATCGCGAATGAAGCAGGCACCTACGATGGTATCTCCGCCAGCTACAGTGGCCCGGGCTTCTCTGGTATGAAGTTCAAAGCTATCGCAACGCCGGACCGTGCCGCTTTCGACCAGTGGGTCGAAAAAGCGAAACAGTCTACCAACACCATGTCTGACATGGCGGCATTCGATAAAGTGGCGACACCTAGCGAATACAACAAGGTGGAATACTTCTCTAACGTGAAACCTGATTTGTTTAAAGACGTTGTGAACAAATTTATGGACCACGGGAAGAGCATGAACATGACTCAGCCAGAAGGTGAGCACAGCTCGCACGAAGGTATGGAAGGCATGGACATGAGCCACGCGGAAACCTCTCACTAAGGGGCCGAGGAAGAAAATGTTCGGAAAATTGACACTGGATGCAGTGCCGTACCATGAACCGATTATCGTGGTTACGATTGCTGCAATTATCATTGGTGGCGCGGCCTTACTGGGCCTGATCACTTACTTCGGTAAGTGGAGCTACCTGTGGAATGAGTGGCTGACTTCGGTTGACCACAAAAAACTCGGTATCATGTACTGCATCGTCGGTATCGTCATGTTAATTCGTGGCTTTGCCGATGCAATCATGATGCGTAGCCAACAGGCACTTGCTTCGGCAGGTGAGGCCGGCTTCCTGCCACCGCACCACTACGACCAGATCTTTACCGCGCACGGCGTGATTATGATCTTCTTCGTGGCGATGCCGCTGGTTATCGGTCTGATGAACGTAGTTGTGCCGCTGCAAATCGGCGCGCGCGACGTGGCGTTCCCGTTCCTGAACAACCTGAGCTTCTGGTTCACGGTTGTCGGTGTAATCCTGGTTAACCTGTCACTGGGTGTGGGCGAATTCGCACAGACCGGCTGGCTGGCATACCCACCGCTTTCGGGAATTGAATACAGTCCTGGTGTTGGCGTCGATTACTGGATTTGGGCGATTCAGCTCTCCGGTATCGGTACAACCCTGACCGGTATTAACTTCTTCGTGACCATTATCAAGATGCGTGCCCCTGGCATGACCATGTTCAAGATGCCGGTATTTACCTGGGCATCTCTGTGCGCCAACATCCTGATTATCGCGTCCTTCCCAATTCTGACGGTTACCGTCGCGTTGCTGACCCTGGATCGCTATCTGGGCACCCATTTCTTCACCAATGATATGGGCGGTAACATGATGATGTACATCAACCTGATTTGGGCATGGGGTCACCCTGAAGTGTACATCCTGGTTCTGCCGGTCTTCGGTGTGTTCTCCGAAATCGCAGCGACCTTCTCGCGTAAACGTCTGTTTGGTTACACCTCACTGGTGTGGGCAACCGTGTGTATTACCGTCCTGTCGTTCATCGTTTGGCTGCACCACTTCTTCACCATGGGTGCGGGCGCGAACGTAAACGCCTTCTTCGGTATTACCACCATGATTATCGCCATCCCGACCGGGGTGAAGATCTTCAACTGGCTGTTCACCATGTATCAGGGCCGTATCGTGTTCCACTCAGCAATGCTGTGGACCATCGGCTTCATCGTCACCTTCTCTGTGGGTGGCATGACCGGCGTACTGCTGGCGGTACCGGGTGCTGACTTCGTTCTGCACAACAGTCTGTTCCTGATTGCGCACTTCCATAACGTTATCATCGGCGGCGTCGTCTTCGGCTGCTTCGCTGGCGTAACCTACTGGTGGCCAAAAGCCTTCGGCTTCACGCTGAACGAAACCTGGGGCAAACGTGCGTTCTGGCTCTGGATTGTGGGCTTCTTCGTGGCATTCATGCCGCTGTATGTGCTGGGCTTCATGGGTATGACCCGTCGCCTGAGCCAGCAGATTGATCCGCAGTTCCACCCAATGCTGGTTGTTGCAGCCTGTGGTGCAGTGCTGATCGCAATGGGTATCGCATGTCAGCTGATTCAGTTCTATGTCTCTATTCGCGACCGCGAGCAGAACCGTGACCTGACCGGTGATCCATGGGGTGGCCGTACGCTGGAGTGGGCAACCTCCTCCCCGCCTCCGTTCTATAACTTTGCCATTGTGCCGCAGATCCATGAGCGCGACGCATTCTGGGAAATGAAAGAAAAAGGCGAAGCGTACAAGCAACCTGCTCATTACGAAGAGATCCACATGCCGAAAAACAGCGGCGCGGGCATTGTGATTGCCGCCTTCGCAACGGTATTTGGCTTCGCCATGATCTGGCATATCTGGTGGCTGGCCATCGCGAGCTTCGCTGGCGTGATCATTAGCTGGATTGTGAAGAGCTTTGACGAGGACGTGGACTACTACGTACCAGTCCGTGAAGTCGAAAAACTGGAAAACCAGCATTTCGATGAGATTTCTAAAGCGGGGCTGAAAAATGGCAACTGATACTTTGGCGCACCCAACTGCCCATGCGCATGACCACGCGCACCACGATACAGGGCCGATGAAAGTCTTCGGCTTCTGGATCTACCTGATGAGCGACTGCATTCTGTTCTGCTGTCTGTTCGCGACCTATGCCGTTCTGGTGAACGGCACAGCGGGCGGCCCGACTGGTAAGGACATTTTCGAACTGCCGTTCGTTCTGGTCGAAACCGCTCTGCTGTTGTTCAGCTCCATCACCTACGGCATGGCGGCGATCGCCATGTACAAAAACAACAAGAGCCAGGTTGTCTCCTGGCTGGCGTTGACCTGGCTGTTTGGTGCTGGATTTATCGGGATGGAACTCTATGAATTCCATCACCTGATTGCTGAAGGCATGGGCCCGGATCGCAGTGGCTTCCTGTCAGCGTTCTTCGCGCTGGTCGGTACCCACGGTCTGCACGTCACATCTGGTCTGATCTGGATGGCGGTGCTGATGTTCCAGGTTTATCGTCGCGGCCTGACCAATACTAACCGCACCCGTATCATGTGCCTGAGTCTGTTCTGGCACTTCCTGGACGTGGTGTGGATCTGCGTGTTCTCGGTTGTCTATCTGATGGGGGCGATGTAATGAGTCATACTAACGATCATGGCGCTTCCCACGGTAGCGTGAAAACCTACATGACAGGTTTCATCCTGTCGATCATCCTGACGGCACTCCCGTTCTGGATGGTGATGAGCGGAACGGCTTCTCACACGGTGATTCTGGGCACGGTCCTGATCTCCGCTGTGGTACAGATTCTGGTGCATCTGGTTTGCTTCCTGCACATGAACACCAAATCCGATGAGGGCTGGAACATGACGGCCTTCATCTTTACCGTGATTATCATCGCTATCCTGGTAGTCGGTTCCATCTGGATTATGTGGAACCTGAACTACAACATGATGGTTCACTAAGAGCGGCGAGTATGTTTAAGCAATACCTGCAAGTAACGAAACCAGGCATCATCTTTGGCAACCTGATCTCCGTGATCGGAGGGTTCCTGCTGGCCTCTAAGGGCAGCATCGATTACACCCTCTTTGCATCCACGCTGATCGGTGTGTCACTGGTGGTTGCGTCCGGTTGTGTATTTAACAACTACATCGACATGGATATCGACAGGAAGATGGAAAGGACCAAGAATCGGGTGCTTGTCAAAGGCCTGATATCTCCTGCCGTCTCGCTGGTGTACGCCACCTTGCTGGGCTTTGCTGGCTTTATGCTGCTGTGGTTTGGTGCCAACCCTCTGGCCTGCTGGCTGGGGGTGATGGGTTTCGTGGTGTATGTGGGCGTCTACAGCCTGTATATGAAACGTCACTCCGTCTACGGTACGCTGATTGGTTCTCTCTCCGGCGCTGCGCCGCCGGTGATTGGCTACTGCGCCGTCACGAACGAGTTCGACAGCGGTGCGCTGATCCTGCTGGCTATCTTTAGCCTGTGGCAGATGCCGCACTCCTATGCCATCGCGATTTTCCGCTTTAAGGATTATCAGGCAGCGAACATCCCGGTTCTGCCGGTCGTGAAAGGTATTTCGGTTGCCAAGAATCACATCACGCTGTACATCATCGCTTTCGCCGTGGCGACGCTGATGCTCTCGCTTGGCGGTTACGCCGGATATAAATATCTGGTGGTGGCTGCGGCAGTGAGCGTCTGGTGGCTCGGGATGGCGCTGCGCGGGTACAAAGTGGAAGACGACAAAGTCTGGGCACGTAAGCTGTTTGTGTTCTCGATTGTCGCTATCACTTCGCTTTCCGTGATGATGTCCGTCGACTTTATGGTGCCAGATTCACACAATTTGCTGACTTACGTTTGGTAAGTCAGCAAGATAATCACGTAAACCTGTAAAAAGTCCTGGTCGCAAGACCGGGACTTTTTTGTTTGCAATGGTCTGTAAATCCAGAGAATCTGGTCAAATTCCCCCCTTCTTCTCTACCTGTAAAAACTTCAGGGTCTACTTTTAGATACCGGGCTCGTTGAGCCACTCTCTCTCCTGATGCAAAATCCTCGCATCAAAGTGAACATTTTTCATTAACCGCAAATGGCGATGGCATTGCTTTTATATCAGGCAATGGGATTTCTTCATGCCGCCTCTGCTCTGAATGAAACTATTATCTTCTGATTTTAATTGGCTAATAAGCAATTCGTTATCACATATATAAATTTTAATTCGATTTATCTATTGATAATTACCGGGATGTAACACCTGCATCTCTCTGAAAAAATGTATACCCAAGGAATGTCGAATAATATCTCGGCAACGGGTGTAGTCAGTCAAAAATATTTATAGGATTAAAATAGATAATGAAGTTATTACGCTTATTTGTTTGTACAGTAAGCCTTTTCTGTACTCTCTGTATCAACGCGCAGGCGACTAGCAGTGCCAGCATCAATGTCTCAGGTAAAGTCATCGCCAGCCCTTGTCAGATCAGCCCGGATGATCTCGTAAAGAATATTAGCCTTGGAGACGAGATTCCCGCAAAAGATGCGGTCGGGACAATGGGTGAACGACAAAAATTCACCATCACGTTAACCGATTGTCCATCCGGCACAAGCAGCGTTATCGCAACATTTAGCGGTACACCTGCAAGCATGCAACCTGATTTTGCTTACGCCAACTCGGCAACAGAGAACGCCGCTAAAAACGTGGCTGTCGTGCTGCAATATAGTGATTCAACTGGGATGGGTAACGGTAAAACCTACAAAGTCGATGTTACCAGCGGTGTTAACCCAGTCTTTTATTTGCAAACGAACGCTTACTCTTTGGGAAATGCAACACCGGGTGATATCAGCGCATCAATTGTGATGAGCTTTGAATATAATTAACAAATATCAAGAGATGCTTTTCTGATTTACTTAAGAACAAATTTACAGGATTAAAATAGACAATGAAATTCTTACGTTTATTTATTTGTGCAGCGAGCCTTTTTAGCACCGTGCTTGTTACAGCTCAGGCCGCAGATAACGTTACCATCAACGTCACCGGGAAAGTCGTTGCGAGTCCCTGTGTGATCAGCCCGGATGATGTTGTCAAAAATATCGATGTTGGAGATGCTATTCCGGCAAATGACGCGGTAGGCGCAATTTCTGCGACACAAAACATCACCATCACCCTGACGAACTGCCCATCAGGTTCCAGCAGCGTAACAGCTACATTTAGCGGCTCGCAATCAGATGTCTTGCCCGAATTTATGTATAACAACACCGCAGCGACCAATGCTGCGGGTAATGTCGGGATTGTTCTGCAACGAAGCAGTACGTCGGGCTTAGGGAATGGCAAGACCTATAAACTGGATATCGTGAAAGGGGAAAACCCGGTCTTCAATATGCAAACTTATGCCTATTCCAAAGGAAACTCCTCACCAGGTGATATCAGCACATCTATTGTGATGGCTCTGGAATATAATTAATCCTTGCAGTTGTCCTTCATTACAATCGGTGAGGGACAGTTTCCCGGGTGTTGCGAAATTTAAAAACCCGCCAATATGAAAGGTTTCTCAGCGCGTTTTTATTCATAGAATAAGGCACTCCAGCCTGTAATATTTATTAAACAACCAACCGTTTACCCCTACCTGCCCAGGCACTACACTAGTGCCTGCTTTTGATCAGAGGTGGTAATGAACGATTATAAAATGACACCAGGCGAACTGCGCGCGACCTGGGGTTTAGGGACTGTTTTCTCGCTGCGCATGCTCGGCATGTTTATGGTCCTGCCTGTTCTGACCACCTATGGTATGGCGCTTCAGGGCGCCAGCGAAGCGTTGATCGGTCTGGCGATTGGTATTTATGGCCTCGCCCAGGCGGTCTTCCAGATCCCTTTCGGATTACTATCCGATCGCGTTGGCCGTAAACCGCTGATCGTCGGCGGCCTGATGATCTTTGTGCTCGGCAGCATCATTGCCGCGCTGTCGGACTCCATCTGGGGCATTATTCTTGGCCGTGCGCTGCAAGGCTCAGGCGCGATTGCCGCCGCCGTCATGGCGCTGCTGTCCGATTTAACCCGCGAACAGAACCGGACCAAAGCGATGGCCTTTATCGGCGTCAGCTTTGGCATCACCTTCGCCATCGCCATGGTCCTCGGCCCGATCATTACCCATAAACTTGGCCTGAACGCCCTGTTCTGGATGATTGCCGTGCTGGCCACCATCGGCATTGCGCTGACGGTCTGGGTCGTACCAGATAGCAAAAATCACGTCCTGAACCGCGAGTCGGGGATGGTGAAAGGCTGCTTTAGCAAGGTCATCGTCGAACCGCGCCTGCTGAAACTCAACTTCGGCATTATGTGCCTGCACATCCTGCTGATGTCCACCTTCGTGGCCCTGCCCGGCCAGCTGGCGGCAGCTGGGTTCCCGGCGGAAGAGCACTGGAAAATCTATCTGGTGACGATGCTGATCTCCTTCGCCTCCGTCGTGCCTTTTATCATCTACGCCGAAGTGAAACGCCGCATGAAGCGCGTGTTTCTTGGGTGCGTGGCGCTGCTGTTAATCGCGGAAATTGTGCTCTGGGGCTCCGGCCCGCACTTCTGGGAACTGGTCCTTGGCGTGCAGCTGTTCTTCCTTGCGTTCAATCTGATGGAAGCCCTGCTGCCGTCGCTGATCAGTAAAGAATCCCCTGCCGGATACAAAGGTACGGCGATGGGGATTTACTCCACCAGCCAGTTCCTGGGTGTCGCCATCGGCGGCTCGCTCGGCGGCTGGGTAGACGGATTATTTGATTCGCAGACCGTGTTTCTCGCGGGCGCGCTGCTGGCAATGGTCTGGCTGCTGGTCGCCAGCACCATGAAAGAGCCGCGCTATGTCAGCAGCCTGCGAGTGGAAATCCCGGACGGTATAGAGATAAGCGACACGCTGAAACAACGGCTGGAAGCCACAGAAGGGATAAGTGAAGTGTTAATCGTCCCGGAAGAGCGCAGCGCTTACGTCAAAATCGACAGTAAAGTCACCAACCGCTTCGAAGTGGAGCAGGCTATCAAAGCCTGAAAAAATGCCCGGCGTGTGTGCCGGGCATTTTCGTTTTTAATCGCGGAAGTTCTTAAACTGGAACGGCTGACCCAGGTCGCCGCCGCGCACCAGCGCCATGACCGCCTGCAGATCGTCGCGCGCCTTACCGGTGACGCGAATCTCTTCGCCCTGAATTTGCGCCTGCACTTTCAGCTTGCTGTCTTTGATGAGCTTAACGATCTTCTTCTGCATCGCGCTCTCAATGCCCTGCTTAAGCTTGGCTTCTACAAACCAGGTTTTGCCGCTGTGCACGAACTCTTCCGGCACGTCCAGAGACGTCCCTTCAATGCCGCGTTTGAGCAGCTTGGCGCGCAGAATATCCAGTAACTGATTGACCTGGAAATCGGACTCGCTCAACACCTTGATGGTCTTATTCGCGTCGTTCAGCTCAAAACTCGCCTCTACGCCACGAAAATCGAAACGTGACTCAACTTCACGGCTGGCGTTATCCACGCCGTTGCGGACTTCCTGGATATCAACTTCTGAAACAATATCGAAAGATGGCATCTTTTCTTCTCCCTTTACTTTTGTTGCGTTGCATAATACCCGCAACGAGGCATAACTCAACAGAAGCTTAGCTGACGGCGCTATACTTAACCGACACGCCTGGCGTAGTTGCAGGTGAGGAGGAACAATGAAAATTACCGTGCTCGGATGCGGAGCCCTGGGCCAGCTTTGGCTCACCGCACTGTGCAAACATGGACACGAGGTACAAGGCTGGCTACGCGTCCCCCAGCCGTATTGCAGTGTAAACCTGATCGATGAAGATGGAAGTATCTTTAACGAATCGCTCACCGCCAACGATCCCGATTTCCTGGCGCAAAGCGACCTGCTGCTGGTCACGCTCAAGGCCTGGCAGGTCTCGGACGCCGTCAAAGCGCTGGCCGCCACCCTGCCCCGCACCACACCGATTTTGCTGGTGCATAACGGCATGGGTACCATTGACGAACTCAAAAGCATCCACCAGCCGCTGCTGATGGCAATCACCACCCATGCGGCCCGTCGTGACGGGAACATCATCGTCCACGTGGCAAGCGGCGTCACCCATATGGGGCCGGCGCGCGAGCAGGACGGCGATTACAGCTATCTCGCTGACGTGCTGCAGCACGTGCTGCCCGACGTGGCCTGGCACAACAACATTCGCCCGCAGCTGTGGCGCAAACTGGCGGTCAACTGCGTGATCAATCCGCTGACGGCACTGCTGGACTGCCCGAACGGTGAGCTGAAAAACCACCCGCAGGAAGTGGCCGCCCTGTGCGCCGAAGTCGCGGCAGTGATTGAACGTGAGGGCATCCATACCTCGGCGGATGATATCCGCTATTACGTCGAGCAGATCATCGACAGCACCGCGGAAAACATCTCCTCGATGCTGCAGGACGTGCGCGCACTGCGGCACACGGAGATCGACTACATCACCGGATATCTGCTCAAACGCGCCCGCGCGCACGGCATTAGCGTGCCGGAAAATGTGCGCCTGTATGACATGGTTAAACGTAAGGAGAGTGAGTATGAGCGCGTCGGCACTGGTATGCCTCGCCCCTGGTAGCGAAGAGACAGAAGCGGTCACCACCATTGATTTACTGGTGCGCGGCGGGATTAAAGTAACAACGGCCAGCGTCGCCAGCGATGGCAATCTGACCATCGTCTGCTCACGCGGCGTGAAACTGCTGGCCGATGCGCCGCTGGTCGAAGTGGCTGACGGCGATTATGACGTGATTGTGCTCCCCGGCGGTCTGAAGGGCGCAGAGAACTTTCGCGACAGCCCCCTGCTGGTCGAAACCGTCCGCCAGTTTCACCTCTCCGGGCGGATTGTCGCCGCCATCTGCGCCGCGGCAGCCACCGTCCTGGTTCCGCACGATCTTTTCCCGATCGGCAATATGACCGGTTTCCCGGCGCTGAAAGACCGCATCCCGGAAGGGCAATGGGTCGATAAACGGGTGGTCTGGGATCCGCGCGTCAACCTGCTGACCAGCCAGGGGCTGGGCACCTCGATTGATTTTGCGCTCAAAATTATCGATCTGGTCGTTGGGCGTGAAAAAGCCTATGAAGTGGCGTCATCCCTGGTGATGGCGGCAGGGATCTACAACTACTACGAGGCCTAACCCCGCGCAGATTTCCCTTCAGGCTGGCCCCGTGCCAGCCTTTCTTTTCTCTGTTCATTATTGCGGCAGTAATCACACTTCTTATCTTTCTTTCTGAGATGGCTTCTCATCGCATTCATTCCGTGAAAGACTCACTCCAACTGGCATATACCAGTTAGACACTTCGCCCCCTACCAACACAGATAACGGCGAAGAACAGAAATCTCTTCTGGAGTAAGCAATGTGATTACATTTCTTGAGAACAGAGTCATTCCTGTCCTGATTCGCGTCGGCGAAAACAAAATCCTGGTGGCGGTGCGTAATGGCATCGCCCTGACGCTCCCCTTTACCATTACCGGCAGCCTGTTTCTGATCCTCGCGAATTTACCAATTCCAGGCTGGACCGACTGGCTCGGCCCCTACGCCGAGAAACTGAGCGCGCCGGTTGCCGTGACCTTCGGCGCTATCGGGCTGATTTCCGCCATCGGCATCAGCTACAACCTGGCGAAAGAGTACAGCCTCAACGCTTTAACCTGCGCCATCGTCACGATGGTGGTCTTTTTACTGGCCCAGCTCAACGATAAGTATCAGCTCAACGTCGATAATCTCGGTGCCGCCGGGCTTTTCTCCGCCATTATTCTGTCGATACTGACGGTGCAAATTGTCCGCTTTTTTATCCACCATAACGTGGTAATCAAACTCCCCGACGGCGTTCCCCCGGCTGTCGCGCAATCTTTCGCAAGCCTGATTCCGGCGGCGGTGGCGATTACGCTTATCTGGTTCGTTAGGGTCATTCTTAACTTCGATATTAATAACTTCTTCACGCTGATTCTCAGCCCGCTGGTCACTGGCTTAGGATCGCTCCCCGGCATGCTGGTATTAATCTTTTTAATCTCGCTTTTGTGGTGCTGCGGTATCCACGGGGATAACGTCCTTTCGGGGATCACCGCGCCTATCTTCCTGAAATATATCGCCGAAAACACCCAGGCCTATTTGCACCACCAGCCAATTCCGCATATTACCGCCGACGGGTTTTATATCGTCTTTATGTGTCTCGGCGGCACCGGCGCGACGCTCGGGTTAGTGATGGCGATGATGCGCTCGCGCAGCAAGCTCTATAAATCCGTCGGCAAACTCTCTTTGCCCTCCGCGATATTTTGCATCAACGAGCCGGTGATATTTGGCTGCCCGATTGTCTTCAACCCGTTGCTGATGATCCCTTTCACCCTCACCCCGATGATTCTGTGTATTTCGACCTATGCCCTGATGTATTTCGACATCATTGGCCGCCCGGTGCTGCAAATTCCCTGGACCATGCCGCCGATTTTCGCCGCGTGGTTCGTCACCGGGGGCAATATTCCTGCCGTGATTTGGTCGGTCTGCACCATTGCTATTTCCGCCCTCGTCTGGCTGCCGTTTTTCAAGCTCGCAGAACGCAAACAGTTAGAAACCGAAGCGGCGGAAGAACATTCGCGCCGTGAAGCAGAAAAACTTCCCGATCCCATCTTGTAAAAAGGATTCACGATGAAAAAGCTCAAAATTGTCACGATTGGTGGTGGCTCAAGCTATACGCCGGAATTGATCGATGGATTTATCAAACGCTATGACGAACTCCCGGTCACCGATTTCTACCTGCTGGATATCGAAGAAGGCAAAGAGAAGCTGGAGATCGTCGGCAAGCTCGCCCAGCGCATGGTGGAAGAAGCCGGTATTCCGATGAACATTCACCTGACGCTGGATCGCGAAGCGGCCCTGAAAGATGCCGATTTCGTCACCACCCAGCTGCGCGTCGGCTTCCTGGATGCGCGCATCAATGATGAGAAAATCCCGCTGAAATACGGTGTCCTCGGCCAGGAAACCACCGGCCCCGGCGGGTTTATGAAAGCCCAGCGCACCATTCCCGTGCTGCTCGATATCTGCAAAGCGATGCAAAAATGGTGCCCGAACGCGTGGCTGATTAACTTCACCAACCCGGCGGGCATCGTGACCGAAGCCATCACCCGCCATTCGGCGATCAAAACCATCGGGATTTGCAGCGGTGCCAACAGCATGATGATGGACATCGCCAAAGCCTATGACGTCAAAAAAGCGGATATTTACGCGCGCATTATCGGCCTGAACCACCTGATTTTTGCCGATAAAATTTACGTGAAAGGTGACGATCTTACCGATGATTTTATCGAGAAGCTGGCCGTCGGCAGCGCCAACAACTCGCTGAAAAACATCCCGGATATCGGTTTTACCGCGCGCTTCGCTCGCGCCCTGCACATGTATCCGATCTCCTACCTGAAGTACTACTTCCTGACCCGCGAAATGACGGAGACAGCAATCCGCGATTCAGAGAAAAAAGGCACGCGCGGCGAGCAAACCCGTGAGATTGAGAAAAAGCTTTTTGAGCTGTATCAGGACCCGAACCTGAACCACAAACCGAAAGAGCTGGAGCAGCGCGGCGGCGCGTGGTACTCGGACACGGCCTGCTCGATCATCAGCTCGATTTTCAATGACAAGAAAGAAGTTCACGTGGTGAATACCGTTAATAACGGCGCAACGCCGGATCTGCCGGATCACGTCACCCTGGAAACCAACGCCGTGATCGATAAAAACGGGGCTCATCCGCTGGCCTACGGCAGATTGCCGGTGAAAATTCGCGGGCTGATCCAGAGCGTCAAAGCCTACGAAGAGCTCACCGTCGAGGCCGCCGTCACCGGGGATTACGCCACCGCCCTGCTGGCGCTGAGCATCAACCCGATTGTGCCATCCGCCGCCATTGCCGAGCAGATCCTCGACGAGTATCTGGAAGTGAACCACGCTTATTTACCTCAGTACCAACGCTAAGGAACTGCGATGAACGTTGAAATTGTTGAAGATTACCCGGCGCTCAGCGCCACCGTGGCCCAGCGCGTGATGGATTCTGTGACGCGCAAACCCGATGCCCTGATCTGCATTGCCGGGGGCGATACGCCGCTCGGGGTGTTTGATGCCCTCGTTCAGGCCTGCGAAGAAGGAAAAGTCGATTTTTCCCGCGCGGCGTTTGTCGGCCTGGACGAGTGGCTGGGGCTGGGAAAAGCCGATAAGGGAAGCTGTCGGGAGATGGTCTGGGGGCATTTTTTCAGCCGTCTGACGCTGCGCGATGATCAGATCTGCTTCTTTGACGGCTTAACCTCTGACCCGACGGAGGAGTGCCGCCGCGTCGATCGTTTCATCCGTGAACACGGCGGGATCGAAACGATCGTGCTGGGCATCGGCATGAATGGACATATCGGCTTTAACGAGCCGGGAGCGGCCATTGATACGGAGTGTCACGTGGTCGATCTGGATGAGGTTACCCAGTCGGTTTCGGTGAAGTATTTCGGTCAGTCGCGCGACGTGAAACAGGGGATTTCCCTGGGAATGAAAACGATTCTGGCGGCGAAGTCGGTAATTGTGATGGCCAGCGGGGAGAAAAAAGCCGCTATTGTGGCGCAAACCCTGCGCTCAGATATCGACGCCCGTATCCCGGCAACGCTGCTAAAAAACCATTCGCAGGTGCAAATGCTGGTGGATAAAGCCGCCGCGACTCAGCTTTAAATAACTCTGGCAGGCGCATTCGCGCCTGTCATCTTTCAATACGTAGATTCTTAACCCGGAACAGATCCGCGCGGTTATAGCTGATCGAATAGTTAAAGGCTTTCTTGTCGCTCAGGCGGGTAACTTCGGTAATTTTTAGCATCGCGTCTCCCGGTTTTATATCCAGCAGCGTCGCTAATTCACGGTCAAAAAGTGCCGCTTCAATTAACGAATCCGCGTCGCTGATCTTTTTCCCGGTGTACTCTTCGATATAACCGTACAGCGATCCCTTTTCCAGAACCGACTGCGGAATATCTGCGATCGTTTGCACAGGAATATTGGTGTCTTCCACCAGAACGGGCTGACCGTCCAGAAGACGCACGCGACGGATAAACCAGAGGTCGTCGCCAGGCTGAATCTCAAGATGTTGTGAAAGCGCGGGATCGGCCTGAATGGTCGTAAAGGTGATTAAGCGGCTGGTGACATTCACACGCCCCTGGAATTCGCGAGAAAAACCGAGAATACTGTCGCTCTTTTCATTGTTGAGGATATAGATATTGCTGGCGGTATTTTTCAGCACAAACATGCCTTTGCCATGAATGCGCTCGATATAGCCTTCCTGAACCAGGTTCGCCATCGCTTTTTGCACCGTCACCCGCGTCACGTTATACACGCTTGCGAGGTCACGCTCGGACGGAATGCTTTCCCCGATTTTATATTTCTGGTCGAGAATATCCTTTTTAAGCTTCTCTTTTATTTCCAGGTATTTATGCATGATTCCCTCGCGACGAGCCCAAAAAAAAAGCCGGGTGGCGGCTGCGCCTTACCCGGCCTACATGGTACGCGATACTTACGGGCGATACACCTTCACATTGGTGAAGCCCTGCTCGCGCAAATAGAGCGCCTGCAGGCGGCTCATCACGCCGCGCTCGCACCACAGGAGATAGGTTTTGTCTTTCTCCAGATCGCCAAACTTAGTGCTCAGCTTGTAGAACGGCAGAGAGACAACTTCCACACCCTCCACTTTCAGCGGGCTGGCGTCCTGCTCGTCAATGGCGCGAATATCCACGATCACGTCGTTGGCGCTGAAACCGGTGACGGTTTCCACTTCCACCACTTCCTGATCGGTCTGCTGGGCGATTTCACGAATATCGACGTTCGTCGCTTCGGCCACCACTTTTTCGAGGATCTCGAAATCGAAGTTCTGCTCTTCCGCTTCGATCTTCGCCTTCACCGCTTTCACGGTCGGGCTTTTCGAAATCACGCCGCAGTATTCCGGCATAGTACGGGCAAAATCTTCGGTGCCGATTTCGCGCGCAAGATCGATGATGTGCTCTTTGTCGTGGGAGATCAGCGGACGCAGGATCAGCGTATCGGAGACGTTATCGATCAAACGCAGGTTGGTCAGCGTCTGGCTGGAGACCTGGCCCAGGGCTTCGCCCGTCACCAGCGCCTGCACGCCGTAGCGCTCGGCCACTTTAGACGCAGCGCGCACCATCATACGTTTCAGCACCACGCCCATCTGGCCGTCGTCCACTTTTTCGAGGATTTCGCCGACCACTGGCTCGAAGTTGATCGCCACGAAACGCACGCGGTGGGAGCTGCCGAAGCGGTTCCACAGATAATGCGCCACCTGACGAACGCCGATTTCGTGCGCGGCGCCGCCGAGGTTAAAGAAGCAGTAGTGCACGCGGCAGCCGCGACGCATCAGCATGTAGCTGGAAACGCCGGAGTCGAAACCGCCGGAGATCAGGGACAGCACGTCTTCCTGAGTCCCAATCGGATAACCGCCGATCCCTTCGTAACGGCCTTTAACCAGCAGCAGGCGATCGTTTTCGATCTCCAGATTGACGGTCACTTCCGGGTTGGTCAGCTTCACGCGCGCGGTTTCAACGTGCTGGTTCAGACCGCCGCCGACATAACGTTCGGCTTCGATCGAGCTGAATTCATGCTTGCCGCGACGCTTCACGCGCACGCAGAAAGTTTTGCCTTCGATCTGATCGCGGTACTGGGCCAGCGCCAGTTCAAAAATATTGTGCAGTGAGGTGAAAGGAACATCTTCCACATCCAGAATATGGTGAATACCGGGAATGCGGGTCAACGCATCGCGAATATCCAGACGCTTGTTTTCGTCTTTCGCGCGTACTTCAACATGATCCCAGTGACGAACCACGGCAAGGGTTTCGTCATAATCTTTTAAAACGTTACGAATGTTTCCGGTCAGGATTTTAATAAAGCGCAAACGCACAGATTGGCTTTTGATGGTGATTTCCGGGAACAATTTAATGATAAACTTCATGGCGGCAATGTTTCGTTGGCAAGCCGGTAAAGGCTTGTGATGGAAAAGAGTACAGCAGCCCACACCCGTGGCTGCATCCAGGCGCGGAAGTATACCACTATAGCGGTGCTCCTGTGCACATTGCGCGTTATTTGCTTATCCGCCCGAGTCCGCTACCATGACGGGGCTGAAAATAAGAGAGTCAATATTCACTATGCCGAAGAAAAATGACGCACCAGCCAGCTTCGAAACTGCGCTGAGTGAGCTGGAGCAAATTGTCACTCGTCTGGAAAGTGGCGATCTGCCGCTGGAAGACGCGCTCAATGAATTCGAACGCGGCGTGCAGCTTGCGCGCCAGGGGCAGGTTAAACTGCAGCAGGCGGAACAGCGCGTGCAGATCCTGCTCTCCGATAGCGAAGACGCTGCCACGACCCCTTTCACACCGGACGCTGAGTAAATGGATTTCACCCAAGCGCTTCAGGAATGTGTGGAACGGGCCAACGACGCGCTGCGCCGTTTTATCGAACCACAGCCTTTTCAGAACACTCCACTGGTTGAAGCCATGCACTATGGCGCACTCTTAGGTGGAAAGCGTCTGCGCCCGTTCCTCGTCTATGCGACGGGCAATATGTTTGGCATCAGCGACAGCACGCTGGATGCCCCAGCCGCCGCCGTGGAGTGTATTCACGCTTATTCGCTGATCCACGATGATTTACCGGCGATGGATGACGACGATTTACGTCGCGGCCAGCCGACCTGCCACATTAAGTTCGGCGAAGCCAATGCCATTCTGGCCGGTGATGCGTTGCAGACCCTGGCGTTCTCGATTCTGAGCGATGCGCCTATGGCCGAAGTGTCCGACCGCGACCGTCTGGCGATGGTCTCCGAACTGGCGATGGCCAGCGGGATCGCCGGAATGTGCGGCGGCCAGGCGCTGGATCTGGAGGCGGAAGGCCGTCAGGTTAATCTGGAACAGCTGGAGCGCATTCATCGTCATAAAACCGGCGCACTGATACGGGCAGCCGTTCGCCTGGGCGCGCTGAGCGCCGGTGAGCAAGGCCGCATAGCCCTGCCGGTTCTGGACAGATACGCCGAATCTATCGGTCTGGCTTTCCAGGTTCAGGATGACATTCTGGATGTGGTGGGCGATACTGCAACATTGGGAAAACGTCAGGGTGCAGACCAGCAGCTTGGCAAAAGTACCTACCCCGCCCTGCTGGGCCTTGAGCAAGCCCAACGTAAAGCCCGGGACCTGATCGATGATGCCCGCCAGTCGCTGAATCAGCTGGCCGCACAATCGCTCGATACCTCGGCACTGGAAGCGCTAGCGGACTATATAATCCAGCGTGATAAATAAACATACTAAATCTCGATGAGCCTTTGATGAGTTTTGATATTGCCAAATACCCGACACTGGCGTTGGTTGACTCCACCCAGGAGTTACGTCTGTTGCCGAAAGAGAGCCTGCCGAAGCTGAGCGACGAGTTGCGTCGTTATCTGCTCGACAGCGTGAGTCGTTCCAGCGGACATTTCGCCTCCGGGCTTGGCACGGTGGAGCTGACCGTTGCGCTGCACTACGTCTATAACACGCCGTTTGACCAGTTAATCTGGGATGTCGGCCATCAGGCTTATCCGCACAAAATTCTCACCGGTCGTCGCGATAAAATCGGCACCATCCGCCAGAAAGGCGGACTGCATCCGTTCCCGTGGCGCGGTGAGAGCGAGTATGACGTGTTAAGCGTCGGCCACTCGTCCACATCGATCTCTGCGGGCATCGGGATTGCCGTCGCGGCAGAAAAAGAGAACAAACAGCGCCGCACCGTCTGCGTCATTGGCGATGGCGCGATCACGGCGGGTATGGCGTTTGAGGCGATGAACCACGCGGGCGATATCAAGCCCGATATGCTGGTAATCCTCAACGATAACGAAATGTCGATCTCAGAAAACGTCGGGGCGCTCAACAACCACCTGGCGCAGCTGCTTTCGGGCAAACTCTACTCCAGCCTGCGCGAAGGCGGCAAAAAAGTCTTCTCCGGCGTACCGCCGATCAAAGAGCTGCTGAAACGCACCGAAGAACACATCAAAGGCATGGTGGTGCCGGGCACTTTGTTTGAAGAGCTGGGCTTTAACTACATCGGCCCGGTGGACGGGCACGACGTGCTGGGCCTGGTCACCACGCTCAAAAACATGCGCGACCTGAAAGGCCCGCAGTTCCTGCACATCATGACCAAAAAAGGGCGTGGCTACGAGCCTGCGGAAAAAGATCCTATTACCTTCCACGCCGTACCGAAATTCGACCCGACCAGCGGCTGCCTGCCGAAAAGCAGCGGCGGGATGCCGAGCTACTCAAAAATCTTCGGCGACTGGCTGTGCGAAACGGCGGCCAAAGATAACAAGCTGATGGCCGTGACTCCCGCCATGCGCGAGGGCTCCGGTATGGTCGAGTTTTCCAAAAAATTCCCGGATCAGTATTTTGACGTGGCGATTGCCGAGCAGCACGCGGTGACTTTCGCGGCCGGTCTGGCGATTGGCGGCTATAAGCCGATCGTGGCGATCTACTCCACCTTCCTGCAGCGCGCCTACGATCAGGTGATCCATGACGTGGCGATCCAGAAACTGCCGGTGCTGTTTGCTATCGACCGCGCGGGTATCGTCGGTGCCGACGGACAAACGCACCAGGGCGCTTTCGACCTCTCCTTCCTGCGCTGCATCCCGGACATGGTGGTGATGACACCGAGCGACGAGAACGAATGTCGTCAGATGCTGTTTACCGGCTATCACTATCAGGATGGCCCGAGCGCGGTGCGTTATCCGCGCGGTAATGCGGTCGGCGTTGAGCTGGAGCCGCTGGCGAAACTGCCCATCGGCAAAGGCCTCGTGAAGCGTCGCGGTGATAAACTGGCAATCCTCAACTTCGGCACTCTGATGCCGGAAGCGGCGAAAGTCGCGGAATCCCTTAATGCCACCCTGGTGGACATGCGTTTTGTGAAGCCGCTCGATGAAGCGTTAATTCTCGAGATGGCGGCAAGCCATGATTCGCTGGTGACCCTGGAAGAAAACGCCATTATGGGCGGCGCGGGCAGCGGCGTGAACGAAGTGCTGATGGCCCATCGCAAGGTGGTTCCGGTGCTGAATCTCGGTCTGCCAGACCACTTTATTCCGCAAGGCACTCAGGACGAAGCCCGCGCGGCAATTGGTCTGGATGCCACGGGCATTGAAGCGAAAATTCTTAACTGGCTGGCGTAACATCCCCCTCTTTTCCCTCCTGCTATGCTTAAAGGATGTGTTTTAAGCAATCAGCAGGAGTGGAAGCATGCAATACAATACGTTAGGAAAAACAGATCTTAAGGTTTCCCGTCTTTGTCTGGGCTGTATGACCTTTGGTGAACCCGCACGGGGAAACCATGCCTGGACGCTCCCGGAAGAGAGCAGCCGTCTTATCATCAAACGCGCCATTGACGGCGGCATTAACTTCTTCGATACCGCGAACAGATATTCCGACGGCAGTAGTGAAGAGATTGTTGGCCGCGCGCTGCGTGATTTTGCCCGCCGCGACGAAGTCGTCGTCGCCACCAAAGTTTACTACCCGTCCGGCGATCTGACCGAAGGGCTTTCCCGCGCGCAAATCCTGCGCTCCATTGATGACAGCCTGAAACGCCTGAACATGGAGTATGTGGATCTGCTGCAAATCCATCGCTGGGATTACAACACGCCGATCGAAGAGACTCTGGAGGCGCTGAACGACGTGGTGAAAGCGGGTAAAGCACGCTACATCGGCGCGTCGTCGATGCATGCCTCACAGTTTGCCCAGGCGCTGGATTTGCAGGCGCAGCACGGCTGGGCGCGATTTGTCACCATGCAGGATCACTACAATCTGATCTATCGCGAAGAAGAGCGCGAGATGCTGCCGCTGTGCTATCAGGAGGGCGTGGCGGTGATCCCCTGGAGCCCGCTGGCGCGTGGGCGTTTGACCCGTCCGTGGGGGGAAACCACTGCGCGCTCGGTTTCCGATGAAGTCGGGAAGAATCTGTATAACGACACCGAAGCCAGCGATGCGCTGATCGCTGAACGTCTGGCAGGTATCGCCGAGGAGACGGGTGCAACGCGCGCGCAGGTGGCGCTGGCATGGCTTCTGAGCAAACGCGGAGTTGCGGCACCGATTATCGGTACTTCGCGCGAGGAACAGTTAGATGAGCTGTTGAATGCGGTGGATTTGACGCTAACGCCGGATCAGATCGCCGAGCTGGAGACACCGTATCAGCAGCATCCGGTGGTGGGGTTTAAGTAGTCAGGGTTGTGCGGCCTGATGCCCTCACCCCGGCCCTTATGTCTTGATCTTCTCCGCTTCTGCGGAGAAGATCCCCGACTGATCATCGGGAGGTTACCGGTGAGCATCACCCGGCCCTGGTGCCACTGAGCCCGTGGGAGAGATTATGCCCCGGTAACCTGTTTCCCTGTCGCCTCAAGACCGAACGGTATCCTGTGCCCTGAGCACCCACATATAAGGATGGTCCGGCGATATTATTCATAAGGTTACGGAGTGCCATGATGGAGCTTATTCCTGTCGGCGTTGATATCGCCAAACTCAAATTTGATGTCGCCGTCCTGCTGCCTAATCAGAAATACAAAACCAAAAAATTCCCCAACACCTCTGCCGGATGCCGCGAGTTCCTCAGCTGGCTGGCACGTTTTGGCGACTGCCATGTCTGCATGGAAGCGACGGGCTGCTACAGCACTGAACTTGCCACCCTGCTGGCCGATAACGGCTGCTGTGTCAGCCTCGAAAATCCCGCCCGCATACACGCGTTTGGCAATACGGAGCTGACCCGCAACAAAACGGACAAAAGTGATGCGGCACTGATAGCCCGCTACTGCGCCCTGTATCAACCCGCCCCCTGGTATCCTGCGCCGCTGAGCGAGCGTCAGCTGACGGCGCTGGTACGCCACCTGCGTAATCTGGAAGAGATGCGGCAGATGGAGATGAACCGCCTTGAAGCAGCCGACGAGGTCATTGTTCCCTCACTGCATGAACACGTCGCCATGCTGGATGAACTGATTGACGAAACACGAAAGAAAATCAGCCAGCACATCGATGATAACCCTGACCTGAAGCGGGACAGGGAACTGCTGAAGAGCATCCCCGGGATCGGTGAAATGCTGAGCGTGAGCCTGCTGGCGTTCGCGGGTAATCTGAGACGGTTCAGTGACAGTAAGGCACTGGTGGCTTACGCCGGGCTGAATCCACGGCGCTGTGAGTCGGGGATGTGGAAAGGAAAAAGCAGGCTGTCAAAAGTGGGTCACGCAGAGCTGCGCAGTGCGCTGTATATGCCGGCAGTGGTGGCGGGAAGGTGCAATGAGGTGGTGAAGAATCTGATGGACAGGCTGGCAGCGAGAGGAAAGACAGGGAAGGAACGCGTATGTGCCGGGATGAGAAAACTGCTCCAGCTGGCTTATGGCGTGGTGAAATCCGGACGAGAATTTAATGCTGAAATACCGCTTGCCGGATAACCGACAAGACGGTATCTCTCCCACAGGGAGAGGGAGAAAACATTAAAAACGGCAATTATATTGCCGTTTTGCTTTTACCTCGCGCCACCCGGCAACAGGCCGCACACAACATCACGCGAAATGATCGTACCCTTTCCAGTCGAGCGTCACCGGGGCGCCGTTTTGCACAAACTGCATCCCCTCGCTCTCCGGCATAATCTGCCCGATACAGGTGAACGGCGCGCCAAGGTTCCCCAGCGCCACATCCAGCGTACCGCGATTTAGCTCCGGCACGGTAAAGCACAGTTCGTAATCTTCGCCGCCGGACAGCGCCCAGCGCAACGCCTGTTCAGGCTCGACGTGTTGACGAATCTGCTCTGAGAGCGGGAAAGTATCGAGATCGACGCGTGCGCCCACACCGCTGGCCTTGAGGATATGGCCAAGATCGGAAATCAAACCATCCGACAAATCAATCGCCGAACTGGCACGCTCGCGCAGGGCCTGACCGTGCAGGATGCGCGGCGTCGGGCGCAGATGACGCTTCACCAGATACGCCGCGTCGTCCGCGTCTTTCACAGTAAGGCGGTCCTGTAAAATCGCCAGCCCCGCCGCGCTGTCGCCCGGCGTGCCGGTGACATAAATCCAGTCGCCCGGCTTCGCACCCGAGCGTTTTAACGCGCGTCCAACCGGCACATAGCCGTGGATCGCCAGCGTCATCGACAGCGGACCGGCCGTGGTATCACCGCCAATCAGCTGCATATCGTAATAGTTGAGTTGCTCAAACAGCGCGTCGCTGAAGGCTTCAAGCCAGGCTTCATCGACGTTCGGCAAGGTCAGCGCCAGCGTCAGCCACGCGGGGTCAGCCCCCATCGCCGCCAGATCGCTCACGTTAACCGCCAGCGCTTTGTACGCCAGATCCGCCGGATCGATATCCGCGAGGAAATGACGCCCGCACACTAAAGTGTCGGTGCTGATCGCGAGGGTCTGTTTTTCGGGAATATTAAGAAGTGCGCAGTCGTCGCCAATGCCCGTTTCAACATCAAGACGGGAGGTACGAACACGGTCAAAATAACGGGCAATCAGGGAGAATTCGCCGCATGCCATACGTTATGCCTCAGCAAATAAAATAAAAAAACCGGAGCCGCACAGCCAGGCGGCGGTGCGAAACTCCGGTCTGCGGATCACTTTTTGTGGGGACGGATCGCAGGTGCGGCTTTATCCAGCACGCCATTCACAAATTTGTGGCTGTCTTCAGCACCGAAGGTTTTCGCCAGTTCGATAGCTTCGTTGATGGCCACTTTGTAGGGCACATCCTGACGTTTAGACAGCTCAAACAGCGCAATGCGCAGCACTGCTTTCTCAACCTGGCCCAGCTCTTCGAGCAGACGGGACAGGTACGGCTTCATCAGACCGTCGAGATACGCGCTATTAGTCGCCACTCCCGACAGCAGTTCACGGAAGTACAGGACGTCAACGTCTTTGACGTCTTGTTCCGCCAGGAACTGGTATTCAACATCAGCGATGTCGTTCTGGGACAACTGCCAGGAGTAGAGCGCCTGGACGGCACACTCACGGGCGCGGCGACGAGCAGCAGGTTTCACGGAATTCCCCTTACAAAAAAATCAGGCCTTAATGGCTTTCAATACGTTGATCATTTCCAGCGCGGTCAGTGCAGCTTCTGCACCTTTGTTACCGGCTTTGGTGCCAGCGCGTTCGATGGCTTGTTCAATACTTTCGGTGGTCAGTACGCCGAATGCGACAGGAATTTCAGAATCCTGTGCCACGTGCGCCAGACCATTGCTTGCACCACCCGCCACGTATTCGAAGTGAGCAGTGCCGCCACGAATGACCGTACCCAGCGCAATCACCGCGTCGTATTTACCGGTTTTCGCCAAAGCGCCCGCTGCCAACGGCAGTTCGTAGGCACCTGGAACCCAAACAACGGTAATATTGTCATCTTTGACCTGGCCAATACGTTTCAGGGCGTCAATCGCGCCGTCCAGCAGGCTGTCGTTGATGAAGTTGTTGAAACGCGCAATAGTGATGGCGACGCGAGCGTCCGGGGTAGCAACAGCAGCTTCAATAATATTCATACTCTTCCTTTACGGGTTCATTTGGCCCCGCAGGGGGGCGGATTTTATCATAATACTTCGCGCACTGCTTCTCTATTTCAGAAAGCCTCACGCAGGGGTTAAATGCAGGCACACGTCCGGGCCAACCTGCCGAATTTCGCTAAATTTGAGCTGCGGTGCGTCGGCCAGTTTTTCAAGGCCGGGCAGCACAAACAGGCCGCGCGCATCGTCACCTAACAGTTTAGGCGCAACGTAGACAATCAGTTCATCCACCAGCCCTGCCTGCAACAGCGCACCGGCAAGCGTCGGGCCAGCTTCGACCCAGATGCTGTTCACCTGCTGTTTGCCGAGCAGCATCATCATCACCACTAAATCGATGTGGCCGTTATGCTCCGGCACCATGAAGCTGCGCACGGTTTCCGGCCATTCGCGGCCATCTTCCTGGGTACGCGCAATCCAGGTTTCGCCCGGCTGCTGCACGATGCGGTGCGCGGGTGTGACGCGATTCTGACGATCCAGTACAATGCGCAGCGGCTGGCGCAGATTCTCTTGCGGATAGAGCGCCTGGGTGTCGGCGTCGAGCTCGTCCCAGCGCACGGTCATCGCCGGATCATCCGCCAGCACCGTTTCACTGCTGGTGAGAATAGCATGGCTTTGCGCGCGCAGACGTTGCACATCGCGCCTTGCCTGCGGGGAGGTGATCCACTGGCTTTCACCGCTGGCCATCGCCGTACGACCGTCGACGGATGCGCCCAGCTTCAGCTGGATGTACGGAAAACCGGTCCGCATGCGCTTGAGAAAACCTTTATTCAGCGCCTCGGCATCGTTCATCATCAGCCCGTGGCTGACGTCGATCCCCTCTTGCTGCAGGCGATACAGTCCGCGCCCCGCCACCTGCGGGTTCGGGTCCTGCATAGAGGTGACGACCCGCGCCACACCCGCCGCGATTAGCGCTTCGCAGCATGGCGGCGTGCGCCCGTGATGGCTGCAGGGCTCCAGCGTCACATAGGCCGTCGCGCCGCGGGCTTTTTCGCCCGCCATACGTAGCGCGTGAACTTCTGCGTGCGGCTCACCGGCGCGATAGTGAAAACCTTCGCCGACGATCTCGCCGTCTTTGACAATGACGCAGCCAACGTTCGGATTGGGATGGGTGGTGAATCGTCCGCGCTGCGCGAGCTTCATCGCTCGCGCCATGTAAATCTCATCCTGCATGGGCTTAATCCTGTAGGCGGGCGATCTCTTCGCCGAATTCTTTGATGTCTTCGAAGCTGCGATAGACAGACGCGAAGCGGATGTAGGCCACTTTATCGAGCTTTTTAAGCTGCTCCATCACCAGGTTGCCGATCATTTTGCTCGGCACTTCGCGCTCGCCGGTGCCACGCAGATGCGATTTAATGTGATTAAGCGCCATTTCGACGTCATCTGCGCTGACTGGCCGTTTTTCCAGTGCTTTTAGCATCCCTCTGCGCAGTTTCTCTTCGTTGAACGGCTCGCGCACATCGTTACTTTTCACCACGCGCGGCATCACCAGCTCTGCCACCTCGAAGGTGGTGAAACGTTCGTTGCACACCAGACACTGCCGACGACGGCGGACCGAGGAGCCTTCACCTACAAGACGGGAGTCGATTACTTTGGTATCCACAGCGGAACAGAATGGGCAATGCATACGGTGTCCTGGCTATCTGGTTAACTGAACTCTATTTTACCCCGAACTGGGCCCACAACAAAGGAAGAGCGTTTTTGAGACAAAGGATCTATACCTGACGGCGTGTTCCTGACTACCATTAGGGCAATCCGTTATTTCAGGGAATTAAACGCAATGACAAGACGTTACCTAAGAATTCTCGTGGTGGGAAGTCTCTTCACCCTCAGCGCCTGCGCGCAGCAAAGCGAAGTACGCCAGATGAAACAGAGCGTGAACACGCTCAATACGGCGATGACGAAGCTGAACCAGGAGACGGTCAAGATCACCCAGCAAAACGCGCTGAATGCCAAATCCAGCAGCGGTGTGTACCTGCTGCCGGGCGCGAACACGCCTGCCCTGCTGAAAAGCCAGATCGGTACGCTGCGCATGTCGCTGGTGAACGTTGCACCAAACGCCGACGGCACGCGCGCGACGCTGCGTATTCAGGGCCAGTCCAACGATCCGCTCCCGGCGTTTAGCGGCACCGTCGAGTGGGGCCAGCTGCAGGGCACGACCGAGAGTTATCAGGAAGTGAACGTGCAGAATCAGCTGGTGACGGCTCCGGCCAGCGTGCTGGCTCCGAGCGATGTCGATATCCCGCTGCAATTGAACGGCACAACGCCGGAACAGTTAGGTTTCATCCGCATCCACGATATCCAGCCCGCCGTTCAGTAACATCTTCCAGCGGAACGTTTACCGCGTTCCGCTCCCCCTTACATTCCGCAAATATTGGCAACATGAATGATTGCCGTTACAATCCCCGCCGTTTAAAGTACGCAAACGTGAACGCAATCGATTACGCGTATGAGAGATATGTGAAACAACACATATTTTTGTGAGCAGGGATTCCTATAATAGGCTCCGCAGAAACACGAAATATTTAGAAACGCAAATCGCGCATCTTTCACATCCCGGAAGGGATTTTCAATCAGTGGCATGATTATGAAAAAAACATTATTAGCAGCCGGTGCAGTTCTGGCACTTTCTTCCTCTTTCGCTGTTAACGCAGCAGAAAATTCAAAACCTGAATATGTTTCCGACTGGTGGCACCAGAGCGTCAACGTGGTAGGCAGCTACCACACCCGCTTCGGACCACAGATCCGCAACGATACCTACCTGGAATACGAAGCTTTCGCCAAGAAAGACTGGTTTGATTTCTACGGTTACGCCGATGCCCCGGTCTTCTTCGGTGGTAACACCGACGCGAAAGGTATCTGGAACCACGGTTCTCCGCTGTTCATGGAAATTGAACCGCGCTTTTCTATCGACAAGCTGACAGGCGCAGACCTGAGCTTCGGTCCGTTCAAAGAGTGGTATGTGGCGAACAACTACATCTACGATATGGGCCGCAACAAGTCTGGCCGTCAGAGCACCTGGTACATGGGTCTGGGTACGGACATTGACACCGGTCTGCCGATGAGCCTGTCCATGAACGTGTATGCAAAATACCAGTGGCAGAACTACGGTGCGTCTAACGAAAACGAGTGGGATGGCTACCGTTTCAAAGTGAAATACTTTGTACCGATCACCCAGCTGTGGGGCGGTAACCTGAGCTATATCGGCTTCACCAACTTCGACTGGGGTTCCGATCTGGGCGATGACAACTTCATCGACAACAACGGTAAGCAGGCGCGCACCAGCAACTCTATCGCGTCCAGCCACATCCTGGCGCTGAACTACGATCACTGGCACTACTCCGTAGTTGCGCGTTACTGGCACAACGGTGGTCAGTGGAACGACGACGCAAGCCTGAACTTCGGCGACGGTGATTTCAGCGTCCGTTCTACCGGTTGGGGTGGTTACCTGGTTGTGGGTTACAACTTCTAATCCCAACAGCACGAACCGTAGGCCGGATAAGCGAAGCGCCATCCGGCATCAAAAGCCAGCTCAATGCTGGCTTTTTGCTATTTGCAGACCAGCGCCCGCCCCTGATCCAGCAGCCACGGACGCAAATAGCCCACGGTGTTAGACATCGGCAGCACCTCATCCGGCAGCTGAATACCGATATGCTCCGCAATGTACGCCCGGCGCGCCACCACCCGCTCCCACAGCGCAGGATACTCACTTGCAAGCGCCTGACGCAACGGCTCATCCGCCAGCGCTACCGTATCCTCAATGCTTGCCCCGGCGTATCCGGCTCGGGAAGGAATAATATCGATCTGCAGCATCATCCCGCTTCGCAAGAGAGCGTCTGATTTCGGGCCAATCGGCGAGCAGAGCCACTCTTCATCCGCCACCAGATGCCCCGGATTCAGCTGCCAGTGGTACTCAGCTTTCGGCAGAACCTGCTCAATCAGGTCATACATCTCCCCGCCGCGCATCCCGATGTGCAGATGTTCAAGCCAGGTCACCACCGCCTGGAAATAGGGTTTAGCCACCACGTCGAGATAGTCAGCAACCGCGGGCGCAAGCTCCGATGCATCCGCCACGACGTAAGCCGCCCGGCTGCTTAACCCGCCTTTGTAGCTGGCGGTGAGCGAGAATTTATCCCCGCGCTGAATAGCTTTGTCGCTGGGGTAGAGATTGGCGAACGCGAAACGATCGCCCGTCGCCGCGATCGTCACCACATTGTTCGGCTGGCCTTCTGCCGCCAGCAGAGAAGCGATCTCTTTTTCGGTTTTACCGGGTGCGATGGCGTTTAACGCCGTGAGGATCGCCGTGGAGGCCAGGTTCGCACCGTATTCGTAGTGCGCGATTTCATTGGCATTGTTGGTTGTGCGGGCTCCGCCGTCAGGATCGATAAAAATCCCGGTAGCATTGCGCAAATGCGCAGTACCCTCACCCGCCTGGCGAATCGCATCGACGATAAACGCAGGCAGATCGAACATCTGACTTACGTCGTCGCCCTTGCCCGTAAACAGCTTCCAGCCCGCTAACCCGAGGGTTTTACCCGTCGTCACGCCAGCGGATTTCAGCAGCACCGGCAGCGACTGTTGATTATCCATCGGCTGATTCGGCAGCGAAAACCACGGCGCATGGACAACCCGATTCTCGAGTCGCGCATGAGCGGCCAGCTTGAGGTTTTCATTCCCCAGCACCAGAACCGCTTCGCCCGTAGAATGCAGCACCAGCAGCGCCTCTTCAAAGCGCGGAATAAAACCGGTGAGGTATTCAAAGTTGCCGCCGTGCTCTTTGTCAGCGTAGATAACCAGCGCGTCCAGCCCCTGCTGCTGCATGCGGAGCAATACTTTAGCTTTACGCTCACGCAAGGTTTCATCGCTTAGCGTAACGGAAGGGATGCCGTGCCAGACGGCAGGCTGGGGAACAGAAGAAAGGGTGACCATCGGCATTACTCCATGTCGTTTGACGTCTACAGGGAGAGTAACCAAATTGGTGGGGGCTGTAATAAAAAAATCCCGGCCTTGCGACCGGGATTCCGTTATCAGATTGCTGTTGCCGTTACGGCAGGATGGACGGCTGATCCGCCCCTTCCTTCTCAACTTTCTGCTGGAGCAGGTGCTCACGCTTCATGCCCAGTTTCAACGCCAGCGCGGACGCGACGTAGATAGAAGACGCCGTACCGATGGAGACACCGATCAGCATGGTCAGCGAGAAGCCTTCCAGCACCGGGCCACCGAAGAGGAACAGCATCAGGATAACCATCAAGGTCGTCCCGGAAGTGATCAACGTACGGTGCAACGTTTGGGTCAGAGAGACGTTGAAGATTTCGTACGGCGTACCGCGACGGATCTTACGGAAGTTCTCACGAATACGGTCAGATACCACGATGCTGTCGTTCAGTGAGTAACCGATCACCGACATCAGCGACGCAACGATGGTCAGGTCAATCTCAATATGGAACAGCGACAGCACGCCCATCGTAATGACCACGTCGTGCGCCAGGGCGATAACCACCCCTGCCGCCAGACGCCATTCGAAGCGGAAACCGACGTAAACCAGAATCGAGATCAGCGCAACCAGCAGCGCCATCGCCCCTGTCTGAGCCAGATCGGCCCCAACGCTTGGGCCGACGAATTCGATACGTTTAACCGTCGCGTCCTGGCTGGTGGTTTCGTTAATGACCTTAACCACCTTGCTGCCCAGCTCCTGGCTGCCATTGGCATCATGAACCGGAGGCATACGCACCATGATGTCGCGGCTGCTGCCAAAGTTCTGCAGCAGCGGCTCTTCGAAGCCCGCTTTCTGCAGCGATTCGCGCATGTGGTCCATATCGATCGGTTTTTCCAGGGAGATTTCAATCACCGTACCACCGGTGAAATCCAGACCCCAGTTAAACCCACGGACACCGATAATGGCGATCGACACAATCAGGAGGAAACCTGAAATGCCGAAGGCCCAGTAGTCCCAGCGCATAAAGTCCCAGACTTTACGGCCATGGTTCAATTGTTCAACAGTATATTCCTGTGCCACAACGCACTCCTCAGATAGACAGCTTTTTGACGCGCTTGCCGCCATACAGCAGGTTCACGATGGCACGGGTGCCGACAATAGCGGTAAACATCGACGTTGCCACACCGATACCGGTGGTGATAGCAAAGCCTTTGATGGCGCCAGTACCCACTGCATACAGGATAAGAACCTTAATCAGTGTTGTTACGTTCGCATCGAAGATCGAGCTGAAGGCGCCTTTATAACCTTCATCGATCGCCTGTTGTACGGAGCGACCGTTACTCAGTTCTTCTTTAATACGTTCGTTTATCAATACGTTGGCATCGACCGCTACCGCAAGGGTTAGGACGATACCCGCGATACCCGGCATGGTCAGCGTTGCCCCTGGCAGCAGGGACATGATCCCGATAATCAGTACCAGGTTTGCCAGCAGCGCGGAGGTCGCAATCAGGCCAAACTTCTTGTAGAAGAACAGCATGAAGATAATCGACACCGCCAGACCGGCCAGACAGGCTTCCAGACCCTGAGTGATGTTTTGCATCCCCAGTGTTGGACCAATGGTCCGTTCTTCAACAATCTGAATTGGCGCAATCAGCGCACCGGCACGCAGCAGCAGAGAGAGCTGACGCGCTTCGTTCGGGTTGTTGATACCGGTAATACGGAAGCTGTTACCCAGGCGAGACTGGATGTTGGCGATGTTAATCACCTCTTCCTCTTTCACCAGAATCGCACGACCGTTGGCATCTTTCTTACCGCTGTCTTTATACTCCACGAACAGGGTCGCCATCGGTTTACCGATGTTATCCTTCGTGAAGTTGGACATGATGTTACCACCCGCGCTATCCAGCGAGATGTTAACCTGCGGCTGGTTGTATTCGTCCTGATTCGAGGTGGAGTCGGTGATGTGGTCACCGGTCAGAATCACGCGTTTGTACAGCACAACTGGCTGACCTTCACGGGTCTGTTTCACTTCGGAATCACCCGGAACACGACCAGACGCCGCGGCGGATTGATCGACGTTGGTGTTCACCAGACGGAATTCCAGCGTGGCAGTCGCACCCAAAATCTCTTTGGCGCGCGCGGTGTCCTGGATACCCGGCAGCTCAACCACGATACGGTCAGCACCCTGACGCTGTACCAGCGGCTCAGCAACGCCCAGCTGGTTCACACGGTTACGCAGGATATTGATGTTCTGCTGAACCGCGTATTCACGCGCTTCGCTCAGACGCACATCGGTCATGACCGCGCGCAGCTGGTTGCTACCCTGACGAGAAATCACCATATCGCGGTGACGACCAGTGAGATAGTCCACCGCCTGATCGCGCGCCGTAGCGTCACGGAAGGTAATGCTCAGACCGTAGTTATCTTCCTTACGCACGGTGGTGTAAGGAATGCCTTTTTCACGCAGATCGCTGCGCAGGCTATCAATGTTCTGTTCCTGCAGCTTGCCGAGCGCGGTATCCATATCCACTTCCATCAGGAAGTGAACGCCGCCACGCAGATCGAGACCGAGTTTCATCGGCTCTGCATTGATGGAGGCTAACCAACGCGGGGTTGCAGGAGCAAGGTTTAACGCCACGACATATTTGTCACCCAGCACGCCCATCAGCGCTTCACGTGCGCGGAGCTGCGTGTCGGTGGTGTCGAAGCGAGCAAGAATAGCGCCCTCTTCCAGTGCCACAGACTTAGCGGTAATTTTTTCTTCTTGTAACGTTTTCTGGACCTGGATCAGCGTTTGCTCACTGGCGGCGACACCGCGCGCGCCAGTGATTTGAACGGCCGGATCCTCACCATACAGGTTGGGAAGTGCGTACAGCAGGCCGACGATTAGCACGACGACCAGCATGATGTACTTCCACAAAGGATAACGGTTTAACACGGCAGTTCCCTTTGGGAAAAGTTGGATTACAGCGCCTTCATCGTGCCTTTCGGCAGTACGGCAGCAACGAAGTCACGTTTGATAACCACTTCAGTGGTATCGTTCAGTGCGATAGAGATGTAGCCAGTTTCCGCTACTTTCGTCACACGACCCACCAGACCGCCATTGGTCAGCACTTCATCGCCTTTCGCGATGGAGTTCATCAGGTTTTTGTGTTCTTTGGTACGTTTCTGCTGTGGGCGCAGGATCATGAAGTAGAAGATCAGACCAAACACCACCAGCATCAGAATCAGAGACATCGGGCTGCCCTGCGACGGAGCGCCAGTTGCTGCTACCGCATCAGAAATAAAAAAGCTCATTCAAATTCCCTCATTATTAAATTAGTCAACGTTCAAAGGTGGAACATCACGACCCTGACGTTGGTAAAAATCAGTCACGAAGCTCTCTAATTTACCCTCTTCGATAGCCTTACGTAAACCAGCCATTAAGCGCTGATAATAACGAAGGTTATGAATGGTATTGAGACGCGCGCCTAAAATCTCATTGCAACGATCAAGATGATACAAATATGCGCGAGAATAGTGACGACAGGTATAACAATCACACTCTGCATCCAGCGTGCTGGTGTCATTTTTATGCTTCGCGTTACGGATTTTCACCACACCGTCGGTCACAAACAGGTGGCCGTTACGCGCGTTGCGGGTTGGCATGACGCAGTCGAACATATCGATGCCGCGGCGCACACCTTCAACCAGATCTTCTGGTTTACCCACGCCCATCAGGTATCGTGGTTTATCCGCAGGGATTTGCGGGCAAACATGCTCCAGAATACGGTGCATGTCTTCCTTCGGCTCACCCACAGCCAAACCGCCGACAGCGTAGCCATCAAAACCTATCTCTACCAGACCTTTAACAGAGATATCACGTAAATCTTCGTAAACACTGCCCTGGATAATGCCGAACAGCGCATTTTTGTTTTCCAGCCCGTCAAAGCGGTCACGGCTACGTTTTGCCCAACGCAGAGACATCTCCATCGAACGCTTCGCGTAATCCCAGTCCGCAGGATATGGCGTACATTCGTCGAAGATCATCACGATGTCGGAACCGAGATCGTACTGAATTTCCATGGATTTTTCAGGATCGAGGAAGATCGGATCGCCGTTAATCGGGTTACGGAAGTGCACGCCCTGTTCGGTGATCTTACGGATATCGCCGAGGCTGAACACCTGGAAGCCGCCGGAGTCGGTCAGAATAGGACCTTTCCACTGCATGAAATCATGCAGGTCGCCGTGCAGTTTCATCACTTCCTGGCCCGGGCGCAGCCACAGGTGGAAGGTGTTACCGAGGATAATCTGTGCGCCAGTGGCTTCGACTTCTTCCGGCGTCATCCCTTTAACGGTGCCGTAGGTGCCGACAGGCATAAAGGCTGGCGTTTCTACCACGCCGCGATCAAACACCAGGCGGCCGCGGCGGGCGCGTCCGTCGGTGGTATCGAGTTCAAATTTCATTTTTTCTCCAGCGTCAGAAAAACAGTCCGACGTGTAAACCAGGCGCTGCGGAGCTTATTCCCCAACGCGTTCCTGAATAGCCGACGGATTGTACGTGATAAACATCGCGTCCCCGTAGCTAAAAAAGCGATAATTTTGTTCTACCGCAGCCTTGTAGGCATTCATGGTGTTCTGATAACCGGCAAACGCCGAGACCAGCATAATCAAAGTCGATTCAGGCAGATGGAAGTTGGTCACCAGCGCATCAATCACTTTGTATTGATAACCTGGGTAGATAAAGATCTGCGTGTCACCGAAGAAGGGCTCGATCAGATCTTTCTTAGCCGCCTGGGCGGCGCTCTCCAGCGAACGAACGGAAGTGGTACCGACGGCAATCACGCGGCTGTTGCGCGCTTTCGCGGCCAGCACGGCGTCAACCACCTCTTGCGGCACTTCGGCGTATTCGGAGTGCATGATGTGATCTTCGATAGAATCCACGCGCACCGGCTGGAAGGTCCCCGCGCCGACGTGCAGCGTCACGAACGCCATCTCGATGCCTTTCTCGCGCAGTTTTGCCAGCAGCGGTTCATCAAAGTGCAGACCGGCGGTCGGGGCAGCCACGGCACCCGGTTTTTCGCTGTAGACCGTCTGGTACAGCTCGCGGTCAGCGTCTTCGTCCGGGCGATCGATATACGGCGGGAGCGGCATGTGGCCGATAGCGTTCAGAATATCCAGCACCGGGCGTTCGTCGTTGAACTCCACTTCAAACAGCGCGCCGTGACGGGCGGTCATGGTGGCATTGATGCTTTCGTCGTCGCCCAGCAGCAGCTCGGTGCCCGGCTTCGGCGCTTTGGAGGCGCGAATATGTGCCAGAATACGTTTGTCATCGAGCATGCGCTCAACCAGCACTTCAATCTTGCCGCCGCTGGCTTTACGGCCAAACAGACGCGCCGGGATCACGCGAGTGTTGTTAAAGACCAGCAGATCGCCAGGGTTGAGCTTGTCGAGCAGATCGGTGAAAGTACCGTGCGTCAGCGCGCCCGTTGGCCCGTCCAGCGACAGCAAGCGGCAACCACTGCGCTCCGGCTGCGGATAGTGGGCAATCAGGGATTCAGGTAATTCAAAGGAGAAATCGGCGACGCGCATGACTTATACTCGTGACTTAAAAACAGGCGGCTTAGTCTAGTGCTCACACCTCTTTGCTGCAACAACTAGCCGTATCCGGATACCAAAACGCATGAATTTTCTCGCTCACCTGCACCTCGCCCACCTCGCCGACAGCTCACTTTCGGGCAATTTGCTGGCCGATTTCGTTCGCGGCAACCCGGCTGATGACTATTCCGCCGAGGTCGTGGACGGTATTTTCCTGCATCGTCGCATCGACGTGATGACTGATAATTTGCCGGAAGTGAAAGAAGCCAAAGCGTGGTTTCGCCCTGAAACGCGCCGCGTCGCGCCGATCACGCTGGATGTGATGTGGGATCATTTCCTGTCGCGCCACTGGGCGCAGCTGTCGCCGGAGCTGCCGCTGCCGGAGTTCGTCCGCTACGCCCACTCGCAGGTGGCGCTGATTTTGCCCGACTCGCCGCCGCGCTTTGTTAATCTGAACGACTATCTGTGGTCCGAGCGCTGGCTGGAGCGCTACAGCGAGATGGAGTTTATTCAGCGCGTGCTGAACGGCATGGCGAGCCGCCGCCCGCGACTCGATGCCCTGCGCGACTCCTGGCAGGATCTGGACAACCATTATGATGCGCTGGAAGCTCGCTTCTGGCAGTTCTATCCGCGTATGATGGCGCAGGCGAAAAACAAACAACTTTAATAGAAGAGTGATTGATAGGTAAAAACTGGCTGAACGATTGTCCGTGCCTCTTTGTCTAAACCCTGAACACTCTCTATACTGGCCCGCGTTGCGTTCCAAATAACCTTAGTTACTACAGGAGAATCACATGGTTCTGGTTACTCGTCCGGCTCCGGATTTTACAGCTGCAGCAGTACTCGGCAACGGTGAGATCGTTGAAAACTTCAACTTCAAACAGCACACCAACGGTAAAGCTACCGTTCTGTTCTTCTGGCCAATGGACTTCACCTTCGTTTGCCCATCAGAACTGATCGCATTCGACAAACGTTACGAAGAGTTCCAGAAACGTGGCGTTGAAGTTGTCGGTGTTTCCTTCGACTCCGAATTTGTACACAACGCATGGCGTAACACCCCTGTCGACAAAGGCGGCATCGGTGCAGTGAAATACGCAATGGTTGCGGACATCAAACGTGAAATCCAGCAGGCATACGGTATCGAACATCCGGACGCTGGCGTGGCACTGCGCGGCTCCTTCCTGATCGACGCGAACGGCATCGTGCGTCACCAGGTAGTGAACGATCTGCCACTGGGCCGTAACATCGACGAAATGCTGCGCATGGTTGACGCGCTGCAGTTCCACGAAGAGCACGGCGAAGTGTGCCCGGCTCAGTGGGAAAAAGGGAAAGAAGGCATGAACGCGTCTCCAGACGGCGTCGCTAAATACCTGACCGAAAACGTCTCCAGCCTGTAATCGGCAACGGATGACAAAAAGGCTCGCAAATGCGAGCCTTTTTTTATGGTTCAGGGATAACCGTAGGCCCGGTAAGCGCAGCGCCACCGGGCATTTTTCCGCACCAATCCCGCCCTTGCGCCGGGTGGCGGCTTCGCCTTACCCGGCCTACAAAACCGCGAATTGTCACGTTAAAACGCGAAACACGAACATCCCAACACGCCCCAAAACGCCTGGTCATCCGATACCGGAATCCCCGACTGGCGCGCGATACCGTGCTGATGCCCATGCACGCCGCAGCTACCGATACACTGATGCATCTGCACCACGGCCCCCACGTTTGACGCCACCGGCGGCGCAGAGCGGTAATGCCCCGGCACTTTCACTACCGGCGACCACTCCGGCAGAACCGGGATTGGCGGCGGCGACAGCGGGCTAAACTGCCCGGCGGCGTACACCACTTTTCCGTCCACCACCGTCAGCACCGACTCGATGCCTTTGATCTCCTCTTCCGCCACGCTGAAGTAATCTTTCGACAACACCACCAGATCCGCGAGCTGTCCTTCGACGAGTCGTCCTTTCTTGCCCTGCTCGCTGGAGAACCACGCGCTGCCCGCCGTCCACAGTTCCAGCGCGATATCGCGCGGCAGACGGTTGCTGTCGTCATACATCGACAGCCCGCCAACGGTACGCCCGGAGACCAGCCAGTAAAGCGCAGTCCACGGGTTGTAGCTCGCCACGCGGGTGGCGTCGGTGCCCAAACCCACGGGAACCTCGAGTTCCAGCATTTTCGCCACCGGCGGCGTATGTTTCACCGCCTCTTTACCGTAACGATCGACAAAATACTCGCCCTGGAACGCCATGCGATGCTGCACCGCAATCCCGCCACCCAGCGCTTTGACGCGCTCAATATTGCGCTCAGTGATGGTTTCAGCGTGATCGAAGAACCAGTGCAGGCCGTTAAACGGAATATCACGGTTCACCTTCTCGAACACGTCCAGCATCCGGCTGATGGACTCGTCGTACGTCGCATGCAGACGGAACGGCCAGCGCTGCTCTACCAGATGGCGCACCACGCGCTCCAGCTCATCTTCCATCCCTTCCGGCAGATCCGGACGCGGCTGGAGGAAATCTTCAAAATCTGCCGCCGAGAAGACCAGCATCTCCCCCGCCCCGTTGGCGCGGTAGAAATCCGTCCCCTGCCCCGGTTTGAGCATATCGGTCCAGCGCTCGAAATCTTCCAGCTCCTGCTTCGGCCTCTGGGTGAAGAGGTTGTAGGCGATGCGGATCGTCATCTGCGATTTGGCGTGCAGCTCTTCGATGATTTCGTAATCTTCCGGGTAATTCTGGAAACCGCCGCCCGCATCAATCGCGCTGGTTAACCCTAAGCGGTTAAGCTCGCGCATAAACTGACGCGTCGAGTTCACCTGCTGCTCCAGCGGCAGCTTCGGCCCTTTCGCCAGCGTCGAATAGAGGATCATCGCGTTCGGTTTGGCGATCAGCATCCCGGTCGGGTTGCCGTTGTTGTCCCGCACGATCTCCCCGCCCGGCGGGTTCGGCGTCTCTTTGGTGTAGCCGACGGCTTTCAGCGCCGCGCGGTTGAGCAACGCGCGATCGTAGAGATGCAGCACAAACACCGGCGTATCTGGCGCGGCATCGTTCAGCTCCTGAATCGTAGGCATCCGCCGTTCGGCAAACTGGAACTCACTCCAGCCGCCGACCACGCGCACCCACTGGGGCGTCGGGGTCCGGTCAGCCTGCTCTTTGAGCATCCGCAGGGCATCTGCCAGGGACGGTACGCCTTCCCAGCGCAGTTCGAGATTGTAGTTCAGCCCGCCGCGAATCAGGTGCAGGTGCGAATCGTTGAGGCCAGGGATCACCGTGCTCCCTTTCAGATCGACAATTTGCGTGCCTTCGGTGGCGTAACTCATCACCCGATCGTGATTACCGGTCGCGAGGATCTTGCCGTTGGCGATAGCCACCGCCTCGGCGAGCGGATTTTCGCGATCCAGGGTATGGATCTGACCCTTAGTTAAGATCAGTGTGGCAGTTTGAGACATAACGTACTCCTTTGAGCCGGTCAGGCTTTTTTCAGCCACCCGGCGAACAGGCGGGTCACGATGGGCATCCACAGCCAGACCACCAGCGCGACCACACAAGCATCGTTAAGCAAATGCAGGAAGAGAGACCCTTTCAGGCCTGGAAGCAACGCCCCGGTGAGTTGCGGCACCACCAGCGTGCTGGGGAAGATCACCATCAGCGTGACCAGAAACTGTTTCCACTGTTTCGGTTTACGCACGTGCGTTTCCGGCGGCGTAAACCAGAACGCGGCCTCGGTGCGCACTTCCGTTTTATCCCCTTCGGCCAGCAGCGGTTCAATCTCTTTCACCAGCACCGAACGGGTGTCGGACTGGGTCCAGGCGTATAAATGCTCGATGGTGTCGAAGCGAATAATGACTGTCCACAGATTCTGTCCTTCTGTCGGGCGAATGACGTTCGCGCCGAGATGTCCGGGGAATTCCGCGGCAACGGGCATGATTTTGCCGAGCCACTGTTCGTATCGCGCCGCCTGTCCTGCCAGCAAGGTATGGGTGATCACCAGCGTCACATGTGAGTTTTGCGCCATGAGGATGTCCAGGTCTGATGAAAATGGCGGGTCAAATCGACCCGCCGGGAGGGTTAGGCTTTACGCTCAGGCGCGCCGTGAACCAGGGTGTAGGCATAATCAACGCCCATACCGTAAGCGCCGCTGTGCTCGCGCACCAGATCCATCACCGCATCGTAGGTCTCTTTGCGAGACCAGTCGCGCTGGTACTCAAGCAGCACCTGCTGCCAGGTCACCGGAACCGCACCGGCCTGCACCATGCGGTCGATGGAGCGCTCATGGGCATCCACGGAGGTCCCGCCGGAGGTGTCGGTCACCACATACACTTCGAAGCCTTCATCCAGCGCCATCAGCGCCGGGAAGGTCAGGCACACTTCGGTCCACAGGGCCGAGATGATGAGTTTTTTGCGGCCCGTTGCTTTGACTGCCGCAACAAACGCATCATCTTCCCAGGAGTTCATCGAGGTACGCTCAATTGGTTTCACATCCGGGTGAACCGCCAGTAATTCCGGCCAGATATAACCGCTAAAACTTTTTGTTTCGACCGAGGTATAGATAACCGGCACATCAAATATTTTGCCCGCTTTCGCCAGAGCAACCGTATTATTCTTAAGGAGTTGGCGGTCAATATTCGCCACACCAAACGACATTTGCGGCTGGTGATCGATAAAAATAAGCGTCGAGTTTGATGGGTCAATCAGTTCGCGGATAGACATAAATGTACCTTTTAATCAATATGTTAAAAGAAAACTAAATGTGTGCTATATGAGGTCGGGCCCTGACTGATAAAGCAAATTGAGTATAGCGAGTATTGATTGACGGGATATTAAAGATATTTGTCCGCTCTGTTTAATTAAACAGAACAACATGGGGGAATATTCTGCAACGAGCGCGTTATGCCCGTTGCAGAAAAGCGTTAATTACCGAACCAGATAGAGGCGGAAATCGCAGGCAGCGACAGCACGCCTTCTTCTATATCGCCTTTCCCCTCTTTCAGTTGCCAGGTCTGGAGGTTAAGCAGCGGTGAATCGTCCAGCACCACTTCGCAGGCCTCACCGCGGTTAATCGCCACCAGCACGCGCTGCTGGTTAAACACGCGGGCGAAGACCACCACGTTGTCGTGGGCGTACACCACCTGACAACCGCCGTAGCGCAGGGCCTGACTGTGCTTGCGCAGCTTCGCCAGCCGCTGATAGAGCGCCAGCAGATTTTTGTCCTGCCTGTCACTCTCCCACGGGAAGGTCTTGCGGCAGAACGGATCGTTGTTGCCGTCCAGACCCACTTCATCGCCGTAGTAAATGCACGGCACGCCCGGCCAGGTAAAGAGCCAGGTGACGGCCAGCGGCAGGCGCGCCACGTCTTTGCCCAACAGGGATTTAAAGCGCGCGGTATCGTGGCTGTCGAGCTGGTTAAACATCCGCAGCTGCTGCTGATGCGACAGGCTGGCGCGGTAGTTGTCCATCCACGCCATGCAGGTTTCGGCATCGATGTGCTGCGGATCGTAAGAGATATCGGTATTGGCGAGGAAACCCCAGATCGGGAAGGTAAACCCGCGATAGTTCATCGAGGCATCTTCCGCATCGGCCTGCAGCCACTGGCGCGCATCGCCAAAATGCTCGCCGAAGACAAAGGCGTCGGGATTTGCGGCCTTCGCGGCCTGAGTGATACCGGTGACGTGCTGAAGATTATTCCGCGCGCCGCCCGCTTCACCGAGCATGTGCACCACGTCGAGCCGCCAGCCGTCCATGTTCCACGGCGCTTTCAGCCAGTGGCGCACGATGCTGTCTTCCCCGCCATAGATCTCCTCCACCAGCGTCGGCGACTGAAAATCGAGTTTCGGCAGACTGGGATAACCCAGCCAGTCGAGCGCCCGACCCTCTTCATTAAAACTGTACCAGTCGCGCTGGGCGGATTCCGGGTTGTGACAGGCGCCGCCGGTGGCGCGGTTGTGCCGGTCGAACCACGCGTGAGAATCCCCGCTGTGGTTAAACACGCCGTCGAGGATCAGGCGCATCCCCTCGCGACGGGTGTTTTCCCGCAGACGCAGCAGGGCCGCGTCGCCGCCAAACTGCTCGTCGACGTGGCGATAATCTTCGGTGTCGTATTTGTGCACGCTCGGGGCTTTAAACACCGGATTGAGGTACAGCGCCGTGACGCCCAGCTTTTTCAGGTACGGCAGTTTTTCGCTGATCCCATCCAGATCGCCGCCGTAAAACGTCGAACCGCCCGCCTGCGCCGTCAGCGGTTCGTCCCAGGTTTTACGGATAATGTCGTGGCCCGCCGCGTGGTGATAATAGACCTGATCCTGGTCGACCGTGCGTTGCTGGCTTCGGGCAAAGCGATCGGGGAAGATCTGGTAGAAGACCTGATCGTTGACCCACTGCGGGCCGTGGTCCGGGTAATCGACGGCAAACTGCTCCAGCCGCGCGGGTGGAAAACGGCTAAAGCCCTGCGGCGTGAACCACAGCTGGCGGTTATTCCACAGCAGCTTAAAGCTGTAGCGACGGCGCGCCTGGCCCTGAGAGAGATCGATACTCGCCCGCCAGGCGGTGACGCCCGGCTGCGGCTGCGTGCGCTGCTTGTGCATCTTCAGCGTCGTCTCTTCGTTATCCACTTCGGCGCGCAGCATCACGCGCTCCGGCTGATTTTCTCCCGTCAGCCACAGCGTTATGACTAAATGGTCTTTGTTTTGCTTAACAAATGGGGCAACCGGAAGGTGCCAGGCGTTCAACATCACGTATCCCCTTTGATGAAATTGAGGCCACCTTGCCACAGCGTAGTGGAGGATAACTCATCATGAAAAGGTTTATTGGGGGAGGAGGTGGAGGGAGGAGGCATTTTGCCCGGCGGCGCTTCGCTTGCACGGGCCTACAAAACCGTAGGCCCGGTAAGGCAACGCCGCCACCGGGCGATGGTTTAATTACTGCGCTTCAGCCAACTGACGCTCGCGGCGGCGTTTAAACACCCAGCCCACCAGCAGCAGCGCGATCCACGCGAAGCCCACGTACAGGGAGATACGCGTGTCCGGATGGTAGCCAATCAGGCCGATAATAAAGACCAGGAAGATCAGCCCGACGACCGTGGTCGGAACACCGCCCGGTACTTTGAACTTCAGCGCTTTCACCTCTTCCGGCGGCAGACGACGACGGAACGCAATCTGCGACACCAGGATCATGATCCACACCCAGACCGTCGCAAAGGTGGCGAGCGACGCAATCACCAGGAAGACGTTTTCCGGCATGATGTAGTTCAGATAGACCGAGAGCAGCAGCGCGACGGTCATCACCATCACCGTCACCCACGGCGTGCCGCGACGCGAGGTTTTGGCGAATACTTTCGGCGCGTTCCCCTGCTCCACCATGCCGTGCAGCATACGGCCTACGCCGAAGACGTCGCTGTTAATGGCGGAGAAGGAGGCGGTCAGCACCACAAAGTTAAGGATACTGGCGGCAAACGCGATGCCTAAGTGCTGGAAGGTCAGCACGAACGGGCTGCCGTTGGTCCCCACCTGGTTCCACGGGTAGATGGACATAATCACGAACAGGGTGCCCACATAGAACACCAGGATACGCATCGGCACGGAGTTGATGGCGCGCGGAATAGACTTCTCCGGGTCTTTGGCTTCACCCGCGGTGATGCCGATGATTTCGATACCGCCGTAGGCGAACATCACCATCTGCAGCGACATCACCATGCCGAGCCAGCCGTTGCTGAAGAACCCGCCGTTGCTCCACAGGTTATGGATCCCGGTCGGTTGCCCGCCGTTGCCAATCCCCCAGATGATGATGCCAAAACCCGCCACAATCATGATGATGATGGTCGCGACTTTGAAGAAGGAGAACCAGAACTCCAGCTCACCGAACACCTTCACGCTCATCAGGTTGACGGCGCAGATGATCAGCACCACGCTCAGCACCCATATCCAGTGCGGCACCAGCGGGAACCAGACGCCCATGTAGATGCCAAACGCCGTCACGTCGGCAATCGCCACGATCAGGATTTCAAAGCAGTAGGTCCAGCCGGTGATGTAGCCCGCCAGCGGGCCGAGGTTTTCCTGGGCGTAGCGCGAGAAAGAACTCGCGGATGGATTGTGTACCGACATCTCGCCCAGCGCGCGCATGATGATATAGGCCGCGACGCCGCCGATGATGTACGCCAGCAGGACGCTGGGTCCGGCCATTTTAATGGCATCTGCCGAGCCATAAAAAAGGCCTGTCCCGATTGCCGAGCCAAGCGCCATAAAGCGGATGTGGCGGGTGCTTAGCCCACGTTTTAGTTTGTTCGTGCTTTCCATTTAAATCTTGCCATTCAACTCGAAAAAAACAAAAAACCACGGGGCCATAAGCCCCGTGGTTACACAATTTGTCGTTGATTAATGCGCGCTGGAAGTGACCTGACGCCCTGCTGCACGGTCCCAGATAATCGCCAGAACCATCGCAACAACGGTCGGCATTAACCAGGCCAGGCCTTGCTCTGACAGCGGCAGACGCTGTGTCCAGTCAGGCAGGATCCCACTGAAGGCGGATGCTTTAATCCCGTCAAGGATACCAAAAAGCAGGCTGATAAACATCGTTGGGGCAATAATTCGCGAGGAATTGTTCCACCACGGACGGGTAAAGCTCAGCACCACCAGCACGATGCACGGCGGATAGATCGCGGTCAGCACCGGAATGGAGACCTGAATCAGGTGGCTCAGACCGAGGTTAGAAACCGCCATCGAGAAGCCGCCGAGGATGAACACCAGCGTGCGATAGGAGAGCGGAACGTACTGAGCGAAGAACTCGGCACAGGCGCAGGTCAGGCCAACCGCGGTCACCAGACAGGCCAGGAAAATCAGTACCGCCAGCAGGAAGCTACCCGCACCGCCGAAGGTGTGCTGCACGTAAGCATGCAGAATGGCTGCACCGTTAGCATTTTGATCGACCAGGGTCGCGCTATCAGAACCCAGGCGGAACAGCGCCAGATACAGCAGCGTCAGACCGACACCGGCCATCAGGCCAGCCCAGATGGTGTAGCGGGTCAGAAGACGCGCTTCGGTCACCCCGCGAGAACGCGCGGCGTTGACGATAACGATACCAAAGACCATCGCGCCCATGGTGTCCATGGTCAGATAGCCGTTTACAAATCCGTTCGAGAAGGCCGCCGTTTTGTAGGCGTCCAGCGATTCGCTGATAGGACCGGCAGGCCACATAACTGCCGCCACGGCCAGCACGATCAGCGCCAGAATTTTCATTGGTGCAAGGAAGTTACCCACGGTATCCAGCAGTTTGCCCGGATAGAGGGAGACCAGAATCACCAGTGCGAAGTAGACCAGGCTGTAGATCAGCAGCGGCAGCGCGCCGTCGCCGGTGAGCGGTGCAATCCCGACTTCAAAGGAGACCGTTGCGGTACGTGGAGTCGCGAACAGCGGACCGACTGCCAGATAGCAGACCGTCGCCAGCAGAATACCCGCCACTTTACCGATCGGGGTGCTGAGGCTATCCACGCCGCCGCCGACTTTCGCCAGCGCGACCACGGTCAGCACCGGCAGGCCCACAGCGGTAATCAGGAAGCCAATAGCCGCCGTCCAGACGTGTTCACCCGCCTGCAGGCCAACCATAGGAGGAAAAATGATGTTACCTGCGCCGACGAACAGCGCAAAAGTCATAAAGCCCAGCGCGATGATGTCACGCGATTTTAAATGATGGGTCATAGAACCTTACTGCCTGTGGATGTGGTGTTGAAAACGTTGAGATTTTCGCCATCCCAAATGGGACGATACAGCGGAAAATTTACTCAATTTCAGCGGGATATGCTCCCGTCATGCCGTGGCGAAGAATAGTTTTTCGATTTACCACGCAAATACAGTTGGTATGACACTGTATGGGGCGCAATTTAAACGCTTATAACGTTTAAAGGCAAGGAGCGATCTGAAAACCAGAACAATATGCCAGCATGAAAATTGAGACCAGAACAATCCTCTAAGGTTAAGAAAAACTCATGGCTAATCATGCGAACAAAAAAGCAACAACCGTATAAAATTCATTCGCGTTTCGCTTGACTGCAAAGCAAACAGGCCAGCAATCGCTGGCCTGTGGAAAGGAAGGCTGACACGCGCCCTGTCAGGCGCTTTTTTTGGCAATCAAACGTTCCGGAATGACAAAACTGAATCGCGTGCCTTTCCCCGGCGTGCTCTGAATATCGAGGCGACTGTCGTGATGATTCACAGCGTGCTTCACAATCGCCAGCCCCAGGCCGCTTCCGCCTGTCTGCCGCGAGCGCGCTTTGTCCACGCGATAGAAACGCTCGGTCAGACGCGGAATATGCTCCGGCCCAATCCCCGGCCCGTTGTCCTCCACGCTGAACTCCGCGCCCGTCGGGACGTGCTGCCAGCGCACGGTAATGTGCGTCCCCTCAGGCGTATGATTCACCGCGTTGTAGACCAGGTTCGAAATCGCACTGCGCAGCTCGTCTTCGCTGCCCAGCACCTTCAGAGTGCTGTCCAGTTCAAAGGTGAACTGATGCTTTTTGTGGCTCAGGGTCTGCGCTTCGCGCTCTACCACCCGCAGCATCATCGGCACGTCGATGGTTTCGTTTAGCGCCAGCGTCGGCGCGGCTTCGATTTTCGACAGCGTCAGCAGCTGTTTCACCAGCCCTTCCATGCGATGCGTTTGCTCGCGCATGGTGTGCAGCGCTTTCTCGCGCGGCGCACCCTCGAGCGTCTGCTCCTGCATCATTTCGAGATAGCCCTGCAGCACCGTCAGCGGTGTGCGCAGCTCATGGCTGACGTTGGCGAAGAAGTTTCGCCGAGCCCCTTCAAGCTGGTGCATCTGGGTCACATCGCGCGCCACCATCAGCCACTGCTGATCGCTGTACGGCATCACGCGGATCTCAAGATGACGACCATTGTTCAGCACCAGATTGTGCGGGCGCGTAAAGTCACGTTTTTTCAGGTAGTGGGTGAATTCGGGGTAACGCAGGAGGTTCAGAATATTTTGACCGTTATCGTCCGGCCAGCGCAGTCCGAGCAGCTGTTGTGCCAGTCCGTTACACCAGAAAATGGTCCCTTCTTCGGTGGTCAGAATGACGGCATCCGGCAGCGACTCCGCCCCGCTGCGAAACCGTTTGATCAGGCTTCCCAGCTCGCGACGACGCTTTTTATTACGCATTTGCATCTGATGTAAGCCGTACAACAGCGGCTCCCAGCTGCCGCTACCCGGCGGCGGCGTCATGCTGCGATCCACCCATAGCCACCAGGAAAGACGCAGTAAATTCCAGAAATGCCAGACCAGTAGCCCAGTCACTGCCGCCAGTAAAAACCACGGCAGATGACCAAAAATCGCCCCCAAAATGGCGGCGGGAATACAACATAAGATCAGTTCAAAAACGAGCCTTTTCCATGACAGACGTTCCAGCACGCGTCACACTCCTGTCATTGTTCAGAAACGGGTCGAAAAACGATAACCCGTACCGCGGACCGTCTGCACCATACGATCGTGGCCGCTGTGTTCCAGCGCTTTACGCAAGCGGCGAATATGTACATCTACCGTTCTGTCTTCGACATAGACGTTAGTCCCCCAGACGTTATTCAGCAACTGTTCGCGGCTGTAAACACGTTCCGGGTGGGTCATAAAGAAGTGCAAAAGTTTGAATTCTGTCGGGCCCATATCCAGCGGGTTTTCGCCGGTCATCACCCGATGTGAGGTCGGATCGAGGCTTAACCCCTGCATTTCGATCACCTCTTCCACCGCCATCGGTGAAATACGGCGCATCACGGCTTTGATACGCGCCACCAGCTCTTTCGGCGAGAACGGCTTGGTGATGTAATCATCCGCGCCGGTCTCCAGACCGCGCACGCGATCCTCTTCTTCACCGCGCGCCGTCAGCATGACCACCGGGATATCGCGGGTCATCGCTTCGCGTTTAATGTGCTTGATAAATTGCAGGCCAGAACCGCCGGGCAACATCCAGTCAAGCAGAATCAAATCGGGCCAGGGTTCGTTCAGTTGATTCACCGCGCTGTCATAATCTTCCGCCTCAACCGGCTGGAAGCCATTTTGTTCGAGCACGAAGCACACCATTTCGCGAATCGGAGCTTCATCTTCTACGACCAGAATACGTCTCGCCATACTTTGCCCTGTCTTATTAATGTATTAGTTTGGAATGCGGCACCATTATGCGTCAGATTTATGACAGATTTATGAAAAACATTACCACCATGAATGGCAAACTGTTGTTTTATTACAGCGGTTATTTTCTCGTCCCTGAAAGCTTATAATCCCCTCCACTCTTTTTTGCCACGGATACGGATCTGCTATGCGCATACTTCACACCTCGGACTGGCATCTGGGTCAAAATTTTTACAGTAAAAGTCGCGCCGCCGAACATGAGGCCTTCCTGAACTGGCTGCTGGAGACCGCGCAGGAGCAGGAGGTGGACGCCATCATCGTCGCCGGGGATATTTTTGACACCGGATCGCCGCCGAGCTATGCGCGAGAACTCTACAACCGCTTCGTGGTGAATCTGCAGCAGACGGGCTGTCATCTGGTGATTGTCGCGGGCAACCACGACTCCGTCGCCACGCTCAACGAATCCCGGGACATTCTCGCTTTTCTGAATACCACTGTAGTGGCAAACGCCGGGCATGCCCCACAAATCCTGAAAAAACGCGACGGGACGCCGGGCGCGGTGCTCTGCCCAATCCCCTTCCTGCGCCCACGCGATATCGTTCAAAGCCAGGCCGGGCTTTCCGGCGGCGAAAAGCAGCAGCATCTGTTACTGGCGATCACCGATTATTATCAGCAGCAATATGCCGACGCCTGCGCACTGCGCGGTGATGCGGCGCTGCCGGTCATCGCTACCGGGCATCTGACCACCGTCGGGGCCAGCAAAAGTGACGCGGTGCGCGAGATTTATATCGGTACGCTCGATGCCTTCCCGGCGCAAAATTTCCCGCCTGCCGACTATATTGCCCTCGGGCACATTCACCGCGCACAGGTCATCGGCGGGTGCGAGCATATTCGCTACTGCGGCTCGCCAATCTCCCTCAGCTTTGATGAAACCGGTAAAGGCAAAAGCGTCCATCTGGTGAGTTTTACCGACGGCAAACTGAGCGCCGTCGAGACGCTCACGGTTCCGGTGACGCAGCCGCTGGCGATGCTCAAGGGCAATCTCGCCGCCATTGCCGCGCAGCTTGAACAGTGGCGCGACGTGGAACAATCCCCCCCCGTCTGGCTGGATATCGAAATCAGCACCGACGAATATCTGCACGACATGCAGCGCAAAATCCAGACCCTGACAGAAGAGCTGCCGGTTGAAGTATTACTGGTACGCCGCAGCCGCGAACAGCGCGAGAAAATTCTGTTAAGTGCGCAACGCGAAACCCTCAGCGAGTTAAAAGTCGAAGAGGTGTTTGAACGCCGCCTGGCGCAGGAGGAGATTGACGATGCGCAGCGCGCCCGGCTTAACGAGCTTTTCACCCATACCCTGCACGCGCTGCATGACGAGGAACACAACGCATGAAAATTCTCAGCCTGCGTCTGAAAAACCTCAACTCCCTGAAGGGCGAATGGAAAATCGACTTCACCGCCGAACCCTTTGCCAGCAACGGATTATTCGCCATCACCGGCGCGACCGGGGCGGGAAAAACCACCCTGCTCGACGCCATCTGCCTCGCGCTGTATCACGAGACGCCGCGCCTGAACACGGTGTCGCAGTCGCAAAACGATCTGATGACCCGCGACACGGCGGAGTGCCTGGCCGAGGTAGAATTTGAGGTCAAAGGCGTGGCCTATCGCGCATTCTGGAGCCAAAACCGCGCCCGCAACCAGCCGGACGGGAACTTACAGGCACCGCGCGTGGAACTGGCCCAGTGCGAAGACGGCAAAATCCTCGCCGATAAGGTGAAAGATAAACTCGATCTCACCGCCTCGCTGACCGGTCTGGATTATGGCCGTTTTACCCGCTCAATGCTGCTGTCCCAGGGCCAGTTTGCGGCGTTTTTGAACGCCAAACCGAAAGAGCGCGCCGAGCTGCTGGAGGAGCTGACCGGCACGGAAATCTACGGACAAATCTCCGCCATGGTGTTTGAGAAGCATAAAACGGCGCGAACCGAACTGGAGATGCGTGAAGCCCAGGCCGCAGGCGTGGTACTCCTGAGCGAAGAACAGCAACAGCAGCTGCAACAGGGTTTGCAAGCACTGACTGACGAAGAGAAAACGCTGCTGAGTGAACAGCAACAACGTCAGGTTCAGCATCAATGGCTGACGCGCCGCGATGAACTCTTACGCGAACAGCAGCGTGCCCATTCCGCGCATCAGCAGGCCATCCAGGCGCAAACCGACGCCCAGCCTGAGCTGGCAAAACTGCAGCAGGCCCAGCCTGCGCTGGCCCTGCGACCGCTTTGGGACCGACAGCAGGAGCAGGCCGCCACGCTCACCCGCACCCAGCAGCAGATTACTGAAGTAAACACTCGCTTACTGTCGCGCAAGGCCCAGCGGGCGCGGATCCGCAACGGCGCAATGCGGGATGACGCGCAGCTCCAGTCCCGACACAAAGAGGTCGCCCTCTGGCTGGAGGAACATCGCCGCTTCGAACAGTGGAGCCAGCACATCGGCGGCTGGCGGGCGCTGTTTGCTCAGCAGCAGCGGGACAAATCACAATCCGCAACCCTGAGTAAGCGCCTTGCCGAGTTCCAGCAAAAACTGGCCACGCTGCCGCCGAGCTCCCTGACGTTGTCTGCGGATGAGACGGCGCAGGCGCTCGAGCAGCAGGTGCAGTATCGCCCGGCGCGTCAACGTCTGGCGACGCTACAGGCCCGCTATCAGCCTCTGCAAAAACGGTTGAAACAGACACGTGACGCGCAGGAAAAAGATCAGGCTACCCAGACGGGGCTTGAGCAAACCCTGGCCGCGCGCCGTCAGCAGTACAAAGAGAAAAACCAGCACTACCTGGATCTGAAAACCCTTTGCGAGCAGGAAGCATTAATCAAGGGTCTGGAAGCGCATCGCGCCAGCCTGGAAGCGGGAAAACCCTGCCCGCTGTGCGGCGCAAAGGAACACCCTGCCGTGGCGCAGTATCAGGCCCTGGAGCTCAGCGCCAACCAGCGTCGCCGCGACGAACTGCATGCCGAAGTGAAGCGCCTCGAAGAAGAGGGACAACTGGTGCGCGGGCAGTTGAATGCCCTGGTCACCCAGCGTGAACGCGACGCCGCAGAAACCCTGTCGCTCACTCAGGAGGAGCAAGCGCTCACTCAAGAGTGGCAGACGGTGTGCGCCCCCCTGAACGTCAGCCTGACGATTCAGGACGATATCGCCGCCTGGCTGGATGAACAGGAGCAGTACGAGCGCCAGCTGTATCAGCTCAGCCAGCGCCAGGTGCTGCAAAATCAGCTCAACGAGCTGGAACAGCAGGTTCAACAGCTTGGGCAGCAGATCGAGGCGCAGCGCCAGTCGTTGCTGAGCACGTTAACCCCGCTCGGACTGAACACCCCAGAAGACGGCGAGGAAAACGCGTGGCTGATGCAGCGCGAAAGCGAGGCTCACGACTGGCAGGAAAAACAGAAGCAGCTCTCGGCGCTTCAGGAACGTATCAACGCACTGAAACCGCTGCTTGAAACCCTTCCGCCATCGGAAGAGGAAACCGCAGACGAGCCGGTACCGGACAACTGGCGTGAGATCCACAGCGACTGTATCTCTCTGCAAAGCCAGCTCACCACCCTGCAACAGCAGGAGCAGAGCGACCGCGAACGGCTGGCCCAGCTGCAAACTCAATTTGCTGCCGCACTTCATGAGAGCAGTTTTGCCAGTGAAGAAGCGTTCCTCGCGGCGCTGCTCGATGGCGACACCGTGCGCAAGCTGGAACAGCTCAGGCACACGCTGGAACAGCAGCTCCAGCAATCTTCCGCGCTGGCAGCACAGGCGGATCAGCAGTTCCTGGAACACCAGGGACGGCAACCGGAAGCACTTCCGGAGGATCTGGATGTGCAGACTTTGCAGGAACAATTACAGCGACTGGCGCATCAACTGCGCGAGAACACCACACGTCAGGGTGAGATCCGCCAGCAGCTCAAGCAGGACGGCGACAACCGCCTTCATCAGCAGGGTTTGATGCAGCAGATCGAAGACGCCGCGCGTCTGGCGGACGACTGGGGATATTTGAACTCGCTCATTGGCTCCAGCACCGGCGATCGCTTCCGCAAATTTGCTCAGGGTCTGACCCTCGATAATCTGGTGTGGCTGGCGAACCAGCAGCTGAACCGTCTGCACGGGCGCTATCTGCTGCAACGCAAGGCCAGCGACGCGCTGGAGCTGGAAGTGGTCGATACCTGGCAGGCCGACGCGGTGCGCGATACGCGAACTCTCTCCGGGGGCGAGAGCTTCCTGGTGAGTCTGGCCCTGGCGCTGGCGCTCTCTGACCTCGTCAGCCATAAAACGCGGATTGATTCGCTGTTCCTTGATGAAGGATTCGGCACCCTGGACAGCGAGACGCTGGATACGGCGCTGGACGCGCTGGATGCCCTGAACGCGACGGGCAAAACCATCGGCGTGATCAGCCACGTTGAGGCGATGAAAGAGCGCATTCCGGTGCAGATTAAAGTGAAGAAAATTAACGGGCTGGGGTATAGCAAGTTGGATCGGGAGTTTGCGGTGGAGTAGGTGCGGCCTGGGACCCTCACCCTAACCCTCTCCCTGAAAGGGAGAGGGGACCGATCGTGCCGATATTAACTTGTTTTGTAGGCCGGGTAAGGCGGAGCCGCCACCCGGCAGCAAACGCGCTCGGGGCATTTTACCTACTGCGGCCACAACCATGCCGCGCCGCGAACGCCGCTGGAATCACCGTGCACCGCTTTGCGGATCGGCGTTTCGCATTCCCCGCCGAACACCCACTGTTTCACCAGCTGCGGAACCGTGGTGTAAATCCGGTCGACGTTGCTCATGCCACCGCCCAGCACGATCACATCCGGGTCGAGAATATTGACCACGTGCGCCAGAGATTTCGCCAGCCGCATTTCGTAACGGCTCAGCGCCAGCTCGGCCACGGCGTCCTGCTCTTCCACCAGACGCATAATCTCGTTGCCTTTGAGAGGCTTTCCGCTCAGGCGGTGGTAGTCGGTGGCGAAACCGGTCCCGGAGATAAAGGTTTCAATGCAGCCCTGTTTCCCGCAGTAGCACGGCACTTCGGCGCGGTATTTGAGTTCGTCTTCGTCCATCCACGGCAGCGGATTGTGCCCCCACTCGCCCGCCGTGCCGTTGCCGCCAATGTGCGCGCGACCGTTGAACGCCACGCCCGCGCCGCAGCCGGTGCCGATGATCACCGCAAACACGGTCTGTGCGCCCGCCGCCGCGCCGTCGATCGCTTCCGAGACCGCCAGGCAGTTGGCGTCATTCGCCAGCCGCACTTCGCGGTTCAGGCGCGCGCTCAAATCTTTATCAAATGGTTGCCCGTTGAGCCACGTCGAGTTGGCATTTTTCACCACGCCGGTGTACGGCGAAATCGAGCCAGGAATCCCCATCCCGACCGAGCCGGTCTGCCCTGTGGCTTTTTCTGCCATCTCCACCAGCTGTGCGATGGTTTCGATAGTCTGCTGGTAGTCGTCGCGCGGTGTCGGCAGGCGGTGGCGAAAGAGCTGCTCGCCGCGATCGCTTAGCGCAATGACTTCTGTTTTGGTGCCGCCCAAATCAATACCAATACGCACAGGACTCTCCTCATTATTTTGATTATCAACAGAGTAGAAGCAGGCTACCCGATTAGCAATGCAAGCGCTGCCACAATTCGTTATCATGCCCGCTGATTTAACGACAAGGCCGTGGAAATTATCATGCTGTGGTTCAAAAATTTGATGGTTTACCGTCTCAGCCGCGACGTTTCGCTGCGTGCGGAAGAGATGGAAAAACAGTTAGCCGCTTACACCTTTACCCCATGCGGTAGCCAGGATATGGCAAAAACCGGTTGGGTTTCTCCGATGGGTTCTCAAAGCGATGCGCTGACCCACTCGACAACCAATGGTCAAATCATTCTTTGCGCGCGCCAGGAACAGAAAATCCTGCCGTCACCGGTGGTGAAGCAGGCGCTGGAAGCGAAGATCTTCAAGCTCGAGGCTGAACAGGGCCGCAAGCTGAAAAAAACCGAAAAAGATTCCCTGAAGGACGAAGTGCTGCACTCCCTGCTGCCGCGCGCCTTTAGCCGTTTCAGCCAGACCATGATGTGGATCGACACCGTCAACGGTCTGATCATGGTGGACTGCGCCAGCGCCAAGAAAGCCGAAGATACGCTGGCCCTGCTGCGTAAGAGCCTGGGCTCCCTGCCGGTGGTTCCGCTGGCGATGGAAAATCCGATCGAACTGACGCTGACCGAATGGGTTCGCAGCGGCAGCCCGGCACAAGGGTTCCAGCTGCTGGATGAAGCCGAGCTGAAAGCGATGCTCGAAGATGGCGGCGTGATCCGCGCGAAGAAACAGGATCTGGTCTGCGACGAGATCGCGGTCCATATCGAAGCGGGCAAACTGGTGACCAAGCTGGCCCTCGACTGGCAGCAGCGCATTCAGTTCGTGATGTGCGACGACGGTTCGATAAAACGTCTGAAGTTCTGCGATGAGTTGCGCGATCAGAACGAAGATATCGATCGCGAAGATTTTGCCCAGCGTTTTGACGCGGACTTTATCCTGATGACGGGTGAACTGGCGGCGTTGATTCAGAATCTGGTGGAAGGTTTAGGCGGCGAAGCGCAGCGCTAAATCGTGAAGAAAAAGGCCGGGTAGCGTTAACGCTCACCCGGCCTTTTTTTATTTCAGATAACGACACAGATAAGAAGTCGGCTCGGCAACCTGCAGGTTAAATTCGCTGTGGCCAGGGACGTTGAAAACTTCTCCCGCGGCGTACACCTTCCACTCGGTTTCGCCAGGCAACAGCACGTTCAGCGCGCCGCTGACGACCGTCATCTCTTCAGCCTCTGCGGTCCCAAAGGTGTATTCCCCTTCAGCCATCACGCCGACACTGGCACGGCCAGTACTGCTGCTGGTAAAACCAATGGATTTCACTTTACCGGAAAAGTATTCGTTACTTTGAAGCATGAACTGGCCCTTATGTCTTTGGATAAAAATCCACTATAGGGGCCAGCCTCCGTGCCTGTCACGCAAAATCATCAGGCCAGTAATTCGGACGCCAGGCGCGTGACCAGTACGTTTGAGAGCAGCACCGGCACATCGAGCGCTTTTTGCAGGAGATCGCGGTGATGCTGGTGAAAACCGAGGCAATCCAGCATCAAGACGTCCGCGCCCTGCTCCAGCAGTTCACGCCCCGCTGAAATCAGTTTGGCTTCGCTGTCCCAGATCGGATTCGCCAGCGCAAACAGCGGCGTGCGTTGCAGAACTTTCCATTTGGCGATCTGATTAGCGAGAAGTTCTTCAATCGGCACAATCACCCCGACCTGATGCCCGTCCACAATAGACGCCACCAGCGGAGGAATGATTCGCATCGGTTCAAGGAGGATAGAATTTCGTGCCATAAGACCGGAAATCGGAGCGGTGCTCATCAACAGGATCACGTCATATCCCTGGTTATCGAGCACTTCAATGACACCCTGTAATGCACGTTCGATTTTGTGATGTGAAACGTGCGCTAGTTTACCGTCGCTTAACAATGTCGGCAGCGTCACCTCATCGGCGACGGGTGCGTAGTCTTCCATGACCTCTTCCCGACTCATCTTGCCCAGCAGGCTCAGATGGGTGATTTGTTGTTCAGAGACATGCTCCGTCAGGAGCGGTAAAACTTCGCTGACAGGGACCACTCCGATGGTGAGGATCGCCAATGTTGCCTTCATCTTTTTCGCCTTTCTTCACTACCACTGCGATAATACAGGCACAAGCTCAATACGCTGCGCGGTTCTTGTTTCAGCTTAAACAGGACAAAAGCGTAGCAGCATATCTCCACACCGAAATGTAAAGATCGAACGCCCGTTCTGAATCCCACTGTAATAACTAAATATTAACCCTCACTTAACATTATCGTTGAGTTAAAAGTGTGATTCAGACACGGTTATGGTGGATTTCAGATTTGTATCAGGACTTATCGGGATCTTCGTAGCGGCGTTTGGCATCCAGGGCTTCCTGCTCGCTTTCGTGTTCGCTGATCAGGGAGTCGGGTTTGGGATGATCCGCACGCAATTGATACCAGGTCACGGTTTGGGTACCGGTGCCTTTTTCAACAGTGACAATGCGTGCTTCGCGTGGGTATGGCGGTCTGGTTGGCATAGTTCATCCTTTTTACGAGGGCTAAACTATGAGTATAGACGCCAGTTAGCTGGCGCAAGCCAGACGCAGGGCGGTAACAATCTGATTTACGACCTGTTCCGGCGAGAGCGAAGCGTCGATCACGTGGTGCGCCGCTTCGCGGTACAGGGCGTCGCGCTCGGCGAGAATTTCGCTCACCTCTTCGCTGATGGGCTTTCCGGTGAGCGTCGGGCGCTGCCCCTCTTCCGGGAAGGCTTCCAGGCGCTCTACCAGCGTAGAAACTGGCGCGCACAGGTAAATCACAATCCCTTTCTCGCGCATAAACTGGCGATTACGTTCTGCGAGGATGATCCCACCGCCGGTGGCGACAATGGTCGAAGGCGCGGTGACAGCTTCCAGGGTTTCAGACTCACGCGTGCGGAAACTCTCCCAGCCTTCTTTTTCGACGATCTCTGCGATGGTCTGACGAGCGTGCGTTTGCAGCCAGTGATCGGTATCGACAAACTGGCTGTCACTCACGCGCGCCAGTTCGAGGCCTACGGTTGTTTTTCCGCAGCCACGGGGGCCAACTAAAAAGATGGGTTGGGTCATAGCCTGGTGTTCCCCTTGATACCGCGAGGTTGCGGCGTGTGATGTCAAAAAACGAGCAATAATACCATTAAACTAGTACGCAAGGTAACTGTAAAAATTGGATTACAACAAGAATATGTTTGCATGACAGAGAGCGTGATGAGTGAGTTTAGCGCGCAGTCTCTGTAAAGAAATCATTGCATAAGCGGGTGCGTCAACTTTACTGCAAAGCATCAGGCGATGACAACCCTGCGGTTGCCACACTATACCATAAATCAGCAATGCTTATCATTACGCGTTGCGGCGCTTCACTTCCAGCAGCCACTTATCCAGCTCAGCGGCGAACTGCTGGCGGTCACGTTGTGAGAGCGAATCCGGCCCACCGGTCTGCACCCCGCTCGCGCGCAGGGTATCCATAAAATCGCGCATCGTCAGTTTTTGGCGGATCGTGGAGGGCGAGTAACGTTCACCGCGCGGATTCAGCGCCGCTGCGCCTTTCTCCAGCACTTCTGCTGCAAGGGGAATATCGGCGGTGATCACCAAATCTTCAGGGCTGCACAGGCGCACAATTTCGTTATCCGCCACGTCGAATCCGGCCGGGACGCGCATTGAACGAATAAATTTCGACGGCGGAATGCGCAAATTCTGGTTTGCGACCAGCGTCAACGGCATCTGCACGCGCTCGGCCGCGCGGAATAAAATCTCTTTAATGACATTCGGACACGCATCCGCATCCACCCAAATCGCCATAGTTTCTCCCCTGGATGACATTGGTGGCTATTGTCGCCTGCTTTTCGTTGTTAAGCTATAAATCAGAACTCACAACGCATCATAACGGAGAGACGTGATGGACAAAAAAATCGGTTTTATCGGCTGCGGCAATATGGGAAAAGCCATTCTCGGCGGTCTGATCGCCAGCGGCCAGGTGTTGCCAGGGCAGATTTGGGTCTACACCCCGTCACCGGATAAAGTCGCCGCGCTGCGTGATGAATACGGAATTAACGCTGCCGAAAGCGCACAGGAAGTTGCCCAGATTGCGGATATCGTCTTTGGCGCCGTTAAACCTAACATCATGATCAAGGTTCTGAGCGACATCACTTCCAGCCTGAACAAAGAGACCCTGGTGGTCTCCATCGCCGCGGGTGTGACCCTCGATCAGCTCGCACGCGCTCTCGGCCACGATCGCAAAATTGTCCGCGCCATGCCAAACACTCCGTCGCTGGTCAATGCAGGGATGACTTCCGTCACGCCGAACGCGCTGGTGACGCCAGAAGACGTGGCCGACGTGCTGAACATTTTCCGCTGCTTTGGCGAAGCCGAAGTGATTGCCGAAGCGATGATCCATCCGGTGGTGGGCGTCAGCGGCTCTGCGCCCGCTTATGTGTTCATGTTTATCGAAGCGATGGCCGATGCCGCCGTGCTCGGCGGAATGCCGCGCGCGCAGGCCTATAAATTTGCCGCCCAAGCGGTGATGGGCTCCGCGAAAATGGTGCTGGAAACGGGCAAACATCCGGGCGAACTGAAAGATATGGTCTGTTCACCGGGCGGCACCACCATCGAAGCCGTGCGCGTTCTGGAAGAGCGTGGATTCCGCTCGGCGGTGATTGAAGCGATGAACAAGTGCATGGAAAAATCAGAGCAACTCAGTAAGTCCTGATGAAGCGCGCCGGGCGTCAGGCCGCCACTTCGGTGCGGTTGCGTCCGGCATTTTTCGCTTTGTACAACGCCACATCCGCCGCTTTTAACCACTCCCGATAGTGACAAAACTCTTCCGTCAGAGGGGCCACCCCGACGCTGATCCGCAGTCGCACCTGCGGCGCGCAGGGCAGCGTTAAGACCGCCAGCCGCTCATGCACACGAGACATCGCCGCGATGGCACTTTCCGCTGGCGTGCCGCTCATGATCACCGCAAATTCATCTCCGCCAAAGCGCCCAATCATATCCCCGGCGCGCAGGGTTAACTGCAGCTGTCGCGTGACGGCGATAATCGCCTCGTCGCCCACGTCGTGGCCCCAGGTGTCGTTGATACTCTTGAAATGATCGATATCGATAATCAGGATCGCCGCTTCGCGATGAGCGCGCCGACAGGTGTCGTACTCATTGCGTAACAGGATCTCCCAGTGGCGGCGGTTGAATACTCCGGTCATGCCATCGCGGGTGCTCATCAACTCCAGGCGGCGCTTGTGCTCTGCCAGCCGAATCGCCGTCTGGTAGCTCACCCAGGCAAAAAACAGCGGGTAGAACACCATCACCGGCAACGCCAGCCAGAGTTCCAGCGGGGTAAGCGTAAAGCCAGGAGATACGCCGGTAAGCTGTAGCGTCACCAGGGCTGCAATTGTCGTCATGATTGCACCAGCAGTGAACAACCGGATCCCGCCCGCCCCCATGGTATTCATGCCGATCAGAATGATGAGAGCCGCGGTGGGCAGCACATTCACCCCTGTCAGCCCAATCCAGACGCCTGCGACTATGGCATCAGCCTTTAGATTGTTCATCTCACTGACGCGCGGATCGGCGGCGCGATAGGCCAGCTGCCAGGCCAGATGCGGCCAGACGAACGCCCATCCGACCAGCAGTAACCACCAGCCTCCAGGCGGAGCTTGCGCCACCAGGGCCCCGGCGATCGGGAAAAACATGGCCGCCAGCCCGAAGATACGCGGCAGTCGAACGCGCCGCGCAAACCGGATACCGGAACGGTGATGGTCATCCTGAGAAAGGCCCTGCTGCCACTCTTCTCGCGTGACGTCTTTATTGTAAAAGTTTTCGTCATTCATAATTTTTGGGAACATTCTGAAACATTTCCCAAATTATAGAGAGGGGTGTTGCGGGGAAAGTATGAAATTTCGGGTGAGTCGGCGTGGCCGCTCACCCGTTAGGACTACGCCGCTTTCTTCAGGCAGGCGCTCATAAACTTGCTGCGGTCTTCGCCTTTGAGGGACTGTTGCGTGGCGAGGCCGTTACATTCACGCATCTTTTGCTGCTGAGGCGTCAGGCTCTTTTCGCCCGGTTTCGAAGCGCTGTTTTTCAGGCAATCACTCATGTAGGTTTTGCGCGCATCGCCTTTCAGCGTCTGGGCTGTCGCCTGTTGATTGCAGCTGGTCATCCGTTGCTGCTGAGGCGTAAGCGTTCTCTCGGCGGCAGACGCGACAGACATCAGAAGCAGAGAAGAAAGCAGGGTTACAGCGAGGGTCAGTTTCATAGCACCATCCTTTTGTGAAGGTTCACACTAAGTCTGGTTCGTGGCGGGAAAAATACCACCCGGCGGAAGTAATACTGGTCAGTTAAGCATCTGAGGTTATTCCGTTCACCTTATGTTCAGCAGAATATAAAACCTGTATCACCTGTGAACGTGACAAGGGGGCTACGCGGCCCCCTTGTCATCTGGCCTCCAGTTCGCCGATTTCTGCGGGGACCCACACCGGTGCCACATTCAGACGGCTGTAAAGCTGGAGGGAGCGTGAGTCCGGCTGAAAATCGCCGAAGCGTTTCCTGGAGGCCGGGTCGAGGCGCAGGGAAGCGCCGAGAGGGTGCGACCTGCATGGATGCAGGATCGCGCCCGACCCGAAAGCCGCAAGGAATAAGCTAAGGGCACCGCGAAGCGGCGATTTTCCTGGCCGGGAGCCGGGGTTGCCAGGGTGGTGGCGATTGAGCCACCCTGGCACGTTCACCGCAGAGTGATAGACCGGAAGCAGAGGAACGAAAGTGAACGGAACAATTCCACTGATGCCATAAAGGTCCTGGAACAAGCAACATAATGAATTTAAATTCATTATGTTGCTTAACTGACTGGTATTACACCCGGCGGAAGGGGATTTCCGCCGGGCGATAGGTTATTTCAGACCGAGAGCAGCTTTCATGGTGTAGAACAGATCCGTTTGATCCGTCAGGCCCACCACGTTCGCAGCATGTGGGCCATACGCGGCGATACGCAACTGCGTTCCGGTATGTTCCATTGAATCGCCTTCTGAGTTGCCGTAGCTCATCACCATCACCGCACCGTCTTTGGTGTTCAGCGCCTGGGTCAGGCCTGGGGCTTTGGTATCAGGCGCCACAATCTGGCTGGCGTGGGCGTGGTCAGCGGTGACGACGACAAGGGTGTTACCGTCTTTCTTCGCAAACTCAAGCGCCTTCTGCACGGCTTCGTCGAGATCGACGGTTTCGCCAATCTGACCGCACGGATTGGCCGCGTGATCCTGTTTATCGATCGACGCCCCTTCCACCTGCAGGAAGAAACCTTTCTCACCCTTGCTCAGCAGGGAGATGGCTTTATCGGTCATCTGCGCCAGCGTAGGGACGCTGTCGTCACGTTTCGGGTTTGGCGTACAGGTGACAGCAGGTTTGTCGATGTTGCCGTGGTAAGAGGCTTTTGGCCCTTCCCAGCGCACCGGCATATTGCCGTCCGAGAACAGACCGAGCAGCGGCTTATCCTGACCCGCTTCGGTGATAGCCGCCAGTGAAGCGGCATCGCTCACCAGCTGATAACCGCGCGCCTGCGCCTGTTCACGCAGGGTTTTGCTCTGCCACTCGCCCGCCGTCGCGGTTTCCGCGAAGGTTTTCGCCCCGCCGCCGAGCGTGACATCCGCGCGGGCGTTCAGCAGCTGTTCGGTGATGGATCCTTTACCGCCCTTTTCCAGCGCGTTGGTCGGGCATTTTTCGCTGGTGACGGACGGGCCATAGCATTTACGCGAGGTCACGTGCGAGACCAGTGCAGCAGGCGTGGCATCCTGCAGTTCAGCGGTAGAGACGTTGCCCGTTGCCAGCCCGGCGGCTTTCGCCATCTCGAGAATGGTCTGGTGATCTTTTTCGTGAATATCGACGCCCAGCGCGCCGTTATAGGTTTTCACGCCGGTGGTCCAGGCCGTGGCGGAGGCGGCGGAATCGGTGACGTAATCCGGTTTACCGGTTTTTTTGTCCAGCGCGTAGTGGGTGTATTGTCCGGTCAACGGCAGTGCATCGATGCCTTTAAAAAAGCCACCGGCCCCTTCGGCATAATTTCGCGCGGCGGTGATTTCGGAATCACCCATCCCGTCGCCAATCAGCAAAATAATATTTTTAGCGGGTTTGTCATTCAGGGATGCACGCAGCGCTTCGGTTTGATCCTCTGTCAGGCGGCGCGCGCCACCCGGCTGCGTGATATCACCCTGGGCTGCACGATTATCCAGCACGTGGGTATTCGCGGTGTCAGCATAAATGGCTGGGGTAAATAATAACGGCATTAATGCGATGAAAAGTGCGCTCTGTTTCACTTTATTTTCTCCATGTACAAATACATAAAAAATAAACAGAGCGACTATAGGCATACCAGATGACAAATCTATGACAGGCTTTTAGATTCTGTGACAGATTAACTGCGTGGATGCCGCAACAACTTTTTTACGTATTGCTGTAGCATTTCGCTATCCTGAACCGGCACTTGAGAGTCGGGCCTGGCATCCTCCAGTGCGCCCTCGATACTTCGGATCAGCGTCTGCTGATCGTGCTGCGCCATTTGCCGTAACAGGGCAGTGACGACGATTTCCAGCGCTTCAACCTGGGCAACCAGTTCTTTTGACTCTTCTTCCTTTTGGGCAAGCTTAACCAGCAACTCTGCAATGAGATTTTTCATCGAGCTATTTCCTTATCAGGTTTTTGCTGACGGTATCATTACGGTTGAATAATGCAAAGAGGCGAAAAGTATTATCTTTATGAAAAAACACGCTATGTCGCAAATAACGATGATTTAATGCCAGCGAAACGTTTTGCTATTATAAAAAGTGATTGCCTGGCGGCGAATTATTAGAAAGCAGACACCATTATTTTTGATAACAATGGCCATGTCTGCTTAATACATAATATATCTTCAGTTAACACTATTCGCCGCTTTCTGACGGCGGCGGCGCAAGGCAATTGCCAGCTGAATCACGTTGATCAGCACCACCACGGCTGTCGCCGCAAATACCCAGCGGAATCCTGCCATCGCCGAGACGGTCGCGCCCATCAACGGACCGGCGACATTCCCCAGATACATAAAGGACTGGTTATAGCCGAAGATGCGCCCGATCACCTGATCGCTTGAGTATTTCACCAGCAGCGTTTGTACCGCGGGCAGCATTGCCCCATCGGCAAAGCCAAGCAGGAAACGCAGGACGCCGAGCTGGAACGGCGAGGTAACGAAGGACATCGCGAAAAACAGCACCACGGCGATAATCAGCGTCGCCATTAATATCCGCGCCGTGCCGATGCGATCCCCGAGCTTGCCCAGACGCGGGGCCGAAATCAGCGCGGACACGCCGGGCACGGCGGCAATCATGCCGCTGAGAAAGGCGATATTGTTGCTGTCCGGCGCCATGGATTTAATAAACAGCGCCAGAATCGGCCCGATCGAACCGTTGCACAGCTGAATCACCATGGTGGTGATAAACAGGCTAATCATCAGGCCGGGATACGGCAGCGTGGCGAAGACCGCTTTGCCGCTCAGACGATCGGCTTTACTGACGGTCGGCCGCACGCCCTCTTTAATCAGGAAGAAGGTCACCAGGAAACTCACCACCAGCAGCATCGCGGTGATGAAAAAGACCGCCCGCAAACCCACATGGTCAGCCAGAAAACCGCCCATCAGCGGGCCGCCAATCACGCCGCTGATCTGCGCGGTGGAAAGGGTACTGATCGCCCAGCCGCTGCGCTCCCGCGGAACCTGCGAGGCCACCAGCGCCATGGCGTTAGGAATATAGCCGGAGGTCAGGCCCATCAGGCCGCGCAGTAAAAAAAGCTGCCAGACGTTGGTCGCGTAAGCCTGGAGCAGGATCGCAATCGCCATCCCGAGTGAAGCGCGCAGGAGCATCAGCTTGCGCCCTTTGCGATCCGCGAGGCTGCCCCACATGGGCGAGACAATGGCGGAAACCAGGAAAGTGATACTGAAGGTCAGACCGGACCACATCGACAGCGCTTCGTGCGACGTCACGCCGAGCTGGGAAACATACAGCGGCAGGAAGGGCAAAATCTGGCTGATAGCAAGACCGGTGAAAAAACAGCCAAACCAGACCGAGATAAGGTTTACTTTCCAGGATTCCATAAGCGGCACAATCTTCATTTTTAGGCGAATTCGCCGACAGATTAGCAAGTTACGTCACATGACGTGGAACCAGAGATGCGACGGCGCACATTTTGGTGTTTTATCTCCCCAGTCATCATATTTGTGAAATAAGTCACAAAGTATCCTCTTTCGACTGGTGAAATATGCTTTAACGACAGAGGCCAAACCCGCGCATGCCGAGATGAAAATGGTTGGCGTGCGCGGCGTTATACTCCGGCCCTAACCCGTTGCCGTAATAGTCACAGCTGGCGCTCAGCAACGCCTGCAGCCAGGGCTGCGTTTTTTCGTTTCGCCAGCCGGTAAGCACTGTCACCCGCTGGCCGTCCGCCAGCTGAAAGCCGCTGATATCGAGCGCATCGGCGCTGGCGTGTTCGCTGCGGCGCGCATCAGGTCGGTGATAGATATTGCGACAGGCAAAACTCCCGAGGTGCTCAACGCGCGTCAGGTCGCTGCCCATCATCGTTTTGGTCAGAGGCCGCGCCTGCTGCTGGATAAACAGCGCGGAGCTCAGGGCCAGCGGACAGCTGGCGATAAAACTGCTGCTTAGGGTCACGGGGCCGAAATTGCGCACCCGCACCACGTCGCTCAGGGGGCAATCCCCTGCGCTGTTGGCCATCGCCTGCGTCTGGATCAGCCGTTTCTGGTTCGCCTCTGACAGCAAACGAGTGCAAGCCTCGGGCGTCAGGCGGCGCAGCTTAAACTGGCTGATTTTCCCCGGCGGATCGTCGAGACTTAGCGGCACAAAAGGATTGTAATACGACGGCAGCCAGCGATACCCCATCGCCGCCGCTCCCGCGAGAATCACACAGATAAGCAGACTTTTCCCTCGCACATTCCCTCCTCTTTTCCACCTCAAAACATTATGGCAGAAGGCGGGGAAACCCACCGGGCATCGTGGTATGTTATAGGCTTTGATGAGTCGGACTGGAATAAAGTGAAGATGGCGAAGCAGCGGGTAGGAATTGTTTTTGGGGGAAAATCGGCAGAACACGAAGTGTCACTGCAATCGGCCAAAAATATCGTTGATGCGATTGATAAGAGCCGTTTTGATGTCGTTTTGCTGGGCATTGATAAACAGGGCCAGTGGCACGTAAACGATGCCAGCCAGTACCTGTTAAATGCCGACGATCCGGCACATATCGCGCTCAATCCATCGGAAATCAGCGTCGCCACCGTACCAGGTGTGGTGCAGGGCCAGCTGATTAACGCGGGCAATGCCCAGGCGCTTTCGCAGATTGACGTCGTCTTCCCAATTGTGCACGGCACGCTGGGCGAAGACGGTTCCCTGCAGGGGATGCTGCGCATGGCGAATCTGCCGTTCGTCGGATCGGATGTTCTCGGCTCCGCCGCCTGTATGGACAAAGACGTGACCAAGCGCCTGCTGCGCGATGCCGGCCTGAACATCGCCCCGTTTGTGACGCTCACCCGCGCTAATCGTCAGCAGCACAGTTTTGACCAAATCACTTCCCAGCTTGGCCTGCCGTTATTCGTTAAACCGGCGAACCAGGGCTCTTCCGTGGGCGTCAGCAAAGTGACCAGCGAAGCGCAGTTCACCGAAGCCGTGCGTCTGGCGTTTGAATTTGACCACAAAGTGGTGGTTGAACAAGGGATTAAAGGCCGCGAAATCGAATGCGCCGTGCTGGGCAACGATTTCCCGCAGGCCAGTACCTGCGGCGAAGTGGTGCTGAACAGCGATTTCTACTCCTACGACACCAAATACATTGATGACAAAGGGGCACAGGTTGTGGTCCCGGCGGTGCTGGATCCCGAAATCAATGACAAGATCCGTGCGATCGCCATCGAGGCCTATCAGGCGCTCGGCTGCGGCGGCATGGCGCGCGTCGACGTGTTCCTGACGGCGGAGAATGAGGTGATTATCAACGAAATCAATACGCTGCCTGGCTTCACCAATATCAGCATGTATCCAAAACTATGGCAGGCCAGCGGTATCAGCTACCCGGATTTGATTACTCGCCTGATCGAACTGGCGCTGGAGCGTCACGCCGCTGACAGCGCCCTGAAAAGCTCGGTAAACGGTTAATCCGCTTTATCGGCGCTCTCAATACTTTCCGTCGTCGGCTCTTGTGGTCGACGGCGGATAATGAATCCCGCCAGCCAGAAACTGATAACCCAGGTCACCAGCCCTACCGCATAGGTTTGCCAGCCTTTCGCTTCAAATCCCAGCAGCCCGACAATACCGTTAAGAATAAAAATCAGGCCAATCGCAAAGGCGTAATAGTGCCAGTCGCGGCGTAGTTTGGCAGACAGGTTCATGGCAACTCCGACAGAATAAAAAGATATCCTCTCACAGTTTTCACACGCGGTCTGTGGCGGATACGGAAATTCTTAAATGCGAATCAATTTAACTTAAGTCAGTAAACTGTGACGCAGGACAGAAATCGATAAACCAGGAGAATTCCCTGGGCCAAATTACCACGATTCTGATATTGACAAATGTGATGACCTGTCAGACTTCACTTTGTACGACTGCAGATGGTCAGAGTGAGATATCGGAGGTTTTTATGGCAGACTTTACACTGGCGAAGCCGATTTTTGGTGATAAAAAACCAGGAACCTCCACGTCGGGAAACATCGCCTACGCCCTGTTCGTGCTGTTCTGCTTCTGGGCCGGTTCACAACTGCTGAACATTCTGGTGCATGCCCCCGGCGTTTATGAACACCTGATGCAGGTCCAGGATACGGGCCGACCGCGCGTGGATATCGGCTTCGGCGTGAGCACCATTTTTGGTTTAGTGCCCTTCCTCGCCGGATGCGCGATCCTCGGCATCGTCGCCCTTGTTCTGCGCTGGCGCCGCTACCACTGACGCTTAGTTCAGTGACATACAGCGAGCCCGACGATCGTCGACGCGTTTTGCGAACCACGCCGTGGTGAGATTACGCGTAATCTTCGGGCTTTCGAGCTGAATGCCCGGCAAAATTTCTCGCGGCAAAGCCTTACCACTCTTCTGTTCCGCCAGCTTATAAACCTGCTGATACAGCTGCGTTTTCTCAAACGCCAGGCTGTCCCCTTTCTCCAGCTGATGGCGAATCTCGCTGTTGCTCATATCCAGTTTGATGGCCAGCTTACGCACCGCCTGTTCTGTCGTGCCCGCTTCGCTGCTGCCGTAGGCAATCAGATCGCCATCCAGGGCCAGTTTCGCCCCCGTTGCGCGATTTACCGCATTCTGGAATGCGGCGTTACGACTGGCGTACCATCCGGCGTTGAAATCGGCAAAACGATACAGCGGCGCGCTGTAGTTGGCCGGGTAGTTCAGCAGATGATATGTCCCGAACCACAATCCACCGCGCAGTGAGAACACCTCCTGGCGCACGGTGCCGTCGATTTTCCACGGATAGCCGCTGGTGTGTTTCTCGGCAAAGTCGATGCTGACCTGCATCGGGCCGCCCGTATGCACCGGATTGAGCGAGCCAAACAGCTTCTGCCCCATCGGCACCATGTCGATAAAATCATCGAAAATGGCGCTCAGCTGTTTCTCTGTTTTCACCGTATCCAGCCGTTCGCTGTAGCTTTTGCCGTTCGGCGAGGTGATTTTGAGTGCCGTATGCACCAGAAAGACCGGGATGTGCATCTTTTCCGCACGCCGGTCGATCTCTTTCCAGGCAATTTTGTTAAGACCTGGCACCGCCGGATCGGACTGATACATGGACTCCTGCTGCGCCACCGCCAGCACCGAGCAGATATTCTCCTCGGTCGGGGCGATTTTCTGACTCTCGAATGTCTTCGCGAGCACGATCGCCCAGTCGTCGCGATCCTTGACGCTGGCGGGCATTTTCTGACGCACCACGCTTGCCACATCGACAGGCTTTTTGCCCTTTTTCAGCGGCGCGGCCCCTTTCTCGGCGCATCCGGCCAGCACGAAGGCGGCCAGCAGGGATAACGGTAACGCGCGTGGTACGGCAAATGGCATAGCAACTCCCTGTTTTACCCTAATGTGTTGGTCACTTCCTGCAGGTTCTGATCGTCCAGCTCGCGTTCGAAGCTGCGCAGACGTTTATAGATCGACATCAGCTCAACCAGCGTAGTCCATGAGGCAATCAGATACTGGAACGAGCCGCGAACCTGACCGAAAACGTTAGTGATCTGGGTCATCAGACCGAGCGTAATCGTACCCGCAACAATCGACGGGAACAGCAGGAACAAACCGAAAACGTTATCGACCTGCAAATATAAAATGCGCGCAATATTAAAATACATGTAGTGGAAATAGAGACGGAAATAGTTGCGACGCACTGCGCCAAACAGTTCGCGAACGGTCGGCGGCGAGGCGCGTTCCGCGTCGTCTTCCCCATAGACCAGCTCTTTACGATAGGCGGCTTCCACGCGCTGGTTTTTAAATTCCAGTCCCGGCAGTTTAATACCCACAACCGCCAGCAGACCAGTCCCCATCAGCGACCAGACGAGGGCGGCAATCACCAGGCCGTACGGCAGGTGGCCGACAATCGGCAGATCCGGCACATGGGCCGAGAGTGTGACCAGAACGGGAAGGAACGCGATGAGCGTCATGATGGCGTTAATAAAACTCACGCCCATATCTTCCAGGGTCGAGGCAAAACGCATCGTATCTTCCTGCACACGCTGGGCGGCACCTTCGATATGACGCAGTTGCTGCCAGTGCGCCATATAGTGTTCGTTCATGGCGGTACGCCAGCGGAACACGTAGTGGCTGACGAAGAAGTTATTCATCACCCCGATAATCACCGCAATCAGCGCGATGCCGAGGAAAACACCCACTTCGTGATAGAACTGATTGATGGTGACTTTATGCGGCGAACTGAGCGCGGTCTGAATGAGATCGTAGAACGGCGCATACCAGGCGTTGACGGCGACACCCACTTCCACCAGGAACCAGGTGACAAAGACGATCAGCGAGGTCCCAAGAATCGACCAGTATTGCCAGCGATGCGGCGCATAAGTGAACCAGAAAAGAGCAAAGATGCCCACGCACAAGGCGTAATACGCATAAAACAGCAGATAACTGCGCGACCAGAATCGCGCTGCGCTGATCGGCACATCTCCCGTTGCACCGGCCAGGCGCTCAATCCACGCGCCGCCGCCCGCCTGCCAGAAGATGACGGCGATCAGCGCCCAAATAAATGCCGAGAGGAAAAAAGGCCCCGGCTTTGGGAAAAAAGACTTAAACATTGTGCTTCCTTCTTGTTGTTATGGCGTTGCTGTGTTCAACAAAATACCACACGAAAATGCCGCCACGAGCCGCTCACCGGCTCGTGCGAAAAAATAGACCTGCGGTTTATAGGTTAGTTCGCCTGCCACTCGGCGAGAATTGTTTCGGTGAGTTTCACACGCGGCGGGTTGTCCGGCGCGGTGAAGGTTCGCCAGACATCGTTATAGTGGTTAATCAGTACCTGAGCCTCTGCCGCCGGGCGATGAGCGGTGGTGTGCGCGTCCTGTGCGACGGTGATGTGATATCCCCGACTGACGCCGTTTTTGAGCGTGGTATCGACGCAATAGTCGGTCGCGCAGCCGCAGATGACGAACTGCTTAATATTCAGTTCCGTTAACAACGCGTCCAGCGACGTGTGATAAAACGCATCGCAGGCGGTTTTGGTGACATAAAACGCGCCCTCTGGCTGATGCAGTTCAGGTAGCAGCGCAAAACCTTCGCTCCCCTCTTCCAGCCCGCCCGCCTCGGTATGCTGAATAAAAATGACCGTATCTGCGCTACGCGTGAGCTGATTGATTCGTGAAACGCATTGCTCGCGCTGAATTCGCGGGGTGGCGAACACACCCTGCTGCATATCGACCACCATGACCACTCGTTTATCCGACATCGCCGTCTCCAAAAATTGAGGAACACCTGCTCCTATCATAAGCCCGATGTCACAAAACTGGAGACAGAGTGCAACGAAATTGTTCTTATTTACCCGTGGTTACGTTTTTCACGCTATCGTTATGCAATTCGGCCCATTGCACCGCGCCGTTTAGTAGTATAAATACGCATTACTTCCTTCATTCACTTCATGGATGCTTTTCGTTGAAACGTTGTCTGCTCTCTTTCGCCGCGCTGTGTGCGGTGAGCCTCACTTCTGTCCAGGCCGCCCAGCCGCTGACAGCACCCGCTTTTGCTTCTGATATTGCAGATCGCTACGCCAATCTTATTTATTACGGCAGTGGCGCAACGGGTATGGCGCTGGTCGTTATTGATGGCAATCAGCGTGTGTTTCGCAGTTTTGGTGAAACACGTCCAGGCAGCAATGTCCACCCGCAGCTGGATTCGGTTATCCGCATTGCGTCTCTGACGAAGCTGATGACCAGTGAAATGCTGGTGAAATTGCTGGATCAGGGGGTGGTGAAGCTCAACGATCCGTTAAGCAAATACGCACCGCAAGGCGCCCACGTGCCCACTTATCAGGGTACGCCTATCACGCTGGTGAATCTGGCGACCCATACCAGCGCCCTGCCGCGTGAACAGCCCGGCGGCGCGGCGCATCGCCCTGTGTTTGTCTGGCCAACGCGCGAGCAGCGCTGGAACTATCTGACGACCGCCACGCTGAAATCAGCACCGGGTGCGCAGGCAGCGTATTCCAATCTGGCGTTTGATCTGCTGGCCGATGCGCTGTCTACCGCATCGGGTAAGCCTTATACCCAGCTGTTTGAAGAGCAAATTACTCGTCCGCTGGGGATGAAGGACACAACGTTTACCCCATCCCCCGATCAGTGCAAACGCCTGATGGTGGCAGAGAAAGGGGCCAGTCCGTGCAATAACACACTCGCGGCGATTGGCAGCGGCGGGGTTTACTCCACGCCAGGCGATATGATGCGCTGGATGCAGCAATTCCTGTCGTCCGATTTCTACGCGCGAAGCAATCAGGCCGACCGTATGCAAACCCTCATCTATAAACGCACTCAGCTTCATCGCGTGATTGGGATGGACGTCCCGGGTAAAGCCGATGCACTCGGTATGGGCTGGGTTTACATGGCCCCTAAAGATGGACGTCCGGGTATTATTCAGAAAACGGGCGGTGGCGGCGGGTTTATCACCTATATGGCCATGATCCCACAGTCGAATGTCGGCGCATTTGTGGTCGTGACCCGCTCGCCAAATACACGATTCATCAATATGAGTGACGGTATTAATAATCTGGTCACCGAGCTGAGCGAAAACAAAGCTCAGGTCGTTCCCGCTTCCTGATTGTTTAATATTCCGCGGGCAAACGGTTGATGCTGACCAGTTTGCCCCGGTTCATATTAATATAATTCCCCTGACGTAATGCCGATAAAACTTCCGCCACGACGGAACGCGAAATACGCGTACTGCGCTGAATATGATTCATCACACCGATTTTAGCGCGCAAGCTTTCATCCCATTCCGCCATATCCAACAGCATCGCACGAATCTGACTGTAGGAATTATTCCCTACTAACTGCATATTTCGCTTCGCTAATATTCGGTTTATCCATGACAGCCAACAAAATGCGTCCTGCCAAAGATCAGATTGCTGAATAAGTTGGCGAGCCGTTGTCGCGGGAAGATAAAAACCGCTGCTGGATGACTGGGAAATTATCGTATATTTCTGCTGATGCTCCGTCATTCCCGCAGCCAGACCAAATATAAAAGGGTTAGTTACGATCCCGAGCAGAAGATCGTCTGGTTGACGATGAATAGCCACAATGCCTGTTTGTATAACAAAGGTGTATTGCTCTTTATCGAAGCATTCATGGTAAATAATATTCTGCGCAGAGGCTTTAAAGGGTGTGCTTTCGGCTTTCAGACAGTGTTCGAGCCGTTTAAATTCAGAAAGGGGTTTCGCATCCGGGTTCATTCAGACCTCAAGCTATCCGTACTTATCGGTTCTGTTTCATTATTATCGTTATAAAAAAAGCGGGGAGATCACTCCCCCCGCGATTCAGGCATTACCAGGTATATTTCACACCCAGATTTGCGCCCCAGTTTTGGTCAACATCACCGCCACCGAGATAGTTAGCTTCCGTGTAGGTGCTGAAGTTTTTGGTGAAGCTGAACTGAGTGCCCAGGCCTACGCGAACAGCAGAGCCTTTCACACCATTGTCGATGCTGTCACCGTTCACGTTCGCATCGTTGCTGGAGTCGTCATAAACGTACGCCAGCGTGAAGTGCGGAGTCAGAGCCTGATCGCCACCGTAGTTGAAGGTATAACCCGCATCAATACCCGTTTCATAACGCATGCTGTCGTATGACTGACCGTCCATACGCATGTCGTTGCTGAGCTGGTAACTGTCGCCAGACTGGAACAGACCCGACACGGCAGCGTACGGAGTCACATAACCAGAAGTGTTTGGTTTCCAGTCATAACCCAGTTTCAGACCAAAGCCCCAGGCATCAGAGGTGGTGTTACCGTCCACATACTGACCGTTGCTCATGGTTGCGGAGAGATCGTTATTGAAGCGAGTGTAGTTCAGGGAGCCATCAACAAAGACATTGTTAGCAAAGTACGCGGATGAGTAGATCATCGCCGTCTGGCTATCCTGATCAACCTGACCAGAGTGATCGCTCACATCGCCTTTTGCGAAGCCTGCCGCACCACCGAGGATCCATTTCGCATTGTTACCGTCAATCTGCGTATCCAGACCGACCATCACGCCGTTAACATCCTGATCGTAGTTGATTACGCCGTTATCGCCGTCGAAGTTGCCACCGAAGTAGCTCACCCATGCGCCGCCTTTATCTGCCAGGCCATGACGGCTGTTGGTCAGACGGTTGCCCACGGCATCCTGCTCCAGGTTCCAGATATTGGTGTTGGCAGAAGGAATGCTCAGCGCCATGTTGGCGTAGTCAGTCAGCTCTTCCTGATGCAGAACCACGGTGTCGCCCTGCTGCTGCGCCTGATAGGTATAGGCGCCCAGATCGGCTTTGTTGGCTGCGGTGAAGGTAGCCTGAGTATCGGCATTGTTGTCATAAACGCGAATGACTTCGTTGCCTTTATAATCAGCAACCGAACCTGCGCCTGTCGCATTATCGATACGCACTTTATAGTTGCCAGCGACTTCGCCGTTCACCGCCAGGTGACCGTCGGAGTTGAGCGCAACCACGCCGTAGTCGTATTCAGCTTTGCTCTTATCGTTGGTGGTATTGCGTGCGTTGTTCAGATCGGAGTTCAGCACATAATCACGGCTGGCCACGTTCAGCACACCGCCATCGGTCAGCACCATGTTGTGGGTATCCACCTGGCCCAGACCCAGCGCCAGTTCGGCACCGTTGTCCACGGTAATGGTGTTGGCATAGAGTTCAGCAATTTCTTCGGTCAGCGCAGCATGGCTGCCACTATCCAGATAGAGGCTGTTTGTTTTCACGATACCGGCATCACCAATGTTCAGTGATGAGTCGTTGGTCAGCGTGATGCTGTCAGCCATCAGGCGAGAGCTTTCTACATTGACCTGAGACTGGTTATTTACCGCCAACTTATCGATGTTGGAGTCATTACGCGTGTCCCACTCAGATCCATTGTCTAGCGTGACGTTGAACAGGCCGCTCTGATAAACCTGATTGCTTAAGATATGACTGTTAGCAGTGCTCTCAAGAGGATAAGGCCAGATGCTGTTTGGTGACAGAGTCGTCAAGTCAACGCCGGTATAACCGAGACCATACATTTGTTCAGTGGAGATATATTCAACATTTGAAACTGCTGCCCCCACCCACTTGCTGCCGTTGGTTAAGGTGACATCCAGTTTATCGGTACCATCCCAGCCGTTGGTAGTTGGGTTATAGGCGCCATCGTCCGTCGTGTTAGTCGCCGGGTCGCCGTTTACATAGAAGTTTTTATCGAAGGTGCTATTAAACAGAATATCGCCGGTAACCGTTGAATGATCAAACGTCGCTGTAGTTTGCATCGCGTTGTCTGAACGGTTTGATAACCTGGCGAAATCCTCAGGTGCAAGACTGTCGGAGAGATAGCCTGATGAAACAATTAAAGCCGCATTGTCTTGCGCCGTGGCATTAATTTCACCGTAGTCACTCGGCTTCGCGCTTTGGCCATAAAAACCGTCGGTTCCAAGATCGCTATAAGCACCAGAAGTCAGCACCGAATCTTTAACCACCAGCGTGTCGGTAAAGACGTGGCTGCTATTGGCAACGCCCACAGTACTGTCATAAGGCGTGTTATCCGGATAATTATAGCCCTGAGCCAGCGTAATACCCGCTACATGCGAATTATTCTGGATAACGATATCGGACTCAGTGTCCAGCGTAATGGCGTTACCCAGCGCGTAGGTATCAATATAATGAGTTTCGGTTTTATCACCATTCACTACGTCATAAGCAAAATGCTCATAGGTATCGTTGATGGTGGAATTATCTACCGTCAGGCTGAAACGATCGTATTGCTTGTGGGCAGTACCGTCCGAGTTCTGAACTTCATCGCAGTAGCCCGGCAGGCACTGAGAAGTGATCATCCCATTGACCTTGCTGTTAGAAATGCTTAGCGCATTCGCACGGCCATTGATTCCATCGTCCAGGTTGTACGTGGAAATAACACCGTTGACGATCGATTTATTGATAACCGGATAAATGTCGCCATTATGCGCGCTGCCTGAGTAATCCCAATCAGCATAACCATGATACCAGGGAGTTGTAACGGTATTATCGTAGCCGTAAGTATTGTACGTGGTGCCGGAAATATCTTTAGCATTAGCCTGAGAAGCGATAGCCAACGTGCACGCTAATGCAATTTGAGATACAACGAGTTTCTTTTTCCATGTTTGCATTGAGTCATCCCTCCTCAGGGACGTAAGCAAGTTTGTCCGTCAAAACACAAGTGCAACAAAATATATTGCGGAGCGAATTATGCAGTCTCCATTCAAAAAGGTTCAATGAATGATTCGATTAAGTCCGTTTCCAGACAATTATGGGCAATAGCCACTGAAAACATTAATAAATAAGCAAAAGACATTATAATTACAATGAATCACAGAATGAGAAAACCTTATTAATTAATATATTTCCATGAAATATAATACTTAGGAAAATACAACCAGGAGAAACAAGAAACACCATGAATAAATTAATGAAATCGTACCGCTGTCTTTAAATATAAATAAAGCCCCAGCTGCGACATTCCGCGGCACAGACCTCATCACCTCTGCCAGCAAAACCACCACTTTCGTAAAACAGCTCAGGGCCATTTCAGGTACAATACTGCCCATTGTTCTCCAGACATCAGGCATCCCATGACCGATTTAATTGCACGTCCCCGCCGCCTGCGCAAATCCCCTGCGCTGCGCGCTATGTTTGAAGAGACAACACTCAGCTTAAACGACCTGGTGTTGCCGATTTTTGTGGAAGAAGAGATCGATGACTACAAAGCCATCGACGCCATGCCGGGTGTGATGCGCATTCCGGAAAAACACCTGGCGCGTGAGATTGAACGCATCGCCAACGCCGGTATCCGCTCGGTGATGACCTTCGGGATCTCGCACCATACGGACGCGACAGGCAGCGACGCCCTGAAAGAGAACGGTCTGGTCGCGCGCATGTCCCGCATCTGCAAAGAGGCGGTGCCGGAAATGATCGTCATGTCCGACACCTGCTTCTGCGAATACACCTCCCACGGCCACTGCGGCGTACTGTGCGATCACGGCGTGGATAACGACGCCACCCTGATCAACCTCGGCAAACAGGCAGTGGTTGCCGCCGCAGCCGGCGCCGATTTCATCGCGCCATCGGCGGCGATGGACGGGCAAGTGCAGGCGATTCGTCAGGCGCTGGACGCGGCCGGTTTCACCGACACCGCCATCATGTCCTACTCCACCAAATTCGCCTCTTCGTTCTATGGCCCGTTCCGCGAAGCCGCGGGCACCGCGCTGAAGGGCGATCGCAAAACCTATCAGATGAACCCGCTCAACCGCCGGGAGGCGATCCGCGAATCCCTGCTGGACGAAGCCCAGGGCGCCGATTGCCTGATGGTGAAACCTGCCGGGGCGTACCTGGACATCCTGCGCGACATCCGCGAGCGTACCGAGCTGCCGCTGGGTGCCTACCAGGTGAGCGGTGAGTACGCGATGATCAAATTCGCCGCACAGGCGGGTGCCATTGACGAAGAGAAAGTGATCCTCGAAAGCCTGGGAGCGATCAAACGCGCCGGCGCGGATCTGATCTTCAGCTACTTCGCACTGGATCTGGCCGAGAAGAAAATCCTGCGTTGATACGCCGGTGTGCCGGGTAGCGGCTTCGCCCTACCCGGCCTGCATTCCCACCCCACGAAACTTCACCGAACTGCAATACAAACGACATCTGGAACTTCTACTGTCTGGGCAAGAGGACAGGAGAAACCACTATGTTTAGTCTCGACAGCGTTCTTGATGATCTTTGGCCTCAGGCGAGGCCCGCACCCTGGCAAAAAAGCCTGTTAAAACGACTGTTTTACGAAGAAGAGTTTCAGCAGTTCGCCGCAAAAAACCGCCACCTGAAAGGACTCGACATGGTGGAGCAGGTTCTGGAACATCTGGATATTCTCTGCACCACCTCCGCGCACGATCTCGAACAAATCCCCGAACACGGTCCACTAGTCATTATCGCCAACCACCCCACCGGCACGCTGGATGGCCTGGCACTGCTGTATGCGGTTTCCCGCGTTCGTCGGGATGTGAAAGTGGTCACCAACCGGATGCTGACGCATCTTGAGCCGCTCAGCTCACTGTTTATCCCGGTGGATAACATGGGCGGCAAAACGGCGAAATCGTCGCTCTTACAGATGGAAAACCACCTGCAAGACGGTGGCGTGCTGATCTTCTTCCCAGCGGGCGAAGTCTCGCGCCCGACGCGCAAAGGGATCCGCGATAAAAAGTGGCATTCCGGCTTTATCAAACTGGCCAGCAAGCTGCGTGCGCCGCTGCTGCCGGTCCATATTCAGGCGCACAACAGCCTGCTGTTTTACGCCAGCACGCTGGTCTCGCCGACGCTCTCGATGCTGCTGCTCATGCAGCAGATGTTCCGGCGCCGTCACAGCATCTTGCCGATAAAAATCGGTCAGCAGATTGCTTTTAACCACTGGTTTAGCGCCACCCTTTCGTCGCGTGACATGGCCGAGCAGTGCCGCCAGCACGTGATCCGTCTTGGCAAGGGATTGCCGGGCCTGTTCAAAAGCCAGTGCGCCATCGCCCGCCCGGAAGACAGGGCGACGCTGAAACGCGAACTGACGCAGGCCGAATGCCTCGGTAAAACCGCTGATGGCAAAGGGATTTATCTGTGGCAACGCAACGGGCAAGAGGATGCGCCACTCCTGCGCGAGCTGGGACGCTTACGTGAGATCGCCTTTCGCGCCGTCGATGAGGGGAGCGGCAAACGCCGCGACACCGACGGCTATGATGATGACTATCTGCATCTGATTTTGTGGGATGAAGAGGATCTGGAGATCGTCGGCGCTTACCGCTTTATGCCGACCGCCCGGCAGATCGAACAGCGCGGGCTGGACGGCCTGTACAGCTATAGCCTCTTCCACTACGACGACAACATGCAGGACGTGCTGGAGCACGGCATTGAACTGGGCCGCAGTTTTATTCAGCCGCGCTACTGGGGCCGTCGGGGTCTGGATTATCTCTGGTCCGGGATTGGGGCGTATCTGGCGCGCTATCCGCAGTATCGCTATCTGTTCGGCCCGGTCTCGATTTCCGGCGGGCTGCCTCCCGACGCGCGGGACCTGCTGGTGGCGTTTTACCGCCTGTGGTTCCCGGCCAGTCATCCTCTGGCCGCGTCGCGTCAGCCTTATCCGGCGTCGTTACCCGACGTGCTGGCGCAGTTTGGCGGCGTGGATTATGTCGAGGATCTGACAAAGCTGAAATCCCTGCTCGGTAATCTGGGCTGCGGCATCCCCCCGCTCTACAAGCAGTATTCCGAACTGTGCGAACCCGGCGGCGTGCAGTTTATCGATTTCGGCAGCGATCCGGCGTTCAACAACTGCGTGGATGGGCTGGTGCTGGTGGATTTATGCTATCTGAAGGCGAACCGGTATCAGCGGTATATCGAGGTGCATCTTTAGCTTTTTTTGCCGGGTGGCGGCTTCGCCTTACCCGGCCTACAAAACCGCCACCCGACGCCCTTACCCCGCGCGATAAAACGGCTTATCCCCCAAAATCGTCGCCCGCTGCATAATCCTGCGCTGCGGCAGGTAATCCGCATTAGCGTAATGCTGCGTCACGCGGTTATCCCAGATCGCCAGATCGTTTTGCTGCCAGCGCCAGCGCACCTGGAACTCCGGTTTCGTGATATGCGCAAACAGGAACCCTAACAGCGCCTCGCTCTCTTTCTCGGCCAGATCCACAATCCGCGTGGTAAACCCTTCGTTCACGAACAGCGCCTGTTTGCCCGTCACCGGATGGGTGCGCACCACCGGATGCAGCAGCGGCGGATGTTTCGCCACCGCCTCCTGCCAGCGCTGATGCTCCTCCTCGCTTTTGCGATACTTATATTCCTGGAAGGATTTCTTGAAATCGTGCTCCGCGCGCAAACCACTCAGCAGCTGTTTAAGCGGGGCTGACAGCGCCTCGAATGCCGCAATCCCGCTGGTCCACAGCGTATCACCCCCGGTGTCCGGCAGCAGCTTGGCCGCCAGAATCGCGCCTGCGGGCGGCGTCTCGATAAAGGTCACGTCGGTGTGCCAGTTGTCGTTATCCGGCGGATTATCGTTGTGGGTATCCAGCACGATAATCTCCTCCACCCCTTCGGCATGCGGATAGACCGGGTGAATATGCAGATCGCCAAAACGCAGCGCCAGAGCGCGTTGCTGCTGCGGAGTTACCGCCTGCTCGCGCAGGAACACCACCTGATGGCGCAGCACCGCGTGATACAGCTGCTCAAACTGGTTGTCACTCAGCGGGCGCGTCACGTCGAGGCCCGAAATTTGTGCGCCAATGTACGGCCCCAGCGGGGTAATGGTCAGACGTTCACTCATTGTATCTCTCCATGCCAGGGCGTCAGGCGGCGCTGTAACGCGCGCAGCCCCAGTTCTAAACTAAAGGCAATCACGGCGATCACCGCGATCCCTGCCAGCTCCACATCCGTCGCCAGAAATTCGCCTGCCGACTGCACCATAAATCCAAGCCCGCGCGTGGCGGCAATCAGCTCCGCCGCCACCAGCGTCGACCAGCCCACGCCTAAACCAATGCGCAAACCGGTTAAAATCTCCGGCAGCGCGCCGGGTAAAATCACAAACCACAGCACCTGTGCGCGGCTGGCGCCAAGCGACTGCGCCGCGCGGATCCGCACCTGCTGGGCGCTCTTCACCCCGGCCAGGGCCGACATGGCGACAGGGGCAAAAATCGCCAGATAGATCAGTAAGATCTTCGAGGTCTCCCCGATACCAAACCAGATCACCATCAGCGGCAGATAGGCCAGCGGCGGTACCGGGCGGTACAGCTCGATCAGCGGATCGAGGATCCCACGCACCGTCGGACTGAGCCCCATCGCTATCCCCACCGGAATACCGATGATCACCGCCGCCAGCAGCGCCACCAGAATGCGCCCCAGGCTCGCCGCCAGATGCTGCCATAAGGTCGCATCCATAAAGCCCTGCGGCCCGGCGATGGAGATCAGTTTTGTCAGTACCTGGGCAGGCGGCGGCAGAAACAGCGGGCTGACCCACTGCTGCGCCGCGACGGCCCACCAGATCGCCAGCAGCACCAGCAGCGTGCCTGCACTCAGGGTAATCTGACGAGAAAATGGCCAGCGGAAGGTGAAGCGTTTTCCGGCCCGTTTTTCGCTAAAGACGATGCTCATGAGAACGCCTCCCGCTGCTCAAACACACGGCTCAACACATATTCGCGCTGAGCGATAAACTGCGGATCGGATTTGATGCTGCGCACCGGCTCTCCCGCGACAAAGCGACGGGCAAAGTCCAGCGGCAGGCGCTCCAGCACCCGGCCCGGCCCCGGCGAAAGCAGCACCAGCTCGGTCGCCATAAACACCGCTTCTTCGATGTCATGGGTAATCAGCAGCACCTGCTTGCCGGTCTCGTGCCACAGGCGCAGGAGCAGGGTTTGCATCTGTTCGCGGGTGAAGGCGTCCAGCGCACCGAAAGGTTCATCCAGCAGCAACAGCTGAGGATTCGCCGCCAGCGCACGAGCAATCCCCACGCGCTGACGCTGCCCGCCCGAGAGCTGCCAGATGAAGCGTTTTTCCGCCCCTTCCAGCCCCACTTTTTTCAGCATCTGGCGCGCCGTTTCAAGGCGCTGCGCGCGCTCGGTCCCCGCCAGTTGCAGACCGAAGGCGACATTCTCCTGCACGTTGCGCCAGGGCAGTAATCCTTCACTCTGGAAGACCACGCCGCGCTCCGCGCCGGGGCCTTTCACCCGTTTACCTTCCAGATGAATGGTACCGTGCTGATACGGAACAAACCCGGCGATCAGATTAAGCAGCGTGGTTTTCCCGCAGCCGGACGGCCCAAGCACCACCAGCAGCTCTCCGCTGTCCAGCGTCAGATTGATATCCTCCAGCGCGGGCTTCCCGCCGTAGCTGGCAGACAGGTTTGTTATTTGCAGCATCACGGCCTCCCGTTACTTCACAAAGCGATCGGTCACGAACTGGCTGTAATCCGCCGCCACCGCAGGCACTTTGCCCTGCTCTTTCAGGAACCCGGCAGTGTCGACAATCGCCTTATTCACCGGGCCCGACAGCTGCTGCACCTGTTGCGCAGGCGTCAGGTAGGTATTACCTTTCACCAGCCCCGGCACGTCGGATTCAGGGACGCCGCTCAGGCGCGAGAGTTTTTCCAGATTCGCCGGCTGTTTCAGCCACTCGTCCGGATTTTCGATATACGGCTGCTGGGCATCGATGGCGCTTTTGGCGAAGGCTTTCACCACTTCAGGATGCTTCTCGGCAAAGTCCTTGCGAACCACCCAGACGTCCAGCGTCGGCGCGCCCCACTGGCCCACTTTTTCCGAGTCGGTCAGCACGGTGCCGTCTTTTTCCAGTTCGTTCACTGCCGGAGCCCAGACGTAGGCCCCGTCGATATCCCCGCGCTGCCAGGCGGCGATAATCGCCGGTGGCTGCAGGTTCAGAATCTGCACCTGACCGGGTTTGATCCCCCAGTGTTTGAGGGCCGCCAGCAGGCTGTAGTGGGTGGTTGAGATAAAGGGCACTGCGATGCGCTTACCGATCAGATCTTCCGGTTTGGTGATATTTTTCTTCACCACCAGCGCTTCGGAATTCCCGAGCTGCGAGGCGAGAAGGAAGACTTCAATCGGCACTTGCTGGCTGGCCGCTACCGCCAGCGGGCTTGAGCCGAGGTTGCCGATCTGCACATCCCCCGATGCCAGTGCCCGGACGATGCTCGCGCCGCTGTCGAACTTGCGCCAGTCAACTTTTGCGCCGCTCTCTTTGGCAAAGGTGTTGTCCGCCTGCGCGACTTTCGCCGGTTCCGCGGAGGTTTGATACGCGACGGTCACATCGACCGCCTGCGCCTGAAATGCCCACAGCGCCAGTGCGCCGAGTAAGGTAATACGCGATGAAATTGCCATAGTGTCTGCTCCCCTCTTGTTATGGGAGCAGTATTTCTGGCGCAGGAATTTTGATAAAGGAATAAAAAAGAATCTGTCATTCCAAACGGTTTTTAGATAAAGAAGTGCAAAGCAAAGTGAAAAAACGGATAACCCGATTTATCCCCGCAGCCAGGTGGTGGGCAGAAGGTATTCCCGGTTAAGCAGGTCGTGGCGAAACACATACAGGCAGACCATATAGAAGTGTTTGGCATTTAACCTCTGGCACATTTTGTCGCGTAATTTATAGACCTGCTTATAAGAGCAACACAGCCGTTCGGCGATCTCCTCAACGTCTATATCCGCCAGTAAGCTCCTGATTAACGTCGTCTCGCGCTCATTGATTTCAACATAAATTTTCCGCTGCCATTTATCGGCAGAAAACGTTTCAAGCTCGCTCAAAATGTCGCAGGCGATCTGTTCCCCGGGGGATTTCATATCGACAGCGTTATGTCGTCTTGGCATGGGCGAGACCTGACAGGTTTCGCTCTCCATTTTCAGGACCAGCGCTTTGGTTTTATCGAACAGGGCGGATAACCATAAATAGACATCTTCGAGATAACGTAACGAAACCCGGCTATCTATTAACACCAAACATTCGCTCGAATGTTCTTTGGAATAGATAATCTCCTGCAAACGACGAACCGGCAGGAATTGCTTTATTCCATTATACAAATAGTTATCTTTTGTTATTAACACCATAGAAGACATTCGATTACACCATCAAGCTTATATCAGTCAGAAAAAGGCACAGGAAAACGCTGGCCCTTGATATTCACAGGGCCAGGACAGGCAATTATCAATGAAAACTAATGAGATACCGCGTTATTCAGTTTTAGCGCATACCAGTACGGTTCGCCGTAAATCGCTAATACTCCAGATTTCGTTGTGTAATTTCCTTACTTTAAAGAAAAACACTTTTTGTGCCGAGGTGAGCTTTTGCGACAGAAATTCAGGCAAGGTTTCACCACTGTTTTTATCAATCCCTTCGCGCTGGAATTCAACAAAATTGTGGTTACTGTCATCGGAATATCGTAGCCGCACATAGCGATCGACGATATAGCGTTTATCACCGTAATTCACTACCCCATACTCGGTAATATAGCTGCGCGCATCCGGGACAAAATGGACCACGAGATGAATTCGGGCATCCAGTTTTTCCTCGTTACTGTCCATCGTGAGATGGATATCGGCAGTACAATCGAGATCGCTTTTACTCTTCGGTACGTAAAGCAGCGCCCCCACAAACAAGATAATCAACAGCGCAACAAGACTAATCACCTTTAGTCGTGATGTAGTTTTTACATTCACCCAGAGCCCCTTTCACATCCAGCGTGCATTTTGCGACAATGATTTCAAGAAGGTCCGTTTTTTCATGGAGCTTACTGTCATCGTAATAGATATTATGTGGGGTCGCGCATTTCTGTAATAACCTTACGCCTTTACCGTCCGCGAAATAGCGTTCGACACGATCCACATTGACGTTATTGAAATAGTAAATTTTGCACGCATTCACTTGTTTGTAAAAAATGACCTCTTCACGCTTAGTAAAAAAATTGAGATACAGCGCGACCACAACGGCAATAATCATCACCAGCGTCGCGCCCGCACCTATCAGCCAGCTCTTATTGACACCCGGCTCCTTATCTGGCTGAGAAATGGCCTGCATCACCATATAGTCTCTGGATTTCTCATTAAATTGCAGATCGTCAAGCATCAAGGCAAACCCCTGTTTGGGGATGGTTTTCAGGACATCGTGAATGTCGAATTCTGAAAAAATCTTGCGCAGTATGCTGACATTATTGTTCAGACTATTGCTCGAGGGCGTCAATCCAAAATCTCCCCACACCTTCTGCAAGAGATCCTCTCGCGTCATGAGCTTATTATTATTCTCCAGAAGTACCAGTAAAAGCCGACACGCCGGATTGGAAAGCAAATGCTGATCTTTATCATCCGAAATCGTCCTCTCCGCCACTTTGAAAGAGACCTTTTTGTTTATTATAAAATGCATAGCACTGTCACCAGCTCCAATATTAATCCACACTTTTTATGGCGATAATGCCAATAACCATTTTAGCGTATATGAATAAGGGTGACAAAACACCAGAAAATCAACCAAACTAATAAACCACATTGTTCCGATGGTAATATTCAATTCAGGCCGCAAGGTATTGTTGTAATTGCGTTTTACTTAATGCATTTGAAAATAGATAGCCCTGTTGGATCTGAATTCCCATTTCACACAGTGCCTGCGACTGGCACGCTGTTTCAACGCCTTCGGCGATGACATCCATTTTTTGCGACTGGGCAAGACTGGCAATCAGGGAAATAATCGACGCGGAACGCGCGCCTGACGATAATCCTTCGACAAATAAGCGGTCGATTTTTAATCCATCGACATTGAATTGTTCAATGCAATTCAGGTTTGCACAGCCGGTGCCAAAATCATCAAAATAGACGGCGACATCCGCCAGCTGTAATTTCAGGATTGTCCCCGCCACTTCCGGCGTATTCGCCAGGGGCTGCGATTCGGTGACTTCCACCACCAGGCGATATTTCTCCAGCGGCAGGGCGGCAAGAAACGACAGCGTATCGAAAACAAAACCGGGCTTTTCAATTTGCGCCGGGCTGGCGTTAAAAGAGAGATGTAACCCGTCTGGCAGCAGCGCATCCAGTTCATTAATATCTTCCGCCACCTGGCGCAGCAGATGCTGGGTCATCTCTGGCATCAGCCCTTGCTCTTCAAACGCAGCAATCAGATCGACGGGCGTTGAGTCCACGTCGGCCAGCGCCCAGCGCATCAGCACTTCCAGCCCGTGAAGGGATTGGGTTCCGGCGTCAATCACCGGCTGATAATAGGGAACAATCTCCCCCATCATCAGGGCGCAGTAGAGATCGACACTGCTTAAAGACGATTCAGGATTTTTCATTATTCCACCGTGATCAGCATAATCGTTGAGCCCGAAAACTCGCCCGCTTCCGGAGTGCCATTGGTGCGCAGTACCGACTTCACGACCACGTTATCCTGGGCTTCCACATCCAGGGTAAAGCCCGAGGTGCCGAGCACGTTGTCGTTCATGTAGAGCTCTGAGTAGAGACTGCCGTCGTCGCGCAGCTCCACTTTGTCGGCGGAGTAGATGTAGAGTTTCAGCGTTTGCGAGGTCGTGCAGCTGATGCTGACATTTTCACTGACTTCATGCCCTTCCAGCTCCTTGCGACTCAGCGTGCCGTGATCGAGGGTCAGTACGTCCTGGTCGAAATCGCAGGAGCCGCTCGGGGCGGGGGCCGCGCCGCAAATACTGCCGGGCATGAGCGGGTAGCCCTCAAAGGTCGTCGAATTCACCTCCGAAGAGTTGCTGCCGAGGTTTTTTCCGGCGGCATAAAAGAACCCGACGCACTCTTCGGTGGCGACCGTACTTCCGCTATGACGCGTAGTGGAGGAGTAAGGCATCGGGAAGATGGCTTTCATCTCTTTGCCGAGATCGCCCAGCGTCTGTGCCGTCAATAAAAACGGATAGACACCCGCCCCCCATGAACGGTGCGTACGCGGGCCAGACGTCCCGGCTGCGTTGTGCCGGTGACCGACAAAAATCGTGCATGCCGTTAAGCCGTAGCAGGGATTGGGGGTGGAATCCTCCTCATCCCAGTCGGCAAGGGTAAAGCTGTAGTCGTAGCAGTAGGTCGCGGTGCTTGAGCAGGTCGCAAGACTGTCAATCCATGTCCAGATCGACGCCGACGCAGCCTGGCTAAAGGCCAGCCCTCCCAGCAACATAATGGCGTACAGCAATCGTTTCATCAGAATGTGTCCCTTACTGGTACTGAATTTTCAGCGTGGCGGAGGCGGTAAAGACCCCGGTTTCCACCTCGGTCGCGTCATCTTTCATCGGTGCGGCCTGCAACACCGGCACTTCCGGCCAGGTGAACGGCATCCAGGTGTTGAGCGGCATCGACTCGCCGTTCATGTACAGCTTGATGCCCAGCCCTTCCCGGTCGGTGCCGAGATAATCGTCGCTGAACGAAGTGGCTGTGCCTTCAAACTGCATCTCCAGATCGTTGGAGGTCAGATCCTCGCAGGCCAGCGAGTAGTCGATGTTCTGCATAAAATGCTCGCCGTCGATCTGCTTCGACTGCAGGTTATTGCCGAAATCCACGTGAATGGTTTCGCCGTTGTTGATCTCGCAGACCCCTTCCACGATCACCCCCGTCACGTTCACCGTCAGGGCGGCAAAACAGACGGGTGTCAGCAAGAGCGCAGATGCGCCTGAAAGCAGGCGAAGAAAGAAACTAGTCATAGTTAAGCCTGAAGTGGATCAGCGCATGCCACGCGCCCGCCACCAGCGGGGCAGCGGTACGTTCCGGCGCGATATAGTAGAAAAGCGTGTTGCCGCCCGGCTCGAGCAGCAGCGGCTGCCCTTCGCTTCCCAGACGCACATCACGGTGATAGCGATCGGTCAGGCGCAGCGCCACGCCGCTCGTCCCGGACACTTTTACCAGGCCGGGATTCAACACCTCGCCCGGTGCCACAAAGCTGACGGTGACGGAGGGCTGATCGCGGCTCCAGAGCAGATCCCCGCTCCAGGCATCGCGGATCGTCGCGGGTGACGGAAGGCAATCTTCCAGGCGGATCGCGACGCGTACCGGCGTGCCCTGATCGCCCGGTTTTTTCAGCTCACCGGTGGCGATGGTGCCCATGTCGATCTCCTGCCACGCCGACTCCATCGCCAGCCGACAGGCGCTCTCGGTCAACGCGCCGTAAACCTGCAGCAGCCCGTACTCGCCGTCCACCAGCGCCACGTCATCGGCGGCGGCGGGTCCTGCGGCGAGGAGCAGCGCCAGCGCGCCCCCGTTTTTCCAGTCTCTGAATTTCATTCAGCCCTCCCGAAATCGCTTACTTTTTCTTTTCCTGCGGGACGGCTTTACACGCGTTGCCCCCGCAGCTAAAGACCAGCTTCGCTCGTCCACCAAAGTCGTTCACATAGGTCAGGACCGGCGCGCCGCCGAGTGCCGATGCGGAAGGTGCAAGAACCAGCTGCCCTTTCGGTTCGACCATCACCGGCTTAAACCCGGCCGCGGCTTTGCCGGTCAGCGTCGACGACGCATTCACCAGCGAGATGTAATACGGCGTCGGATTGGTGATGCGGTACTTGTCCCCTTCGCGCGTCAGGGTCAGCTGTTCCTGGAACGGCGTGGCGTAATCCGTGCGCTTCACCTCGAGGGCCGACGGGCGATAGAACAGCTTGATGCGGGTCTGGAGCGCCAGCTGCAGGGTGTTAGGTTTGGTGCTTTTCGGCGGGATCTCACGCAGATTGAAGTAGAACAGCGACTCCCGATCCTGGGGCAGACGCTGGATCGCGGCGGTGGATTGCACCTTGATCTGGCTCTGCTCGCCCGGCTCGATGCGCTGAACCGGCGGGAGCAACACCAGCGGATCGGTGATCTTTTTGCCCTGAGGATCTTCCACCCAGCCCTGCGCCAGGTACGGCAGGGTTTTGTTTTCGTTGGTGATCCGCAGGCTGACGGATTTCGCCGCGCCGTCGAAAATCACCCGGGTACGGTCCAGCGCCACGGCGGCGTTGGCCTGGTGCGCAACAGCGCTAAACGCCAGCGCGATGCCCGCCAGGGCATGCAATCGTACATTCGTCATCTCAAAGCTCATCTCTTGTTCGGGCCGGTTCATTCCGGCGCACAGGTTAAAAGCAGGTTATCCAGTACCTGCGGAAGGACAGGTGGCAGGTTCACCACGCAGCGGGCTTTGCCGTCCCATTTCACGGTCATTTTTCCATTGGCCTGGATGCCGCTCAGCCAGACGCTCCCTTCGTCGTTCACGACGCCGGTTTCCTGATTTTTGTCATTCACGACGGAGGCGCCAAACGGCGGATAGCTCCCGTCGGCTTTACGGATAAAGGCCATCGCTTTGCCCCCGGCAATCACATCAAACTGGCGGTAGCCGATGGCCCCTTCGGTGAGTGTGGCCTGGGAAACGGAGCGGGTGACGTCGGCGTTTTCGTCCAGTTTGTCGACGTCGATGCGGATCGGATTGCGGTAGTAGCTGTTCACATCCGCAATCACCGCCTTGCCGAAGCGGTTAGTTTTGACCGATGCGCCAAAGCCTTTCACCGGCACGCCGCTGACGCCTGCGGTATCCACCAGCACCCGGCTTCCGCCGCGCGCGTTGGAGCGATGCGCCGCCCCGCCCTCCGTGGTCATGGTCAGACCGCCGTTGAGGGTCATCCCCAGGGCGCTGTAGCTGCCGGCCTGGTAGCTGGCGTTGGCCTGCACCTGGGTGCTGTCGCCCTGCCAGGTGTAGTAGCCGTAGCCCGTCGGCCCGCTGCGCGACAGCCCGCTGCTGACCTGGAAGCTGTTGTGCTCATCCAGACGACTGTAATAGCTGACGCGATGGGTGTTATCCGTGCGGTTGACGGTGGCGCCGTAGCTCAGGGATGTGCCGTTGCCAATCGGAAGTGAGATCGACACATATGCCCCGTCGTCCTTCAGGGAGTAGTACTCGCTGCGGTACACCGACAGGGAGACGCTCATGTTTTTGAACGGCCCAACGTCGAGGTAACGCGACATCGAAAGCGTCAGGCGATCGTTGTCGGCGCTGTTCCAGTAGGTCTGGTGGCTGTAGTTCAGATAGGTGCTCAGCCCCAGCTCGCGAAAGCGCTTGTTGAAGGAGAGCGTGTATTTCTCTTTCGGGCTGTGGGACGCCCCGCTGCCGTAGCGCGCGTCGAGATATTCCGACATGCTCATAAAGTCGCGCTCGGAGAAGCGGTAGCCCGCGAAGGTCACCTGGCTGTCGTATTCGTCGAAAGTTTTGGAGTAGCTGACCCGATAAGAGGTGCCGGAGAGCGTGCCGTCAGAGGGGAGCGAGGCGCGCGACTGGGTGATATCCGCCGCCACGGCGCCCAGCAGGTAGAGGTCACGACCGATCCCCATCGACAGGGCGTTGTAGTCCCCGCCAATGACCGTACCACCGTACAGCGTCCAGCCGTTAGCGATCCCCCAGGAGGCCTCCCCGGAGGTAAACAGCGGCCCGGTCATGCTGTGCTCCCACTCGGAGGGCTTACCCGCCGCAAGCTTGTAGCGCACCGCACCGGGACGCGTCAGATAAGGCACCGACGCCGTCGTCACCTGGAAGGTCTGCACGCTGCCATCCAGCTCATCCACGCGCACGTCCAGGGTGCCGGAGACCGCGTCATTCAGCTCCTGAATGCGAAACGGCCCCGCCGCCACCTGGGTTTCGTACAGCACGCGCCCCTGCTGGCTAATGGTCACTTTCCCGCCGGAGCGGGCGATGCCCGTCACTTCCGGCGCATAGCCGCGCAGGCTCGGTGGGAGCATGCTGAGATCCGAGTTCAGACTGACGCCGCTAAAGCGGAAAGTGTCGAATATGTCCGAGCTCAGGTAATCCTCGCCCACGGTCAGCTTGGCTTTCAGCGACGGGATGGCGCGATAGAGGTAGTAGCGGCTAAAGCTGAAATCTTTGTCGGTATTGCCGTTGCGCTTGTCCCAGTTGGTCTGCCAGTCGGCGCGGGCGCGCCACGGCCCCAGATTCGCCCCGAACACGCCGGTTCCGCTCAGGCTCTGGCTGTCGGACGAATTGACCGAGTGCTGGGTCTGCACGTTGAGGTTGTAGTCGGCAATCACCCCAGGGATCCCCTCATCCCAGCGCGACGGCGGGTCCCAGTTCGGGGCGGTGAATTCGAGGTAAGCCTGCGGGATCGCCAGATAGAGGGTATCTTTCGCCAGATCGACGCGCATCTCCAGCCCCTCGAGGCTGGCTTTATCCAGACACTGGCCGTCACGCAGCCAGCTTAACTCTCGCATGGCGCTGGCTTTCAGCGTCAGGCGTGAAACCAGCTCAGGTGAGAGGCAGATCAGGCTCTCCTGGCCATTTTCGCCGACCGGATAAACCACGATTTGCTCTTCTTTCAGGCTCTCCTTGTTCACCATAATGGTGAAGGTGTAGTCGCCAGGCATGACATAGCCGCGACGGGAGAAATGGCTGAGATCGATGTTGTCTTTATCCTGAGTATCCAGCACATCGGTATTGAACTGGATCTCGTCATCGGCCCAGGATGCTGAAACCGGCAGCAGCATTCCCAGAATGAGCAAACTGAGGGTCGAGCGTCTGAATCGTGGCGGAGTCTGTTTATTCATCTCAGTAATAATCCATTCTGAAGCGAATCAGCGACTGATACGTCCCTGATTTCAGCGGCTGGCCGTCGCTTACCATCTGCAGCGCATAGTGAAGATCGATATTTCCCCGGGTGACCTCTTTTGCCGGAAGCGCCACGCCGGGCACCGCGAGATTGCCGTCGGTATCGCGAATGGTGAGTTCAATGCCCTCGGCTTCACCGCGAATGGCAAAACGTTCCGTTCCGGTCATGGGATCAAAGGTGATTTGGTAATACTCAGAGTCGAACTGGCTGTTCCCTGGTGAGGGCAGCATCAGGCAATTGATTAAACGAACGGTAAAATGACGCGTTGGGCCATAGCCTTTGGTGGCTATTTCGGCGACGGGGGTTTCTCCCATATCAATCGTCTGGTCGCGGCTATCAAGATCAATGGCGCAGGGGGTATAAAGCACCTCCCCTTTAATGAATATCGCGCCGTCCCCCTGGTTTGCCGCCAGTAATGGCAGGCAATAACCAGACAGGAGAAAAAGGAAGATTTTCACGATCGGCGGTGTCGATGTAGATAATAAAAAATGCATCGCAATCCCTTTTCTCTTATTCGGTCAGAGTGGAATATCAGACGGCCAGAAAGGCCGCCTGAATAACATCGTGGAATAAGGGGAAACCTTATTCGTATGCCAGAGTCCAGTTCGTCACACCGGTGAAATCACCTTCGGTTGGCGCTTCGCCACCGATGATGTAGGCGGAGTACGCCAGGGTGTTGTCGCCGTTCTGGATGGTCTGGCCTACGGTCGCTTCACCCAGGGTGATCGCGTTGCTGTCGCCGTCGGTCATCACGATGCCCACGTCGGTTGCAGAGCCGGTCACGCCCAGTACCGCGCCGTCAACGCTGGAATCCGCGCCGGTAAAGGTGGTGGAGACGGTGTTAGCCGTATCCACAGAGCAGTTTTCCAGGTGGATGTAGAAAGGAACCGGCGTAGAGGTGCCGCCGTTAGCCACTGCAGAGCTGGAAACCTGGCCCAGGTCGATGGTCTGATCGTCATCGCCCGCTGCCACGGAGCATGGCGCGTCAATCACGGAGCCGGTGAAGGTCACCACGCCGCTACCTTGATCGGCCTGAGCGCCAAATGCAGTTAAACCTGAAGCCAATACCAGAGCAGAAAAAACGTTATTCAGTTTCATAAAAGTGGTCCTGTAATTTAAGGAAATGACACACAAATAAGATTTTTGATTAATGAATCTTGAGCAAAACTCTCCCGAACCAGATAAATGCTCTGGCTTAATTTCCTCATCAATCAAAAAACCTCTAAACATATTCACCAGCAAGTTCAAACCTGATTGCGTATTTCGGCCTGCGCCTCGCTGATGCAATAAATAGTAACCCGTAATGACTTAAAAAAAAGGCGAAATAGCCCTTCCAGTCAATAACAAACAACTCCAACAAATAAGAGGTTTAATTAGAATAATAAATACAGCAGAAACGAGGATTAGATTTTAATACTAACGAAACATGAAATAATAGGTTATTGAACCACAAAATAATGAATCAGCCGCGGCAGGCAGAGGTAAAATCACTATTCGCAGCAGCAATGCGTTACATCTCCGTCACCTGTTTTCACACCATGTCAATAAACAGACAAATTGATTCATATATTAACGTGCCTCTGTTTCCGCCCACTGAAAAAGACAATACCCACGCCCTGCCCTGATATCGGCAGGGATATTGGCAAAGGTTTTTAATTTATTGCATTTTTGTTACACAGGTTACATAACCGCGCTCAGCTTATTGCCACGCCCGGCGCAACAGGCATCATGGATATCAACTTCGGTAAGAGAAATAAGCAATGATCAAAGTGGTGCTGGTGGATGACCATGTGGTAGTGCGGTCTGGTTTTGCGCAGCTTTTAAATCTGGAAGACGACCTGGTGGTCGAAGGCCAGTACAGCTGCGCGGCCGACGCCTGGCCTGCATTAACGCACAGTGATATTGACGTCGCGGTGCTGGATGTCGCCATGCCCGATGAAAACGGGCTGAGCCTGCTCAAACGTCTGCGCCAGCAGCGCCCGGCGTTTCGCGCCATCATTCTGAGCATCTATGACACCCCCGCCTTTGTGCAAAGCGCCCTCGACGCCGGGGCCAGCGGATATCTCACCAAACGTTGCGGCCCGGAAGAGCTGGTGCAGGCGGTGCGCTCCGTCGGCATGGGCGGCCACTATCTCTGCGCCGACGCGGTGAAAGCCCTGCGCGGCGGCCAGCCGGTGTCGAAAGTGCTGGATGTCCTCACCCCGCGCGAACGGGAAGTGTTCGACCTGCTGGTGAAAGGTGAAAGCGTCAAAGCCATCGCCTTTACTCTCGAGCTGAGCCATAAAACCGTTCACGTGCATCGCGCCAACGTGCTGGGGAAATTACAGTGCAGCAGCACCATTGAGCTGGTGCATTTCGCCCTCGACAATCAGCTGCTGACGGGCCACTGATGCGGCGTTCTCTGCGGCACATTGTCCTCTCCCTGTTCATTATGCTGGCCTGGGGAACCGGCTGGCTGATGCTGTGGACGCTGAGTTTTTATCTCACCCACAACGGCCAGCAGGGGGTGCTGTTCCTGCCGCAGGGCGTCTATCTGGCGCTGTTAATTCTTCTGTCGCGCCGCTTCTGGCCTGCGGTGGTGTTGCCGACGCTGGCCGCGATGTTGTGGCTGCACAGTGAGCAATTACTGACCGGCTATCTGATGCTGGCCGCCCCTGTGCTCGGGCTGTTCCCGGCTTACGCCGTGCAACGCTACTGGCGCCGTTTTCCCCTTTACTGGCAGCGGCTGTCACTGCTGATTGCGGCGGTGAGCGTCAACGCCCTGCTGCAAACCCTGTGCCTCGCGCCGTTTCTGCAAAGCCCGGCCACGCTGCTCGGGCTGGCGTCGTTTACCGGCGGCGTTCTGCTGACGCCCTTTGTCTATCTGGTGTTTGAATTTTTGCGCCAGCAGCACCGGTATCATCTCCTCGGGCTGGACACCACCAACCCGCCCCTGCGCACCTCGCTGATTATCTGGTGCAGCCTGTTTTTCATCATCGGCATTGGCACGCAGATGGTGCTCTCCCCCGCTCTGGAGCGGCTGCTGCTGATTGTGGTATTCCTGCCGAACGTGGTGATGGCGTGGAAATTTGGCTGGCAGGGCGGCGTGCTCTCCGGACTGCTCGGCAGCATGATGATCACCATTGCCCGCCAGGTGGGCGTCGGGTTTACGGATCTGCTGGAGCTGGAGATTTTTCTCGCCACCCAGTCGCTGCTCGGGATTGGGCTCGGGATCGCCATCAGCCGCCAGCAGCAGCTGGCGCTGAATCTCGACCACTATCGCCGCAGGCTGGAAGCGGAGCTGCAGGCCCGGCGTGAGCTCACCGAAAAGCTGATCCACACCGAAGAGGACACCCGCAAACACCTGGCCCGCGAGCTGCACGACGAAATCGGCCAGAACATCACGGCGATTCAGATCCAGTCCCAGCTGGTGAAACGCGCGGGAGATACTCCGCTGGCGGTCGAAGCCGCCGGGCAGATCAACGAGCTGGCGCGGCGCATTCACCACTCCACCCGCCAGCTGTTGCGTCAGCTGCGTCCGCCGGTGCTCGACGAGCTGTCGCTGAAAGAGGCGTTGCACCATCTGGTAAACGAATTCGCCTTCCCGGAGCGCGGCATTACCTGCCGTTTTGACTGGCAGCTGGACGCCCCGCCGCAAAACGAAACCCTGGTCTTTACCCTCTATCGCCTGCTGCAGGAGCTGCTGAATAACGTCAGCAAACACGCGGACGCCAGCGAAGTGCGGATCGTACTGCGCCAGCAAAATCATCGTCTGATCCTCGACGTGTCGGACAACGGCAGCGGCATTCAGCCGGAAAAAACGCCCGGCTTTGGCATTCAGGGGATGCGCGAGCGCGTTCACGCTCTCGGTGGAGAATTCACGCTGGAATCCCAGGACGGCACCCGCGTAATTGTTAACCTGCCCACAATTTTGCAACAAACACCGCGCTAACCAGGAAAAAGTCTTAGCCACTCCAGACTTTCTCTCATCCCTTTTGCCTTGCACTTCCCTACAGTCAGCTCAAACGGAGAACGCCATGCACGCACTGTCTGCTGAAGAGATTTCTCAACGCTATCGGGCCCTGCGCCCACGCCTGTTGCTGTGCATGGCTGTCGGCTACGCGGCGTTTTACCTGACGCGCAAAAGCGTCAACTACATCCTGCCCGCGCTGCAAATGGATTTGGGGCTGAGCAAAAGCGACATCGGGCTTATCGGGTCGCTGTTTTATCTGAGCTACGGACTGTCGAAATTTGCCGCCGGACTGTGGCACGACCGCCACGGACAGCGGGCGTTTATGGGGATCGGCCTGCTGGCCACCGGCGTGCTGAACGTGCTGTTTACCTTCAGCGATTCGTTTGGCCTGCTGCTGTTCATCTGGACGCTGAACGGATTCTTTCAGGGATGGGGCTGGCCGCCCTGCGCGCGCCTGCTCACCCACTGGTATTCGCGCAACGAGCGCGGCTTCTGGTGGGGATGCTGGAATACCTCCATCAATATCGGTGGGGCGATTATTCCGCTGATTTGTGCCCTTGCCGCCCATCTCTGGGGCTGGCAGGCCGCGATGCTGACACCGGGGATTATCAGCATTGTGCTCGGCATTTGGCTGACCACACAGCTGCGGGGGACACCGCAGGAAGAGGGTCTGCCAACGGTCGGGGAGTGGCGCAACGATCCGCTGGAGTTGCGCCAGGAGCAGCAAAGTCCGCCGATGGGTTTGTGGCAGATGTTACGCACCACCATGCTGCAAAATCCGATGATCTGGCTGCTCGGCGCGTCCTATGTGCTGGTGTATTTGATCCGCATTGCGCTCAACGACTGGGGCAACATCTGGCTGTCGGAAAGCCACGGCGTCAATCTGCTCAGCGCCAACGCGACGGTGATGCTGTTTGAGGTCGGCGGTTTGCTCGGCGCGCTGTTCGCCGGATGGGGGTCGGATCTGCTGTTCAGCGGGCAACGTGCGCCGATGATTTTGCTCTTCACGCTGGGCCTGATGGTCTCCGTCGCCGCCCTGTGGCTGGCGCCGGTTCACCACTACGCCCTGCTGGCGATGTGCTTTTTTGCGGTCGGATTTTTTGTCTTCGGCCCGCAAATGCTGATTGGTCTTGCCGCCGTCGAATGCGGGCATAAACAGGCGGCAGGCTCGATCACCGGTTTTCTCGGCGTCTTTGCCTATCTGGGAGCGTCGCTGGCCGGATGGCCGCTGTCGCTGGTGATTGAACATTACGGCTGGTCGGGGATGTTCAGTTTGCTCTCCATCGCCGCCGTACTGATGGGTTTATTACTGATGCCGCTGCTGATGTCGGGCATCACCGCTTCTCGCAGTCACATAACGTCTTATAAGGGCTGAATAATGAAAACAACGCTTCTCTCTACCCTCATTGCTTCCGGGATCGCGCTCGCTACCTTAACCGGTGCCGCGCAGGCCAAAGGCCGTCTGGTGGTCTATTGCAGCGCCACCAACGAAATGTGCGAGGCCGAAACCAAAGCCTTCGGCGATAAGTATGACGTCAAAACCTCATTCATCCGCAACGGCTCCGGCAGTACGCTGGCAAAAGTTGATGCTGAGAAGAAAAACCCGCAGGCGGATGTCTGGTACGGCGGCACGCTGGACCCGCAGTCGCAGGCCGGTGAAATGGGGCTGCTGCAGCCGTATAAATCGAAAAATCTGGAGCAGATCATGGAGAAATTCCGCGATCCGGCCAAGGTGAAAGGCAACCTCTCCTCCGCCGTTTACGTCGGCATTCTGGGCTTTGGCGTCAACACCCAGCGCCTGAAAGAGAAAAACCTGCCGGTGCCGAAGTGCTGGAAGGATCTGACCAAACCGGAATACAAAGGCGAGATCCAGATCGCCGATCCGCAAAGCTCCGGCACCGCCTACACTGCGCTGGCGACCTTCGTGCAGCTGTGGGGAGAAGATCAGGCGTTCGACTACCTGAAACAGCTTAACGGCAACGTCTCTCAGTACACCAAATCCGGCATCGCCCCGGCGCGTAACGCCGCACGCGGTGAAACGGCTATCGGGATTGGCTTCCTGCACGACTACTCGCTGGAAAAAGAACAGGGCGCACCGCTGGAGTTGATTTCGCCGTGCGAAGGCACCGGGTATGAGATCGGCGGCGTCAGTATCCTGAAAGGCGCGCGCAACGAAGAGAACGCGAAGCTGTTCGTTGACTGGGTGCTGTCAAAAGAGGCTCAGGAGCTGGCGTGGAAGAAAGGCAAGTCTTACCAGATCCTGACCAACACCACCGCCGAGACCTCGCCGAACTCCCTCAAGCTCGACGACCTGAAGCTGATCAGCTACGACATGGACAAGTACGGCTCAACGGATGTGCGCAAGGCTCTGATCAACAAATGGGTCAGCGACGTGAAGATGGGTAAATAAGCCTGCGATAAGTGGTCAATGCCGGGTGGCGGCTGCGCCTTACCCGGCCTACATTTTCCTCAACACCCGGAAAACTTATGTCACACACACTCGCTCTTCATCCCGTCAAAAAACGGGATGCGGTATTCCTTTGGGTTTTACTTGGCTGGGTGGCGTTTGCGCTGCTGCCGAGCTGGAGCCTGGATTACGGCCTGCTGGAGTCAACGCGCGAAGAAATTCTCGACGCCTACAGCTGGTCCCACTTCAATATCAGCTGGCTGTGGTATCTGTTGCCAAGCCTGCTGCTGGTGCGGCCGTTTAACGAAGCGAAGCGCGAACAGCGCAGCCGCCACTACCTCGACGCGGGCTGGGCGCTGCTGTGCATGGCCTTTATCGTCATCAGCGCGACGGTGGAAGGACGCGGTTTAGGTTTTGCCACTATCGTGCTGTTCGTTGCTCTCGGCGCGATCATGACCCTGGCGCTGACGCGGCTGGAGTGGCTGGGCGGCGACCGCTTTGTGATTGGCTCGCTGATTACCATCGTGGCGCTGATCGGCATCTTTATCGTCTGGCCGAGCATCGCCATTTTCATTCCGATGTTCACCAACGACGCGGGCGAGTTCGCCCCGCTGGCCTTTATGACCGTGCTGTCACAGGCGCACATCGTGCAGGTGATCATCAACTCGGTGCTGCTGTCGATCGCCGTCGGTATCGGCTGTACCTTCTTCGGGCTGGTGCTGGCGATCTACACCACCCGCATCGCGAAACGCAGCGCCATCATCGGGCGCATCTTCTCGATCCTGCCGATCGTCACTCCGCCGTTCGTGGTGGGTTTAGGCGTGACGCTGATGATGGGCCGCTCCGGGTATGTCACCGAGCTGATGGTCGACTGGTTCGGCCTGACCAATACCAACTGGCTGTACGGCTTCACCGGCATCTGGCTGGCGCAGGTGCTGGCGTTCACCCCGATGGCCTTTATGATCCTCGACGGGGCGATCAAAACCATTCATCCCTCGCTGGAAGAGGCCTCTTACACCCTGCGCGCCAGCCGCTGGCAGACCTTTAACGGCGTCTTCGTCCCGCTGCTGAAACCGGCGCTGGCGAACGCGTTCCTGATCGTGATCGTCCAGTCGCTCGCCGACTTCAGTAACCCGCTGGTGCTCGGCGGCAACTTCGACGTTTTAGCGACGCAAATCTACTTCTACATCACCGGTTCGCAGCTGGATTATCAGGCCGCCAGCACCCTCGGCGCGTTTCTGCTGGTCTTCTCGCTGCTGGTGTTCTGCATCCAGTACATGTGGATCGGCAAACGCTCGTACGTCACCGTCTCCGGTAAATCCTACCGTGGCGACGTGCAACCTCTGCCGGTGACGCTGGTGTGGGGTGTGGTCGCCCTGCTGGCGGTGTGGATTGCCTTTAACGCCCTGCTCTACGGCAGCATTTTCTACGGCAGCTTCACCGTTAACTGGGGCGTGGATTACACCCTGACGCTGGATAACTTTATCAAACTGTTCGGCCAGGGGATGAGCGACGGCGCATGGCCTTCCCTGCTCGACACCCTGCTTTACGCCGGGATCGCCGCGCCGATCACCGCCGGTTTTGGCCTGCTGATCGCCTGGGTGGTGGTGCGCCAGCAGTTTAAAGGCAAAAAGACCATTGAGTTCACCACCATGCTGTGCTTCGCCGTACCGGGCACGGTAGCGGGTGTCTCTTATATCCTGGCCTTTAACAGCGCGCCGGTTTACCTCACCGGTACCGCAGCGATTGTGATTATTTCGATGGTGATGCGTAACGTGCCGGTCGGCATTCGCGCCGGGATTGCGGGATTAGGGCAGATCGATAAGTCGCTGGACGAGGCGTCCCTCAGCCTGCGTGCCGGGAGCTTGCGCACCATTACCCACATTCTGCTGCCGCTGCTGCGCCCGGCGATCCTGTCGGCGCTGATCTACAGCTTCGTGCGCGCCATTACCACCGTCAGCGCCATTGTGTTCCTCGTCACGCCGGATACCCGCGTGGCAACGGCCTACATCCTGAACCGCGTGGAAGACGGCGAATACGGTGTGGCGATTGCCTACGGCTCGATCCTGATTGTGGTCATGCTGGCGATCATTTTCCTCTTTGACTGGCTGATCGGTGAGGCACGCACCTCCCGCTCTAAAGCCAAAAACCAGGCGTAACACTATGACTCAGAAACATTTCGTTGAACTGCGCAATGTCACCAAGCGCTTCGGGACAAATACCGTTATCGAGAACATCAACCTGGCGATCCCGCAGGGACAGATGGTGACGCTCCTCGGCCCGTCCGGGTGCGGCAAAACCACCGTCCTGCGCCTGGTCGCCGGGCTGGAAAAACCGACGGAAGGGCAGATTCTGATTGATGGCGAGGATGTGACGCACCGTTCCATCCAGCAGCGTGATATCTGCATGGTGTTCCAGTCTTACGCCCTGTTCCCGCACATGTCGCTGGGTGAGAACGTCGGCTATGGGCTGAAAATGCTCGGCGTATCGCGCGCGGAAACTAAAGCGCGGGTGAAAGAGGCGCTGGCGATGGTCGATCTGGAGGGGTTTGAAGATCGCTACGTCGATCAGATCTCCGGCGGCCAGCAGCAGCGCGTGGCCCTGGCGCGCGCCCTGATCCTGAAACCGAAAGTGCTGCTGTTTGATGAGCCGCTGAGTAACCTCGACGCCAACCTGCGCCGCAGCATGCGCGACAAGATCCGCGAGCTGCAAAAGCAGTTCAATATCACCTCGCTGTACGTCACGCACGATCAGAGCGAGGCGTTTGCGGTATCAGACACCGTGCTGGTGATGAACAAAGGCAACATCATGCAGATCGGTTCGCCGCAGGATCTCTATCGCCAGCCCGCGTCACGCTTCATGGCGAGCTTTATGGGCGACGCCAACCTGTTCCCGGCGCGCTTTAGCGAGGATTTCGTCGAGATCCACGGGTATCGTCTGCCGCGTCCGATGCATTTTGCGCAAGACGGAGAAGGCTCCGTCGGCGTACGCCCGGAGGCGATCACTCTGAGCGAGCGCGGCGAAGAGAGCCAGCGCTGCACTATCCGGCACGTCGCCTACATGGGACCGCAGTACGAGGTGATTGTGGAGTGGCACGGGCAGGAGATTTTGCTGCAGGTCAACGCCACGCGTCTGCAGCCGAACGAAGGGGAAAATTATTACCTGGAGATCCATCCGTACGGGATGTTTGTTTTGGCGGATGCAGCCTAGGGTTTGCTCCCTCTCCCTGTGGGAGAGGGCCGGGGTGAGGGCACCAGCGCGCACCTTCCCCCTCACCCTAACCCTCTCCCTCAAGGGAGAGGGGACTGTTCGGTGCGGCCTTCTTACCTGTAGGCCGGGTAAGGCGCAGCCGCCACCCGGCAATGTTCAGCGCAAAGCTTTAAGCTCAGCAATATCCTTCGGCGTCGTGCGACAGCACCCGCCGATCAGCTTCGCTCCTGCTGCAACCCACTGCGGCAAATACCCCGCCAGCGTCTCACAAGCCTCACCGTGATGGTGCCAGGTTTTACTCACCGCGTCGTAATGCTCACCGGAATTCGGATAGACCACCAGCGGCAGCGCGGTCAGGGTTTGCAGATGTTCCAGCGCCGCCGTGGTGTTTTCCAGGGCGATACAGTTAATCCCCAGCGCCACAATCTGCGGATAATCCGCAAGCGTTGCCACCACGTCACGCAGCGGCGTACCGTCGCTCAGATGCTCGCTATCGCCCAGGGTAAACGAAAACCACGCCTTCGCGCGCGGATAGCCTGTCAGCAGTTCCGCCAGGGCTTTGATCTCCGCAAAGGACGGCAGGGTTTCGCAGGCCAGCAGATCGGCCCCGGCGTCCAGCAGGGCTTCCACACGCGAACGATGAAACTCGCTAAACTCCGCCGCGCTGCGAACGTAATCCCCGCGATACTCCGAGCCGTCCGCCAGATACGCGCCGTACGGCCCGACCGATCCGGCTACCAGCAGCGTGCCCGCCTGCGGATTTTCCGCCAGATACGCTTCCCGCGCCTTGCGCGCCAGCTCCACGCTTTTGCCGATCAGCGCACGAGACTGCGCCTCATCATAACCGCGTGCGGCAAAACCCGCCGCCGTCGCCTGATAGCTGGCGGTGATCGCCACCTGCGCCCCGGCGCGGAAGTAGTCGAGATGCACTTCGCGTATCAGCTCCGGGTTTTCCACCAGCACTTTGGCGGACCACAGGCTATCGGCCAGGTGGCAACCGCGCGCTTCCAGTTCCGTCGCCATCGCTCCGTCCAGCACGATAAAAGGCTGTGTTTCAAGGAGGGCGGTTAGCGGATTATTCTGCGACATGTTCAGGCTCCTGGTTTTTCGGGGGTTGAGTCAGGTAGTACGCACCATAACACAACGCGACAAACGGCAGCCCGCAGTAAAGGGCGATGCGCTGGGTCGGGTCAAACGCCAGCCCGATGCAGGCCACCAGGCACAGCACAAATCCCAGCACCGGCACCAGGGGATACCAGGGCGCGCGATACTGTAAATCAGCCAGCGGTTTCCCGGCCTGAAGGTGACGACGGCGGAACATAAAATGCGACGCGCAGATGCTTATCCACACTGCCACCACCGCAAAACCGGAAATGGCAGAGAGCGCGACAAACACCGTGTCTGGCGCGATGACGCTGGAGAACAGCGCCAGCACGCCGCCGAGCATACTCACGGAGATCGCCGTCAGCGGGACGCCGTTTTTATTGACGCGGGCAAAGCAGCGCGGCAGCGTTTTCTCATTGGAGAGCGACCACAACATGCGCCCCGACGCATACAAACCGGAGTTGGCCGCCGAGAGGATCGCCGTCAGGATCACGAAGTTAAAAATATCCGCCGCATAGGGAATGCCGACTTTCTCGAATACCAGTACGAACGGGCTTTTTTCGACGCCCGCCTGCTGCATCGGGATCAGCGCCGCCAGCACAAACACGGTGCCGATAAAGAAAATGATTAAGCGCGCGATGGTAGTGCGGATGGCCACCGGGATCACCTTGTGCGGGTTCTGCGTTTCACCCGCCGCGATGCCGATAAGCTCGGTTCCGGAGAAAGCAAAGTTAACCGCCACCATGGTCATCAGGATCGGCAAACCGCCGTGCGGGAACCAGCCTTCCGCGGTGAGGTTCGCCAGCCCCGGCGCGGGTGAGCCGTCCTGCATTGGGATAAAGCCAAAGATCGCCGCCCCGCCGAGAATAATAAAGGCGATGATGGTGATGACTTTCACCAGCGAGAACCAGAATTCCCCTTCGGCGAAAAAGCGCGTAGAGATGACGTTGAGGGCAAAGATGACGGCGCAGAACACCACGCACCAGATCCATACCGGAACCTGCGGGAACCAGTACTGCATACAAAATCCGGCGGCGGTAAAGCTCGAGCCAAGCGCCACCGTCCAGGTGAGCCAGTACAGCCACGCCACCGTATACCCGGTCGCCGGGCCCAGATAGCGCGCGGCATAGACGTGAAACGCCCCGGTCTCCGGCATCGCCACGGAGAGTTCGCCTAGGCACTGCATCACCAGCCACACCACCAGCGCGCCGATGAGATACGCCAGCAGCGTCCCGGCGGCCCCGGTGGTGGAAATAATGTAACCCGTATTGAAAAACAACCCTGTCCCAATCACGCCACCCAGCGAAAGCATAATCAGGTGGCGGGTTTTCATGGTGCGTTTTAGCTGCCCATTGTCTTGTTCTGTTTGCATATTACCTTCTAAACGTATGGACATCTAAACATCCAAAGAAGGTTCGTTATACCGTGATTGTTAACAAAAAGCTAGCCGTGAACCAGCCGCAGCCGGGCGCGCCGCGCGCTGAGACGAGGGTGATTCGTGAGAATGACGTAGAGAATCGGTCGCCAGGCCATAAGCACCTCCACAGGCAGATACTTACAGCATGGCGCGAGGTGCTGACCTCTTCGGTCAGTCGAAAGTGGTATCTGCAGCTGATGAACTCATGCGCTCGTTGCCGGGCCTGCGGATTGACCGGGTTTGGTAGGCCGGGTAAGGCGCAGCCGCCACCCGACTTCTTTCACGGCAGCAATGTGATCCACCCAACAAAATTGGTAAATCTGCCAAAGGGTTCTATAGTCGACTCTGTTTCTTAGCCACCAGGACTCGCTAATGCGCTTTAACGGACTGACTAAAGGTTTCTTTATTCTTATTCTCGCCATTGTCTCAGTGGCTTTCTTTGACATCCTCGCGCCCTACTTCTCCGCCGTGCTATGGGCGTCGATTCTGGCCGTGATTTTCCATCCGGTGAAAAACAAGCTGCGCGGCTGGGTTGGCGAGCGCAACGGCGTGGCGTCGCTACTTACGCTGGTGGTGATCTGCCTGATCGTCTTTACGCCGCTGGTGGTGATCCTCTCGTCGCTGGCCATCGAGCTGAACGTGGTGTACACCAAGCTTCAGCACACCAACCCGCAGTTCCCGGAGGTGGTGGCGAGCCTGTTTGCCCATCTGCCGGACTGGGCGCGGAACTTCCTCGTCGAGCACAATCTGGATAACGCGGCCCAGATCCAGCAAAAGCTGTCGGACGTCGCCCTGAAAGGCGGACAGTATCTGGCAGGCAGCGCCTTCCTGATCGGCAAAGGGACGTTTGGCTTTGCGGTGAGCTTCGGCGTGATGATCTACCTGCTGTTTTTCCTGCTCAAAGACGGGCCGTGGCTGGTGCGCCAGATCCTCGATTCGCTGCCGCTGTCGGATTTTGTTAAGCAGCATCTGTTTGCCAAATTCGCCGCCGTCTCGCGCGCGACCGTCAAAGGCACCGCCGTGGTGGCGGTAGTTCAGGGGATTTTGGGCGGGATCGCCTTCTACATTGCCGGCATCGACGGCAGCGTCTTGTGGGGCGCACTGATGGCGTTCCTGTCGCTCATCCCCGCCGTCGGCTCGGCGATTATCTGGGTGCCCGCCGCCATCTTCCTGTTCGCCACCCAGCAGCTGTGGCAAGGGTTCTTTATCGTCGGCTTCTTCGTGATTATCGTCGGGCTGGTGGATAATATCCTGCGTCCGCTGCTGGTCGGGAAAGACACCAAAATGCCGGACTACCTGATCCTGATCTCGACTCTCGGCGGGATGGAAATCTACGGCATCAACGGATTTGTCATCGGCCCGCTGGTGGCGGCGCTGTTCATCGCCTGCTGGAACTTGCTCTCAGGGCGCGATCACGCGGGCAACGTAGACGAAATCGACGAGGCTTTCATCGAAGAAGGGAGAAATCCTCCCGATCTGTGAATCCCGGATGATAAATAGCAAACAGGCGGCCACGGGCCTATTGCTTGCCCAAGATCTTTAGGGCATCGGTGGAATCGTTCCGTTCACTTTCATTCCTCTGCTTCCGGTCCATCTCTCTGCGGTGAACGTGCCAGGGTGGCTCAATCGCCACCACCCTGGCAACCCCGGCTCCCGGCAAAGAAAATCGCCGCTTCGCGGTGCCTTCGTCTTATTCCTTCCGGCTGGCGGGGACGGGCGCAGGTAACATCCCTGTAAGTCGCGCCCTCGACGCACATCCCTGTGCGTCGCCCCTGCCTCCAGTCAACGCCTCAGCGATTTTCAGCCGGACTCACGTTCCCTCAACCTTCACAGCTGTCTGAATGTGGCACCGGTGTGGGTCCCCGCTGAAATCGGCGAACCGAAGGCCGGATGACAAGGGCTGGACGCCAGGGATGGCGGCCAGAGGCGAAACGAGACAGGAAGTCGAGTCGAGCCGACCGCAGGCAGATGGCCGGGAGGTGAGCGCAGTGCGAAGCACCGATTTCCTGACGGGGCGCGGGGATTGCAAAGGGGGCCGCGTAGCCCCCTTTGCACGTTCACAGGTTGTGACGCGATTATATTCTGCTAAACATAAGGTGAACGGAACAACCTCAGATACTTAACTGACCAGCAATAGCCACAGACCGCCTTTTTTTGTCACGCAAAATCAGGCGTTTCCTATAATTCCAGTAACGCACTCCCACTTACGGCTGAAAAGGATCCAACAGGTGCGAATTGCCACCATTACCAACTGGGCCTACGGTGCCACGGTGTGCCTGACTCTCGCCTCCGGCGTGGTCATGCTAATGGCCTCGAATGCCGATAACGCCGAGCGTCGGGCCGTTGAGCAGCGGCAGATTTTCGATCAGCTGACCGAGGAGGTCGAAACCGACGCCTGGTCGCTCTCCGATCTGGCGCGCCTGTACGTCGTGAATAAAGATCCTGATGCGCTGAAGGAGTATCAGCAGAAAGAACAATCACTTAAAAGTATCGATCTGCGCCTTTCGCGGCTCAAAGATAACGGTGCCACCGGCGAAGAGCTGGCGCTGCTGCATGAAGGATTACAGGTTGCCGATGAGCTGCAGGATGAGCAGCAGGCCGCGCTCGCCAGCATGGCGCGCGGCGAGGAGAGGAAGGCCGTCATTCTGCTGTACGGCAAGCCCTACGAGCAGGAGCTGGATCGGGTGCAGAATCAGATCGACCATTTCCGCCTGATCCTGGATCGCCGCGCCCAGAATGCCGTAGAACAGGCGACAAAGGCGTCCCGCACCCTGCGTACCCTGTCGGAAGTGATGGTCGGCCTGACCGCCCTGCTGTTTTTATTCGTGCTCGGTTTTATTTTGAAGCGCCGCGTGCTGCGCCCGGTGGTGCGGCTCAGCGATGTCGTGCATCGACTGGCGTCGCAGGATTACGCCGTGGAAACGCCGAACTTTAATCAGATCGACGAGATCGGCGATATGGCGCAGGCGATCCGCATCTTCCGTGAGAACGGCCTGGTACGGCAGCAGCTGGAGAAAGAGCGCGACGCCGACTGGGCGATCCGTGAGCTGCTGGCGCGCATGACCCAGCGTCTGCAGGGCTGTGAGAATTTCGCCGACGTGATTAACGTCGCCCAGCTTTTCGCCCCCAATATCGCGCCAGGCATTGGCGGGCAGCTCTATATTCTTGACCGCGCTCCCTGGCAGATGCGCTGCGTCGCGCAGTGGCTGATCGACGATGAGAAACAGCTCCCGTTCCACCCGGACGAGTGCTGGGCCGTGCGTCGCGGTCAGAGCCATCCGCCGGTCAACGGCGAACCGGATATCACCTGCTATCACCTGCCGGAATCAGCGGCAAATCAGTCGCTGTGCGTGCCGCTGATCGCTCAGGGCGAGGCCATCGGTTTGCTCTCGTTCCAGAACATCACCCCGGAGACCGCGCCGTCCCGCGCCTATCTGGAGCTGATGGCCGAAGCGCTCGGACTGGCGCTGGCTAACCAGCGTCTGCGCGACGCCCTGCTGGAAAAAGCGCTGTACGACCCGTTAACCGGCCTGCGTAACCGCCATCATCTGGAAGACAAAATGCAGACCCTGATGAGTCAGGCGCTGCGTAACGACGAACCGGTAAGCTGCCTGATGATCGATATCGACCACTTCAAGAGCATTAACGACCGGTTTGGTCACGAGGCGGGCGATCAGGTGATCAAAAGCGTGGCGGCGATTGTGCAGCGCGCCGTCAGCGACAACGGCATCGCCTTCCGCTACGGCGGGGAAGAGTTTCTGGCGCTACTGGCCGGGATCGGTGAAGAAGGTGCCCACGCCTGCGCCACGGAGATTTACGAAGGGGTTCGCGCCTTGTCCCTGCGCTACGGCCTGGCGGAGATTGGCCCGGTCGATGTGTCGATCGGCATCGCCAGCTATCCGCAGCACGCTCAGAGCGACAACCTGCTGCGCGCGGCGGACGTGGCCCTGTACCGCGCAAAAGAGCTGGGACGTTCGCGGATTGTGAGTTTTGGGATGCTGGAGGCGGGGTAAAGGTGCGCCCGAACGTACGATCAATCGGGCGACAAGCGTGTTCAGTCCTTTTGCAGCGGTACCAGGATCTCGTCGAAAAGCGGCACAGCGTCTTTCAGTTTTGTCAGCACGTCAGTCAGCGGATCGAACAAAGGATGTTCCGCTGGGAATTTGCCATATTCCAGCCAACACTCTGAGAGTTGCCCAACATCCAGACAGAGCGGGAGAAAGAAATTGCCCTTCCCGTGATCTTCAAAACCCATGGCGGCTAATTTCTCGAGCACTGGGCGAGTCTTTTCATTCGCATAGTGCTTCAAATTACGCACACCGCCGTAAATACTGTTATCCAGTGTCAGACGAAAACCATATGTCGTTTTTTCGGTCGCATTATGGGTCAATACTGCCAGGAGATAGTCCTCTTCCCGGCAATCAGTCTGATAATTTTCGAACCAGCACTTACATTTGTCTTCAGACACATACCAACTTGCAGGAGAAATCCAGAGATAATTATTGTCTTCAATGTTTGATTCCCCATGCCATCCGCTTGCCAGAACAAACTGTTTGACGCGCTGATCAAATCCTTTGCAGAACGCAGGGGTTATATGATTTTCAAAAACCACAGCTGCCTGATTGAACATCTTCAGCTGAGAAAAAAGCAGCGCACCCGCCTGACGTTCCTCATCATTGTAATAGGTCATTTTGATATCCTTATTTAGAGTTGATTCATGTGATTGATAAAACTGATTGCCGAACAGGCCGCCATTAAACGTGCCGTTGATACTGGCTGCGCTGAAGCTATTTCCTGATATGTTTCAGATACTGCAGTATCAAAAGCCAAACCAAGCTGTCGCCATGAAATTGCCGGGGTATGTTCAGGTAAAACGTCAGGTCCAACCGTTTGTGATGCCCCGCCATGAGGGGTCAAATACACCACAGCCCAAGGGCGAATTCCCGCCCTTACGGCAGCCTCTTCACAGTAGCGTTGCATTTGGTTTTCCTGTTCACCCGCCCGAATTTTGACCTCGATTAACAGGAAAAATGCATCGCTATCTATTTCGATATCGACACGATTACGAGTATCACCGGTCGGATTTGTTTCAACCTGAACCCGACAATAGCGATTGAATTTGGCGGGGAATTTACCCTCACTTCGTTTGTGGAGTATTTCCAATAATGCACCCAGTGGGCCATCACCCAAGCCATGACTCCCTGCGGGGTCCAATAACCATGCTAATAGCGTCGAATTGCGGACTTCGTTGTGACCAATTCCCGCGACTTGCCACGGTTCAAAACGGAATGAATCGTGGCGTAACGCGAGGAGCGGCTTATCCAGTCTGGTAAAAAAATGCTGCAGAGCACCTGGCTCTGGAAATATGACGGGTGTTGAGCGGATATCCGATAAAAGCAGATCCTTTGGCCACTGCTGAAAAAAGGACATTAACTTCCCCGCTAAACCATGAGGGATTTGTTCCATTAAATATATTATCCGTAATAATGGTTTATATTAATGTATCGGCAAAACATCTTTAAATCTTAATTAGCTCTCGTTCTGCTCACGCCATTGTTTCACCATCTCATCCGTAACTTCATTTTTATAACAGATTGGTGCATACCCTCCGGCCTTGCTCCATGCACTGCGGCGACCGCATGAGCTTCCGTTCCTTGCCCGATTAAAAGGACAAGCACAAACACTGGGATAAGAGGCGATGGATTCTGTAATGATATTTTCTTTAACAGTCGCATCCGATACGTTATTGCTTTTCGCCATTACGCTGCCCGTCATAAAGACGCAGCACGTAGCCAAAAGCACCATCAAAAATGGTCTCGTTTTCATCTACATTGCTCATTGAAAGAAAGTGATCAGGTACACATTAGGACCAGAATGCTCAAGAAGTTATGACGTAAAACAATAAAAATTATCTGATGATCAATTTCAACTTCGCTGGCACAGCCAGACCGAATGCCCGCCGCACTCCGGATCTTCAAACATCACCTCAATGACCGTGAAGCCGTTATCCGCCAGCCGTTGCCGGTATTCATCCGGCGACAGGCTGGCGTGGTACAGCGGCTGGCCCTCAAATTCCCCCATCGCGATACCGTTATCCGTCCCGCTGGTGAACATCAACACGCTGCCTGAGTGGCTGTGACGGGCGAAAATGGGGAACATCTGACGCTGATCGTCGTGTGAGAGGTGGAAAAAACTGTCCCAGGCGATCAGCCCGTCGAAGGTCTCATTGAGCGCCATCTGGCGCATATCCAGATTCAACCAGCGCTGTTCGGGAAACGCCTGCTGCGCGCGCGCCAGCATACCGGGTGCGCCATCGAAGCCCGTTAGCTGGTAGCCGTGGCGGATAAAATGCTCCGCGATCGGCACCCCGTTACCGCAGCCGATATCCAGAATCGTCCCCTCCTCCCCGACCAGCCGGGTGAATTTATCCAGCCAGCTTTTCTCCATCAGATGACGGGAGCGCAGCTTCGCAAACGCACCGGCATGGGTGTCGTAAATCGTGAGGATGTTTTTCGCGGCGGCATCAGACATGTTGAGTCTCATTTATGCGGGTTTCTGGAATGTTTATACCCTACTCGCCAGGCTCAAAACAAAAAAACCGGCGCAGAGGCGCCGGTTTGTGAGTGCGAATAGCGTGCTTATCAGGCGTTGGTCACCGGTTTCGGCTCAGTTTTGCTCTGAGCGTTTTCCAGCATACGACGCACCGGCACAATCAGCACCGCCAGTACCGCGGCGCAGATCAGCAGCGCGATGGAGCAGCGCGCGAAGAGATCCGGCAGCATATCCAGTTGGTCAGCTTTCACGTGGCCGCCAATCAGGCCCGCCGCGAGGTTACCCAGCGCGCTGGCGCAGAACCACAGGCCCATCATCTGACCGCGCATTCTTTCCGGGGCCAGCAGGGTCATGGTCGCCAGACCAATCGGGCTCAGGCACAGCTCGCCAAGAGTCAGCATCAGAATACTGCCCACCAGCCACATCGGGGAGACGCCCGCGCCGCCGTTGCTCAGGACATTTTCCGCCGCCAGCATCATCAGGCCAAAGCCCGCCGCCGCGCACAGAATACCGATTACGAACTTAGTGATACTGCTCAGGCGCACGCCTTTCTGGGCCATCATCGGCCAGGCCCAGCTAAAGACCGGTGCCAGCAGAATGATAAACAGGGCGTTGATCGACTGGAACCACACGGCCGGGATTTCAAAATCGCCGATCATGCGGTTGGTGTAGTCGTTCGCGAACAGGTTGAAGGAGGTCGGCTTCTGCTCAAACGCAGACCAGAAGAACGCCGCTGAAACCAGCAGGATAAAGCAGACCAGCAGTCGCGCGCGCTCTTTGCGGTTCAGCCCGGCAAAGACGAAAAGATAGATGAAGTACAGCGCCACGGAAGCCGCAATGATGTACACCAGCGTGCTGGCCACCGCGACCGGGTTGATCACAATGATGCCCTGGGCAATCAGCGTCACGACGACCGCCACACCGACGGCCAGCGCCAGCAGCCACGCGCCAACGCCGTTTTTCTTCGCCACCGGGTTGTTCCAGGTGGAGTCCAGACCAACTTCGCTGTCGTAGCGTTTCATCGACGGGACGGCAAAAAGGCGGAAGATCACCAGCGCCACCAGCATCCCGATACCGCCGATGCCAAAGCCCCAGTGCCAGCCGTGAGTTTTAATCAGCCAGCCGGAGATCAGCGGCGCGATAAACGACCCCATGTTGATGCCCATGTAGAACAGCGAAAAGCCGCCGTCACGGCGCGCATCGCCTTTCTTGTAGAGCGTACCGACCATCACCGAGATACAGGTTTTGAACAAACCGGAACCAAGAACGATAAACATCAGGCCGATAAAGAACAGGTTGTTGCCCATAAACGCGGAGAGCGCGATCGACAGGTGGCCGAGCGCAATCAGGATCGAGCCGTACCACACCGCACGCTGCTGGCCGAGCCAGTTATCCGCCAGCCAGCCGCCCGGCAGTGCCGCCAGGTACATGCTACCCGCGAAGATACCGACGATCGCCGAGGCGTTTTCACGCGCCAGCCCCATGCCGCCGTCGTAGACGGTCGCAGCCATGAACAGGATCAGTAGCGGACGAATGCCGTAGAACGAGAAGCGCTCCCACATTTCCGTGAAGAACAGCGAGCCAAGGGGATAAGGATGACCGAAGAAAGTTCGACTTTCTTTTTGATTAACAGAGGATTGCATAATTCTCCCGAAGAGGTGTGTCGTGTTGCAAATCACCACCAGATTGTTTGCCGACCCTCAATCCTGAGAGCCGAACCGTTACATCCAGCGAAATATTATTTAACCATTTGATAACCGGACGGTGGTTTTGTCTAGTGCCCGGAGGGGGACTTTAAGACGAAAATTCGACAGATGTCTAGTTTTGTAGACTTTTAGTTTGATGAGAAAGGGTAAAGATTGACAAGAATGCAGAAGGCACGACCTGATTTTCGTCCCAAAATAACCTCTTCATAGCCGCCCTTTATCAAGAGATTTCCCGGTTATTTTCTTACGTTTTCCATCTTCAATAAACGCAATATCGCCAGCAGAGTTAAAAGCGAAAAATAACTCACCTGCACGTTTAAGTGAAACCTGTCGGGTTATATGCGAAAAATCTCACACCTGATGGATTAATTCCCATCAGGTCTACAGTTAGACCCAGATAAAACTTGAGCAAAAGATGCGCCCTGGTTAAAAATCCTCTGTCACTCTAAGAAAAAAACCAAGGATAAAAGCATGTATCTTTTATCAAAAATAATGAAAGTCATGATCGTATTGATATTGATTAGTTCGGTTGTCTGGGCATTTATTCCTGAAGCAGAAGCCGCTATTTATTTACACTATCCGTGAGCGTCGTCATCTGGGATCGACTCTCTTTTCAGGTTTACTATGATAAATATTATTCTTAACGACCGTGATAGTTTTTATCGCCTCGGCATGCAGACGCTTTTTAGCGCCCTTTTTCCGGCCGAATTTGATAATCGTATCGCCTTCACTCATCACCTGAACCCACAAAGCGTGGCGGTCGCTGATGTGATTGTGATGGGGCTTTCCCATGGGGAAATCAGCATCTGCCATCCCGTGCTTCATGCCCGCAAGCAAAACAGCCTGATAATCGGCCTGTATGAAGGGAATGCGCCCCCGTACTGCGACCCACTCCCACTCTGTTTTAAAAATATTATTTTCGTCAATCGTACAGAACCCTTGCCCGAGATTAAAAAGCGGTTTTTACGCAGTTGGGAAAATTGTCGTATTCTGCCGATGATACCCCGGCAATGGAAATGTCAGGATTGCCGTCATAAAACACTTTCACCACAGCAAATTAACGTCGCCAATCATTATTACCAGGGTGCCACCGCCGAGCAAATCTCGCAAATTCTGTGTATCAGTATCAAAACGGTATTTACTCATAAGCGAATGATCATGGGTAAATTCAATTTACATTCAGACTTTCAACTCTTCACGTTATTTAACGTGATAAAAGCGCTGAATAATGACACCCCAGATTTCCTCACGGCACACCGGGAGCTGAAGCGGGCATAATATCGCAGAGGATGCGTATGAAATACGTCAAAAACGGGCTCCGGGCATGCTTCATTTTATGTCTGGCCTATGGCCCATGGCACGCTTATGCCGGGGGAATGGTATTAAGCGATAATCAGCTTCGAAGCGATCTCACATGGCTGAATAACAATAATATTATTGCCATTAATCTCTCCACCTGGCCGCTCAGCCAGGATGACATTGCCCGGGCCCTCGCCGGGGCAAAGCACAGCGACAACCTGATGACCGGACAAGTCATCAACCGGGTGCACTATCGTCTTAATGAAATAAAATCGCCGCTCAGAGTGAAAACCTGGGCGCAGTCGACCCAATCAGCATTACCGCCTGGGTTTAGTGATTCCCGAGCCAGCGCCCATGGCGTCAGTGCGGCGCTGGAAATGAGCGGAGAAGCCTGGGACATTAATCTGCAGGGACAACAGGAGCATCACCAGTACATCAACGATGTGACCCATGGGAATCTGAACGGAGCTTACGCCGGAATAAACCTCTTCAACCAATGGATCGCCTTCGGCGAGATCCCGCAGTGGTGGGGGCCGGGCAATGACGGGAGCCTGATTCGCTCTGACGCAGCGCGACCGGTGGTGGGTTTTTTAATGCAGCGGGCAGAGCAGTCGCCTTTTGATACTCCGTGGCTTGCCTGGCTGGGAAGCTGGCAGTACCAGCTTTCCGCCGGGCAACTGCGCCAGTATCACAGCCCCGAAGAGGCCAAACTGATGGGAGCGCGCGCGACGTTCGTGCCTGTCGCCTCTTTTGAAACGGGCTTTTCGAGGATGATGATGTGGGGAGGAAAAGGTCGGCCAAACCATCTGACGTCATTCCGGGATGCCTTCCTGGGACGTGACAATACCGGCAGCCAGGATCGCGATCCGGGGAATCAGATGGCTGGTTTCGACGTTAACTGGAAACTGTTTAGCCTCACCGGGCTGCCGATCGCGTTTTACGGGCAGGCGATCGGAGACGATCAGGCGGGTATTTTACCCTCGCACAACGCGTTCTTAGCCGGTTTTCAGGGCAATCATTCCTGGGGCAATCAGCAGGTTAACTGGTACGTGGAAGGCGCAGATACGCGCGCGGGGATGAAAACCACGGGCAACACTTACTATCACTATTGCTACCACGAAGGTTACTACCAGCAAGGGGCTTCCCTGGGGGACGCGATGGGCGGAGACGGTACGCGCTATTCGGTAAAAACTGACGTCGTACTGGAAAATGAACAGCGCCTGAGCGCCAGGCTAATGTGGGCCAGAGTCAACCGCGACTCGCTGCGGATTAACAAAGCCTATCCACAGGCGGATACGCTGAAAGGTGCAGAGCTGAGGTGGTCGGTGCCTGTATCGCCACGGATAACCGTCGGGAGTGCCGTCTGGTTTACGGACCGCGACTCCGCCAGTCTCGATACCGGAATCGCGGTCACACTCAGCTTTTTCTCGGGGGAAGTTCATTAACTTATTTCGGCTGGGCGTCTCCCCCCTCCAGCTGCGAATAAGAGACAATCGAGCGTTTCAGATGCTCTTCAATTCTCTGACGCTGGGCGATGCTATCCGCGCCTTGCGTCGGAGAACTCGCGGCCTGGCGGAGCTGTTCTTCCACCGGAACCGTCTGGCGAAAACTGTTCATCATCTCGTAAACGTTTGATTTCAGCTCGCTCACGGTAATGTATTTCCCTTTCTGCCCGTCCAGCGCATTGAGCCGATCTGCCAGCATCTGAAGCCGCTGCATGCCCTCGTACCAGCCGGTCAGTGAATTCGCGGGAAGCGCATTGGCCGCGAGACGCTGCTGCCAGTTCTTTTGCATCTGCCCCATTTCCGGGTTTTCCGGCCAGAGGGTTTTCCCCTGATTCAGCAGCGCGTTGCCATATTGAACCGTCCAGCCGGGCGGCAATGCTGCCAGGGCATCAAGCTGCTCCGACGCCCGTTTTAACCAGCGTGCCGGATCGCCGTTTACGCGGTCAGGCTGGCGCAAACCCTGGATTTGATCCGGCGTGAGTGCCTGGGGTAATGGCGCGACAGAGGCCTGCAGCGCCATCGACAGTTCATCCGCCCGATGGGCAAAATTCCAGCCCCACAACGCCATCGCGCCGACCACCAGCGACGAGCAGGCTCCGGCGAGAAACACGGGCCAGCGTCTGGGCGGCGGCAGCGTTTCGTGGATGACTTCGACATTCACCTCCGGCTCAGGACGAATCACATACACCAGGCGGCTCACCGGCGCAGAGTCAGCGTTTGCAGGCAGTGACGCCAGGGCCTGAGCGGGAAGCGTAATGGCGGGCGACAGGCTCTCCTGCGATGAACTGTTTTCCAGCCGGGTCAGCGCACCGCGCACCTGCTGCATGAGCGGCGCCGTCTGGCAGGCGTGCTTCAGTGCCTGCCGCGCCAGAATATCGTCCATCGCCTCAATCAGCTTCTCCGCCTGCTCCAGCGCGGTAAGATCGGCCGGGTTGAGCGAGTAAGTGCGAAATATTTTCTGTAAGCGCTGGAACAATCCGTTGAGGATCTCGGCGCGGGCATGGACCGGCTGCGGCCAGAGCTGGGTCCACTGATGGCTGAGCAGCGCATTCAGGATCGCCAGCCCTTCATTGATCCCGTTAACGCGCGCCAGATGGCTCCGCGCCAGGGTATACCAGGCTCCGGTCTGCAGTTCGACGCCGTTTATCTCGAATAATGAAAGGGATAGTGCTTCGACCTGTTTCCAGTTTACGTCCGGACGCGCGGGATGGGTCAGCTTCGCCATCTCCTCACGCAGGGCGATAAAGTCAGGAAGCGCCCGCGGATCGTGCCCCGTTTTTACCGGGCGAGGGTGTACATCGTGCATAGTGGTTTCATCCCTGAGGGAAAGAGTGGCGGAGAAGCGATGCTCGTCCGCCGGGGATTTGGTCGATCAGGGAAGCAGATTCCCGATCATTTCAAAGAACACATCTTCGCTAAAGGTTTTGCGAGGCGACGCGACGCCGCCATAAACGCTGTATGACCAGTTGACGTCATCGCTTGATCGCATAAACAGGCGGTAAAGCGAAGTGCTCTTGCCGTCGGCGTACAGCGTCACGTCGACGCCGCCCGTCACGCCCTGCCCGTATAAAAATTCCGGCGTGAACTTTATCTTTCGATTTTCGTAGCCCAACGCCAGGCCAGGAACAGTGAACGAACTTCCCCCGGCAAAAAGGTCAAGTACGGAAACGGACTCACTCTCAATCTGAATGCCCGTTCCCGCCAGCCAGTCGTCCATCGCGCCCTGAAGAAGCGTCATTCGTGTGCAGAACTCCGCAATATCCGCCTCACTTTTGCTGCTAAACGGGCGGGGATGAGGCTGTTGATCCTGAAGTTTTTTTAGAAAGCGTGCTTTTGCTGACATGTGCGGCCTTACATCCGGGATTTGTTATCAAGGTAGTGTTGTTGTTTGAGATGGCGGATCAGCACCCGCCCTTCGGGCATAAAATCGGTTCCATAGCGCACCAGCCCGATGCCTTTCAGTTCCGCATCAATGGCATAGCGTAGCTCGCCGGGGACTTCCTGATCCTGTAGCACCACATTGATGCTTTTCAGGCGCGGCTCGTACTTGAGCAATACCTCTGAAAATGTGGTCATCAGCTGATGCGCGGTGCCGGGCATGCCCTGCAGGATTTTGGTCATGTCCGGCAGACCGTAGTCGGGCAGATGCGCCAGCGTGCCCGCGCGGCAGTTGAGGATCCGCTGCATGTTATCGAGTACGGATAGGATCACCTGGTTGGGCTCGTTGACCTGATGGAGGTCGAGACCGCCGGTGAAGTTGCCGTAGAGGGTTTCGTAGAGGGATGGGCGCGGCATTTTACTTATCCTTGACCGCGACCAGCGTCAGCTGGTTGTTGCCCGCCTCGATCACCCGAGCTTTATCCGGATCGAGGTCGTCACGGGAAAGCACCACCCGCCAGGTATCTTTCGCCAGATCCGGTGAGATGAACATCCCGGCAATAGCCACATATTGCGCGCTTTCATCCATCGGCATATCCACCGTTACCGCGCCGCCAGGCAGCAGGCGAACATCCTTTTCTGCCACCAGGTCGGCCTTAATCGCCTGACTGTCGGTGGCAAATAGCGACGGGTAGTCCGTGCTGTCGAAGGTTTTCCGGTCTTTCAGCTGATAGATACGCACTATCGTCGACAGGGCGACGCCACCCGCGTTGCTGTTCACCGCCTCACGGGCGCGGATATCGAGATGCAGGGTTTTCACCTGCTTATAAAAAATCGACTTCGTCATCGACACGGTGCCGTCCGTGACCTTCTGGGTCAGGCCACAGCCTGCCAGCATCATCGCGACGCCCGACGCCAGTACGAGCATCGCGGTTTTACCAGTGGTAATTGCCATCTTCATCGGTCTCCCTGCGGTGATGGTTCTCCTGAACGCGCTCATAGCGGCCAAGATTGATGGTGATTGTTTTAGGGTGTTTCGTGGTGTTCGACGGATTGAGCGCCCGCAATATCGCCGTGCGCCCGAGCTGGACATCACCGGCGCGCGGCTGGCTTTGCATCGTCGCATCAGGCAGCAGACGGCGGTCAACCTGCAGCTGCAGCCTGACATCCAGACGCGAGCCCAGATACACATGCAGCAGCGCCATCAGGTCGGTATGAAGGTCACCGCCCGGCAGCCAGCCCTGCACTTCATCCCGGTTCGTCGTCGACAGTTGCATCAGCACCTGGCTGTTCACGTCCGTCGCATAAGCGCCCATCACGGGGCGGCCTTTCAGCGTAGAGGGGTGGCGAACACTCATCGCCAACGGTTTTTTAAGCGGGATCCGACGTCTGTCGTGATGCCAGATTTTCGCCTGCGTGTCCGGGGCCAGCAGGCGCACCAGTGACGCCATGCCTTCAGCCGTGCGGCCCGGAAGTAGCATAACTGGCAGCAGCGCCAGGAAACGGGACGCTGGTGTGGCAATGGTGTCAGTACAACCGTCGATACCCAGCCCCGCCAGGCCCAGCAAATACTGCGAAGTTTTATCTTTCCCGCCCTCAGCAAAGGTCGCCGGGTAAGAGTATTTCCGCCAGATACGGTAATACTGGGCCACCAGCCGGTGGTTGAAGATATCGAGAAAATCCGCCGTGGCTTCATAGCCTTCCCGGCGCTGCGTGATGTCGTCGATATAGTGCGTCGGCAGGGGCGATTCCACCCCGTAAAGCCCCATAAAGGTAATGCGAACCGTCGGGGGCAGATGCGGATGATCCGCAGCTTCTACCGCTTTAATTTCCGAGGCGGGAAAGCCCATCCCAGGGTGTGGACGAAAGCGCACCGGCTCGTGGCGAACCTGCCAGGTGCTGCCGATGACGGGCTTATCCGGCTGGCTTTGTTCCAGCAACTGGCAGAAGCGATAAAAGTTGGTATAGGGCAACCGGTCGCCCAGTTGTGCCATCAGCCGGGCAGGCGCGGACTGTGATTCTCTTTCCACCGGATGCATTTTCCTTCAGGCTGAACGATAAGGGTGAGCTGATTGAACTGGTTCATGTCGGCGTAGAGGGCAAAGAAGCGGTTGAGCAGTTCACCGAACAGATGCACGTCCCCGTCACCCGTAAAACCGCTGCTGTCGAGGGTCACTTCGACATCCAGCCCGCGCAGCAAAAAGCCATCTTCGAAACGCTGAATACGGTGGTGCTCAACCCGCTGAATGGCATCGAGGCGGCGGTTGTTCAGCTCGTCCTCCTGCCAGTTGTACAGCGCCAGCGTGCCGCGCAGCACTTCCGCGCTGCTCATCATGTTCAGAAAACCGGAGCCGAGATGGCTCAACACGCGCCAGTGAAAACGATCTTCGGCGGGCGGATAGACCGGCAACGTCGGTTTGCAGAGGCTTTTGACGGTCATTTTCGTCTGCACCACCTGCTCGCAGCGATCCAGCAACGTGCTCTGGAGCGCCCGACGCGGCAGCTGGCCGTTAGTCCCGGTAATTTGCAGTGACACGGTTTCGCGGGCAAAGCTGCGGTCATCTTCCCACTGCATCCCGCCGAGGATCAGCCAGGTATCGTGCAGCCCGGTGACGCCGCGTTTCACCCGCGTGTGGTAGTAACGGGGCGGAGCCTGTCGGCGCATCATCCCGCCTTTATGGCGGAAACTGCTGAACGGCACATATTCAGCATCACTGGTGCGGCTGGAACCGGTCACAGAATCGACCGAGTAAATCTCCGTATGCCCGTCCTGCAGACGCTTTGGACGCAGAAGATATTCACTTTCCAGCCCGGAAATCGTCAGCGGGTCAGCTTCCAGGGTGAACAGGTTGATCACCGGGACGCAGTGCAGCCGCATGACGTCATCGGTGACGGGCAGATCCGAGGGCCACTGCTGATTAAAGACCACTTCAAGATCGAAATAGTCCGTCCCGGCAGGCGGGGTAATGCCCTCCAGGCCATGAAGATGGACGAACATGAATTTCTCACGGAAGGTGAAATACTCAAGCAGCAGCTGATAGCCACTGAACCCGGTGTCACCTTTTGGCCAGAGTCCATCGTCCTCATCAAAACCACCGGGAGTGAACCTCCCCTCCAGCTTAATGCGATCGGTCTGGCCGGGCAGACGCATATACAGCGCCGCCTGACGACGAGTGAGCATCAGATGCAGCTGGCTGCTGATCGGCGCTTCCGCACCGAGATAAAAACTCAACCGACTGAGCTCCGCCTGCGACCAGTCCGCCTGGCCGCTACAGGCCAGTCGCAGGCGCAACATTGAACGCCCGTCCGGCTCAGTAGACATGGTCACACCGGATACGCTCAATGGATTGAGCATCATCTCGCGTGTCGTGCGATAGCGGCAGACGGTATTCTTTGGCCCCACTGGGCGCGAGTAAACCTCAACGCCTGCGTGCACAATTTCGGCCATTTTCATGGCATGCAGATCCGGCGTGAACGCCACAATCGACAGGGACGGAATGGTGCGCAGATAGTGCGGCCAGAGCATGCTGACCAGCCCTTCGGTCAGCTCCGGAAGATCGTCATCAATCTTCTCGCGCAGCCGCCCCATCGAGAAGGCAAAGCCTTCAAACAGGCGCTCAACGTATGGGTCGGGGGTACCGGCTTTGTCCAGATCGAGCATTGCGGCGCGATCCGGGTGAGTTTGAGCGAACTCTTTCGCCGCTTCGCGGAGATAGCGCATTTCCGCGTCGTAATAGCGCAGGGTTAGGTCTTCCATATATCCCTCATGATGCATGTGTATGCATTTCTCTTATTTAATTTATTTCGCCTCAATTTTCAGACTGAGGGTTATGCTCAAGCCACAACTCAAACACGCGCCCAAACTGCACTGCAAGCCATGTATTTTCAATTAGGCTAAACATGAAATAAACAACAAAAATGACTGCTGCGAAATAAATACAAAAAAATACAAGAAACAAACCTAAAGACTGATGCCTCCAGTATGGAAGCACAGAATTCCATCCAGACATTATTAAAACAAGCACAGCAACCATACCAAACACACTGCCAACCCAATATAACTTGTTGGCTTTCTTAGCATTAACAGAAAAACCTTCAACCGAATAATTACCTATAACCGGGTAACGAAGAAAACTGCTCAGGCGTACATCTATCGAACTCATATTTTCGGATGCTATGTAGCGAATTAGTTGATGAGCATGCCAGGCAGGCAAATAAATACCCAGAGACTCATACAAAAATTTTACCTGAACGTTAATATATGGTGTTACTTTCTTTTCCTTTAGCTCATCTATTTTATTTAAAATATCAATTTTCTTATCCATTAATATTTTATCGAATCGATATTTTCTCGTCGGGCGAGGATTCCCCAGTTGTTTTCCATACAAATCAAATAGTTTCGTCAACACAACTGAAATAATAGGAACCAACAATTTTATTACAATATCTTTGGTGAATTCCATAAGTGCCCTCCTTAGCCACACAGCACCGCAGCCCGAGCTGGATCAAGCTGTATCAGCCCCACCAGCAGCTGCTCCATCACCGGGCCAAGGCGCGCTTTATCCGCTTCGCTACGCCCTGCTTTCAGGCGCAAGAGTTTGAGATGCCGGGCCCGGACTTCAAACAACAATCCCGGTTCCCACTGGGCTAACGTGATGTCACCAGCCTGCGCACCTAGTTCGCTGAACAAATGCGTCGCCAGTTCGTTTTTGCCATATTGTTCGGCAACCCGCGCCATCAGCAGACGCAGCAGCCATTTCTGCCGCACCGTCGTGATGCCGGGGCGATTCTGTAGCCAGGTCAGGGCCGCTTCGGGGCCGTCGCTGTCTGCCACGGCCACGGCTTCGGGCTCGAGCGCCAGAATGTCATCTTCAATCGCCCCTGCCGGGATCTCTTCCCCCCAGCCGCCGACCGTATCCATTACGCTCTGCTGGATCCAGTTGGTGGTCACTTCATCGGCGAACGGCGTGCCGTCGCTGAAGGCGAGGCTTTCCAGCCCGGTCAGGCGGGAGAGCAAGCCTTTCAGATCGGCGGCAATAATATCGGCCAGTCGATCTTTGCCCAGTTTCAGCAGCGCCTGGTGGACATACCACTGCAAATCCAGCCACAGATGGTTGGCTCCGCGGGAGAACAGGCTGTCGGCCTGCTCGAGCATTTCGCTCCAGCTTTGTTGCAGATAAAGCCGTTTAAGGAGCGCCCGCTGATCGGGTTTTGGCGCTTCGATGCGCGTCCGGCCATCGCCCGTCAGGGCGGGCAGTTGTTGCAGGGTGTCGTGACGTACGCTTTTCATCAGGTGATGGGCCGACAGCCAGCCGTCCGGCTGCTCGCGCAGGTACTCCGTCAGCGTGCGCGCCTGGGCCAGTAAATCCTGACCGGAGATCACGCGGCTCATTTCAGGGGCATCGCTTCTTGCGGCAGGCGTGTTGTCACTCACGTTCTGCGGCACCACCGCATCCACGCCGCCCGCTTTTTGCAGCCGGGATTCCAGTGCGCTGTAAAGCGCACCGAGTTCCGGTCGCGTTTCATCCGGCTCCGGCTCGATAATCTGGGCGATTTGTAACAGCGCACCGACGGTACGCAACGCCTCTTCCCGGACCACTTCCGGGTACAGAGAGAGGCTGTCGATCATGCGCGAACTCGCCAGCCATTCCAGCGCGGCTTTGCGACTGCGATCGCGCTGCGGGTGGAGCTGTGAGCCAAAATGTTCCAGCAAACCGGCCAGCAGTTCCAGACCATCGGCCAGGCCACGCTCGCCCTCCCGGTGCAGTTTCGCCCAGCAGTAATAGGTCGCCACGCGGATATCTTTTGCGCTGGTGGTCAGCAGTTTTTCGGCCAGCTGGCAGACCAGCTCCGTATCCGCCCCGGACAACTTATTGACCTCTTCTCGCATCTGCTGGAAGTCATCGTCATACCCCGGATCGGTTCCCGTCGGGGCACTGTCGCTAATCGGGAGTAACCAGCTTTCCCAGAGCGCGATGCGCTCGCGGGCCTGCTGCTGTAACGTCTCCGGCTCAGTCTGACAGGCCGTGAGTAACATATTTAGCGATGACATCAGTAATCCTCCCCGGCGTCAGCCTCAGGAGTGCCTGTCAGCGACGCCTGAACCTGAGTGGCGTCCACGCTGAAAATAGCCGTCGGGAGACGGAAGTGACGTAATTTAAGCAATGCCAGGGGGCCTTCTCCTGCCTCGGTGCGTAGGGTGTAATTGAGTGAGCGTCCGTCCTGCGCTTTCCAGCTCAGGCTGTAGCTGCTGCCGACGCCCGGATAAGCGCTGATCGCGGCAGTATCCAGCAGGCGTATGAATCCCCAGGAGCCAGGAACATCAGCATACTGGCGCGTCCCCGCCTGAGTGCTGATCCAGCTCAGGGATGCTCCCGGCGCTTCGGTGTCCGCAGGCCAGGTGATGCGCTTCCACTGCGGCATCTGGTTGACATACTTCAGCTTCTGGCTGTCGATGATCATGTCGGTCTGCATCACCCCTTCGGCAGTACCCGGGCGTAATTCGAAGCTCATCCCCGCATTGCCCTGAGTGAAAGCGACATCGGAGATATGACTCAGAGTGTTCATCGCCGCAAGGAATTCCGGGTTGAAGGTCAGCCCCTGTGCGTTAATGGTATCCGGCACCCAGTGGCTGCCCTCACGATGCAGTACGCCATTCAGACGGGTTTGCAGGAACTGGGCGATGCGCCCGGAATCGGCGTTGAGGTATTTTGCGAGTAACGGCAAAGAGACATCGCTGCTGGCATCGTTAAACGGATAACGCCCGCCAAAGGCGCTGTTCCATTCGCTGACCACCGCCTGCTGCCACTGCGCATTCAGGCTGTCCGCCGCCGGAGCGAGTACTTGCTGCCAGGCCTGCTCCATCGGGTTCACAAACACCGTGCGGCCAAAACCGCTCCACTCCTGGCCCAGTCCGGCGGCAATCAGGCTGCCGTAGTCGCGGGTTTCGGTCAGGTCCACGGCTTTGCCCTGGAATACCGTCTGCGCCAGCGTCTGGGTCATCGCCTGCGGATCGGCAGCGTTGGTCACCTGCTGCAGACGCAGGCGCACCTGAGTGACGCGGGTCAGATAGGACTGCAGACTCTGGGCCTGCGAGCCGGTGCGAGTTTTGTCCATCAGCGCCAGCAGCGGACCAAAGGTGGCATCCAGCGGCCCCTGCTCGCTGACGCTCTGATCGATGGCGTCTTTGTCATCCTTGCCGAGCAGGTTTTTCGCCGATTTCACCAGTGAATCGGAAATGGCTTCCCCGGTCTGCCCGGTGCGCCCCTGTGTATTCAGGGTATTCATCAGCGCCACCAGCGGCGACTGGCGCACATCCGCCATCAGGGTCAACTGGTCGATAGAATCCGACAACGTCTCAGCGCGGTTCCAGCGCAGACTGTTAAGAAACCCGAGCCATGCCCCACCGAAATCGGCAAAGTAACGCTCGGTCAGCCGGTTTTTGAGTTCTTCCGGTGAGCCTTCCTGCACAGCTTTTTGCTTACTGTCGGTCAGGACCCAGTCCATCTCATCGCGGCGCTCTTTCACCACTTTCTCAATCGCGGGCTGAACGGCCTGTTCCCAGGCCTGACGGGTGAACATCCCCGGCACGATCTCGTCGGTACTGAACAGACGCGCCGCATCGGTCTCCCCGGTCATGTCCTCAAGGCGCATGTCCACGTAAAGATGCGCCACCTGAGAGAGCATTTTCTGGTACAGCGTTGATTCACTGTTACGCATCCCCATCAGGCGCACCAGCATGGAGCGGGACTGAGAGACCATGCTTTCATCGGCGCGTAAACGCCACTGCGGATGGGCGATCAGTTGTGCGCCATAGAATGTCAGCAATGACGGAGCCACACCCTGCCAGATACTGGTTGAGACACCAGCACGCTGCGGCCATGCCTGCATCAGCGACGCGCTGAACCAGACCGCGTCCATATGCTCCGGGCGAGCCAGCATCAGGTAGAGCTTAAGCTGGTCGTAGGTGGCTTTCGCCATCTGCTCACGCAGTGGACTGTCCGGTGGCAGGGCATTGAAGGCGTTCAGTTGCTTTTGCAGATGAGCGGCGGCGGCATCGCGCAGTAAGGGTTGTGCCGAGTCACGGTAGCGCGGCCAGAGTGCAGCAAGCAGAGCATCATTCTGGCTGAGCCCAGCCCGGTCATACCACGGCACGCCGTGCTCAGAACGGTATTGCAGACGACCGAGGGTTTTCTGTAGCGCGGCCAGAGCGTGCAGACGATCGGCCAGGGGTTGCTTCTGATGAGCAGAAAGCGCGGCCTGATCCTGAGCGTCCTGAATCAGATTGTGGTTGCTGATAAAGGAGAACACCATCCAGGTGCCCCACAGCACCATCAGCGCGGCCGCGCCAGACAACATCACTTTGCGCCACGGGATACCCGGTTTACGCGGGCGAAGCGCAGCAGGCAGTGAGCGTACGGAATCCGGCAGTACGTCCCAGCGCTGATCCATTCCCCAGTGATGGGACACGCTGCGTTCCGCATCCTCAGAAACCTGGCTGAACACCACGCCCGCCAGCGGCAGTGGGCGATAAGGGTTGAGCATCACAGAGAGCGGATCAGCAACGCTTTGCGGTTCGCGAATAAGCTGGTCGGCCAGCATCAGCAGGAAGTTGTGCTGCGTGGAGTGACAGGTCTGCTGAATACCCTGTGCAATCAGTTCCTGCGGTAGAGCCTGAAGCTGTTGCATCAATCCGATAGCCCGACACCCGGCTGGGAGCAAACACCCGGTCGCCTGGGTGATGCGCCCTTCCGGTTTCCCGGCACGCGGATGTAATGACCAGATGTACAGCGGCAACTGCCAGCCCAGCGCTTCATTGCGGGCGTTGATGGCATGCGCCAGCGCATCCATGGTGCTGTCGGAAGGGACTGGAAGCGGTCGTTCAAGCCCTGGCGCTGACAGCTGGTCAAACGCTGAGGTCACCCACACCAGTCCGTCAGCCGGACGGCGGCGCACTTTACGCAGGGCGGTCAGCCATGCGTTATCTGCGGGTGTGTTGAGGTCACCGCCCCACAGCAGCAGAGTGCCCCGATCTTCCTGCCAGAGTTGTCTGGTGAGGCCGGGGGTCAGTTGTTCCACTTCAGCGGCGGTGCCGGTGATGAGCAGGATGCGAACTTTGCGGAACCAAAATAGACCATAACTACTGTGCATGGCCTGTTTAAGTTCACTAATTTTCTCTTTATGAAGACTCTTTTGCTTAGAAGACGCTTCTTTGTCTGACTGAGAATCTTCAGCGGCACCTAACTGACGAAAGAAACGTATCTTTGAAGCTATAGCAATCAAAGAGCGTCTGCTTATAAATATGAGGGATAAAATAAAGGGGATGAAAAGGATAGTACAGAGGACGCGAAATTTCTCTGATGGCTCAACCCATCCCAGCGACTCCCCCCAAAGATAGTAAATTAATAATAATATTGCTGTAACAAAGATGATAAATAATACGCCTGAAAATCTAATTAAAAATTCTCTCATGCTATATTTCGCCTGATTCATTGGCTTTTAAAGTGATAAAGTAGGATGTCAATAAATCATCATTTTTATTTACGATCAAATAACAACCGTCATCTTTATTCTCTTTTAAATACTGAAATTGCAAAAATTCTGTTAATGGAGGGCATGTACAAAAGAGATCATCGGTATCAATAAACGAATATGATGAAAGAGCACTTTCAGACATAAATCCTGAGGTTTTTAGAATAAGTTTATTTTTTTCTTGGTCATTTAATCCGGAGTAAATAACACCGGATAGCATTTGCTTTTCAGGAACACATCCCCATATAAGCGATTTATCTATGCCTTGCCAATCGTTTTCAGGTCGAAATAAACATCCTAAAGAATATACATTATCCTTTTCATTGTTACATCTTTCACCAAAAAGTAGCATAACTGATTCAGATTTATTTTTAATACGTTCACCACTTAAATCATGGTCATCAAATAAACTGGCGGAAACGAATACTAAAAATTCATTTCGATGATCATCTAAGTAAGAATCAATGGTGACTAATAAGCTTTCGCTAAATTGAAGATCCACTCCAGGAAAATTATTTTTAAAACGAACATCCCATATGTTTTGCATCATAGTACTTAATTCACTATCTAATGCACAAACAACATTTACTTTTGTCAACTTAGGCAGCAAACTCAAATGCAAATAAATATCATCAATCAACTCATTTATCAATTCATTAAACAGAGATGTCTTTCTATTTGATTTCCCATGATATTCTTTCTTATTTATAATCGTTGAATCAAAAGCAAGATACCTGGCCATCAGTGTTGAGTCTGGCGTGTAACGTACTGGTAGCAAAGAGTTATTTACAACATTGCTGATATCACCGTTGATGTCAGGTACTTTAATCTTTAAGTCTCTAATATTGAGCGCAATCCTTCCTTTACTAAGCATTTCCTGATAAAAATCACCCCTCGTTTTATTCCAGTCTATCACCTCGACATATTCATTGTTCCATGCAATAACCCTAAAGAAAAAAACGCCCCCCCATATAAGCAAAGGCAAAAGTATCAACTCCAAACCCAAAATATAGTTATTTTTTGACAGATACTGTGGAAAATATAGCAAAAAAACAAATACATATACAACAGTGAAGCAGAGTAAAATAAGTCCCCATAGCCATAAAGAGGGTGGTTTTTTAACTATTTTCTTTTCTGATGGAATATCGAGGATATTTACTGGCATAACTTTATTATTCCTTTATAACACGCGAGCCATTTGAAATCAGGATGGCACCGCAAGCGCAACGATGGCCCTCTAGCGCAATTGCTAATCCGTTATCGCAATGTTTTTCATCACCTTCGGTAATACTATTAACTCCATGTTCAGGGCAAGAGACCTGATCGGATTTACGCGCTACCGCCTTACCATCTATAGTGACAACTGATGATCCGGTCAAAACGGTTCCACCATGAGATGTTTTGTCACCGACAGAAATAGTTTTTTTCATACTACATCCACGTTTTCAACGTTATTATCACTTACCCTCAGTAAGTCTTTCGAGAGGTAAAACCTGGACACCTTCTGCATCTTCAGATTCATCTTCTCCTGAATGCAGCGAAACTCCAGTATCGGGGTCGACGTCTTCTACTTGATCTTTACCTTTAATTCTGAATGCAATATTATTTACTTCATAAACAAAGTATCCTTTCTTATCTTTTAAATAGCCTGAATATAGTTTTCCGTCTATTAAAGAGGATGAGTCAAACTCATTTACAGAAACTAACGTGTCGAATTTTTTGCTATAAAATAAAATATTATATGCAATCGTTCTCTGTCCATTTTTGTCAGGCACAACATCAGTGCAACCAGAATTCAATAGCATATATTCTGACTTATCCAGCAGAACAACATCAACTTTGTTCAAACAATGTAGCGGGTATCCGTAACTAGCAGGCATTGTGCTTTTTAATACAAACTGAGAAAGTTTGCCATTGTTTTTAATTCGAATAACCTGCTGTGGAAGATATGTTTCAGAAGTTATATCTGGATAAATTCCTTTTGGAACTTTAACTTGTTTCCCATCAAAAACCCCCACCCATAAATCCTGAGATTTATTTACTAACCAGTACTCATTATCATATAAATCCTTATCTCTTTCATTATCAGGAAGATTATTTTGCGTTGCTTTATTATCAAGGGCCTGATCATGAAATCTTTCTGCCGCATCCTGGTTTGATATTGCTTCAAAACTATTATCGTATGAGGGTTGTGCATTATTCTCTACTGCAACTACTGAGCCAGTTGAGAAGACAAATAGAAATGCAATAGAGTATTTCATTATACTTCCTATAAAAATAATTGAAACACACACACCAATTCACATGTTTATAATGTCAATATTTGTTAGACTTAACTATTAATAAAAAATTAGCACGCAGGTGATAAAACAGATTACCATATTACTAAAGAAAGTTTCCTTCTTTATTAAACCGTAAGCATTATCCCCGAAGGGGATAATGACCTAGCCGAAGTGTAGTTGTATTAGTTGCAGCTTTCCAGAGCTGATATAGCTGAAATCAATAATCACAGAAATGTATCAACATAATAAAATTTTTCCTATTCTAACTTCTAGTTCAGAACTTCGCCCACAATAACTCGCTATTGATTAGTAAGAGTTACTTCTGAAACTCTGCTGAGAAATGAAGCCTGGAATCCATCTGGATCATCGATCATTACAGGCTTTCCGTTAACTTTAATGATATTACCATTCCCATCAATGTCAGGCACTTTTGACTTAATTTCACCAGTATCAATATCTACAGGTATAACCTTATCTTTACCAAGAAACTTAAATCCAGCTTCAATACTATAGTCAACATAATACCCATTCATTTTTTCTATTACTTTACTTAAAGAATTAATATTTTTATTTTGTAATGAAGAGTCAGGAAATTCATCAAGTAGTAACACTGAATCATATTCTTTACTGTAAAAATATATATTATAAAAAACAGTTAACCGATTAGCAGCTGGCTTGCTTTCATATGCACAACCAGTGTATATAACCATGTAATCGAGAGTATCTTTTAAAACTCCATCACGTCTATTGACGCACATAGGAGGATATTTACCACTGCTATCTTTCAATAAAAACTGTGATATTTTACCACCATTTTTAATCCTGAGAACTTTTTCAGGAAAGGCCCCCCCCTTAGGGACTGAAACATATGCACCAGTCGGCACGGAAACAAATTTACCATCAAAAACACCGATCCATAAATCCTGTGATTTATTTATCAACCAGTACTCATTCGTTCTTAATTGACGATCCCTTTCATTGTCAGGAAGATTATTTTGTCCATTTTTAAACTCAATATACTTATTATATTCATCACTATCGAATGCTTCCTGCAACGTTTGAGTTGAATTAATTCCTGCATAAACAGGAAATACTAGAAAACGCCCCACAAACAACACGGAAAACAAATAAAAAATCAGTACCTTAATAGCATTAATCATATACAAAATCCTTAAGGAAAATTAAAACCATCGATAAATGGCGCAGGGTCAATGCGATTAGCAATCCCCCTACCAGTCCGTTCTATTTTTCTTACCTCAAAATGCAAATGTGATCCAAGTAGGATGGAGGTCATGTTATTTGCATTCCCCGTGCTTCCTGTTCTACCTATAATATCACCGCATTTCACTAGTGAATTTCCTGATAAATTTGAGTTAATTTCAGATAAATGAGCATAAAAAAAGTAAACAACATTTAACTTTTCATCTTCGTATTGACAAAGATTATTTTTTTCTTGAGGCAAATCATTAGTGTGAACAATAATACAGAGTTGCATTCCATAGTCGCCATTGTTTTTTACAAATGCAACTCGTCCATCTGCCACTGAATAAATAGGAGTACCCGGCGCAGCTTCAATATCAACACCTTGATGAGCTTTTGGCCTTCCTTGTGAATCATGTCGAACATCACTCCCAAAACTTGCTCCAACAGGACTGGGGAGCTTATGAGTCCTTATTTTGCAGATATCCATTGGATTATGCCATTTCTCACCGCTTTGAGTGTGGGCGTTATTGTCAGGCTGTTGAACCGAAGGTGAAGTAGATCTTACATTGGGCTCTGGTAAATTAGTGTTAATTTCAAAATTTGGGTTTAGCTTTTTTAGTATATCTTTCAAATTTGATTTTTGTTTTTTTGGTATCACACGATAATCATCGGGAACAATGATTGAATTGTAATGCGTAATCAACCAAGCAACATATGCCGTTCTGCCACGTTCATCAATGGAAAGATACCTATGGTAAACATCTGAGCTAACATTGTTTTTGAGTCGAACATTCAAATCTTCATCTGTATATACTTTATAATTACCTGCTACTTGAACCCCATTCATTATAATATCATAAGCACCATTTTCACCATTATGGTGAATAAGATATGCTAGCTTAATAACCTCATCGGGTTCTAATGTAGATGTAGATGGTAAAGCTGTAGCAATACTGTCAATACCTCTTTTATCATAAAGACCAATCAAATCTATATTATACTCAGGGTTTATACGGAGTTCTAAAACAGCACTTCGAGAAACCTCTTCTTTAATATCACTCGGCAATACCCCATAGAGTTTCCCACCAGTGTATTCTAGTGTCTTGTAGGAGTATTTTTTTGTAAGCATTTGATAGACTTTTGACTGAGGGTCGGTACACATTGCTAGCCAAGTATTAGGTTTAAATTGCCCCAATCCAACAGCACCAGATCCCGAAGCGTTACTAGCGCTGGCTTTCCACCTCGACTCCGCATAAATAAGTGCCGCAAGCCCTTCAGGCTGAAAACCATATTTCTTAGCTGTATCAATAATATAATCTCGATACTGTTCAGCTTCTGGCGGGAGGCGCAATCCTTCACTAACATTACCAATATTACTTACACTAGTAGGAGCACCTCCTTCTGTCCGAGTTGTTTTATTTATTTCTGGTTGGGTTTTTTCTTTTGTATTTTTGTCTGCACCACTCTTAGAGGACTCCTTGCTTCCCTGCTTTGCCTTTTCTTTTTCCTGCTGTTTTGTTGATTGCTGAGTTCCTTTTTCAGCACTGGTACTACCTTTTACGATCATTTCCCTGGACGAAATTTTCAGTGTTTTCTTGCCAAGTGGGAGTTTTTCATGATTGGCAATAACGATATAATCTTTCTGATTTAAATGTTGCAGTTCTACCTTTATGCCCTTTGAGCTATCCTCAATAAGTAAACCCGCTACAGAACCTGTACCATCTGTAACATAACCATGCGTTTTACTATCAAACATAAGCCTGACCTTTGCGCTTTTAAGTGGTCGCCAGGCAAGATCATATAATTTCAAATCCAGTTGCGTATCATAGGGTTTATCTTTTGTCGGTAAATTCAACACTTGTCCTGGATGGATAATGTGCTGTTCCGCTTTTGTATTTAGCCTATTAATACTAGCCAACTCATGGATATTAATGTTAAATTTCCGACTTATCTTCCAAAGACTATCACCAGTCTGAACGGTATATTTTTCCATTATTGTTCCCCATCATTGCCATCATACTGTGGTCCGTGCTCACCGAAATACTCTTCATCAATTTCTTCTTCACTGTCCGTATTTTCATCGTCAGAAAAAATGCTGGTCCATTTATCATCACCAATGACCGCGTAAAAGTCTTTGCTTTCTGGATGGCCAAAACACCCAGACTCCCCGTCACTGAAAACCGAACCCCATATTTTTTCTTTTGTGGTCTTGTCGAAAAGGCTTACTTTCATTGCAGATGGTGCAGCATTACCAAGTGCATCCAATAACATGAACTTCATTGACTGGGGGCCACTTTCCGGCAACTCAGGAATGTTCGACTGCAAAGATGCTGGTCCGCTGTAGAGTAATTTACTTTGTTTCATTGTAATATCACCTGGGCAGCCTAATTCAATATTACCTCCCGAAAGACGTATATAGGCACCACCCGCACAAGCGAGCGTCAATGTTTTACCCGCTGTTAACGTAATATTTTCCGTAGCACTCGTCAGTGAAATATTCTGTTTAGCAATAGTTTCAATGTTTCCAGATTGCGCTTGAGTGATAAGATCTCCCTTTGCAGCAATAGTTTCTATCCCTTCACTTTCTGTAAATAAGGATATTTTCTTAGATGCGGCCAATGAAATATGATTCTTAGCTCCAATTTCAGCACTTTGGCCAGCGGTCAAAAATATATTGTCGCTAGCCGCAACTTGAAAGTGCCCACCACTTGCTAATGCAATCCCTTCAGGAGCACTTGCCAGTAATACAGCTTCTTTCAATTCCAATAATTTCTCTTCCATCAATTGCTGCTGCTGCTCATATTCCAGAAGTTGAGCCTTTGCCAGCGCGGCGGATTGAGAAAGTGACTCCATTTGACTGAGTGCCTGGGAAAGCAAAGACCTTGCAGCAGCCATATCAAGTATCTGTCCTTCGGCTTTCGACTGAGCATCAGCACTGATGAAGATTCCTTTACCCGCGCGAATCCCCCCCCACTTATCCGTACGCAGCTCAAACCCTTCACCACGCAGCGACCTGGACGCATCCACGTTGTGCCCTAAATTAAGCTGGGTCTTACCGCCATATTCCGTACTGAGCTTGATATGCTCCTCGCCGCGCTTATCTTCCAGGCGAATTTTATTCAGGGCTGGGGTACGAATAACGTTGCGCGTATTGTTCTTTTCCGTCACGTGGTCCACGTGGCGGGAATCATGCAGCGCATGGGCGATGTAAGGCCGGTCCGGGTCACCGTCGTGGAAGGCAATCGCGACTTCTGTGCCCTGAATCAGCGGGAAGTGAATGCCGTAAACATCCCCGCCGTATGGTTTGGCGAGGCGCACCGGCATGCTTTCCTGGCCCTGGGTTTTGTCGTCACGGTCGGCATCAAATTTCACCCGGTAAAGACCCGCCTCATCCTGCCAGGCGTAGATGTCGTTATCTTTTGCGCTGGTGACGCGCGCCATCAACGTACCGCTGACTACCGGGCGCTTTTTCGCTGGTGGACGCCAGCAGCGGGTTTCGCTGTAGGGCATGGCGGTCCATTCTACTCTCAGCGCATTCTTGCGGCTTGCAGTAAAACCTGCGCTCAGGATAACCAGACCATTTTCAGTGGCCGCTGGCAGGGTTGGAGGAATGACTGTCTCTGTAATAGTCAGAACCTGCGCCGGGCTCAGCGTTGAGTCCGTACTGCTACCGGTCACCGTTGTCTGAGTGGACAGGAATCGCTCATGCTCCAGACGCGCCCAGAAGTTTCCGGTCTCCGCTGTCGGATCAAACTTATCGCCACTTTCCAGATGGCGTGGACGATAATGGTAAACCTCACCATAAGTAATACCTTCGCCCTCTCCTCGGGTCATATCCGCCGGAGCCGAAGTCAGGACTTTTTGTGCTTCCCGATGGTTATAGTCATTTGCTGTAACAGAACTCTCGACCACGTTGTGCCAGACATGAACATCCCAGACAGAATCAGCACCATTATCATTCGCTTCGGATGGGCTGTTCAGGGGCAACGTTTTACCAAACTCCCAGGCACTCTGCTTGTCAGCGAAATGTACCACTTCCGTCTGTGTGTCTTTTTGCAGGGTGAAGAAGTAGAAAATGCCGACTTCGGAAAGCAGGCGCTCGATAAACGCGAGGTCATTTTCCTGATACTGGTTAATCTGAGCGCGTTTCGGATACGATGCCTTCAGATTAAATTCGTATTCCCAGTCTTTAAGACCGTGGTCCTGCAGCACCTGCGTCACCACTTCCGGGACCGACTTGTTGACAAAGAAACGGTGCGTGCGGAACTGCTTCTCCAGCAGAGCCAGAAACGGCTCAATGGTAATCTGGTAGGTGGTCTGGTCCGCTGAGCCGCTGATGCGCCGGAAGTGTGTTACCACGCCGTGGACTACCTTCAGCCCACTCATCGCCTCTAGCGGCCCGGTCCCCATGGTCAACGTCGCCGGTTTGCTCATGAGCTGCGCAGAATTGATATCCATGTCGCGGCTGGAGAACCGGATGGTGTAGTAATACAGCTCACTCATGTACTCCTTACCGCTGAAATTTTCCACATCCAGTGCCGACGGGCAGGATGGAATATCCAGTCGGTAACGGTTAAGGATGCTTCCGGTAACGGCTGACACCGCCTTTTGCAGAGTATCTGTCAGACTCATGATATTGGCTCCATAGGGAAAACCTTGTTGTCCATGACCATCGGCCAACAAGCAGATGTCAGGTTTTATTGGAAAAGGAAAATGAATAAGGTAATTATATTCACTGAATTCCATTAACTTTCTTAAGCACCGTCAATTCTATTGCTGGCAAGCTCCAGTAATGTAATGGCCTGAAGCAGATTCCTCAGCATACCGGCAATAAGGTAGCGATATTTCTTTTTCTGTGGGAGTTAAGTTGAAGATATGTCCATTTTTAATCCCCAGAATAACCACAACACTTCTAGTTATATCTTCATTTTTATTTGATTTTAAAACGTACTCAACAATAAATTGTCCATTATCCGGAAAGTGATAATAAGAAGGAGGAATACATAATTTACCGTCAGAAACTTTGAGGTCTGGAGAAAAATCAAATTTTTTCTCCTTTGAGGGTATCCCTCGCGGATTGATGCCCATGTCAGCAGGTTGATAATCCTGTGAATCATTGACGTTAAAACATACACTTTCACTCTGCTGCATAACCACTGCAGTCTCATCAAACTGCATCCTGTCACCTGGCCCAGGACATCCAGTCAAAATTAGCAGGCTAAAACTCGTTAAAAGCATAGATCGTAAGATCAGGAAATCAGTCACCTTCACCATGGAAACCCCCGCAATGCATTTTTGTATTGTTTACGTATTACTGGTTCTGAAATATCACCATCAAGTGTAATTTCAGGATTTTTTTGGGTTTCAAGGCGATTCCATTCCGGATAGCCGAAATATTGCAGGATAAAATTATCTGCAATAATTTGTGCCTGTTGCTCCATGGGATACTCACTTAATAAACGGCCATCGAGCGTATAGCGATAGCTAACCATCCAACTCACTAATCCCCGGCCTATAACGTTCATCCCTCTCGCCCGTTGCCATACGTGACTCATTTCGTGGATAAACAGATGCTGAAAATCATCTGTCGTCTGCGAAAAATCATCTCGGTATTCATTCCGAAAATAAATTTCACCATTCGGAGTCATAGCCGTATGTTTATCCTGCAAATTAAAAGGCAGATAACTGTCCTTATGTATCTTTACTGTTGAATAATCAATCGTGAATAAAAAAACAGATTGTGCCAATTGTATTTCACCAGCAGTGAGTGGCCTGACGCCACCCTCCTTTAAGGTATCAGACATCACAAACCTCCGTTAGCAATCATCAAACCCCAGCTCAATCCCCTCTTCCTCACTCCACCCCATCGTCAGCGAAGCCGGCTTCTGCTTCGCCGCCATATGGCTCAGCAGCTGCTGGCTCAGCACCGGCAAAATCTGCTGATTCAGCAGGCTGTCGACGTTACGCGCCCCGGTATCCGGCAGCAGACAAGCAGAAGTAAGCGCATCGAACAAACTCGACTCGATATGCGTGGTCAGTCCATAGTGACGATGCAGACGCTTACTCACCTGACTGAGTTTCATCTCGACGATGGTGCGCATCGCGGTCTCTGCCAGCGGACGATAGATCACCGTCTGGAAGCGGGCCAGCAGCGCGGGCTGGAAGTGATCGCGCAGGATCGGGCGCAGCAGCTCGTGCAGATCCGCTTCGGTGGCGTCCGGCTGTTCGTCCAGGAGCTGCATCAGGTGATCGCTGCCTAGGTTGGAGGTCATCAGAATAACCGTGTTGCGGAAGTCGATCTCGCGTCCTTCGCCGTCGCGCATAAAGCCGCGGTCGAAGACCTGGTAGAACAGGTTCATCACGTCGCGGTGGGCTTTTTCCACTTCATCGAGCAGGACCACGCTGTACGGACGTTTGCGCACGGCTTCGGTCAGAATGCCGCCCTGGCCGTAGCCGACGTAGCCCGGAGGCGAGCCTTTCAGCTGGGAAACCGTGTGCGGCTCCTGGTACTCGGAGAGGTTGATGGTGATGAGGGATTTTTCCCCGCCGTACATCACGTCCGCCAGCGTCAGGGCGGTTTCGGTTTTGCCGGTGCCGCTCGGGCCGACCAGCAGGAACACGCCCTGCGGGCCATTCTCCGATGTCAGCCCGGTTTTGGAGGCGCGTAGGCGCTGGGCGATAGCGGTCAGCGCCACGTCCTGGCCGACCACGCGTTTGCCGATTTCATTTTCCAGACTCAGGAGTTCGGTCTGCTCATCTTTCATCAGGGAGGAGAGCGGCACGCCGGTCCAGTCGGCGATGACGGTGGCGACGGTGCGCACATCAACGTCCACGGCGATCAGCGGGTTGGTGTGCTGCATCCCGTTCAGCGCCTGTTGCAGGGCGTGGGTTTCGCTCTGGCGGGAGATGTCCTGGCGGGTCTCCAGCAGTTGTTCGGTGAGTTTCAGCTCCTGGCCGTACTGGGTTTCCAGTTCGTCCAGTTCGACAATCAGACTCACCTCTTCGGCTTCTATCGCCGCCAGACGCTCGCCGTGCGTGGAGTGCCCCACCGCCAGGTCTTCCAGCAGCGCCTGTTTCTCCATCGCCAGCGAGGTGAGCTGCGCGCGGATGCGGGTCAGCGGCTCCGGCACGGTGTCGAGACTCATGCGCACGCGGGCGGCGGCGGTGTCGAGCAGATCGACGGCTTTGTCCGGCAGTTGGCGACCCGTCAGGTAGCGACGGGAGAGCGTCACCGCCGCGCGCACCGCGTCGTCATGGATGTGGACGTTGTGGTGTTCGGCGTAGCGGGATTTGAGGCCTCTGAGCATCAGGCAGGCGGTGTCGTCGTCCGGCTCGTCGACTTTTACCATCTGGAAGCGACGCTCCAGCGCGGCGTCGCGTTCGAAATACTGCTTGTACTCAGACCAGGTGGTGGCCGCGATGGTACGCAGTTCGCCGCGCGCTAATGCTGGTTTCAGCAGGTTAGCGGCATCCGCGCCACCCGCCTGGTTGCCTGCGCCGATGATGGTGTGGGCTTCGTCGATGAACAGCAGGATAGGAACCGGTGACTGCTGCACGGCGTCGATGACGTTTTTCAGGCGCTGTTCGAATTCACCTTTCACGCCCGCGCCCGCCTGCAGCAGACCGAGGTCGAGGGTGCGCAGAATGACCGGTTTGAGCGATTCCGGGACGTTCCCTTCGGCAATACGCAGCGCCAGCCCTTCCACCAGCGCGGTTTTACCCACGCCCGGCTCACCGACCAGGATCGGGTTGTTTTTACGACGGCGGGAGAGGATGTCCACCATCTGACGGATTTCCGTCTCGCGGCCAAACACCGGGTCGATTTTGCCCTCTTTCGCTTTGGCGGTGACATCGAGGGTGAACTTATCCAGCGCATTCTGGAGCGCAGGCGACAGTTCGCCCTCTTTCACTTCCGCGCCCACCGGACGCCCGACAAACTCCACTTCACCACCGTGCGTCTGCGCCAGCTCTTCTTCCTGCTGCACTTCCGCACGTTCGTCAGACTGGGCGTCCAGCAGCGGACGCAGGCGTTCGAGCTGGCTCTGGCCGAGGGTCAGCAGCGGCCACAGGCCATCGCAGCGGATGAGTTTCGGGCTTTCCGTCAGGGCGATCAGCAGGTGCTGGCTGCGGATCTGCTCTTCTCCCTGCAAAGAGGCGGCCATCCAGGCCTGTTTCAGCAGCGTGTTGAGAGAGTCAGAGAGCGTCGGGCGGCTGCGCACCGAGCGCGGAAGCTGATCCAGCCAGCCCAGCAGCGCCTGCCACATGCCGTCCATATCCCATTCGTAGCGGCGCGCCAGTACCGTGAGGTCGCCCTCGCCCTGCTCCAGCAGTTTCAGCAGCCAGTGTTCGGGCAGGATTTCGGCGTGAGCGCGGGTCTGGCACAGGGAAGCGGCACCTTCCAGCGCGCGGGCGCAGTAAGGGTTAAGGCGACGTAACAGGACGGCTGAGTTTTCCATTTTTTCTCTCTTCTTTTTTCCGGGCACGCTACCGCCCTTCGCTGTGAACCAAAGCGCATGAGGTCAGGGAGGCGGATTGTGATTTTTGCTGAACGTCCGCGAACAGGCGCTCAGCAAAAAACTGCGGACAGGAAACCCTGCCCGCAAAGGACTTACTACGCGGTAGTACGTTCGTTCCAGGAATCGGAATGAATGATGTTGCCGTCTTTGTAGGTCCAGGTGATTTTTTCGTAACGCAGTTCGATCATTTCCAGATGGTTATGTTTTTCCATCGCAGGATCTTTGATGTCGTGCATTTTTGGTGCAACTTTCACCAGCTTCACGTTTTCCAGTTTGGTGTTGAAATACTCAACTTCCTGGCCCGCGTCGTTGATTTTGTACCACTTGAACTCAGCCGATTTCAGGGTCTGACCGGTGGTCACCGCCTTGTACAGATACGGGCTGGAGGAGTCGATTTCCTTGGTGAACAGGAACGGCGTGTGGATACGCGTACCGGTCAGTTTGCCGGTGTTGTTATCGGTTGGGATGTACAGGCAGTGATCCTGTGCAACCACTTCGATGCTGCCTTCGCGGTCCTTCACATCGACAGAACCTTTGATGTCTGCACCGCCGTCATCTTTCAGCCACAGATAAACTGGAATTGCCATTTTTACTTCTCCATTTTGTTTTGGACGACGTCATCATCCTGCGATGGCGTCTGGGGTTTGCCCGGTATCTGACAGGCGTTGGCCTGAGGTACCAGACTGATTTCGACACGACGGTTGAGCGCGCGGCCTTCCGGCGTGTCATTGGTTGCGATGGGGCGGCTTTCGCCATAGCCCTGAACTGCAAAACAGCTCTCAGGGACGTCACCGGTGTCACGCATCCAGTCGCGCACCGCTTCGGCACGTTTCTGAGAGAGCGTCTGGTTTAGTCCTGGGTTGCCGGTGTTATCCGTATGCCCGGCGACCACGATCAGCCAGCCCGGTTTGGCTTTTATGCCCACCAGGGAGTTCACCAGCAGTTTGGTGGAGCCGGGTTTGAGGTCGTATTTGCCGGAATCGAACAGGGACATGCTGTCGAGGCGGACAGTCTTTGGCCCCTGAACGATTTTCTTGATCACCGGAGGCGGTGGTGGCGGTGGTGCCCAGTCGCTGAGCGCCGCTTCCACAGGCGGGATCAGGCGCAATCCCTGATACAGGCCCAGGCGATAGCGAACGGGTTCCCCACGGCGCAGCCAGTCATCCAGCAAGGCACCATCAGCCCGCAGGCGCTGCTGCGCCCTGAGTTTCGGCTGGTAAGGCTCGCCCTTAAGGGAGTGATACAGCGCCAGATGGTCACCAACGCTCTGGATCAACCGCTGGTTATTGATAAACGAGGCCAGCATGGCGAGCACAAGGAAAACGCCGCCAATAAGCCCAATATGACGCCAGAACACCATCCTGCGACTGATCCCCCTATGTCGGGGAAGTGCTGACAGCAGCAGTTCGGGCAACGGTAAAGGTTCACCCTCAGACCGGGATTGTTCAGGCTCCAGCGCGGTAATCGCGGCAATATGCTGTTGCCAGAGATTGCCCTCGGCACCGCTGACCGGCAGCATGCAGATCCCCTGAGCACAGGGTTTCATGACCGGAAGCTCGCTCTGACGGACTGACAGCAAACTGTCTACCGCGCTGGCCTGCCACGCCAGAAAACTGTCAAGCCACAGGGCCTGGCTCAGTCGTGACAGACGTCCTGCGGCATCCGTTTCCCGGGTCCATTCGCTTAAAGATAAATTTCCCTGACCGGGCTGATGAACCTGAATACCCGAGCGAGTGCTGACGGTGGTAAACCAGACCGGCTCAGGATCCGCACTTGCCGCTGGCGGTGAAACCCAGCTGACCGTCCACAGAGGAGGCAGACTGCCCAGTGTGCTGCGACACTGCACCACCGCCCGCTGCCAGCCCCGTAGCTGCTGCGCAAACGCATCGGCAGAAAGATGGCTTTCCGGCAGAATGGCCAGTAATACCGAAATCTGGGACACCAGCGCCGGACGAACCAGGCTCAGATGCTGGACCAGCAACGGCAGTTGCTCAGCATCTTTAACCCGTAGATACCAGCCCTGACGGGTTTCCCGATGACGATTTTCCGTCGCAAACAGCGCGGCGTTGTCTCCGCAGGCAAGTACAACTGCCCCCTGAAAATCTTCCGGCGGCAGGCTGTCATCCTGAATATCCCTGAGCGCCTCCTCGCGACTGAGTGACAGGGTTCGCTGTCGCCATAGCAGCGCGCCACAAACCAGCAGAACCAGAAGGCTGAGCGTTATCCGGCTTCCCACCGAGAGCGGCCAGAATCCCAGGATCAGCCACAGACACAAAATCCCACTCAGGGTGGTCAGCAGGCTCCGGTAAACGTCACGCATCATCTACCCCATGCTGCCAATCTGAGCCACCATCCCTGACAGGGTGGAGGAAAGGAAAAACCAGAGCGCCACCAGCACCACGGCACCGGTAACCCAGGAAAGCCAGTACCAGCGACGACCGCTGCGCAGGCGTGATGCCCGGGCGACAATCGGTGCATCCTGCGCAAGGGTAAACGGCGGAACCCGTTCACTCAGCGCCCGGATAACATCCTCGCGACGTTCGTCATCCTGCGCACGATATTGCCCGACAAAACCGAGCTGGAGCGTGCGATACAGGCACAGCAGTACCGCCTGATCCGGCGCGGTTTCCTTAAGCAGGTTCCGGATACGTTCCCACAACTCCTCGCCCGCATTCAGCGTGCCAAAAAAGCGCGCCTGTAACGGGTCTTTTCGCCAGGCCAGATAGCCATCATCGGTCTTACCGCGGTTAAGTACGCTTTCATCGAGCAAGGCACACAGGGCATACACCATGTGGTCACGACTGATATCGCTGTAACCCGCCTCGGTCAGAGCCGCGCGGGCGTCCTGAACCAGACGACAGGCATGCCGATACAGTTTTTCACCTTCGCGAACGTCCTGTCCGCCCCGTAGCTGACTGACCATCAGCCAGCCAGGGTAAAAGATGTGTTCGATTTGGCTAAGATCGGATGTCTTCATGTGCGCAGCACCGCAAAGAGTTCGAGTTTCACATCACCGAGTGAACCTGGGGTATAGAACGTACAGCTACCCGCTTCCAGCATGGCCCGCGCGGCATCGGTACTCAGATCCAGTGAGAAATACTGGTTTTCCAGACGCAACGGAATCGCCGCCGGAACGTGACTGAGCGGTTTGATCACCATCCCGCTCAGGGCCACGTTCACCACATCGGAGACGTCGTCGAGACTGCCCGCTTTACACAACAGCGGGAATTTGGTCTGCAGCTCATGATTCGGCATCGATGAGCGAACCGACAGATAGAAATCCGCCCCTTCACGAAGACGGGCATCGTGCAGAGAGCCTCTCCAGATCTGATCGATATGTTCCAGCTGAATGCTGATCACCCGCGACGGCAGGCTGGCTTCCAGCAGCTTGTCGAGCAACGTCAACAGCGGTGGGAAAACCTGCTCTGGCGCATCATGCTGGTAAGCCGGGATATCTCCGGCATCATGCTCAAGTGAGAAGGTCAGCAGGCTACCTGCCAGGCGGACCAGCTCCCGGTACAGCAGCTCCGGGTGGCGGGAAGGCGACTGTAACAGTTCAGCCAGGACCGGCTCTGCGCTATTCAGGGCATTGAGTAACCAGAACAGTGAGACGTCGGCGACGGCAAAATCCGCCATTCGCTCATTGCTCTCGCGACGCATAGCCATCAGACGCCGACGGCGAGCCTGCAGACGGATCAGCAGATCGCCGAACTCAGTCACCAGTACCGGGCTTGCTGATAAGGACAGCAGCGGTGGCATGAACGACGGATCGCGGCTCCACTGGCCCTGAGCATTACGCACCAGGCGCGTTACCGGACAGGTCAGGTAAGCGGTATTTTCCTGGGTGGATAACCGGAGTGTCATCGCCTGACGAAGCACAGCCAGCTCACCGCTTTCGTGGCCCGCCAGCTCCTGCACGTTAACCCGCTCAGATTTCCATCTGCGCGGGCGCTCGCTGTCCTGACCGTCATCCAGATTGCCGCCATTGGCACTCAGCAGCGGCAGAGCCAGTAAGACTTCAACAGAATCGCGGTCTGCAGCCGTTGACAGGTCGCAGACTGGCGGCAGGTTGTCCGCACAGTCGGAATCGACGATCGTGCCGTCCGGAAAGCGGGCCACGATGCGAACGGCGTTCAGCCGTGAGAGCGCCAGGGCAGCATCATCAAATTCTGCCGCCAGCACTCCCCACGGATGAGCAATTCCCATTCGGGCCACATTTTCCGCTACGTATGCATCCCAACGGGACTGTTGCTGGAACTGTTGCGGGGCCAGAAAGGCCCCGTCAGTCCATAACGGACGATAAATTTTCATTCCGTCTCCTGATTACGCTTTTGCCTTCGGCATCTGCGAGACCAGCGACAGGTTGACGTCCATTCCTTCCACCTGGAAGTGCGGTACGGCGTACAGTTTCACGCGGAAGAAGCCCGGGTTGTCTTCGATATCTTCCACCAGCACTTTCGCGTCGCGCAGCGGGTGAGACGCCTGCAGCTCATCGCCCGGATCGGTCATTTCAGTGACCAGACCACGTACCCAGGTGTTCAGCTCCAGCTCCAGCAGACGACGGTCTTTGGTGGTACCGATGTTTTCGCGCTGAATCAGCTTCAGGTAGTGCGCGATACGGGACAGGAGGAAGATGTACGGCAGACGGGCGTTGATGCGGCTGTTAGCCGTCGCATCCGCCGTGTCATACAGCGCAGGTTTCTGGGTGGAGTTCGCCGAGAAGAAGCACGCGTAGTCGCGGTTTTTGTAGTACGACAGCGGGATGAAGCCGAGGTTGGCGAATTCAAATTCGCGGGTTTCCGGGATCATCACTTCTGACGGAATTTTCACCTGGTTGCCGGTACCGAGGTCGTACAGGTGGATCGGCAGGTCTTTCACTGCGCCACCGGCCTGCGGGCCGCGGATCTGCACGCACCAGCCGTTGTTGATGAAGCTTTTCACCATGTTGGCGGCGAAGGCAAACGAGGCGTTAGTCCACAGGTATTTATCGTGATCCGGGCCTTTCACTTCTTCGACGTAGTTGAAGCTGCGCACAGGAACGGTATCCGGACCATACGGCAGACGGCCCAGCACGCGCGGCATCACCAGGCCGATATAGCGGGAGTCATCGGTCTCGCGGAAGGATTTCCACTTGATGTACTCAGCACGATCGAAGTAGTTGCCGATATCTTTGATGGCGGCCACTTCTTCCATCGAATCTTTGAGGAAGAATTTCGGGCCAGCGGAGCCGATAAACGGCATGTGCGCCGCGGCAGAGACTTTGGACAGGTTGCGCATCAGCGCCACGTCCTGCGGGCTGGCATCGAATTCATACGCAGAAATCACCGCGCCAATCGGCTCGCCGCCCGGGGTGTCGTATTCTGCGATATAGGTCTGCTTGTACAGGCCGCTCTGGATGATTTCCGGGGAGTCTTCGAAATCCTGACGCAGTTCGTCTTTGGAGAGATCCAGAATTTCCAGTTTCACGTTCTGACGGAAGTCGGTTTTATCGACCAGGTGTTTCAGACCGCGCCAGACGGATTCGATTTTCTGGAACTCGTCGTTGTGCATCACTTCATCGAGCTGACGGCTGATCTGGAAATCGAGCTCGGCGATGTGGTGGTCGAGCAGGGTTTTATCCAGTTTTTCGACGGTCTGACCGGATTTTTTCAGGCACTGCATGAAGACCTGCACCGCCGCGGTCACGCGCGCGTCGGCAGAGGTTTCCGCCATCACATTATTGTCCTGGAAACCATCCAGTTCACCGAGTTCAGAGACCGGCGTTAAATTGATTTTTTCGAACAGAGAGGCGTATACACCGCCCTGTGGCAGTGTTTTTTCCATGGTCATGCCGCCAGCGTGAGCCTGGGATTCGTTATTAAGAGACATAAGCATTTTACTCGTAATTATTCCGTTAATAGTTTCCAGTATTAAGCCTGGATCGGGGCGAGTGCATTTAACTCATTACGCAGTTCGTCGCTAAGGGCAGGGTCTTTCAGAATCTTTTCCAGTTCTTTCCGGAAAGTGACGTTATCCAGCAAGTTGGATTTCAAATCACGCAGCAAATTGCGCATCGCCAGCATCGCACGCAGCTGTGGGATTTGGCGGGCCACCTGCTCAGGTTCAAAATCTTTCATATCCTGGAATTGCAGGCGGATATTTTCTTCTGAACCATCGCTTGCCAGCGTGTTTTTTACGGTGAGATTGATTTCGGGATTCAGTTCGGACAGTACGCTGTTGAAATTATTCTTATTAACGTTGATTTTTTCGCGTTCAGACAGCGGGCCTTCGGCCTTGCCGTTACTGAAATCGCCTACACTCAATAACTTAAGAGGGAGTTCTACTTTTTTCTGCGCGCCGCCGGTGTGCAAATCTAAGCGAATATTAACGCGCGCCTTGGGGATTTCCGATTGAAATGAATCTGCCATGATATATTTTTCTCCTGAATAAATTTATCTATAAATATAGATAGAGCACTCACGTAAATATTGGAGCTTCTTTTTACCAGCAATCAATTTCAAGGTAAAGGATACATAACCGCTTTTAATATTTTAGCGGAGCTAAAGAACTATTCAATTTTCATGAAGAATGCCGTCAAATCAGGCTTCCGAAGAAACAAACAAAGAAAATTCCTAAGACAAATAACGCTGCCCCATAATAAAAATAGGAATATTCACAAAATATATATATCAAAAATCTTATGCTTGAAATATGTATGTATTTTACGTCATTACCTGGTTGAGTTTTGGCAGGGTAAGCCTGACAGGGGATGAAGGCTTACCATCATAATGACAAAGGGATGAGTATTCAGTTTGAATAACCTCGCAATAAAGGTGATGTAAAGTTATCAAATTGTTATCGAAGGTCACCTTTCTCGTGATTCTGAATAAAGAGTGCGCAGCATTATTCTGTAGCTTAATTCTGTTGTACTGGCACTTACATCTGCACCCTGCGGAAGGGTGTTTGCAACGATTATCTGGCATTTCAGCGCCACCTTTCGCCGTTAAGGGGGCTGACAGCTCCTCAAACCGTTAAGAGTCTGAAAAAATACATTCGGTTAATAAATGACTGAATCGTCTATTAAAAACACAGTTCGCATCGAGATTCGATCGGTATGGCAAAATAATTTCCCGTTCTTAAGTTTTTTTTAATCTTTCCCACCACCACACTCGGCAAACTGGTGTTTTATGCCGTAAAAACGGTGTTCCCCCCGATTTCGCTGTCTTATTTATAAGTGATAATAACTTTCATTATCATCCAATAATAATTGTGCTGTAATCCGCCTCGTTATGCTTTCTGGTGCTAATGACTCACTTTTATGAAGGATTAACTTATGAAATTTGGCGTATCGTCTTTGTGCTCCCTCGCGATGATGACCTCCTCGATGCTGCTGTCGCCGCTGGCACTGGCAGCCGATAACAACGAAGGTATCGTGGTGTATAACGCGCAGCATGAGAACCTGGTGCAGGCGTGGGTGGATGGCTTTACCAAAGAAACCGGCATCAAAGTGACGCTGCGTAACGGCGGCGACAGCGAGCTGGGGAATCAGCTGGTACAGGAAGGCAGCGCGTCCCCTGCCGACGTGTTCCTGACCGAAAACTCCCCGGCGATGGTGTTGGTCGATAACGCTAAATTATTCGCGCCGCTGGATGCCGCGACGCTGGCTCAGGTCGCCCCGGCTTACCGCCCGGAGCATGGCCGCTGGACCGGCATTGCAGCCCGCAGCACCGTGTTCGTCTACAACCCGACGAAACTCTCTGAAGCACAGCTCCCGCATTCGCTGATGGATCTGGCGAAACCGGAGTGGAAAGGTCGTTGGGCGGCGTCTCCGTCAGGCGCTGATTTCCAGGCAATCGTCAGCGCCGTACTGGCCCTGAAAGGGGAAAAAGCGACGCTGGAGTGGCTGAAAGGGATGAAAACCAATTTCGTGGCCTACAAAGGCAACAGCACGGTGATGAAAGCGGTGAATGCCGGTCAGATTGATGGCGGCGTGATCTATCACTATTACCGTTTTGTCGACCAGGCGAAGACCGGTGAAAACAGCAAAAACACCCAGCTCCACTACTTTAAACATCAGGATCCGGGTGCGTTCGTCAGCATCTCTGGCGGCGGCGTCCTGGCGTCCAGCAAGCACCCTGAACAGGCGCAGGCCTTTATGAAGTGGGTCACCGGCAAAGCGGGCCAGGAATCTCTGCGCACCAACGACGCGTTCGAATATGCGGTGGGTGTGAATGCCGCGTCCAACCCGAAACTGGTTCCACTCAAGGATCTGGATGCGCCGAAAGTCGAGGCGTCATCGCTGAACAGCAAAAAAGTGATCGACCTGATGACGCAGGCCGGCCTGCTTTAATCGTAACGAACGTGGTGAGTGCTGAATGTCCGTTGTGAATGTTTCCGAAAAATCGATCGCGCCGCGGCCGGTGTCACCGCACCGTCCCGCGCCCGTGATGGTGATAATGGCCGTGGTGTTTTCGCTGCTGTCGCTGATCCCCCCTGCCTTTATCGTTTACATCGGTTTTGACACGGGCTGGGAAACCGTTAAAGCACTCATCTTTCGTCCGCGTGTTGCTGAGCTCCTCAGCAACACGCTGCTATTAGTCCTGGTGACCGTGCCCCTGTGCGTGTTTGTGGGGGTGATGCTCGCCTGGCTGACTGAACGAACCACCCTCGCGGGCCGTCGGCTCTGGTCGATGCTGGCGGTTGCACCGCTCGCTATTCCGGCGTTCGTGCAAAGCTATGCCTGGGTGAGCGCCGTGCCCTCGATTCACGGTTTGAGCGCGGGCGTTTTTCTGTCGGTGCTCGCCTATTACCCCTTTATTTATCTTCCGGTCGCCGCCGTGCTGCGCCGTCTGGACCCGACGCTCGAAGATGTGGCGGCCTCATTAGGCACGCCGCCGCTGCGCGTCTTTTTGCGCATTGTCCTGCCGCAGCTCCGGCTGCCGGTGTGGGGCGGCGCGCTGCTGGTCGCGCTGCATCTTCTGGCGGAGTACGGGCTGTATGCCATGATCCGCTTCGACACCTTTACCACCGCCATTTACGACCAGTTCCAGTCGACGTTCAGCGGCCCGGCGGCCAATATGCTGGCGGGCGTGCTGGCCCTGTGCTGTCTCGCGATCCTGACGCTGGAAGGGGCCACGCGCGGAAAGGCACGCTATGCGCGCGTCGGGGCCGGTGCGCCTCGCGAACAAAAACGCTCGCCGCTGAATGCCCTCTTCCAGATCCTCGGGCAACTCTTTGCCCTCGCGGTGATCCTGCTGGCCTTTGTGGTGCCCCTGGCGGTACTCAGCCGCTGGCTGTGGCTGGGCGGCATTGAGAACTGGAATCAGGCCAATCTGTGGATGTCGCTCCAGCAAACGCTGGTCCTCGCCGCCAGCGGCGCGGCATTAACGCTGCTTGCCAGCGTGCCCATTGCGTGGCTCTCGGTGCGTCACCCTCGCCCGCTGTTCCGCATGCTGGAAGGCTGTAACTATTTCACCAGTTCGCTGCCCGGCATCGTGGTGGCGCTGGCGCTGGTCACGGTGACCATCCATTACGCGCGCCCCATCTACCAGACCGAAATCACACTGTTCCTGGCGTACCTGCTGATGTTCGCCCCACGGGCGCTGATTAACCTGCGCGCAGGCATCGCTCAGGCCCCCGTTGAGCTGGAAAACGTGGCCCGCAGCTTAGGCAAAACGCCCGCCGCCGCCCTGTGGAGCGTGACGTTGCGCCTTGCCGCGCCCGGCGCTGCTGCCGGGGCCGCGCTGGTTTTCCTTGGCGTCTGCAATGAACTCACCGCCACGCTGCTGCTCTCTCCCCTCGGCACCCGCACGCTGTCGACCGGGTTCTGGGCGCTGACCAGTGAAATTGATTATGTCGCCGCAGCGCCTTATGCCCTGCTGATGATCCTGATCTCGCTGCCGCTCACCGGCATTCTCTACGTGCAGTCACAAAAACTGGCAGGGTTGTAAGATGATTGAGTTATCGAACATTTCGAAAAAATTTGACCAGACCACCGTGCTGGACGACCTGAGCCTGAAAGTGGAGGTCGGAAGCAGAACGGCGATCGTCGGGCCGTCGGGTTCCGGTAAAACCACCCTGCTGCGTATTCTAGCCGGGTTTGAAACCCCGGATGCCGGGCAGATCGTGCTGGGCGATCGGGTGCTTTTCGACCAGAACACCTTTATCCCCGCTCATGAGCGAGGCATTGGTTTTGTGCCGCAGGAAGGAGCGCTGTTTCCGCACATGAAAGTGGGCGACAACATCGCCTACGGCCTGAGAGGTTCGAAAGAGGAGAATCGCCAGCGCGTGGCAGAGCTGATGGCGCTGGTCTCTCTCGATAACCGTCTCGCCTCCCACTGGCCGCATGAGATTTCCGGCGGGCAGCAGCAGCGCGTGGCGCTGGCCCGCGCGCTGGCGCAGAAACCGGCGTTGATGCTGCTGGATGAGCCCTTTTCGGCGCTCGATACCGGCCTGCGTGCCGCCACGCGCAAAGCTACGGCGGATCTGCTGGAGCAGGCCGGTGTCGCCACGATTCTGGTGACGCACGATCAGCAGGAAGCGCTGTCGTTTGCCAGCCAGATTGCGGTCATCCGCAACGGACGTTTTACTCAGGTCGGCTCGCCGGTGGAGGTCTATTCCCGGCCCGTAGATGAAGAGACCGCGCTGTTTCTCGGTGACGCGTTGATTTTCCCGGCGCAGGTGAACGGCGGCGTGGCGCGGTGCTGCCTGGGCGATGTGCCGGTGAGTCATCCGCAGCAAACGGGCGACCGACGCATAATGCTGCGCCCGGAACAGCTGATGATCACGACTGATCACCCGCAGCCAACGGCGACGATCTGCGAAGTGGATTTTACCGGCCATCTTTCGACTCTGACCTTAACGTCCCCGGACTGGCCAACGGCGCTGCAGATCAAAACCCTGAGCCAGCAGCACTGGCAGAAAGGGGCGTCGGTCAGGGTGATGATTCAGGGCCAGGCGTGCGTGTTAGCCTCCTGAAGTCTTAGCCAGGTTCACAACTCTGCAACATCCTGATTCCGGGGCTTCTGCCCCCATGTTAGGCTGCGAAAATGTCCTCTGGCCCTTTTTGTTGCAGGTCATATGAAACCCAGACTCCCTTTTCAGGTGAAGCTTTTTCTGTCGCTGGTGCTCTTTTCCTGCCTGCTGCTGGCGATACTGGGCGGGATTTTGTATCACGTCATCGACAAGCAGCTGCACCACGATTTAGGCCAGCGCGCCCGCGTGCAGGCCAGCGAAATTGCCCTGATGCCGGGTCTGGCAGAGAAAGTGGCGGCCCGCGATCTCCAGGGCATCGCGCGCATGATCCAGCCGCTGCGCGAGCAAAGCGACGCCAGCTATTTTGTGATTGGCGATGTGAACGAGCAGCATCTGTATCACTCCGAATCGCCGGAGCGCCTGAACCTGCCGATGATTGGCGGTGATAACGCCGAGGTGCTGCGCGGCAAAACCATTATCTCGATGCGCCAGGGCGGGATTGGCGTGTCGCTGCGCAGTAAAGCGCCCATTTTAAATGCTCAGCATCAGGTGATCGGCATTGTCTCCATCGGCTATCTCACCTCTTACATCGCCAACATTAACGCCCGCCTGCTGTGGCAGGCAGCGTTTTATGGTCTGGCGCTGCTGTTGCTGCTGTTTCTCTTTTCGTGGATGTTTACCCGCAACGTGAAAAAGCAGATGTTCTGGCTGGAGCCGAAAGAGATTGCCCTGCTGGTCCGGCAACAAAAAGCGCTGCTGGAGGCGATGTACGAAGGGGTGTTTGCCGTCAACGCCGAGCGGCAGCTGATTCTGATTAACCGGGCCGCGCGAGAGCTACTCGATTTGACCCAGTCCGAAGAAAAGCTGATCGGCAAACCGCTTGAGCAGGTGGTGCATCTTCCCCCGGCCTTTTTCGCCGACAGCGGGATGGCACAGCACGATCAGATTACGGTGCTGAATCAGAAGCAGATGATCGTCAACCGCGTGGCGATCGCGCTCGATCCGAACGAAGCCAACGGCTGGGTGTTTAGTTTTCGCGACAAAAATGACATCAACACCCTGAGCAGCCAGTTGAGCCAGGTCCGGCGTTACGCCGACAACCTGCGCATCATGCGCCACGAGCAGCTGAACTGGACCGCCACGCTGGTCGGCCTGCTGCAAATGCAGCGCTATGAGGATGCGATCCGCTACATTCAGGCCCAGTCGGAAGGTGCGCAGAAGGTGCTGGATTTTGTCTCCTCGCGCTTTACCTCCCCGGCGCTGTGCGGGCTGTTGCTGGGGAAATACGTCAGCGCGCGGGAAAAAGGGATCGAGCTGCAGTTTGATCCCGTCTGTCAGCTGATGCGCATTCCGCCGGGGATCAGCGAAACGGCGCTGATGTCGGTGATCGGTAATCTGCTGGATAACGCTGTCGACGCCACGCTGAAAACGCCCCTACCCCGCGCGCCCGTCGAACTTTATATTTCGGACCGCAATCGGGATCTGCTGATTGAAGTCGCCGACCAGGGCAGCGGCGTGGAAGATGCCCTCAAGCCGCATCTGTTTGAGCAGGGCGTGACCAGCAAACCGCAAGGCGAGGAACCGGCGGGGGCCGAGCACGGTATTGGTCTTTATCTGGTGGCAGGCTATGTGGAAGGGGCCGGTGGCAGTATTGAAGTGACGGACAACACGCCGCAGGGCACGCTGTTTTCGGTGTTCATTCCTTTTGAGACAGGAGGAGTCCATGACGCACAGCCAGCCGCTTGATGTCGTCATTGTGGAAGATGAGCCGCACCTTGCCGGGCTGCATCGCGAGTATATCGAGCAGAATTTCCACCTGCGCGTGGTCGGGATCGCGGGGACGATTGAGGAGGCCCGCGCCCTGTTGCAGCGCCACCAGCCGCGGCTGATCCTGCTCGATAACTATCTCCCGGACGGTCAGGGCGTGGACCTGATTGACAGCCCGTTGCTGAAAAGCTTCGAATGCTCGGTGATTTTTATCACCGCCGCCAGCGATATGCAGACCTGCAGCCACGCCATGCGCAGCGGGGCGTTTGATTACCTCATCAAACCGGTCTTTTTCCAGCGCCTGCGGGCGTCGCTGGAGCGCTTTATGCTGCTGGTCCACACCCTGCGCCAGCAAAAAGTGGTCGATCAGCACGCGCTGGACAAGCTGTTTAATCTCCCCGCCGCCGACACCTCCGCGGTACCATCAACCAAAGGCATCGAACCCAATACCCTCGAGCGGGTGAAGCAGGTTTTCACCGTCGATCCCGACACCAACTGGTCCGTGGAACAGGTGGTGGAAAAAACCGGCATCAGCAAAACCACCTGTCGGCGTTACCTGGAATATTGTGTGGAAGCGAAGTTGATTAGCGCGGAGTTGCAATATGGCAGCATCGGGCATCCGCGAAGGCTGTATCGAAAAGTCCCGTAACAACCGCCCGGTGGCGCTGCGCTTACCGGGCCTACGTTTCGTGTCCTTGTGGCTTTTGTAGGCCGGGTAAGGCGCAGCCGCCACCCGGCAATTCGCGGGCTCCGTTCAGCCATTCCTGCAACCGTTACATTCCCCTGCACTTTTCGCTGAAGCGTCCTCGCATTTAACAACATTGCCCATAATGGCAGCGCCTGTATTTATATCCAGCAAGGTAGAATAGGCACGCGCGCAATTAACAAGGTTGAACCAGGGAATTAAAAGAAAGGCATTAAAGTAAGGTAATTAAGAAGACGCAGCGCAAAGGTGCAGGAACACCTTCACGCCGCTTACCACAAACAACTTAGAAGGAGTTATTTATGGCTGTTCAGAAGTGTATGCCAGATCCCATCGTGGCCCAAACAGATCTTCCAGGATCAGAGGCTAATGATCGTTTTCCCGAGGTGACTCGCAAAACCAGCGCCCGCCGTCTGCACGGAAAAGCGCCAGATGCCGCCGCAATCCACCCCAGAGCCGACACCCCGGAATCCAGCGCCGCCTGCTGCGAGCTGCATTCGCGGATCCGCCAGAGCTATATTCCCCTTCAGGGCGAATGGCTGAAGAGAGCCGGATTTTTCGACGGAATGCCGGTCAAAATCCGCGTCATGCCGGATTGCATCGTCATCACCCCGCAAAATACCCGCGAGCTGTGGGGCTGCCTGGAAGGTCTGAGCTTCATTGATATTAACCAGCGCAGAGTCGCCACCTGGCTCAAAACCTTCCCTTATCCCCTGAACGATACCGGCAATATCCCAGTGATCCGCCGTAAACCGGAGGATGGTTTGATTCGTGGGGGAAGTTGACGGGACTGCTCCCGGCCTGAGGGCCGGGAGGTTTTGGGATGCGGGGGGAGTGGCTGTTTTGAGCGAAGAGCGGATGCTTCACTTCTTACGACTCAGTCATAAATTGAGTTAAAAATACAATTCCCGCCAGGCATTTACCGTTGCAGCAATTGCTGATGCTCAAAAAACCATGACGCCACCGTTTCCATAAACATTTTTTCATCGCATGCTTTAAGCTGCGGATGCCAGTATGCGGCCGGAAGTGACGTTTCAGGACATTACAGCATGTCTATAGATATTCGTGTTAATCAGCATGATGAGGACAAGCTGTATTAATTACTCCGCCTCCCCACTGAACCAGAACCCCCACCATTCCCCTTAAGGCATCCGCTGCACTGTTTAAAACATCCGCCCGGTGGCGCTGCGCTTACCGGGCCTACAAGGTCATCACGCTTTTGTCGGTTGGGAGGTTTGGGATGGGCGGTTTAAAACAACCGCCTACGTTTCGTGTCCTTGTGGCTTTTGTAGGCCGGGTAAGGCGCAGCCGCCACCCGGCAAAAAACCAATCACCCGTGGTTTCTATGGTGTTAATTGCTAAAAAAAGGCCAGCAATCACACTTCGGCAACAGAGCTCGTTCCCCCCTATTGTCTGTAAATCGCCATCCGCTATGTTGAGTTTTGACTAATAAAATGTAACTGAAAGGTTAATTACAATGTCGAACACAACATTCCGTATTTCTCTGCTTACCGCTACTGTGCTGTTCTCTGTCTCTGCCCTGTCCGCCCTGCCGCAAGGCTATCCGGCGGACTATCAGAAAGTCGTCGATGCCGCGACCAAAGAGGGCAAAGTGGTGATCTACTCCACCACCGATACCAAAGCCGCCGGGCCGCTGATTAAGGGTTTTGAGGCAACCTATCCGGGCATCAAAGTTGAATACAACGATATGAACAGTACCGAACTGTACAACCGTTTTATCAGCGAACAGGCGTCCGGTAGCGGGAGCGGCGATGTAGTCTGGAGTTCTTCTATGGACACCGGCCTGAAGCTCGCCACCGACTATGCCATGGAGTACAAATCGCCTGAGCAGAGCCAGCTGCCAAAATGGGCGGTATGGAGCGACAAAGCCTACGGCACCACCTACGAGCCGGTGGTGTTTATCTATAACAAGCGCATGATCCCGGCGAACGAAGTGCCGGATTCCCACGCCTCGCTGGCAAAACTGATCGCCAGCCAGACCGATAAATTCAAAAGCAAAGTCACCACCTACGATATCGAGAAATCGGGCCTCGGCTTTATGCTCTCGGTACAGGATTCCAAAGCCGATCCGAACTACTTCAAAACCCTGGCTGACGTCGCCAAAGGCGGTTTAGCCGTGCAGTCCTCCACCGGCACCATGATGGAACGCGTCTCCTCCGGCGAAAACCTGATTGGCTTTAACATTCTGGGCTCATACGCCGAAGCCCGTGCGAAAACAGACCCATCGCTCGGCATTTCGTATCCGAAGGATTACACCCTGGTGCTGTCACGCGTGTCGTTCATCAGCCAGCAGGCGCAAAACAGCAACGCCGCGAAGCTGTGGTTTGACTACGTACTGTCGGAGAAAGGCCAGAGCATTCTGGCGAACCAGGCCGACATCCCGTCCATCCGTAACGATATCGAAGGCAAAAACGACATCGACGGCATGACCAAAATGCTGGGCAATGCCCTGAAGCCGATTCCGGTGGATGAAAGCCTGCTGGAATACCTGCAGCCGAAAAAACGCCTCGATTACATCAAACAGTGGCGCGAAGCGGCAGGTAAATAACCTCACTACGTCTGATTGCCCGGTGGCAGCTCACGCCTTTCCGGGCCTACAAAAAGTTGGCCGGATAAGCGCTGCGCATCCGGCAACCCATGTCGTTCTTCAGGGTCAACAGCCAGGGAAACCCTATGCAAGCCTTACAAAGAAAATGGCAAAGCCTGCCACGCGGCGTGGTGGTGTTGATCACGGCGCTGGTGATCTACATCCCTTTGTCGTTCATCGTGATACAAAGTTTCTTATCCGCGCCGTTCTTTTCCCCGTCGAAAGAGTGGAGCCTGGAGTCATTTGGCTTCATTTTCACCGACCCGGATTTTTATAAGGCGCTGAAAAGTGGCTTTATTCTCGCCTTCGGCCTGGTGGCGATCGCCATTCCACTCGGGGGCGTGCTGGCCTTTTTGATGGTGCGAACCGACCTCCCCGGCCGCCGCCTGATCGAGCCGCTGATCCTCGTGCCGATCTTTGTCTCGCCGATGGTACTCGGCTTTGGCTACGTGGTGGCCGCGGGCCCGGTGGGGTTCTTCTCCCTGTGGGCGCAGTCGCTGATCGGCTTTGTGCCGTGGAATATCTACGACATGTCGAGCATCGTGGTGATTGCCGGCCTGACGCACGTTCCGCACGCCTATCTGTATATCTCCTCGGCGCTGCGCAGCGTCGGGTCTGATGTGGAAGAAGCCGCGCGTATCGCCGGGGCGTCGCCGTTGCAGGTCATGACCGCCGTCAGCCTGCCGATGGTGCGCCCTTCTATTCTCTACGCCGTCGTGCTGCTGTTTTTCCTCGGGCTGGAAGTGTTCGGCCTGATGCTGGTGCTCGGCGATCCGGAAGGCAACATGGTGCTGGCGACTTACCTGTACCAGCTGACCAATAAACTCGGCACGCCGTCTTACCATCTGATGGCCGCCGTCGCGGTGGTGCTGATCTGTATCACCATCCCGCTGGTGATGCTCCAGCGCCGCCTGATGCGTACCGCCAACCGTTTTGTCACTATGAAAGGCAAAGCCTCTCAGGCACGCGCGTTGCCGCTCGGCAAATGGCGCTGGGTCGCCGGTGCCCTTGTCGCCTTCTGGCTGACGGTGACGATTGGCGTCCCGCTGCTGGGCGTGGTGCTGCGCGCGTTTATCTCCAACTGGGGCGTGGGCGTGTCGATTTGGGATGAGCTGTCGATCAACACTTTCCGCACCATCTGGCAGCAGCCGAACCTGCTGCGTGCGATCGTCAACTCGATGGCGATTGGCGTGTTCGGCGGCGCGCTGGCGGTGGTTTGCTATCTGTTTATCGGCATCGCCATGCACCGTAAGCCGGACAACACCACGCGCTTCCTCGATTACAGCGTGCTGGTACCACGCGCGGTGCCGGGCCTGCTCGCCGGTCTGGCGTTCCTGTGGGTGTTCCTGTTCCTGCCGATGTGGCTGGATAACGCCCTGAAAACGGGCTGGCTTTCCGGGATGCCGTGGTCGCAGTGGCTGCGCGATAACCTGATTGTCTGGCTGCGATCGCTTCGCAGCACCATCTTCAGCGTCTGGCTGGCCTACACCGTGGTGTGGATGGCTTACGGCCTGCGACTCATCTCCTCCACGCTGCTGCAGGTGGCGCCAGAGCTGGAAGAAGCGGCGCGCAGCACCGGGGCCACGCGCGGACAGATCACCCGCCACGTGACGATCCCGCTCTCTCGCTACGGTCTGATTGGTTCGTGGCTGTTGATGTTCCTGATTTTCGAGCGTGAATATTCTACCGGCGTGTACTTGCTTTCGCCGGGCACGGAGACCATCGGCTCGATGCTGGTTTCCCTGTGGGCGGCAGGCGCGATTGATATCGTGGCCGCGCTCTCCTTTATTAACATCCTGCTGGTGGTCGTCGGTCTGGGTATTGCCCTTCGTTTTGGAGTCAAATTACATGATTGAGTTAACGGTCGAGAATCTGCATTTAACCTACGGCGACAATCCGGTGTTGAAGGGTGTGTCCATGAACCTGAAGCGCGGCGAAGTGGTGTCGCTGCTGGGGCCCTCGGGCAGCGGCAAAACCACGCTGCTGCGCGCCGTCGCCGGGCTGGAAAAACCCACTCAGGGCGCGATCGTCATCGGCAACAACAAAGTGTATGACGGAACGCCACGCAGCGAAGTGCCCGCCGAAGAGCGTAATCTCGGGCTGGTGTTTCAGTCTTACGCCCTGTGGCCGCACAAAACGGTGTTTGAGAACGTGGCCTACCCGCTGAAATTGCGCAAAGTGCCGGCCAAAGAGATCACCCAGCGGGTGCAGGATGTGCTGGATCAGCTCGGGCTGGGACATCTGGGCAAACGCCATCCGCATCAGCTTTCCGGTGGTCAGCAGCAGCGCGTGGCGATTGGCCGTGCGCTGGTTTATAACCCGCCGGTGATCCTGCTGGATGAACCCCTGTCGAACCTCGACGCCAAGCTGCGTGAAGAAGCCCGCGTGTTCCTGCGCGAGCTGATCATCAAGCTCGGGCTGTCGGCGCTGATGGTGACGCACGACCAAAATGAGGCGATGGCGATTTCTGACCGCATCCTGCTGCTCAACAACGGCAAAATCGAGCAACAGGGCACACCGCAGGAGATGTACGGTTCGCCAAAAACGCTGTTCACCGCCGAGTTTATGGGGAGCAACAACCGCCTGCACGGCAAAATTACCGAGGTGCGCGACGGCAAAGCGCGCATCGAAGGCAGCGGCTGGTCTCTGTGGGGCAAAGCCGCCGAGGGTGTGCAAAGCGGCCAGGAAGGCACGGCAGTGATCCGCGTTGAACGCGTGGCATTAGTCGACGGGCCAGGGGAAAATCAGTTCGAACTCCCACTCCTGACCAGCATGTATCTCGGCGATCGCTGGGAATACCTGTTCCGCACCAGCGGCGATGATTTCGTGATCCGCGCCTATGGCACTGAGGTTCGCGATCCGCAGCATTGCCACCTGGCGTTACCGGAAAAGCACGTCTGGATTTTCCCGAAAGGGTGATGATGAAAGGGAGCGATTATGTCGCTCCCTTTTTGCAGAAATTTGATTCTGGGTTGTAGTGGTCATCGGGTTTGTTTCAGATAAACCATGTCACGTAACTGGATGTCGCCCTCAAAGATAGGATGATCATAATTATCGATAAAGAAATCCTTCACCCGATGGGACTCAACAAATCCACAACGCTGATAGAAATCAAGGGTTGAAGGCACATCACCGGTACCGACATACATGGTGTTAAAAGACGTGAAGTAGGTTTTTTTCAGGAATGCGATCATGGTCTTGCCATATCCCTTTCGTTGGGATGCAGGGTCGGTCGCGATATTTTTCAGTTCACACTCGTGGCTATTTAACGCCAGAACGACGGCAATGCATTTCACGCCATTATCATCCAGCTTGAACATTCGCCCTGCGTCGAGATAGCGATCGATCATATCCTCCTGCTCATCGCCTAAGAGAAGGAGTTCAAGGTAGTCTTTTTTGTTATGTAATACTTCCTGGATGAGCATGGTGGTTTCCTTGTTGGCACGATCGTTGGCGGAATTATTGCATTATCTATATGGGGTTAATGAGATTTTTGTTCTGGAAATGCGAGGTTGGGGCTGGTGAAAGCGGGTGTTTGTGGGGGAGTTGGTTTTGGTGGATTTTAAAAAGAGTTTGAAATGGTGCGATAATAGGAACAAAACAACTTGCATAAATGCATTGATTTTTAATTAATTTATTTTATTCGATCTTTTGGAATACCCCCATAAGTACCCCCAGATGTCAGTATGCCGCACAGTTCTTTTTTTAGTGGCGTTCAAAAGTATCAGGCATCAGCCTTGATATCTGAAATCATTCCTGTGGCATCCGGGGCTACTACTGGGTCGAATTCATGTTCACACGTTCATGCGGCTGCCATAGATTTCATCGGGTGCATTAGAGCGTTTATTGCTGGGTTGATATACAAAGAGTTTACTTCATCATCTTGTTTACTTAGGGACCAGGGGCATATCCCCAGCCAAAAATGAGCGGATCGCACTGTCGATTATCTCGCGAGTGAGCACCGGCTCTTCCACGATGATTTGCAAACCAATGCCGCTACGATAGCCAGGTTGAATGCGATAGCCTGGAGTAACTACAGGCGGATTGTCGCGCATGACTTCGGCCAAGCGTTTATCAATGTAGTCGAAATAGGTTAATCCACCGAATTGAGGATAAGAAACGCGGGTACGTTCTACCATCGTATGGCTAACCACCTTCCCTTTCGCATTGTAGTTTGGTGTTGTATCCATGCGGGCTTCATCTTCCTGCTGGTTTTGGCTCAACATGGCATGAGCTTCTTCAAACACCAGATTTTCCACAATATCCGCACGCGCTACGTCAATGGTAATGATCTCCGCATTCCAGTACACATCTGGCGAATTACCCAAGAATAAAACATCGCTCCAGGTCCACATCCAACCCGCAGCAATCGCCTCTGCATTTTCAGAATCGCAATCATCATAATGCAGTCCTCCGCAGCGGTGACGCTCGCGGTGGATCAGGTTCTTGACTTGTTGTGTCCGGGCACGACGCCGACGGCGGGAAAGAGTATTAAATGGTTTGTTTCTGCGGATCATGGTTCACTCTGCGCGTGCTCGCTGGGAGGAATCCAGCCGCACAGTTTAGCTAATGGGAATAAGGAAATCTACTTGCTAACAAGAGGGCAAAAAGCATGGGGGCCTGGGCAATATGCTGCATATCATTAATGTGCAGGGACGAAGTCAATGTGCTCATAGACACGCGAATAAAAATCTATCTAGATGTCGAAAACTTATTACCGAACCTCAAGCTCACGGATAATAGCCTTTGGCTGGCCCTCAACCATCAAGTCATACCAACGAACCTGCATTATATTAATTTGCACAGAGTGCGTCTTCGCACGTAAGCAGCCAGTTAAGCATCCCACCGAGATCTGGATCTACGTCATGAGCGCACGTTAATAGTTTTTGAAATCAAGCTAATTAGCATAATATCTCTTAACTGAAGGGATATGGAGCCGCAGAAATAAATGAAGACACGGCAGTATGCGCAAAAATCTATCTTCGATCTGGAAGCAATCTTCGAACAGTCCCGCAACAATGTTAGTGAACTTGAACAGCTGTTGAGCGAGCTGACCTTTCGCAACACTGCCAAGGCGCGGACGCTGACGTCTAAAATCGAGCAATCTCTAACTGCACTTAGCGACCGAAGCGAGGTCGCCATGTCGGCTTCCAACCCATCAACATGTAATCCCGATTCGGCGTCCATACAATTTTCTCAAGCTGTGGTGCCCCACAGTGCACCTGCAGCTGCAGAGCAACTGCAACCGAAGGCTATCCCAGACACTGCCATGCGACAGCAATTCGACAAAGGCCAAATTGATCTAGGTCCACTCCCATCTTTCTCTCCGTCAGATAAGGCGAATGATGCGCGAGCAATACTGGCAGCATGGACAGCCCTCGAAGCACTGTCGCCTCAAGGTTATAAACGCCCAGAGGATATGGCAACCGGCGACCGCTCTAGGGTAGCTCTATTGGAGCGAGGTGTTCCTTGGGGACCAAATGCCCGCAGCAAGCCTAGTTATAAGCTTTATTTCGAGGTCGTCCTCGGCTCCATCGCTCTCGACAAGGCGACGGACGAGCTGGTCAAGGTTTTTGGCGAGGATGAGGAGAGTTCACGCCCGGACGGTAAGAAAGCGGCCATCGGCTCGATTCTCATCGACAAGGAAGGTTATGTGCTTGAGGAAAAAGGCGTTGCCGTTTCCAGTTTTGCCTGGGCACTCAAGCCGGCTCTCGATCTGAAGCTTGGGAGCTTAGGGAATTGGCCGAATGTTGAGCCGCGCATTATTGAGCATCTGAATCGAATAGTTCGCCGCCACAACGAGGATGGAGAACCCATACCGATCGATTTGGATGTCGTTCTTAATGCTTATAAATGGCTTGTGTCTCAGTTCGGTGTACCCGAACATTTGGTTGAGCCACCCACATTCGCGATTAAGGTGTTTCATCATTTCAAGGCCAAGTCGCCGCCTGAACCTTCGTTACTGAATTCCTTCTATCTTGAAGATCTCGGTGAAGCAACCAAATTGCTCGAGACGGGCAAAGCCGGAACCGGTTTGCGCCGCTATATGGGAATTGGCAGGCCTGACCAAAAAATCGACGTGCTATCGCCCATTTCCGCAGTTGAGCCTTTCGTCGCACCGTCGCTCATGCCGCAGGCTCGTTGGCCTTCGAAAGGCGGCCATCCATTGGTACTGCTTCAACAGGCTGCCGTGAATGCGGCGCGTGCTGAGCTGAATGATGCTCCAGGTATCATCGGTGTCAATGGGCCACCGGGTACTGGAAAGACCACTCTTCTGCGAGATATTGTCGTTGGGTGCATTCTTGATCGGGCCACGGCGATGTGCGGCTTCAATAAACCGCAGGATGCCTTTTCCACAACAGGCGAGAAGCTGGCATTCGGTTCCAATGCATTCCTGCACTTCTACAAGTTACATGCATCCTTGAGGGGCCATGAGATCGTCGTAGCCTCCTCCAATAACAAAGCAGTCGAAAACGTCAGTAAAGAGCTTCCTCTCAAGGAAGCCAATGGTCGCCATGAACAGATCGCCTACTTCCGGTCCATCAGCGACCTGATTGCGAATCCCAAACGCGCCGGCTATTTCGAAGCCGAGGCCGAGGGGGACATCCCCTCCGACCCTGTCGAAACCTGGGGTTTGATCGCCGCAGCTCTCGGCAAGAGCAGCAACCGAGGCGCGTTCCAGCAAAGTTTCTGGTGGAATGAAGACGGTGGTTTCCTTACCTACCTGAAAGCAGCTCGCGGCTTAAACGTCTTGCGTGAGATTAAAGATGAACAAACTGGCGAAATCATCGATCGCGTGATGCCCAGCGTGGTCGTCAATGAGCGGCCCAGCACCAACGAAGCGGACGCTTTAACGGCCTGGCGGAAAGCACGAACCGTTTTCCTTAAACTCAAGGAGACGGTAGACGCCGAAATCGCCAGCATCGAAGAGATGCGACGGGATATCCAGGCGCTCAAGGGAGCGACTACCGAACTACAAAGGGTGGAACAGCGTCGTCCGAGTCTGATTGAAGCTGTCGAAGAGGCACACCAAACTGCTGAATCCTACCAATGGGAGCATGAGAAGGCAAAATCGCAGATCGAGCAGGACAAGATCATGCTCAACAGCCATCTTGCTTGCCGTCCAGGTTTCTTCTCCCGTTTGTTCGCGACTGCGGCCTGGAAGTCGTGGAGATCGACACTGCAGAAGCTCTCGGCGACCTTGCAGCAATCAGTCTTACGGGCGCAGGAGACAGACGGTGCCCTGGAGCTTGCAAGGACTAAGTGGAGCAATATTAAGTCCCAGTTACAGCAACTCGACCAGGAAATTTCCAGCAAATGTCAGGCTGTCTCGAAATTGAAGGCAACCGAGGCAGAGGCACGAAACCGCATGGGAGACAGGGTCGTTGATGAGAGATTCTTCGAGCGCGAGCACGAGGCTATCCACCTGACTGCGCCATGGCTTCCCGATGAGGTTCATCACCTGCGAGAGGATCTTTTCGCCGCTGCCCTGACTGTGCATAAAGCGTTCATTGATGCTTCGGCCAGCCGCTTGCAACACAATCTTGGGCTATTGATGTCGGGCATGGTGGCTGGTGCCTTCCAGTCTTCCGCTCACCGTGAACTTCTCCCCGACCTTTGGTCGAGCCTTTTCATGGTCGTGCCGACCGTGTCCACGACATTCGCCTCTGTTCGGACGATGTTCGGGGATCTGCCACCAGAGAGCCTTGGCTGGCTTCTGGTAGATGAAGCGGGCCAGGCCGTTCCTCAGGCAGCAGTTGGAGCTATCATGCGAGCAAAGCGCTCCATCGTGGTAGGTGACCCGTTGCAAATCCCACCTGTAGTTTCACTTCCTGAAAAGCTGAACGCCGAAATCTGCAAGTTCTTTGACATTGACCAAATCGAATGGTCTGCCCCCGCAGCATCTACACAGACCCTTGCTGATCAGGCATCGCGCTTCAAATCCACCTTCGTCATGGACGTAGGCGATCGAGAAGTCGGGCTGCCACTCCTCGTTCACAGGCGTTGCCAGAAGCCAATGTTCGATGTTTCTAACTCCATCGCCTATGCCGGGCAGATGGTCCATGCTGTCGGGCCTAAAAGCCCAGGAGCTATCGGCTCGGCTTTGGGGAGATCTCGCTGGGTGGATATCAATGGCGATGCTGAAACGAAATGGTGCCCCGACGAGGGCGAAGCGGTTGTACGAATGCTCAAAGAGCTGGCAGCATCGGGCATTACAAATCCGGACGTATTTATCATTACACCATTCAAGATCGTAGAGCAGAACATGCGTCGGCGTCTCGACAGAGAGACCGATCTGCTGCGGGCGTTCGGCGCAAAATTGGATGAGTGGTGCCGTAATCGTGTAGGCACGATCCACACGTTCCAGGGCCGAGAAGCAGACACGGTAATCCTGTTGCTAGGTGCGCCGAAAGCGAGCCAGCAAAGAGCGCGTCAGTGGGCGGCCAGCCCGCCAAACATAATCAATGTAGCCGTCTCACGCGCCAAGCAAAACCTGTATGTGGTCGGCTCGGCTACTGCATGGGCTGGGGCGGGAACTAGTCTTCAGGTCCTGCATCGGCAATTGGCGCAATCAGCCTGACAATCTCCGCGGTGGCCCTCATTGCTGAGGGCGCATCGCAACTCATTTTTGGCTTACTTTATTAATGGACCGGTCACTATGTATCAAAAGCTGACATTGCCCATGAGAATTACTATCCTACAAAACTATGATTGCTCTTGAACAAGTGAGAGAAAGATCATACAAAACTGACTTAAGTTTTGATTTAATAAAATATATAGAATAATAAAAATCCCAGTAATTTATAGAGTTAATGATTTACTATATACAATATATCCTTGATGGAGACGTCCATGGACTTGATACAGCAAAAAGTAGGAAAAAGCAAAAGCTATGTGGCATGGTTACCATTAAATGAAAAAAAATTTAATAGAGACCAAATTTTAGAAACTTGGAAGATGAATCACTTTATTTTCAAAGAGGAAAGGACAGATAGTATAGGCTTACGCCCTCCTCAATTAGGTGGAATATATGCAGCCTTAGGGTACGATAAATCTGATAAGGGCTACTCAGCTACCGTTATAATGCCTACAGGCACAGGAAAAACTGAAACTATACTTTCAATTATAATTGCAGGAAAATTCAACAGGACATTAGTTGTTGTTCCATCTGACGCACTTCGCTCTCAAACAGCAAAAAAAATAATTGAATATGGATTATTGAGACAGTTTGGATTAATCGATACAAAAATTCAAAATCCAATAGTCGCCGTTTTAAATCATGGTATCAAAAATGACGAAGAACTTGATCAAATCCTTAATTCAAATGTAATCGTAGCATCTGCCCCCGCATTATCCTTTTTTCCTGAAAAGTATCTTAACAAATTAGCCTCTCACTGTTCCCATCTGATTATAGACGAAGCACATCATGTTATTGCAACGACATGGTCTAGGATTAAAGAGAAATTTTCCCATAAAAGTGTTTTTCAGTTCACCGCAACACCATTCAGAACAGACGGTTCAAGAATTGAAGGCAGAATCATATTTAATTACCCTTTAAAAAGAGCACAGCAAGATGGATACTTTAAGGCTATAGAATTTCACCCTGTGCGAGAATTTTTGGATGAAAAATCAGACAAGGCGATAGCAGAAAAAGCAGTCTCATTATTGCGCGATGATCTAAAGTTAGGCCTTGACCATATTTTAATGGCGAGAGCCTACCCTATAAAAAGGGCCGAGGAAATACTGAATATTTATAATGAGTATAAAGATCTCAATCCTATATTAGTTAGTAGTAAGACAAAAGGCAAAAATAAAATAATACAGGATATCAAATCTGGACTACACAAAGTGATCATTTGTGTCGATATGTTAGGAGAAGGATTTGATCTTCCTCAATTGAAAGTATGCGCTATACATGACCCTCATAAAAGTATAAATGTGATGCTTCAATTTACAGGCAGATTCACAAGAAATATACATAATGTTGGGGCGGCAAAATTTGTAGCTAATGTCGCCAGCGTTGCTGTAAATGAAAGTTTGGAGGAACTATATAAGGAGGATTCTGATTGGAATCATATAATAAGTGATATTAGCGCTAAAAAAATAGAAAATGAAAAAGAATATCAAAACTTTCGCACAGAATTTAATTCCACAGGAAAGTTGCTCGACTTAGGCCTAATGCCATCCATTAGCACCATTGTTTTTAACACGTATATGTCTAATTGGGAACCTGACAACTTCCTTAAGTTTGGGAAAAAACACTTTAATATATATGACTCGAGTATTAATGATGAAAAAAACATCATAATTTTTTCAGTTAAAACTTTCTCTCCTGTTGGATGGACTAGCTCTAAAGAATTTTACGATGAGCTGTGGGATTTATATATTGTATATTTCGACATTAAAAACAACCTACTATTCGTTCATTCATCTGCTAAAGATGGGTTTGTAACACGTCTTGTAAATCTAATTGCGAAAAATGCAACAAAAATTCAAGGTGAACGCGTTTTCAGGACATTAGCAGGTTTAAAACGATTAAAACTACAAAATGTTGGGTTAAATAAACACAAAAAGGGTTTGCGTTATTCAATGCACACCGGAACCGAAATTAATGATCAAATACCTGATATTGAAGCTAAACGTGCAACTAAATCCAATATATTTGGAAAAGGTTATGAAAATGGCAAGCCTGTAAGCATTGGTTGTTCATATAAAGGGAAGATTTGGTCAATGGACAGTGACTCAGTTGATCAATGGATAATATGGTGTAACTCAATAGGTAAAAAAATACTTGATGATACTATCGATACCAATACCATAATGAAAACAGCAATGCAAATGATTGAGATTGATTGCTTCCCAGAGACTCGAGTAATAGCAATGGAATGGCCACTTTCTATTTTGAGAAAGAACGACTCAAAACTAGTTATTAATACGGAAAAATGGGAAGATTCAATTATTCATTGCGAACCACTATTTAGCCATTACTACTCACCGAAAAAAGAAGCAGTTTTATTTGAGATTCGCTCAAGCAAAGGAATGATCACCATGACAATGAAATTTACGTCTAAAGGTGAAGTTGCTTTCAGTTGCCCTGAGAATGCTTATATTTTATTCGGTGGTCAGAAATATAATCTAGCGGATTTCTTCAATGAATACCCACCATTATTTTATTTAGAGGACACCTCTTTTATTGATGGTGGACTTCATATTACTCCAACTGATAGTTACCAGTACATTTATAGCGTAGATAATTTGGAAGAATGGGATTGGAAAGGAGTTAATATATCGGTAGAGTCACAAACCGCAATGAAATTGACACATTCAATACAATATTACACTATTAAAAACATATTGAATGATTACGATTTTGTTTTTGATGATGATGGTTCAGGAGAAGTGGCGGATATTGTAGCCATTAAAAATATTAATGATAGCGAACTGGTGATTCATCTATATCACTGTAAATATTGCCCTGCGGTAAACGGTATTTCCACACCAGGTGCACGGGTGGATGATGTATATCAAGTTGCGGGTCAAACAGTTAAAAGTGTTAAATGGTTCGCTGATAATGAAAAAATGCTACTAAGACTAGTTGAACGCGAAAAAGCACGTTTAGAGAAAGGACTCTCATCCAGGATAGAAAAAGGTACAATAACTGACTTGACTTATTACGCACGGATTGCACGGTACGCAACATTTAAACATGGTGTTACTATTGTACAGCCCGCCCTTTCGAAGGGGAAAATATCTAATGAAATATTGACCTTGTTAGGCTCGACAGAGGCATACTTAGATGAGATTTCCGGAGTGAAGATGAGGGTAATTATTAATAAGTAATACTACAGACATGATGAACATCAGACAGCCATTAAGTAGTATGGCTGTCTTTTTTAAACGAGCGAGTATAAATATTGTTATTCCAGAAAAAAATGGAAAATGATTCATTGATTTGACTTGCAAATAATTCAGCGTAGGTTACTTCTATCTCAAAGCTGATCTTATGACCTAGATTTCTGGCAGATCCGAGCCAAGAGCGAACATTGAAATCAAAAATCGGCCTAAATCTTAGGAGGAGCATCTCCCTCTTATTATGTAACCAGTTTACTAAAGGTGCTGCTTCAACCAAATACGAGTGCCTTCAATGTCATACGCTTTTTCCCCAAATCCTTTCACAAGCAGAGACTCAGGTAAGTATTCGTCATATTTATCTAAGTACTTTTCTGGAACATTTACAGCAAGATCAAACGCTGAAGGCAAGCCTGACAGCAGCATACCTTTAAGTGCCTGTTGAACAGAAGCGACACTTGAGCCGTCAATTTCTATAATTCCAGCCAATGAATTAGCTTTAAAACCACAGCTTATGAGCAAGGCTGTAATCGTATTGACAACTTTATCCCCCATCCAGGGTATTACGTAACAGTGTTGTCCACTCGTAATAAAACACTCATTTTGAAGTTTAAAACGCTGAAAGTTACTACAGCCTTCCGCAAATAGGTTTCTGGCGGCAGTATCGGCATAATCTACTTTCTTGCTACCTATTGCTATGCGGTAATCACCTTCCCTATAGATAGCGAGCATTTCCTGACGAACGGCATCATGAACAGACATACCTCCCCCACTAAATTGTGGTGGCTGACCGCCTTTGGTTGCCTCTACATAGATAACTTTTTTCTCTGTCTCGATCTCTGTCACTTTCCAGCGCCGCCCACCGAAGATGATGTGTTGGTCTGGTAGCAGTGGGGAGTCAACAGGCACTGTTCCAAGGGTTCTGTTTCCGGTGACAATGCGGAACTCTTCTGGAGTATTGAACACAGCATAAAAAGTGTAATGGTTAGTCAGTTTCTCCCCCTCTGCCCCAACAACCATTTCGCCGCTAGCAAGTTGAGTGAGTAGGCCACATGCTCCCAAATGTTTAAGCAGGCTTTTGAAATCGTTTAAATCTACATTTCTGAATGGCCCTGTCTGGCATAGTTGTGTCCAGAGCTGGTCGGCACGAACTCCACCCCATTGTGCGGTAATTGCAAGAATCTGGTGTAGCAGCGTGGAGTAATGCATCTGCCGGGAATCGGCAGGCTCAAACCATTGTTTAGAGATCATCAACTTGATCATTGCCATCGACTGCACCAACTGGAGTCGTAGGTGATCAACGATACTGCTACTCACAGTAAGCTCATTTTCTGTAATTAGCATTCTGAGTATTGATGGGGAATCGCGTCGCCCAGAACGCCCCATACGCTGGCGCAAACTGGAAACAGAATGCGGAGGCGTAACTTGGATAACCGACTTAACCTTACCGATATCAATTCCCAACTCAAGCGTCATTGTACAAACAGCTGTTGTGGGCAAATTTCCTTTCTGAAGACGAGATTCAAGCGCCTCACGTAATTCCTTGGCAAGGGAACCATGGTGCGGGAAAAATTCATTCGGAACAATTTGTTCCTCACACATGTCGCTCAGCGTTGCCGCAATGCTTTCAGTGCGCTTTCGGCTGTTTGCAAAGACCAAATGAGAATCGCCACGGCAAAGTCTGAAAATGTCAGAGCAAACGTCATGTTCAGCTGAACTCTGAAGTTCTTCCTCTTTTTGGATCACTCGCTCCAGGTACCCTTTGACCTGTACCTGAAGAGTGGTCGTGCTATTACTATCTGTAACAGTTACACAGGGGAGTCGTTTGTCCGGGCGCAACAGTTCTGGCACTTTCTCCAGTTCCCCCAGCGTGGCACTCAACGCAACGCGAGGAATTGGATTTACCTGGCGTCCTAGCACATGGTCAATTCTATTGAGCAGAGAAAGCAGCTGTACACCACGCTCTGAGCCAATAAAAGCATGAAACTCATCAATAACGATGTATGCGACTGAAGAAAACGCCTGCTTGAGCCAGCCCATCGAGTTTATGAGCAAAGACTCAAGTGACTCAGGTGTAATCAGTAAAATGCCAGCAGGGTTCGTCCGAGCTTTCTTCTTTTTACTTTGTGGTACATCTCCATGCCAGGGAGTCACTGGCATTGCCAATGCATCTCCAAGGCTCTCAAGACGACGGTGCTGATCGTTAATCAATGCCTTCAACGGACTGATATAGACGATGCCAAATCCATTCGTGAGATCTGCAACTGCCGAACAGGCAGGAAGAAAGAAAGCCTCTGTTTTACCCGCTGCTGTACCTGCACTGATTAGCACGTCTCGATCACGGGCTAAAATTGCCGGGATAGAACTCTCCTGCAAGGGCCTTAATGTCGACCACCCCTGCTTGTAAACCCACTTACGGACGCGGGGATCGAGGCTATCGTAGGCACTGCTCATAGTTTGAAGTTCGCCAATCCGTCGTCGTCATCGCTTTCCTCCGTAGTGGCGTCATCCATATCGCTGGGCCTGTCCTCTTCAATCGCCACACCCTCGATTAGTGTTTGCCAGTTCATCGTTCTGTTTTGTTCCAGCACGGCCAGCATGTCCAGGAAACCTTTTATCGTATTACGGGGGGTACGGAAGTAAGCGTCTCCAATGGTTTTACTACAGTGATGCAGGAATCCAGTCAGTGCCTCATCTGGTACCAGATAATTCTCTGGATCTCCACCTGCATAAACATGACGAAGATTTCTCAGCAAAATATACAGTTCCTCAGGGGTGAGGCTGGCAAGATGCAAAGTGGGGGATGAGTAGTCAATCACTCCTGCTTTTTGCGCGAACCGGTTTTCCGCCAGACGCGACTGGAGCGCCTCATAGCTGTAAAGACCTTTACGCGGATCGAACAGAAACTCTGGCGTACCCCCGAGGATAAAACCAATGTTCTCGGCTGAGCCTTGCAGGCAGTCATTCAGGATCCGCAAAATCTGTTCGTAGTTCGCTGTTCTTGCTTGCGTATTATTCAGCTTAAAGAGGTTCACCATTTCGTCGAGGCTGACCAAAAGACCGGCATAGCCTGCCTGGCGGACAAAAAGGCTCATCAGCTTCAAAGAATCATAGAATGAAGTGTCTGAGATAATAGTCCGAACGTCGAGATCGTTACGGGCATCAGTTTTGGTGGTGTACTCTCCCCGCAACCAGCGAATAGCATTGGATTTTAGCGTTTCGTTATCCTGCTCATGCCCGCGCCAGAATGCATCAATGACCTTCGCAAAGTCATATCCACCCACCATATCTGACAGAGCTGCCAGGCGTTTATGAATAACTGATGAAACCTCGGAGCCGTCCGTGTCCGCTTCCTTTCTTGCCTCCGTAACGAATCTTTCAACAACGCTAAGTAACGCATTACCATCCGGCTTGTTTCTGGTGGACATGTTTTTCATAAGCTCAGAATAGAGATTACGAGCCTGACCTCCCGATGAGTGAATGCGTCTGTCAGGAGAAAGGTCTGCACTGACTGACACCAGCTTCTTCTCTAGCGCAATAGAGCGCACAACACTCAGAAAGAACGTTTTACCAGAACCATATTCACCGATGATAAGTCTGAAGCTTGCACCACCGTCAGCAATCCTCTCAATATCTTGGTGGAGAGCGGTGATCTCATTCACGCGGCCAACCTGGATATGCTGAATGCCTATCCTTGGCGTTACGCCTGACTTAAGTGACTGAATAATAGCGTCACGTTCTTTCACTCTTATACGTGTTACATACATTCACTATCCCTCTAATTCTTTGGCAATTTCCAGGTCAACCCAGATATCATCATCGGCATCGTCCAGTACCGGAGCATCAACCACCGCATAGGACCAGTCATTGATCACCTCAAGCGCACCGCCGAGCATCAAATTCAAATTTCCGCACAATTCTGTCGCCTCTTTTCGGGACCACTGTTCTTTCTCCAGCAAACTGCGATAAAGCTGGCTATGTGCGGAATCAAGGCCCCCCGCCTCCGTTAATAAGGCTGAAGCGCTTTCTGGCTCTTCCGGTTCTTCTTCGGTGAAAATTGTGTTCAGCAATTTACGAACATCATCCGTGGCAGATTCGTGGCGGGCAAGTACATTAGCATCCAGTGTGAACCCTGCTGCTGGCTGAGCAGTTGGTACAGACGAGACGAGATCATGTTCAGTTGCGGAATGCTGATGGATATTGCTCGATACAGATGAGGGATCCAGACCCAAACTGGAATAAATCTTCTCAAGCTGTTTGATTTCGGCAGGCGCTATTGTTCCATCCGAGCAGGCAACACTAACGATAACTTTGCCCACAGCCGCTTTTTCCGCAGCCCCCATCAACTCAATCCTGCTTTTCATTCCTGTCATATTGGCTGGGGTATGAAGCTGCCACGTTAAATACGCGTGTAGAGAACGCTTTTCATCATCGGTGAAACCAGTGTTGCTGTTGATAGCATTCTCAAGCACTTTCTGTTCAGCTTGATCAAGAGAATCGTCAATCAAGGCGACCATCGCCCCTAATCTAAGCGTCATTACTGCTGAAATAAATTCAGGAGAAGGTGAGAAGCGTCCACTTTCGGCGGCAGGGAATAGAACAAGTGTCCCATCAACATCTGCCTTCACATGGTGATAATACGGGTCAGGTGCCAGACCGTAACCCATCTTCAGAGCAAAGGCCTGCATCAAATCGGCCTCTTTTTTATTGATCTTATTGGGGCAACTGGCATTCATATGTGCCCAAAAGTCAGCAACTGAGACTAACCCCTCATTGACGAGGATCGCCTCATCAGCCCAGCGTTTGAATGAGCTTAATATTTTTTCTGCGCTTTCATTAACGATCTCTGAAGGGAGCAACATAATTGCAGCCGTATCATTGACTGACGTACCTTTCCTACCAAGGTAGCGACTATAAGCATCAAGTTCATCTGTACATATGTCGGCAAGAGCCATAATTTTCTGGACAGGGCTCTTCAACGCACTTGGATCAGGCAGGTCGGGAACAGGAAGTCGAACACCTCGCAAACTAGGACTTGCTGGTGTGTAATCTAAACGTAAGCGCGTTTTATTCGCCTTAACGACCATCCCTTCACCATATTTGAGGGTGTAACGCCGTTTGAAAAGCGCAGCAAACTCTTTAGCACAGCGGCGAGCCGGGGTACGCAGCGAATACTCGGTGTGGTTTATTACCCAGTTCAACGCCAGTTCAGCTGATACAGGAACTCCTTCATGTACAGTTTTTGCCAGAGCCAGCTTAAATTGCATGCTGTTGCTGAAACCTGAATCGCTATCGGGCTCAATGGCTAAGCCCATGTTCGGGCGCAGAATAGACATTGCTTCGAGTAATTGGGTCGAATATCCACGGAAGGAGCGGTTCTCAATGAATACCGATCTTAACCGAGCGACTTCATTGAACAGATTGCGGAACTCAGCATCAGGGAATTTTGGGTCAGTGGAATCTACGAGCGCTTTTCTTTCCAGGCCGTAGAGGTAGATAAAAACATAGCCGATAGGACACGATGGATCAGACCTTTCGCTGGCAAGCCAACTGACATACGCACCGCGTGCTTCTGGGGAAAGAGAGGAAAAACTGGGCCAGTATCCTAATGAACTGTCCTCGTAAAAATAAGAAGTAGGTTTTATCTTACATGTGTCATCAATTAATGATGCCTCACTTCCATCGTCATAATTGCCGCCTGATTCCTGACCGGAGGGCTTCATAAGTTGCCCCACGTAAATGTGGCCACCGCTAATTGCTACACCAGCTACAGTTACCATCTCACCCGGAAGTACCCATCGAGCTAGTGCACCTGCTGACTTTGAGGTGTTCCGGTAATGATTGGTTGTCACCCGAAGTTCAATACCCCGGCCACCGCTCAATGTAAAAGTTGCAAGGTTATCGTCTTCACTATCATCGTTTCGCACAACCGCCTCTTTTTTCTTGATGTCAGCGAGCCATTCTTTTGGCGGTGCTTTCATGGGGCTTGAAGCATAAGACTTTGGAGATTTACGTTTTTTCTTTCTAAAAAACAACAAGTAAATGACTAAAATCGCTGCCAGAAACTTCAATAACTCCATGATATATAACCTTAAAATCATTCTTCACGCACGCTCACAAGCAGCAATGAAGGTTGAGCAAGTGGATTAATCTCAAAATAATACGTCTAAATCGCAAGGGTTCAAACCAAAATGCAATCAAAATTAATTTATTGATTTAAAGGAAATAATTATTGATTAAGCATGCTTTTCAAGCAGAAATTTTTGGAGGCATGCGAATGCTTATGGGTCATTCGCATCAGAATGGAGTTGAATTGGTTCTGCATAAACACACGAGTAGCTGTTACATAGATGCGGAACTGGCGGCAATTATTCTTATCAATTTGCTATCAGAACTGACTCTGCTAACGGGAAATGAGCTCACCGACGGCGAACCGTGCAGAGTGCATTTCATGCTCCAGTGACACGAACAAACCACACAGCAAGTTTCTGTATAAAATTCCTACTCTGGTGACGTTCAACTTCTTGAGCGCGGATTTCCTCCTGTTCCTTTTGTCTCTGATTGGTTAGCAGCGTCGGATTTCTCTGCATAAATTCTCGGTAGGCTGATTCAGCAACGAGGGCATCACCTGTAATATCGACAGCGGTGGCCTTGACGTTCGCCGCCCTCGATCTGAAATCTCTGGCTGATTTCATGATGCGAGAGACTTGAGACTGCTTAAGGCCAGATTGGAGCCTATTTGCCTGAACAAATATCTCCATCTATTCTGTCCCAGCATTAACAGGGAACATCCAGCCTAAATGCCTATTGCCTTGTAGATACAGCTCAAAGTTGGCGTAACGCTGCGAGAACTTCTTAACCTTAGCTACAAATTCTTTTTCTACTGCGGCTATCTCCATAAGACCGAACAGCATATACCCCCAAATGTACCCCCAAGTGCACGTGGATTTTGGGGTATGCCAGTAGACATTAGAATACACTCGAGAGCTGGAAGATGCAGATTACATGGGGTTTCAGTGAACTTGTGTAGACTTTGAGAAATGCTTGAATGGTGCCGATAATAGGAGTCGAACCTACGACCTTCGCATTACGAATGCGCTGCTCTACCAACTGAGCTATATCGGCCCTGAGAGGCCGGTTACGAGCGTAACCACGGGGCAAAAGGTTAAAACTAACGGGGTGATGCGTCAATGGCCTTGCGAATCAAATGCCTATTTTTGCATCACCCTCGTTTATTTACGCACGAATCGTATCATCGCCGAAGCCGATCCACTTGTAGGTGGTCAGCGCTTCCAGACCCATCGGGCCTCGGGCGTGTAGTTTTTGCGTGCTGACCGCCACTTCGGCACCCAGCCCAAACTGACCGCCGTCGGTGAAGCGCGTTGAGGCGTTGACGTAGACCGCCGAAGAGTCCACTTCATTGATAAAGCGATCGGCGTTGCGCAGGGTGCGGGTCAGAATCGCATCGGAGTGCTGCGTGCCGTGGGCGCGAATGTGGGCGATGGCATCGTCCAGATCGGCGACCACTTTCACGTTCAGATCCAGCGACAGATACTCGTCATCATACTGTTCCGCTTTGACCGCTTCCACTTTGGCGGGGCCATCTTTCAGCAGTGCCAGCGCGTTGTCATCCGCATGCAGCGTCACGCCGCTCTCGGCCATTTGCTGACTTAGCGCAGGCAAGAACGTCTTTGCAATACCCTGATGCACCAGCAGCGTTTCAACGGTGTTACAGGTGCTCGGACGCTGGGTTTTGGCGTTGACGATAATCTTCAGCGCTGGCGCGATTTCGGCGCTCTCATCCACCAGGATATGACACACGCCAATCCCACCGGTGATCACCGGAATAGTCGACTGTTCGCGGCACAGCTTGTGCAGACCTGCGCCGCCGCGTGGGATCAGCATGTCGATGTATTTGTCCATGCGCAGCATTTCATTGACCAGCGCGCGATCCGGACTCTCGATGGCCTGAACCGCACCCGCTGGCAGGCCGCACTCTTCCAGCGCCTGCTGGATGACTTTCACGGTCGCCGCGTTGGTGCGCCACGTCTCTTTCCCGCCGCGCAGAATGGCCGCGTTACCCGTTTTCAGACACAGGGAGGCGACGTCGACGGTCACGTTCGGGCGCGCTTCATAAATCACGCCGATGACGCCGAGCGGCACGCGGCGGCGTTCGATGCGCAGGCCGCTGTCGAGCAGCCCGCCGTCAATAACCTGCCCGACCGGGTCGGCCAGATTACAGACCTGACGAACGTCGTCGGCGATGCTTTTCAGGCGCGCCGGGTTCAGCGCCAGACGATCGAGCATCGCCTCGCTCAGGCCGTTGTTGCGCGCGTCGGCTAAATCCTGCTCGTTGGCGAGTAAAATTTGCGGCGACTGAGCTTCCAGATAGTCAGCGATTTTTTCCAGAACGCGGTTTTTCTCGCGGCTGGAAAGGAGCGCCAGTTTATAAGAGGCGGCTTTGGCAGCTGCGCCCATTTGTTCCAGCATGATTGGCTCCTTAGCGAATGATCATATCGTCACGATGCACAGCAACCGGGCCATATTCGTAGCCCAGAATTGCGTCGATTTGCTGTGAATGATGCCCTGCAATGCGTCTCAGCGCGTCGCTGTTGTAGCGGCTGACGCCGTGGGCAATATCGCGACCTTCAAGATTGCAGATACGAATCACTTCACCACGGGAGAAGTTACCTGTCACGCTTTTAATTCCTTTCGGAAGTAATGAACTCCCTCTTTCCAGAATCGCCGAGGTCGCCCCTTCATCCACGGCGATTTCACCGGCTGGCGGTGCGCCAAAGATCCAGCGTTTGCGGTTTTCCAGCGGAGAAGCCTGAGCGTGGAAACGAGTGCCGACGGAGAGACCTTCCATCACGTCGCCAATCACGCCCGGACGGCTGCCCGCTGCGATGATGGTGTCGATACCCGCACGGCACGCCACGTCGGCGGCCTGCAGCTTGGTACCCATTCCGCCGGTGCCCAGCCCGGAGACGCTGTCTCCGGCGATGGCGCGCAGGGCGTCGTCGATGCCGTGCACATCTTTAATCAGCTGTGCTTCCGGATTGTTACGCGGGTCGGCAGTGAACAGACCCTGCTGATCCGTGAGCAGCAGCAGTTTATCCGCACCGGCCAGAATCGCCGCCAGTGCCGAGAGGTTATCGTTATCGCCGACTTTGATTTCAGCCGTCGCCACCGCGTCGTTCTCGTTAATCACCGGAACGATGTTGTTATCCAGCAGCGCACGCAGGGTGTCGCGCGCGTTCAGGAAGCGCTCCCTGTCTTCCATGTCGGCGCGAGTCAGCAGCATCTGCCCGATGTGAATACCATAGATAGAGAACAGCTGTTCCCACAGTTGAATCAGACGGCTTTGTCCGACCGCGGCCAGCAGCTGTTTAGAGGCGATGGTAGCGGGGAGTTCGGGGTAGCCCAGATGTTCACGCCCGGCGGCAATCGCCCCTGACGTCACAATCACAATACGATGACCTGCGGCATGAAGCTGTGCGCACTGGCGGACAAGTTCAACAATGTGGGCGCGATTAAGGCGGCGCGATCCGCCTGTTAAAACACTGGTACCGAGTTTTACGACCAGCGTCTGGCTGTCACTCATGATTCTCTGCCATTCAACAATAAGGGAAAATGATGTCAATCAGACGTTTTAACAGGACTCAGCGCCGTTGCCAACTGCTGGCGCACTGAGCACGCCACTTTGTTGCGCGGGATCAGGAAGCGTAGCGGCAGATTTTGACAGATTTATGACTGAAAAAATAAAACATACTTTTTTAGACATATTCTTACTTTGTCATAAAACCTTCACCCGCAGACGATAAAACCCTTCCTGTTTTTCACGGGGTAATAAGCCGAATCTTATTGCTCAGCGAATATTAGCGCGTTTTATAAAACATCAGGATTGAAAATGAAAAAGAGCACTCTGGCATTAGTGGTAATGGGCGTAGTTGCTTCCGCATCTGTACACGCAGCTGAAGTTTATAATAAAAACGGTAATAAACTGGACGTGTACGGCAAAGTAAAAGCAATGCATTACCTGAGTGATGACGATACTAAAGACGGCGATCAGACTTACGTCCGTTTTGGTTTTAAAGGCGAAACCCAAATTAACGATCAGCTGACCGGTTATGGCCGTTGGGAAGCTGAATTCTCCGGCAACAAAGCCGAGAGCGATTCCACGCAGAAAACCCGTCTGGCCTTCGCGGGTGTGAAGCTGAAAGACTTCGGCTCCTTCGACTACGGTCGTAACCTCGGCGCACTGTATGACGTGGAAGCCTGGACCGATATGTTCCCGGAATTCGGCGGCGACTCTTCCGCGCAGACCGATAACTTCATGACTAAACGTGCCACTGGCCTTGCGACCTATCGCAACACCGACTTCTTCGGCGCGATCGATGGCCTGGACATGACCCTCCAGTATCAGGGCAAAAACGAAGGTCGCGATCCTAAGAAACAGAACGGTGACGGCTTCGGTACCTCTCTGACTTACGATTTCGGCGGCAGCGATTTCGCCGTCAGCGGCGCGTACACCAACTCTGACCGTACCAACGCGCAGAATCTGCTGGCACGCGGCGAAGGCGATAAAGCGGAAGCCTGGGCGACCGGTCTGAAATATGACGCCAACGATATTTACCTGGCGGCGATGTATTCTGAAACCCGTAATATGACCCCAATTTCTGGTGGCTTCGCCAATAAAGCGCAGAACTTCGAAGTGGTCGCACAATATCAGTTCGATTTCGGTCTGCGTCCTTCCCTGGGCTATGTCCAGTCTAAAGGTAAGGATATTGAAGGTATCGGCGATGAAGACATCGTGAAATACATCGACGTCGGCGCGACCTATTATTTCAACAAAAATATGTCCGCGTTTGTTGATTATAAAATCAACCAGCTGGACGACGATAATAAACTGGGCGTGAGCAGCGATGATATCGTTGCCGTCGGTATGACCTACCAGTTCTGATATTGGATAAAAAAGAACCCGGCGCGAAAGTGGCCGGGTTTTTTATTGTCTGTCGCTTAGGCGGGTAAAGCGTTAAGCGGAGAGCTTAACCTGCTGGTTAGTGAAGTCATCAGCGGGTTCGAGCTTTAAATCCAGCGTCGCCAGCAGTTCGCGCGCTCTGTCGTGGAAACCACGCAGGGTCAATTCCAGACGATCGATCACTTCCTGATCTTTGATAGTTGTCGCTTCCCAGTGGCCATCTTTGTTGAACAAACCAAAGTGATAGCTATAAGTAAAACGCTTCTCTTCCGCGTTCATCTCCATCCACCAGCCCCAGAACTCCCGTTTTTCGGGTGCAGGCTTCACGTTGACGCAAACAGCCAGGCAGTCGAAAAAAAAGCGATTCTCTTCACACTGCTCTTCTCGAATATACGGGCCAAGAGCCATGAACTTCTTAATCAGTCTACTTTTCGGGTGTCCACTCGGTAACGTCATTGCGATCTCCTTTTGTGAAGCCACTGTTTTACCAAACCATCAAAATTTAGCAATCTATTAACACAATCTCTGGGTGATCCAGCGTGTAATCTCGTTCAGTGCTTTGTCAAAATTCTGATACACCGGGCTGAAGGGTATCTCTAGCAGCTTGCCATCCGAAGATGACGAGGTGATTAAACGCGACTCCTCTTCCGGGCTGAAGGGATCGTTCTTCCAGAAGCCGGACAGCATCGGCGTTGGGCAACGGCGCCCGAGCAGCCCCTGCGTTTTGAGGGAATAGCGATTCAGCTCCACGCGCAGCGCTTCGTCTGATGCATCATGCATGCCAAGGCGGCTCGCCAGCACGTCGAGATACATCTCCGGGACGCTTCCCTGACGCGTCGGATCGCTCAGCAGCGCATGGACAACCGGCCCCAGACAGGCCACCGCTTTCAGGCGCGACGATTCGAGATACGCCAGACGCACCGCGACGTTAGCACCAAACCGGAAGCCAAATGCCGCCACGCGGGTGTGATCCACCCAGGGAATATTCTCCAGCGCTTTTAACGCATGCTGGTGCAATAAACTGGAGTCCTGCGTCAGCTTCCACTTCGAGGAAAAACCGATCGACGGCATATCCAGCGTCAGCATCGCGACCCCTTTTGGTGCGAAGTAGCGCTCAAACAGGCTGAAATAATCAATTTGCAGGGAGTCCAGACCGCCGCACATCATCACCGTCGGGAACGGGCCTTCGCCTGGCGGCATGTGCAGGAATCCGGTGACCGGCGCGCCGCCGGGAATGGTGAACTCAATTTCGCGGACGTTGCACGGCAAACGCAGGGCGGCTTCTTCATACGCGCGGTTCGCCAGCGCCTGCGCCTGTTCCGCGAGATCGTCGCCCTTCAGATGCGGATAGGCAGCGATGCTGTAGAGGTTGGCGGCGTGGAGCCAGTGTTTTCCGCTGAGGGTCTGGTCCTGCTCCTGGGAGGCTTTTTGCTGCCAGATCATCGCCTGAGAGGCCCACTCGTAGATCCAGTTGCCGCCGCGATAACCAACCACCGTATCGTAGAGATCGCTGTCGGTGCGATCGGCCTCGCTCATGACGATGCGCGCCTGCACGTCGAGAATTTCACGGGCATCAATGCCGCGCCAAATCCACATCAGACGGTTAATCATGCGATACCAGTGCGGCACGTTTTTGCCGTCCAGGGCGGACTGCACAGCAGGCTGAGTGCCAGGGTTGAAGCGACGAACAAGCGTCGACGTTTCCGGGTGTTTGAAACGAGGTTTGAACAGGGTTTCGCTAAGATTCGCCTGGGTCATTGCGCGCTGCCTCCATGATTACGTCACATAGAGTCCATTGTAACGCGCTGGGGGCTAAAAAAAACAACGCCCGGCATCACCGGGCGTTAAAAATAATTTCGCTCTGTCATTAACGGCCAGAAATCGGCGGCACGAAGACCACGCCCATATCCCACGGCTGTTCAATCCAGGTGTCCTGCGGGATGTCGATCACGTAGTCGTCAACCAGCGGCTTACCAGCCGGTTTGGCGAAGATGGTGACGAAATGCGCTTTTGGATACATATCGCGGATCGCAACCGCAGTACCGCCAGTGTCCACCAGATCGTCGATGACGATGAAGCCTTCGCCGTCGCCTTCAGCGCGTTTCAGCACGGTCAGCTCGCGCTGGTTATCGTGGTCATAGCTGGAGATGCAGACGGTATCGACATGGCGAATACCCAGTTCACGCGCCAGCAGTGCGCCCGGTACCAGACCGCCACGGCTTACGGCAATAATGCCTTTCCACTGTTCAGAAGGCATCAGGCGTGCAGCCAGTTTGCGCGCGTGAATCTGCAACATGTCCCAGGTGACGACGTATTTTTCGCTCATGTGATGTCCCAGCCTGTTTATATACGGCTTAAAAAGTGTTCGAAGGGGAAATAGGTTGCGCGAGATTATAGAGATCTGACGCACTAAAAACCAGTGTTAAGCGGCCCAGCGGGGAGTTTTTACTTGCTTTATGCTAGCAGCGGACGGAGAAAGTGGTATTCTCAACCTCATCTCGCAAGCCCGACTTGTGCTGACTATCACCCTGCTAACCCTGTGACCTGCAAGCTTGTTTGCAGCGCCACGACAAGGAGACTTATCGTGTCTGAACTGTCTCAATTATCTCCACAGCCGCTGTGGGATATTTTTGCCAAAATCTGTTCCATTCCTCACCCTTCCTATCACGAAGAACAGCTTGCCGAACATATTATGGGCTGGGCGAAGGAAAAAGGCCTGCACGCGGAGCGTGACCAGGTAGGCAATATTCTGATTCGTAAAGCGGCTACCGCAGGTATGGAAAACCGCAAACCGGTTGTGCTTCAGGCGCACCTGGATATGGTTCCGCAGAAAAACAACGACACCGACCACGACTTCACTAAAGATCCGATTCAGCCGTACATCGATGGCGAATGGGTGAAAGCACGCGGCACGACGCTGGGTGCGGATAACGGTATCGGTATGGCCTCCGCGCTGGCGGTGCTGGCTGACGATAGCGTTGAGCACGGCCCGCTGGAAGTGCTGCTGACCATGACCGAAGAAGCCGGGATGGACGGCGCGTTTGGTCTGCAGGCCAACTGGCTGCAGGCTGATATCCTGATCAACACCGACTCTGAAGAAGAGGGTGAGATCTATATGGGTTGCGCCGGTGGTATTGATTTCATCTCTACCCTGCCGCTGACTCGTGAAGCCATTCCTGCTGGTTTCCAGACCTTTAAGCTGACGCTGAAAGGGCTGAAAGGCGGCCACTCCGGTGGTGATATCCATTTGGGTCTGGGCAACGCCAACAAACTGCTGGCGCGCTTCCTGGCCGGTCACGCGGCCGAGCTGGATCTGCGTCTGGTCGACTTCAACGGCGGTACGCTGCGTAACGCGATCCCACGTGAAGCCTTCGCCACCATCGCGGTTCCGGCGAATAAAGCCGACGAGCTGAAAAACCTGGCGAACGTTTACCTGGATATCCTGAAAAACGAACTGTCGATCAAAGAGAAAAACCTGACCGTGGTTCTGGAATCCGTCACCAGCGATAAAGCCGCGCTGACCACTCAGTCTCGCGACAGCTTTGTCCAGCTGCTGAACGCCACGCCTAACGGCGTGATCCGCAACTCTGACGTGGCGAAAGGCGTGGTGGAAACCTCCCTGAACGTCGGCGTTGTGACCATGACTGACGACAGCGCAGAAATCATCTGCCTGATCCGTTCGCTTATCGACAGCGGTAAAGAGTATGTGGTGAGCATGCTGGAATCTCTGGGCAAACTGTCTGGCGCGAAAACCTCCGCCAAGGGCAGCTACCCGGGCTGGCAGCCAGACGCGACCTCTCCGGTCATGGCGCTGGTGCGTGAAACCTATCAGCGTCTGTTCAACAGCACGCCGAACATTCAGGTGATCCACGCGGGTCTGGAGTGCGGTCTGTTCAAGAAACCGTACCCGGATATGGACATGGTCTCCATTGGGCCGACCATTACTGGTCCGCACTCTCCGGACGAGCAGGTGCATATCGAAAGCGTGGGCCACTACTGGACGCTGCTGACCGAACTGCTGAAATCTATTCCGGCTAAGTAAGTTGCTAGTGGGGATGGGTGCGGTCTGATGCCCTCACCCCAACCCTCTCCCACGGGAGAGGGAGCTAAACGTAGGCCCGGTAAGCGTTAGCGCCACCGGGCTTTTTTTATAGCCCCAGCACCAGCTGCCGCTCCAGCTGCGGATCCAACAGCGTGACGTGCAACCCCACCAGCCTCACTCCCCTTCCCCCTCGACGCTCCTGCCAGGCTTTCTTGGCCGTTGCAATCAGATCGTCTTTATTCAGGCGCGGCCAGACGTGCTCCTGGGTTGTCTGCTGGAAGTCGTTAAACTTGAGTTTCACCCCCTGACGGGCAATTAGCAGGTCGGGTTTGACCTTCGCCAGCCGTCGTTCCAGCTCGGGATAGAGTTGCTCGACAATAATGGTTTCGCAGTCGTTCCACTCATGAATATCTTCCGCCAGGGTGCGCTCCACTCCCACGGATTTACGCAGGCGCTCGCTATTAATACTGCGCTCATCGATCCCCTGACTGCGCTCCCACAGCACCCGGCCAAACTTGCCAAAGCGTTTGAGGAGCATCGCCAGATCGCTGTTCTGCACGTCTTCGCAGGTGCGCAGGCCGAGCGTCTCCAGTTTGGCGGCCGAGACTTTACCGACGCCGGGGATTTTGCCCAGCGGCAGCGTTTTCAAAAACGCCGGAACATCATCGGGGGTGATGACGTACTGCCCGTCCGGCTTGTTGAGATCTGAGGCGATTTTGGCGAGGAATTTGACCGGGGCGATGCCCGCAGAGGCCGTCAAGTTCAGCTCGTTGAAAATGGTCTGGCGGATCTCCTGCGCCATCAGCGTGGCCGAGCCGTGGCAGTGCACGCTGTCCGTGACATCGAGATAGGCTTCGTCGAGAGAGAGCGGTTCGATGAGCGACGTATAGCGGGAGAAGATTTCGCGAATGTGGACCGAGGCTTCTTTATAGGCATCGAAGCGACCGGGCAAAAGAATCAGATGCGGGCAGAGTTTGAGGGCCATCGCCGTCGGCATGGCGCTGCGCACGCCAAATTTGCGCGCCGGATAGTTGGCGGTGCTGATCACGCCACGCTTAACGCGGCTGCCGCCAATAGCGATGGGGACATCCCGCAGCGCCGGATTATCACGCATCTCCACTGCGGCAAAAAAGCAGTCCATATCGACATGGATTATTTTGCGCATACTCAACCCTCACCTTTCACTGGATAAGTATACAGTTAAAGAATCAGAATTGAAAAGTATCACCCTGTTCACATCACATACAATTTCGCAAAGTTCCTGGATTCAAACGCCGCCGGATAAGTTATAAATGCCAACTAATTTGTAAACTCATTAGTTCACTCTTGCGAAAAAATGCAGCGATGCTAATGTGAGCGCTCCTAATCCAGAGTATTCTGATTTCGGGTCTCTTTTGCCGTCCTGGCAAGTTGGTTTGGCTTTATCAAGGAACTTGTAGTATGCGTAAAATCGCATTGTTCATTGCGATGCTTCTGATCCCGTGTGTCTCGTTTGCAGGGCTGCTTGGCAGCAACAGCTCAACCACACCGGTCAGCAAAGAATATAAACAGCAATTAATGGGATCACCGGTTTATATTCAGATCTTCAAGGAAGAACGCACGCTCGATCTATTTGTCAAAATGGGCGAGACATATCAACTGCTTGATAGCTACAAAATCTGTAACTATTCCGGTGGCCTCGGCCCGAAACAACGTCAGGGTGATTTTAAAAGTCCTGAAGGTTTCTACACCGTTCAGCGCAATCAGCTCAAACCCGACAGCCGCTTCTATAAAGCCATCAACATCGGCTTCCCGAACGCTTACGATCGGGCGCATGGTTACGAAGGTAAATACCTGATGATTCACGGTGCCTGCGTGTCCATTGGCTGCTACGCCATGACGGACAGCGGTATTGATGAGATTTTCCAGTTTGTGACCGGCGCGTTAGTCTTCGGCCAGTCGGGTGTTCAGGTCAGCATCTATCCGTTCCGCATGACCGATGCCAACATGGAGCGTCATAAGTACTCAACCTATGCGGATTTCTGGAAACAGCTGAAACCGGGTTACGACTACTTCCAGCAGACGCACAAACCGCCGACCGTCTCGGTCGCGGATGGTCGCTACATCGTCAGCAAACCGCTGAGTCATGAAGTCGTCCACCCGCAGCTGGCGTCAAACTACGCGGTTCCCGAGACAAAATAACGCCCACTCGCCTGGCATAATCTTTTGCCAGGTTTCATTCCCCGTCAGGGGCTGAGTGGCGATAACCGTGACCACATCGTCAGGTGTGGTTTCGGTTTGAAAATCAATTTCCACATCCTGATCCAGCAGCTTGGCCACACCAAAGGGCGCGCGTCGCGTGATCCAGAACAGATTGGTCGAGCAGAACGCCATCACGTAGCGCCCGTCCGACAGCAGCATATTAAACACGCCCTTCTCACGCAGCTCGCGGGCCAGCGTGCCGATGTATTTAAATACCGCCTCCATGTTGCCTGGCGTGCGCGGATAACGCTCCGTCAGCTTGTGCAGTAACCAGCAAAAGGCTTTCTCGCTGTCGGTTTCGCCCACCGGACGGAAATTCCCCGTCTCAAGCGATTTATACCCGGTCAGCTGCCCGTTATGGGCGTAGGTCCAGTTGCGGCCCCACAGCTCACGGGTAAACGGATGGGTATTTTCCAGCGCCACTTCGCCGCGGTTTGCCTGACGTATATGGGCGATCACCGAACGAGATTTTATCGGGTAATCCTGCACCAGGCGGGCAATAGGAGAGTTGAAGCTGGGTTGCGGATCTTTGAACGTGCGACAGCCTTTGCCTTCGTAGAAGGTAATGCCCCAGCCGTCTTTATGCGGCCCGGTTCCTCCACCGCGCTGCACCAGCCCGGTGAAACTAAAGCAGATATCGGTTGGCACATTGGCGCTCATCCCGAGCAATTCGCACATACTTCACCTCCACAACAGCGGGGGCAAAATGCCCCCAGCGAAGACTTACTTAACCATCTCTTTTTCGATCAGCTGGATCAGGATATGGATCACTTTGATGTGAATTTCCTGAATACGGTCAGCATAACCAAAATGCGGCACACGGATTTCGATATCCGAGGTTCCCGCCATTTTGCCGCCATCTTTGCCGGTCAGGGTGATGACTTTCATCCCCTTCTCACGCGCGGCTTCAATCGCTTTGATCACGTTGCCAGAGTTACCGGAGGTCGAGATGCCCAGCAGAACATCGCCTTCACGGCCTACCGCTTCAACGTAGCGCGAGAAAATATGATCGTAACCGAAGTCGTTACCCACGCAGGAGATGTGGCTCACGTCAGAAATCGCAATCGCCGGGTAGCCCGGACGGTTTTCGCGGTAGCGACCGGTCAGCTCTTCCGCGAAGTGCATGGCGTCGCAGTGGGAGCCGCCGTTACCGCAGGAAAGCACTTTGCCGCCAGCTTTGAAGCTGTCTGCCAGCAGAACCGCCGCACGCTGAATCGCGTGAATATTGGCTTCATCTTTCAGAAAGTTAGCCAGCGTTTCCGCAGCTTCGTTCAGTTCGTTACGAATAAGATCCTGGTACATGAGGATAATCCTTCAGTATTGATGAATAACAAACGGAGTGTACCGGATAGCAGTAAAACCGAGAAGCTAAAGCCATGCAAATCCTCCGGCGTTTTGATGATTCGTGCCTGCGAAAACCCGAACAATGTGAACCAGGTTGTAATTATTTTGTGAATGCATTGCTAAAAGAAATAACATCCACTACAACCATATCATCACAAGTGGTCAGACCTCCTACAAGCAAGGGAGCTTTTCTTTATGATGATTTTGAGCATTATCGCAACCGTTGTACTGCTCGGTGTGTTGTTCTATCACCGCGTAAGTTTAGTTCTGAGTAGCCTGATTCTGCTGGCGTGGACTGCCGCGCTTGGCCTCGCGGGTCTGTGGAATATCTGGCTTGTCCTGCCGCTGGCCATCATCCTGCTGCCGTTTAACGTCCCGGCGATGCGTAAGTCAATGATTTCTGCCCCGGTGTTCCGCGGTTTCCGTAAAGTGATGCCGCCGATGTCACGCACGGAAAAAGAAGCGATCGACGCGGGCACCACCTGGTGGGAAGGCGATCTGTTCCAGGGAAACCCGGACTGGAAAAAGCTGCATAACTACCCGCAGCCGCGCCTCACCGCCGAAGAGCAAGCCTTTATTGATGGGCCGGTAGAAGAAGCGTGCCGCATGGCCAACGACTTCGAAATCACCCATGAAATGGCCGATCTGCCTCCGGAACTGTGGGCGTACCTGAAAGAGCATCGCTTCTTCGCGATGATCATCAAGAAAGAGTACGGCGGCCTGGAGTTCTCCGCTTACGCTCAGGCTCGCGTGCTGCAAAAACTGGCTGGCGTGTCAGGAATTCTGGCGATCACCGTCGGCGTACCTAACTCGTTAGGCCCGGGCGAACTGCTGCAACACTACGGCACCGAAGAGCAAAAAGATCACTATCTGCCGCGCCTGGCGCGTGGTCAGGAAATCCCGTGCTTCGCGCTGACAAGCCCGGAAGCAGGTTCTGATGCCGGTGCGATCCCGGATACCGGCGTCGTCTGTATGGGCGAGTGGCAGGGCCAGCAGGTGCTGGGCATGCGCCTCACCTGGAACAAGCGCTACATTACGCTGGCACCTATCGCCACCGTCCTGGGCCTGGCGTTCAAACTCTCTGACCCGGACAGACTGCTGGGCGACGAGGAAGATCTGGGCATCACCTGTGCGCTGATCCCAACTTCTACCCCTGGCGTTGAAATTGGTCGTCGTCACTTCCCGCTGAACGTACCGTTCCAGAACGGCCCGACCCGCGGCCAGGATATCTTTGTGCCGATTGATTACATCATCGGCGGCCCGAAAATGGCCGGTCAGGGCTGGCGTATGCTGGTGGAATGTCTGTCGGTCGGTCGTGGCATTACCCTGCCGTCGAACTCTACCGGCGGCCTGAAATCCGTCGCGATGGGGATTGGCGCTTACGCCCATATCCGCCGTCAGTTCAAAATCTCCATCGGTAAGATGGAAGGGATCGAAGAGCCACTGGCGCGTATCGCAGGCAACGCCTACGTGATGGACGCGGCGGCCTCGCTGATCACTTACGGCATCATGCTCGGTGAAAAACCGGCCGTGCTGTCGGCTATCGTGAAGTATCACTGTACCCACCGCGCACAGCAGTCAATTATTGATGCGATGGATATTGCCGGCGGTAAAGGCATTATGCTCGGCGAAGGCAACTTCCTGGCGCGCGGCTATCAGGGCGCACCGATTGCCATTACCGTGGAAGGCGCAAACATTCTGACCCGTAGCATGATGATCTTCGGTCAGGGCGCGATTCGCTGCCATCCATACGTGCTGGAAGAGATGGCGGCGGCGCAAAACAACGACGTCGATGCGTTCGATAAACTGCTGTTCAAACACATCGGCCACGTAGGCAGCAACAAAATGCGCAGCTTCTGGCTGGGCCTGACGCGCGGTCTCACCAGCTCGACGCCAACGGGCGATGCGACCAAACGTTACTACCAGCATCTGAACCGCCTGAGTGCGAACCTGGCGCTGTTGTCAGATGTGTCGATGGCCGTCCTGGGCGGCAGCCTGAAGCGTCGCGAGCGTATCTCTGCGCGTCTGGGCGATGTCCTGAGCCAGGTGTTCCTCGCCTCTGCGGTACTTAAGCGTTACGACGATGAAGGCCGTCACGAAGCGGATCTGCCGCTGGTCCACTGGGGCGTGCAGGATGCCCTGTACCAGGCAGAGCAGGCGATTGACGATCTGCTGGCGAACTTCCCGAACCGCTTTGTGGCAGGCGCTCTGCGTGCGGTCATCTTCCCGACCGGTCGTCACCACCTGGCACCGTCCGATATCCTGGATCACAAAGTGGCGAAGATCCTGCAGGTGCCAAGCGCGACCCGCTCCCGTATCGGTCGTGGTCAGTACCTGAAACCGACGCCGCATAACCCGGTCGGTCTGCTGGAAGAGGCGCTGCTGGACGTGATGGCCGCCGATCCGATTCACCAGAAAATCTGTAAACAGCTGGGCAAAAACCTGCCGTTTACCCGCCTGGATGAACTGGCGAAACAGGCGCTGGCAGGTGGCATCATCGACCAGAATGAAGCCGCCGTGCTGGTGAAAGCAGAAGAGAGCCGTCTGCGCAGCATCAACGTGGATGATTTCGAGCACGACGAGCTGGCGACTAAGCCGGTAAAGCTGCCGGAGAAAGTCCGCAAACCTGAAGCGGCGTAAACGAAACGCTTCCACAAACCCCGCCGCGTGCGGGGTTTTTTATTGCCACATTTTCTCTTTTTCCCGTGCTACAGTGTCAAAAAGCCGTCTTTCGAGGAGTCCTGATTGTGCCTGGTCTGAAGATTACCCTTTTACAGCAACCCCTGGTGTGGATGGACGGTCCCGCCAACCTGCGCCATTTTGATCGCCAGCTCGAAGAGATCGCCGGACGCGACGTGATTGTCCTGCCGGAAATGTTCACTACCGGATTCGCCATGGAGGCGGCAAAGCAGTCCCTGCCGCAGGAGGAAGTGGTCGCCTGGATGCACAGCAAGGCGCAGCAAACCAACGCGCTCGTCGCCGGAAGCGCCGCGCTGCAGACCGAACGCGGCCCGGTGAACCGTTTCCTGCTGGTCGAGCCGGACGGCACGCTGCACTTCTACGACAAACGCCACCTGTTCCGCATGGCCGATGAGCATCATCACTACGAAGCCGGGAACGAGCGCGTGGTGTTTGAGTGGCGCGGCTGGCGCATTCTGCCGCTGGTCTGCTACGACCTGCGCTTCCCGGTCTGGTCCCGCAACCGCAACGATTACGATCTGGCGCTGTACGTCGCCAACTGGCCTGCCCCGCGCTCGCTGCACTGGCAGGCGCTGCTGGTGGCGCGCGCCATCGAGAATCAGGCGTACGTGGTGGGGTGTAACCGCGTGGGAACGGATGGCAACGGGCATCACTATCGCGGCGACAGCCGGGTGGTAAATCCGCAGGGGGAAATTATTGCGACCGCCGAGCCACATCAGGCGACGCGAATTGACGCGGAGCTGTCGTTGACGGCGTTGAAAGAGTACCGCGAGAAGTTTCCGGCGTGGCAGGATGCGGATCCGTTTAGCATTGGATGAAAAAAGCCGGGTGGCGGCTACGCCTTACCCGGCCTACGGTTCATGCACGGCTGATTAACTCACTAACGCCTGCCCGTCTTTGCGGCTTTCGGTCGCGGCAACGTAATGCCCTTCCGGCATACGATAGATCACCTGCGCACCGCCGAAGTTGTAATCCTGCAACGGATCTTCCACCACTATCTGATGCCCGCGTTCGCGCAGCGCTGCAATGGTGTTGCGATCAAACGTCGATTCGACGATCACTTCCCGGCCCTGCACCACGCGCCAGCGCGGGGCGTCGATCGCCGCCTGCGGGTTTTGCCCATGCAGCATAATGCGCAGCGCCATTTGCATGTGCCCCTGCGCCTGCATCGGCCCGCCCATCACGCCAAACGACATCAGCGGTTTGCCCTGCCCGTCCATCGCAAAGCCTGGAATGATCGTGTGGAACGGACGCTTACTGCCCGCCAGCGCATTCGGGTGTTTTGGATCCAGCACGAAGCCGCAGCCGCGGTTTTGCAGGCTGATCCCCGTATCCGGGACCACCACGCCTGAACCAAAGCCCATAAAGTTGGACTGAATAAAGGAGATCATCATTCCGCTGGAATCGGCAGCAGAGAGATACACCGTCCCGCTCTGCGTTGGCGCGCCGTAGGTGAAATCAGACGCCTTATCCTGGTCGATCAGCGCCGCGCGCGACTTCAGATAGCGATCGCTCAGCAGCTCTTTCGCCGCAAACTCCATATGCTCTTCGTCGGCGACGTAGCGGTCGAGATCCGCCAGCGCCAGTTTCATCGCTTCGATCGACAGATGCAGGGACTGCACAGAATCCGGATGATGTTTTTCGATCCCGCACTGCTCGAGAATGCCGAGCGCGATCAGCGTGGCGATCCCCTGCCCGTTTGGTGGCAGCTCCTGCACCGAACCGCCGGCGAAATCACGCGATAGCAATTCCACCCAGTCTACGCGATGGTTCGCCAGATCTTCTGCCGTCAGATGCGCGCCATGCTCTTTAGCAAAGGCGGCAATTTTCTGCGCCAGCTCGCCGCGATAGAAGGCTTCGCCGTTGGTTTTGGCAATCAGCTCCAGGGAGTTGGCCTGCGCCGGGTTACGGAAGATCTCCCCGATGCGCGGCGCGCGCCCTTCTGGCGCAAAGCAGGCGCTGAAGCCCGGCTGATCTTTCAGTTTGGTAAACCCGCGCTGCCACAGATGACCGATCAGCGGCGATACCGGGAAACCGTTGCGCGCGTATTCAATGGCTGGCTGCGCGAGGGTCGTCAGGGGTAGCGAGCCAAAACGCTCGGCCAGCGCCACCCAGCCGGAGACGGCGCCCGGTACGGTGACCGCGTCCCAGCCCAGCTCGGGCACGGCGGTTTGACCCGCATACAGATCCGCATGCCAGCTGGCAGGCGAACGGCCTGACGCGTTCAGACCGTGCAGCTTTTCTCCGTCCCAGATAATCGCAAAGGCGTCGCTGCCGATGCCGCAGCCCGTCGGCTCCACTACCGTGAGTGCCATCGCCGTGGCGATCGCGGCGTCAACGGCATTGCCGCCCAGCTGTAACATCCTCATCCCGGCCTGCGCCGCCAGCGGCTGCGAGGTGGCCACCGCGTTATGCCCCATCATTGGCGGGCGTCGTGAATCGTAACCGGTCGTAAAATCAAGCGCTTTGGTCATCATGACTCCTTAGTCGTGGCGCGGATCGAGCGCATCGCGCAGCCCGTCACCGAGTAAATTAAAGCCCTGTACCGCGAGGAAAATGGCGATACCGGGGAAAACAGACATCCATGGCGCCTGTTCCAGAAAACCTTTTGCCGTATTGAGCATCGAGCCCCAGGAAGGGTTCGGCGGCTGCTGGCCAAGACCGAGAAACGACAGGCTGGCCTCGGCGATAATGGCGGAGGCAATCGCCAGCGTGGCTTGTACCAGAATCGGTGACATCACGTTAGGCAGAACGTACTTCACGATGATCCAGCGGTCCGGCAGGCCAATCGCCTTCGCCCCGTCGATGTACTCTTCGTTGCGAATGGCAATCACCTGGCCGCGCGTCAGACGTGCGAAGATCGGCATCGCCGACAGCCCGATGGCGATCATCGCGTTGGTGAGACTTGGGCCTAAAAACGCCCCCAGCGCGATCGCCATGATCAGGAACGGGCAGGCCAGCAGCGCTTCGATAAAGCGCGAGATCACCCCGTCCCAAATCCCCTGAAAGTAACCGGCCACCAGCCCGAGCGGGACGCCAATCACCACGGCGATCACCACCGACATACACCCGGCCATCAGGGAGGTTCGTGCTCCCCAGACGATTCGCGAGAGAATGTCGCGCCCCAGCTCGTCGGTGCCAAACCAGTAGAGCTCTGACGGCGGCTTTCGCACCGCCAGGAAGTTGGCTTTCACCGGATCAAAGGGTGCCAGCCAGGGGGCGATCAGGGCTATCAATACAAAGATGCCGACAATCACCGCGCCGATGACCGCGCTTTTGTTGGCGAGAAATTTCTTCAGCACCCGGTTTTGCGCGCGCGGCAGCGCGGGTACCACGGTTTGGGTCGTCAGTTCTGCCATGATTAGCCTCGCATTTTCGGGTTGATGAGAACGTAGAGCACGTCCGCCAGCAGATTCAGCATCAGGAAGCCAATCGCGACGATCAGCACCACGCCCTGCACCACCGCGTAGTCACGGTTAAACACGGAATCGACGATCATTTTGCCAAAGCCCGGAATGGTGAAGACCTGTTCGGTCAGCACCGCGCCGCCCAGCAGTTCGCCAAACAGCAACGTCGTGAGTGTGATCACCGGCACCAGCGCGTTGCGAAACGCATGCTTGAGGATCACCGCTTTCGGCAGCAGCCCTTTTGCCCGCGCGGTGCGGATGTAATCGGCTTTCAGCACCGCGATCATCGAGGCGCGCGTGTGGCGCATCAGCGTGGCCGCCAGCCCGGTGCCAAGCACCGATGCAGGCAGCAGCAGCGTGCGCAGGTTTTGCAGCGGATCTTCGCTGAACGGCACGTAGCCCGAGGCGGGCAGCCACTGTAAGTTCACCGAGAAGACCAGAATCAGCAGGATCCCCAGCCAGAAGTGCGGTATCGAGATCCCGGAGATCGCCACAAAGTTAGCGCTGTGATCCACCCAGCTGTTTTTGTTCACCGCTGCGAGGATCCCCATGCTGATGCCAAACACCAGCGCGATGATCATCGCCAGCAGCGACAGCTCCATCGTCACCGGCAGTTTGCTGGCAATCAGCGACGTGACGGGCTCGTGAGTGCGTAAAGAGACACCGAGATCGCCCTGCAGCGCGCGCGTCAGCCAGTCAAAATATTGCACCGGCAGGGGCGCATCGAGATTCAGTTCCGCGCGCAGCTGAGCAATCACCGCCGGATCGCGCTCTTCACCCGCCATCGCAATCAGCGGGTCGCCGGGCAGCAATTTTTGCAGCCCGAAGACCATCATGCTCACCAGCAGTAAGGTCGGGATCGCCAGCAGCAGGCGTTTGCAAATCAGTTCCAGCATGGTTTCTCCTCACGCCCTCAGTTACTTAGCAAGCGACAAGCCCGCCAGACGCACGATGCCGTCCGGATACGGTTTGAAGCCCTGCACGCTCTTGTTCAGACCAAAAATGCGCGGCTCAAAGTAGAGATAAGCAATCGGCATATCGGTTTGCAGCTGCTTCACGACCTTGTCGTACAGCGGCTGGCGGGCGGCGGGATCGGTGCTCAGACGCGCCTGGGTCAGCCATTCGTCGACCTGCGCATTGCTGTAGCGACCGTCGTTGAGGTTGCCTTTGCTGTTGATGAAACCAAAGATGCTGCCATCCGGATCCGGACGTCCGGACCAGCCGGAGAAGCTCAGCTGATAGTCGCCGCTCTGCTGACGGTCGAGCAGCGTGGCGAATTCAGTCATCTGCAGATTGAGGTTAATGCCCGCTTCCGCCGTCATCGCCTGCAGCACCTGGCCAACCTGCTGTGAGGTTGGGTTGTTCGGCACCAGCAGATTGACGTTCAGCGGCCCGTTGATGCCCGCTTCTTTCAATAACGCTTTGGCTTTTTCTACATCGCGCGCCGGAACCGGGACGTTAACGTGATACGGGCTGACCGGAGAGAACGCCTGGTTTGCCGGGGTGTACAGACCTTCGAACACCACCTGGTTCAACGCCTCGCGGTCGATCGCAAGGGAGAAGGCTTCGCGCACGCGTGCGTCTTTGAACGGATCGTTTGCCGGGACTTTGCCGTTATTGATGTTGAAGGTGATGCCCTGATAGCCAAGGCCGGTGACTTTCGCCAGCGCCAGCTTGCTGTCCGCTTCAACGGTTTTCACGTCGCTGGCAGCGATGCCTTCTGTCAGATCCAGATCGCCCGCGCGCAGGTTAGCCAGGCGCACGGAGGCGTCCGGGATCGGCAGATAGATGATTTTGTCGAAATGGTAGGCGTCTTTGTTCCAGTAGTTGTCGAAACGACTCAGAACGATGCGGTCCTGAGAGACGCGGCTGTCAAATTTGTACGGACCGGAGCAGACCGGATGGGCGGCGAAATCCGGCTTTTTAGCCGCTTCCGGGGCCATCATCGCGCCCGCGCGGTCGGTGAGCTGCATCAGCAGCGCCGCATCCGGGGTTTTCAGGTGGATGTCGATTTGCGTCGGGCTTTTCACTTCCACCGACTCGACGGAGGAGATTTCACTTTTACGCAGCGAGCCTTTCAGCGTCAGAGCGCGTTCGAGGTTGTATTTTGCCGCTTCGGCATCGAATTTTTCGCCGTCGTGGAAAGTCACCCCTTCACGCAAATTCATGGTCAGGGTTTTGTTGTCGTCGCTCCAGGACCAGTCTTTTGCCAGGCCCGGCACGACTTTCAGATTTTCATCCACGTCCACCAGCCTGTCGCACAGGGAGGCAAAGACGAAACGCCCGTAATAGGTACGCGCCAGATGGGGATCGAGCATGTCCGGATCCGCGCCGAGGCCGATTCGCAGAACGCTTTCCGAGTGCGCGGGTAAGGCCGCGCCCAACAACATAACACTTCCCAGTACGGTCAAAAGAGAATTACGCATTGTCATTATCATGAGTTCCTTGCTGGAAGAGACGAGAGTGATGCCGCATGTTCAAACAGCGCGCGGCGGCGCAAAAAGGCGGCGGATGGCGGTGCTATCTGGATAACACTGCGATCGCGGTTGATCTCCTGCCAGCGATGGCATGAGACCTGACGTCCGCCGTCCAGAACCTGAGCAATGGGCTCGACCTGGCGGCATTCATCTGTGACGTACGGGCAGCGGGTGTGGAACCGGCATCCGGAGGGCGGATTCGCCGGATTCGGTAAGTCGCCCTGCAACAGCGGAGTTTCACGCTGCATGCCCGGCTGCATTTGCGGCGCAGAGGCAATCAGCGCCTGGGTGTACGGGTGCAGCGGTGCGTCAAAGATTTCATCTACGGTCGCCAGCTCGACAATCTGGCCGAGATACATCACCGCCACGCGGTCGCTCATGTGGCGGATCACCGCCAGGCCGTGAGCGACGATGACCATCGTCAGCCCCAACTGATGCTTCAGGCTTTCCAGCAGGTTCACCACCTGCGCCTGAACGGAAACGTCCAGCGCCGAAACCGGTTCATCGCCCAGCAAAAGCTTTGGCCCGGACGCTAAGGCGCGCGCGATGCCAATACGCTGACGCTGCCCGCCGGAAAATTCGTGCGGATAGCGCCCGGCCCAGGCGGCTGGCAGACCGACAGTTTTCAGCAGTTCCGCCACGCGATACTGGCGGTCGGCTTTTTTCATATTCTGGTGCAGCCAAAGGGGTTCACCGACGATCTGCTCCACGGTCATGCGCGGGTTGAGCGAGGCAAAGGGGTCCTGGAAGATAATCTGCAGCTCACGACGGAGCTGGTTCAGGCGCGAACCGGACGCGTGGGTGATCTCCTCGCCCTGATAAAATACGCGCCCTTCGCTGGCCGCCAGCAGGCGGAGCAGCAACCGCCCGAGGGTGGATTTCCCGGAACCAGACTCGCCGACGATCGCCAGGGTTTCTCCGGGCATGACGGCAAGTGACACCCGGTCGACCGCCGTAACAAAACGGGCGGGAGCAAAGAGCTTTTTCGGGCCGGGGAAGAGTTTGCTCAGGTCGCGAGCTTCAAGGATCGGGGTGGTCATGCGATTTCTCCCAGCGCAATGTGTTGCTCAAGCGGTACGCGGAAACAGGCCACCTGGTGGCCCGCACTCATGGTGTGAAGCTGCGGCTTTTCATCGTGGCAGCGCGTCTGGGCGAACGGACAGCGGGTGGCGAAACGGCAACCCTGCGGCATGGATTCTGGCAACGGGACGCTGCCGGGGATCGTCGACAGCTGGCCTTTACGCGCGCCGAGGGACGGGATAGATCCCATCAGGCCGATGGTGTAAGGATGCTGCGGATCGGCAAAAATACTCTCGACGCTACCCTGCTCCACCACCTGTCCGGCGTACATCACCGCCACCTGCTGGGCGACTTCCGCCACCACGCCCAGATCGTGGGTGATCATCAGCACGGCGGTGCCGGTTTCGGCTTTTAAGGTATTCAGCAACGTCAGGATTTGCGCCTGAATGGTGACGTCCAGCGCCGTGGTCGGTTCGTCGGCAATCAGCAGACGCGGGTGGTTGATGAGCGCCATCGCAATCATCACGCGCTGGCGCATCCCGCCGGAGAGCTGATGCGGGTAAGATTTGAGACGCATCTCCGGGGCCGGGATCTGCACTTTTTCCAGGATCTGCAGCGCCACCTTCATGGCCTCGGCTTTCGACATTTTCTGGTGGCGAATCACCGCTTCGCTAAGCTGATCGCCCAGGGTGAACGCCGGATTAAGAGACGTCATCGGCTCCTGAAAAATCATCGCCAGCTCGCTGCCGCGCAGATCGGCGTATTCCCGCGGAGAGAGCTTGCGCAGGTCGTGACGGCGAAACTGCATTTCCCCGCTGACGATTTGCGCGCTGGAGGGCAGCAGCCCCATCAGCGCCAGCGAGGTGATACTTTTTCCGCAGCCGGATTCGCCCACCAGCGCCAGCGTTTCACCGGATTTGACGGTCAGGGAGATGCCGTCGAGCACGCTCACCGGCGACCCGGCGAATTTCACATTCAGATTGTGCAGGCGAAGGACCGGCGCTGCCTCCTTAAAAGGGATCGTCGTCATAACAGGGAATCATCCTCAAGGTTGATGGCCTGAATCAGGGCAGTTTGCAGGGTGAGCAGGTGTTCGCGCATGGCGGCGGCTGCTTCATTGGGCTGACGATGGATAATCGCCGTCATGATTTTGTGGTGGTGGTCGTTGTAGCTGTCGACGCGCTCCGGCGTTCGCGCCAGCTCACGCAGATGCTGCCAGCCGGGTTCGCGCCGGACGGCATCAATGGCGTCGAACAAGCCCAGCATCAGTCGGTTGCCCGCGGCTTCGGCAATGGCGCGGTGAAAGGCGCTGTCCCACAGTTCATTAAGATCGCGGTCATCCGGGCTGACCTTATCGATGCGTTCCAGCATGCGCTGCATCAGCGCGAGGTTTTCCCTGGTGGCACGCAGTGCCGCAAGACGGGCTAAGCCGGGTTCGAGCTGCAGGCGGGCTTCCATCACTTCCAGCAGGTTGGTCTGTTGCACCAGCCCCTGAAGCGCCAGAGGTTCAACCGGTGCAGCGGGGCCAATAAAAGTGCCTTTCCCCTGCTTACGCCAGATGCGTCCCTCTTCTTCCAGCACGTCCAGCGCACGGCGGACTTCACGTCGCCCTACGCCGAGTGTTTCCGACAGCTCACGTTCCGTGGGCAGCGGAATGCCTGGTGTTGACTCGTGCTGATTAATTAGACCGCGCAGCTGCTCAAGCGCGGTGCTGGAATTAGCCAGAAACCGTGACGGTTTTTCCATATTGGTTCGCCTGCTCTCATCATTGCTTTATTTTTATTAACAATAAGTTATTGATATAGATAACGTCTTATTGCACATAGAGTTAAGCAATTCCTGAACCAATAAATCATTGGTTCAGGAACTTTCTGGAAAACGATAAGTAAGCTAATGATTCTTGAGAGATTCTTTTTACAAGATTGTTACAAGCAGAAATGCTTTAAAAGGAGGGAGAGACTAAATTTGCACAATATAAGTGCAACAAACGCACCAAAACTGAACAATTGTTAATTAATTGCACTACTAATATTAACTTTTTGTTAACTAAGGATGAGGGCGTGATAAGAATTGCAGGAGGCTGAAATGACGAAAGCCTGAATCATTGCTGATTCAGGCTTTCTAATGTGGCGGAACGGACGGGACTCGAACCCGCGACCCCCTGCGTGACAGGCAGGTATTCTAACCGACTGAACTACCGCTCCGCATTGTTCCCTTGGGAACGAGGCGAATATTACGGTTTGGTTCCGATCCCGTCAACGCTTTTTCTCAACTTTTGAATCAGTTGCTGCAAAATTCGCCCACACGGTGATTTTAGCAGCATAACAGGGCGCATTACGCGCGCCAGAGGCAGCTGCCGCCTTTCTTCTGCACGATATCCAGACGCGATTCGTGCGCGGCAACCTCTTCATCGCTGGCTAAAATGACCCGCAGGCGGCTCGCCTGACGCACCACGCGCTGAATACTCGTATCACCCGCCTGGCGGGTATCGTTTTCGTTGCTAAAGGCCATCGACGTCTGACCGCCCGTCATGGTCAGATACACATCCGCCAGAATCTGGGCATCGAGCAGTGCGCCGTGCAGCGTACGCTTGGTGTTATCTATTTCGTACCGCGAGCATAAGGCATCGAGGCTGTTACGCTTGCCGGGGAACATTTTCCTCGCCAGCGCCAGGCTATCGGTGACTTTACAGAAGGTGTTGGTTTTCGGGATATCGCGGTTGAGCTTGCTGAACTCATAGTCCATAAAGCCGATATCGAACGACGCGTTATGGATGACGAGCTCTGCCCCGCGAATGTAGTCCATGAATTCATCAGCAACCTCGGCGAAGGTCGGTTTATCCAGCAAAAACTCATCGGCAATTCCGTGAACGCCGAACGCTTCCGGGTCCACCAGCCGATCGGGCTTCAGGTAAACGTGGAAGTTATTGCCGGTGAGACGGCGGTTGATCACTTCAACGGCACCGATCTCAATGATCTTGTGTCCTTCGTAGTGCGCGCCAATCTGGTTCATACCGGTGGTTTCGGTATCGAGGACGATCTGTCGTGTAATTGCAGTGCTCATATCGGTCATTTATGTCAGACTCGTCGTTTTACTGATCATTTTCAAATACAGGAAGTCTACCAGAGATGACTAAGCAGGTAGAAATTTTCACCGATGGATCTTGCCTCGGGAATCCAGGGCCGGGCGGCTACGGCGCCATTTTGCGTTACCGTGAGCATGAGAAGACCTTTAATGAAGGCTTTCGTCTGACCACTAACAACCGCATGGAGCTGATGGCTGCCATCGTTGCGCTGGAAGCATTAAAAGAAGATTGCGATATCGTGATCAGCACCGACAGCCAGTATGTGCGTCAGGGCATCACCCAGTGGATCCACAACTGGAAAAAGCGTGGCTGGAAAACGGCCGATAAGAAACCGGTCAAGAATGTCGATCTCTGGAAACGTCTGGACGCGGCGCTGAGCCATCACACTATTAAGTGGGAGTGGGTGAAAGGCCACGCGGGACATCCGGAAAACGAACGTTGTGACGTTCTGGCACGCGAAGCGGCGATGAGTCCGATCCACGACGACGTGGGTTATCAGCCGGAATCCTGATCAGGGTTTGCGGTACTGTCGCGTCGCGCCGACGGTCTGACGAATGTGTGCTTTTGATTTGCTCTGCTTCATCGGGTTCAGCGTAAGAGGAACCGTTCGCTTACGCGCCACGATGAGCTGCATGCATCCGAGTGCTGGCAGATGGGTTGTCAGCATTTTCCCGCCTTTCCCCGCCCAGGGTAAAACCTGGAAGCCGCTGTAATACATCACTTCAAAATTGAGCAATGACAGCCAGTCGAGTTGACGGGTGAAGGTAAACATGCGGCTATTATAAGGTGGCGTGCGACGTAAAACCGGCACCAGCTTGCGCAGCCCCATCAGGCTTATCGGGTTGAAACCGCTGAGCACCAGCCAGCCGTCATCGATCAACACGCGATCCGCTTCGCGCAGCAAACGGTGCGGATCGGTGCACCAGGGCAAGGTGTGGGCCATCAGACAGGCATCGACAGATTTCTCAGCGAATGGTAAATGGAGCGGATCGGCTTTAACCTGAAGAGGATGGCCGTTAAGCGACACATTCACCTGATGAGAGATGGCGCAGCTTTCCGAGTTGATTTCCGCGCTGAGGTTGCCAATCTTAAGCAGATGAAAACCATACATTTTGGCAAACCAGGGATTGAGCTGGCGCTCGAGCGCCTCGCGATAGTATTCACCCCATCGCAACTGGGACCAGTGTTCTGGTGCTGAGACAATCTGAGGTATCCTTGCCGGCTTCATCAACACACCCGTTACGTTATGAGAGGTAATTTATGAATCTTATCAGCATTCCCGCGTTTCAGGACAACTACATCTGGGTTTTAGTGGACGAGGATCGGCGCTGCATTATTGTCGACCCAGGTGAAGCTGCGCCGGTTTTAACGGCGATCGAGGAAAACGGCTGGCAGCCTGAGGCCATTTTGCTGACTCACCATCATCACGATCACGTTGGCGGCGTTCCGGCTCTGCGGGCTAAATTTCCTCATTTAGTGGTATATGGTCCCGAGGAGACACAAGATAAAGGAACCACGCGGGTAGTCGAAGATGGCGAAAAAATCCTCATACTGGGATGCGATTTTTCTGTATTTGCCACACCAGGTCACACTTCCGGACACATTTCTTTCTTCAGTTTCCCTTATCTTTTCTGCGGAGACACAATGTTCTCCGGCGGCTGCGGGAGACTGTTCGAAGGCACGCCAACCCAGATGTATCAATCCTTCAAGAAAATTAATGCCCTTCCTGACGAGACGCTTATTTGTTGCGCGCATGAGTATACATTAGCAAATATGAAGTTTGCTTTGAGTATCCTGCCAGAGGATCCTGCGATTCAGGATTATTACTACAAAGTGAATGAGTTACGGGTAAAAAAACAAAATACACTGCCCGTAATTCTGAAAAATGAGCGCAAAATAAATTTATTTTTAAGAACCGATGGCGTTGATTTAATTAATAAAATTAACCAAGAAACAAATTTGCAACAACCTGAAGAACGTTTTGCATGGTTACGGTCAAAGAAAGATAACTTCTGACAATTGCGGGTTGCCTTTTAAAAAATTCGCCGTTATCATCGCTCGTCTTTTAAGCAACTATTGACACACACATGAAGGCAAAAGCGATATTACTCGCCTCTGTCCTGCTCGCGGGGTGCCAGAATACTGGTAACGTTCAGCAGCACGCACAGAGCCTTTCTGCAGCTGGTCAAGGGGAAGCAGGGAAGTTTACAAGTCAGGCGCGCTGGATGGACGATGGGACATCATTCGCGCAGGAACAGGACTTGTGGGCCTCCATTAGCGACGAGCTGAAGATGGGAATTCCGGAAAACAACCGGATTCGCGATCAGAAACAGAAGTATTTAAGTAATAAGAGCTATCTCCACGATGTAACTTTACGGGCAGAGCCGTATATGTACTGGATAGCAGGGCAAGTTAAGAAACGTAACATGCCCATGGAACTGGTACTACTACCCATAGTGGAGAGCGCTTTTGACCCGCACGCGACGTCTGGCGCCAATGCCGCAGGCATTTGGCAGATCATACCGAGCACAGGGCGCAATTATGGATTGAAACAGACTCGCGGCTACGATGCGCGTCGGGATGTGGTCGCTTCAACGACTGCGGCTCTCGATATGATGCAACGTCTGAATAAGATGTTTGACGGTGACTGGTTATTAACGGTCGCAGCGTATAACAGCGGTGAAGGTCGTGTACTGAAGGCAATGAAAGCGAACAAGGCGCGGGGTAAACCCACCGATTTTTGGTCCCTCTCATTGCCACAGGAAACCAAGCTTTACGTACCGAAGATGCTGGCTTTGAGCGATATTCTCAAGAACAGCAAACGTTATGGCGTCAAGCTGCCAACGTCCGACGAGAGTCGCGCGCTGGCCAGAGTGAGCCTCAGCAGCCCGGTTGATATGAAACAGGTTGCTGATATGACGGGTATGTCGGTGCAGAAGCTGAAGACCTTCAATGCAGGCGTGAAAGGCTCAACGCTGGGCGCCAATGGGCCTCAGTACGTACTGGTGCCGCAGAAGCATGCTGCGCAGCTACGTGAGTCGCTGGCATCCGGTGAAATCGCTGCCGTTCAGTCAACGCTGATCGCAGACGCTTCATCCGTCAGCAGCCGTAGCTATAAGGTTCGCTCAGGCGACACCATTTCAGGCATTGCATCACGTCTCGGCGTGAGCACGAAAGATCTGCAGCAGTGGAATAATCTGCGCGGTTCAAACCTGAAAGTGGGCCAGAACCTGACGGTTGGCGCAGGTAGCAGCGCACAGCGTCTCGCCCGCAACAGCGATAGCATTACCTATCGCGTACGCAAAGGTGATTCGCTGTCCAGTATCGCGAAAACGCACGGCGTGAACATCAAAGATGTGATGCGCTGGAACGACGATACGGCCAATCTGCAGCCAGGCGATCAGCTGACACTGTTTGTGAAAAACAGCATCACGCCAGATTCCTGACAGCCAGTCCGATAAAAAAAGGCACCGATTCCCCCGGTGCCTTTTTTGTTTCTGTTTATCCCGCTTTTTGCGCTTCGGCCAGAATCGTATCGCTGGTAAAAGATCCCTCTTCCTGCAATTCAAAGTACGCCTTCACTTCCGCCGAGGCACTCTCCTGATACAAACGAATCGCCTGGCTTAAAACATCCGGTGTGCGCATCCGCGCAATCCACGAGGAGAATTCGAGTGGCAGGCGGTCGGTTACCAGCGAGCGAGAGATTAAGCCGGCCTCGGTGATCATCGCGAACCATTCACCACTGGAATAATTGCGAACGTGTGACGTATCGCGCAGGGCTTCGACCGTTTGCAGCCAGATATCGCGCACCGGGTTTCCCGGCGACATGATATCCATGATGATAAAAATCCCGCCCGGCTTCAGCACACGCTTAATTTCGCGTAATGCCCGTCCCACGTCGTGCCAGTGATGCGCCGAGTAGCGGCTGATCACAATCTCAAAGGATTCATCGTCAAACGGCAGTGATTCGGCGTAGCCCTGTCGGGTCGAAATATTATTCAGCCCTTTCTCTTTCGCGGCCTGGGTGACAACCTCCAGCATCTGACCAGACAGATCGTAGGCCGTGACCTGCGCGACATGCTGCGCGGCGACAAAGCTGGCATGCCCTGCTCCACAGCCTAAATCGAGAACCTGCGCGTGCGGGAAGGCGGCCAGTCGCTCGCCAAGACGCACCAGATCGCGGCCAGAAGCGTGTACCGCGCTGGTCAGATAGGCGTTTGCCTGAGAGCCGAACTGTTTTTCTACGTTGTCATGATGGGATTGTGTTGTCATCGTACTGTCCTTTGGTTGTGAGAAAAATAAAGGGCAGTACCTGCGCAGGCCTGCCCGACGGCAGACCTGACGCACCATTACTTATCAGGTTTGCCGGGACTGAATTCGACTAGTAGTGGGTTGTGATCGGAGGCGCGCGTGACCAGCACAGAAGCTTCGTGCACGTTCAGACCACGGTAGAAGACAAAATCGAGCGGGCGACCAAAGGCTTTACGCCGCTGGTCGTCGGTAAAACGCACTTCGCGCAGGGACATCTCACGCGCAAAGCGATACAGGGCATTCATACGCGGACGACTCCAGGCATTGAAATCCCCCGCCATAATAATCGGCCCACTGTGATGCGCGATCTGATCGCCAATGGGAAGTAACTGCTTACTATAGACATCTACACCCAGACTGAAATTCACGGCGTGAATGTTCACCACCATCAGCAGGCGAGTATCCGGCAACGGATAGACGGTCACCAAAGCCGATTTTGCCAGTCGCAAAATAGGTTCGCGTTCACGCAGCGGGCAGCAATAAACCGGATGCGCAGCGGAGAGCGTCATGACGCCAGAGGGGTGTTGGGGTAAAACGAAAGCGGGAACCTGGTCGGCGGCCAGATAGTTAGTGGTCGCAAACCGGACCAGTTCAGGCGTGGTTTGCGCCTCCTGCAACAACACCAGATGCGCATCCTTACCAAAATTCTTCAGGACGGATAACCATTCTGCGCGCTGCTGCTTGAAGATGTTCCACACCAGCACGCGAATTTTGTCATCGCTGCTTAAGGGTGCGCCAGCGGGCAATGCCTGGCCAAGACTCGCAAACGAACCCGGAGGCAAAATTCTCTCCGCAGGCTGTCCGGCAATATAGCGCATGGCATAGGTATTTTTTCGCACTTTTGGAAACGACCTCTATAGCATTGAACCAGCCCGGAAAACGGACTGGTTCTACTGTTATAGGGATTTTAGGTCACACTTTCAACGCAATTACTCATAAACCTCTGTCTGGTTTTGTAAGCAAGCGCTAACTCATGCTTATCCCAGGGCAACGCGGGCCGGTTTATCCAGACGACCGCTCAGGCCAATCAGCAGGAAAGCAGCCAGAACGATCACCGCACCAATCCACGGCGTCTGCGCTAAACCAAAGTGCTCAACCGTTTGCCCGCCGATAATGGAACCCAGCGCGATGCCCACATTAAACGCCGCGATGTTGAGACCAGAGGCGACGTCTACGGCGTTAGGCGTGTACAGCTCGGCCTTCTGCACGACATAGACCTGCAGACCCGGTACGTTACCGAAGGCAAAGATACCCATCACCAGGATGGTTCCCAGGGCCGCGTACTGCATGGAGGCGGTAAACTGGAACACCATCAGCAACACTACCAGAGCCGCAAAAATGAATTTCAACGCGGGTACAGCACCGTGTTTATCGGCGAGTTTCCCACCCCAGATGTTACCGATCGCCACTGAGACGCCGTATCCCAGCAAGATCCAGCTCACCGCGCTCGGCGAGAAGCCTGCCAGGTCCTGCATCATCGGGGCCAGGAAGGTGAACGCTGTGAACACACCGCCGTAACCCAGAGCTGTGATGGCATAGATGATCAGCAGGCGAGGATGGGTCAGGACTTTCACCTGATCGCGAAGACTGGCACTCGCACGGCCCGGAATATTCGACGGCACAAGGATCGCGCTGGCAATCAGGGCGATCACACCCAACAGCGAAACGGCCAGGAAGGTTTCACGCCAGCCGAAATGCTGGCCGATAAAGGTCCCCAGCGGAACGCCGGTCACCAGTGCAACCGTTAAACCGCCGAACATAATGGCGATGGCAGATGCCGCTTTCTCTTTAGGTACCAGACTGGTTGCGATGGTTGAACCAATCGAGAAGAACACGCCGTGCGCGAGGCCGGTCAGCAGACGGGCAATCACCAGCGTGGTGTAGTCCGGGGCCTGCCAGGCCAGCATATTACCTGCAGTGAACAGCACCATCAGCCCCATCAACAGCTGTTTACGCGGAAAACGTCCGGTCAGCGCGGTCAAAACCGGTGCGCCAATCGCAACACCCAGCGCATAAATAGAGACCAGCAAACCGGCAGAAGGTAAAGAGATGGAAAGTTGATCGGCAATCGTAGGAACCAGACCTACGATGACAAATTCGGTCGTGCCGATTGCGAAGGCACTGATCGTCAGGGCCAGAAGCGCCAGTGGCATAAAATACTCCGTGTCATCAGGATTAAGATGACACGAAGTATGCGCCAGTGTTTAAATAACAAAAATGGTCAAAATCTCAATAGAATTTTGCAGGTGGTGCAACAATGAAAGCAACCTCAGAAGAGCTGGCAATCTTCGTGGCCGTAGTGGAAAGCGGGAGTTTTAGCCGGGCTGCGGAGCAACTGGGACAGGCCAATTCGGCAATAAGCCGCTCCGTCAAAAAGCTGGAAATGAAGCTCGGGGTGAGTTTGCTGAACCGGACAACGCGCCAGCTCAGCCTGACGGAGGAAGGAGAGCGCTATTTCCGTCGCGTGCAGTCGATTTTGCAGGAGATGGCCGCAGCAGAAACCGAGATCATGGAAACGCGGAGTACACCGCGTGGACTTTTGCGTATCGATGCGGCGACGCCCGTCGTATTGCATTTCCTGATGCCGCTGGTGAAACCCTTTCGGGAACGCTATCCCGAGATGACGCTGTCGCTTGTCTCTTCTGAAACCTTCATCAATCTGATTGAGCGTAAAGTGGACGTGGCGATCCGCGCCGGAACGCTGACTGATTCCAGCCTGCGTGCCCGTCCGCTTTTTACCAGCTACCGTAAAATCATCGCCTCTCCCGATTACATTGCGCAGTATGGAAAGCCGGAAACGGTAGAAGATCTGAAAAACCATCTTTGCCTGGGCTTCACCGAACCGTTATCGCTGAATACCTGGCCGATTGCCTGCAGCGACGGTCAGCTTCATGAGGTTACCAGTGGGTTGTCTTCTAACAGTGGAGAGACACTGAAACAGCTTTGCCTCAGCGGGAATGGGATCGCCTGCCTGTCTGACTATATGATTAATAAAGAAATAGCGCGGGGTGAACTGGTCGAGTTGATGGAGGATAAACGGCTGCCGGTAGAGATGCCGTTCAGTGCGGTGTATTACAGCGATCGTGCCGTCAGTACCCGGATTCGGGCGTTTATCGACTTTCTGAGCGACCATATAAAACAGCTCCCGAAGGAGCTGTGAGAGGGTTTTGAGGCTACAGAGGGTGGATTGAATTAATCCCAGTCTGGCGCTAAGCCTTCCGGGCTCACCAGGCGATCGTTGCAATCCAGCGCGGCGATCGCTTTTTTATCTTCATCGTCCAGCTGGAGATCCCGCGCCAGCAGATTACTCGCCAGGTTTTCACGTTTCGTTGAAGATGGGATCACGGCATAACCTTCGCCCATTGCCCACGCCAGGATGACCTGCGCAGCCGTTGCATTGTGCTTGTCAGCAATACCCGCAATCACCTCATCTTGCAGCGCCTTGCCGTAAGCCAGCGTCATGTAAGACGTGATGTGAATGCCGTGATCTTTTGCCCAGTCAACCACTTTGCGGTTTTGCAGATAAGGGGAAAGCTCAATCTGATTGGTCGCAATGTTTTCTGCACCAACGGCGGCAATCGCCTTCTCCATCAATGGGATAGTGAAGTTGGAGATCCCGATTTCGCGCGTCAAACCTTGCTCTTTGGCTTCCAGCAGCGCCTGCATGAACTCTTCAACAGACACGGCATCACCTGGAGAAGGCCAGTGGATCAGCGTCAGATCGACATAGTCAGTACGCAGCTTTTCCAGACTCTCTTTCAGACTTGGGATCAATTTGTCTTTGCTGAGGTTTTCAGTCCAGATCTTTGTCGTGATGAATAATTCTTTGCGCGGCACACCGCTTTCCTCAATCGCCTGACCTACAGCACCTTCGTTGCCATAGATTTGAGCCGTATCCACGGCGCGATAGCCTAACTCAAGCGCGGTTTTGACAGATGCGATGACAACGTCGTCTTTCAGGCGGAAGGTGCCGAGACCGAATGCAGGGATAGTCATAATTCCTCTTTAATCATAGTGTTCGTTAACTGAGGATGATTATCGCGTGTTATCGGTATGTTGAAAAAGGGCGAAAAATGCAGAGGATTTTTGCGTTTACAGCAATAATTAAACTGCAGACAAGAAAAAGCCCTGAGCGTTAGCTCAGGGCTCTCTTAATAAGTGGCGGAACGGACGGAATTCTATTTCATATCTGTAACAAACTGATAATTAATCGAATTCAAGATCCCCCCTTATCGCACTGGGCCATACCATAGTCCATTTTGGAAACGCTTAGCAATTAGCAAAGCTAACAATCGAACCTGACAACGTAGCTTACAAATCGTCATCCTTTCAAAGCACTATCCAGAGACATTTCGCTTTTTTTCGCCCTTCCTGAAGTTATTGCCCCCCAGCACCCCGAATAAGCGTATAGCGCTGGACCAACTGCTCCAGCCGCCTTTCAATTTCTTTCATCTGTGCGGCGGGCACCTCCCCGGCCTTCTGTTGTGCTTCTAACTGACGGAGCAACTCCTCAAGAGGTGGCGTGCGCTCCAGCGACTGACGAATGGCAAAGACCTGCGTTTTCAGCTCCGAACCGGTGATATAGCGCCCTTTTACACCATCCAGGGCGTTAAGCTGGGCCGTCAGTTGCTGTAATCGTTCTTGCGCCTGATGCCAGTCATTGAGCGACGCCTCGCTTGCCGCTTCACTGGTCAGTTGCTGTTGCCACGCCTGAGTCAGGGCTTTGGTTTGTTTTGATTCAGGCCATAGCGTCAACGCCTGTTGCACCAGTTGCTGGCGGTAATAGATACCCCATAGAGGTGAGACCTGATCAAGTTGCTGACGGGTGGCAGTCAACACAGGCGTTGCCAGCGAGGTCAGTTTGTCGGGTTGTTGCGCGATAAGCTGCTTCTGTTCTGCATCACTCAATACGACAGGAAGCGCCTGCACCGTTGCCATCAGACGAGTATCGAGTGAGCGTTGCTGCCATTGCTTCACACCCCACTGTCCCCCGCCGCCGATCAGCGCCATTGTCAGCGCACCCGTGATAAAAGCCCCCCATCTCCGACGACCATGAGGTACAGGAGGTAACGAATGATCGCTGCCATCGACCACATAGACAAACTGTGTGGACGGGGTCAGCGTGGTCTCCAGCACGGGAGGATTGCTCATTGCGGGCGAAAGTGACGATAATCCTCCCGCATCGCCATGGCTGTCCATGCTTTCCAGGCGTGCCGCAGCGGCATGAATAAGCGTGCGCAGCGTGTCAAACTGGCTCAGGTGCTTTAACTCAAGCTGTTGCAATGTGTCACATAACTGCCCCAATCGCTGCTCAATCTGATACAGCAGACCAAGGTCAGCGTACTGAAAATGCAAACCGCGCAGCACCTGCTGTAACCTGGAAACCAGGTTACTCAGGATATCCATCCGCGCATGGGCCTGCGGCGGCCAGACTGCCCCCCACTGATGGCGAACCAGTGCCGCTAGTATAGACAGCCCTTCATTGAGCCCCTGCAACCCACTGGTACGGGTGCGAGCCAGGGTGTACCAGGCACAGGTTTGTAGCTCAACACCATTCTGCCGGAACAGCGCCAGCGAAAGCTGTTCAGCTCTGTGCCAGTCAACATCCGGGCGTGCCGGGTGGGTCAGCTTGCTGATTTCATCGCGTAAAGCAATAAAGTCCGCCAGCGAGCGGGGATCTGACCCTGTTTTCAGGTTTTGCCTGGGTAGCGTATTCATATTGCGACTCCTTCTGTCAGATCATTTCCATATCGAGGTAGTGCTGCTGCTTCAGATGGCGTACCAGGATTTTGCCCTCCGGCATAAACTCCGTACCGTAGCGCACCAGGCCGACGCCCTTCAGTTCCGCATCAATGCCATAAGCCAGTTTTCCCGGTTCGACCTGAGTCAGCAACACTACGTTAATGGCTTTCAGACGCGGTTCGTACTTCAGTAATACCGCCGAGAGTTGTGTGATCAATTCATGTGCGGTGCCAGGCATCCCGTGCAGGATGATACTCATATCCGGCAGACCATAATCCGGGAGATGCGCCAGCGTACCCGCCCGGCAGTTCAGGATGCGTTGCATATTGTCGAGCACCGACAATATCAGCTGATTTTTTTCACTGACCTGTTGTAGCGCCAATCCACCGGAAAAACTGCCGAGCAACTGTTCGTAAAGCGAAGGCGAAAAAGAACCTGGCATTATTTCTCCTCAGACAGCAATTTCAGGGTATGAGTGCTCAGTTCAATGGTGCAGGGTTTATCGGCATCCAGTTCGTCTCGTTTCAGAACCAGACGCCAGCTATTTTGCTCGATATCCGGGGCACGGAAGAGGCCGACAACCGCCACATAATTAGCGTCTTTGTTCATCGGAACATCGAGCGGTTTGGCGCTTCCCGGTGTCACCACCAGACTGTTACTGGCCAGCAGATCGGCAGCCAGTAACGTTTCACCCTCATGAACCAGTTGCTCATAGCTGGCTTTATCAAAATTGCTCCGGTCTTTGAGCTGATAAACCCGGACCATCACCGCCTCCGGCGAAGGATCAGCTTCCTGGCTGTCTGTATTGAGCACGGCGCGGGCCGTAATATCCAGATGCAGGGTCTTAATCTGTTTGAAAAATAGCGATTTGGTGGTGGATGAGACGCTATCCGATACACTCTGCGTCAGTCCGCAACCTACCAGACAGAAAACCAGCACCGGAAGCAGAGATTTACAGAGACGGATGATGGTAATAGTTAACACGACGGTTTCCTTGTGTTGACTTTGCGGGTGACAGGCCGCAGTAATGGCCCAGTTCAACGGTATAGTATGACGGCATCGATGCGGGAACATCGTCCCCGGATAAACCCAGAACAGCGTTGAATCCCAGCAGGAGCGTGTCATTCCCCAGTAGTGGAGTTGGCAGTAGCCGGGTTGGTAGCGTCAATTCTGTCCGGGCTTTGTAGCGCCAGCCGAGGTAGACCCGCAGCAGCACCAAAAAATCGCGATAACACTGCCCTTCAGGTAGCCAGCCCTGCGCCTCGGACTGATTTTCGGTAAATAACGTGATCAGCAGTTGGCTGTTCACGTCCAGCGCTTCATCCCCCAGAACCGTTCGCCCGTCCAGCCACAGCGGCATGTCGTCATAAAACCCCGCTGGCGAGGCGATGGGTAACAGACCTTCAAGCCAACGGTCCAGCCCCCACCACAGTAGCGCGACGACCACAGTTGAGAGCCACAGTCGTACCGGCCAGTGGCTGAGCCACCGACGGACAATATGGCGACCCGGTGCCGGTGCCAGTATGGGTCGCGTCTGATTGAAATCAAACGCTGGCACCCGCTCGCTGAGTTGCGCAACCAGCTGTTCGCGCTCCGGCACCGACGATGACGCATAACCCCCGAGAAAACCCAGCATCAATGCACGATGAAAGCAGATCAGCACTGAGATGTCTGGCGCTGGCTCACGCAATACCTGACGCATCCGCTCGTAAAGCTGATTACCGGCCTCCAGCGTGCCGAAAAAATGCGTCTGTAGTGGTGAATTACACCACTGAACATAGGCATCATCTTCCTGATCCCGCCCTTTAACGGTTTCATCCAGCACCGCGCACTGGGTATACAGAATGTGCTGACAGCTTTGCTCACTGTGATCCGCCGCTTTTAGCACGCGCTGAATGGTTTCAATATCCGCGACACAACGCTGCCAGTATTTTCGCCCCTCTCCTTGCTGAAAACTCACCCCATGGCGCAGGCTGACTACCTGTAACCAGGTGTTCTGTAAGAGTTGATCGATATCACAGGGCTGGAGTGGGAAGACCTTTATTTCACTCATGTTCTCAGTACCGCAAACAGTTCAAGCTGAAGCTCTCCGAATGTCCCGGGAACGTAAAAGACGCAACTGCCCGCCGCCAGCATCGGAATAGCCGCCGTATGGGTAAGATCGAGTGAGAAATACTGATTTTCCAGCCGAAGGGGAATCGCCGCAGGAACGTGGCTCAACGGGCGCAGCGGCACACCATACATCGCCACATTCACCACATTATTCACATCATCCGGGCTGCCGATTTTGCACAACTGCGGAAACTGCGTCTGAAGCTGTGCTGCTGGCAGCGGCGAGCGTACCGACAGATAGAGATCCATGCCTTCACTATCCCGCAACCGTGGATCGTGCAAGTGCGCCAGCCAACGGTTAAGGCGAGGATCGTGCTCCAGAGCAATCGCCACCACCCTCGACGGTAAACTGGCCTCTAGCAGCTCATTGAGCAGGGTAAATAACGGTGGAAAAACACCTGACAGATCGCCATGCTGGTAGACGGGAATGGCGGTAATTTCATGAGCCAGCGAAAACGTCAGGAGATGACCTGCGAGCCGAGCCAGTTCCTGATACAGCCTTTCAGGATGTACCTGCCGGTAACGCTGAAAATTCCCCAGCACCGGTTCAGCCCCGTTCAGGGCATTCAGCAGCCAGAACAGGGATACATCCGCAACAGCAAAATCAGCCATGCGCTCGTTACTCTCGCGGCGCATCCCCATAAGGCGACTGATCCGCGCACGCAACTGCGCCATCATCAGCTCCAGCTGTTCACACAATCCGGGGCTGGCGTGCAGACTCAGCAATGGCGCGATAAACTCTCCATCCTGGGCCCAGTTACCCTGCGTGTCCCGCACTAATCTCACCAGAGGACAGACCTGATAGTCGCTGTTCTGTTGAGTATTGAGGCGCAACGTAAGTTCGTGATGCATCACGGCAACCTGCCGGGTATCGTCCCCGAAGGCATTACAGATATCACGCCAGCGCTGTCTATAACGTACCGGGCGTTCAGCGATCTCTTCGGGCTGCAGGCAGTTCCCCCCATTCGGGTAGAGCTGAGGCAGTGCCAGCATCACCACCACACTGTTAACATTCGCGGGAATGAGATCCGCCAGCTCCAGTGTCAACGGCAACGGATCGGCGCAATCCGTATCGATAAGCGTCCCATCCTGAAAACGGACACTCAGATGACGCGCTTTCACACGCCCCTGGCGAAGGGCATCGGGATCCATATCGGTCCGCAATACCCCCCAGGGATGCATCACGCCCATACCAGCAATACATTCGCGGCTCCAGGCTTCAAAAGAAGCCTGCTGCTGAAACTGCTGCGGGGACATCATCATCCCCCGCGCCCACAGTGGACGTTCAATGATCATCACAGGCTCCGGTTACGATTTGCCTTTCGGCATTTGCGAAACCAGCGACAGATTGACGTCCATCCCTTCAACCTGGAAGTGCGGAATGGCATAAAGACGCACCCGGAAGAAGCCTGGATTGTCCTCAATATCTTCCACCGCCACCCGGGCATCACGCAGCGGATGAGAAGCCTGTAAGTCATCACCCGGATCGGTCATTTCCGTCACCAGACTACGCACCCAGTTATTCAACTCCAGTTCCAGCAGGCGGCGATCTTTCGTCGTGCCGATATTTTCACGCTGCAGAATCTTCAGATAATGCGCAATACGGGACAGCAGGAACACATAAGGTAAACGGGTATTAATGCGGCTGTTCGCGGTGGCATCCGGTGTATCAAACTGCGCAGGACGCTGGGTGGAGTTCGCCGAGAAGAAACAGGCATAATCACGGTTTTTGTAGTAGGACAGGGGAATAAAGCCCAGATTAGAGAATTCAAATTCTCGTGTTTCCGGGATCATTATCTCTGAAGGAATTTTCACCTGATTGCCGGTGCCGAGATCGTACAAATGGATCGGCAAATCAGGGACGGCTCCACCTGCCTGCGGACCACGGATCTGGACGCACCAACCATTCTTAACGAAACTTTTCACCATGTTGGCAGCGAAGGCAAAGGAGGCATTCGTCCAGAGATATTTGTCATGGTCGTCGCCCTTCACTTCTTCGACATAATTGAAGCTACGCACGGGCAAAGTATCCGGCCCATACGGCAGGCGAGCCAGAACACGCGGCATTGTCAGACCGATATAACGGGAATCATCAGACTCGCGGAAGGCTTTCCACTTAATGTATTCCGCACGTTCAAAGTAGTTGCCGATATCTTTAATGGCAGCCACTTCTTCCATAGAGTCTTTGAGAAAGAACTCGGGGCCTACTGAGCCAATAAAAGGCATATGGGCTGAAGCCGCCACTTTCGAGATATTACGCAGCAGGGTGATATCTTGCGCAGTAGCATCAAATTCATAGTTGGAAATCATTGAAGCAATGGGTTCGCCACCGGGGGTGTCATATTCTTCAATATACGTGTGCCGATACAGGCCGCTTTGAATGATTTCCGGACAATCTTCAAAATCCTGTCTCAAATCATCCTTGGAGATATCCAGTAGCTCAATTTTTGTATTCCGGCGAAAATCAGTACGTTTAACCAGGAAATCCAGACCCCGCCAGAGTGACTCTACTTTCTGAAAATCTGGATGATGCATTACCACATCAAGCTGGCGGCTAATCTGGTGGTCAAGTTCGGCGATGTGACCATCGAGCAGGACTTTATCGAGCTTATCAACTGGCTGACCGGAATGTTTAAGGCGCTCCAGAAATACCTGCATAGCAGCTGTCAGGCGCTCACCGGTCGAGACATCGGATAATACCTGGCTGTCTTGAAAAGCAGTGATATCACCGAATTCTGAGACGGGTGTCAGGTTAATTTTTTCAAACAGGGAAGAATAGATACCGCCTGTTTCAGGGCGTTCCAGCACGGTCGTCTGGCTGCCGTGGGTCTGTTCAGTTTTAACTGTCATCAGCATAATCTCTCGTTAATCATCAGTAAGTTTTCAGGCCTGAGGGGCCAGTGCAGACAATTCGCCGCGCAGGGCTTCGCTCAGGGAAGGGTCTTTAAGGATAATTTCGAGTTCTTTGCGGAAGGTGGCGTTATCCAGAAGATTAGATTTGAGATCGCGTAATAAATTACGCATTGCCAGCATTGCACGAAGCTGAGGTATCTGACGGGCAACCTGCTCGGGTTCAAAATCAGCCATGCTGCCGAAAGAGAGGGTAAGATCGTCCTTATTTCCCTTTCCTGCCACCGTATTTTCGACACAGAGATTAACAACAGGATTGATATCAGCCAGTACACTGTTGAAATTATTGTTATTGATATTAATTTTTTCACGTTCAGACAGCGGGCATTGTTCCTTGCCATTACTGTAGTCCCCCATAACAACCAGTTTTAGGGGGAGTTCTACTTTCTTCCTGGCCCCGCCGGTATGAAGATCAAGCGTTAAATTAACGCGTGCTTTGGGCACTTCATTCTGGAATGAATCTGACATCAGAGAACTCCTTGCTCATCGTTATAAATTGCTCACTATAATACTTTTCATTGTTCATAAAACACCGACTGTTTTGGTGTAGGTTTTCGGACCAATAACAAGCATCAATAGTTTGAAATATAAAATTCACAAAACAAATAAGTTGAAACCAACTCAGTATATTAGTAATCAGCAAGCTCCAAAATATAATGACCTTGATCACACTTTAGATATCGAATCTCCAATTCAGTTCATAAGCCATAACCCCCTTAATTACACCATCAATTAAAATTATTCCATAACTCGCATAGGCATATGTACCTCATGTTTAGACAGATCAGTCACAACAAAACAAAGACATTAAGATACAATAAGAAATAAATTTATTTAAATATCTCATTTAACTTATCACCCATCAACATAACATACAGTATTACCTATTGATTATTATCCATACTCAATCGCTTAACAACCCATTACAGCCTAAGCAATACTTTCAATTGATATATCATTGATACGAATTGATTATAAAAATGTATCTATAGAATTTACAGTTAAATGTTAACAATTAACACCGTTACTAATTTATAAAAAGTACTCACATTATTTATTAGTTTGGTGAATTCTACAAACCATTCATCACTCTCAGCATGTCATTTCACTTTGATGTCATAAGCACCACACCCCAATACTTTAATTGATCACGCATTCCTTTCTGATTAAATTTAAAAACCAAAATCATTCACGATGCAAATATTATAAAATAAAAAACACCCGAGGGAATATATTGATAACCTTTAACTTTCTTTGTTCTTTTATCATATTGACCTGCTCCCCATTGATTAAAGCACCGCGATGTTAGTAATGTATTCATAAGCCACATGAGGACATTCCCATGAAGAAGCGTTTTTCCGACGAACAAATCATCCAGTATCCTCCGCGAGGCTGAAGCAGGGGTTTCTGCCAGGGAGTTTTGCCGTAAGCACGCCATTTCCGACGCCACCTTTTACACCTGGCTTAAGAAGTATGGCGGTATGGAGGTGCCAGAAGTTAAGCGCCTAAAGTTGCTTGAGGAAGAGAACGCCCTGCTTGCCAAAGCCATGCTGGATAAGGGGGCGCTTCAGGTGGCTTTGGGCGAAAGTACTGATGACAGACCAGAAGCAGGAAGCCGTTTCTTGCGCCTAATCCAGCCGGGCAAGTCAACATAGAACGGATTTATTGAGCGTTTTAACGGACGATTTCGCGATGAATATCTGAATAAGCACTGGTTCAGCGGTATCGTTCACGCCAGGAAAATCGTTAATGATTAGCGGCAGGATTATAACGAGTGTCGTCCACATTCAGCACTGAATTATCAGACGCCATTAGAGTTTGCAGTACGGTGGAGGAATGGAAAATGTGAAGGTAAACAAACCGACATTACTAACTGACGGTTGTATCTAATACTGGGGGCAGGTCATGTGGAATGTAACAGATTCAGCCAATCGGCAAGGCGGTAATAAAGCACCCGCCTTTCTCCTCAATGATGGCTTTTTATTAGCGCATCGGCTAAGCGTTCGCCGTAATCGGCCAATTCGGTGAAGTCGGTGTCGGCATTGAAAGATAATGTAAGTGGAGAGTTTTCGGACGAATGTGGTTGAGTAGGCGTAGAGCTATGCTATCGCTGGAAATAAAGAACACCCAGAGGATTGTTGGGCTAAAAGATTAATAGGTGTCAACAATATATGGAGGAAGGGGAAATATCATTGCATGGCAAAAATAATCTGCATGACACCTGTGACAATAACCAGTCACTGTCAGCTTAAGTCTGAAATAATACAAATAAAAAGCAGGCGGCTTCGCTCACCACCTGCCTTTCAAATCATAAATGATGCCGTTACAGTATTGCACTCTGCGCGGCTCTGCTGAACACTAGTCCATCACCTCAACCCGTTGTGCCAGATACAGGGAAAGGTTATAGGCAGCGTGGGCTAACACGGCCTCACCGGGACGTCAGCAACTGCCATTTCAGCAGGTAACGAGCTATCATGACCAGCTTCGTGTTTTATACACGATGCATCAGTTCCAGCTATCCCTCGGGGCGGATGGTTGCCATGTGCAGCTTTATCGGCTTCTCAAAAACTTTACCCATCTTTGAAGCAGGATTCGAATCCATCAGACCTGAGTGTACTGCATACACCATCACCTCACTGCTTCTGTTCTTTTGCTTCCTGCTTCAGCATTTTCGGGTCAATGCCCCGAGCCAGCAAATTAAGATATTCATCCTGAAGAAGACGGGCGGCCCGCCAGCGTCATGGCCGGATAATATCCTAAAGTAATATTAATACGGGCGGTGGATTTGGGACGTTGATAGCGAAAACGCCAGATTTTTTTACCGGAAGTACGGACAGAAAGCGTCAGACCTTGCCCGTCGGGCAGGTCATAATCTTTATCGGTGGATTTTGCTTTTTGTACTGCAATGGCAGTACGCAGGCGGCGACTAATGGTTATGGTTCACTCCTCAGTTGTCGTCAATAGTGAGCGACGGGAATGATGTAATATGCTGTTCCAGAATCACTTTTTCAACCATAAACTCATTAATGGCCTACGGTATTTATCCTCCAGCTGCGTAGGCCATTTCATGGGCCATTTTGCACCGGATACCCCGGCATTCTGGGAGACAACTTCAGACGAAAAAAAAACCGTATCACTATAATAGCGATACGGTTTTCTTAATAATCAAGATGTATAAAAACACCCTGAGATATAAAAGTGGCGGAACGGACGGGACTCGAACCCGCGACCCCCTGCGTGACAGGCAGGTATTCTAACCGACTGAACTACCGCTCCACCGAAGACTTCTGTAACCACCGGATTCATGCACCGGTTTACTACTTAATTTGATGCCTGGCAGTTCCCTACTCTCACATGGGGAGACCCCACACTACCATCGGCGCTACGGCGTTTCACTTCTGAGTTCGGCATGGGGTCAGGTGGGACCACCGCGCTAAAGCCGCCAGGCAAATTCTGTTATCAACACGCATCTCTGCATGCCAATTAATCTGTTATCAGGCTGAAAATCTTCGTCTCTGCTTTCGCCAAAACATCTTCGGCGTTGTAAGGTTAAGCCTCACGGTTCATTAGTACTGGTTAGCTCAATACATCGCTGCACTTACACACCCAGCCTATCAACGTCGTAGTCTTCAACGTTCCTTCAGGACTCTCAAGGAGTCAGGGAGAACTCATCTCGGGGCAAGTTTCGTGCTTAGATGCTTTCAGCACTTATCTTTTCCGCATTTAGCTACCGGGCAATGCCATTGGCATGACAACCCGAACACCAGTGATGCGTCCACTCCGGTCCTCTCGTACTAGGAGCAGCCCCCCTCAATTCTCCAGCGCCCACGGCAGATAGGGACCGAACTGTCTCACGACGTTCTAAACCCAGCTCGCGTACCACTTTAAACGGCGAACAGCCGTACCCTTGGGACCTACTTCAGCCCCAGGATGTGATGAGCCGACATCGAGGTGCCAAACACCGCCGTCGATATGAACTCTTGGGCGGTATCAGCCTGTTATCCCCGGAGTACCTTTTATCCGTTGAGCGATGGCCCTTCCATTCAGAACCACCGGATCACTATGACCTGCTTTCGCACCTGCTCGAGCCGTCACTCTCGCAGTCAAGCTAGCTTATGCCATTGCACTAACCTCCTGATGTCCGACCAGGATTAGCTAACCTTCGTGCTCCTCCGTTACTCTTTAGGAGGAGACCGCCCCAGTCAAACTACCCACCAGACACTGTCCGCAACCCGGATTACGGGTCTACGTTAGAACACCAGCCATTAAAGGGTGGTATTTCAAGGTTGGCTCCACGCAGACTGGCGTCCACGCTTCAAAGCCTCCCACCTATCCTACACATCAAGGACCAGTGTTCAGTGTCAAGCTATAGTAAAGGTTCACGGGGTCTTTCCGTCTTGCCGCGGGTACACTGCATCTTCACAGCGAGTTCAATTTCACTGAGTCTCGGGTGGAGACAGCCTGGCCATCATTACGCCATTCGTGCAGGTCGGAACTTACCCGACAAGGAATTTCGCTACCTTAGGACCGTTATAGTTACGGCCGCCGTTTACCGGGGCTTCGATCAAGAGCTTCGCGTTGCCGCTAACCCCATCAATTAACCTTCCGGCACCGGGCAGGCGTCACACCGTATACGTCCACTTTCGTGTTTGCACAGTGCTGTGTTTTTAATAAACAGTTGCAGCCAGCTGGTATCTTCGACTGGTTTCAGCTCCGTCCGCAGGGACTTCACCTACACACCAGCGTGCCTTCTCCCGAAGTTACGGCACCATTTTGCCTAGTTCCTTCACCCGAGTTCTCTCAAGCGCCTTGGTATTCTCTACCTGACCACCTGTGTCGGTTTGGGGTACGATTTGATGTTACCTGATGCTTAGAGGCTTTTCCTGGAAGCAGGGCATTTGTTACTTCAGCACCGTAGTGCCTCGTCATCACACCTCAGCGTTAACAAGCGTCCGGATTTACCTAAACGCTCCGCCTACATGCTTAAACCGGGACAACCGTCGCCCGGCTAACATAGCCTTCTCCGTCCCCCCTTCGCAGTAACACCGAGTACAGGAATATTAACCTGTTTCCCATCGACTACGCCTTTCGGCCTCGCCTTAGGGGTCGACTCACCCTGCCCCGATTAACGTTGGACAGGAACCCTTGGTCTTCCGGCGAGCGGGCTTTTCACCCGCTTTATCGTTACTTATGTCAGCATTCGCACTTCTGATACCTCCAGCACCCCTCACAGGACACCTTCAACGGCTTACAGAACGCTCCCCTACCCAACAACACATAGTGTCGCTGCCGCAGCTTCGGTGCATGGTTTAGCCCCGTTACATCTTCCGCGCAGGCCGACTCGACCAGTGAGCTATTACGCTTTCTTTAAATGATGGCTGCTTCTAAGCCAACATCCTGGCTGTCTGTGCCTTCCCACATCGTTTCCCACTTAACCATGACTTTGGGACCTTAGCTGGCGGTCTGGGTTGTTTCCCTCTTCACGACGGACGTTAGCACCCGCCGTGTGTCTCCCGTGATAACATTCTTCGGTATTCGTAGTTTGCATCGGGTTGGTAAGCCGGGATGGCCCCCTAGCCGAAACAGTGCTCTACCCCCGAAGATGAGTTCACGAGGCGCTACCTAAATAGCTTTCGGGGAGAACCAGCTATCTCCCGGTTTGATTGGCCTTTCACCCCCAGCCACAAGTCATCCGCTAATTTTTCAACATTAGTCGGTTCGGTCCTCCAGTTAGTGTTACCCAACCTTCAACCTGCCCATGGCTAGATCACCGGGTTTCGGGTCTATACCCTGCAACTTAACGCCCAGTTAAGACTCGGTTTCCCTTCGGCTCCCCTATACGGTTAACCTTGCTACAGAATATAAGTCGCTGACCCATTATACAAAAGGTACGCAGTCACCCCATAAAGAGGCTCCCACTGCTTGTACGTACACGGTTTCAGGTTCTTTTTCACTCCCCTCGCCGGGGTTCTTTTCGCCTTTCCCTCACGGTACTGGTTCACTATCGGTCAGTCAGGAGTATTTAGCCTTGGAGGATGGTCCCCCCATATTCAGACAGGATACCACGTGTCCCGCCCTACTCTTCGAGTTCACAACGTGTGCATTTTTGTGTACGGGACTATCACCCTGTACCGTCGGACTTTCCAGACCGTTCCACTAACACACGCGCTGATTCAGACTCTGGGCTCCTCCCCGTTCGCTCGCCGCTACTGGGGGAATCTCGGTTGATTTCTTTTCCTCGGGGTACTTAGATGTTTCAGTTCCCCCGGTTCGCCTCATGCCACTATGTATTCATGACATGATAGTGTGTCGAAACACACTGGGTTTCCCCATTCGGGTATCGCCGGGTCAAAGGTTCATATCACCTCGCCGACGCTTATCGCAGATTAGCACGCCCTTCATCGCCTCTGACTGCCAGGGCATCCACCGTGTACGCTTAGTCGCTTAACCTCACAACCCGAAGATGTTTCGTAAAACATCTCGTGTTGCGAAAATTTGAGAGACTCGAACACACCGTCATTCTGTTCTTATTACGGAGAACAGACGCAGCGTGTCGTTTCAATTTTCAGCTTGATCCAGATTTTTAAAGAGCAAAACTTCGCAGTGAACCTTTTCAGGTACACTCTGAAGTTTTCTTGTGTTTTCGCAGTAAAAAGGATGGTGGAGCTATGCGGGATCGAACCGCAGACCTCCTGCGTGCAAGGCAGGCGCTCTCCCAGCTGAGCTATAACCCCATCGCAAAAACTGAATCTCTGTTACCCTAATTCGTTTCCGGGCAAGGCGTGGTGATGCGAAGCATACTTATGTATGTGAGCATCGCCATAACGCAGCACGGAGGCGAATTTGGTAGGCCTGAGTGGACTTGAACCACCGACCTCACCCTTATCAGGGGTGCGCTCTAACCACCTGAGCTACAAGCCTGCAGAGATTTTTTACTGCTTATTTTTCATCAGACAATCTGTGTGGACACTACAAAGGCAGGTTCTTTCAGGTAAGGAGGTGATCCAACCGCAGGTTCCCCTACGGTTACCTTGTTACGACTTCACCCCAGTCATGAATCACAAAGTGGTAAGCGCCCTCCCGAAGGTTAAGCTACCTACTTCTTTTGCAACCCACTCCCATGGTGTGACGGGCGGTGTGTACAAGGCCCGGGAACGTATTCACCGTAGCATTCTGATCTACGATTACTAGCGATTCCGACTTCATGGAGTCGAGTTGCAGACTCCAATCCGGACTACGACGCACTTTATGAGGTCCGCTTGCTCTCGCGAGGTCGCTTCTCTTTGTATGCGCCATTGTAGCACGTGTGTAGCCCTACTCGTAAGGGCCATGATGACTTGACGTCATCCCCACCTTCCTCCAGTTTATCACTGGCAGTCTCCTTTGAGTTCCCGGCCGAACCGCTGGCAACAAAGGATAAGGGTTGCGCTCGTTGCGGGACTTAACCCAACATTTCACAACACGAGCTGACGACAGCCATGCAGCACCTGTCTCACGGTTCCCGAAGGCACTAAAGCATCTCTGCTAAATTCCGTGGATGTCAAGAGTAGGTAAGGTTCTTCGCGTTGCATCGAATTAAACCACATGCTCCACCGCTTGTGCGGGCCCCCGTCAATTCATTTGAGTTTTAACCTTGCGGCCGTACTCCCCAGGCGGTCGACTTAACGCGTTAGCTCCGGAAGCCACTCCTCAAGGGAACAACCTCCAAGTCGACATCGTTTACGGCGTGGACTACCAGGGTATCTAATCCTGTTTGCTCCCCACGCTTTCGCACCTGAGCGTCAGTCTTTGTCCAGGGGGCCGCCTTCGCCACCGGTATTCCTCCAGATCTCTACGCATTTCACCGCTACACCTGGAATTCTACCCCCCTCTACAAGACTCTAGCCTGCCAGTTTCGAATGCAGTTCCCAGGTTGAGCCCGGGGATTTCACATCCGACTTGACAGACCGCCTGCGTGCGCTTTACGCCCAGTAATTCCGATTAACGCTTGCACCCTCCGTATTACCGCGGCTGCTGGCACGGAGTTAGCCGGTGCTTCTTCTGCGAGTAACGTCAATCACTGCGGTTATTAACCACAATGCCTTCCTCCTCGCTGAAAGTACTTTACAACCCGAAGGCCTTCTTCATACACGCGGCATGGCTGCATCAGGCTTGCGCCCATTGTGCAATATTCCCCACTGCTGCCTCCCGTAGGAGTCTGGACCGTGTCTCAGTTCCAGTGTGGCTGGTCATCCTCTCAGACCAGCTAGGGATCGTCGCCTAGGTGAGCCATTACCCCACCTACTAGCTAATCCCATCTGGGCACATCTGATGGCAAGAGGCCCGAAGGTCCCCCTCTTTGGTCTTGCGACGTTATGCGGTATTAGCTACCGTTTCCAGTAGTTATCCCCCTCCATCAGGCAGTTTCCCAGACATTACTCACCCGTCCGCCGCTCGTCACCCGAGAGCAAGCTCTCTGTGCTACCGCTCGACTTGCATGTGTTAGGCCTGCCGCCAGCGTTCAATCTGAGCCATGATCAAACTCTTCAATTTAAGTTTGATGCTCGTGAATTAAACTTCGTAATGAATTACGTATGTTCACTCAGAGACTTTGGTATTCATTTAGCGTCTTGCGACGTTAGAATCCATGTCACTTTGAGTGCCCACACAGATTGTCTGATAAATTGTTAAAGAGCAGTGCAACGCGGCTTTCGCTCACCGTTGCGAGGTGGCGTATATTACGCTTTCCTCTTTCAGAGTCAACCCTGAATCTCAGGATTTTTTCTCTTCAACCGACCCGGTGGTTAGTGTGAAGTGATTCACATCTGCCGTGTCGATGGAGGCGCATTATAGGGGGCTTCCGAGGAATGACAAGCGGAAAAATACAATTTTATTTCAACCGCTCATATTTTCAACACAACGCCTATTTTTGCTGCTTTTTGATCGCTTTTGGCAGCTCTGCGAGGCTATTCAGTACCAAATCCGCAGCGCTTTCGGCTTCAGGGGTCACAGGCTTACCGGTGCGAACCAATACTTTAGTCCCTACGCCCGCTGCCGTTGCCGCCTGCATATCTTCCAGTTTGTCGCCCACCATATAAGAAGAAGCCATATCAATGTGCAGGAACTCCTGCGCAGAGATAAACATCCCCGGATGCGGTTTACGGCAATCACAGGTCTGGCGATACTCTTCGACCGTCCCTTGTGGGTGATGAGGACAATAGTAGATACCGTCCAGCTCGACGTCGCGATCGGCCAGCGACCAGTCCATCCACTCGGTCAACGTTTCGAATTGCGCTTCGGTGAATTTGCCCCGGGCGATACCCGACTGATTGGTGACCACCACCAGCGCATAGCCCATCGCTTTAAGTTCGCGCATGGCATCAATAACGCCGTCGATGAATTCGAACTCATCAATCTCGTGAACGTAACCGTGATCGACATTAATGGTGCCGTCACGATCGAGAAAAATTGCGGGTACTGATTTTGCCACGGGTTTGCTCCTGAAAAAGGCATGTCCCGCTATTATCTCACGTTTCACCGCGCAAGAAAGTGCTCATCGCGCAGAGCGACATTGATTTAGACGTCTGGATGCCTTAACATCCATTTTGTTTACGGCTGAACCCCGTATCTGGCAGAACAAAATGCCACGGCTAACTTACATACGATAAAAATAATCTAATGATTAAACTTTCCAATATCACCAAAGTGTTCCAGCAAGGGACCCGAACCATTCAGGCGCTGAACAATGTCAGCCTGCACGTTCCGGCTGGACAGATTTATGGCGTCATTGGCGCATCGGGTGCCGGTAAAAGTACGCTCATCCGCTGCGTTAACCTGCTCGAACGTCCGACCGAAGGCAGCGTCCAGGTCGGCGGCCAGGAGCTAACTAAACTTTCCGAAAAAGAATTAACTCAGGCCCGTCGTCAGATTGGCATGATCTTCCAGCACTTTAACCTGCTGGCCTCGCGCACCGTTTTTGGTAACGTCGCGCTGCCGCTTGAGCTGGACAACACCCCAAAAGAAGAAGTGAAACGCCGGGTAACCGAGCTGCTGGATCTGGTTGGGCTTTCTGATAAGCACGACAGCTATCCTGCCAACCTTTCCGGTGGACAGAAACAGCGCGTGGCGATCGCCCGTGCGCTGGCAAGCAATCCGAAAGTGCTGCTCTGCGACGAAGCCACCAGCGCACTGGATCCTGCGACCACCCGCTCCATCCTGGAATTATTGAAAGACATTAACCGCCGCCTCGGGCTGACCATTCTTCTTATTACCCATGAGATGGATGTCGTGAAGCGCATCTGCGACTGCGTGGCGGTGATCAGCAACGGTGAACTGATTGAGCAGGACACTGTGAGCGAAGTGTTCTCGCATCCGAAAACGCCTCTGGCCCAGCAGTTCATTCAGTCCACGCTGCACCTGGATATTCCGGAAGATTATCTGGCGCGTTTAAAAGCGGAGTCTGGCGTCGACAGCGTGCCAATGCTGCGCATGGAATTCACCGGCCAGTCCGTTGATGCCCCACTGCTTTCCGAAACCGCTCGCCGCTTCAATGTGAACAACAACATTATTAGTGCGCAGATGGATTACGCCGGTGGCGTGAAGTTCGGCATCATGCTGACGGAAATGCACGGAACACAAGAAGAGACGCAAGCCGCGATCGCCTGGCTGCAGGAACACCATGTCAAAGTAGAGGTACTGGGTTATGTCTGAGCCGATGATGTGGCTGCTGGTTCGCGGCGTTTGGGAAACGCTGGCAATGACCTTCGTATCAGGATTCTTTGGTTTTGTGATTGGCCTGCCGGTTGGCGTGCTGCTGTACGTCACGCGCCCAGGGCAGATTATCGAAAACGCGAAGCTTTACCGCACGCTCTCTGCGCTGGTAAACATCTTCCGTTCGATTCCTTTTATTATCCTGCTGGTGTGGATGATTCCGTTTACTCGCATCATCGTGGGAACCTCGATTGGTCTGCAGGCAGCTATCGTGCCGCTGACCGTGGGTGCCGCACCGTTTATCGCGCGTATGGTTGAAAACGCCCTGCTGGAAATTCCAACCGGTCTGATTGAAGCCTCTCGTGCCATGGGCGCGACGCCGATGCAGATCGTGCGCAAAGTCCTGTTACCTGAAGCGCTGCCGGGCCTGGTCAATGCGGCCACCATTACGCTGATCACCCTGGTAGGTTATTCCGCGATGGGCGGTGCTGTTGGGGCTGGCGGTCTGGGCCAGATCGGCTATCAATACGGTTATATTGGTTATAACGCTACCGTAATGAACACGGTTCTGGTATTGCTGGTTGTGCTGGTTTATCTCATTCAATTCTCTGGCGATCGCATCGTCCGGGCTGTTACTCACAAATAACATTACACAACGCAAACTCGACGAATTAAGGATATGACATGACGTTTAAATTGAAGACCTTTGCCGCGGTAGGCGCGCTGATTGGCTCTCTGGCTCTGGTGGGTTGCGGTCAGGACGAAAAAGATCCTAACCACATCAAAGTGGGCGTCATTGTTGGCGCTGAGCAGCAGGTTGCTGAAGTTGCCCAGAAAGTGGCAAAAGAGAAATATGGCCTGGACGTTGAGCTGGTCACCTTTAACGACTACGTTCTGCCGAACGAAGCGCTGAGCAAAGGCGACATCGACGCTAACGCCTTCCAGCACAAACCGTATCTGGATCAGCAGATCAAAGATCGTGGCTACAAGCTGGTTGCCGTGGCGAATACCTTCGTTTACCCAATCGCGGGCTACTCCAAAAAAATCAAATCCCTGGAAGAGCTGCAGCCGGGTTCTCAGGTCGCTATTCCTAACGATCCAACCAACCTGGGCCGCTCCCTGCTGCTGCTGCAGAAAGTGGGTCTGATCAAACTGAAAGACGGCGTGGGCTTGCTGCCAACCGTACTGGACGTGACTGAAAATCCGAAAAACCTGAAGCTGGTTGAGCTGGAAGCACCGCAGCTGCCACGTTCTCTTGACGATGCGCAGATTGCACTGGCCGTGATCAACACCACTTACGCCAGCCAGATTGGCCTGACGCCAGCGAAAGATGGCATCTTCGTTGAAGACAAAGACTCCCCGTACGTGAACCTGATCGTGAGCCGCGAAGACAACAAAGACGCGGAAAACGTGAAAAAATTCGTACAGGCATACCAGTCTGACGAAGTTTACCAGGAAGCCAACAAAGTGTTTAACGGCGGCGCTGTTAAAGGCTGGTAATCTGACCTTTCTGTAATATCATTCATGACGGGCGAAAGCCCGTCTTGTCATTTATGCGGGCAACTGATTCAATAACTGACGATTTGATTATTCATTGAGGAAATATTATGCGTGCTTTACCGATCTGTCTTTTAGCACTCATGCTGAGCGGCTGTTCAATGCTAAGCAGATCTCCTGTTGAACCTGTTAAAAGCACTGCAACCCCACCGAAGGTGGAGCCAGCCAAACCGAAAGCACCTCGCCCTGCGCCGGTAAGAATCTATACCAAAGCTGAAGATCTGATTGGCAAACCGTTCCGCGATCTGGGTGAAGTCACCGGCGAATCCTGCCAGGCCAGCAACCAGGACTCTCCGCCAAACATCCCAACCGCGCGTAAACGTCTGCAGATCAACGCCGCCAAAATGAAAGCTAACGCTGTCCTGCTGCACAGCTGCGAAGTGACCAGCGGCACGCCAGGCTGCTATCGCCAGGCTGTGTGTATGGGCAACGCCCTTAACGTCACGGCGAAATGAGTGCATTTCAGTTTGAGCAGATAGGTGTTATCCGCTCGCCTTATAAAGAGAAGTTTGCCGTACCGCGCCAGCCTGGTCTGGTCAAAAGCTGTGGCGGCGAACTTCACTTAATTCCTCCTTATAATCAGGCCGACGCCGTGCGTGGGCTTGAGGCATTCAGCCATCTGTGGGTGCTGTTTATCTTTCATCAAACGATGGAAGGTGGCTGGCGTCCGACGGTGCGCCCTCCGCGTCTCGGCGGAAATGCCAGAATGGGAGTGTTTGCCACCCGCTCGACCTTCCGTCCTAATCCTGTCGGGATGTCGCTTGTTGAGCTCAAAGACATTCGCTGCCAGAAAGATCAGGTGATTCTGCAGCTAGGTAGCCTGGACCTGGTCGACGGCACGCCGGTGGTGGATATCAAACCTTACCTGCCCTTTGCCGAAGCGCTGCCTGACGCTCGCGCGAGCTATGCCCAGCAGGCGCCTGTCGCTGATATGACCGTCGGTTTTACGTCTGATGTCGACGCGCAGCTTCTGCACCTGGAAAAGCGCTATCCTCGCATGAAGGATTTTATCGTCGAAGTCCTGGCGCAAGACCCTCGACCCGCATACCGAAAAGAGGAAGAGGCAGGCAAAACCTACGCCGTTCTGTTGCTTGATTTTAACGTTCGCTGGCGCGTCACCCCGGCAGGTTTTGAAGTCTTTGCGCTGGAAGTGCGCTAATTTTATTTTCCTCTCTTTTGGCATCTTTGCCACACTGGTAAACTAAACCACTTTTTTTGTGTCAGTCTGACGTTTCAGCCTGGTCCAATCGTCGAAATGGAACCGTAACAACATGCGTACTAGCCAATATCTGCTCTCCACACTGAAGGAGACACCTGCCGACGCCGAAGTCATCAGCCATCAGCTGATGCTCCGCGCCGGGATGATCCGCAAGCTGGCCTCCGGGTTGTACACCTGGTTGCCGACCGGCCTGCGCGTCCTGAAAAAAGTCGAAAACATCGTGCGTGAAGAGATGAACAACGCCGGTGCTATCGAGGTGTCCATGCCTGTGGTTCAGCCTGCTGACCTGTGGATGGAAAGTGGTCGCTGGGAGCAGTACGGCCCGGAGCTGCTGCGCTTTGTTGATCGTGGCGAGCGCCCGTTTGTGCTCGGCCCAACGCATGAAGAAGTGATCACCGACCTGATCCGCAACGAGCTGAACTCGTACAAACAGCTGCCGCTGAACTTCTTCCAGATCCAGACCAAATTCCGCGACGAAGTTCGCCCACGTTTCGGCGTGATGCGTTCCCGCGAATTCCTGATGAAAGATGCCTACTCCTTCCATACTTCTCAGGAATCCCTGCAGGAAACTTACGACGTGATGTACGGCGCCTACAGCAAGATCTTCTCCCGTATGGGTCTGGATTTCCGCGCGGTACAGGCTGACACCGGTTCTATCGGCGGCAGCGCCTCCCACGAATTCCAGGTGCTGGCGCAGAGCGGCGAAGACGACGTGATCTTCTCCGACACCTCTGACTACGCGGCGAATATTGAATTCGCAGAAGCGCTGGCCCCTGCCACCCCACGCGCGGCGGCGACGGAAGAGATGAAGCTGGTCGACACCCCGAACGCCAAAACCATCGCCGAGCTGGTTGAGCAGTTCAATCTGCCGGTCGAGAAAACGGTGAAAACCCTGCTGGTGAAATCCGTTGAAGGGAGCGCGTATCCGCTGGTTGCCCTGCTGGTGCGTGGCGATCACGAGCTGAACGAAGTTAAAGCAGAAAAACTGCCGCAGGTCGCAAGCCCGCTGACTTTCGCTACCGAAGCGGAAATCCGTGCCGTCATCAATGCAGGCCCAGGCTCTCTGGGTCCGGTTAATCTGCCAATTCCGGTTGTGATTGACCGCACCGTTGCCGCCATGAGCGATTTCTCTGCTGGCGCGAACATCGACGGTAAGCACTACTTCGGCATCAACTGGGATCGCGACACCGCGACGCCAGAAGTGGCCGATATCCGTAACGTGGTGGCGGGTGATCCAAGCCCGGACGGCCAGGGTACGCTGATGATTAAACGCGGTATCGAAGTGGGCCATATCTTCCAGCTCGGGACCAAGTACTCCCAGGCGCTGAACGCAGCCGTTCAGGGTGAAGACGGTCGTAACCAGATCCTGACCATGGGTTGCTACGGTATCGGCGTGACTCGCGTGGTGGCTGCTGCCATTGAGCAGAATCATGACGAGCGCGGCATCGTCTGGCCAGACAATATCGCTCCATTCCAGGTTGCGATTCTGCCGATGAACATGCACAAGTCCTACCGTGTTCAGGAGCTGGCTGAGAAGCTGTACAGCGAACTGCGCGCGCAGGGCATTGAAGTGCTGATGGACGACCGTAAAGAGCGTCCAGGCGTGATGTTTGCGGATATGGAACTGATCGGTATCCCGCACACTGTCGTCATCGGCGACCGTAACCTCGACAGCGACGAGATTGAGTACAAATACCGTCGCAGCGGCGAGAAGCAGATGATCAAGACGGGCGACATCCTTGATTACCTGGTGAAAGCCATCAAAGGTTAAGACATAAAAAACCCCGCTTCGGCGGGGTTTTTCTTTTCACATCTGATTCCGTCTTACTTGCTGTCGCAGTCTTTACCCGCCACAAACTTCGCGCTCTTATCCGCCACCAGCGTTTTGACCATCTCACCGCTGTCCGGGTTCGGCTCCAGCGTAAAGTGACCGTCTACCGTCAGCAGTACCGGCTTGCTGTCATTTCCGCGCGCCACGGCATAATCACGTTCCAGCTGTGCGTTGTTCGCCACGCTTACTTTCTTGCCCGTTGCACAGTCGGTGAAAACTGCCGCATCGGCCATGTAGAAATACATGCCGCGCATCGCCATTGGCGTAGATGGCAGAGCCGCTTTGACCGGCGCTAAGGTGTAGTTGAACTGGGATTCGATCGGATTACCTTCCCGATCCAGCATCTCCATGCCTTCACCTTTGGCACGGAAATAGGTTTTCTCGCCTTCGGCGTCCGTCAGCACCAGCTTCTCAGCCGTACGCGCCCATTTGCCGTAGGTCGCAAAGGAGGAAGGCTCTTTCGCGCCCTGATAGCGCTGGTTCATCACCCATGTACCGTCCTTTTCCAGGAACAGCGTGGTTTCAATGCCTTCGCAGTCAGCGCACGGCAGCACACCGCGCCAGCTCTGCTGCATCGGCTTTAACTCTGCGGCGTGCGTCGGCTGCAGCGTCTGCATCTCGGCGCGGTTGTTACACCCTATTAATGCGAACAGTGTGGACGCCGCCAGCACTGACAATATCGTTTTATTCACGATGAATTCCTTATAACAATGTAATCCTGGTACGTTATTCCTGCGGCCGACGTACTTTTCCACGCAGTGATTTTACGGTGGATTTCTGCGCTTTTGATGACAACCGGCGCTCTTTCGAGGCCCGCGTCGGTCGCGTGGCCCGGCGGCTTTTTTGCACCGCAGTAAGCTCCTGTATGACCGCCACCAGCCGGGAAAGTGCGGCTTCGCGATTCAAATCCTGGCTGCGGTACTCTTGCGCTTTAATAATGATCACCCCGTCGCTGGTGATGAGGTGATGACTGGCCGCCAACAGGGCTTCTTTATAGGACTCTGGCAGGCTGGAGGCCCGAATGTCAAAGCGCAAATGAATCGCCGTTGAGGCTTTATTCACATGCTGCCCACCCGCGCCCTGAGCCCGGATCGCGGTGATCTCAAACTCATTGTCGGGAATCGTAACGGTTCGGGACACCACAATCATGACGGTGACTGCCACGCAGTAAGATGAATTTCCAGATTATTCTGAGCATCAGACAGCCAGATCGCACCGTCCTGAATCGTCGCCTGCAGCGCCATGGTCCGCGTGGCAAACTCGGTCAACTGCGCCAGCTGTTCGTCATCCAGATACCACACTGAAAGATGCGAATACTGCGCGCATTTGCGCTGATTTTGCTGCCACCAGATTTCCGCAGCACGTTGATTATAGGCAAAAATCGCGACTTCTGCGGACTGGGTGCAGGCCTTTTTGATACGACGTTCATCCGGCAAGCCGAGTTCGATCCACAGATCGATACCCATATGATCGTTGCGCAGCCAGGCTTCCGGCTCCTCTTCCGCGCTTAATCCGCGGGTAAATTGCAGGCGTTCATTGGCGTATTTGATCCACGCCAGCAGGCGCAGCATCATACGTTCCTGCGTTTCGGACGGGTGACGGGCCAGCGTTAACGACGCATCGAGAAACTGGTTGCGGTCAAGGTCAGCTACGTTGACTACCGCTTTATAAATTGTCGCTTTCAGCGCCATGAGAGAACTCCAATCGAATCAGGCGCTCATTGTAGCGAAATTCCGGCCAAAAGGCTGTTACCACGCGGTGAATGGCAGCAATATCAAGGCGCTGATATTGCTTGAATGAGTATGGTATAGTCACCTTGCTAAACCGAGTTTATCTTCGTAGGCTTAAGTGTATCTCACAGTAACGTCAGTGCGCTGGCAGGAGGGGATGTGGAAAATTATTGTGAGTTAATTCGCAAAAGGTATGCGGAAATTGCCAGCGGAGATCTGGGGTATATCCCCGATGCGTTGGGCTGTGTATTGAAAGTGCTGAATGAAGTGGCGTTGGACGCCAGCCTTTCAGAATCGGTCAGGGAAAAAGCGGCGTATGCTGCTGCGAATTTACTGGTGAGCGATTATGTCAATGAATGATACCTATCAACCCATCAACTGCGATGACTACGACAACCTCGAGCTCGCCTGTCAGAACCACCTGGTTCTGTCGCTGGCGTTAAAAGACGGCGAGGAATTGAAGGCCAAAGCGAGCGATCTGGTCTCACGCAAGAACGTTGAATATCTGGTCGTCGAAGACGCTGGAGCAACGCGTGAACTTCGCCTCGATAAAATTGCCAGCTTCAGTCATCCGGATATCGGCACCGTCGTGGTGAGCGAAGAGTAATTCTCTGTAACGGGCAGTGCGCTGCCCGTTACGCCTTCCATTCAAAGCTTACCCCCTCTTCCGCCCAGCCTTCCTGCGTGACAAAGATCCCCGCCGCCGCCATCAAGTTTTCACCATAAAAAAGCAGAGGCGTGGTATCGCGCCGCCACGGCGGAACGTTGCACTCCTGCCAGATTTTTTTCAGCTTACGTCCTCCGTTTCGGCCCACAATGTGTAAATTCCCGCTGGCCTTAAAGCGGATCGTCACCTCTTCACCCAATTCTGGCAGACGCACATTTCCGGGTGCCGCAAGAGAAACCCAACCCGCCCCTTGCGGGAGATTCAGCGGCTCGTGGACATCAGGCCAGGGGATGATGTTATCTGCCAGCGACGGCTGATGCTTCACCCACCAGAGCTGCTCTTTGAAGCGTCGAATCTCAAAGCCATTGAGATGCAGACACGGATTGGCATCTTCGCGCGCCTGAACCACTTCATCCCAGATTCGGTTGAGCATATCGCGCGAGGGCATTTGCGCGTGATGACCCGCCAGCCAGCGCCGGAACAGCGCACCGCGACGCATCGGGCTCATCGCTTGCAGCGGCGCCATCCTCAGAGCCCCCTCTTCCGTGACGAGGCTTGTCAGCTCTTCACTCAGCAATTCATCCAGCAGGCTCTCCTGCTCTGCGCAGAGTCTCGCACTTCTTGCCGTCGCCTCGGCAAAGTGCGGCCAGCGCTGCGAGAGCGCAGGCAAAATACGCAGGCGCAGGAAGTTACGATCGTAGCCGTCGTCCTGATTACTTTCGTCTTCTATCCAGCGCAAGTTGTGTTCCTGCGCCCAGTGTTCCAGCGACGCGCGGGTTTCACTCAGTAAAGGACGCAGCAGGTGTGTTCCGGCAAACTCACTGCGCTCAGCCATTGCGGATAGACCCGCCGGGCCGCTGCCGCGCTTAAGTGCTAATAAAAAGGTTTCACACTGATCGTCGAGATGCTGCGCCGTCACCATCGCTTCACCGGGCAGAAGCGTTTTTTCAAATGCGCCGTAGCGCGCTTTCCGCGCCTGAGCTTCCGTCCCGAGGCCTTCATCTTTAAGCGTTACTCGTTCAACGATTAAAGGGATTTTCCATGCCAGGCAAAGCGCTTCGCAGTGGGCGACCCACTCGTCGGCGTGCGCGCTAAGCCCGTGGTGAATATGAATGGCGCGGATCTGCACCTCAGGCTGGTGTTCGCGCCACAGCATCAGCCGGTGCAGCAGGACGGTGGAATCCAGGCCACCGCTAAAGCCCACCAGCAGCTGGCGGTACGGGTAAACAGACTGAGCGATCGCAGGTTGCGTCATAGGGGATTTCACAGAAAGACAATGCCCGGAAAATTACCGAGCATTGTCATGGATGGCAAGCTTTACTGCTGATAAAGCTCCAGCGGTAAACCATCGGGATCGTTGAAGAAGGTAAAGCGCTTGTCGGTAAACGGATCGATGCGAATCGCTTCGCACTTCACGCCATGCCCTTCGAGATGCTTCACCGCCTGTTCGATATCGTCCACGCTGAAAGCGAGATGGCGAAGCCCGCAGGCTTCCGGTCGCGACGGGCGCGCTGGCGGGAAAGGAAAGGAGAACAGCTCAATCACATATTGCCCGTTCAACGCCAGGTCACCTTTCCACGAATCTCTCTCGGCGCGATAAGCTTCGCTCATCAGCGTGAACCCGAGAATGTCGCAATAAAACGCCTTACTTTTGGCGTAATCAGTCGCAATGATCGCAATATGGTGAACCTGTTTTAAACCCAGCATAGCCTCTCCTTTTTATGAGGAGTCAACGTTACAACCGAAAACCCTGAGCACGCAAGCGCTCACCCCTTTTTTAAGACTCGCACCCAGTAACCGCCGTTCTCATCACGCTTCGCGCCGTGGATATCGGTTTCAAAACCGGGATAGTGACGCCCTATCGAACAGAGCATCAGCAGGAAGTCGAGCACCGCCCGGCTTTGTTCGGTGATCATCTCTCCCGGCATCAACAGCGGCACGCCCGGCGGATATGGCAGGATCATGTTCGCCGAGATGCGTCCCACCAGATTTTCGAGTTCGATGGTTTCCACCTCGCCTTTCACCTGACGTTGCCAGGCCTTGTGCGGCGTCAGTTTCATCTCCGGCAAAACGTCGAATGCCTGCAGCATCAGCCGCGGCAGATCGTGCTGACGGATCAGCTTGTGGATCCCCTGAGCCAGATCCTGGATCCGCATGTTGCGATAGAAATCGGGATCTTCGGCGTACAGATCCGGCAGCATGTTTTTTACTCGCAGATTGAGATCGTAGGCGCGTTTGAACTCCATCAGTCCCCGCAGCAGCCCCATCGCACGGGTTTTATCGATCCCGATACTGAACAGGAAGAGCAGATTGTACGGTCCGGTTTTCTCCACCACCACGCCGCGTTCATCGAGGAATTTCGCCACCAGCGCAGCGGGGATCCCTTCGTCGCTCATCGTTCCCTGTTCGTCCATCCCCGGCGTCAGAATGGTGACTTTCACCGGATCGAGGAACATATGATCCGCATCAGCGTCGCGAAACCCGTGCCAGCTCTCGCCCGGCGCGACGGACCAGCACTCGGCTTCATCAATCTCTTCCGGCTGCCAGATATCAAAGAACCAGCCGTCGGCCTCATCTTTAAGCCGCTGGACCTCTTTCCGGAAATGCAGCGCGCGCTCAACCGAACGATTGATCAGGCGTTTGCCCGGATTCCCGCGGAGCATCGCCGCTGCCGTTTCAATCGAGGCCACCAGCGGATAGCTCGGCGATGTCGTGGTGTGCATCATAAAGGCTTCGTTGAAGGTCTCTTCGTCGTATTCGCCCTTAATGTGGATCAGCGAGGCCTGGGAGAACGCCGCCAGCATTTTGTGCGTCGACTGAGTTTCGAAGAACACTTTGCCCGGCACCCGCTCGCCGCTCATGCCACTTTTGCCCGCATAAATCGGGTGGAAGTTGGTGTAGGGCACCCAGGCGGAATCAAAGTGAATCGACGGCACGTCCAGCGTTTGCTTGATCCAGTTGGTGTTGTAGAGCAGGCCGTCGTAGGTCGAGTTGGTGATCACCGCATGAATCGGCCAGCTCGCGCCCGCAACCGTTGCGACTTTCTGTTCGATTGCCGCATGGGAGAATTCACGGCGCGGAATGCCGCCCAGAATCCCCAGCGCATTACGTGTCGGCGACAGCCAGAGCGGGACGACGTCGCTCATCATTAATAAGTGCGCCAATGATTTGTGGCAGTTACGGTCGATCAGCAGCGTGCTTCCGGCAGGCGCGGCATACATCCCGACAATCTTATTGGAGGTAGAGGTGCCGTTGGTCACCATATAGCTCTGCTCGGCCCCAAAGGTGCGGGCGATATACTCTTCCGCCTCCAGATGCGGACCGGTGTGATCCAGCAGCGAGCCGAGTTCCGTCACCGAGATCGAGACATCCGCTTTCAGCGTGTTGCCCCCGAAGAAATCGTAGAACAGGCAGCCGACCGGGCTTTTCTGGTACGCCGTGCCCGCCATGTGCCCCGGCGTACAGAAGGTGTATTTGCCCTCTTTTACATAGTTGAACAGCGCGCGGGTAAAGGGCGGCGTGATGTTGTCGAGATATTCATTGGTGTATTGCCCGATGCGCGTCGCAATATCATCGGCGGCCCCGAGCGCATATTCAAAGAACCAGAGCGCCATACGCATGTCGTGGGCGCTGACGTCCATCGTCGAATGGGTGTTGATAAATGCATACAGCGGCAGATATTCGTTGAGCTGATTGATATCGCTGCACAATTCCAGGTCGTACTCATCCCAGTCAAAAACGACGCCGCAAATGCGCGGGTTGTGCTCGATAACCTTCAGCAGGTCAGCGCTGTTGTGCGGCCAGATCAGCTGAAATCCGCGATCCTTTAGTGATTGTTCCAGCTCCTTGATGGGCTCGTCTTTATAAAAGACGCCATGTGGACCCATGATGGCAATGATGTTCATGGTCTACCTCCTTGAAAAACATTAGATAAGCATAGCCGAGGTAAACGGCAGGTATAAAAAAAGCCGCAACTGTGTGCGGCTTTTAAGATTTATGTGTGTCGCTTAGGCGTAACCGTAGTTCATCAGGCGCTGATAGCGACGATTGAGCAGGTCTTCTTTGCTCAACACATCGAGATCGGCCAGGTCAGCCAGCAGCTGTGCCTTGAGAGAAGCGGCCATCACTTCCGGCTTACGATGCGCGCCACCCAGTGGTTCTGGGATCACGGTATCGATCAGCTTCAGCTCTTTCAGACGTGGCGCGATGATACCCATCGCTTCCGCCGCCAGCGGCGCTTTGTCTGCGCTCTTCCACAGAATGGACGCACAGCCTTCCGGAGAGATAACGGAATAGGTGCTGTACTGCAGCATATTCACTTTATCGCCCACGCCGATAGCCAGTGCGCCACCGGAACCGCCTTCACCGATCACGGTACAAATCACCGGAACGGACAGACGAGACATTTCGCGCAGGTTGCGTGCGATAGCTTCAGACTGACCGCGCTCTTCAGCACCGACGCCCGGGTAGGCACCTGGGGTGTCGATAAAGGTCACGATCGGCATGTTAAAGCGCTCGGCCATTTCCATCAGGCGCAGGGCCTTGCGGTAACCTTCCGGCGCTGGCATACCAAAGTTACGACGGATCTTCTCTTTGGTTTCACGGCCTTTCTGATGACCAATGATCATCACCGGGCGACCATCCAGACGTGCGATACCGCCGACAATGGCTTTGTCGTCAGCATAAGCGCGATCGCCTGCCAGTTCGTCAAATTCATCAAACGCCAGGCGGACATAATCCAGGGTGTACGGGCGCTGTGGATGACGAGCCAGCTGGGCAATCTGCCATGCGCCGAGATCGGCAAAGATTTTGCGCGTCAGTTCTACGCTTTTTTCACGCAGACGATGCACTTCTTCGTCGATGTTAATATCCAGTTTTTCATCCTGACGGCTTACCGCTGTCAAAGAATCGATTTTCGCTTCCAGCTCTGCAATCGGCTGTTCGAAATCAAGGAAATTCAGACTCATAGTATTCCTGTATTAGTCAAACTCCAGTTCCACCTGCTCCGAACCAATGAGGCCACGGAGATCGTTGAGTAAACGATCGCTCGGAGAGACACGCCACGTTGCACCAAAGCGCAATCGCGCACGTGCATCCGCCCTCTGATAGTAGAGATGTACTGGAATGGTCCCCGAACGATGGGGTTCCAGAGACTGACGGAGTCGGTTTAAAAGCTGGTCATCAATTTGCCTGTCCGTCAGCGAGATAGCAAGCCCGCGAGCATATTTTTCCCGGGCTTCGTCAATATCCATCACTTCACGGGCCATCATTTTAAGCCCGCCGCTGAAGTCATCAAAGCTGACCTGTCCGCTGACGATAAGTATGCGGTCGTTTTCCAGCAAATGCTGGTATTTTTCCAGCGCTTCGGTGAATAACATCACCTCCAGCCGCCCGGAGCGGTCATCCAGCGTACAGATGCCGATGCGATTACCGCGCTTGGTGACCATAACCCGCGCAGCAATGACGAGCCCCGCCGCCGTGGTCATTTTACCACGTTCAGTCGGATGCATGTCTTTTAGCCTGTAGCCTCCGACATAGCGCTCAATTTCTTTCAGATACTGGTTGATCGGGTGACCCGTCAGGTACAACCCCAACGTTTCACGCTCCCCTTCCAGTACCGTATGTTCTGGCCACGGCTGGCAGTTGGCATAAGACTGCTCAATCTGCTCAGGCTCTTCCGCCAGCACGCCAAACATATCTGCCTGACCAATCGCTTCCGCTTTCGCGTGCTGGTCAGCCGCTTTCAGCGCGTCGCCGAGGGAATTCATCAGCGCCGCGCGGTGCGGGCCGAGGCGGTCAAACGCCCCGGACATAATCAGTTTTTCCAGCACCCGACGGTTCAGCTTTTTGGTGTCGGTACGAGCGCAAAGATCGAACAGCTCGCGGAAGTAACCGCCGTTGTTACGCGCTTCGATAATCGCTTCGATCGGGCCTTCGCCCACGCCTTTGATGGCGCCGATCCCGTAAACAATTTCACCGTCGTCATTGACGTGGAAATGGTACATCCCGGCGTTGATGTCCGGCGGCAGGATTTTCAGCCCCATGCGCCAGCACTCATCCACCAGGCCAACCACTTTTTCGGTGTTATCCATATCGGCGGTCATCACGGCCGCCATAAATTCTGCCGGATAGTGCGCTTTCAGCCACAGGGTTTGATACGAGACCAGCGCGTAGGCTGCGGAGTGCGATTTGTTAAACCCGTAACCGGCGAATTTCTCCACCAGGTCGAAGATTTTCATCGCCAGCTCGCCGTCTACGCCCCGGCTTTTCGCGCCCTCTTCAAAGGTGCCGCGCTGCTTCGCCATCTCTTCCGGCTTTTTCTTACCCATCGCACGACGCAGCATATCCGCGCCGCCCAGGGTATAGCCGGAAAGCTCCTGCGCAATCTGCATCACCTGTTCCTGGTACAGGATAATGCCGTAGGTCGGCTCCAGAACCGGCTTCAGACACTCATGCTGCCACTGAACGTCAGGGTAGGAAATCTCTTCGCGACCGTGCTTACGGTCAATAAAGTTATCTACCATCCCGGACTGCAACGGGCCCGGACGGAACAGGGCCACCAGCGCGATCATATCTTCGAAGCAGTCGGGCTGCAGACGCTTAATCAGGTCTTTCATGCCGCGGGATTCAAGCTGGAACACCGCCGTGGTTTCCGAGCGCTGCAGCATGTCGAAGCTTTTCTTGTCATCGAGCGGAATGGCGGCGATATCAATCGGCTCCAGGCCCTGTTTGGCCCGGCGCGGGTTGATCATCTTCAGCGCCCAGTCGATGATAGTGAGCGTTCGCAAACCGAGGAAGTCGAACTTCACCAGGCCCGCGTACTCCACGTCGTTCTTGTCGAACTGTGTGACCGGATGCTGGCCCGATTCGTCGCAATACAGCGGCGCAAAATCGGTAATTTTGGTCGGGGCGATCACCACACCACCGGCGTGTTTACCGGCGTTACGCGTCACACCTTCCAGCTTGCGCGCCATGTCGATCAGCGCTTTGACCTCTTCGTCCGCTTCGTAGATTTCCGGCAGCTGCGGCTCGGCTTCGAAGGCTTTCGCCAGGGTCATGCCCGGATCGGGCGGCACCAGTTTGGAGATGCGATCGACAAAACCGTACGGGTGGCCCAGCACGCGGCCCACGTCGCGGATAACCGCTTTCGCCGCCATCGTACCGAAGGTAATAATCTGCGATACCGCGTCACGACCGTACATGTCCGCGACGTGCTCAATTACCTGGTCGCGTTTCTCCATGCAGAAGTCAACGTCGAAGTCGGGCATCGAGACACGTTCCGGGTTAAGGAAACGTTCGAACAGCAGGTCGAACTCCAGCGGATCGAGGTCGGTAATTTTTAGCGCATAGGCCACAAGCGAACCCGCACCGGAACCACGGCCAGGCCCTACCGGCACGCCGTTGTCCTTCGACCACTGGATAAATTCCATTACGATCAGGAAGTAACCCGGGAACCCCATCTGGTTGATCACCTGGAGTTCGATATCCAGACGTTCATCATACGGTGGGCGTTTTTCGGCGCGTACGGCCGGATCCGGGAACAGGAATTCCAGACGCTCTTCCAGACCCTCTTTCGATTTCACCACGAGGAAATCTTCGGTGGTCATATCGCCGGTCGGGAACTGCGGCAGGAAGTATTCGCCCAGGCGAACGGTGACGTTGCAGCGACGGGCGATTTCGACGCTGTTTTCCAGCGCTTCCGGGATGTCGGCGAACAGCTCGCACATCTCGTCTTCGTTACGCATGTACTGCTGCGAAGAGTAGTTACGCGGTCGTTTCGGATCGTCGAGGGTAAAACCATCGTGGATGGCGACACGGATCTCGTGCGCATCAAAATCACCCGGTTCAAGGAAACGGACGTCATTGGTAGCCACGACAGGCAGACCGCGCTCTTCCGCAAGGGCTACCGCCGCATGCAGATAGCTCTCCTCATCAGGACGACCGGTACGGATCAACTCCAGATAGAAGCGATCCGGGAAGTGTTCTTCATAAAATGCGACGCACTGGTCGACGAGCACGCTGTTGCCACGGATCAGGCTTTTACCGACATCACCCATGCGGCCGCCAGAGATGAGCAGTAAACCCTCATTCAGCTCTGCCAGCCACTCGCGGTCGATCCATGGGCCTGCCGCGCCGTAGCCGCGCTGGTAGGCGCGGGAGATCAGCAGCGTCAGGTTTTGGTAGCCCGTGTTATTCATCGCGAGCACGGAAATTTGCGTCAGCTCATCGCCGATCAGATCGCTCTGGACGTGAAAATCTGCGCCGACAATGGGCTTAAGCCCCGAGCCATGCGCCGTTCCGTAGAACTTCACCAGACCGCAAAGGTTAGTGAAATCGGTGATCGCCAGCGCAGGCATACCAAGAGAGGCCGCCTTTTTTACCAGCGGCCCGGTCTTCGCCAGCCCATCAATCATGGAGTAGTCGCTATGCACCCGCAGGTGTACGAAACGTGGTTCAGCCATCTTCAGATTCCGCGTTACTTAATTGCTTGCGTATTGATTCAGGACACCAGTCCCAGTGCGCGTTTCACCGGACCAAAACTGCGTCGATGATGTTCAGTTGCGCCGTGTTCAGCCAGTCTTTCCAGATGGAAAGCGGTCGGATACCCCTTGTGCTGGGCAAAGCCATACTGGGGAAAAGTGACGTCCAGCGCGGCCATTTCAGCATCGCGTGTGACTTTAGCAATAATGGATGCCGCGCTGATTTCAGGCACGCGGCTGTCGCCCTTCACTACTGCCAGCGACGGCATCGGCAGTGCCGGGCAGCGGTTGCCGTCGATCAGCACATATTCCGGGACGATGTTCAGCCCGGCAACGGCGCGCTGCATCGCCAGCATGGTGGCATGCAGAATATTAAGCCGGTCGATCTCTTCAGGCTCGGCGCGGCCTAAGCTCCACGCCAGCGCTTTTTCTTTGATCTCATCGAACAACGCCAGACGGCGCTTTTCGGAAAGCTTTTTTGAGTCGTTCAGCCCAACAATCGGGCGATTAGGGTCGAGGATGACGGCGGCAGTCACCACCGCACCGACCAGCGGACCGCGTCCGACTTCGTCCACACCCGCAACAAGGTGCGTGTGAGGGTAAACAAATTCCATCATTTTGCTAACTCCAGCACCGCATCCGCCGCCTGCTCATCGGCATTACAGCGGATCTGCTGATGCAACTCCCGGAATGTGTCATGCATCTGGTGGCTGGTTTTACCGTCGGCCAGCAGCGGCAGCAACGCATCGGCTAACGCCTGCGGCTGACACTCTTCCTGCAATAACTCTTTCACCAGTTCACGACCGGCCAGCAGGTTCGGCAGCGACACATAATCCGTTTTCACCAGGCGTTTCGCCAGCCAGAAGGTGAACGGCTTCATGCGATAGCCCACCACCATCGGACACTTGGCGAGCATGCACTCCAGCGCCGCCGTGCCCGAAGCAAGCAGCGCAGCATCGCTGGCGACCATCGCCTCACGACCTTTACCATCCAGCAAGTGGATGTGCAGGTCCGGGGCCACTTCGGCCTTGATGCGCTCGAACTGCTCGCGGCGTTTCGCATTCACCAGCGGGACGACCACTTCCAGATCCGGGTAGGTCTGACGCAGGATTTGCGCCGTTTTCAGGAAATCGGCGCTGAGCATTTCCACTTCCGCACCGCGACTACCTGGCAATAGGGCCAGACAGTGGGCGTCGTGAGGGATGCCGAGAATATCGCGCGCCGCGTTTTTATCCGGATCAAGCGGCATGGCGTCTGCCATGGTATGACCGATAAAGCGGCACGGAACGTTGAATCTATCGTAAAACGCTTTTTCGAAAGGCAGAAAAGCAAGCACCAGATCGGTCGATCTGCCTATTTTGAAAACACGTTTCTGTCGCCACGCCCAGACGGACGGACTGACGTAGTGGATCGTTTTGATACCCTGCTTTTTCAGGTTCCCTTCGAGGGTAATATTGAAATCAGGAGCATCGATACCGACAAAGACATCGGGTTTGAGATCGGTAAAACGACGGGTGAGATCGGCGCGAATGTGCAGCAGACGGCGCAAACGGCCCAGCACTTCCACAATGCCCATCACCGCCAGCTCTTCCATTTCGTACCAGGCTTCGCAGCCTTCGGCCTGCATCAGCGGACCGGCGACGCCGACAAAGCGGGCGTTAGGTACGCGAGCCTTGAGTGCGCGGATAAGACCTGCACCAAGAATATCGCCGGAGGTTTCTCCGGCGACCAGGGCTATCGTTAATGGACGATTGTCGACCATTAACGAATCAGACCGCGAGTTGAGCGTTCAAAGAACTCGGTGAACGCTTTCACTTCAGGGTGCTGTTCTGCCAGCTCTGCAACTTCTGGCTTGGCCTCTTCCAGCGTTTTGCCGCTACGGTAAAGAAGTTTGTACGCGTTGCGGATCGCGGTGATCGCTTCGCGGCTAAAGCCACGACGCTTGAGACCTTCAATGTTGACGCCAAACGGCGTCGCATGGTTGCCCTGCGCAATCACATACGGTGGGACATCCTGTGCCACACCGGAGCAGCCGCCGACCATCACGTGTGCACCAATGATGCAGAACTGATGGACTGCGGTCATGCCGCCAATGATCGCGAAATCATCAACCGATACGTGTCCCGCCAGCGTTGCGTTGTTAGCGAGGATACAGCGGCTGCCTACGGTACAGTCGTGCGCGATGTGCGCATTCACCATAAAGAGGTTGTCGCTGCCCACCTTCGTCAATCCACCACCCTGTACTGTGCCACGATGAATGGTGACGCTTTCGCGAATGCGATTACGATCGCCGATTTCCACACGGGTTGGTTCGCCAGCATATTTCAGATCCTGGTTCACTTCGCCAATGGAGGCAAACTGATAGATCTCGTTGTCGCGGCCAATGGTCGTATGACCATTCACGACGACGTGAGACTTCAGTACGGTACCCTCGCCAATAGTGACGTGGGGGCCAACAATACAAAAAGGACCAATGTGGGCGTTAGCACCGATAACGGCACCCTCTTCCACAATGGCAGATGGATGAATAAAGGCGGATTTATCAATCACGTATCAGGCCTCCCGGCTACGCGCACACATCATGGTCGCTTCGCAAACAACTTTGCCGTCAACCAGCGCAACGCCTTTGAAGCGCGTCAGGCCACGGCGCGTTTTCTCAAAAGTCACTTCCATGATCATCTGATCACCAGGCACGACGGGACGCTTAAAGCGCGCTTCGTCGATACCTGCGAAGTAATACAGCTCACCTGGCTCCAGTTTACCGACGCTTTTAAACGCCAGAATACCGGTAGCCTGAGCCATCGCTTCCAGGATCAACACACCCGGGAAGATAGGTTTGCCAGGGAAGTGTCCCTGGAAGAATGGCTCATTTACAGAGACATTTTTCACTGCGCGCAGAAAACGACCTTCTTCAAAATCCAGCACACGATCTACCAGCAAAAACGGGTAGCGGTGCGGCAGAAGCTCTAAAATCTCTTCAATATGCAGAGTATGAGTGTCGGTAGTCAAAATACTCTTCCTGTCAAAATTTACTGAATAGCAATAATAACACGGCCTGCCGGTTTAGAAGAAAGCCGACAGGCCGGGAAATTTAGCGTTATAGGGATGAACCTTTAGTCTTGTTGATCGATTTTGCGCTCAATAGCTTTGAGGCGCTTGCTCATATCATCAATATTCATCACCAGAGCTGCGGTTTTACGCCACATCTTATTCGGTTGCAGCGGAATGCCGGAGGAGTAGACACCCGGTTCAGTGATAGGACGCATCACCATACCCATGCCTGTCACCGTAACCTTGTCGCATATTTCCATATGCCCGTTGATTACGCTGGCACCACCGATCATGCAGTAACGACCAATTTTCAGGCTGCCTGCCATGATTACGCCACCTGCAACTGCCGTATTGTCGCCAATCACAACGTTATGCGCAATCTGACATTGGTTATCAATGATAACACCATTGCCAATAATGGTGTCGTCGAGCGCACCGCGGTCAATGGTTGTGCATGCACCGATCTCAACGCGATCGCCGATAATCACGCGGCCGAGCTGAGGGATCTTAATCCAGTTACCCCGATCGTTAGCATAGCCGAACCCGTCCGAACCGATCACGGTACTGGACTGAATCAGGCAGTTTTCGCCAATTTCGATCTCATGGTAAACGGTGACATTGGCCCACAAACGGGAGCCAGCACCAATTTTCGTGTGTTTACCAACGAAACAGCCCGCGCCAATCACCACGTTATCACCGAGAACCACATCGGATTCGATAACGGCATTCGCGCCGATTGAAACGTTGTTACCCAGCTTAGCCGAAGGATCAATCACTGCACTGGCAGCAATGTTCTGCGCCGGCTGCGGCGTGGTATCAAGAATTTGAGCCATACGCGCGTAAGTCAGGTAGGGATTTTTCACTACCAGCGCGCTAGAGGTGGCAAACGGAAGGTCGTCCTGCGTCAGAACGACAGCAGACGCCTGGCATTGAGCCAGGTGCTCACGGTACTTCGGGCTTACCATGAACGTAATTGTGCCTGCTTTAGCAGATTGCATGGACGCAACAGCGGTGATGACGATATCGCCATCACCGTGTAATTCTGCATCCAACTGCTGAGCGAGATCAGCCAGTCGAATTGAAGGCATTACTTATTTAACCTGTTTCAGTACATCAGCAGTGATGTCTTTCACATCGCCACTGTTGAAAGCAACGGCATTTGCATCAACAACCAGATCGATGTTCTGATCGGCTGCAACTGCTTTCACAGCAGACTGGATACGGGTAACCAGTTTGCCACGTTCTTCGTTAGAACGACGCTGACGATCCTGCTCGAAAGCCTGTGCTTTCTGAGAGAAAGTCTGACGCTGTGCCATTACGTCTTTTTCCAGCTTGCTACGATCGGCAGCTTTCATGGTAGAACCATCACGCTGCAGACGCTGCATTTTGGACTGAAGGTCGTTTTCCATACCCTGCAGTTCGCCAGCACGGCCTTTGAATTCGTTTTCCAGAGTCGCGGAAACACCCGTTTTCTGGGCTACCTGCTGGAAAAGATTACCCATGTTGACGATTGCAATTTTGTCCGCTGCCTGAGCAGAAGTCACCATTGCCAAACCCAGACCTGCAGCTAATAACCACTTTTTCACAATAAACTCCTTACCATCCCATTGGTACCCGAAGGTACCGTTCTTTGCGTGGCAAGGCGATCGTCTGTGCGATCGCCGGTTGTCAGCGCTACACTGCCAACGCATTCCATTGCAGCGGATTATTACCAGGTTTTACCAATGTTAAACTGGAACTGCTCCGCTTTGTCTCCATCGTATTTCTTAAACGGCTGGGCGTAGGAGAAGACCAACGGCCCCAACGGTGACATCCATTGTAATGCGATACCCGCAGACATGCGAATGTTGCTCGGATCGCTATAATCCGGCACACCAGCGGCTTTCATCTGAGCGGTGTTCTCCCAGTTGGTATCCCACACGGTACCCGCATCCCAGAAGAACGAAGTACGCACGGAGTTCGCATACTTGTCGCTGATGAATGGCGTAGGCGTGATGAATTCCAGGCTGGCGACACCCATGGCGTTACCACCTACCGCGTCATTAGAACTACACACTTCTGACGAGGATTTTTTATCACAGTTATCTGTATCGTTACCGCCGTAGTACACCGCTTTCGGACCAATGTTATTGGACTGGAAGCCACGGACGGTGCTGGAACCACCGGCATAGAAGTTCTCATAGAATGGCAGCTCTTTGCCACCTAAGCCATCGCCGTAACCCCAACGTGTACGACCCAGAACGACCCACTTGTGATCGTCATCAATTGGGAAGTAAGACGCGGTATCCAGCGTCAGCTTATAGAACTCGTTATCAGAACCCGGAACGGTCACTTTACCGTTCAGGTTGACGCGAGAACCTTCTGTCGGGAAGAAACCACGGTCAAGACGGTTATACGTCCAGCCATAGTTAAAGGTGAAGTCATCTGCAGCGAAACCGTTGTTATCGCTGGAGGTGCTTGCCTTCTGCCCGATGGAGTCCAGATAACGCCACATCGCCACCTGCGGTTGCATATTGGACAGGTCGTTATGCACGTAACCTAAGCCAGCACGCAGGGTGTTGTATTCGTTAATCGGGAAGCCCAGCGTGCCATCAACACCATAACTTTTGTTGGTGTATGAGGACAGGTCCGCATCGTCTGCTTTAAAGTCGTTATAGAAAATACGACCGCCCAGACTCACACCGTCAACGGTGAAGTATGGGTTGGTAACAGAGAACTCGGAATAGGTCTGGTAGTCGTTCTTGGTACCGTTGATACCCACAGAATAACCCGTACCCAACCAGTTATCCTGCTGAACGCCGACCTGGAAGCTCACGCCACTTTCTGTGCCGTAGCCCACACCGAAGTTAAAGCTACCGGTGTTACGTTCTTTCACCTTGTAAACGACGTCTACCTGGTCCGGACTGCCTGATACACGCTGTGTATCCGTATCAACCGTTTCGAAGTAACCCAGACGGTTCAGACGCTCTTTACCCTGGTCAACGAGATCGCTGCCCAGCCATGCGCCTTCCATCTGGCGCATTTCGCGACGCAGTACGGAATCTTTGGAGGTATCGTTACCTTCAAAGCGAATCTTACGCACGTAGAAACGGTTGCCCGCATCGACGTTCACGTGGAGTTTCACGGTTTTATCCGTGTCATTGATTTCAGGCTGAGTCTGTACGCGCGGGTAAGCATAACCATAACGGCCGAGCAGCTTTTTAATGCCGTCTTCCATTTTGGTCACTTTCGCGCCGCTATACAGTTCGCCCGGCTGGAGCTTAGTCAGGCTCTCGATCTCAGCGGAGTGACCCGCCAGGTTTCCACTGACTTCAACACCAGAAAGCTTGTACTGATCGCCTTCAGTGATGTTAACCGTAATGTAGATCCCTTTCTTGTCCGGAGTCAGACTGACCTGAGTCGAATCAATGTTGAAACGGGCGTAACCGCGATCCAGGTAGTAGCTACGCAGGGTTTCGAGATCGCCCGCCAGTTTCTGTTTCTGGTATTTACGATCGCCGACCACGTTCCACCATGGCACTTCATCGCGCAGCTGGAAGGTAGAGATCAGCTCGTCCGTACTGAACGCGTGGTTGCCCACGATGTTGATCTGCTGGATCTTCGCAGAGACGCCTTCCTGGAAGACGAGCTTCAGGTCGACGCGGTTACGCGGCAGCGGGGTGACAACGGCTTTGACGCTCGCGCTGTATTTACCGACGCTGTAGTAGAAATCTTCCAGTCCTTTTTCGATGTCGGACAGGGTGGTGCGGTCCAGAGATTCACCGACACGAACACCAGATGCTTCAAGGTTTTGCTTGAGCATATCGTCTTTCACCGATTTGTTTCCGGAGAAAGTGATACTGGCGATCGTCGGGCGTTCTTTCACCTGAACCAGCAGCGTATCACCATCGCGCAGGACGCGAACGTCCTCAAAGTTGCCAGTGGCAAACAGTGCACGAATGGTATTACTGATATCTTCATCATTAACCGTGTCGCCCTGGCGAACTGGCATACTGAGGAGGGCCGCACCGACGGCGACACGCTGAAGACCTTCGAAATGAATATCCTTCACTACGAAACCTTCAGCACCGTATACGGTTGCGCTGCTAAACAGCAGCGACGCTATGAGCAACTTTTTCATCGCCATCGTTATTATGCATTCTTCCTAACTATCTCTCTTACAACCGAGAGAAATCATTGAAAAGCGCAAGCCCCATTAACAGCACTAGCAGTATCGAGCCAATGCGATAACTAAAGTCTTGAACTCGCTCGGATACCGGTCCACCTTTTAGCTTTTCAATCGCTAAAAACAGCAGATGCCCCCCGTCTAAAACGGGAAGCGGGAACAGGTTGATTATCCCGAGGTTCACGCTAATGAGCGCGAGAAACATGAGATAGTAAATCACCCCGAATTCCGCTGACATCCCAGCCCCTTGAGCGATAGAAATCGGCCCACTGAGGTTGTTCAGTTTTACGTCACCGGTTATCAATTTCCCCAACATGTTGACCGTCAGCTTCATCAGTTGCCATGTTTTATCCGTGGCTTCAAGGATGGCGCTGAACGGCCCATACTGGCGTATTGTCTTGTACTCATCTGGCAGCGGGATCACTTTTGGCACGACGCCCGCAAATCCTTCTGCCTTACCACCACCCGGTTTAGTATCCGGGATGAGCGTCAGAGAGAGCGGACTCCCCTGTCGTTCGATTTCTACTGCCAGCGGTGTGCCCGGATTATCGCGCACCAGAATAACAAAGGTCATCCATTGTGTTAACGGCTGACCATCGACTTTAACGATCCTGTCGCCCGCTTGCAAACCTGCTTTACTGGCTGCCGAATCTGCCTGGACTTCCGCTAACACCGGTTCAATCTGCGCACCGCGTGGGCGAATGCCTAATGCCGCAACCGGATCTTCTTTGTCAGGTTCAAAGGTCCAGTGACGCAAATCGAGCACTTTGTCCTGACGTTGACTCTGACTGGCACCAAACGGAGAAACCGTGATGGTGGTCTGGTCATCGCCAATTTTCGACACCAGTTGCAGCCTAACGGCATCCCAATCAGGGGTTTCGATACCATCGATCGCTTTAAGTTCCATGCCCGGCGCAATTTGCGCAGATGCGGCGACGGAGTTGGCGGTTATTTCACCAACAACCGGACGAACACCAGGGACACCGATGATAAACACCAGCCAGTAAGCGAAAACGGCAAAGATGAAATTCGCCACCGGACCGGCAGCTATGATGGCGGCACGCTGGCCGACAGTTTTGTTGTTGAACGCGTAGTGTCGCATTTCGGGTGCGACAGGCTCTACGCGCTCATCGAGCATTTTGACGTAGCCGCCGAGCGGGATCAGCGCAATGACAAACTCGGTACCGTGGCGGTCAGTGCGACGCCAAAGGGATTTACCGAAGCCAATCGAGAAACGTTCGACCCGCACTCCGCAGCGCCGGGCAACCCAGAAATGGCCAAATTCGTGCACAGTGATAAGCACACCAAGTGCAACAATGAACGCCGCCAGATTCCATAGGATGCTCAGCATAAAACCTTCCGTTAAATCGTGCCAAATACCAGCAGCAGCAGGCATGCAAAGACCGGTACCGCAGCCGTCAGGCTATCGATGCGATCCAGTATTCCACCATGTCCTGGGATAAGGTGGCCGCTGTCTTTGATCCCTGCTTCACGCTTGAACATACTCTCGGTCAAATCGCCAAGAACCGACGCCAGCGCAGCAAAGATAGAGCAGATCAGCAGCGTAGACGGTGCGACGTCAAGATTCGCCCATACGCCATATCCCCAGGAGATAATTGCAGCTGTAAACAGACCGCCGATGAACCCCTGCCAGGTTTTGCCAGGCGACACTTTCGGCGCCAGTTTATGTTTGCCAAACAGTTTACCAAACATATAGGCCCCGGAGTCAGCACCCCAGACGAGAATCATCACATACAGCAGCCACAGAGAGCCGCTGTAGTGGTTGTCGTCGTAGTGCCAGACGCGCAGCACGATCATACCCCAGAAAAAAGGAACAATTGTGAGCAGGCCGAAAATCAGACGCCACGTTTTAGAGTTGCGCCAGAACGCTGCCGAACCGGGATAGAAAAGCACCAGCAGCAGCGCGGCAACCCACCAGCCCAGGGAAGCCCACAGGGAACCCTCGATCAGCGGTTGATGAATATCGTGATGATATTCAGGCAACATAAACAGCATCAGCGCCAGTAACAGGCCACAGAGTACCGCCAGCCATACCCGCTGAGTGCGCGAAGTAAAGCCGCTAAGCTGCCCCCACTCCCACGCGGCGAGCATACACACCACCAGCGTGACAATGGCAAATCCCACCGGCGGCAGTAAAAACAGCGCCGCGATAACGATGGGTATTAATACAAAAGCGGAAATCAGGCGATACTTCAGCAAAAGCTACCCCCATCAGACTTTTTCGGTGCCCGGCTCCGTGCCGCCGAAGCGACGCTCACGATTGGCAAAGGCATTCAGCGCACCTTCAAAGTCTTGTTCATCAAAATCGGGCCAAAGAACATCCGTAAAGTAAAGTTCGGCATAGGCAATTTGCCAAAGCAAAAAGTTACTGATTCGATGTTCTCCCCCTGTCCTAATAACCAAATCCACAGGTGCCAGTTCGTTCATGCAGATTTGCTGACCCAGCGCCTCTTCATCAATTTGGTCGGGTGTTAACAGCCCTTCCTGAACCTGTTCGGCCAAATGCCGAACACCCTGTATAATGTCCCAACGTCCGCCGTAATTCGCCGCGATATTGAGCGTCAGACCGGTATTATTTTCGGTCACCGCTTCCGCTTTACGAATGCGTTCCTGCAGACGTGAGTTGAAACGACTGGTATCGCCGATAATGCGCAGGCGAACGTTGTGGCGGTGCAGGCTTTTTACTTCGCTGTCGAGCGCCCACACAAACAATTCCATCAACGCCGTCACTTCCTGCGGCGGCCGATTCCAGTTTTCACTGCTGAAAGCATAGAGCGTTAACGCATCAATGCCGTTATTGGCGGCAAAAGAAACGGCGCGGCGAACAGACTTCGCCCCAGCTTTATGCCCAAAGGCTCGTATCTTCCCTTGTCTTTTCGCCCAGCGGCCGTTGCCATCCATGATGATTGCTACATGGCGACAGCCATGAGCTGGCAAGTTTTCGCTTATTGGTTGATTCGCAGACAACATAACGCGTTTTTAGTCCCTGAAAGGATTTAACGGTACTCAGGAATACTGAAGCCTTTCCACAAAAAAGCCGTGTAAACCACGGCTTACCTGACCGCTCAACGTCTAATACCCGCAATCAGGTGGCGCAGACTATATCACTGAAGCCCAACGCTAACAAATAGCACGACCTGTAGCAGGTGGATTATCACCTGCTTGCGAGGCGCGTCACTTGTTCGCGTGCAACGATGCGCGCTGCAGCATCAACTGCCAGCACTTCTTCCACGCTCTGCGGTTCACGCAGATCCATCGCTTCAAGTACCGACAGATTAAGTGCCGCGATATCCGTAAAGCGGATGTGCTGATTCAAAAATGCCTCAACGGTAATTTCGTTTGCGGCATTGAGCGCCGTCGTTGCGGCTTGCCCCTGATCGAAGGCGTTCATCGCCAGTTTCAGACAAGGGTAACGATCATAGTCAGGTTCGCTGAAAGTCAGTGAGCTGATTTTGCAAAAATCGAGCGGCTTTGCCCCGGAGATCACACGGTTAGGCCACGCCATCGAATGGGCGATTGGCGTGCGCATATCCGGTTCGCCCAGTTGCGCCAGCACGCTGCCGTCCTGATATCGCACCATGGAATGAATCACCGACTGCGGGTGGATCAGCACTTCCATCTGTTTCGCTGACGCATTAAATAACCAGCGAGCTTCAATGTATTCCAGACCTTTGTTCATCATAGTGGCGGAATCGACGGAGATTTTACGTCCCATCGACCAGTTCGGATGCCGACAGGCCTGATCGGGCGTCATCGAGGCCAGTTCAGACAGCGGCGTTTCACGGAATGGGCCACCAGACCCCGTAAGCAGAATCGATACTACGCCATTCTGCTCAAGGGAAGCGTACCCCAGGTCCTGTTGAAAAGGTTGCGGTAAACTCTGAAAAATCGCGTTATGTTCGCTATCTACCGGCAAAAGGCGCGCACCTCGCGCTTTCACCGCGTCCATAAACAGACGTCCGCAGGTCACCAGCGACTCTTTGTTGGCCAGCAGTACGGTCTTACCGGCATCAATGGCCGCAAGGGTTGGCAGTAGACCGGCAGCACCAACGATAGCCGCCATCACCAGGTCCACTTCGCTTAACGCGGCCATGTCACAGGCGGCCTGCTGTCCGCTCAGAACTTTCGTACGGCTGCCATTCTCTGCCAGCAATGTTTTGACCTGGCGAGCACTTTCCTCGTCATCCATCACCGCATAGCGGGGAGTAAACTCGAGACATTGCTCAACCATGCGCTGCACGTTCTTTCCGGCCACAAGGGCAGTAACCGTGTACTGTTCAGGGTTATGACGAACAACGTCGAGAGTGCTGCAACCGATAGAGCCGGTCGAGCCGAGGAGAGTTAAATGCTTCATGAGATGCCCGGAAGAAAGTTAGACCATATAAAAGCAAAACGCCGCCAGCAAAGTCACAGGACTTTCTGAACGGCGTTTTATCAGATGACGTCAGAAATCAGAACTGCATCAGTTCCGCTTCTTTATCTGCCAGCGCCGCGTCAACTTTCTTGATCGCTGCGTCAGTCATTTTCTGCACGTCGTCCTGGGAGCGACGATCGTCGTCTTCGCTGATTTCTTTCTCTTTCAGCAGCGCTTTCACTTTGTCGTTCGCATCACGACGCACGTTACGCACAGCAACGCGAGCGCCTTCAGCTTCACCACGCACCACTTTGATCAGCTCTTTACGACGCTCTTCCGTCAGCGGAGGCAGTGGAACGCGGATGTCAGTGCCCGCAGAGCTTGGGTTCAGACCCAGGTCAGAAGCCATGATCGCTTTTTCTACAGCCGGGCCCAATGAACGATCGAAAACGTTGATTTTCAGGGTACGGGTGTCTTCTACCGTTACGCTCGCCAGCTGACGCAGCGGAGTTGGCGTACCGTAGTATTCCACTACAATGCCATCCAGCAGGCTTGGGGAAGCACGACCAGTACGCACTTTGCTGATTTGGTTTTTGAACGCTTCTACGCATTTTTCCATGCGTGTTTCAGCATCTTTTCTGATGTCGTTAATCACGTTACGAATCCTTGAACACTAGTCTCAGGCAGACTATCCGCCAGCACAGCCGCTATGGGTGTGCTAAGTATAGTCGCGTTTAATTCATGACAACGCCAAAGGCGCGTCCAGGTAACAAACCCACTACAAAAGTAATGCGGAATCTTACCTGTATTTGTCGTCAACGGAAATTATTCCGTGATTAAAGTGCCTTCTTTTTCGCCCATCACTACGCGACGCAGTGCACCAGGCTTATTCATGTTGAAAACACGAATCGGTAATTTGTGGTCACGAGCCAGCGTGAAGGCGGCAAGATCCATCACTTTCAGCTCTTTATCCAGCACTTCGTTGTAGCTCAGCTGATCGTACATCGTGGCGGTAGGATCGGATGCCGGATCGGCAGTAAACACGCCGTCAACTTTGGTCGCTTTCAGCACCACGTCAGCTTCGATTTCGATCCCGCGCAGGCAGGCAGCGGAGTCGGTGGTAAAGAACGGGTTACCGGTACCGGCGGAGAGGATCACCACGCGGTTATTGCGCAGCAGGCTGATCGCCTCTGCCCAGCTGTAGTTATCACACACGCCATTCAGGGGAATAGCGGACATCAGGCGGGCGTTCACATAGGCACGGTGAAGCGCATCACGCATCGCCAGGCCATTCATCACGGTTGCCAGCATACCCATGTGGTCGCCCACAACGCGGTTCATACCCGCTTTCGCCAGACCAGCGCCACGGAAAAGGTTGCCGCCGCCAATAACTACGCCAACCTGGATACCCAGTTCAACCAGTTCTTTGATTTCCTGTGCCATGCGGTCGAGAATGCTTGCGTCAATACCGAAGCCTTCCGTTCCCTGCAGTGCTTCGCCACTCAGCTTAAGCAGAATGCGTTTGTACACGGGTTTTGCATTGGTAGCCATGTTTCTTTCCTGAGACTGTCAACGATTAAGATGGGGGTTAATTCTGGCGACATTGTATGTCGCATATCAGCACAGAAACTAGCGGAGTCTGTCTGATTTACACACGAGGGGCAAAAAGAAGCCGCCCTCAGGCGGCTCCTTCGCAATCATTAAGACTGCTTGGACATTGCAGCAACTTCTGCTGCGAAGTCAGTTTCAACTTTCTCGATGCCTTCGCCCACTTCGAAGCGGATGAAGCCAGTCACGTCAGCGTTGTGCTCTTTCAGCAGCTGAGCAACAGACTTGCTTGGATCCATAACGAAAGGCTGGCCAGTCAGAGAAACTTCGCCGGTGAATTTCTTCATGCGGCCTTCAACCATTTTCTCTGCGATTTCTTTCGGCTTGCCAGACTGCATAGCGATGTCCAGCTGAACCTGGTACTCTTTTTCTACCACTTCAGCAGACACGTCTTCTGGTTTAACGAATTCTGGTTTGCTTGCAGCGATGTGCATAGCCAGCTGTTTAACCAGCTCTTCGTCAGCGCCTTTAGCAGCAACCAGTACACCGATACGAGCGCCGTGCTGGTATGAACCCAGAACTTCGCCTTCCAGTGCAGCAACACGACGGATGTTGATGTTCTCACCGATTTTAGCAACCAGAGCAACACGTTCTTCTTCGAACTGTGCTTTCAGAACGTCAACGTCAGTGATTTTGCCAGCAACAGCTGCGTCCAGTACTTTGTTAGCGAAAGCCTGGAAACCGCCGTCTTTAGCCACGAAGTCAGTCTGGCAGTTAACTTCCAGAATGATGCCGTAGGTGCCGTCGATTTTGGTGATGATCACGCCGTCAGCTGCAACGTTACCTGCTTTTTTCGCCGCTTTGATTGCGCCGGATTTACGCATGTTTTCGATTGCCAGCTCGATGTCGCCGTTCGCTTCAGTCAGCGCTTTTTTGCAATCCATCATGCCTGCGCCAGTACGCTCGCGCAGCTCTTTTACCAGGGATGCGGTAATTTCAGCCATTCTTTAATCCTCGGGAGAGATGTCCTGCCCGGCTTAAGAAACCAGACAGTCTTAAAAGTGAAAAAGGGGCCAGATAGAGGCCCCTATTTATACACGGTACTAAATAAGGGAGGACCTTATTATTCAGCTTCTACGAAGCTTTCTTCCGCCTGAGAAGCCAGATCCTGGGAACGGCCTTCACGAACGGTAGCTGCAACAGCGCTCAGGTACAGTGTAACTGCACGGATTGCATCGTCGTTACCCGGGATAACGAAGTCAACACCGTCCGGATCGGAGTTGGTATCAACGATAGAGAATACCGGGATACCCAGGTTGTTCGCTTCTTTGATAGCGATGTGCTCGTGATCAGCGTCGATAACGAACAGAGCGTCTGGCAGACCGCCCATGTCTTTGATGCCGCCCAGGCTGTTTTCCAGCTTGTCCAGCTCACGAGTACGCATCAGCGCTTCTTTCTTGGTCAGCTTATCGAAAGTACCGTCCTGAGACTGGGTTTCCAGATCTTTCAGGCGCTTGATGGACTGACGAACAGTTTTCCAGTTGGTCAGCATGCCGCCCAACCAGCGATGGTTCACGAAGAACTGATCGCAGCTGTTTGCAGCTTCTTTCACAGCTTCGCTTGCAGCGCGTTTAGTACCAACAAACAGAATCTTACCTTTACGGGAAGAGATCTTGCTCAGCTCAGCCAGGGCTTCGTTGAACATTGGTACAGTTTTCTCAAGGTTGATGATGTGAACTTTGTTACGCGCGCCGAAGATGAAAGGCTTCATTTTCGGGTTCCAGTAACGGGTCTGGTGACCGAAGTGAACACCAGCCTTGAGCATGTCGCGCATGGAAACAGTTGCCATGTTTAAAACCTCTATTTAAATGTTGGGGTTATGCCTCCACGTATCCCATATTACCGACCCCGAAGGGCACCCCGGAATATGTGCCGATACGTGTGTGTTATTTACACAATGTGAGAGTTGTCGCTTCTGGTCCATCTTGTGTATGACAAATGGATCGGAAGTCCGGCGCGCTTTATACCACAAAACGCCACCATAAACCAACAGTTGTTGGCGGTGTGTGCTGTTAATGATTCTCAATTTGGCAGGCAACGCTCCAGACTGGTACCATTGACAACACTTAGACTAGTATTGTCGAAAAAATCGACACCGATGGACAGATTACATGGCTATCTCTATTAAGACCCCTGAAGAAATTGAAAAGATGCGCGTCGCCGGTCGTCTGGCCGCTGAAGTGCTGGAAATGATCGAGCCGTACATCAAACCGGGCGTCAGCACCGGCGAGCTGGATCGCATTTGTAACGACTATATTGTCAACGAGCAGCACGCGGTCTCCGCCTGCCTCGGCTACCACGGTTTCCCGAAATCCGTCTGCATCTCTATTAATGAAGTGGTGTGTCACGGTATTCCGGACGACGAGAAACTGCTGAAAGATGGCGATATCGTCAACATCGACGTGACCGTCATCAAAGACGAGTATCACGGCGATACCTCCAAAATGTTTATCGTCGGCAAACCGACCATCCTCGGCGAGCGCCTGTGCCGCATCACCCAGGAGAGCCTCTACCTGGCGCTGAAAATGGTGAAGCCGGGCATCCGTCTGCGTACCATTGGTGCCGCGATCCAGAAATTCGTCGAAGCGGAAGGTTTCTCCGTGGTGCGCGAATACTGTGGGCACGGCATTGGTCGCGTCTTCCACGAAGAGCCGCAGGTTCTGCACTACGATGCGGATGACGGCGGCGTGGTGCTGCAGAAAGGTATGACCTTCACCATCGAACCGATGGTGAACTCCGGCGACTACCGCATCCGCACCATGAAAGATGGCTGGACGGTAAAAACCAAAGACAGAAGCTTGTCTGCGCAGTACGAGCATACTATTGTGGTAACAGACAACGGCTGCGAAATTATGACGTTGCGAAAGGATGACACCATCCCGGCGATACTCTCGCACAACGAATAATAAGAAGCCGGCAAATGCCGGCTTTTTTAATGGCTATAGCTTTTACTTATGGGTGGCGCACGAGATGAGTAACCTTTTACCTGAACAGTATCCGAACACAGCTCTGCCCACCCTGCCCGACCAGCCGGACAACCCCGGCGTCTGGCCGCAGCGCGATCTCACGGTGGCGGATATCAAAGCGCATATCGACGTTTTTCAGCGCTGGCTGGGGAAAGCCTTTGACGAAGGCATTTCGGCGGAAGAGCTCATCGAAGCGCGCACCGAATTTATCGATCAGCTGCTGCAACGTCTGTGGATCGATTACGGTTTCGGCCAGATCAGCGACGTCGCGCTGGTCGCCGTCGGCGGATACGGACGCGGCGAACTGCACCCGCTCTCCGATATCGATCTGCTGGTACTGAGCCGCAAAAAACTGCCCGACGAGCACGCACAAAAAATTGGTGAGCTGCTGACGCTTCTGTGGGATGTGAAGCTTGAAGTCGGCCACAGCGTGCGCACTCTCGAAGAGTGCCTGCTGGAAGGGCTGTCGGATCTCACCGTCGCCACCAACCTGATCGAAACACGCCTGCTGATCGGCGACGTCGCCCTGTTCCTCGAGCTGCAAAAACACATTTTCAGCGACGGCTTCTGGCCTTCGGAGCGTTTCTTCGCCGCCAAGGTTGAAGAGCAAAACATCCGCCACCAGCGCTATCACGGCACCAGCTACAACCTCGAACCCGATATCAAAAGCAGCCCCGGCGGCCTGCGGGATATTCACACGTTGCAGTGGGTCGCGCGCCGCCATTTTGGCGCCACCTCGCTGGATGAGATGGTCGGTTTTGGCTTTTTGACCGAGGCCGAGCGCAACGAGCTCAACGAATGCCTGCATCTGCTGTGGCGCATCCGCTTCGCCCTGCATCTGGAAGTGACCCGCTACGACAACCGCCTGCTGTTCGACCGTCAGCTCAGCGTCGCCCAGCGCCTGAACTACAGCGGCGAAGGCAACGAGCCGGTCGAGCAGATGATGAAGGATTTCTTCCGCGTCACCCGCCGTGTCTCAGAGCTTAACCAGATGTTGTTGCAGCTGTTCGACGAAGCGATCCTGGCGCTGACCACTGATGAAAAACCGCGCCCGATCGATGACGAATTCCAGCTGCGCGGCACCCTGATCGATCTGCGCGACGAAACGCTGTTTATCCGCGAGCCGGAAGCGATCCTGCGGATGTTCTACACCATGGTGCGCAACAGCACGATCACCGGGATCTACTCCACCACGTTGCGCCATCTGCGCCACGCGCGTCGCCATCTGACGCAGCCCCTGTGCTATATACCGGAAGCGCGCTCGCTATTCCTGAGCATGTTGCGCCACCCCGGCGCGGTCAGCCGCGGTCTGCTGCCGATGCACCGTCACAGCGTGCTCTGGGCCTACATGCCCCAGTGGTCGCACATCGTCGGCCAGATGCAGTTTGACCTGTTCCACGCCTACACGGTGGATGAACACACCATTCGCGTGATGCTGAAGCTGGAAAGTTTTGCCAAAGAAGAGACGCGTTCAAAGCACCCGCTGTGCGTTGAGCTCTGGCCGCGCCTGAGCCACCCGGAACTGATTCTGATCGCCGCGCTGTTCCACGATATCGCAAAAGGGCGCGGGGGCGACCATTCGGTGCTCGGTGCCCAGGACGTGCTGAAATTCGCCGAACTCCACGGCCTGAACTCCCGCGAAACCCAACTCGTCGCCTGGCTGGTGCGCCATCATCTGCTGATGTCCGTCACCGCACAGCGTCGCGATATTCAGGACCCGGAAGTGATCAAGCAATTCGCCGAAATCGTACAAACCGAAAACCGTCTGCGTTTTCTGGTCTGCCTGACGGTGGCGGATATCTGCGCCACCAACGAAACCCTGTGGAACAGCTGGAAGCAGAGCCTGTTGCGCGAGCTCTATTTCGCCACCGAAAAACAGCTGCGCCGCGGGATGCAAAACACGCCGGATATGCGCGAGCGCGTGCGCCACCACCAGCTTCAGGCGCTGGCGCTGCTGCGGATGGATAACATTGATGAGGAAGCGCTGCACCAGATCTGGACGCGCTGTCGGGCCAACTATTTCGTGCGTCACAGCCCAAATCAGCTCGCCTGGCACGCACGGCACCTGCTGAAGCACGATCTGAAAAAACCGCTGATCCTGCTGAGCCCGCAGGCCACGCGCGGCGGCACGGAAATCTTTATCTGGAGCCCGGATCGGGCCTATCTGTTTGCCGCCGTCTGCGCCGAACTCGACCGGCGCAACCTGAGCGTTCACGACGCGCAGATCTTTACCACCCGCGACGGCATGGCGATGGATACCTTTATCGTGCTTGAGCCGGACGGCAGCCCGCTCTCGTCCGATCGTCACGAAGGCATTCGTTTTGGTCTGGAACAGGCGATTACCCAGCACAGCTGGCAGCCGCCGCAGCCGCGTCGCCAGCCGGCGAAATTGCGCCACTTTACCGTCGATACGGAGGTCAATTTCCTGCCGACGCACACGGACCGCAAATCGTTCCTCGAGCTGATTGCTTTGGACCAGCCGGGCCTGCTGGCGCGGGTCGGCCAGGTTTTTGCGGATCTGGGAATTTCGCTGCACGGGGCCAGAATTACAACCATTGGCGAGCGAGTAGAAGATTTATTCATAATCGCCACCGCCGACCGGCGTGCCCTTAATAATGAGCTGCAACTTGAAGTGCAACAACGGTTGACAGCAGCCCTCAATCCAAACGATAAAGGGTGACGTGTTTTTTAGTGAAATGGAAAGAGTAAAAACAATGCAGCAGTTACAGAACGTTATTGAGTCCGCCTTTGAGCGTCGCGCCGAAATTACCCCGGCAAATGTGGATACCGTCACCCGCGAAGCGGTGAATCAGGTGATTTCTCTGCTTGATTCCGGCGCGCTGCGTGTCGCGGAAAAAATTGACGGCCAGTGGGTAACTCATCAGTGGCTTAAGAAAGCCGTGCTGCTCTCTTTCCGCATTAACGATAACCAGGTTATCGACGGAGCTGAAAGCCGCTACTTCGATAAAGTGCCGATGAAATTCGCTGATTACGACGAAGCGCGTTTCCAGAAAGAAGGTTTCCGCGTGGTTCCACCTGCGGCCGTTCGCCAGGGTGCATACATCGCACGCAACACTGTACTGATGCCTTCATACGTGAACATCGGTGCCTACGTTGACGAAGGCACCATGGTGGATACCTGGGCAACCGTCGGTTCTTGCGCGCAGATCGGTAAAAACGTTCACCTGTCCGGCGGCGTCGGCATCGGTGGCGTGCTTGAGCCACTGCAGGCCAACCCAACCATCATCGAAGATAACTGCTTCATCGGTGCGCGTTCAGAAGTAGTTGAAGGCGTGATCGTAGAAGAAGGCTCGGTGATCTCCATGGGCGTTTACATCGGTCAGAGCACCCGCATTTACGATCGTGAAACGGGTGAAGTGCATTATGGCCGCGTACCGGCGGGTTCTGTTGTTGTCTCCGGCAACCTGCCGTCGAAAGATGGCAAATACAGCCTGTACTGTGCGGTTATCGTGAAAAAAGTCGATGCGAAAACGCGCGGCAAAGTCGGCATCAACGAACTGCTGCGTACCATCGATTAATCGGGTATAACAAAAAGCGGGGGCCACCCCGCTTTTTTTACATCTGATGGTGGCGAAGATAGATTTTTTCGTTAATTATTCATAGGTTATGTTGAGCTCAAGGGTACCGCTATGTACGATAATCTGAAAAGTCTGGGCATTACCAATCCTGATGAAATTGATCGTTACAGCCTCCGCCAGGAAGCGAACAACGATATTCTGAAAATCTATTTTCACAAGGACAAAGGAGAGTTTTTCGCGAAGAGCGTGAAGTTCAAATACCCGCGTCAACGTAAAACCGTCGTCGCCGATGGCGTCGGCCAGGGGTATAAAGAGGTTCAGGAAATCAGCCCGAATCTCCGCTATGTCATTGATGAACTCGATCAGATCTGCCAGCGCGATCGCACTGAAGTCGATCTTAAACGTAAGATCCTGGATGACCTGCGTCATCTGGAAAGTGTTGTGACCAACAAGATCAGCGAAATCGAATCGGATCTTGAGAAGTTAACGCGCGGAAAGTAAATGCTCTGGTGCGACCTCCCTGTAGGCCGGGTAAGGCGAAGCCGCCACCCGGCACAAAGGTGAGGTTCGTACAGTTAAACGCCCGGTGGCGCTGCGCTTACCGGGCCTACGATCCCGCCACTGGTGCGGTGACCTTGTTGGCCCGGTAAGCGCAACGCCACCAGGCATGAATGACTCACCTTTGCTCATCCAGCTGCAACGCCACATACAGCAACAGCCTGTCATCGAAATTGCCCAGATCTAACCCCGTCAGCTCCGAAATCCGGTTCAACCGGTACTCCAGCGTATTGCGATGAATAAACAGCGCTTTCGAGGTCGCCAGCGGCTGCACGTTATGGCGAAACCAGGCCTGCAGCGTCCGGCGCAGCAGCCCGTTGTTATCCATCGCCTTGAGACGCACCAATGGCCGCGCCAGCTCATTTGCCTGCCAGCCGCCGCGAAGACTGTCGAGCAGCACGGGCAGCATTAGATCCTGATAGAAATAACCCCTACTTTCGGGCATCCGCTGTTTCCCCACCATCATGGTGGTGCGCGCCGTGCGCCAGGAACGGGCGATGCTGCCCGGCCCGGTGAAATAGTTGCCGAGGGCGACGCGAAAACGCAGTTGGCCGTTCTCTTTCATCCGCGCGATAAGCTGCTCAACGCGACGACGATGATCTTCCGCATCCCAGCGGCCAAACTGATTCAGCGCCGGTTTCAGGACCACCATCTCGGTCAGGGACACAATCGCCACCAGGTTATTGCGCTCCGGCGTCGCCAGCGCATTTTGCAGCTGCTGCAGCTCCGCCATCGCGCTGTCCACGCCGAGCTGGCCGCTGTCCACTTCAATCACCGCCACCACGCGCGGCTGATTGAGATCGATGCCCAGACGCTGCGCCCACTCCGTCAGCGCAGGCGTATGCTCTTCGGCCTGGATCAGGTTCATCACCAGCTCTTCGCGCAGACGGCTGTCCTGCGCCAGGAGGTGCATCAGACGCGACTGCTCGAGCATCATCTCGGCGGTCATACAGACCAGTTCACCGTATTTGCGCAGGGATTCCGGTTCACCGGTCAAACCGATGACGCCGACGATCTCCCCTTCGAGGCGCAGCGGCAGGTTGATCCCCTGACGCACGCCGTGCAGGTGCCGTGCCACTGCGTCGTCGATATCCACCACCCGCCCCTGGGAGAGCACCAGAAGCGCGCCTTCGTGCAATTCCCCAATGCGCTCACGATCGCCGCTGCCGATGATTCGCCCACGGGCATCCATCACGTTGATATTGGTATCAATGATGCGCATGGTTCGTGCCACGATTTCCTGCGCCATTTTGGTATCGAGATGCCAGCCAGCCATGTACCCCTCCTGTGAGCAGAGCTCAAGCATAGGGGAGTTCAAAGGGTGTGGCATTGTGCGGATGCACAAAGTCAGGGAGAGAAGTATGGACTTGTGGAAAGGGTCACAGAAACGAAGAAACCCCTGCCTGCACTCAGGCAGGGGTTGGAGAGATTACTGCATTAACAGGTACAGGCTGGTGTCACCACGCTGGATATTCAGCGCCAGCACCGTTGGTTTGCTGTCGAGAATTTTGCGCAGTTCAGCAATGTTTTTCACCGGCTGCTGGTTCGCGCCGATAATCACATCGCCTTTTTTCAGGCCGATACGCGCTGCCGGGGAGCTGGCTTTAACATCATTCACCACCACGCCTTTATCTGCGCCTTTGTTGCTCATATCCGCACCTTCGATGCCGCTAAAGATGGTGCTGGAGTCGACCTGATTCTGGCTGCTCTGCTGCAGCTCCAGGCTCACGTTCACCGGTTTGCCGTCACGCAGCAGGCCGAGGGACACTTTGCTGCCGACCGGCATAGAGCCGACTTCAGCACGCAGCGCCGCAAAGCTGCTGATTGGCTTGCCGTTCAGGGTGGTGATCACGTCACCCGCCTTGATACCGGCTTTCGCCGCAGAGGAGTTCGGCATCACCTGGCTGACGAATGCGCCACGCTGAGCGTCCACTTTCATCGCTTTTGCCAGCTCGGAGTTCAGTTCGGTACCCAGAATGCCCAGCTCGCCGCGTTTCACCTGGCCAAATTCAACCATCTGACCGGTCAGGTTTTTCACCATGTTACTCGGGATCGCAAAGCCGATACCGATGTTGCCGCCGTCCGGTGCCAGGATCGCGGTGTTAATCCCGATCAGTTCACCGTTCAGGTTCACCAGCGCGCCGCCGGAGTTACCGCGGTTAATCGCCGCATCGGTCTGGATAAAGTTCTCGTAGTTTTCCGCGTTCAGGCCGCTACGACCCAGCGCAGAAACGATACCGGAGGTCACGGTTTCACCCAGACCAAACGGGTTACCGATAGCGACGGTGTAATCACCAACGCGCAGGGCATCGGAGTCAGCCAGTTTAATCGCCGTCAGGTTTTTCGGATCCTGAATCTGGATCAGGGCGATGTCAGAGCGCGGATCTTTACCCACCACTTTGGCATCAAATTTACGGCCATCGCTCAGCTGCACTTTGATGGTGCTGGCGTTGTCGACCACGTGGTTGTTAGTCACGACATAGCCTTTCGCCGCATCAATGATCACGCCTGAACCCAGGGCCATGAATTTCTGCTGCTGGCCGCCGCCGTTACCGCCGCCTGGGGCGTCATCACCAGCGCCGCCACCCTGACAGAATGGGGAGCTCTGGAACGGAGAACCGTCCTGGCAGAACGGTGAGTTATCACCGAAGAACTGCTGGAAGTTGCGCGGCATGCGCGGTGTATTAACGGTCGTGCTCCCCTCAACGTTAATACTCACCACCGATGGCATCACTTTTTCGAGCATCGGGGCAAGGCTTGGCATCGGCTGCGCCGTAGCGGCCGACGATGCGGTCTCCGCTGCGGTTGCAGTCAGAGGGGATAACGCTAAACCTAAACTCAGAGCCAGTGCACTCATTGCTAATGTGGTTTTTTTCATGTTCTCAATCTCGATTTACAGATAACGCAAAATTGCTGTGTACGTCAGATTCGTTTTATAGCCCGAAGTTCCGGGATTAAGTTTTTGGAAAAAGTAAAAATTTATTGTTTGTCTTTACAAAACTCATTCATTATTCCACTGCCATCAGGCGGCGGTATTCATCCCAGGCATACAAATCGGTCATGCCGCTGATATAGTCCTGAATAAGACGGCAGCGATAATAATATTCCAGAACCGGCCACTGCACGGATTCGCGATCGATTTTACTGACCGTTTCAACGTAGGCAAGTCGATGACGAGTCGAGAGTTTATGCAGCAACCGCGTTTCAATCGGCAAACGTTTGATGCGATCTTTTTCCACCAGCTCGGTAAAGTCGTCGACAGATAATTGCAGCAGCGGTCGATAGATTTCCAGCAGGCCGCTGATCACCCGATAGCCCTGTAATTCCAGCTGTTCAACATCCGGATGACTGAAGACGTGGCGCATGGCGACATCTTTATACAACTCAAGAAGTTGGCTAAACCCGCTGTCATCTTCCAGCAGCGCATGATTAAACTCACCGCTAAAAATCGCCGGTAAATTGTCGATAAAACGCGACGCCGCGTAGGGCACCAGTTTATTTAAGGTATTGACCCGCAAATACATAAAGAACTGATCTTCCGTACTGCGACTCAATGAATTGGAACGGGATTTTTCCCACGCGTTTTCGACCACCTGAGAAAAGAGCGAGCCTTTTTCATGTTTGCCCCAGGCGTCGTAAAGATGCTGATAAAGCTCCTCGACGCTAAATATTCTTTTCTCAACGGCGTCTTCCAGATCGGCCACGCAATAGGAAATATCGTCAGCGGCTTCCATAATCCACGTCAATGGAAAGCGCCCGTGCGGGGTCAGTGAAAGTTCTTTACGCAGCCTTTCAATATAGCGTTCTTCCGACAAATAATAGCCGGGCTTTTTCATCAAATAGCTGTGCGACGCGGGCGGTTCACCCATCCACCACGCCGGGCGGGTATATTTGAGAATGCAGCCCACCTGCGCCCACGTCAGGTTCATGCGCATCAGGGAGTGCACCAGACGAATCCCCTGGGCATTGCCTTCGAACTGGCAGAGATCCTGACGCACCTTGCGCCGCAGGTCGTTTAAGGCCTCTTCGCCTTCGCGCAGTTTTAGGGCTCTGAAGATGCAGCGGTCTTCGCTCAGGGGCTGACTTGCCGCATCGGACGGGAAAAGTTTCTGTTTGAACCAGTCGTTGATCGCCGCCTCGCCGAAATGGCCGAACGGCGGGTTGCCGATGTCGTGCATCAGGCAGGCCATCTCGACGATGCTTTCGAACGGCCCGGTGAGTTCATCCAGACCGTAGGTTTCCAGCAAACGCTGCTCTTTCAGACGGCTTAAAATCTCTTTGGCAATGTAGCGCCCGACCTGCTGTACTTCCATGGAATGGGTCAGACGCGTGCGGACGGCGGCATTGCGCTCCAGCGGGAAGACCTGGGTTTTTTGCTGCAGGCGGCGGATCGCCGGCGAGTTCACAATGCGCCCGCGATCGCTTTCGAAGATACGCAGGATCTCGTGCTCGCTCTTTTCTCCCTGCGGAGAACGGAAACGACGATGCCAGTTAATTTTATTGCGAAAATCGATTGGTGCCATGAGCTCCCCCGCCTGAGAATGCGTTTCCCCTGATGCGCATGATAGACTATGCATCTTAACAAGGCACATCGCGAGTAAATCTATGAAAATCGGCATTATTGGTGCAATGGAAGAAGAAGTTACGCTCCTGCGTGACAAAATTGAGAACTGTCAGACCCTCTCTCTGGGTGGGTGTGAAATCTACACCGGCCAGCTGAACGGGACTGACGTCGCTCTGCTGAAATCAGGCATCGGTAAAGTGGCGGCAGCACTGGGCGCGACCCTGCTGCTTGAGCGCTGTAAACCGGATGTGATCATCAACACCGGTTCCGCTGGCGGTCTGGCTCCTACGCTGAAAGTGGGCGATATCGTGGTCTCCGATGAAGCGCGCTATCACGATGCCGATGTGACGGCATTCGGTTACGAGTATGGCCAGCTGCCTGGCTGTCCGGCAGGCTTTAAAGCCGACGATAAGCTGATTGCTGCGGCAGAAAGCTGCATCGCCGAGCTGAACCTGAACGCCGTACGCGGCCTGATTGTCAGCGGCGACGCCTTTATCAACGGCTCCGTGGGCCTGGCGAAAATCCGCCACAACTTCCCGCAGGCGATTGCCGTAGAAATGGAAGCGACCGCGATTGCACACGTGTGCCATAACTTCAGCGTGCCGTTTGTGGTGGTTCGCGCCATCTCCGACGTAGCCGATCAGCAATCCCACCTGAGCTTCGACGAGTTCCTGGCGGTTGCCGCCAAACAGTCCACCATCATGGTTGAAACCCTGGTGCAGAAACTGGCGCGTGGCTAAGTTTTCAAGGGCGCTGGTCGCCCTCTTTTTGCTGGCCCCGGCGTGGCTTTTCGCTGCACCGCGAGTCATTACCCTCTCCCCCGCCAATACGGAACTGGCTTTTGCTGCCGGGATCACCCCTGTGGGCGTCAGCAGCTTTTCCGACTACCCACCCGAAGCGAAAAAGATTGAAGAGGTCTCGACCTGGCAGGGGATGAACCTTGAGCGGATCGTGGCGCTCAAGCCTGATCTGGTGCTGGCCTGGCGCGGCGGGAATGCCGAGCGACAGGTCAATCAACTCTCCTCACTGGGCATCAAAGTGCTGTGGGTCGATGCCATCAGCATTGAGCAAGTCGCGCAGGCGTTACGCGAGTTAGCCCCCTGGAGCCCAACGCCGAAAAAGGCCGAACAGGCCGCACAGCAGCTGCTGAACGACTATGCTGCCCTCAAGGCGAAGTACGACACCCCAAATAAAAAGCGCGTGTTCCTGCAGTTTGGCAGCCAGCCGCTGTTTACCACCGGAAAAGGTTCGATCCAGAACCAGGTTCTGGAGGTGTGCGGCGGTGAAAATATCTTTGCCGCCAGCCGCGTTCCCTGGCCGCAGGTCAGCCGCGAACAGGTGCTGGCGCGTCAGCCACAGGCCATTGTGGTGATTGGGAATGCGAGTGAGATTCCGAAAATTGAACAATTCTGGCAAAGCCAGCTAAAAATTCCGGTTATAGCCCTGCACAGTGACTGGTTTGAACGCGCAAGCCCGCGTATTATCCTCGCCGCAAAACAACTCTGCTCTGCCCTCGCGCAGGGCCAGTAATTAACCCTCATCGTCTGAGGATTGAAAAATGCTCGTTTATTGGCTGGATATCCTTGGCACAGCCGTTTTTGCTATCTCCGGCGTTCTGCTTGCGGGCAAGCTGCGCATGGATCCGTTTGGCGTGTTAGTGCTCGGCGTAGTGACGGCCGTCGGCGGGGGAACGATCCGCGACATGGCCCTCGATCATGGCCCGGTGTTTTGGGTCAGAGATCCCACGGATCTGGTGGTGGCGATGGTGACCTGTCTGTTGACGATCGTGCTGGTGCGCCAGCCGCGCCGTTTACCGAAATGGATCCTGCCGGTGCTGGATGCCGTCGGCCTGGCAGTGTTTGTCGGCATCGGCGTCAATAAAGCCTTTATGGCAGGTACTGGCCCGCTGGTGGCGATTTGCATGGGCGTCCTGACCGGCGTCGGCGGCGGGATCATCCGCGATATTCTGGCCCGCGAAATCCCGATGATTCTGCGCACCGAAATCTACGCCACCGCCTGTATCATCGGCGGCATTGTCCACGCGACAGCGTTCTACACCTTTGGCGTTGAGCTGGAAACCGCGGCGATGATCGGCATGGTGGTCACGCTGGTGATTCGTCTGGCGGCCATTCGCTGGCACCTGAAATTGCCGACGTTTGCCCTTGATGAGAATGGGCGTTGAGAGAGGCTGATTTGCCCGGTGGCGCGTTGCTTACCGGGCCTACAAACTGCACTTACCCGTAGGCCGGATAAGCGCAGCGCATCCGGCATTAAATGCTGAACGAAGAACCACACCCGCAGGTGCTTTTCGCGTTCGGGTTAGTCACCACAAAGCGCGAGCCTTCCAGGCCTTCGGTGTAATCCACCGCGCCGCCAACCAGATACTGCAGGCTCATCGGGTCAACGACCAGCGCGACGCCCTGCTTCTCAATCGTCATATCTCCGTCGTTGATCTGATCGTCGAAGGTAAAACCATACTGGAAGCCGCTGCAACCGCCGCCGGTAATATATACGCGCAGTTTCAGCTCCGGATTATTTTCATCCGCAATCAGGCTTTTCACTTTAATGGCTGCTGCTTCGGTAAACTGCAACGGCAGCGCTACGTCATCACTCATTTTTTGCTCCCATGAATACTGCTACTGAATCGGATTAAAAAACATCCAATTCTTTTTTTCATTATCTAATACCCTGGTAATTCATTCAAGTATTCTGCTTCTCAGCCAGTGCCGCCTCCTGCTTCGCCAGAGTACGAGCAAGAATAGTGGAGTATAACGGCTTTCCGCCCAGGAATTGGGCTAATAGTGTCGCGCCGAGACAGGTAATGATCATTGGCAAAATGAGCTGATAATTGTCCGTCATCTCGAGAACCAGCACGATGGCGGTCAGCGGCGCGCGCAAAGAGGCCGCCAGCAGCGCGCCCATTCCGGCGATCGCAAAGGTTCCGGCCTGCAGTTGATACGCCGGGAATCCAGCGGCAGCGACCATGCCAAACGCGGTGCCGAGCAACATCCCCAGCGCCAGCATCGGGGCGAAAATGCCGCCCGGCGCGCCGGATGAGAAACAGAGTAGCGTTGTCACTACGCGGAAAATAAACAGAAACAGCAGCATGCCGAGGCTAAAATTCCCCGCCATGGCGATAGGGATCAGGCTAAACCCCCCGCCCGCCGAACCCGGCTGGATCACACCCAGCACGCCGCACAGGCCACCGAGCACACCGCCGATCAGCACCCACTTCGTAATATTCCCGCCATGAATGCGCTGGAACATATCCTGGGTTTTGAGTACCAGGAAGTTAAACAGCGGCCCCAGCACCCCGAAAATCATCCCCAGGATCAGATACAGCCAAAGTGTATTCACCGGCGCATTGGTGAGTTTACCCACCTCAATCACCGCCGATTCGCCGTTAAAAATGCGGAACACGATGCTCGACATGATCACGCCGGTGAAAACCGCCTTGATCGAGATAAGGTTGTAGCGAAACTGCGGGCGCATCTCTTCGATGATAAACAGGATCCCGGCCAGCGGCGCGTTGAAGGCCGCCGACAGCCCTGCCGCCGCCCCGGTTGCCAGCAGCGTATGACGCGCTTCGCCGCTGCGCATGCGGAAAATATCCCCCACCATGCGTCCGATATTCCCGCCGAGCTGCACCGTTGGCCCTTCGCGCCCCAGCACCATCCCCGCCCCGAGCGTGCCCATCCCGCCGATAAATTTGACCGGAATGACGCGCCACCAGCGCACCGGACGTAACTCTTCCAGCGCCCCTTCGATTTCAGGAATGCCGGACCCGCCCGCCTCCGGGGCGAATTTACGCACCAGGAAATAGCCGACCATCGCCAGCACAGCCGACAGGCCAAACGCCAGCGACCACAGCAGCCACGGGTTATCCGCCACGCCACCGAGGGTGCCGATGCGCCAGTTCTGAACGCCATTCACGGCTTTCTCAAACGCCACGCCCACCAGCCCGGCGAGGGTCCCGACCACCGCTGCCGCCACCAGGATCATCAGCGGGGTTTTATCGCGATTCAGTAAGCGTCGGACGCTGTCCCGACGGCGACGGCGCGCAAATTGCTGTTCTTCAAAAGAGGAGTTTTCTGCTGTCATCTGGGATTCTTATATTGGTCATACAAATAACGCAGGGGATTTTAAAGCCCCTGACGCCGCCCGTCGCCTGAAAAATCCTTAACAATTGTTTAGGATCATGCGGGCAAAAATTTTATAACGTCTGGCGAATCCCTTAGAATAGCTGGCTTAACCCTTTTCTACGAACCAGGAACGACGCTATGAGTAAGTCTGAAAACCTCTACAGTGCTGCACGCGAACTCATCCCAGGCGGGGTGAACTCCCCTGTTCGCGCCTTTACCGGCGTCGGCGGCACGCCGCTGTTCATCGAACGTGCGGACGGCGCGTATCTGTACGATGTGGATGGCAAAGCCTATATCGATTATGTCGGCTCCTGGGGTCCAATGGTGCTGGGTCATAACCACCCGACCATCCGCAACGCGGTAATTGAAGCGGCACAGCGCGGTCTGAGCTTCGGCGCACCGACCGAGATGGAAGTGAAAATGGCGGAGCTGGTGACCGAACTGGTCCCGACCATGGACATGGTGCGCATGGTGAACTCCGGTACGGAAGCGACCATGAGCGCGATTCGTCTGGCGCGTGGCTTTACCGGCCGCGACAAAATCATCAAATTCGAAGGCTGCTACCACGGCCACGCCGACTGCCTGCTGGTGAAAGCCGGTTCCGGTGCGCTGACCCTCGGCCAGCCGAACTCTCCGGGCGTCCCGGCGGATTTCGCCAAGCACACCCTGACCTGCACCTATAACGATCTGGACACCGTTCGCGCCGCCTTCGAGCAGTATCCGCAGGAGATCGCCTGCATCATCGTGGAACCAGTCGCGGGTAACATGAACTGCATTCCACCGCAGCCGGAATTCCTGCCGGGCCTGCGCGCCCTGTGCGACGAGTTCGGCGCGCTGCTGATCATCGACGAAGTGATGACCGGCTTCCGCGTCGCGCTGGCGGGTGCCCAGTCTTACTACGACGTGGTGCCGGACCTGACCTGTCTGGGCAAAATCATCGGCGGCGGTATGCCGGTGGGCGCCTTCGGCGGACGTAAAGACGTAATGGAAGCCCTGGCCCCAACCGGTCCGGTTTATCAGGCGGGTACGCTGTCCGGTAACCCGATTGCGATGGCCGCCGGTTTCGCCTGTCTGACTGAAGTGGCGCAGCCGGGAATTCATGAAACCCTGACCGATCTGACCACGCAGCTGGCAAACGGCCTGCTGGAAGCCGCAGAAGAGAAGGGTATTCCGCTGGTGGTGAACCACGTCGGCGGTATGTTCGGTATCTTCTTCACCGATGCGAAAACCGTGACCTGCTATCAGGACGTGGTGAAGTGCGACGTTGAGCGCTTTAAGCGCTTCTTCCATCTGATGCTGGAAGAAGGTGTGTATCTGGCACCGTCGGCGTTTGAAGCGGGCTTTATGTCGGTGGCGCACAGCGAAGAGGATATCAACAACACCATCGACGCGGCGCGCAAGGTGTTTGCGAAGCTTTGAGTTTGTCTTTGCCGGGTGGCGCTAACGCTTACCCGGCCTACGTGAACGTCACGATTTTGTAGGCCGGGTAAGGCGAAGCCGCCACCCGGCTTTTTTTACCGACTCTGCTTCCTCAGCAAATAAATAAAGTACGGCGCCCCGATAAAGGTCGACAGCAGCCCTGCCGGGATCTGATACGGGAACAGCACCATCCTGCCCAGCCAGTCGGCAATCACTAGCATCATCCCACCGACCAGCGCCGACATCACGATATGCGGCATCGTGCGACGGAACCCCATCATGCGCGCGATGTGCGGCGCCATCAGGCCAACAAAGCTCAGCGGCCCGATGGTCATGGTCGCGACGGCGGTCAGACAGGCGGCCAGTAGCAACAATCCCACCCGCGACGGCGTCAGCGCAACCCCAACCGCCCGCGCGGTTTCAGCGCCCAGCGGAAGAATGGTCATCCAGCGGCGGCACAGCGGGGTGATCGCCAGCAGCAATACCATGGCAATCCCGGAATGGAACACCTGCGCGCCTGTCGCTTTGTAGGTCGAACCGGAAATCCAGGTCAGGATCTGCGCCATACGCGGATCGCCGCTGGCCTGCAGCATCATCAGCAGCATGGTAAACGCGGTACTCAACGCCATCCCGGCAAGCAACATCCGGTGCGGCGAAAAGCCCCCGCGTCCGGCGGCGATCATAATGATCATCAGCGTCGCGGCGGCACCGATACTCCCCGCAGGCATCAGCCAGCCAAAGGCGTCGCCCGGCACGAAGAACAACATCATCACCACACCAAACGCCGCGCCGGAGCTGATGCCTAACACTTCCGGGCTCGCCATCGGGTTGCCGGTCAGACGCTGAATAATGCACCCCGCCACCGCCAGCATCACGCCTGCAATGAGCGCGGAGAAGATGCGCGGCCAGCGCCACTGCATCAGTTCATCCAGCATCGGGCCGGTCGCCCAGTGCCAGCCGCTGGCGTCACGTCCCAGCGACAGCGCAATCCAGGCGACGATCAACAGCACGATCAGGCCCGTCAGAACAAACCACTGAATGTGCTGCCGTTCCGCATAGACTTTATCCCCGGCGTCCATCGCCGGGGCGCTCATGCTGCGCAGACGCGGCAGCAGCCAGAGCAGGAGCGGCGCACCAATCAGGGCGGTGACGGAGCCGGTGGAGACTTCCATCCACACCCGCGCCAGCCAGAGAATGATTTGATCGGATAGCCAGAGGATCAGCGCTCCAATCAGCGGGGCCAGCATCAGGCGCGACAGCAGTCGGCGCGCGCCGAGCATCTTCGCCAGCAGCGGCGCAAACAGCCCGATAAACCCGATGATCCCGACGGCATTCACCAGCACGGCACTGAGCACAATCGCCAGCGTCAGCGCCGCGAGGCGCGCCAGGGAAAGGGCCAGCCCGAGATTGCGCGCCACGCCGTCGTCCAGCCCCATCAGGGTCAGCGGGCGCAGCAGCAGCAAGGTCAGTAAGACGCCGCCGATCAGCTGCGGCCACAGGCGTTGCACGATGCTCCAGTCGGTCTGGGTCAGCGTTCCGGTGCTCCACAGGAACATGCTTTGCAGCTGATCATGATGGAACAGCACCAGCAGCTGATTGATCGCTCCGCAGTAGAGGCTCACCACCAGACCGGCCAGAATCAGCGTCACCGGAGAAAGGCGTTTTCCCCAGGCCACGCCGAACACCAGCGCGCCGACCACGCAGGCGCCCGCCAGCGCCGCGAACTGGCTGGTGAGAGCGCCGGGCAGCGCCCAGAGCGTAGTAATGGTGATCCCGAGCTGTGCGCCGGTGGCGACGCCGAGCGTTGTCGGTTCCGCCAGCGGGTTACGCAGCACCTGCTGGAACAGCACGCCGACCAGTCCCAGCCCTGCGCCCACCAGCAGGGAAATCGCCAGGCGTGGCAACAGGCTGTAGTGGAACAGCATCTGCTGGATGTTATCGATATCAGGAACGGAGAACGCCTGGCCCCACTGCCCGCGCGGCAGCGCAATTGACAGATTTGACCAGGTTAAGATCAGTGCGACAACGAAAACGACGCTCAGTAACAGCGCCGGGAAAAGTGCGATCCGTGACTTCATACTTTGCCTCCCAGCGCACCGTCAAGCACGCGGGCAAAGTGCATCGCCGACAGCGTCGCCCCGTAGAACCACACCGCAGGCACGCGCTGGAATCGCTGCTCGCGCACGAACGGCATCGCCTGCCAGAGCGGCGTCGCCATCAGCTTTTGCATTTCGCGGTCATTGCCATGATCGAAACAGAGCACATCCACATCGCGGAATTGCGCCAGACGGTCGATGCCGACGGTGGTGCTGCCCCAGAAGGTCATCTCCCCTTCCCAGGCATTCGGAATATTGAAACGATCGAGCACTTCCTGGAACAGGCAGTTTTTGCCAAACACCAGCACGTGACGCGCATCCAGCAGCGTGACCATCAGCAACGGACGGTCGCCGCGCGCGGCAAAGCGCGGTTTCAGGGAGTCGATAAAATGGTCGAAATGGTCGAGGTGCTCTTTTGCCGCCGCCTCGCGGTCCAGAAGCTGGGCCATTTCGTTTATCGAGTGACGCGCCATGGTCAGCGGTTTTTTCCCGTCACTGAAGGTGAAGCCCCGCCCCGGCGCGATGCGCGCCAGCGTCTCCGGCGAAGGGCCGTAGCCCGCAGACCAGACCAGATAGGAAGGTTTCATCTGGGTCAGCAGTTCGAGATTCGGCTCGGTGCGCAGGCCGATGTCGATAGTCGAAGCCGGGATTTTCGGCTCGTTGACCCACATGTTGTAGTTGGGAATATCCGCCACGCCGTAGGGCGCGATACCCAGGGCCAGCATCAGCTCAACCGGAAGCCACTCCAGCGCCACGATGCGGTGTGGATCGATAGCGGCCGCGCGCGCGGTATTCATTTTTAGCAGCAGTGGCGAAATCGCCAGCGCCGTCAGTAACCGACGACGACTTATCAAAGTTGGATCCAGCATCAATACACAAAGCTCACCGGTGCAGCCCCTGCAGGATGAGGCAGGATACCCATTGGAATACCGTAGATCAGTTCCAGCGTTTCGCCGCGCATCAGCTCAGACGGCGTGCCCTGAGCAATCATCTCACCGCCGCGCAGGGCCACCAGATAATCGCAGTAGCGTGCGGCCATGTTGATATCATGCAGAACGGCAATCACCGTCAGCCCTTTTTGCTGGCTGAGGCGATGGATTAGCGCCAGGACATCCACCTGATGGGCGATGTCCAGCGCCGAGGTCGGTTCGTCGAGCAGCAGGCAGTTACTGTCCTGCGCCACCAGCATCGCAATCCACGCGCGCTGACGCTCGCCGCCCGAAAGGCTATCCACCAGACGATGCGCCAGCGGTTTTAGTCCCACCAGTGCGATCGCCTCTTCCACTTTCTCTCTGTCGGCCACCCCAAAACGCCCGAGCGCGCCGTGCCACGGATAACGTCCAATCGCTACCAGCTCGCGCACGGTCATCCCTTCGGCCTGCGGCAGTTGCTGCGGCAGATAGGCGACCTTGCGGGCAAAGGCTTTGCTTTTCCAGCTGTCGAGCGGCTGCCCGTCGAGCAGGATCTCCCCTTCGGACGGCGGCTGATGGCGACCCAACATTTTGAGCAGTGTGGATTTACCAGAACCGTTGTGACCGATAAGGCCCGTGACTTTACCGACAGGGAATGTCAAAGAGAGCGGATGCAGCAGCGTGCGTCCAGGGACGCGAAAGGAAGTGTTATCAAGCGCAAACGTGGTATCGGAGTGCGTTTTATTTTCCTGCATAGTGGCCAACTTGTTAAAGGGCACGGCGAACCGTGCCCGAAAAGAGATTAGAAGCGGAAGGTCGCCGTGGCGACAACCTGGCGTTCAGCACCCCAGAAGCAGCCGTAGGTGTTGAAGCAGCTCGCGACGTATTCACGATCCAACAGGTTGTTGACGTGAACCGCGACGTTCGAGCCCGCCATACCAAAGCGCGCCAGATCGTAACGTACCAGGGCATCGACAACGGTGTAACTGCCCACTTTGAAGGAGTTCGCCGGGTCGCCGTAGCTGGAGCCGGTCAGACGTCCGCCGGTACCCAGTGTCAGGCCAGACAGCGCGCCATCAAAGAAGGTGTAGTCGCCCCACAGGGAAGCCATGTGTTTTGGCACCTGCGCTGGGGTGTTGCCTTTGTAGTTGGTGTCGGTGGTGTATTCCGCATCGGTGTAGGTGTAAGACCCGACCACGTTAACACTCGCAGACAGCGCCGCTTTGGCTTCGATTTCCACGCCGCGGGAACGAATTTCACCGCCTTCAACGGAGAAGAAGGAGCCCGCTGGGTCAGCCATCAGGTTGTTGGTTTTGGTCAGCTGGTAGACCGCACCGGTCAACACGATAGGACGATCGCCTGGCACATATTTCACACCCGCTTCGTACTGCTTACCTTTAGAAGGTGCGAACGGTTTACCCTGCGCGTCAGTCTGTGATGACGGTTCGAAGGATTCGCTGTAGCTGAAGTACGGGGTTACGCCGTTATCAAACAGGTAGTTAACGCCGCCACGCCAGGTGAACTGAGTATCATCGCGGCTGGCAGTGGTACCCGCCACGCGATTGTAGGACTCCTGATCGGCCCAGTCGTAACGACCGCCTAAGGTGACCAGCACTTTATCCCACTGCGCCTGATCCTGAACGTACAGGCCCGTTTGCTTCTGCTTGTTCAGAACCTGATACGGACCGGAGTTCGCCGGATCTTTCGAATTGAAATCGAAATCGGTGTACACCGGGTTGTAGAGATCCAGCAGCGGTACGGAGTCGTCGTAGCCGAACCAGGAGTTGATGTCGTTACGCATACGCATAAAGTCAACGCCGGTCAGCAGGGTGTGGTCCCACGCGCCGGTAGCAAATTTGCTCTGCAGCTGGGTATCGACGGTGAAGTTTTGCAGCTTCTCATCATCCACCACGTATTTACGTGCCAGATAATGGCCTTTGTCCGCTGGCGCTAACGCCGCGCACTGCTTATTGAAGCTGTTCGCTGGATCGGAACAGACGCCATAACCGTAGACGCTGTTTTGCGAGGTTTTGTTCTCAGCAAAGCGCAGGTTCTGACGCACGGTAAAGGTGTCGTTGAACTCGTGGTCGAAGCTGTAACCCACCATTTTCTGGTTACGGGAATAGGTGTTGTTCTTCGCGCCTTCGTTGAAGTCGGTTGGCAGACGGCTACCGTTTGGCAGCGGATCAACCGTCCCCTCTTTTGGCAACCAGCCGTAGTAGCCAGTTTCTGGCTCGTTCTGGAAGTAAGAGAGGAAGGTGAAGTTCGTTTTGTCATCCGGACGCCAGGAGAACGACGGCGCGATGGCATAACGCTGCTCTTCCGCACGCTCCTGCTGGGCGTTATTGGAACGCGCCACGCCGGTCAGACGGTAGGAGTACACGCCGTCATCGTCGATAGCATCGCTGAAGTCAAACCCGGTCTGGAACAGGCTGTCGGTGCCGACTTTAAACTGGATCTCTTTCAGCGGCTCCGTCATCGGGCGCTTGCTGACCATGTTCAGCAAACCGCCTGGGCTGCTTTTTCCGTACAGGACGGAAACCGGACCACGCATGATTTCGGCGCGCTCCAGCATGTAAGGGTCAATTACCGCGTCGTTATAGAAGTTGCCCTGCATCTTCATACCATCGAGGTAGTTGTTCTGGCTCTGACCATCGGCCGCAAAACCGCGGATCACCAGATAGTCATAGGTGTTCGATGCGCCACGCGTGCCAACGGCAACGCCTGGGGTGTAGCTCAACGCCTCTTTCACCGAGCGTGGCTGGTGCAGCGCCATCTCTTCGGCAGTCACCACAGAAATAGACTGCGGCACCTTCTGGATAGGCGTATCGGTTTTGGTCCCGGTCGCAGATTGACGCGCCGCGATGGTCGCCGCCGGTCCCCATGCACTTTCCGTCGCAGCAGGCGCCGCGGTAACGGTGATGGTTTCTTCTTTTTTAGGGGTTTCAGCCGCATGTGCTAAAGCAGACATGCCGCTTACCGCTGTGGCTACGACGACTGCGATTTTACGCAGCGAAGGACTCATTGGCTGAGCAGTTTTGAGCGCCATTGGTATATCTCTGATGAAAGAGTGAATGATAACGTAAACGAGAATTATTATTATGACCGCAGAATAATATGCGAAACGCTGGCGGCATAGCAAGCGATATGCGGCCCTACAAGAATTGAGGGTTTAAGAAATAACCAGAGGGAAAATGAGGAGTTAAAACAGGATTAAATAAGGGTTAGGAATATGTTCTTTATGCGTGAATAAATTCCCTCTCCCGCAGGAGAGGGAATTCACTAGCTTAGTTACTGCCGAACATATCCTTAATCCAGCCCGCCACGCCGTCGCTGTCTTTCTTCTCATTCTGCGGCTGCTGCTGTTGTTGCTGCGGCTGCTGTTGAGGTTGAGACTGCTCAAACGGGTTGCCCGTTGGCTGTTCAGGCTGGCTTTGCTGGCACAGGGATTCCGGCTTGTCGGTCCACACCGGAAGCGTTCGCATCCCACCGCCGCAAACAAAGTTACCGGACTCATCCACGCCCATATCGACGATATCTTCCGGCGGCGTCAGGTTTAGCGGCACCGGCGACTGGTTGGTCAGGTAACGCTGGTAGATCGACATCGCACCGCTCGCGCCGTACAGCTTGGTCGGCTGGTTGTTGTCGCGTCCTACCCAGGTGATCACCACTTCACGCCCGTCAATACCAGCGAACCAGGTATCGACGTTGTTGTTGGTGGTCCCGGTTTTACCCGCCAGATGCAGGCCCGGATATTTCGCGCCCAGCTGGCGACCCGTACCGCGTTGCACCACCTGCTGCATGGTCCACAGAGTCATGTAGGCCGCCTGTGCCGGAACCACGCGTTCCGCCTGCGGGAAGCTCTGATACAGCACCGTGCCGTCTTCGGCAATCACCGAGCGCACCGCAGAGAGCTGCGCGCGGTTACCGCCGCTGGCGATGGTCTGGAACGCCTGCGCCACTTCGATTGGCGTCAGGTTCAGTGCCCCCAGAATCATGGCCGGAACCGGGTGGAGCTGATCTTTCGGCACACCCAGTTTTTCCCAGGTGTCGGTAATGGCTGGCAGACCCAGCGCCATACCGAGATTCACCGTCGGAACGTTCATGGAACGCGTTAACGCATCCACCAGCATCACCTGGCCGCTGAACTGTTTATCGTCGTTCTGCGGAGACCACACCTGGCCGTTCGGCTGACGCAGTGCAATCGGCGCATCGGCAATCCAGGTGTTGAGTCGGTACTGATTCGGCTGGCTCAGCGCGGTGAGATAGGTCGCCGGTTTAGCCAGAGAACCAATCGAACGACGCGCCTGCATCGCACGGTTGTAGCCCGCAAACTGCGGCTCTGCCCCACCGACCATCGCACGCACTTCGCCGCTGTAGCGATCGACCACCACCATCGCGGTTTCCAGATCGCTCAGCTTACGCTGCTTTTTCAGCGCCGGAATGCCGTCAACGGCGGCTTTCTCGGCGGCGTCCTGGGCAACGGAGTCAAAGGTGGTAAAGATCTTCACGCCGGATAGATCTTTCACTTTGTCGCCGAGCTTAGTCTGCAGCTCCTGACGCACCATCTGCATAAACGCAGGCTGTGGCGAAATCACACCGCCGCGCGGCTGGACGCCCAGAGGACGCGCGCTCAGCATGTCGTACAGCTCCTGATCGATCACCTGCTGCTGTTGCAGCAAGCGCAGAACCAGGTTACGACGCTCCAGCGCCAGTTTCGGGTTACGCCACGGGTTGTAGATTGACGCCCCTTTCACCATGCCGACCAGCAGAGCCTGCTGGTCGAGGCTCAGCTCTTCCACCGGACGACCGAAGTAGTACAGGCTCGCCAGCGGGAAGCCGCGGATCTCGTTATCGCCGCTCTGACCGAGATACACCTCGTTCATGTACAGCTCAAGAATGCGATCTTTGCTGTAGCGGGCGTCCATCAGCACGGCCATGTACGCTTCGTTGGCCTTACGCCAGTAGGAGCGTTCGCTGGATAGGAACAGGTTTTTCACCAGCTGCTGGGTCAGGGTACTCGCCCCCTGCACCGTACGACCGGCCGTCAGGTTCGCCAGCACCGCACGCCCGATGGAGTAGAGGCTCACGCCGTCGTGCTCGTAGAAGTGACGGTCTTCGGTCGCCAGCAGGGTATCCACCAGCAGATCCGGGAAGCCATTACGCGCCACAAACAGGCGCTGCTCGCCGTTTGGCGAGGAGAGCATGGTGATCAGGCGCGGGTCGAGACGGAAGAAACCAAACTGACGGTTACTGTCCAGGTTCTCGATGGTTTCCAGATGATCGCCGTCAAAGGTCAGACGCGCGCGCACCTGGCCCTCTTTGCTGTCCGGGAAATCAAACGGACGACGGATCATCTCGATGCTGCTCGCCTGCACGGTAAACTCGCCAGGACGGGTCATTTTCGACACCTGACGGTACTGCGTGGCTTCCAGCAGTTTGACCATTTCGTTCTTGCTGATGGACATGTCCGGCTCAAGGTTCACCATGCGGCCATAGACCGCCGCAGGCAACTGCCAGACTTTCCCGTCGATACGGCTGCGGATCTTCTGATCCAGATAGACGCCGTAGATCGCCATCAGCGCGACAAATACAATAAACAGCTTCAGCAGCAGCCAGAACCAGCCGCGTCTGCCGCGAGGTTTACCCCCTTTGCCCTTCCCTTTACGCGGCATCGGTTCATCCTCATCATCGTCTTCATAGTCATCGTCATAATCCTCATCTCTGAGGCGACGACGGCTGATTTTTTCCTTCGCCGGACGCGAAGGTTTCCCTTTACGTCCTATTGGCTCGCGGTCATTCCCCGCCATGCTTTTTCTCCGCAACATTCAGGCGCAATGGCCCGATTCTCTTTTCTTCCACCCAACGGTGAAAGAAGAAATCTCTCAAAAACATTAACTCCCTCTCCCTGTGGGAGAGGGCTGGGGTGAGGGCATCAGCGCGCACATTTCCCCCTCACCCTAACCCTCTCCCTCAAGGGAGAGGGGATCACGAATACTTCTTCGTCCGCCGCGTCGGCGCGGTATTCGCCGGATCGTCCGGCCAGACGTGTTTCGGGTAGCGCCCTTTCATCTCTTTCTGCACTTCACGATAGCTTCCGGCCCAGAACGCGCCCAGATCGCGGGTGATTTGCAGCGGACGATGGGCCGGCGACAGCAGCTCCAGCACCAGCGGCACGCGCCCGTCGGCGATCGACGGCGTGGTGGCCTCGCCAAACATCTCCTGCATCCGCACCGCCAGCGCCGGAGGATTATCTTCATGATATCGAATGGCAATCCGACTTCCGGTGGGCACAGTGTAATGCGAGGGGAGCGAACTCACCAGCCGTTGACGTAATGACCAGTCGAGTAAATTCTCAAGCGCGGCCTTCACATCCAGCGATTTCAGGGCCTTCAGGGAGTGAACACCGCTCATTTCGGGCAGCAGCCAGGTTTCGAGCGAGGCCAAAAGCGACTCGTCGTCCACCGCAGGCCAGCCGATTTCCGGCAGCCAGCGCGCGGCGCAGTGCAACCGCAGACGATACTGTTCCGCCTCCGGCGTCCAGTTCAGTACGCTCAGCCCTTTATCGCGAATGCCGTTGAGCATCGCCTGATGCAGCTCCTCTTCCGAGGGTTTCGCCAGCGGTTTAACGCTCACGGTGAGCTTGCCAATCTGGCTGCGACGAAAGGCTTTCAGCGTCCCCTGCGCGTCGTCCCATTCGATGGTGTCCGACTGCTGCAACAGCTGCGGGCAAGCACGCGTCAGCGCCTCAATATCCACGGCAATCGCCTGCAATATCCGCGCATCCGGGGACGAACTCCCCTGCAACAGCAGCGGCGCGATCAGCCATTCGTGGCGGGTGAGCGCATCGTCGCTGTCGAGCATCGCCCCCATGCCGTTCGCCAGCTGATAGCGACCGTCCAGACCGCGACGGCGTGCGATGCGATCCGGGAAAGCCTGCGCCAGCAGACGGGCGATCAGATCGCTGTCCAGCGCCCCGCCGCGACTGTTCAGGCGCTGACAAAGCCGCTGGGCGCGCTGCTGCCAGTTGGGCTGATTGCGCGAAAATGCCGACGCCAGATCGCTGCTCCCGCCGCGCGGAGGCTCTTCGAGGATCGCCGCGAGCTTTGCGGCAGTCGCGATTTCGTCATCGTTTTTGGCCGCCACCAGCATCGCCGCCAGACGCGGTTCGTTGCCGAGCGTCGCCATCTTTTGACCGCGTGACGACAGGCGATCGTTCTCCAGCGCGCCGAGCTGAGTGAGCAGCCGACGCGCCGCCGCCAGATTCACCGCTGGCGGCTGATCCAGCCAGATCAGTTGGCTCGGGTCCGGACAGCCCCACTGCAGCAGCTCCAGCAGCAGCCCGGAGAGATCGCTTTGCAGGATTTCCGGCGTACTTTGGGCCGCCGCCCGTTCCGCCTGCTCCGCGCTGGTGAGATGCAGACAGATACCCGGCTCCAGACGCCCGGCGCGGCCCGCGCGCTGGGTCATCGACGCCTGGCTGATGCGCTGGGTCAGCAGGCGCGTCAGGCCGGTGCGCGGATCGAAACTCGCCACCCGCTCCTGCGCAGTATCGACCACCAGACGGATGCCTTCGATGGTTAAACTGGTTTCGGCGATGTTGGTCGCCAGCACCACTTTGCGCTGCCCGGCGGGTGGCGGAAGAATGGCTTTACGCTGTTCATTGAGGGACAGCGCGCCGTACAGAGGACAGAGCAGCACATCGCTCCCGACGCGGGACGCGAGTTTCTCCTGCACGCGCTGAATTTCGCCGACGCCAGGTAAAAACAGCAGCAGCGAGCCGGGTTCCTGACGCAGCAGTTCCGCTGTTGCGATAGCCACCGCCTCATCAAAGCGCTGATTCGCCGACAGAGACTGATAGCGGCGCTCGACGGGGAACGCCCGCCCTTCGGAGGCGATCGTCGGGGCATCCGGCAGCCTCTGCTGCAAACGTGCGTTATCCAGCGTCGCGGACATGATTAACAGTTTGAGATCGTCGCGCAGCCCTTGCTGCACGTCGAGCAGCAGCGCCAGCGCCAGATCGGCCTGCAGGCTGCGCTCGTGGAATTCATCGAGGATCACCAGGCCTACTCCGCTTAGCTCCGGATCGTTTTGCAGCATCCGGGTGAGAATGCCCTCCGTCACCACTTCGAGGCGCGTCGCGGGGCCGACGCAGGTTTCGGCGCGCATACGATACCCGATCGTTTCACCCGGCTTTTCGCCCAGCAGTTCGGCAAGCCGTTGCGCCACGTTGCGCGCCGCCAGCCTGCGCGGCTCGAGCAGAATAATTTTTCCGGGAATGTTGCCCTCTTTGAGGATCTGCAGCGGCAGCCACGTCGATTTCCCCGCGCCCGTGGGGGCATTGAGCAGGATCTGCGGGGCATGTCGTAGGGCAGCAAGAAGCTCAGGAAGGACGGCGGCGACCGGCAATGAGGACACGAACAGCTCCAGAGGGTTAACATTAGACGGCAGACATTGTAGCATCGGCGCATATCATTACCGAGCCCCCCTTATGTCTGAGCCGAAACGCCTGTTTTTCGCCATTGAGCCACCTGCAAAAATTCAGCGACAGATCGTCCGCTGGCGCGCCGCGAATTTCCCGGCAGAAGCGGGCCGCCCGGTGGCGGCCGCTAATTTACATCTGACGCTGGCGTTTCTCGGTGAGGTGAGCGCGGAGAAGCAGCAGGCGCTGTCGGCGATGGCCGGGCGCATCTGCCAGCCGGGCTTTACCCTCAATCTGGATGATGCCGGGCAGTGGCTGCGCTCGCGCGTGGTATGGCTGGGCACGCGTCAGCCGCCGCGCGGTTTGTTGCAGCTGGCAAATTTACTGCGCGCTCAGGCTGCGCGCAGCGGCTGCTATCAAAGCCCGCAACCATTTCACCCGCATCTCACCCTGCTGCGCAACACCAGTCACGCCGTTGCCATTCCCTCACCCGGTTTTAGCTGGAGCTTTCCGGTGACGGAGTTTGCGCTTTACGAATCGGTATTCCACCAGGGACGCACCCGCTATACGCCGCTCTCACGCTGGACGTTGAGCGACTAATCAAGGATCCACGATGAAGTTTACCCCTGCCCTACAGCACGCCACTCTGATTCAACGCTATAAGCGTTTTCTCGCCGACGTCGTGACGCCCGAAGGTGAGCACCTGACGCTGCACTGCCCAAACACCGGCGCGATGACCGGCTGCGCCACGCCGGGCGACAGGGTTTGGTACTCCACGTCGTTGAATCCTAAACGCAAATATGCCCACACCTGGGAAATCACAGAAACTCAGCAAGGGGCGTTTATCTGCGTTAATACCCAGCGCGCCAACCCGCTGGTGAAAGAGGCCATCGACGCCGGGCTGATTCCGGAGCTCACCGGATACAGCGTCATAAAAGGCGAAGTGAAATATGGCGAGGAAGGCAGCAGAATTGACTTTATGCTACAGGCGGATGACCGCCCTGAGTGCTATATTGAAGTCAAATCAGTGACGTTAGCAGACAAGGATAATGGCTACTTTCCGGATGCGGTGACGCTACGCGGCCAAAAGCATCTGCGAGAGCTAATGAGTGTTGCGGCGGCGGGCAAGCGCGCCGTATTGCTGTTTGCCGTGTTGCATTCAGCCATTGAACGATTCTCACCCGCCCGCCACATTGACCCGAAGTACGCACAATTGTTGAATGAGGCACAAAAGCAGGGGGTAGAAGTTTTCGCTTATAAAGCGGAACTTTCTGCCGATAATATGACTCTGAAGTCGACGCTCCCCGTTGTGTTATAAGGGGTTAGAAGATGACGATTTGGTGTTCTGGCCGCGTGCGCAAATACGCTTTTCCTCACAGGCTTGTCAAGTGTTACGTTTAGATAATTGCCTTACGGAAAAGCATCTGCTATTTATAGCGACCTGATTTTTCCCCCACACGGGGATCGATAGTGCGTGTTAAGGAGAAGCAACATGCAAGAAGGGCAAAACCGTAAAACATCGTCCCTGAGTATTCTCGCCATCGCTGGGGTGGAGCCGTACCAAGAGAAACCGGGCGAAGAGTATATGAACGAAGCCCAGCTGTCTCACTTCAAGCGTATTCTTGAAGCATGGCGTAATCAACTTAGGGATGAAGTCGATCGCACTGTTACACATATGCAAGACGAAGCAGCAAACTTCCCGGATCCGGTAGACCGTGCCGCTCAGGAAGAAGAGTTCAGCCTCGAACTGCGTAACCGTGACCGCGAACGTAAACTCATCAAAAAGATTGAGAAAACGCTGAAGAAGGTCGAGGACGAAGATTTCGGTTACTGCGAGTCCTGCGGTGTGGAAATTGGCATTCGTCGCCTGGAAGCGCGTCCGACTGCCGATCTGTGCATCGACTGCAAAACGCTGGCTGAAATCCGCGAAAAACAGATGGCCGGTTAATCCCTGCCCTGTCGTAACGATCATAAAGGCGGGAGTCACTCCCGCCTTGTGACTTTTTGTCTGCTGTGAATATGCCTCAATCCGACTATATCGGGCGCTTTGCGCCATCTCCCTCTGGTGAGCTGCACTTTGGCTCGCTCATCGCCGCTCTCGGCAGTTACCTGCAAGCGCGCTCTCAGCACGGCATCTGGCGCGTGCGTATCGAAGATATTGATCCCCCTCGTGAAGTTCCCGGTGCGGCAGAAACTATCCTGCGTCAGCTGGAACATTACGGCCTGAACTGGGACGGTGAAGTTCTTTGGCAATCACAACGTCATGAGGCTTACCGCGAGCGCCTGGCGTGGCTGTATGAGCAAGGGCTCTCGTATTATTGCACCTGCACCCGTGCGCGTATTCAGAGCGCAGGTGGCGTGTATGACGGCCATTGCCGGACCCTGAATAATGGGCCGGACAATGCGGCGGTGCGTCTGCTTCAGCATCATCCGGTGACCCGCTTTGATGATTTACTGCTCGGCGAAATTAACGCCGATGAACGCCTGGCGCGGGAAGATTTCATTATTCATCGTCGCGATGGCTTATTTGCCTATAATCTTGCCGTGGTGGTGGACGATCATTTCCAGGGCGTGACGGAAATTGTGCGCGGCGCGGATTTGATTGAACCGACGGTGCGACAAATTTCCCTGTATCAGCACTTTGGCTGGCCGGTGCCGGATTATATTCATCTGCCGCTGGCGTTGAATGAACACGGGAATAAACTTTCAAAGCAGAATCACGCGCCGGCGCTGCCTGACGGCGATCCGCGCCCTGTTTTGATCGACGCATTACGATTTCTAAACCAAAATGTAAACAATGAATGGCAGGATTTATCCGTTGAGGAATTGCTGAAAAAAGCTGTCGAGGGCTGGTCGCTCTCCGCAGTGCCAAAAATCCAGCATTCTCAAATGCGTCTCGCTGAGCTATGATTAGCCGCTTTTTACACGAAGCATCCATGCTGCATCAAGGCGGCAACTGAGTGAATCGCTGGGAGTTTACACGTGTAAACGACCAGTGTGAGCGAAGGCAGCCAACGCAGAGGCAGCATGGAGGATGACGTGTAATTTTTTTGTCCTATAAATGAAACACACTACCGAGGTGTACTATTTTTACTCGAGTCGCTAATTTTTGCCGTAAGGTGCTAAGCCGCGATGAGAGCGTAGCGAATGACGCTATTGCTCAATCCCATATGTCGGTTATTCCGCGTGAGCAGCACACTATTTCCCGCAAAGATATCAGTGAAAATGCCCTCAAGGTGCTCTATCGTCTGAATAAAGCAGGCTACGAGGCCTATCTCGTGGGCGGCGGGGTTCGCGATTTACTGCTTGGCAAAAAACCAAAAGATTTTGACGTGACGACCAGCGCCACGCCGGAGCAGGTGCGTAAATTATTCCGCAACTGCCGTCTGGTCGGCCGTCGTTTCCGTCTTGCTCACGTGATGTTTGGGCCGGAAATTATCGAAGTGGCCACCTTCCGCGGTCACCACGAAGCTGGCGCACCGACCGATCGCACCACTTCTCAGCGCGGCCAGAACGGCATGCTGCTGCGTGACAACATCTTTGGTTCCATCGAAGAAGATGCCCAGCGTCGCGATTTCACCATCAACAGCCTTTACTACAGCGTGGCCGATTTCACGGTGCGTGATTTCGTCGGCGGCGTGCAGGATCTGAAAGAGGGCGTGATTCGCCTGATTGGTAATCCTGAGACGCGCTACCGCGAAGATCCGGTGCGCATGCTGCGCGCTGTGCGCTTTGCCGCCAAGCTGAATATGCAGATCAGCCCTGAAACGGCCGAGCCGATCCCGCGTCTGGCTACGCTCATCAACGACGTGCCACCGGCGCGCCTGTTCGAAGAAGCGCTGAAAATGCTGCAGGCGGGTTATGGGTATGAAACCTATAAATTGCTGCGTGAAAACAGCCTCTTCCAGCCGCTGTTCCCGACCATCGTGCGCTACTTCACTGAAAGCGGTGACAGCCCGATGGAGCGCATCATCGCCCAGGTGCTGAAAAACACCGACACCCGCATTCATAACGATATGCGCGTGAACCCGGCGTTCCTGTTCGCGGCGATGTTCTGGTATCCGCTGCTCGAAACCGCGCAGAAGATTGCCCAGGAAAGCGGTCTGGCCTATTACGACGCCTTCGCGCTGGCCGCGAACGACGTGCTGGATGAAGCCTGTCGTACGCTGGCGATTCCTAAGCGCATCACCACCCTGGTTCGCGATATCTGGCAGCTGCAGCTGCGCATGTCTCGCCGTCAGGGCAAGCGCGCATGGAAGCTGATGGAACATCCAAAATTCCGTGCGGCTTACGATCTGCTGGCGCTGCGCGCTGAGATCGAAAACAGCAAAGAGCTGCAAAGTCTGGCCCAGTGGTGGGGTGAATTCCAGGTGTCCGCGCCGCCGGAACAGAAAGGGATGCTCACCAATCTGGACGAAGAGCCAGAACCGCGTCGCCGTCATCGTCGCCCACGCAAGCGCGCACCGCGCCGCGAAGGCAGCGCATGACCCTCGCGTATATCGCCATCGGCAGCAATCTGGCCTCTCCGCTGGAGCAGGTCAACGCTGCCGTTCAGGCGTTAAGCGAGATCCCACAGAGCCGCCTGGTGGCGGTTTCTGCGTTTTACCGCACACCGCCGCTCGGGCCGCAGGATCAACCTGATTACCTGAACGCCGCCGTGGTGCTGGAAACCGCGCTCGATGCCGAAACCTTGCTGGATAACACCCAGCGCATTGAACTCCAGCAGGGCCGTCAGCGCAAAGCAGAACGCTGGGGACCGCGCACGCTGGATCTCGATATCATGCTGTTCGGCGATGAAGTGATTCATACAGAACGCCTGACGGTGCCGCATTACGACATGAAAAATCGCGGTTTTATGCTCTGGCCGCTGTTTGAAGTCGCCCCTGAATTAACCTTCCCGACCGGCGAATCGCTCAAGGCGATTTTGCAGCAGCTTAACGCCGAAAAACCTGCCCTCTGGTAAACCCGCTTTTTCGCTGATTAACCCCAAAATATTTGCTGTTAATCGGTTGCCTAAAATCATTGTTCCACTGAATGTTACTGTTAGAATGCGCAAAGATTCGTTTTGGGCCATCAGGAAACATTATGAAACCAACCACCATCGCCTTATTGCAGAAATGCAAACAGGAAAAGAGACGCTTCGCCACGATCACCGCCTATGACTACAGCTTTGCGAAGCTGTTTGCCGATGAAGGCATTAACGTCATGCTGGTCGGCGACTCGTTAGGGATGACGGTACAAGGACATGATTCCACCCTGCCAGTGACGGTAGAAGAGATTGCTTATCACACCCGCGCCGTACGCCGCGGTGCGCCAAACTGCCTGCTGCTTTCCGATCTGCCTTTCATGGCCTATGCCACGCCAGAACAAGCCTTTGAAAACGCCGCTGCGGTAATGCGCGCGGGCGCCAATATGGTGAAAATCGAAGGCGGAGCCTGGCTTATCGAGACGGTGAAAAAGCTGACCGAGCGCGCCGTACCGGTGTGCGGCCATCTTGGGTTAACCCCGCAGTCGGTGAACATCTTCGGCGGGTATAAAGTTCAGGGTCGCGGCGAAGCAGGACAAACGCTGCTGGACGATGCCCTGGCGCTGGAAGCCGCCGGTGCGCAGCTGCTGGTGCTGGAGTGCGTGCCTGTAGAACTCGCTCAACGCGTCACCGAGGCGCTCTCCATTCCGGTGATCGGCATTGGCGCAGGCAACGTCACCGACGGGCAGATCCTGGTGATGCATGACGCCTTCGGCATTACCGGCGGCCACATTCCTAAATTTGCGAAGAATTTCCTGAGCACCGCGGGCGACATGCGCGCTGCGGTCAGGCAGTATATTGCCGACGTCGAATCCGGTGTTTACCCGGGTGAAGAACACAGTTTCCATTAAGGAGTCTCGTTGTGCTAATCATTGAAACCCTGCCGCTGCTGCGCCAGCACATTCGCCGCCTGCGTCAGGAAGGTAAACGTATCGCCCTGGTTCCGACCATGGGAAATCTGCATGACGGCCACATGAAACTGGTCGAGGAAGCCAAAGCCCGCGCCGACGTGGTGGTGGTCTCTATCTTCGTGAACCCGATGCAGTTCGACCGCGCCGACGATCTGGCGCGCTATCCGCGCACGCTGCAGGAAGATTGCGAGAAGCTCAAAAAACACCACGTGGATTTCGTCTTCTCGCCTGCGCCTGCCGATATTTATCCGCAGGGCACCGAAGGCGCGACCTTTGTCGACGTGCCGGGCATTTCAACGATGCTCGAAGGGGCCAGCCGTCCGGGGCATTTTCGCGGTGTTTCGACCATCGTCAGCAAGCTCTTCAACCTGGTGCAGCCGGACGTCGCCTGCTTCGGCGAGAAAGATTTCCAGCAGCTGGCGCTGATCCGCAAAATGGTCGCCGACATGGGCTATGACATCGATATCGTCGGCGTGCCGATTGTGCGCGCCAAAGACGGCCTGGCGCTCAGCTCCCGCAACGGGTATCTGACCGCTGACCAGCGCAAAATCGCGCCGGGACTGAGCAAAGTGATGAACGCGATGGCGGAAAAGCTCAAAGCGAATGAGCTGACGGCGGAAGAGATTATCGCTATCGGCGAACAGGAGCTGAACGAAAAAGGGCTGCGTGCCGACGACGTGCAAATCCGCGATGCGGACACGCTGCTTGAGCTTTCAGACACCAGCAAACGCGCCGTGATTCTGGTTGCCGCGTGGCTTGGTCAGGCCCGTCTGATCGACAATAAAGTGGTTGAGCTGACGCAGTAGACAGCGACTAAAAATCGGGCAATACTGCGCTGATATTTGCCTGGGGAATGTTTCCCCCCACCCTGCCCTCTCCAGCCGGAGAGGGACTGCATGAAGAGTAAAGGTAACGTTATGATTCGCACAATGCTGCAAGGTAAGCTTCACCGCGTCAAAGTGACGCAGGCAGACCTGCATTACGAAGGTTCCTGCGCGATTGACCAGGATTTCCTTGAGGCGGCGGGTATTCTCGAATACGAAGCCATTGATATTTACAACGTCACCAACGGCAAGCGCTTCTCGACCTATGCGATTGCCGGTGAGCGCGGCTCGAAAATCATCTCCGTGAACGGCGCGGCGGCACACTGTGCGGACGTGGGGGATATCCTGATTATCGCCACCTACGTCACCATGCCGGACGAACAGGCGCGCAGCTGGCAGCCGAAAGTGGCCTATTTTGACGGCGACAACGAAATGAAACGTACCGCGAAAGCCGTACCGGTTCAGGTTGCCTGATTTATCCCTGCGGCTGATTGCTGATCAGCCGCGACATGGTCTCCAGCGAATCCGTTCTTAAGATGTACAGGCGTTTCAGTAAGAACGGATTATCCCCCGGCTTTACCTTCCCTTTCACCGTCGTCACCGCCAGATGAAAACCGGCCTCGTTCGCCGCTTTCACCGCTTTGTCATCGTACCCGCCGAACGGATACGAGAGGTAGAGTACGCGCGGGTTGAACTGCGCCAGCGCGCGACGCGAGCGTTCAAAATCGAACAGGATCACATGCGCGCTGCGGCTCAGCAAAATCGGATGTTTGTTGGCGTCGACGCGGTGCAGGAAGTGGGTATGCGACTGGATATCAAACACATCCTGAATCTCTTTCAGCTCCGACACGCTCATAAACTGCAGTGATTTCGGGTCCCACTTCTGCGGGTGGCCTTTGATGCGCGACGAGATAATAAACGCCGTCGCTTTAAATCCGTACTGCTTCAGAATCGGCCAGGCGTAGCGATTGACCGACTTCAGACCATCGTCAAAGGTGATCACCACCGCCCGCGCGGGCAGGTTCATTTTATTGCGCACGTACCCTTCCAGCTGATACATGGTCAGCGTGGTGTAGCCCTGATCGCGCAGCCAGGTCATCTGGTTGTTGAACGCACGCACGCTGGTGGTCGTGGAGGTATGGCGAAAGCGGGTGTTCTCTTCGTCACGCAGGATATGGTGATAGGTGATCACCGGAATACCGTTATCTTCCTGAGCATCCAGGCTGCTGATCCACGCCAGGCGGTTCCCCATGCGGATTTGAAACCAGGTCTGGTTTAGCCTGTCTTTCAGCTTGCTGAGGATCGGATAGCGCAGGTTGGAACTGAGCGTACCAAAGGGCGCGCTGCCGCTGTTGGGAGCGTTATAAACCGGGGTGTCTTTCCAGGTGATGAGATTTTGATTGCTGAGCGGCTTGTTGAGATCGCCCAGGCTGTCCTGAACGCGCTGCTTGCCCTGCACCTTTTCCAGGTGGCCTTTGTCGATAAAACCGGTGCCAAAGCCGAAGCGAAATTCGTAGTAATCGGCTGCGGTAGGAACCACCGCAAGAATTTGCCCCGCGCGGACGTTGCCGACGTTCACGACCTCGTTGCCCACCTGCGCCCAGATCGCCGCATCTTCAGTGGTTTGCATGTATTGAGCGGGCAAGCCTTGCTGGCTTAATAAACTGGCAGATGCGCCGCCGGAGACCAGCAGCAACAGCAGGAAAAAAACGCGCATAAACATGGGATTATTATCGACACAAAAAATCAGCCGCCATTGTAGCAAAAGCGACATCAATACCAATGTTTAATTCTTATACAGATCGTGGAGCAGGACGAAAGGCGGGTTTTTCTGCTGCTGATGCCACAGACTGCTGACGCCAGGGATCTCCTGCCCGACCAGCATGTCGCGGAACTCCGCGCTGCTCAGCGTCTCGCGCAGGGGAGACATCATCTCCAGCAAGGCGTAGGTTATTCCGGAAATCACTTCACAGTTTTCATGCTTGTGGCTCAACAACGCGGCGGCACGGTACGGCGCAGCGCCCGATTTGTCGGTGAGAAATATCACCCCTTCGCCGGTATCCGTCTGATGCAATGCATCACACATCATACGACTGAGCATATTGGTACTGAGGCCACGCCAGTAATTCACCGCCCGACACTGCGGCAGCGGACCAAACTTCTTTTCCAGGCGATCAATCATTGCCTGGGCATCGTCATCATGACAGGTAATCACCCAACCCAGCATAGCGTCTCTCCTTTAGGGGAAAGTAGTTTAGCGGAGTGAAGGTTGATTTAGGGTGATAACTATCAAAGAAAAGGCCCCGGCAGACAGAGTACTGCCGGGGATAACGCTTAGGTGCGCAGTCCGCGTCCGCGCTGGATCAGATACCAGCAGAGGATGTAGAAGGCAATGATGAACACGCCGAGCACGATCACGGTGGTGAACAGCGGCACGTCGGTAATGCCGAGGAAGCCGAAGCGGAAGCCGCTGATCATGTAGACAATCGGGTTCAGGTGCGACAGCGCCTGCCAGAATGGCGGCAGCAGCGTCAGAGAGTAGAACACCCCGCCGAGATAGGTCAGCGGCGTCAGGACGAAGGTCGGGATCAGGCTGATGTCATCGAAGGTGGTCGCGAAGACCGCATTCAGTAGACCGGCCAGCGAGAACAGGATCGCCGTCATCAGCAGCGTCACCGCTACGAACGTCCACGAGTGCACCTGGAACGGAACAAAGAACAGGGAAATCGCCGTCACCAGAATCCCAACCGCCAGCCCGCGCGCCACACCGCCGCCGACATAACCGGCGATGATCACATGCGTCGGCACCGGGGCCACCAGCAACTCTTCGATGTTGCGCTGGAATTTAGCGCTGAAGAACGACGATGCCACGTTGGCGTAGGCGTTGGTGATCACCGCCATCATGATCAGGCCCGGCACGATAAACTGCATGTAGGTAAAGCCATGCATTTCACCAATGCGGGAGCCAATCAGGTTCCCGAAGATGATGAAATAGAGCGTCATGGTGATCACCGGCGGCACCAGGGTTTGCACCCAGATGCGCATAAAACGGTTGATCTCTTTGGCCCAGATACTTTTTAGCGCCACCCAGTAAAGATGCATCATGCCTGCTCTCCTTGTTTATCATGGACCAGCGAGACAAACAGTTCTTCCAGTCGGTTGGCTTTGTTACGCATACTCAATACCTGAATGCCCTGCGCGCTCAGCTGCGCAAAGACGCTGTTAATGCCCTGCTCGCGCAGCACTTCGACTTCCAGCGTTGAGGTATCCACCAGACGATACTGATAGCCCTCCAGCTTCGGCAGCGGGCTTTTCGCCGCCAGGTCGAGGATAAAGGTTTCGGATTTCAGCTTGGAGAGGAGGTTTTTCATCGAGGTGTTTTCCACCAGCTCGCCGCGCTGAATGATGCCGATATTGCGGCACAGCATTTCCGCCTCTTCCAGATAGTGGGTGGTCAGAATAATGGTCGTGCCTTTGTCGTTGAGATCCTTCAGGAAACCCCACATCGAGCGGCGCAGTTCGATATCGACGCCCGCCGTCGGCTCATCGAGGATCAGCAGCTTTGGCTCGTGCATCAAAGCACGGGCGATCATCAGACGACGCTTCATCCCGCCGGAGAGCATCCGCGCGCGTTCGCCGCGTTTTTCCCACAGATCGAGCTGTTTGAGGTACTTTTCGCTGCGCGCAATGGCGTCCTGACGCTCCACGCCGTAGTAACCCGCCTGGTTAACCACAATCTGCTGCACGGTTTCAAACGGGTTGAAGTTAAATTCCTGCGGCACCAGCCCCAGCTGACGCTTGGCGTTCACCACGTCTTTTTCGAGGTCATAACCAAACACCGCGACGCTGCCGGACGTTTTGTTCACCAGAGAACTGATGATGCCGATGGTGGTGGATTTCCCTGCGCCATTCGGCCCCAGCAGCGCGTAGAAATCCCCCGCTTCGACCTGCAGATCGATTCCGCGCAGCGCCTGAACGCCGCCGGAATAGACTTTTTTAAGCTGCTTGAGCTCAAGTGCGATTGTCATGAATTAAACTTACCTATAGTTCTGACACACGTTGTGTGGTTTCAATAAAAGTCGAGTTACCCTATATTAGCGCAACGCTATTACTCGGTTACAGGTCGTTAACCTCTATGAATGACATAGATACACTCATCAGCAACAATGCACTATGGTCAAAAATGCTGATAGAAGAGGACCCGGGATTTTTTGAGAAGCTGGCGAAGGCGCAGAACCCACGCTTTTTGTGGATTGGCTGCTCTGACAGCCGCGTCCCGGCGGAACGCCTGACAGGTCTTGATTCGGGTGAGCTGTTTGTTCACCGTAATGTCGCAAACCTGGTCATTCACACCGATCTCAATTGCCTTTCCGTCGTGCAGTACGCGGTGGACGTGCTGGAAGTGGAACACATTATTATTTGCGGCCACTACGGCTGCGGTGGCGTGCAGGCGGCGGTCGAGAACCCGGAACTGGGGTTGATCGATAACTGGCTGCTGCACATTCGCGATATCTGGTTCAAACATAGCTCACTGCTGGGCGAAATGCCGCAGGAGCGCCGCCTCGATACCCTTTGCGAGCTGAACGTCATGGAGCAGGTCTATAACCTGGGCCATTCGACCATCATGCAGTCGGCATGGAAGCGCGGGCAGAAAGTCTCGGTTCACGGCTGGGCGTATGGAATTCACGACGGGTTGCTACGTAACCTGGAAGTGACGGCCACCAACCGCGAAACCCTGGAGCAGCGCTATCGTTCCGGGATTGCCAACCTCAAGCTCAAGCACGTTAACCACAAATAACCTGTAAAAAAGCCGGGTGGCGGCTTCGCCTTACCCGGCCTACGATTCACCGTTCACGCTTTTGTAGGCCCGGTAAGCGCAGCGCCACCGGGCAAAACATAAGACTACTCGTCCAGCAGAACCACTTTTCCAACATACGGCAGATGGCGATAGCGCTGTGCGTAATCGATGCCGTAACCCACCACGAACTCATCCGGGATTGAGAAACCGACAAATTCAACCGGGACGTCCACTTCGCGACGCGTCGGTTTATCCAGCAGGGTACAAATCGCCAGGGATTTTGGTCCGCGCAGGCTCAGGATCTCGCGCACTTTAGAAAGGGTGTTACCGGAATCGATAATGTCTTCTACGATTAACACGTCCTTGCCGCGAATGTCTTCGTCCAGGTCTTTCAGGATTTTCACATCACGGGTGGTCGACATCCCGCTGCCGTAGCTGGAGGCGGTCATGAAATCCACTTCATGGGACACCTGAACTTCACGGCACAGGTCTGCCATGAACATGAATGAGCCGCGCAGCAGACCCACCAGCACCATATCGCTGCCGCTGTCCTGATAACGTTCGGTGATTTGACGACCCAGTTCGGCGATACGCGCTTTGATCTCCGCTTCCGGGATCATCACTTCAACAGTATGTTTCATATTACTAACCGTATGATTTAAAACCAATCTATCACTGCGGATGCTGATACGTCCGGCAATGATTCACAAGTTCAGCAGTATACCAGCAAATGGATTGGCCTGGCGCATGAGTTACAAAAAGCTCATTTTGTGATTCCGATCACACTTGTTAATACCTATAATTAATTGCTATCAAATAATTAACAAACTACAGAGTACTTTTCTATGGCTGAAACAAAATCTCCACAGCCGCGTCTACTGGTAACGTTAACAGCCGCATTTGCCGCTTTCTGCGCGCTGTATCTGTTAGCCGGTGGCGTATGGCTGGTCGCGTTAGGCGGCTCCTGGTACTACCCAATTGCGGGCCTGGTCATGGTTGGCGTGACTATCCTGCTGTTACGTCGTAAACGTTCCGCGCTGTGGCTTTACGCAGCATTACTGCTCGCGACGATGGTCTGGGGTGTCTGGGAGGTCGGCTTCGACTTCTGGGCGCTCACGCCCCGTAGCGACATCCTCGTCTTCTTTGGTGTCTGGCTGATTCTGCCGTTCGTCTGGCGTCGCCTGGTGGTGCCTTCTAACGGTGCCGTCGGTGGGCTGGTCGTTGTCCTGCTGATTACTGCTGGCATTCTGACCTGGGCCGGATTTAACGATCCGCAGGAAGTGAAAGGCACCCTGAGCGCCGATTCCACCCCTGCCGCCGCAATCTCTCAGGTGGCGGACGGTGACTGGCCGGCGTATGGCCGCAATCAGGAAGGTCAACGCTACTCGCCGCTGAAGCAGATCAACGCCGACAACGTGAAAAACCTGAAAGAGGCCTGGACCTTCCGCACCGGCGATCTGAAGCAGCCGAACGATCCGGGTGAACTGACCAACGAAGTCACGCCGATCAAAGTGGGCGACATGCTCTACCTGTGTACCGCTCACCAGCGTCTGTTCGCGCTGGATGCAGCGACAGGCAAGGAGAAGTGGCACTTTGATCCGCAGCTGAACACCAATACCTCGTTCCAGCATGTGACCTGTCGCGGTGTCTCTTACCACGAAGCGCGCGCGGAAACGGCCTCCCCGGAAGTGGTGGCAGACTGCCCTCGCCGTATCATTCTGCCGGTGAACGATGGCCGTCTGTTTGCCATCAACGCCGAAACCGGCAAGCTGTGCGAAACCTTTGCCAACAAAGGTATCCTCAACCTGCAGACCAACATGCCGGATACCACGCCGGGCCTGTATGAGCCGACGTCTCCGCCGATCATCACCGATAAAACCATCGTCATTGCCGGGTCGGTCACGGATAACTTCTCTACCCGTGAAACCTCTGGCGTGATTCGCGGTTTCGACGTGAACACCGGGAAACTGCTGTGGGCCTTCGATCCGGGTGCGAAAGATCCAAACGCAATCCCGTCGGATGAACATACCTTTACCTTTAACTCCCCGAACTCCTGGGCACCGGCCGCATATGACGCCAAGCTGGATCTGGTCTATCTGCCGATGGGCGTGACCACGCCAGATATCTGGGGCGGGAACCGCACGCCAGAGCAGGAGCGTTACGCCAGCGCGATTGTGGCGCTGAACGCCACGACCGGGAAACTGGCCTGGAGCTATCAAACCGTTCACCACGATCTGTGGGATATGGATATGCCGTCCCAGCCGACGCTGGCCGACATTACCGTCGACGGTAAAACGGTTCCGGTGATTTACGCTCCGGCAAAAACCGGCAACATCTTCGTGCTGGATCGTACTAACGGCAAACTGGTGGTTCCGGCTCCGGAAAAACCGGTCCCGCAGGGTGCGGCGAAAGGCGACTACGTTTCTAAAACGCAGCCATTCTCTGACCTGAGCTTCCGTCCGAAGAAAGATCTGACCGGCGCGGACATGTGGGGCGCCACCATGTTCGACCAGCTGGTGTGCCGCGTGATGTTCCATCAGCTGCGCTATGAAGGCATCTTCACCCCGCCGTCTGAGCAGGGCACGCTGGTCTTCCCGGGTAACCTGGGGATGTTCGAATGGGGCGGTATTTCTGTCGATCCAAACCGTCAGGTGGCGATTGCTAACCCGATGGCGCTGCCGTTTGTCTCGAAGCTGATCCCACGCGGTCCGGGCAACCCGATGGAGCAGCCGAAAGACGCGAAAGGCAGCGGTACCGAAGCCGGTATTCAGCCGCAGTATGGCGTGCCGTTTGGCGTGACGCTGAACCCGTTCCTGTCGCCGTTTGGTCTGCCGTGTAAACAGCCTGCCTGGGGTTATATTTCCGCGCTGGATCTGAAAACCAATCAGGTCGTGTGGAAAAAACGTATTGGTACGCCGCAGGACAGCATGCCGTTCCCAATGCCGGTTCCGGTGCCGTTCAATATGGGGATGCCGATGCTCGGTGGCCCAATCTCTACCGCCGGTAACGTCCTGTTCATCGCCGCAACCGCAGATAACTACCTGCGCGCGTACAACATGACCAACGGTGAAAAACTGTGGCAAGGCCGTCTGCCTGCAGGCGGACAGGCCACACCGATGACCTACGAAGTGAATGGCAAGCAGTATGTTGTCATCTCGGCGGGCGGTCACGGATCGTTTGGCACGAAAATGGGCGATTATATTGTCGCGTATGCGTTGCCGGATGATGTGAAGTAATAGCAAAACGGCAACCCGAGGTTGCCGTTTGTAGAACCGTAGGCCGGGTAAGGCGCAGCCGCCACCCGGCTTTTTTTACACCGTAAACCCGAGCATCATCCCCGTATCTTCATGTTCCAGCAGATGACAGTGCGCCATATAGGCAAACTCCTTCGGCGCGTCATGCTCGAATTTCACCAGCACTTCGCTGACGCCCCCTTCCACCCGCACCGTATCTTTCCAGCCCGTACGATGCGCCGCAGGCGCCTGGCCGTTCTCGGACAAAATGCGGAACTGTGTACCGTGAATGTGGAACGGGTGCAGCATCATGTCACCCTCACCGGAAATCACCCAGCGCTCGTACTGCCCTTTTTGCGCCGCAAACATCGGGGTGTTCATATCGAAGGCCTGCCCGTTGATGCGGTTGGCGTTGTGGAAATCAAAACCTTTTCCGCCACCGTGATTCATATGGCCCATGTTGCCCATCTTACCGTGATCCATGTTCATATGACCCATCGACTGCCCGTGGTGCATCCCGGCCATCGCCTGAGCGCCATATTTATTCATCAGCGCCTGCATGCCCATCATGTCGAGCATGGGGTCCATCGACAGCTGGAGTTTACGCTGGGTGAGCCCGTCGAGGGACGGCAGCGCAGGCACGGCAACGAGGGTGTCCGGCAGCGTGCCCGAGGCGGTGACCACCAGCGGCTGGATGCGCAGCACCGGGTGCGGCTTATCGAACGGCGCAACCGCCATCCCCATCTGGCTCACCGGGAGCGTGACGATGTCAAACGGCTTACCGTCGCTGATATCCACCAGCACTTCAAAACGCTCGCCCATCAGCATCGGCAGCTCACTGACTTTTACCGGCTCAGCCAATAGCCCGCCGTCGCTGGCCACCACGTACAGCGGGCGCTGGTCGCTGGCGGCAAAATTGAGAGATCGCGCGTTACAGCCGTTGAGCAGGCGCAGACGCAGCCAGCCTCTCGGCGCCGAATGCTGCGGGTAGATCGCCCCGTTGGTCAGGAGCGTGTCGCCAAACCAGCCGACCGCCGCGCTCATCACATCCAGCTGATAGTCAATCTGCCCGTCAGCGGTAAATTTCTTGTCCTGCACGATCACCGGCACATCGTCAATGCCCCACTGTTTCGGCAAGCGCAGCATTCGGCTCTCGTCGTCTTCAATCAGCACCAGACCCGCCAGCCCCATCGCCACCTGATGCCCGGTTTTACCGTGCTGATGCGGGTGGAACCAACAGGTTGCCGCGTGCTGATCCGGTGTAAAGGTCACCGTGCGCTCGCCGCCCGCTTTGATGACGCCCTGCGGGCCGCCGTCCACTTCACCGGGAACTTCCAGGCCGTGCCAGTGCAGCGTCGTCTCCTGGGCGAGGGTATTGTGAATATTCACCGTCACCTGTTTGCCGCGAGAGAGCTGCAGCGCAGGACCGAGCAAATTGCCGTTATATCCCCATGTCGTCGCCTGATGCGCGCCAAAGGCCGATTTTCCGGACTGTACGACAAGCTGAATGCGGCTGCGGGCGTCCGCCGTCAGTAAATTAGGGATCGGGAGCGCCGGTCTGTCGGCCGCAAATACCGCGCGGCTCCACAAAGGTAACGCGCTGGCAGCCCCGATGACGGCTGAATATTTCAAAAAATCACGACGTTGCATGTTCATTCCTTTTTTCCGTGCAGGCGATATTTTGAGCTTAAACCCTCCCCTAAGCGGAAGGTCAAGTAAAGCCGCAATAATAAAGGTCGTCGCGCTGGTATCAAGTATGCTAACGTTTAATTTCCGTGACGCAGTGGTAGAAGCAATGAAGACGTTTTTCAGGACAATTTTGTTCACAAGCCTGGTGGCGATGAGTGCGAACAGTTATGCGCTGAGTGAAAACGAAGCGGAAGATATGGCCGATTTAACGGCAGTTTTTGTTTTCCTGAAAAACGATTGTGGATACCAGAATTTACCCAACGGGCAGATTCGTCGCGCACTGGTCTTTTTTGCCCAGCAGAACCAATGGGATCTCAGCAACTACGATAGCTTTGACATGAAGGCGCTCGGTGAAGACAGCTACCGCGATTTAAGCGGCATTGGCATTCCTGTCGCGAAAAAATGCAAAGCGCTGGCCCGCGATTCGCTGAGCCTGCTCGCCTACGTGAAGTAACCTTCCCGACGCCCCTTTGTTGCAATGATGACCGTGCATGCGCGGTCATTGTTGGCTATGATGTTGCGCCCATTTTGCGTGGGTGTAATGGATGTTAACAAAGGAGGTATCAGCCTGTGACCGAGAAAACCCTATGGCACGAAACGCTGCATGACCAGTTTGGTCAGTACTTTGCCGTTGATAACGTGCTTTATCATGAGAAAACCGATCATCAGGATCTGATCATTTTCGAAAACGCCGCGTTCGGGCGCGTCATGGCGCTGGACGGCGTGGTGCAAACCACCGAGCGCGATGAGTTTATCTATCACGAAATGATGACCCACGTGCCGCTGCTGGCGCACGGGCACGCGAAACACGTGCTGATTATCGGCGGCGGCGACGGCGCGATGCTGCGCGAAGTCTCCCGCCATAAAACCGTCGAAACCATCACCATGGTCGAGATCGACGCCGGTGTTGTCTCCTTCTGCCGCCAGTATCTACCGAACCACAATGCGGGCAGCTACGACGATCCACGCTTTACGCTGGTGATCGACGACGGCGTCAACTTCGTGAATCAGACCAGCCAGACTTTCGACGTGATCATCTCCGACTGCACCGATCCCATCGGGCCGGGCGCGACGCTCTTCACCTCGTCCTTCTACGAAGGCTGCAAGCGCTGCCTGAACCCTGGCGGGATCTTCGTGGCGCAGAACGGCGTCTGCTTCCTGCAGCAGGACGAAGCCCTCGACAGCCACCGCAAGCTCAGCACCTATTTCGGTGACGTGAGCTTCTACCAGGCGGCGATCCCGACCTATTACGGCGGTATCATGACCTTCGCCTGGGCGACGGACAACGAGGCGCTGCGCCATCTCTCCACCGAGATTATCCAGGCGCGCTTCCATCAGGCAAACCTCATCTGCCGCTACTACAATCCGGCAGTGCACACGGCCGCTTTTGCCTTGCCACAATATCTGCAAGACGCGCTGTCCTCTAAGGGGGTGAACTAAATTGAAAAAGCTGAAACTGCATGGCTTTAACAACCTGACCAAAAGCCTGAGTTTTTGTATTTACGATATCTGCTACGTGAAAACAGCGGAGGAGCGCGATGGTTATATCGCCTATATCGATGAACTCTACAACGCCAACCGACTGACCGAGATCCTGTCAGAAACCTGCTCCATCATCGGGGCCAATATCCTGAACATTGCGCGTCAGGACTATGAACCGCAGGGCGCGAGCGTCACGATCCTCGTGAGCGAAGAGCCGATTGATCCCAAGCTTATCGACCCGACTGAACACCCCGGCCCGCTGCCCGACGCGGTGGTCGCCCATCTCGATAAGAGCCACATCTGCGTGCATACCTACCCCGAGAGTCACCCGGAAGGCGGGTTGTGTACTTTCCGCGCCGACATTGAAGTCTCCACCTGCGGGGTGATTTCTCCGCTCAACGCGCTGAACTATCTCATCCACCAGCTGGAATCCGATATTGTCACCGTCGATTATCGCGTGCGGGGTTTCACCCGTGATATCAACGGCATGAAACATTTTATCGACCATGAGATCAATTCGATTCAGAACTTTATGTCCGAGGATATGAAGGCGCTGTACGACATGATGGACGTGAACGTGTACCAGGAAAACATCTTCCATACCAAGATGTTACTGAAGGAGTTCGACCTCCAGCACTACATGTTCCACACGAAGCCTGAAGATTTAAGCGAAGAAGAGCGGAAGACGATCACCGACCTGCTCTGGAAAGAGATGCGCGAAATCTACTACGGCCGCAATATTCCGGCCGTGTAAAACGCGCGGGGAGCAAGGATGCTCCGCTGGTTTACTTCTGTTTCATAAAATCGCGGTACGCTGCCACCACCTGCAAAAAGTCCTCTACGCCGCACAGCGACAGGCTCTCTTCATCGTAGTAGCTCATCCCCTCTTCCATCTCATCGCCGGAAAACTCGAGCTGATTGGCGCGAACCATCACCTCTTCGCCGTCCATCCAGAGGGTGTACTCGTGTCCGACGCGCTGCCAGGAGCGCTCGCTGCCTTTGACGGTTTGTGCAGCGTCTTCGACTTCATCGAGCAGGGCGAGATTTTCTTTCACTTCTTCGTTAAACCAGTGCCCGACCACTTCGTGGCCCATCGACATGCGCACTTTCACCACTCCGGTGATATCGCGCAGAAATTCGTAATCCATGGTGTTTTCCTCTGCAGAGCTATGGCGTAATTATCGCAGATAGAGAGGAGATAAAAAGCGGGACGGGTGTCAGGAGTGGAAAATAAAAAACCTCGCGTTGAATAACGCGAGGTTTTGTGGGGATTGTGCGGGCTGATGCCCTCACCCCGGCCCTCTCCCACGGGAGAGGGAGAAGACTCTTATACTGCCGTCTGGAAGATCACGCCGTCCGCTTTCTCGGTGTACTGAGAGAGCTTATCGAAGTTCAGATAACGATAGGTATCCACCGCCGTCTTATCAACCTGCGCCACATAGGTCTGGTACTCTTCCGGCGTTGGCAGTTTGCCGATCAGCGCCGCAACCGCCGCCAGCTCCGCAGAAGCCAGGTAGACGTTCGCGCCGGTTCCTAAACGGTTCGGGAAGTTACGGGTCGAGGTGGAGACCACGGTCGCACCGTCAGCCACGCGCGCCTGGTTACCCATACACAGGGAACAGCCAGGGATTTCGATACGCGCACCGCTCTTACCAAACACGCTGTAGTAGCCTTCTTCCGTCAGCTGTGCCGCATCCATACGCGTTGGCGGAGCGACCCACAGACGGGTTGGCAGCTGGCCTTTATGGGTATCCAGCAGCTTACCGGCCGCACGGAAGTGACCGATGTTGGTCATGCAAGAGCCGATGAACACTTCGTCGATCTTATCGCCCTGCACGTCAGACAGCAGACGCGCATCGTCAGGATCGTTTGGTGCACACAGGATTGGCTCTTTGATATCCGCCAGATCGATGTCGATCACCGCCGCGTATTCTGCGTCAGCGTCAGCTTCGAGCAGTTGCGGATCGGCCAGCCATTTTTCCATGCCCTGCACGCGACGCTCCAGCGTACGACGATCGCCGTAACCTTCGGCAATCATCCACTTCAGCAGCACGATGTTAGAGGTGAGATACTCAACGATCGGCTCCTGGTTCAGCTTGATGGTGCAGCCCGCCGCAGAACGCTCGGCGGACGCATCGGTCAGCTCAAACGCCTGCTCGACTTTCAGATCCGGCAGACCTTCGATCTCCAGAATGCGGCCAGAGAAGATGTTCTTCTTGCCTTTCTTCTCAACGGTCAGCAGACCCTGTTTGATCGCGTACAGCGGGATCGCATGAACCAGATCGCGCAGGGTGATGCCCGGCTGCATTTTGCCTTTGAAACGCACCAGAACGGATTCCGGCATGTCCAGCGGCATCACGCCCGTCGCGGCAGCAAACGCCACCAGACCAGAACCGGCCGGGAAGGAGATGCCGATCGGGAAACGGGTATGGGAGTCACCACCGGTACCGACGGTATCCGGCAGCAGCATACGGTTCAGCCAGGAGTGGATCACACCATCGCCCGGACGCAGGGAGACGCCGCCACGGTTCATGATGAAGTCTGGCAGAGTGTGGTGTGTGGTCACGTCAACCGGCTTCGGATAGGCCGCCGTGTGGCAGAAGGACTGCATCACCAGGTCAGACGAGAAGCCCAGACACGCCAGGTCTTTCAGCTCATCACGGGTCATTGGACCGGTGGTGTCCTGAGAACCGACGGAGGTCATTTTTGGCTCGCAGTACGCGCCCGGACGAACGCCGGTCACGCCGCATGCACGACCGACCATTTTCTGTGCCAGGGAGAAGCCGCGATTGCTCTCGGCCACGTCTTTCGCCTGACGGAACACATCGCTGTGCGGCAGACCGAGCGCTTCACGCGCTTTGGTGGTCAGGCCGCGACCGATGATCAGCGGGATACGGCCACCGGCGCGCACTTCGTCGATCAGCACGTCGGTTTTCAGCTCGAAGCTTGCCAGCAGTTCATTGGTTTCGTGGTTGCGGACTTCGCCTTTGAACGGATAAACGTCAATCACGTCACCCATGTTCAGGTTGTTGACGTCCACTTCGATCGGCAGTGCGCCCGCATCTTCCATAGTGTTGAAGAAGATCGGTGCGATTTTACCGCCAAGACACAGGCCGCCGCCGCGCTTGTTCGGCACATGAGGGATATCATCGCCCATGAACCACAGCACCGAGTTGGTCGCGGATTTACGCGAAGAGCCGGTCCCGACTACGTCACCGACGTAGGCCAGCGGGAAGCCTTTCTTATTTAACTCTTCGATCTGTTTGATCGGGCCAACGCTGCCCGGCTGATCCGGATGGATGCCTTCGCGGGCGTTTTTCAGCATCGCCAGAGCGTGCAGTGGGATATCCGGGCGAGACCAGGCATCCGGAGCCGGCGACAGGTCATCGGTGTTGGTTTCACCGGTCACTTTGAAGACGGTGACGGTAATTTTTTCGGCAAGCTGTGGACGGTTCAGGAACCATTCGGCATCAGCCCAGGATTGCATCACCTGTTTTGCGTGACGGTTGCCGGCTTTGGCTTTCTCTTCCACATCGTAGAAGTTATCAAACATCAGCAGCGTCTGAGACAGCGCTTTGGCGGCAATCGGTGCCAGCGCGTCGCTATCCAGTGCATCAATTAACGGATGAATGTTGTAGCCGCCCTGCATGGTGCCGAGCAGTTCAATGGCTTTTTCAGGAGTGACCAGTGGGGAGGTGGCTTCGCCTTTGGCAACGGCAGCAAGGAATCCGGCTTTTACATACGCGGCTTCATCGACGCCAGGCGGAACGCGGTTGATCAACAGATCTAACAGGAATTCTTCTTCGCCCGCAGGCGGGTTCTTCAGCAGCTCGACGAGGCCGGCCATCTGGGTTGCATCTAAGGGTTTCGGTACAATTCCCTCGGCGGCACGTTCTGCTACGTGCTTACGGTATTCTTCTAGCACGACGGTTCTCCTCGCTCTCATTGTCATATGCGGTCGGCGTTCTCTTCACGCTCCTGTGAGACAGCAGTTTGTAGGGTAAATGCCCGATACCGCGTCGGGCAGCATAGCAGGATTTCTGCACAGTGTTAATCCGTTTACAAAAAAGCAACATTAAATAGTTTGCTGAATCGTTAAGGATGGTATAGCGCGCAAAGAGAGGGATTTTTCGGGCACAAAAAAACCGCCTTTCAGCGGTTTAGTTGGTGCCTTGCGGTGGTAGCACACCGGGCTGGCAGGTTTTGCGGCAATCCCAACGTTTTGAATTTTGCTCTTTCATTTGGTGCTGTGCAAGTCCTGTTTTTCTTTTTGCGTAGCGCCTTCAGCTTTCAAATGAAAATCAAAGAAACATTATCTCCGCGCTTCTTCCTCGATACTTCATACGCTAATCTCCATTCCGGCCTGCTTCGCTGGTGTAGCAACCAGTCACCGGGCCCGGAAGCAGTTCCATAACCTACGCGGCAATTCCAACTTGCCTGGTTCTGCCTTTTCCGGTGAAGAAGGAACCCGCGTAGCCCTGCAAAGGAACGCACGCAATGGAGATGCGATATATCTATGCGCTGATCGTTGTGACCGGTTTACTGCTGACGGCGCTGCATGGTGGCTGGAATATTTCCGACATCACGGTGCTGTTGGTCGTCAATCTCGGCAACTAGCTGCTGGCCGCTCGCAAGAGCGGCCTTTTGAATTTCCCACGCCTTTTTCCCCATCGGATATAATTTGTGTAATAAATGCTCACACTCTTTATCAGGACACTTCCGCCGTTTCCCAACATTAATCAAAACGGCACAGCACGGGTGAATATACTCGCGGCAACAAGAACGCCCATCGACACTGCTTACGCTGGAGTCACACTATGAAGTTGCCCTTTAAGCCACACCTTCTGGTCCTGCTGTGCAGTGCCGGGCTGTTAGCCGCATCCGGCGTGATGTTTGTGAAGAGCCGGGCTCCAGAGACGGTCTCAACACCACCGGTCGCGGCGGTGCCTCAGCCCGTCCCCCCACCGCCTGCACCGGTTGTTACCCCAACCTATACCGCCGCGCAGATCGATCAGTGGACAGCCCCTATCGCGCTCTATCCCGACGCGCTGCTCTCGCAAATCCTGATGGCCTCCACCTATCCGGCAAACGTGATCCAGGCCGCGCAGTGGTCGAAAGACAATCCTAAAATGCAGGGCGACGCGGCCATTCAGGCGGTGAGCAATCAGCCTTGGGACCCGAGCGTCAAATCCCTGGTCGCCTTTCCTCAGCTAATGTCACTGATGGGTGAAAACCCGCCGTGGATACAGAGTCTCGGCGATGCGTTTCTGGCGCAGCCTAAGGATGTGATGGATTCCGTTCAGCGTCTGCGTCAACTGGCTCAGCAAACAGGTGCGCTGCAGTCCACGCCGCAGCAGACGGTCACCAGTGTGAAGAAAGCGGAACCGGCTGCCAGCACGACATCCGGCTCAACCGCAACGACCACGACAACCAGCCCGACGGTTATCAAAATCGAATCCGCCGATCCGCAGGTGGTTTACGTCCCGACCTATAACCCCAACACGGTTTACGGCACCTGGCCTAGCACCAGCTATCCGCCGGTCTACCTTCCCCCTTCCCCGGGCGAGCAGTTTACCGACAGCCTGGTGAAGGGGCTGGGCTTCAGTCTCGGGGTCGCCACCACCTACGCGATCTTCAGTAATATCGACTGGGACGATGACGATCACCACCATGACCACGATGATTATGACCACCACAACGGCGGCTATAACCGTAACGGCGATAACAACATCAACATCAACGTGGATAACTTCAATAAAATCAGCGGCCAGCGCCTGACGGATAACAACCGCACCTGGCAGCATAATCCAGCCTATCGTGAAGGGGTTCCGTATCCGAATAATCAGCTCAATAACCGTTTCCACTCGACGAACAGCGCGACGGGCCTGAGTGCCACGCAGCAAAAACCGGTTAACCGCGACAGTCAGCGCCAGGCAGCACTGGCTCAGGTTCAGCAATCCACCGGGAAAAACCTGTCGCAAACCCAGCGTCCGGCAACGAAAGACGCTCAGCGTCAGGCGGCCAACAATCAGCTGAAGCAGATTTCCCAGCGCAATAACTATCGCGGGTATGACACCAACAAGCCACAGACCGCGCAGCGCGCGAATAACAAAGCCCAGCGCGATAACCGTCAGAATCTGTCCCAGCGGCAGGAGCGACCGGCTGCGCAACCCGCTCGCCAGCGAAATACGCAACCACGGGCCAATGCCTTAAGCGGCAACGATAGCCGGTCAGCCAACTGGCAGGCGCAGCAGCAACGCGGCGCGCAGAGTCGTCAGTTCACCGCGCAACACCAGAACCGTCAGCAGCCGCGGCAAATGCCAGCGGGCCGCACTGAACACCGTGAATTCCGCCACCGCTAAGGGCATCAAAATGAAAAAGAAATTACTCAGTGGAATGATGCTGCTTATGGTCTCCACTTTTGCCCTCGCGCAGCAGGAGTTCGCTACCCCGGACGAAGCAACCAGCGCCCTGGCGAAGGCCATCAGCATACAAAACGAAGGCGAGATGAAAAACCTGCTCGGCGATGACTGGCGTGATTTTTTACCGCCGGAGGGCGTCGACCCTGACGCCGTTGATCGTTTTCTGCGGGACTGGCAGGTCAGCCACCACACGGTCATCAATGGCGATGTCGCGCATCTGAACGTGGGCGATAGCGACTGGCAACTCCCGATCCCCGTCGTGAAGCGCGAAGCTGGCTGGCAGTTTGATATGAAAAAAGCCGCCGAAGAGATCCTGACGCGCGAGATTGGCCGCAACGAACTCGCCGCCATTGAAGCCCTTCACGCCTATGTCGATGCGCAGCAAAGCTATTTCTTGCTCAATCATCAATACGCGAAAAAGGTGATTAGCTCAGAAGGGAAAAAAGACGGCCTGTACTGGCCAGCCGCTCCCGGTGAAGCGCCAAGCCCGCTTGGTCCGGCATTTAGCCCACCGGTGCCAGGGACCGGGTATCACGGCTACCAGTTCCGGATCCTGCCGGATAGCGACAACGGTTTTGCGATGATCGCCTGGCCCGTCAGCTATGGCCAGACCGGCGTCATGAGTTTTATGGTGAACGGTGAAGACAAGGTGTATCAGACGGATCTCGGCAGCGAGTCGCAGAAGAAGGCGCATAAGATAAAGGCTTATCATCCGGATAAAGCGTGGCAGCCCGTCACTCCATAATAAAAAAAAAAGCCGCTCAGTTGAGCGGCTTTTTCATATTCAGAAGATTACTTCTTCTTGGCTTTCGCGTTCGGCAGGTCGGTGATGCTACCTTCAAACACTTCTGCCGCCAGGCCCACGGACTCGTGCAGAGTCGGGTGTGCGTGGATGGTCAGCGCGATGTCTTCAGCGTCACAGCCCATTTCGATAGCCAGACCGATCTCACCCAGCAGCTCGCCGCCGTTGGTGCCGACAATCGCACCACCGATCACACGGTGAGTTTCTTTGTCGAAGATCAGTTTGGTCACGCCATCGGCGCAGTCGGAAGCGATCGCACGGCCGGAAGCAGCCCACGGGAAGGTGGCGGTTTCGTAGCTGATGCCTTTCTCTTTCGCTTCTTTCTCGGTCAGACCTACCCAGGCAACTTCTGGCTCGGTGTAAGCGATCGATGGGATCACTTTCGGGTCGAAGTAGTGCTTCATGCCCGCGATAACTTCAGCGGCAACGTGGCCTTCGTGAACACCTTTGTGTGCCAGCATTGGCTGACCGACGATATCGCCGATGGCAAAGATGTGCGGCACGTTGGTGCGCAGCTGTTTGTCGACACGGATAAAGCCACGGTCGTCCACTTCAACGCCCGCCGCGCCTGCATCCAGGTTTTTGCCGTTCGGTACACGACCGATAGCGACCAGCACCGCGTCGTAACGCTGCGCTTCAGCAGGGGCTTTTTTGCCTTCCATGGAAACGTAAATACCGTCTTCTTTCGCTTCAACGGCAGTCACTTTGGTTTCCAGCATCAGGTTGAATTTCTTGCTGATGCGTTTGGTGAAGACTTTCACGATGTCTTTATCGGCAGCCGGGATAACCTGGTCGAACATTTCAACCACGTCAATCTCTGAACCCAGCGCATGGTAAACGGTACCCATTTCCAGACCGATGATACCGCCACCCATAACCAGCAGGCGTTTTGGAACGGTTTTCAGTTCCAGAGCGTCGGTGGAATCCCACACGCGTGGATCTTCATGCGGAATAAACGGCAGTTCGATCGGACGGGAGCCCGCCGCGATGATCGCGTTGTCGAAGTTGATCACGGTTTTACCGTTTTCGCCTTCCACTTCCAGGGTGTTAGCCCCGGTGAATTTACCCAGACCGTTGACCACTTTCACTTTACGGCCTTTAGCCATGCCAGCCAGACCGCCGGTCAGCTGAGTGATCACTTTTTCTTTCCAGGTACGAATCTTGTCGATATCGGTTTTCGGCTCGCCGAAGACGATACCGTGGTCAGCCAGTGCTTTGGCTTCTTCGATAACTTTTGCTACGTGCAGCAGTGCTTTAGAAGGGATACAGCCGACGTTCAGACAAACACCACCGAGGGTGTTGTAACGTTCTACGATAACGGTTTCCAGACCTAAATCAGCGCAACGGAAGGCAGCAGAGTAACCTGCCGGGCCTGCCCCAAGTACCACGACCTGAGTTTTGATTTCAGTACTCATCATGACCTCTTATTGATTTCCGGCGGTCCAGGTACTTGTCGCCCTTCATCCACCGGGACGTTCTATCCGCCCGTATTTTACAAAATTGTTAACAATTTTGAAACAACAAACGGCTCATGAATTCTTGTCTTTACCCATAACCTCACAATTATCATGAGATTACAAGACAAAAAGCCGGCCGACTGGCCGGCTTTTGCGATTACATCACCAGGCGGCGAATATCGCTCAGGGTGTTGTTGATGATGGTAATGAAGCGAGCACCATCAGCACCGTCGATCACACGGTGGTCGAAGGAGAGAGAGATTGGCATCATCAGACGCGGCACAAACTCTTTACCATTCCACACCGGTTCCATCGCGGACTTGGACACACCGAGGATCGCCACTTCCGGCGCGTTAACAATCGGCGCGAAGTGGGTGGTACCCAGGCCGCCGATGCTGGAGATAGTGAAGCAACCGCCCTGCATTTCGCCGGCTGTCAGCTTACCATCACGCGCTTTCTTGGAGATGACAGTCAGTTCACGGGACAGCTCAGTGATGCTCTTCTTGTTCACGTCTTTGAAGACCGGAACAACCAGACCATTTGGCGTATCAACCGCAACACCGATGTTGATGTATTTCTTCAGCGTCAGACGCTGTGCATCTTCAGACAGAGAGCTGTTGAAACGTGGCATCTGCTCAAGGGCTGCCGCAACCGCTTTCATGATGAAGACCACTGGGGTGAATTTCACGTCCAGTTTACGTTTCTCAGCTTCGGCGTTCTGCTGTTTACGGAACGCTTCCAGATCGGTGATATCGGTTTTGTCGAAGTGCGTAACGTGCGGGATCATCACCCAGTTACGGCTCAGGTTAGCACCAGAGATTTTCTGGATACGGCCCAGTTCCACTTCTTCGATTTCACCAAACTTGCTGAAGTCCACTTTCGGCCATGGCAGCATGCCCGGGATACCGCCGCCGGTAGCAGCAGTTGGTGCCGCTTCAGCGCGTTTCACCGCTTCTTTCACGTAAGTCTGAACGTCTTCGCGCAGGATACGACCCTTACGGCCCGTCCCTTTCACTTTCGCCAGATTCACACCGAATTCGCGCGCCAGGCGACGAATCAGTGGAGTGGCGTGAACGTACGCGTCGTTCTCAGCAAACTCAGATTTGCCTTCGGCTTTCGCTGCCGGTGCCGCTGCTTTCGCAGCAGGAGCTGGAGCCGGAGCGGCAGCAGCAGGTGCTGGAGCAGCAGCCGGAGCCGCGGCAGGCGCAGCGCCTTCCACTTCGAAGACCATGATCAGAGAGCCGGTGGACACTTTGTCGCCGGTGCTGATTTTAATTTCTTTCACGGTACCTGCGAACGGAGCCGGGACTTCCATAGAGGCTTTGTCGCCTTCTACGGTGATCAGTGACTGCTCAGCGGCAACTTTGTCGCCCACTTTCACCATCACTTCAGTCACTTCAACTTCGTCACCGCCGATATCCGGAACGTTAACGTCTTTCGCGCCAGACGCTGCTGGTGCAGCCGCGGCCGCCGGAGCAGCTGCCTGTGCTGGAGCCGCAGCAGGTGCAGCACCCGCCACTTCGAAGACCATAATCAGGGAGCCGGTAGACACTTTGTCGCCGGTGTTGATTTTGATCTCTTTAACGACGCCCGCGAACGGAGCCGGGACTTCCATAGAGGCTTTGTCGCCTTCTACGGTGATCAGGGATTGTTCAGCGGCAACGGTGTCGCCCACTTTCACCATGATCTCAGTCACTTCGACTTCGTCACCGCCGATGTCTGGCACGTTGACGTCTTTTGCAGCCGCAGCTGCTGGTGCAGCCGCCGGAGCCGCTGCTTCTTTCTTCTCTTCCTGCGCAGATGCAGCAGCTGCTGCACCGTCGGCGGAATCGAAAATCATGATCAGTTTGCCAGTCTCGGTTTTGTCGCCAACAGAGACTTTGATCTCTTTAACGATGCCAGCCTGAGGAGACGGGACTTCCATAGAGGCTTTGTCGCCTTCTACGGTGATCAGCGACTGTTCAGCTTCAACTTTGTCGCCTACTTTGACCAGGATCTCGGTGATTTCAACTTCATCAGCCCCGATGTCCGGTACATTGATTTCGATAGCCATTATTCTTTTACCTCTTACGCCAGACGCGGGTTAACTTTATCTGCATCGATGTTGAATTTGGTAATTGCTTCCGCAACCACTTTCTTATCGATTTCGCCACGTTTAGCCAGTTCGCCCAGCGCTGCTACGACCACATAAGAAGAGTCAACTTCGAAGTGGTGACGCAGGTTTTCGCGGCTGTCAGAGCGACCGAAGCCGTCGGTACCCAGTACGCGGTAATCATCAGCCGGTACGTAAGTACGAACCTGCTCGGCGAACAGTTTCATATAGTCAGTCGATGCCACTGCCGGTGCGTCGTTCATCACCTGAGCGATGTACGGTACGCGTGGAGTTTCCATCGGGTGCAGCATGTTCCAGCGCTCACAATCCTGGCCATCACGCGCCAGTTCGGTGAAGGAGGTCACGCTGTACACGTCGGAGCCAACGCCGTAGTCGTTCGCCAGGATCTGCGCTGCTTCACGGACGTGACGCAGGATAGAACCGGAGCCCAGCAGCTGAACTTTACCTTTGCTACCCGCGATGGTTTCGAGTTTGTAGATACCTTTACGGATACCTTCCTCGGCACCTGCTGGCATAGCCGGCATGTGGTAGTTTTCGTTCAGAGTGGTGATGTAGTAGTAAACGTTCTCTTGCGCTTCACCGTACATACGTACCAGACCGTCATGCATGATGACTGCCACTTCGTACGCGTAAGACGGGTCATAAGAGATACAGTTCGGGATAGTCAGAGACTGAATGTGGCTGTGACCATCTTCGTGCTGCAGACCTTCACCGTTCAGGGTTGTACGACCGGAAGTACCACCGACCAGGAAGCCGCGAGCCTGTTGGTCGCCAGCCTGCCAGCACAGGTCACCGATACGCTGGAAACCGAACATGGAGTAGTAGATGTAGAACGGAATCATCGGCAGGTTGTTGGTGCTGTAAGAGGTCGCAGCAGCCAGCCAGGATGCGCCTGCGCCCAGCTCGTTGATCCCTTCCTGCAGAATCTGGCCTTTCTCGTCTTCTTTGTAGTAAGCAACCTGCTCACGGTCCTGCGGGGTGTACTGCTGGCCGTTCGGGCTGTAAATACCGATCTGACGGAACAGACCTTCCATACCGAAGGTACGCGCTTCATCGGCGATGATTGGAACCAGACGATCTTTGATCGACTTGTTTTTCAGCATCACGTTCAGGGCACGAACGAAAGCGATAGTGGTAGAGATCTCTTTGTTCTGCTCTTCCAGCAGCTGGGAGAAGTCTTCCAGAACCGGCAGTTCCAGTTTCTCAGTGAAGTTCACCTGACGGGACGGCAGGTAGCCGTTCAGTTTCTGACGCTGTGCGTGCAGGTAGGTGTGTTCTTCAGAGCCTTCCGGGAAGGTGATGTAAGAGAGGTTTTCAACCTGCTCGTCGGTGACAGGAACGTTGAAACGGTCGCGGATATAACGCACGCCGTCCATGTTCATTTTCTTCACCTGGTGAGCAATGTTTTTACCTTCGGCGGTGTCACCCATGCCATAACCTTTGATGGTATGTGCCAGGATAACTGTTGCTTTGCCTTTGGTGTCTTGTGCGTTTTTCAGTGCTGCGTAGACTTTCTTCGGATCGTGGCCGCCACGGTTCAGAGCCCAGATCTGATCGTCAGACCAGTCTGCAACCAGCGCTGCGGTTTCAGGGTATTTACCGAAGAAGTGTTCACGAACGTAAGCACCGTTTTTGGATTTGAAGGTCTGATAGTCGCCGTCAACGGTTTCGTTCATCAGCTGGATCAGTTTACCGCTGGTGTCTTTACGCAGCAGCTCATCCCAACGACCGCCCCACATCACTTTAACCACGTTCCAGCCAGCACCGCTGAAGATGCCTTCCAGTTCGTTGATGATCTTGCCGTTGCCGGTTACCGGACCATCCAGACGCTGCAGGTTACAGTTGATGATGAAGCACAGGTTGTCCAGTTTCTCACGGGTGGCGATGGTGATCGCACCTTTAGATTCTGGCTCATCCATCTCGCCGTCGCCGAGGAAAGCGTAAACGGTCTGCTGGGAGGTATCTTTCAGGCCACGGTGTTCCAGATATTTCAGGAATTTAGCCTGGTAAATAGCACCGATTGGACCCAGACCCATAGATACGGTCGGGAACTGCCAGAATTCAGGCATCAGTTTAGGGTGCGGGTAAGAGGAGAGACCTTTACCGTGAACTTCCTGACGGAAGTTGTTCATCTGCTCTTCAGTCAGACGACCTTCCAGGAACGCACGTGCGTAAACGCCCGGAGAGATGTGGCCCTGGAAGTACACCAGGTCGCCGCCGTCTTTCTCGGTGCGTGCGCGGAAGAAGTGGTTGAAGCACACTTCGTATACGGTCGCAGAAGACTGGAAGGAAGCCATGTGGCCGCCCAGCTCCAGGTCTTTCTTGGATGCGCGCAGAACGGTCATGATCGCGTTCCAGCGAATTGCAGAACGGATACGACGTTCCAGATCCAGATTGCCCGGGTATTCCGGTTCGTCTTCGACGGCAATCGTGTTTACGTAGTTGCTAGCCCCTGCACCTGAGGCTACTTTCACGCCACCTTTACGGGCTTCTGAAAGCAGCTGATCAATCAGATACTGAGCGCGCTCAACACCTTCTTCACGGATGACCGATTCGATCGCCTGTAGCCAGTCGCGAGTTTCGATCGGATCCACGTCATTTTGGAGACGTTCTGACATGGGGGTATTCCTTATCTATCTAATACGTTGATTTGTCTGGAACCTGTCCCATTGTGCTCTCAACAAAGAACACAATAAGACAGGTTCTGCGTTTAGTTGCCGCGCTCTAAAAATGCCAGGCGCTTAATCCTTTCGTTGCTGTATGCGGCGCAGTGAACGTTCTCGACGACTCTGTTCACGGCTGCGGTCCAGCAAGATTTCCTCAATGAAAGCCAGGTGGCGGTGCGACGCTTCACGCGCCTGCTCCGGTTCCCCGGCCATTATCGCCTCGAAAACTCGGGTGCGATGGTTGCTGACCAACGGGAGCATTTCCCGGCGGGCGTACAACAATTCAAAATTCTGTCGAACATTCTGGGCCAGCATCGGCTCCATGCAGCGTAGCAGATGGAGCAGCACCACATTGTGCGCCGCTTCGGTGACGGCAATTTGATACTGGACGACGGCATCGGACTCAGCGTCGAGATCGCCTGACTGCTGGGCCCGTTCAATGGCCTGATGAAGCTCGCGAATACGTTCACGATCTTCATCATTGCTGCGCAGAGCCGCGTAATAAGCCGCGATGCCTTCAAGCGCGTGACGGGTTTCAAGCAGGTCAAACTGGGATTCTGGGTGGTCAGAAAGAAGCTCTACCAGCGGATCGCTGAAGCTCTGCCACAGGCTGTTTTGCACAAAAGTTCCGCCGCCCTGACGACGTAGCAGCAAGCCCTTCGCTTCGAGACGTTGAATCGCCTCACGCAGAGAGGGACGGGAAACGTCGAACTGTTTAGCCAGTTCGCGTTCAGGCGGGAGTTTTTCACCGGGGCGCAGAGTCCCTTCGAGGATTAAAAACTCCAGCTGCTGCTCTATCACATCCGATAGTTTTGGTTGGCGAATTTTGCTGTAGGCCATATTCCCTGTCTTACGCCTTTTTGCCCGGAGTCAATTGGTCTTACCAATTTCATGTTCGTATCGCTAAAGTAACAAAGTATTCACCTTCTGTCCATATTGGTTTTGATTGAAATCAGTAAACCCTGCACATTTTAACAACCTTACAGAAATAACGTTTCAGAAATGTAACTTTGCACAAATGAACTGGTTACCACTAAAGAGGGTGTTTTAACCTTATTGAAACGAGGGGATTTGCAATCTGAAGCGATTCAACAAGGTAAATAATGAAAATTCGCCCACTTATGGAGCATTTTTATTCTATAGATGGGTTAAGGGAGTGAAGCGGACGTATTTACAAATGCTTTCTTTTTATTCAAGCGATCGACATCCCTTCATAAAGCAGGTGCATTCGGGTCCGCTTACCACTATTCTGGCGTCAACGGAAGTCACCCCCGCTTTTTTCGGTCAACTTCACCGTAAAGAAAAAAATACAGAAAATGGACTTTCATAATTACACACGCTCGAGCGTGAACATAACAACCACACACGAGGTTTCAAATGGAAGCTCAACAGCATGGCGATCAGCTAAAGCGCGGCCTTAAAAACCGCCATATACAGCTCATCGCGTTGGGTGGCGCTATCGGTACCGGCCTGTTTCTGGGCAGCGCATCCGTCATTCAGTCGGCAGGTCCGGGGATTATTCTGGGTTACGCCATCGCGGGCTTTATTGCCTTCCTTATTATGCGCCAGCTCGGCGAAATGGTGGTTGAAGAGCCAGTAGCCGGCTCCTTCAGCCACTTTGCCTATAAGTACTGGGGCAGCTTTGCCGGTTTCGCCTCAGGCTGGAACTACTGGGTGCTGTACGTTCTGGTTGCCATGGCGGAACTGACCGCCGTCGGTAAGTACATTCAGTTCTGGTATCCGGAGATCCCAACCTGGGCATCGGCCGCGGCCTTCTTCGTGATCATCAACGCCATCAACCTCACCAACGTCAAAGTGTTCGGTGAGATGGAGTTCTGGTTTGCGATTATCAAAGTGATCGCGGTTGTAGCGATGATCATCTTCGGCGGCTGGCTGCTGTTCAGCGGCAACGGCGGCCCGCAGGCGACCGTGCGCAACCTGTGGGAGCAAGGCGGGTTCCTGCCTCACGGCATGACCGGTCTGGTAATGATGATGGCAATCATTATGTTCTCGTTCGGTGGTCTGGAGCTGGTCGGGATTACCGCCGCAGAAGCCGATAACCCTGAGCAGAGCATCCCGAAAGCCACCAACCAGGTTATCTACCGTATTCTGATCTTCTATGTGGGTTCGCTGGCAGTCCTGCTCTCCCTGCTGCCGTGGACACGCGTCACCGCTGACACCAGCCCGTTTGTCCTGATCTTCCATGAGCTGGGCGATACCTTCGTGGCTAACGCGCTCAACATCGTGGTACTGACGGCGGCGCTGTCTGTCTATAACAGCTGCGTCTACTGCAACAGCCGTATGCTGTTCGGTCTGGCTCAGCAGGGCAACGCACCAAAAGCGCTGCTGAACGTCGATAAACGCGGCGTGCCGGTGAACTCCATTATGGTCTCCGCCGTGGTGACCGCCCTGTGTGTACTGATCAACTACCTGGCACCGGAATCGGCATTTGGTCTGCTGATGGCGCTGGTGGTTTCCGCACTGGTGATTAACTGGGCGATGATCAGCCTGGCGCACATCAAGTTCCGTCGCGCCAAGCAGAAGCAAGGTGTGAAAACCCGCTTCCCTGCCCTGTTCTATCCGCTGGGCAACTGGGTATGCCTGATCTTTATGGCAGCGGTGCTAGTCATCATGCTGATCACACCGGGCATGGCGATCTCCGTCTATCTGATCCCCGTGTGGATTTTGATTCTCGGCGTGGGCTATCTGTTCAAACAGAAAAATGCCAAAACCGTAAAAGCGCATTAATCCCGTCTCGCTCTGTGCCCGACTGGGGTACAGAGCGTGTTACCTGCCTCACAAATTCTCACCCACAGCCATTTCATCCATATCACCGCCCTTATCCTGCAACGCATATATTCCTTCGCCAGCGAATAATTCTCTCCATACCGAAACTCGGAGAGCTGTCGATGGATAACAATAAACTGTCTGTAAAAGAAAAGATCGGCTATGGCATGGGCGACGCGGGATGCAACATCATCTTTGGCGCCATTATGTTGTTTGTTAACTATTTTTATACGGATATCTTCGGCCTGGCCCCCGCGCTGGTCGGGGTGTTGTTACTCTCAGTTCGCGTGATTGACGCCATCACCGACCCGATCATGGGCGCGATCGCTGACCGTACCCGCAGTAAATATGGCCGATTTCGTCCATGGTTGCTGTGGATTGCGTTCCCCTATGCTCTGTTCAGTATTCTGATGTTCACCACGCCGGAGTGGACTTACAACAGCAAAGTTATCTATGCGTTTGTCACCTACTTCCTGCTGTCGCTCACCTACACGGCCATCAACATCCCTTACTGCTCGCTGGGTGGCGTAATCACCAACGATCCAAAAGAGCGTGTGGCCTGTCAGTCGTATCGCTTTGTGATGGTCGGGATTGCGACGCTGTTGCTCTCGTTAACGTTGCTGCCGATGGTGGAGTTTTTTGGCGGTGACGACAAAGCCAAAGGCTACCAGATGGCGATGACCGTGCTGGCGCTGATTGGCACCTGTATGTTCCTGTTTAGTTTCTCAACCGTACGAGAACGTATTCGCCCGGCGGTACAAACCAATGATGAACTGAAAAACGATCTGAAAGACGTGTGGAAGAACGATCAGTGGGTGCGCATCCTGCTTCTGACCCTGTGCAACGTGTGCCCTGGCTTTATCCGCATGGCGGCGACCATGTACTACGTCACCTGGGTGATGGGGCAAAGCACCCATTTCGCCACCCTGTTTATCAGCCTCGGCGTGGTGGGCATGATGCTCGGCAGCATCCTCGCAAAAACCCTGACCGACCGCTGGTGCAAGCTGAAAGTGTTCTTCTGGACCAACATCGCCCTGGCCATTTTCTCCAGCGCGTTCTACTTCTTCGACCCGAAAGCCACCACCACCATCGTGGTGCTCTACTTCCTGCTCAACGTCCTGCATCAGATCCCGTCCCCGCTGCACTGGTCCCTGATGGCCGACGTGGACGACTACGGCGAGTGGAAAACCGGGAAGCGCATCACCGGAATCAGCTTCTCAGGCAACATTTTCTTCCTCAAACTGGGGCTGGCGATCGCCGGGGCGATGGTCGGATTCCTGCTCTCCTGGTACGGCTACGACGCGGGTGCTAAGGCGCAAAGCGCCGATGCCATCAACGGCATCGTCCTGCTGTTTACCATCATACCGGGCGTTGGCTATTTGATTACCGCAGGTGTGGTGCGTCTGCTGAAAGTAGACCGTGACCTGATGAAACAGATTCAGGAAGACCTGGAGAAACGCCGCATGAACTATCGCGAGCTGAATGACTATCAGGAACTCAAAGCCGCTGAAACCAAATAAGGAAAGCCCAATGCGTGACTGGCCCAATCCCTTTATCGAACAACGTGCCGACCCGTTTATTCTGCATCACGAAGGGCTGTATTACTTCATCGCCTCGGTGCCCGAGTACGACCGACTGGCGATCCGCCGCGCCGATTCGCTGGAAGGGTTGCGCAGCGCCGAAGAGGTGGTGGTCTGGCGAAAACCCGAGGCCGGGCCGATGAGCGAGCTGATCTGGGCACCGGAACTGCATCACATCGACGGCAAATGGATCATCTACTTTGCCGCCGCGCATACTCAAGCGCTCGATGGGCTGAATATGTTCCAGCACCGGATGTTCGCCCTGGAGTGCGCCGACAGCGATCCGCTGGCCGGAAAATGGGTCGAGAAAGGGCAAATCGTCACGCCGTTCGATACTTTTGCGCTCGATGCCACCACTTTCGTTCATCAAGACAAGCGCTGGTATCTGTGGGCGCAAAAAGCGCCGGATATCTCAGGCAACTCCAATCTCTATCTGTGTGAAATGGAAAACGCGTGGACGCTTAAAGGCGAGCCGGTGATGCTCAGCAAACCGGAGTATGACTGGGAGTGTCGCGGGTTCTGGGTCAACGAAGGCCCGGCAGTGCTGGAGCATGGCGACAGGCTGTTTATCAGCTACTCCGCCAGCGCGACGGATGAGAACTACTGCATGGGGCTGCTGTGGATTGATAAAAGCGCCGATCCGCGTGTCGCGGCCAACTGGCACAAATCACCACGCCCGGTGTTCACTACCAGCTACGAAAATCGTCAGTACGGGCCGGGGCATAACAGCTTTACGCAGACGCCGGATGGGGAAGATGTGCTGGTGTATCACGCGCGCAATTACACCGAAATTGAGGGCGACCCGCTGTACGATCCAAATCGTCACACCCGCCTGAAAGTCGTGCGCTGGAACGAAAACGGGATGCCCGATTTTGGCATCCCGCCTGCGGATACATATTGAGGAATGCGGTGCGCTGGCTTACACCAGCGTGCCGTAAATCGTCAGCAACGCGACCAGCACCACAATCACAAACGAGGTTTTCTTCGCCATCGACACCGCTGCTTTCGGGGTTTCGACTTTATCCGTGTGCGGTTCGCGGGCCAGGGAGAACTGCGCCAGACGCGTCAGCACCTGATACTGCGAGGTATGACGATCCGCCAGGGAAGCAAACCACGCCGGAAGCGCCTTCTCGCCGTGACCAATCAGAGCATACACCACGCCCACCAGGCGCACCGGCAGCCAGTCCAGCACGTGTAAAATCGCATCGATGCCTGACAGCAGTCGTTCGTGCGGCGTCAGATAGCGCGCCAGCCAGGTCTGCCAGGCGCGTAAGAAAGCGTAGCCCATCAGGAACACCGGCCCCAGTGGGCCGCCCACCACAAACCAGAACAGCGGCGCGAGGTAATAGCGGAAGTTAATCCACAGCAGCGCGTTTTGCAGCTCGCGCAAGTAATCGCGCTCGTTGCAGTCCGGCGGAACGCCGTGGATCAGCGTCAGCTCGCTCGCCATCGCGCCACGCGCGTGGCTATCGTCGCGGGATGCGGCTTTCAGATAGGCATGGTAGTGCAACCGAACCTTTCCAGCACCGATGCACAGCACGCCCAGCAGGATCCACACCACCAGCAGCGGCACGTTGAAAAACAGGCCATGCAGCGCGCGCAGCAGCAGGAACACCACGCCCATCACCACGGCGGTCATCAGGAGAGTGCGTAGCATCGAAAAATGTTTAATCCGACGGAAGATCACTTCCATCCGGTGATCCAAATGCCAGTGCTCGCCCAGTTTAAACAACCGTTCAGCGATCATCACCAGCAGCATGGTAAACAACGTCATGTCATCTCCTTATCTGACGAAGCGGTTAGCATGGCGCGAAACCGGGACCAGTCAAACGCCGGGCCTGGATCGGTTTTTCTCACTGGCGCAATATCGCTATGCCCGGTGATGTTGTCAGCAATTTTTGGGTACAACGCGGTCAACTCACGCGTCACCGCCACCAGCGCCTGGTACTGCGCGTCGGTGTACGGCGTAGTATCTGTGCCTTCCAGCTCAATACCAATCGAAAAATCGTTACAGCGTTCACGCCCCTGATAGACCGAGACACCGGCGTGCCACGCGCGTTTATCGAAAGGAACATACTGGACGATCTCACCGTCACGGCGAATCAGACAATGGGCAGAAACGCGCAGGTGCGCAATTTCCGCAAAAAATGGATGGGCGTTGGGATCGATTGTTCCGGTGAATAATGCGTCGATCCACGGACCGCCAAATTCACCCGGTGGCAGGCTAATATTGTGGACCACCAGCAGTGAGGGCGTTTCATCCTCCGGGCGGCAATCATGGTGCGGCGACGGTACGTGCCGCGCATCCACCAGCCATCCGTCTTGTAACTGCATGCTGGCTCTCCTTATATATGGTGCAGATTCTCGGTTCAGAGTAGCATGTTTCAATCTTATGATTCGTTACCAATTTGGAGTTTTATCATGCCGACTCGCCGTTACAACCCCGACCACCGACGTGAAGCGCTTCTGGAACGTATTAACCTCGATATCCCGGCGAGCGTCGCCCACGCACTGCGTGAAGATCTGGGCGGCGAGGTCAATGCGGACAACGATATTACCGCACAATTATTGCCTAAAGAGACGCGCTCGCACGCGGTGATCATCACCCGCGAAGACGGCGTATTCTGCGGAAAACGCTGGGTCGAAGAGGTCTTTACCCAGCTCGCCGGCGATGACGTACAGATAACCTGGCACGTTCAGGATGGCGACAGCATCAGCGCCAGTCAGCCTCTTTTTGAACTTCATGGCCCGTCCCGCGTACTGTTAACGGGTGAGCGCACCGCACTGAACTTCGTCCAGACTTTATCCGGCGTGGCGAGTGCCGTTCGTCGCTATGTTAACCTGCTGGAAGGCACCAAAACTCAGCTGCTGGATACCCGTAAAACGCTGCCTGGCCTGCGCACCGCCCTGAAATACGCGGTGCTGTGCGGCGGCGGCGCCAACCACCGTCTGGGGTTATCCGACGCCTTCCTGATCAAAGAGAACCACATTATCGCCTCCGGCTCCGTACGTCAGGCGGTGGAAAAAGCCTTCTGGCTGCACCCGGATGTGCCTGTCGAAGTGGAAGTCGAAAACCTCGACGAGCTCGATGCCGCGCTCAAAGCCGGGGCCGATATCATCATGCTCGATAACTTCGAAACAGAGCAGATGCGCGAAGCGGTTAAACGCACCAACGGTCAGGCGCAGCTGGAAGTCTCCGGCAACGTCACCCATGAAACCCTGCGCGAGTTTGCTGAAACTGGCGTGGATTTTATCTCCGTTGGCGCGCTCACCAAACACGTCCAGGCCCTCGACCTCTCTATGCGCTTCAAATAATACAGGTTTATTCCTCCTCTTCTACGGGAGAGGAGGAACTTCGCACGCTTTTACGACGCGCCTCGCAAAGTGTTAATGCAGCAATGCAACCGCTTTAAAATCCTCTGAATCGCCCTTCACGATCCTTTTTTCGCTCCTCGTGTTTGTCTCTTCGCGCTGCCACAGTGGCGTCACGAAACCCAAGGAGCTGACATGAACAGACAACAAGGATTTACCCTCATTGAGCTAATGGTCGTCATTGGCATTATCGCGATTCTCAGCGCCATCGGCGTGCCTGCGTACCAGAACTATCTGCGCAAAGCCGCGCTGACGGATATGTTGCAAACCTTTGTCCCCTATCGCACGGCCATTGAACTTTGCGCACTTGAGCACGGCGGAGTCGATACCTGCGATGGCGGAACCAACGGCATTCGCTCTCCAACGACCACGCGCTATGTCTCTGCGATGAGCGTTGCCAAAGGTGTGGTGGCACTGACAGGCCAGGAGAGCCTGAACGGTCTGGAAGTTCTGCTGGCACCGGTCTGGAGCGACGGGGACGGCATCACCGGCTGGACGCGCGACTGCACTATCGCTAATGACAGCGCGTTAAAGCAGGCGTGCGAAGACGTTTTCCGCTTCGATAACAAATAAAGGCGCTGACCATGAATACAGAGCAACTGACGCTGCTGTGCCAGCGCCATCATGCGCTGCTGTTAGGCAGCAACGATGAGACGATCAACATTGCCGTGGTGGACACACCAGCATCACAGATGATGGAAGCCCTGCGCTTCGCCACGCAAAAGCGGATTGATATTGAGTGCTGGTCGAAAGAGCGGATGGAGAAACATCAGCAGGCGTCATCCCAATCCTCTTTACCGGTCACCACTCTGGTGACGAGTTCAGCGGTCGATATTCTCAACCGGACGCTTTTGCAGGCCCTCAGCCAGCGCGCCTCGGATATCCACGTCGAGCCCGCGGGCGAGACCTGGCAAATCCGTTTGCGTATCGACGGTGTGCTATACCCGCAGCCGCCCTTAACGGCTGCGGTGGCGACCACGCTGATCGCCCGCCTGAAGGTATTGGGGGAGTTGGATATCGCCGAGCGCCGTTTGCCGCAGGACGGGCAGTTCACCGTTGAGCTGGCAGGCAACGCCGTCTCGTTTCGTATCGCAACGCTCCCCTGCCGAGGAGGCGAAAAAATCGTTCTGCGCTTGCTGCACCAGGTGCAACAGGCGCTGGAACTGGATGCCTTAGGGATGACGGAGGCCCAGCGCGCGCTGTTTGCCGATGCGCTCCATCAGCCGCAGGGGCTTTTATTGGTGACCGGCCCGACCGGCAGTGGGAAAACCGTCACGCTCTATAGCGCGCTGCAGGCCCGGAACGGTCAGGACGTGAATATTTGCAGCGTCGAAGATCCGATTGAAATTCCGCTTGCCGGGCTGAATCAGACGCAGATCAACCCGCGCGCCGGTCTGTCCTTTCAAAGCGTGCTGCGAGCACTTTTGCGTCAGGATCCGGACATCATCATGGTGGGCGAGATCCGCGATGGCGAAACGGCTGAGATTGCCATCAACGCTGCGCAGACCGGGCATCTGGTGCTCTCAACGTTGCATACCAACTCCACCACCGAAACGCTGATCCGCTTACAGCAGATGGGCGTAGCCCGCTGGATGGTCTCCTCAGCTCTGACGCTGGTGATTGCCCAGAGGTTGGTCCGCCGCTTATGCCCGCACTGCCGAAAAGAGACTGACCAAAGGATAACGCTTCCAGAGACTGTCTGGCCGCGTGAGCTTCCTCACTGGCAGCCGGCAGGATGCGATCGCTGTTATCACGGCTTTTATGGCCGCGTCGCCCTGTTTGAAGTGCTCTCGGTGAACAGCGACATCCGCCAGGCCATTGCCAGCGGCGCGTCGATTGAACAAATTGACCACACCGCACGGCGCACCGGGATGACCACGCTCTTTGCACACGGCTGCCTGACCGTTGAGCAAGGTCATACCACGCTGGAGGAGATCGTTCGCGTGCTGGGGCTACCGGATGGCTGCTAACCATCTCTGGCGCTGGCGGGCTTTGACGTTAGAGGGAGAGCTCCAGCAGGGCACCCTTTGGGCAGTCGATCGGGAGGCGGCCTTGAATCTGTTGTCTGGTCGGGCACTCTGTCCGCTGGCACTCTCGCGCAGTCTGATGCTCCAGAAATGGCAGCCGCAGCACTGCTATGAGCTTTTCCGCCAGCTTGCCGCCCTGCTTCAGGCAGGGCTCACGCTCGCTTACAGCCTGCAAATGCTGGCCGAGCAACATCCTGTTAAGCAATGGCAGGCGCTACTGTCGAGTCTTGCGGAAGATCTCAGCGCAGGCTGCGCGTTCTCCGATGCCCTGAAAAAATGGCCAGAGGTTTTTTCTCCGCTGTATATCTCAATGATGAAAACCGGCGAGCTGACCGGAAAACTGGAAGAGTGCTGCCGCCAGCTGGCGCAGCAGCAAAAATCTCATCAGCAACTGAGTGCGAAGGTGAAAAAGGCCCTGCGTTACCCGGCGATCATTCTGACCCTGGCCGCTGTCGTGGTCTTGGCGATGGTCACGCTCGTATTACCGGAATTTGCGGGTATCTATAAAACCTTTAATACCCCTCTTCCGCTACTGACGCGCTGGGTGATGGAGTTTGCGGATTTTATTCGTCAGCACATTATTGGGCTGGTTTTCATCATGCTCTTTCCATTCATCGCACTACGCAGCGTGCGGCAACATGCGGGATGGCAGCGCTTTAGCCAGCGCAGGGTATTGAGTTTGCCCGTCATGGGGGCGCTTGTTCGCGGGCAGAAACTGAGTCAAATCTACACCGTCCTCTCCCTGACGCAGCAGGCGGGTATCGCCTTTTTACAAGGACTAGAGAGTGCACAGGAATCCGTCGAGGGCCTGTTCTGGAAAGAGGTGCTGCGGGATATCAGGGAACGCGTAGTGCAAGGTGCCCCCATCTGGTCATCACTGAGTGAAGCGGGGATCTTCACGCCATTGTGTATTCAACTGGTACGAACGGGGGAGATTTCCGGTGCGCTGGACACGATGCTGGCGAATCTGGCGCGTCATCATAATGAGCAGACATTTCAGCACGCGGATAATCTGGCGTCGCTGTTAGAGCCGCTGCTGTTAATTGTGACAGGTGTGATTATCGGAACCCTGGTGGTGGCGATGTATCTGCCGATTTTCCATTTGGGGGATGCGATGAGTGCGGGATAACGCTGGCGCACGGGTGCGCGCCAGCGGGAGAGCGATTACAGGCTATTGAATACGCGGTTTTCCTGTTCCTGAACGCGGATAAACGTCGTGCGCTTAGTCAGCTCTTTCAGGCGGGATGCACCGACGTAGGTGCATGCAGAACGCAGGCCACCCAGAACATCGCGAGCGGTGTTCTCAACCGGGCCACGCAGCGCCAGTTTCACGGTTTTGCCCTCGGCTGCGCGATACTGCGCCACGCCGCCAACATGGCGATTCATGGCGGATTCAGAGCTCATGCCGTAGAACAGCATGAATTTCTCGCCGTTTTCTTCAACCACCGTGCCGCCGCTCTCTTCGTGACCGGCCAGCATACCGCCCAGCATCACGAAATCTGCGCCGCCACCGAAGGCTTTCGCCACATCGCCCGGCATGGTGCAGCCACCGTCGCTGATGATCTGTCCGCCCAGACCGTGCGCCGCATCGGCACACTCGATCACGGCGGAAAGCTGCGGATAACCGACACCCGTTTTCACACGCGTGGTGCAAACTGAGCCCGGGCCGATACCGACTTTGACGATATCCGCGCCGGACAGAATCAGCTCTTCACACATCTCGCCGGTCACAACGTTACCCGCGATGATGGTTTTGGTCGGCCAGGCCGCACGCGCTTTGCTGACGAACTGCACGAAGTGTTCGGAATAGCCGTTCGCCACGTCGATGCAGACAAAATTGAACTCAGGGTTCGCGACCAGAATTTGTTTGGTTTTCTCGAAATCCGCATCGGATGTACCGGTCGATACCATGATGTGTTTCTTCACATCATCGGATGCAGAAGCGGCAAACGCGCTCCACTCTTCGATACTGTAGTGTTTGTGCACGGCGGTCAGAATATCGAATTTCGCCAGCGCCGTTGCCATCGCAAAGGTACCCACGGTATCCATATTGGCAGCAATCACAGGCACGCCAGACCAGGTCTGACCGGAGTGTTTAAAGGTGAATTGACGTTCGAGTTCAACGTCTGAGCGGCTTTTCAGCGTAGAGCGTTTAGGGCGGATAAGAACGTCTTTGAAACCTAACTTCAGATCTTCTTCGATACGCATGTGCGGATTCCTGGGGTTAGAGGCAAATATATTAAAAGCACAACTCCAGTGACGCTATCATACGCACTAATACCTGCTCCGCAAGACTGCGATTTTCTCTTTTTTTACGCTACAATCCTATAAATTTACCTGGTCAAAAGCGGGTAAACAGAGTTAACCATTCGCTAGTGTAAGTTTACTTTCTAACCAGCTGATTTTAAAAATGAATAATTCCCAGGATTTGGTTTAATGGGGTACATCGTTGCGTTAACGGGCGGTATCGGCAGTGGCAAAAGCACCGTGGCTGACGCTTTTTCTCGCTTAGGTATCGCGATTATTGATGCGGATATTATTGCCCGTCAGGTGGTAGAGCCTCATACACCCGGTCTTCATGCTATCGCCGCGCATTTCGGACAGAGCGTGATCAACGCCGATGGCACGCTGAACAGGCGTCTGCTGCGTGAGCGTATCTTTTCGCAGCCGGCGGAAAAAGCCTGGCTCAACGCCCTCCTGCACCCCATGATTCACCAGGAAACTCAGCGCCAGATCGCCGGGTCCACGTCGCCTTATGTTCTCTGGGTTGTTCCCTTGCTTGTTGAAAATCAGCTTCAGCATAAGGCAGATCGTATTCTGGTGATTGATGTGTCGCCTGAGACACAGCTTCAGCGAACGATGCTGCGCGATAATGTCTCCCGCCAGCACGCTGAACAGATTCTTGCTGCGCAGGCAACGCGTGAAGCGCGCCTTGCCGTCGCAGATGATGTTATTGATAATGATGGCGCGCCCGACCGCATTGCCTCGGATGTCGCCCGCCTGCACGCCCAATATCTGACCTACGCCGCGCAGGCCGTAGCACAGGAAAAACCATAATGAATACGCACATCCTTTTTGAGCACCCGCTCAATGAAAAAATGCGCACCTGGTTGCGCATCGAATTTCTCGTTCAGCAGATGTCGCATCACCGTCCTATCGCCGATCACGCCACCGCACTGCATTTTTTTCGCAACGTCGGCGATCTGCTGGATGTCATTGAGCGCGGTGATGTCCGCACCGAGTTACTGAAAGAGCTTGAGCGTCAGCAGCGTAAATTGCAGGGATGGGCGGAAGTCCCGGGCGTCGATCAGAGCCGGATTGACTCCCTGCGTCTGCAGTTGAAACAAAGCAGCACAGTCCTGATGGCCGCACCTCGCGTGGGGCAGTTTCTGCGTGAAGATCGCCTGATTGCTCTGGTGCGCCAGCGTCTGAGTATTCCGGGCGGCTGCTGCAGCTTTGACCTGCCGACGCTGCACATGTGGCTGCACATGCAGCAAGAACAGCGTGATGCGCAGGTGAACAGCTGGATGGAAAGCCTGGAGCCGATGAACCAGGCGCTGACGCTGATCCTCGATCTCGTGCGCCACTCATCACCGTTTCGTAAGCAAACCAGCCTTAACGGTTTCTACCAGGATAATGGCGACGATGCCGATCTGCTGCGCCTGAATCTGTCGCTCAGCGATCAGCTCTATCCGCAGATTTCCGGGCATAAAAGCCGTTTTGCGATTCGCTTTATGCCGCTGGATAGTGAGAATGGCACCGTGCCAGAACGTCTCGATTTTGAACTGGCTTGCTGCTGAGGAGTATTGATGTCCGAAATTATTACCGTAAACTGCCCGACCTGCGGCAAAGCCGTTGTCTGGGGAGAGATCAGCCCGTTTCGCCCGTTCTGCTGCAAACGCTGCCAGCTGATCGATCTGGGAGAGTGGGCGGCAGAAGAGAAACGCATCCCGAGCGCGGGCGATCTGTCCGATAGCGATGACTGGAGCGAAGAGCAACAGTAACGCGATATCCGTTGTGCCTGCTGAGAACGTGCTTAGCAGGCCTTCAGTTCCTGAGTCAGTTTTGTAATCACCGGTTCATTGGCAGGCGGGAATTTATCGGCGTCCAGCGCCTCCAGCTCAACCCAATTTCCAGGCTGCCCTTCTTTGCCCCACGGCTCACCTTCCCAGCGTTCAACCATCCAGAACCACAGCGTGATGTGCCTGTCCGGGAATTGATATTCGAGCTTATCGAACAGTCTCGGTTCCAGCGCAGTAATTCCCACCTCTTCCTGCAGCTCTCGTACCAGCGCCTGTTCCGGCGTTTCTCCTGATTCGATTTTACCGCCAGGAAATTCCCACTTATTGGCCATGTGGGCATCCGCGGCGCGCTGAGTAATAAAGATTTGATTTTGCGGGTTACGAATAATCCCGACAGCGATTTGCAGTACTTTCATATTGTGACTTCCATAAAAAAGGCGCAGAAATCTGCGCCTTTTCGATTGGTGATACATGTTTAGCTCAGACGGCCATGACACGCTTTGTATTTTTTACCGGAACCGCATGGGCACGGATCGTTACGACCCACTTTGCGATCGCCCGTCTGGGCTGCGATCGCGGCGGCGGCTTCGTCTTCATCGGTCTGATGGCTCAGCTGCTGCATCTGCGCCAGACGCTCAGCTTCTTCACGACGCTGCTGCTCCATCGCTTCCACTTCTTCCGGCATACGCACCTGAACTTTGCTCAGGGTGCTGATCACTTCATATTTCAGTGACTCCAGCATAGACGCGAACATCGCGAAGGATTCACGTTTGTATTCCTGCTTAGGATCTTTCTGCGCATAGCCACGCAGGTGGATACCCTGACGCAGGTAGTCCATCGCTGCCAGGTGCTCTTTCCACAGGGAGTCCAGAGTCTGCAGCATGACGCCTTTCTCGAAGTGACGCATCATCTCAACGCCAACCACTTCTTCCTTCTGCTTGTAAACGGCAACCGCAGTTTCCAGAATACGTTCGCGCAGCGTTTCTTCGTGCAGCTCTGGCTCTTTGTCCAGCCACTCTTTGATCGGCAGTTCGAGATCGAAGTCGTTTTTCAGACGTTCCTGCAGGCCTTCAACATCCCACATCTCTTCCAGAGACTGCGGCGGAATATGCGCATCGATGGTCACTTTGAAGACATCTTCGCGAATGCTGTTGATGGTTTCGCTCACGTCGGACACGTCCAGCAGTTCGTTACGCTGGGAGTAGATCGCGCGACGCTGATCGTTAGCTACGTCATCATATTCAAGCAGCTGCTTACGAATATCGAAGTTGCGGCTTTCGACTTTACGCTGGGCGTTGGCAATCGCTTTGGTCACCCATGGGTGTTCGATCGCTTCGCCTGGTTTCATCCCCAGTTTACGCATCATGCCGGACACACGGTCAGAGGCGAAGATACGCATCAGGGCATCTTCCATCGACAGGTAGAAGCGGGAAGAACCGGCATCACCCTGACGACCCGCACGCCCGCGCAGCTGGTTATCGATACGACGAGATTCGTGACGCTCGGTACCGATAATGTGCAGACCGCCAGACGCCAAAACCGCATCGTGACGTACCTGCCAGTCGGCTTTGATCTGCGCAATTTGTTCTGGAGTTGGGTTTTCCAGCTCGGCGATTTCGGCCTGCCAGCTACCACCCAGCATAATATCGGTACCACGACCCGCCATGTTGGTGGCGATGGTCACTGCCGCCGGATAACCGGCCTGAGCAACGATATCCGCTTCTTTGGCGTGGAATTTGGCGTTCAGCACGTTGTGCTTGATGCCCGCTTTATCCAGCTCGTGAGAAACCACTTCGGATTTCTCGATGGAAATCGTACCCACCAGCACCGGCTGACCTGCAGCGGTGCGCTCGCGGATATCTTCGATGATTGCCTGGATTTTTTCCGCTTCGGTCATGTACACCAGATCCGGCATGTCTTTACGGATCATTGGACGGTTAGTCGGAACGACGACGGTATCCAGTTTGTAGATGGAGCTGAATTCGAACGCTTCGGTATCCGCTGTACCGGTCATGCCCGCCAGTTTTTCATACAGACGGAAGTAGTTCTGGAAAGTGATAGAAGCCAGGGTCTGGTTTTCGTTCTGGATATCCACGCCTTCTTTGGCTTCCACAGCCTGGTGCAGACCATCGGACCAGCGACGGCCCTGCATGGTACGGCCGGTATGTTCATCAACGATGATGACTTCGCCGTCTTTCACGATGTAATCCACATCGCGGGTGAACAGCACGTGAGCGCGCAGCGCTGCGGTAACGTGGTGCATCAGCATGATGTTGGTCGGGGAGTAAAGTGACTCGCCCTCTTCCATGATGCCCTGCTCAACCAGCAGCTCTTCGATCTGCACCAGACCGCGTTCGGTCAGGTTAACCTGACGCGCTTTTTCGTCCACGGAGAAGTGACCTTCGCCCTGGAAGGTATCGGAGTCTTCTTTTTCCTGACGGATCAGGTGCGGAATGATTTTGTCGACTTTGCGGTACATCTCGGAGCTGTCTTCAGCCGGGCCAGAGATGATAAGCGGGGTACGAGCTTCATCGATCAGGATTGAGTCGACCTCATCCACCAGCGCGTAGTGCAGTTTGCGCTGTACGCGCTCTTCCGGGCTAAACGCCATGTTGTCGCGCAGGTAGTCAAAACCGTATTCGTTGTTGGTGCCGTAAGTGATATCCGCGCCGTAAGCTTCGCGCTTGGCCGGAGCAGGCAGGCCAGACATGTTGATACCCACGGACATACCGAGGAATTCGAACAGTGGACGGTTGTTTTCGGCGTCACGCTGCGCCAGATAGTCGTTGACGGTGACGACGTGAACGCCTTTACCGGTCAGTGCGTTGAGGTACGCAGGCAGCGTTGCGGTCAGGGTTTTACCTTCACCCGTACGCATTTCTGCGATGCAGCGTTCGTTCAGAACCATACCGCCGAGCAGCTGAACGTCGAAGTGACGCATCCCGAACACGCGTTTACTCGCTTCGCGAACCACGGCGAAGGCTTCCGGGATCAGGCTTTCCAGAGTTGCGCCTTTTGCCAGACGCTCACGGAATTCACCGGTTTTCGCTTTCAGTTCGTCATCGGAGAGTTTTTCCATCTCCGGTTCCATACCGTTGATGACGGTGACCGCTTTGCGCATGCGGCGCAGGGTACGATCGTTACGACTACCGAAAACTTTGGTTAATAACTTGATTAGCATAATAAATTCTCACACGCCCCATCATGGGCAGATAAATTAAGGTATTGAAAAACAGTTAATTTAGCTGAGGCGTTGTGGCCCGGCGCGGATACCCTGCACCTGGCTTATCCAGGCAGAGACCGAGAAGGCGGCGTGTGGAATGAAAGCGATATTCGTCATCTGACGAACGATGACCGGCGGTTTGCTCTCCTGCGTCAGCAGGGCATTGAGCGTATCCAGCAGAGCGAGATGTTGCGCCTGAACCGGGAGCGACTCTTCCACGACAGGCACAGCCTGTGGAGCCATGGCGAAAGAGAGGTGACGGATAACAGTGCGGATAGCATGCTGATGCCAGTAATCGACGGTAAAGTTAGGACGGCGACTGGCTTCCAGCAGCGCGAGGTTCGTGAAATTAACCCGCGTGGAAAGATCGTGCTTGGCCGTGGTGGTGTTCGCGGGCGTTGCCGCTTCTGCGCTATGGCTGAGTACAGGCAAGCCGAAGCTCGCCGCAACCATCCCTAATAAGAGATGCGGCCAGAAGTAACGTCTGCCAAATTGTCGCCAGCGCGTTAGAATTCCGCTCACCTAATCCACCATCGTATGCAGGCCCGTACAGGCATGCGTTCAGATACTATTTAGCGCACAGATATTATCACTAAAGCGATAATTCAGCAGCAGGAATGACAGATTGCCACGGGTAAAAACGGTCAAGAATGCAGCGAACGCGCGCACATTCTGTGCTTAGCGGGCAATTATCATGCGGGGAAGAAATTCAGAAGTGCAAAAACAAAAACGACTGGTCTTCCTGGCCGGAGAGAGTACCAGGTCAACCAGTCGATTTTACGATACGGAATGAACCGTTACGCCAGAACCGTGCTCGGTGCTTTGAACGCCAGTGGAAGCTCTGCTTCGTCCTGGAAGGTCACAAATTCCCAGGCTTCCTGTTTTGCCAGGACTGCCTGCAACAATTTGTTGTTCAGTGCATGACCGGATTTAAACGCGGTAAATGCACCAATGATGTTGTGACCACACATGAACAGGTCGCCGATTGCATCCAGCATTTTGTGACGAACGAATTCATCTTCAAAACGCAGGCCGTCTTCGTTCAGTACGCGATAATCGTCAACAACGATGGCACAATCGAAGCTGCCGCCCAGGCACAGGCCACGGGACTGCAGATATTCGATATCACGCATGAAACCGAAAGTACGTGCACGGCTAATCTGACGCATAAACGCATCAGCAGAGAAGTTCATCGCATAGCGCTGGTTGCTGCCATCAATCGCCGGATGGTTAAAGTCGATGGTAAAGTCCAACGAGAAACCATTAAACGGCTTGAATTCAGCCCACTTGTCGCCGTCTTGAACGCGAACTGTCTCTTTAATGCGTACAAATTTCTTCGCGCAGTTCAGTTCATCAATACCCGCATCAAGCAGGAGATAAACGAACGGAGCAGCACTACCGTCCATGATTGGGATTTCTGGCGCATCGACTTCAATCACAATGTTGTCGATACCCAGACCCGCCAGGGCGGCGTTCAGGTGCTCTACGGTAGAAATCCGCACGTCATGCTCATTCACCAGGCAAGTACAGAGCATAGTATCACGCACAGATTTGGCATCGGCCGGAAAATCTACCGGTGGATTCAAGTCGGTGCGACGATAGATGACCCCGGTATTGGCCGGCGCAGGGCGTAACGTCAGTGTGACTTTTTTGCCGGTATGTAAACCGACGCCAGTCGCCTGAACGATACGTTTAAGAGTCCTTTGTTTGATCATCGTATAATCTCGCCAAATTACTTATCCAACCGAGAGTGTATATCACTAACGGTGGGCCAGTTTAGCACAAAGAGCGAAAATCCCCAAATTCCAGCCAATTCTTAGTCAGCTTGCTTACGCAGGAACGCTGGGATATCCAGATAATCTGGTTCTTTCGCAGTTTGCGGCGTATTGTCGTTAACCACTTTCGCGGCCGGTTTTTGCTCCTGCGTCAGCGGCGCCATGCCGTGCTGCTGGTAGCGATCCATCACCGGCTGCTGAGTCTGTTTGTTGGTGACCAGGGTGATCTCAGGACGTTTGTCCATGCCGATACCGGTCGCCACAACAGTCACACGCAGTTCATCGTTCATTTCCGGATCAAGGGAAGTACCGATCACCACAGTAGCATTATCAGAAGCGAATGCGCGAATGGTGTTACCTACTGTTTCAAATTCGTCCAGACGCAGATCGAAGCCAGCGGTAATGTTGACCAGCACGCCGCGTGCGCCAGACAGATCGATGTCTTCCAGCAGTGGAGAAGAGATCGCCATTTCAGCGGCTTCTTCTGCACGGTCTTCACCGCTCGCCACGCCAGAGCCCATCATCGCATAGCCCATTTCGGACATCACGGTGCGGACGTCCGCGAAGTCGACGTTCATCAGACCCGGACGAGTAATCAGCTCAGCGATACCCTGAACCGCGCCTTTCAACACGTCGTTCGCTGCGCCAAACGCGTCCAGCAGGGAGATACCGCGACCCAGCACTTTCAGCAGTTTGTCATTCGGGATAGTAATCAGAGAGTCCACGTGTTTGGACAGCTCAGTGATACCCTGCTCCGCGAATGCCATACGCTTCTTGCCTTCAAAGTTGAAAGGCTTAGTCACGACAGCAACGGTCAGAATACCTAAATCTTTTGCCACTTCAGCCACGACTGGCGCAGCACCTGTACCGGTACCGCCGCCCATGCCCGCTGCGATAAACACCATATCGGCGCCATCGAGTGCAGCACGCAATGCTTCACGGTCTTCTTCAGCCGCATTGCGACCGACTTCCGGGTTAGCCCCAGCGCCCAGACCTTTGGTGATACCACCACCGATCTGAATGGTCTGGCCTACCGCCGTCTTTCGCAGGGCCTGAGCGTCGGTGTTAACAGCGAAGAACTCAACACCTTCGATGCGCTCACGCACCATATGCTCGACAGCGTTACCGCCGCCGCCACCGACGCCGATGACTTTAATCACCGCGTCGTTGGTTAATTCCATTGGTTCAAACATGGTTTCTCTCCGTTTTTACACTTCATCATTCTGCCTGCCTGGGCATAGTGAATGATTCCGCGTATGTGCCTGTCGCCTGAGACCGCTAATTCTCTCCGGTCTCTTTAAAAATTAAAATTCTTTTCTCAGCCAGGAATTGAGTCGTTTGACCCAGGAACCGACCGACGTACGTTTTTCGACTTCTGCTTCACCACTCAAGTGGGACTCTTTCCCGTAATGCAGCAGGCCCACGGCCGTTGAATAATACGGCTCCTGAGCGTAATCCGTTAAACCGGTAATATTCAGCGGCGCACCAATACGCACTTGCGTATGGAACACGCGCTGGGCACAGGCAGCGAGACCTTCAATTTGCGCTGCACCACCGGTTAAGACAATCCCCGCCGCAAGATGGTGTTTCACACCCTGCTGACGAAGCTGTTCCTGTAACTGTAAAATCTCTTCGTTGACCAGGTTAAGCAGCTCGGTGTAACGCGGCTCAATCACCTCGGCCAACGTCTGGCGCTGCAGACTGCGCGGCGGACGACCGCCCACGCTTGGCACTTCAACGCTCTCGTCTTTGCCGACGATGGAGCCTAATGCACAACCATGGCGCACTTTAATGGCCTCTGCATCGCTCGGAGGCGTACCAAAGGCATAAGCGATATCGCTGGTCACCACATTCCCGGCGTATGGGATCACTTTGGTGTGACGCAATGCACCGCCCGTATACACGGCCATGTCCATTGTACCACCACCGATATCAACCACACAGACGCCCAGTTCACGTTCGTCTTCGGTCAGCACCGAGTAGCTTGCTGCCAGTCCTGCAAAAATAAGTTGGTCAACTTTCAGGCCACAACGTTCAACGGCTTTAACGATGTTTTTCGCCATATCGTTGTGACATGTGATCAGGTGCACTTTTGCCTGCATACGCACGCCGGAAAGGCCGACCGGGTTTTTGATACCCTCTTGATAGTCGATCGCATATTCCTGCGGGATCACGTGCAGTACACGATGTTCATCGCGCACGCGCACGGATTTAGCCGTGTGCACAACGTTTTCAACGTCTTCCTGCGTCACTTCCTCTTCGGAAATCGGCACCATCCCGATTTCGTTCTGGCAGCTAATGTGCTTACCAGAGAGGGCCAGATAGACGGAGGAAATCTGGCAATCTGCCATTAATTCTGCCTGATCGATGGCGCGCTGTACGCATTTCACCACCGACTCGAGGTCGTTTACCCCACCTTTATCCATACCACGGGACGGGCAACTGCCCACGCCAATGATATTGACCATACCGTCGGGCAGAACTTCCCCTACTAAAGCGGCAACCTTAGCGGTGCCAATCTCCAGTCCAACTACCAGTTTTCTGTCCGTCGCCTTGATCATTGTTGTTCTGCCTGTACCTGTGCCTGATTCTGTTGCTGATTAGGTTCCTCAACCGGAGCCGGTACCCAACCGACTGCTGCGCCTGAGTCATAGCGCAAATCAACGTAGCTTATCCGTTTGCCGTCGGTCTGCGCCTGCTGCTGTAAAACGGGGTACAGTTCTACAAAACGCGCCAAACGCTTCATCGTGTCGCCGCGGCCGAGATTGAGCTTAATCCCATTCGTTAACGTCAGCTGCCATGAACGGCGCGCTGTCATTGCCGCGTCTTTTAACGCAAATCTGTCCTTAGCCAGCACCTGACCCATTTCGCGAAAACCTTGTAGCACTTCGTTTTCGCTGCCTTCCGGGCCAGACAACATCGGTAAACTTTGCTTGCTGACACGATCGGCCGGGACGCTGAACGAATTTCCGTCTACGTCGACCATATGCTGATCATTCCAACGCGCAATGGGCACATATTCAACCAGATGAATCTTCAATTCATCAGGCCATTGCTTTCTGACGCTCGCCTGTTTTATCCACGGCAGACGTTCAATCTGGCTCTGGATAATGTTGACGTCCTGGGTCATGAAGGTTCCAGGCGATCCCAGCGCCAGGATCGACTGGCGAATATCATCGTTACGCGTGTAGTGACGCTCGCCGGTGACCACCAGTTTTGACAGCGGCAACCGTTGCGCATCTTCCATCCAGCCCAACACCATCCAGCCGCTGATAAACACGGTACACAGCACACCCAGCAGGAACAAAATCCCTGCAAGACGCGTTCCATTACTCCGACCCGAAGAAGAATATTCCTCTTCTTCTTCGCGGTTGCGCGTGTTCAGTGCAGCCTGAGACATATCAGTTCGCCTGGTCCAGAATACGGACGACTAGCTGCGAGAAGCTCATGCCCGCCTGACGCGCCGCCATCGGCACCAGGCTGTGGCTGGTCATACCCGGAGAGGTATTGGCTTCCAGCAGATAAAATTCACCGTCGCTGTCCTGCATCACGTCGATACGTCCCCAACCACGACAACCTAAAACAGTCCAGGCTTTGAGCACCAGGTCCTGTAAATCTGATTCACGTTCTGCTTCCAGACCACTTGGACAGAAATATTGCGTCTCATCAGAGAGATACTTCGCTTCATAATCATAGAAGGTTCCAGCGGGTTGGATGCGAATTGACGGCAAAATTTCTTCACCGAGCATCGCCACGGTAAATTCCGGACCGCTGAGCCATTTTTCAATCAGAACTTCTTCATCGTGTTGAAAAGCCAAAGCTAACGCCGATGTTAAATCACCAGCTTGTTCAACTTTGGACATACCAACACTTGAACCTTCACGGCTCGGTTTTACAATAACGGGTAAACCCAGCTCTGCAATGCGTGCATTGACGCTCTCGTCGAGGCCCATTTCGAACTCACGGCGGGTCAGCGCAACCCACGGCGCAACGGGTAAACCCGCCCCCTGCCACAACAATTTGCTGCGCAGTTTGTCCATTGAAATCGCGGAGGCCATCACACCGCTGCCGGTGTAAGGCAAACCGATCAAATCCAACAGCCCTTGCAGGGTGCCATCTTCGCCGCCGCGCCCGTGCAGCGCGATAAAGACTTTATCGAAGCCCATCTCTTTCAGACGCGTGACGTCCGTCTCTTTTGGATCCACCGGGTAGGCGTCGACACCACCTTCACGCAGACCCGCCAGCACGGCGGCACCGGAGTTCAGCGAAACGTCGCGCTCAGCAGAGGTTCCGCCGAAGAGGACCGCAATCTTATCAGCCATTGCGTTCATCCTCTGAGGTTTGCGGCTTCAGTTTGATTTGCGCTAAGTTACGGGCGATTTTGCCGATATTTCCCGCGCCCTGGATCAGAATCAAATCGTTACCGGTCAGTACAGGTGCCAGAATTTCAGCAGCTTGCGCTGGATCGGAGACCAGAATCGGGTCTACCTTACCGCGTCCACGGATAGTCCGACACAAAGATCGACTGTCTGCGCCCGGAATCGGAGTTTCACCCGCTGAATAAACATCCAGCATCAGCAGCGTATCCACCTGCGACAGCACGTTGGCGAAGTCGTCATACAGGTCACGGGTACGCGTGTAGCGGTGTGGCTGGAAGACCATCACCAGATTTTTATCCGGCCAGCCCGCGCGTGCCGCTTTAATGGTCGCATCCACTTCTGTTGGATGGTGACCGTAATCATCCACCAGCATCGCGGTGCCCGCTTTGCCGTTGACTGGCTCGAGCGGGAATTCACCGAGGAAGTCGAAACGACGCCCGGTGCCCTGGAAACCTTCCAGCGCGCGTAAAATATCGTCGTCTTCAATGCCTTCTTCAGTGGCAACCGCCACCGCAGCCGCCGCGTTGAGCGCATTGTGGCGGCCCGGCGCGTTCAGCGTCACACGCAGCGGGGCTTTATCCTGACGGACCAGGGTGAAATGCCCCTGCGCACCCAGTTGGGTATAGTCTTCCACACGCACGTCAGCATCTTCGCTGAAACCGTAAGTGGTAATCTGACGACCCACGCGCGGCAGCAGTTCGCGAATCACCGGATCGTCCACACACATCACCGCACGACCATAAAACGGCAAATTGTGCAGGAAATTAATAAACGTCTGCTTTAAATTTTCGAAGTCGCCCTGGTAGGTATCCATGTGGTCGGCTTCGATGTTGGTGACAATCGCCACCATCGGCTGCAGATGCAGGAACGACGCGTCGCTCTCATCGGCTTCCGCTATCAGGTAACGGCTATGGCCGAGACGGGCATGCACGCCCGCCGCTTTTACCAGGCCACCGTTGACGAAGGTCGGATCCAGACCCGCTTCGGCATAAATGCTCGAGACCATCGCCGTGGTCGTCGTTTTGCCGTGCGTACCCGCTACGGCGATACCGTGACGAAAACGCATCAGCTCGGCCAGCATCTCCGCGCGGCGGATCACCGGGATACGCGCTTCGTGCGCGGCAACAATTTCCGGGTTATCGGCAGAGATCGCGCTGGAGACCACAACAACGCTCGCATCCAGTACGTTTTCAGGACGATGGTTGAAATAGATGGTCGCCCCAAGCGACGCCAACTGTTGCGTGACAGGGTTCGGCGCCAGATCGGAACCGCTGATCTGGTAACCTTCGTTCGCTAAGACTTCGGCAATACCGCCCATACCTGCGCCGCCGATGCCAACGAAGTGAATGTGCCGGACGCGACGCATCTCGGGCACGATTGAACGCAGTTTCGCCAGTTGTTGTGTATTCATTCTCTAACCGCCATCGATACTTCTCAAAATTCGTGCAACGCAAAACGCGCTACAAGGGTTAAGCCTTTGCTGCCAGGCTCACTTCATTTGCCACCCGCTCGGTCGCATCCGGAATCGCCGTCGCGCGCGCGCGTTCGGCCATCTCCAGCAGCGTCGCCCGGTTCCAGCCCGCGAGGGTGGAAGCGACGGCGTCGGCGGTAAACTGTGGCTGCTCAAAAATTTTGGCGGCACCGGCTTTCTCAAGCGGTAACGCATTCCAGTACTGCTGTCGGTCTTTGTGCTGGAAAGGCACAAATACCGCTGGCAAACCCGCAGCGGCAATTTCACTGACCGTCAGCGCACCGGAACGACACACCACGACATCGGCCCAGGCATAGGCTGCCGCCATGTCGTCAATAAATTCAGTGACTTTATGCTGCGGCTGACCCGCCCCGGCATAAGCCTGTTCAACCGTTTGCTGCGCGCCCTTCCCGCTCTGATGCCAGATCGTGACGCTGTCGCCGAGCTTTGCGGCTACCTGCGGAAGGGTCTGGTTCAGGATCCGTGCGCCCTGCGAGCCACCAACGACCAGCACCCGAACCGGGCCTTCGCGCCCGATCAGACGCTCCTGCGGCAACGGTAACGCCAGCACATCAACGCGCACCGGGTTGCCCACCACGTCCGCTTTTGGAAACGCACCGGGGAAGGCCTGCATCACTTTGGTGGCAATTTTTGCCAGCCATTTGTTGGTCAACCCGGCGATACCGTTCTGCTCGTGCAGCACAACCGGAATGCCCAGCGACCAGGCCGCCAGTCCACCAGGACCGGAAACGTAACCGCCCATACCCAGTACCGCATCAGGTTTAAAGCGCTTCATGATCGCGCGCGCCTGACGCCAGGCGTTGAAGATGCGGACCGGAGCCAGCAGCTGCGCTTTGATGCCTTTGCCGCGCAAACCTGAAATCCGAATAAAGTCGATCTCGATACCGTGCTTCGGCACCAGATCGGCTTCCATGCGATCGGCGGTTCCCAGCCAGCGCACTTGCCAGCCTTGATCCATTAAATGGTGCGCAACCGCGAGCCCCGGGAAAACATGTCCGCCGGTACCGCCCGCCATCACCATTAACCGCTTCGGTTGATTCATCGTGAACCTCGTGTAAACGCCTGGGCTTTTTCCAGACGCGTCTCATAATCTATGCGTAACAAGAACATAATCGCTGTCGACATAATCAACAGACTCGAACCACCGTAACTGATCAGCGGCAACGTCAGGCCCTTCGTCGGCAACATACCCGCTGCCGCGCCAACGTTCACCAATGCCTGGAAGCTAAACCAGATACCAATTGAGCAGGCCAGGAAACCTGAGAAGCGGTGATCGATTTCCAGCGCTTTTCGGCCAATCGACATGGCGCGGAAAGCGACGAAGAATACCATTAAAAGTGCCAGTACCACACCGATATAACCCAGTTCTTCCCCAATAATGGAGAAGATGAAGTCGGTGTGTGCCTCCGGCAGATACTCCAGTTTTTGCACTGAATTGCCCAGCCCCTGGCCCCAGACCTCGCCTCGGCCAAAGGCCATCAGCGACTGAGTCAGCTGATAACCGCTGCCGAACGGATCTTCCCAAGGGTTCCAGAAAGAGGTCACACGGCGAATACGATACGGCTCGGCGAGGATCAGCAGAACCACGGCCGAGATGCCCATCCCGATAATCGCGATGAACTGCCACAGCTTCGCGCCCGCCAGGAACAGCATCGCCAGCGTGGTGACAAACAGTACCACCACCGTACCGAGGTCCGGCTGCGCCAGCAGAAGAACCGCCAGCACCAGAATCACGCCCATCGGTTTTAAGAAGCCGCGCAGGTTATTTCGGACTTCATCGACCTTGCGCACCAGGTAGTTGGCGAGATAGCAGAACAGCGACAGCTTGGTAAATTCCGCAGGCTGAATACGCAGCGGACCAAAAGCGATCCAGCGCGATGCCCCGTTCACCGAGCTCCCCACCACCAGCACGATCAGCAGCATAATGATGGAGGCAATCAGCATCGCGGTACTGTGGCGCTGCCAGAACTCCATCGGCAGACGCAGCGTGATCATCGCCAGACAGAACGCGAGGATGATGTACAAACCATCACGCTTGGCGAACAGGAAAGGATCGTTCGCCAGACGCTGCCCGACAGGCATCGAAGCCGAAGTCACCATGATGAAACCGACCGCCGCCAGGCCCAGGGTGAACCACAGCAGCGCACGGTCGTACATCACGAGGCTATCGGAATCTTTATCCCGCGAGCCCATCACCCAGCCTTTCAGCGCCGCAAACAGCCAGCCGAAGATACGCGATCCCGGCATACGCGGCATTCTCAGGCGAGGGAGAGATAAACGCATCAGCCTAACTCCCTCGCGAGGCGGGTAAAGAGATCACCACGCTGTTCGAAATTCTTAAACTGGTCGAGGCTGGCGCAGGCAGGAGACAGCAGCACCATATCGCCCGCTTTAACCAGAGGCGCGATCTGACGGATAGCCTGTTCCATGGTTTCGGTTTGCTGAGCTATCTCAGGGCGCAGTTCTGCCAGCTCAGCGCCGTCACGACCAAAGCAGTACAGGCGAATGTTATCGCCCGTCAGATACTGTTTCAGGGAGGAGAAATCGGCCGATTTGCCGTCGCCACCGAGCAACAGGTAGAGCGTGCCATCCACGCGCAGGCCGTTCAGCGCCGCTTCGGTGCTGCCCACGTTGGTGGCTTTTGAGTCGTTAATCCAGCGCACACCGTTGTGTTCCAGCGCCAGCTGGAAGCGGTGCGCCAGACCGGTAAAGGTGGTCAGGGCTTTCAGGCTGGTCGCACGCGGTAAGCCTGCCGCATCCGCCAGCGCCAGCGCCGCCAGGGCATTGGTGTAGTTGTGTTGGCCGGAAAGTTTCATCTCTTTCACGTTCAGCACTTTCTCGCCTTTCACCCGCAGCCAGGTTTCGCCCTGCTGATGATTCAGGTGATAGTCACCCATATTCACGCCAAAGCTGATGCAACGCTCGTCCGCGCCACGCACCGGCATGGTCAACGCATCGTCCGCGTTCACCACACACACTTTTGCGTTTTCATAGACGCGCAGTTTGGCCGCGCGATATTGCTGCAGACCAAACGGGTAGCGATCCATATGATCTTCCGTCACGTTCAGGATCGTGGCGGCCACGGCCTGCAGACTGGAGGTGGTTTCCAGCTGGAAGCTGGAGAGTTCAAGCACATACAGCTCGCGAGCCGGATCGAGCAGCATCAACGCTGGCAGGCCGATATTGCCGCCAACGCCGACGTTCACGCCCGCCGCTTTTGCCATGTCGCCGACCAGCGTCGTGACGGTGCTTTTTCCGTTAGAGCCGGTAATCGCTACGATCGGGGCCTGCGCTTCGCGGCAAAACAGTTCGATATCGCCGACAATCTCAACGCCCGCGTCCGCCGCCGCGTTTAAGGACGGATGCGCCAGCGCCATTCCAGGGCTTGCGACAATCAGATCGGCGGCAAGCAGCCAGGCATCATTCAGACCACCAAGGTGGCGTTCAACCTGTTCTGGCAACTTGTCCAGACCAGGCGGAGAAACACGCGTATCCATCACACGCGGCGTGACGCCGCGCCCGAGGAAAAAGTCCACGCAGGACAGGCCCGTAAGGCCTAACCCGATGACAACGACTTTTTTACCCTGGTAATCTGCCATGATTAACGTACCTTCAGCGTGGCCAGGCCAATCAGGACCAGCATCAGCGAAATAATCCAGAAGCGCACAATCACGCGCGGTTCCGGCCAGCCTTTCAGTTCATAGTGATGGTGAATCGGTGCCATACGGAAGATGCGCTGACCGCGCAGCTTGAAGGAGCCGACCTGCAAAATCACGGAAAGGGTTTCAACCACAAACACGCCGCCCATGATCACCAGCAGGAACTCCTGACGCAGCAGCACGGCGATAATGCCGAGCGCGCCGCCCAGCGCCAGCGAGCCGACGTCGCCCATAAAGACCTGCGCCGGATAGGTGTTGAACCACAGGAAGCCCAGCCCCGCGCCGACAATCGCCGTACAGACGATCACCAGCTCACCGGCGTGGCGCAGATAGGGAATATGCAGATAGCTGGCAAAGTTCATGTTACCGCTCGCCCACGCCACCAGCGCAAAACCACCGGCCACAAAGACGGTTGGCATAATCGCCAGGCCATCCAGACCATCGGTCAGGTTCACGGCGTTGCCGGTACCGACAATCACGAAGTAGGCCAGCAGGATGTAGAACAGCCCCAGCTGAGGCATCACGTCTTTGAAGAACGGCACCACCAGCTCGGTCGCCGGAGTGTCTTTCCCTGCAAGGTAGAGCGCAAAGGCCACGCCGAGGGCAATCACCGACATCCAGAAGTATTTCCAGCGCGCAATCAGGCCCTTGGTGTCTTTACGCACGACTTTGCGATAGTCATCGACAAAACCGATAATGCCGTAGCCGATCAGCACGGTCAGTACGCACCAGACGTACGGGTTAGAGGGATACGCCCACAGCAGAACCGAGACGACAATGGCGGTCAGGATCATGATCCCGCCCATGGTTGGCGTACCGCGTTTGCTGAAGTGCGATTCCGGACCGTCGTTACGCACAACCTGACCAAAGGAGAGCTTTTGCAGACGGGCGATCATGCGCGGGCCCATCCACAGAGAGATGAACAGCGCGGTCAGCAGGCTGACGATGGCGCGAAACGTCAAATAGGAAAAGACGTTAAAGCCTGAATAATATTTGACCAAATGTTCAGCCAGCCAAACTAACATGTTCCGTTCTCCTGTAATGCGTGCACAACCTCTTCCATGGCGGCACTACGTGAACCTTTCACTAAAACCGTCACAATTTGGTGTTCTTCTACCAGTGTTTTAAGGCGCGTAATCAGCGCCGATTTATCAGCGAAATGTTCACCGACGCCACTCGCCTGGCTAATCGCCTGGCTCAAGGTTCCGGCGCTCAATACTCGATCAATTCCTGAAGCTTTCGCCGCTTCGCCGACCTGGATATGACAGGCTTCGCTCTCAACACCCAGCTCAGCCATGTCGCCCACGACCATCACGCGATAACCCGGCATCTCAGACAGCACCTGCACGGCGGCAGTCATCGAGCCGACGTTGGCGTTGTAGGAGTCATCCAGCAGCAGTTTGTTTTCTGCCAGCTGAACCGGGAACAGACGCCCCGGCACCGCTTTCAGATTCGCCAGACCCGCTTTGATCGCCTCGTGCGTGGCGCCGACCGCCATCGACAGCGCGGCCGCCGCCAGGGCGTTCGCGATATTGTGGCGACCCGGCAGCGGGAGTAACACGTCCACACCGCCCGTCGGGGTTTGCAGCGTAAATTCGGTGCCGTGCGAGGTCACGTGGATATTGGTCGCGGTGAAATCGCTGTTGGCCGCATTTGGCGAGAAGCGCCAGGTTTTGCGCGCGCCAATCACCTCTTTCCAGTTCAGCCAGTCGTTGTTATCGGCATTCATGATGGCGATGCCGTCTGTCGACAGACCGGTGTAAATCTCACCTTTGGCTTTTGCCACGCCTTCCAGCGAGCCAAAACCTTCAAGATGTGCGGCGGCGAGGTTATTGACTAACGCCGCTTCCGGACGCGTCAGGCCGACGGTCCAGGCAATTTCGCCCTGGTGGTTGGCGCCTAATTCAATCACGGCGTAGTCGTATTCTTTGGTCAGACGCAGGAGCGTCATCGGCACGCCGATATCGTTATTCAGATTGCCCGCCGTGTAGAGGGTGTTCCCGCACTGGCTCAGAATGGCCGCGGTCATCTCTTTCACGGAGGTTTTGCCGGAAGAACCGGTCAGCGCGACCACGCGCGCCGGAACCTGCTGACGCACCCAGGCCGCCAGCTCACCAAACGCCAGACGGGTGTCTTTCACCACAATCTGCGGCAGGTCGATATCAAGCTTACGGCTCACCAGCAGTGCGCCCGCGCCGTTTGCTTTCGCCTGATCGGCAAAATCGTGCGCGTCAAAGCGCTCGCCTTTCAGCGCCACAAACAGACAGCCCGCGGTGATTTTGCGAGTGTCAGTCGTGACGGCATCAATAGTCAGATCCTGACCCTGCAGCTCGCCCTTGAGCACAGAGGCAGCCTGGCTTAGCGTTAAGCTAATCATGCCACCACTCCCAGCAGACGTGCCGCGGTGACGCGGTCGGAATAGTCGAGACGACGCGCGCCGACAATCTGGTAATCTTCGTGGCCTTTACCGGCCAGCAGCACCACGTCATTCTCTTTGGCCTGCATGATGGTGTTCGTCACCGCTTCTGCGCGGCCTTCCATCACACGCGCATGCCCGGCATCGAGCATACCTGCGAGAATATCGTTGATGATCGCGCGCGGCTCTTCGGTACGCGGGTTGTCATCGGTGACAACCGGGATATCGGCGAACTCCTCGGCAATCGCTCCCATAAGTGGGCGCTTACCTTTGTCGCGATCGCCGCCGCAGCCGAAGACGCACCACAGTTTACCGGTGCAGTGCAGACGTGCCGCCTGCAGCGCTTTTTCCAGCGCGTCCGGAGTGTGGGCATAATCAACGACGACCGTCGGTTTGCCCGGTGCGGTAAACACTTCCATACGGCCACAAACGGGTTGCAGACGCGCGGCGGTTTTCAGCAGATCGGCCAGCGGATAGCCCAGCGCCAGCAACGTGGCCAGCGCCAGCAGCAGGTTGCTGACGTTAAACGCGCCCATCAGGCGGCTTTCAATTTCGCCTTCGCCCCAGGAGGAGTCAAAGCGGATCGTCGCCCCGCTGTCGTGATAATTCACGTCCGTCGCCTTCAGCCAGCGGCCATGGCAGTTCGGATTAATATGGTCTTCCATCGACACGGCAACCGCATCCGGCAGCTTCGCCAGCCAGCGGCGGCCCACTTCGTCGTCGGCGTTCACAATCGCCTGACCGCAGTGGTGAGTGGAGTACAGCAGCCATTTCGCGGCTTCGTAGCTTTCCATGTCGCCGTGATAGTCGAGGTGATCGCGGCTCAGGTTGGTAAACACCGATGCGGCAAATTTCAGCGCGGCCACACGGTGCTGGACCAGGCCGTGAGAAGAGACTTCCATCGCGGCAAAGGTCGCGCCCTGCCCTGCCAGACCGGCAAGCACATGCTGCACGTCGACTGCAGAGCCGGTGGTGTTTTCCGTCGGGTTCACTTTACCCAGCAAACCGTTGCCGACGGTACCCATCACCGCGCTGGTTTCACCCAGCAGCTCGGCCCACTGCGCCATCAACTGCGTGGTGGTGGTTTTACCGTTGGTGCCCGTCACGCCAACCAGACGCAGCTGATCGGACGGCTCATCGTAAAAACGTCCCGCCAGAGCGGAAAGGCGTTCATTCAACTGGCTGAGATAGATGACCGGCACGCCGTGAATTTCACGCACTTCGCCATCGGTTGCTTCATCTTTTGCCTCAGCAATAATGGCAGCTACACCTTGCGCTATCGCCTGCGGGATATACCGACGCCCGTCCGCCTGATGACCGACTACTGCTACAAAAAGATCGCCCGACGCAGCCACACGGCTGTCGAGTACCATCTCTCGCAGTGCTCGCGCGGGCAGCGTTTGCACCCACGGAGCAAGAAGGTCGCGCAAATTACGATCTGCCACCTGTTCCCTCGCCTTGATTAGTTACAAATTCATTTTTATCGCCCGTGTCCAGCGCATCAGGCTCGATGTTCATGGTACGCAGAACACCGCCCATGATGGCACCGAACACTGGCGCGGAGACGGCGCCGCCGTAGTATTTACCCGCCTGTGGATCGTTAATGACGACCACCAGCGCAAAACGCGGATTACTGGCAGGCGCGACGCCTGCGGTATAAGCAATGTATTTGTTGATGTAGCGGCCATCTGGCCCCACTTTTTTCGCGGTACCGGTTTTAATCGCGATGCGATAGCCCTTGATGGCGGCTTTGACGCCACCGCCGCCCGGCAGGGCGACGCTCTCCATCATGTGCACGACGGTACGTACGGTGGCTTCCGGGAAGATACGCTCGCCGGGAACCGGTGGATCAACTTTGGTAATCGACAGCGGGCGATAGACGCCATAGCTGCCAATCGTTGCGTAGACTCGCGCTAACTGTAACGGCGTTACCATTAGCCCGTAGCCGAAAGAGAAGGTGGCCCTCTCTATGTCAGACCACCGTTGTTTTTGAGGATATAAGCCACTGCGTTCTCCGACCAACCCCAAATTGGTCGCCTTTCCTAGCCCAAAACGTGAGTAAGTCTCTACTAACGCTGAGGACGGCATCGCTAACGCCAGCTTAGAAACACCGACGTTACTCGACTTCTGCAAAACCCCGGTGAGGGTCAATTCGCTGTAACGCGCCACGTCTTTGATTTCGTGACCGTTAATTCGGTAAGGGATCGTATTCAGAACGGTATTTTCGTTGACGATGCCGCGCTGCAGGGCGGTCATCACCACCATCGGTTTGACGGTCGAACCGGGTTCGAAGACGTCGGTGATGGTACGGTTACGCATCACATCTTTCTGCGTCCCCGTCAGGTTGTTCGGGTTGTAGGACGGGCTGTTCGCCATCGCCAGTACTTCACCGGTGCTGACATCCACCAGCACGGCACTGCCGGATTCGGCTTTGTTGAACGCTACGGCATTGTTCAGCTCGCGATACACCAGCGCCTGCAGACGTTCGTCGATACTCAGGGCCAGGTTATGCGCGGCCTGGCTGTCGGTTGAGGAGATATCCTCGATGACACGCCCGTAGCGGTCTTTACGCACCACACGTTCGCCCGGCTGGCCCGTCAGCCATTTATCAAAGCTTTTTTCGACCCCTTCGATCCCCTGACTATCGACGTTAGTGAAGCCAATGAGGTGAGCGGTCACTTCTCCCGACGGGTAATAACGGCGTGACTCTTCACGCAGATGAATGCCCGGCAGTTTCAATTTTTTGATGTAGTCGGCCATGTCAGGGTTAACCTGACGCGCCAGATAGATAAAGCGCCCTTTCGGGTTAGCGTTCACGCGCGCCGCCATCTGGTCGAGAGGCATTTTCAGCGCATCGGCCAGCGCCTTCCAGCGGTTATCGAGGGTCACGCCGCCAGCATCGTGGAGCTCTTTCGGATCGGCCCAGATCGCTTTCACCGGCACACTCACCGCCAGTGGACGACCGGAACGATCGGTGATCAGACCGCGCGATGTTGCCACTTCCTGCACGCGCAGGGAACGCATGTCACCCTGGCGCACCAGCATGTCAGGAGCGATGATCTGCAACCACGCCGCACGGCCCAGCAGGAACACCAGCGCCAGTAAAATACAGCCACAAAGCAACGCAAAACGCCAACTGACAAAGTTGGCCTGTTCTTCCTGACGTTTCGGTTTTTGCGTTTTCGCCGCTGCTCTCATGCGTCGCGTGTTCCCTTATTTTTGTACTACGATATTTTCCTGAGAAGGATCAACATGCTGCAGCTGCAGCTTTTCCGTTGCGATCCGTTCAACCCGGCTGTGATCGCCGAGCGCGTTTTCTTCAAGAATCAGGTTTCGCCATTCGATATCCAGCGCATCGCGTTCGAGCACCATCTGCTCGCGCTGCGCGGTTAATAAACGGGTATGGTGCGCGGTGGTCACCACCGTCACAGCCGTCACAATGATGCAAATGAACAGGCAGAGTGGCAGCTTCCCAAACCGCAAGAGATCGTCGCCGATCACGCCAGGCAAGGCATGGCGCTCGTTGCTTCCTAACGATCCTTTAACCTTGCTTAAGGTCTCTGTCACTCTGCTGATCATGCGTTCGTCCTCTCTGCGATACGCAGCACTGAACTACGGGCACGTGGATTCTCTGCCACCTCTTCTTCGCCCGGCATCAACTTGCCTAATACTCGCAACTGACGGCCGCCCAGCTTCCTGAGTTGTTCTTCCGTCATCGGCAGCCCAGCTGGCACTTGAGGACCGCGGCTTTGCTCACGCATAAAGCGCTTCACAATACGGTCTTCCAGCGAGTGGAAGCTGATGATGGATAACCGCCCACCTGGGGCCAGCACGCCGAGCGAGCTTTTTAGCGCCTGCTCTATCTCCTCCAGTTCACTGTTCACCCAGATGCGCACCGCCTGGAAGGTACGGGTCGCGGGATGTTTGAATTTGTCTTTGACCGGCGTTGCCGCGGTCACGACCTCTGCCAGCTCTTTGGTGCGGGTCATCGGTTCAATGCGATTACGCTCCACGATGCCGCGGGCAATACGTTTGCCGAAACGCTCTTCGCCGAAGGTTTTGATCACCCAGGCAATGTCGGCTTCGTCAGCGGTTTGCAGCCATTCGGCAGCAGACTGGCCGCGGGTCGGGTCCATACGCATGTCCAGCGGACCGTCGCGCATAAAGGAAAAACCGCGCTCTGCGTCATCAAGCTGGGGTGAAGAGACGCCAAGATCGAGAAGGATTCCGTCGATCTTGCCCGTCAGGCCGCGCTCGGCGACATAATCCGCCAGCGCAGAGAAAGGTCCATGGACGATGGAAAAGCGTGGATCATCGATGGTCTTCGCCACGGCAATAGCCTGCGGATCGCGATCGATTGCCAGTAAGCGGCCTTCCGCTCCCAGTTGGGAGAGGATCAGACGCGAGTGACCACCGCGACCAAATGTTCCATCGATATAGATGCCATCAGGACGAATATTCAGGCCGTTGACGGCCTCATCCAGTAGCACCGTTGTATGTTTATAATTTTCCATCATATTTATAGAGACAAGTCCTGCAGCCTGTCCGAAAGCACTACGGATTCAGACTGCTCAGCGTCGATATCTTCCTTGACCTGTTGATACCAGGTCGTTTCATCCCACAGTTCAAACTTATTGAACTGCCCGACCAGCATCACTTCTTTCGTCAGACCAGCATGTTGCCGTAACACAGGGGCTATCAATAAACGTCCTGCGTTATCCATCTGACATTCACTGGCATGTCCCAATAACAACCGCTGTACGCGGCGTTCCTGCGGATTCATGCTCGACAGTCGCGACAGCTTTTGCTCAATAATTTCCCACTCGGGTAAGGTGTAAAGCAGCAGGCAGGGGTGGTTGATGTCAATGGTGCAAACCATTTGACCCGAAGCGTTTTCGATCAGCTGATCGCGATATCGGGTTGGTACCGATAAACGCCCCTTGCTGTCGAGATTGACTAACGCCGCCCCACGGAACATGCCAGCCTCACCCCTTATCACCACTTTAACCCACAAATTCCCACATAAAGGAGTTTACGGAGCGAAGGAAAAGCTTGTCAAGCCAGGACTACCGCGATAAGGGCATGGATGCCACCTATTTACGGACATAACCCAACTTGATTAATAACTGCACAACTAACGAGGCAAAATTAACGTCATGAATATTTGTAAGAAAAAAAACAAATAGACCCATGGGCGTTAAAATTCACTCCATACCACCACGGGCAAATATAAAGTGTCAGTTTGCGACGCGGGCGGCATTTTAAGACATTACGCACGGGGATAACAGCGCCAGATTCACCGGAGAAGCCAGAAGAGACAAGACCTGGCGCGCAGGCCGGAGTCAGAGAGGAAAAAACGGCTGATAATTCAGCGCGGGAATGGCCTTTGTAACAAAACAATACAAAAAATAGCGATAACTGTTGCCGAAATAACCTTAAAAAGCACTCGAAGAAAGCAAAAAGAATTAAGACGAATAGCAGGCTATGATTCTTAGAGAATTATCTTAATTTTAGTCAGGATATTATTTGACGTGATAATGAGAAACAGTCAGGGCAGTTAACCTGCCCTGATGTGTGATTAATGACGGCTTAACACGCCGCGACGGTAGAGATTACGTTTGATACGCGTCAGTCCCGGCTTTGGCTTACGCGGTTCATCGAGGCTCGCCAGCACGATCTCCAGCACCCGTTCGGCCACATCACGATGACGCTGAGCGACGGCCAGCACCGGGCATTGCAGAAAGTCGAGCAGTTCGTTATCACCAAAGGTGGCAATCGCCAGTTCGGAAGGGAGTTTCCCTTCGCGGCGCAGCGTCACGTCCATCACGCCCTGTAACAGCGCGAAAGAGGTGGTGAACAACGCCTGCGGCATCGGGTGCGTCTCAAGCCACTTTTCAAATAGCTGAGCAGCGGCTTCGCGCTCGTAACTGTTAGCGTAGAGGTAGTGCACCTCGCGCGGATCGTCTTTCCAGGCGGTACGGAACCCCTGCTCGCGCAGGAAGCTGACGGAGAGCTCTGGCAGCGCGCCGAGATAGAGGACGGTTTCCGCCGGGAAAGTTCTTAGCTCAGCGGCCAGCATCTCGGCATCGTCTTGATCGGCACCCACCACGCTTGTGAAGTGTTCGCGGTCGAGCGCACGATCGAGCGCCACAATCGGGAACGAACCATTCGCCCAGCGCTGGTAGAAAGGATGCTCAGGCGGCAGAGAGGTCGACACAATAATCGCGTCGACCTGGCGCTGCAGCAGGTGTTCAATGCAGCGCATCTCGTTATCGGGCTGATCTTCCGAGCAGGCGATCAGCAGCTGATAGCCACGCTGACGCGCCTGACGTTCGAGATAGTTCGCAATGCGTGTGTAGCTGGTGTTCTCCAGATCCGGGATCACCAGACCAATAGAGCGGGTGCGCCCGGCACGTAACCCGGCCGCGACAGCGTTCGGATGGTAGTTATGCTCACGAACCACCGCCATCACTTTTTCAACGGTTTTGTCGCTAACACGGTACTGCTTTGCTTTACCGTTAATCACATAGCTCGCCGTAGTTCGTGACACGCCGGCTAGCCGGGCGATTTCATCCAGTTTCACAATTGCCCCTTAAACGAAATAAAAGAGTCCATGGCCTTGTCAGGTTTATGGTTATATCTTTTAACATCTAAACGCAGAATAGTTCTTGCGGCAACCGCTTTTATTGTCCTTAGGCGGTGTTTAGGCAAAAAAAAGCCCGGCTTTGCAGACCGGGCTGAAAGAGGCGAACTTTTTTGGTCGTTAGCGCATGATTTTATCACCGCGGGACAAGCCCACGATGCCTGAGCGCGCGACCTCGACAATTTTTGCTACATCGCGAACGGAAGCCAGAAAGGCATCGAGCTTATCGCTGGTTCCGGCAAGCTGAACGGTATAGATAGAGGGTGTCACGTCGATGATTTGCCCACGGAAGATATCCGTATTGCGCTTAACCTCTTCGCGTCCGTATCCGCTGGCCTGAATTTTCACCAGCATCACTTCACGCTCGACGTACGCCCCCTGCCCTAATTCACTCACTCGCAGCACATCCACTAATTTATGCAGCTGCTTTTCAATTTGCTCAAGCACTTTCGCATCGCCGACGGTCTGGATAGTCATCCGCGACAGGGTCGGATCGTCGGTCGGTGCCACGGTCAGGCTTTCAATGTTGTAGCCGCGCTGCGCAAAGAGCCCAATGACGCGCGACAGCGCGCCAGATTCGTTTTCCAGGAGTACAGATAATATCCTGCGCATCAGGTTCTCTCCGTTTTGCTTAACCACATTTCATCCATACCGCCGCCGCGGATATGCATCGGATAGACGTGCTCCGTTCCATCGACGATGACATCCACAAAGACCAGGCGATTGTTCCTGACGTGCTCCAGCGCTTCGCCGAGCTTCGCTTCCAGCTCTTTTGGATCGCTGACGCGAATACCGACGTGACCGTAGGCTTCCGCCACCCGTACAAAGTCCGGCAACGATTTCATATAGGATTGCGAATGGCGTCCGGAGTAGATCATGTCCTGCCACTGCTTCACCATCCCCAGATAGCCGTTGTTAAGGTTCAGCACCAGTACCGGCAGATCGTATTGCAGTGCGGTGGAGAGCTCCTGAATGTTCATCTGGATACTGCCATCACCGGTGACGCACACCACCGTTTCATTTGGCAGCGCCAGCTTCACGCCTAAGGCAGCGGGCAGACCGAAGCCCATGGTTCCGAGGCCGCCGGAGTTTATCCAGCGACGCGGTTTATCAAACGGATAATAGAGGGCAGCAAACATCTGGTGCTGACCGACATCAGAGGTGACGTAGGCATCGCCCTGGGTCAAGCGCCAGATCGTTTCGATCACCGCCTGCGGCTTGATGTGTTCGCTCTGAGTGTCGTATTTCAGACACTGACGGCCACGCCACTGCTCAATCTGCTGCCACCAGTCGCGAATATCATCCAGCGGCTGTGCAGGAGCGTCATGCGCCAATAGCTCCAGCATTTGTTCCAGAACCTGCAAAGCATCGCCCACGATCGGCACATCGGCAGGAACGGTTTTAGAGATAGAGGTCGGGTCGATATCGATATGCAGCACCGTCGCATTCGGGCAGTACTTCGCCAGATTGTTGGTGGTGCGATCGTCAAAGCGCACCCCGACGGCAAAAATCACATCGGAGTTATGCATGGTCATGTTGGCTTCATAGGTGCCATGCATCCCCAGCATACCCAGCGCCTGACGGTGCGTAGCCGGAAATGCGCCCAGCCCCATCAATGACGATGCGACAGGTAGGTTCAGCTTTTCGATTAGCTCACGAAGCTGCGCATGGCAATGGGCGTTCACCGCACCGCCACCCACATATACCACCGGTTTTTTCGCGGCGACCAGCGTCTGCAGCGCGCGTTTGATTTGACCTTTATGTCCCTGCGTCGTGGGATTATAAGAGCGCATGCTCACGGAATCAGGCCAGACGTACGGCAGTTTGTTGGCCGGATTGAGAATATCTTTGGGTAAATCGACAACAACCGGGCCAGGACGGCCACTGGCGGCCAGCCAGAAGGCTTTTTTCAGCACGCCCGGAATGTCTTCCGTTTGTTTGACCAGGAAGCTGTGCTTCACCACCGGGCGGGAGATCCCGACCATGTCGCACTCCTGAAAGGCGTCGTAGCCAATCAGCGAGGTGGCAACCTGTCCGGATAAAATGACCAGCGGGATGGAATCCATATAGGCAGTCGCAATGCCGGTAATGGCGTTGGTGGCTCCTGGGCCCGAGGTGACCAGCACCACGCCCACTTCCCCGGTGGCACGCGCCAGACCGTCAGCCATATGTACGGCGGCTTGCTCATGGCGCACCAGTACATGATCAATACCGCCCACGGTGTGTAACGCATCGTAAATATCGAGGACCGCGCCTCCGGGATAGCCGAATACTTGCTTGACGCCCTGATCGATAAGCGACCGGACGACCATTTCGGCGCCAGACAACATCTCCATGGTTTGCCTCCAGGCTTCTTGTTGTTATAGACGAACACAGGAATTCATTTCCTCGCCGTCTTGCTGACCAGGGTTGCCCCTGTCTTACATTTTTGCAGAGTGACCTTCACCTTAACCGCTCCCTATGAGGCAGGCAATCAGCAAACGGAGGCGTGAAAAAGGGACTAAAAGCAGAATACACAGGGATTATGACAAGATATGGTGAATTCCACTGGAATACACTTTGGCGATGATGATTCGTCGCTTAAAAAGAGACTGAATCAGTAATTCATCTATTTTTGCGCGGTAAAACACGAAGGGAAAAATTCATGACAGGATAAAATACTACCACTGGAAATAAAGGCAGGATAAACCGGATGATTTCCACCGATTTATCCTGATGGCGATTAACGCCGGCAAACGCTCACCAATAACTCTTCCATCCACTGATGGCCTTTATCTCGCCCTGCAGCCTCGTGCCAGGAAAGATAACAGGTGCGACTATTTAGTTTCAGCGGCAGCGATAATATTTGCAGATTGAGCTGGGAGGAGAACTCTTCCGCCAGCCAACGAGGGGCAATGGCCACCAGGTGCGTCTGCGAAACGATATTCAACACGCTCACCATGGCCATTCCCTGGTATGCCACGCTGGCTTGTTTATCCGGGGTATCGTACCAGGGCTGGCTAAATGAGGCGTAGCGATCAAGCGCCACCACCGCATGCTGTTCATTATAAACATCGCTTTCCAGCAGCGGACCATTAATGCGCGGATGGGTTTTGCTGGCGACTAACACCATTTCATCTTTGAACAAGGGAACGCAAGAAAATTCCGGGCGACGAAACTCTTCATAGCCAAGAACAAATTCTGTTTCCTGATAACGAAGCTGATGCTCAGTGTTTTGATTTAAGGATGACTTAAATATCAGATGAATATTAGGCGCGATGGCCTCGACTTTATTATAGATAACGGAAGTCAGATAATTATCCAGCGGACTGCACACGCAAAGGTGGAAAACACGTTCACTGCTTAGAGGTTCGAATCCGGACCCTGGCAACTCATTCTGGACCAGCTGCAACGCCTGACGCACGGAGGCAAAAAGCTGATAGGCTCTGGCGGTAGGCTGGATCCCGCGGCCATAGCGGACGAAGAGTTCATCGTTAAACATCAGTTTAAGTCTGGCAACGGCATTACTGACGGCAGGCTGAGACATCCCTAAAGACTGCGCGGCTCGGGTAATATTCTGTTCCTGCATAACAGCATCAAAAACGGTTAATAAGTTAAGATCTACCGTACGCAGTTGCGGCCTGGTCCCTTCACTTGTCGTGTGAGGCTGATCATTTCTTTTTTCTAACATATCTAACTCCACTGTCACGCTAAACTCCCTTTGCCTTAGTGCAGAAATAACTTTTAAAAATATTATTTATCATGCAGATAAAACCAGAAAAAGAGAAAAGTTTAAAATTCGGAATATATAAAATGCTTATGCCAAATAACAGGTGCAGGTATACACGAGTTCAAGCGATAAGGAACCAAGCAATAACCAGAACATTAGGATTTGAATGAAACCATAAATCCAATGAATAAACAATAAGCCTTCCGGTAAACAAATATTTAAGTTTTATTAAACTATTCAACATGACCAACGTCTGTTGGTTAACAATCCATTATCATTGGTGGACTTTCATTCACTCACTGCGTATCTGAAAAAATCACAACCCAATGAATTTAATGACTTTAGCAGTAGCACCGCAAACACATTTGGTCATGATTAATTGAAACGAATTATATTAAATTTATTTTCAATCATTATTTAAAGTCCAAAAGTAGACAATTTAAATAAGCTCTGTAGCAAAACCCAGCACAATACGCTAAAGCAGAAATCCGATTGTCATGACGGTTTGAGGGTGTTTTTCACTTCGGGGGTTGACTTGAATCCGCATATCCAGTACCACTAAAAGCATAACGCATTCATCTGGAGCCCGATTCATGATTCGTACCACTCGCCACTTCAGCCTACTACTACTAAACGCATCCACTGTGCGCGGTAGGCTGGCGGGCGAAATTCAACGTTGAATCGTCTTCAGTAAACAAAAAAACCCGCGCCACTGCGCGGGTTTTTTTATGCTCGTAGCAAGGCGCCCCAGGACAGACAAGGACCTAACCCATGAGCCAGCAAGTCGTTATTTTCGATACAACTTTACGTGACGGTGAACAGGCGTTACAGGCAAGCCTGAGTGTGAAAGAGAAACTGCAGATTGCGCTGGCCCTCGAACGTATGGGTGTCGACGTGATGGAGGTGGGTTTCCCGGTCTCTTCTCCGGGTGATTTTGAATCCGTACAGACCATCGCACGCACCATCAAAAACAGCCGCGTGTGTGGCCTGGCCCGCTGCGTCGAGAAAGATATCGACGTCGCCGCCGAGTCGCTGAAAGTGGCCGAAGCTTTCCGCATTCACACCTTTATCGCCACCTCGCCAATGCATATCGCCACCAAGCTGCGCAGTACGCTGGATGAAGTGATTGAACGCGCAATCTATATGGTGAAACGCGCCCGCAACTACACCGACGACGTCGAATTCTCCTGCGAAGATGCAGGCCGTACGCCCATCGCCGATCTGGCGCGCGTGGTTGAAGCTGCGATTAACGCCGGTGCGACCACCATCAACATCCCGGACACCGTCGGCTACACCATGCCGTTCGAGTTCTCCAACATCATTACCGGCCTGTACGAGCACGTGCCGAATATCGATAAAGCCATTATCTCCGTCCACACCCATGACGATTTGGGTCTGGCCGTGGGCAACGCCATTGCCGCAGTCCACGCCGGTGCGCGCCAGGTTGAAGGCGCGATGAACGGCATCGGCGAACGCGCCGGTAACTGTTCGCTGGAAGAAGTGATCATGGCGATCAAAGTGCGCAAAGACATCATGAATGTGCAGACCCGCATCAATCACAACGAAATCTGGCGCACCAGCCAGACCGTCAGCCAGATCTGCAACATGCCGATCCCGGCGAACAAAGCGATTGTCGGCACCGGCGCGTTCGCCCACTCCTCCGGCATCCACCAGGATGGCGTGCTGAAGAACCGCGAAAACTACGAAATCATGACCCCGGAATCCATCGGCCTGAACCAGGTTCAGCTGAACCTGACTTCCCGCTCTGGCCGTGCGGCAGTAAAACACCGTATGGAAGAGATGGGTTACAAGGAAAGCGACTACAACATGGATCACCTGTACGACGCGTTCCTGAAGCTGGCGGACAAAAAAGGTCAGGTCTTCGATTACGATCTGGAAGCATTAGCCTTCATTAACAAACAGCAGGAAGAGCCAGAGCACTTCCGTCTGGACTACTTCAGCGTGCAGTCCGGCTCCAGCGACATCGCCACCGCCTCCGTCAAACTGGCCTGCGGTGATGACGTCAAAGCCGAAGCCGCCAACGGCAACGGCCCGGTCGATGCGATTTACCAGGCGATCAACCGCATCACCAGCTACGACATCGAACTGGTCAAATACGATCTCAGCGCCAAAGGTCACGGCAAAGACGCGCTGGGTCAGGTCGACATCGTGGTCACTTACAACGGCCGCCGCTTCCACGGTGTGGGCCTGGCGACAGACATCGTCGAGTCCTCCGCCAAAGCCATGGTGCACGTCCTGAACAACATCTGGCGCGCCGCAGAAGTCGAAAAAGAGTTGCAACGCAAAGCTCAGAATAAAGAGAACAATAAGGAAACCGTGTAATGTCGAAGAATTACCATATTGCTGTGTTGCCGGGCGATGGCATTGGCCCGGAAGTGATGACACAAGCCCTGAAAGTCCTGGAAGCCATCCGCGCCCGTTTCGCGATGAAAATCACCACCAGCCACTACGATGTGGGCGGTATTGCGATTGATAACCACGGTACTCCGCTGCCGAAAGCCACCGTCGAAGGCTGCGAAAACGCCGATGCGGTCCTGTTCGGCTCCGTCGGCGGCCCGAAATGGGAACATCTGCCGCCAGCAGAGCAACCTGAGCGCGGCGCGCTGCTGCCGCTGCGTAAGCATTTCAAACTGTTCAGCAACCTGCGTCCGGCGAAGCTGTATCAGGGACTGGAAGAGTTCTGCCCGCTGCGCGCCGATATTGCCGCCAACGGCTTCGACATCCTGTGCGTGCGTGAATTAACCGGCGGTATCTATTTCGGCCAGCCGAAGGGCCGCGAAGGCAGCGGTCAGCACGAAAAAGCCTTTGATACCGAGGTGTATCACCGTTTCGAAATCGAACGTATTGCCCGCATCGCTTTTGAATCTGCGCGCAAACGCCGTCACAAAGTGACCTCCATTGATAAAGCCAACGTCCTGCAATCTTCGATTCTGTGGCGCGAAATCGTCAACGAAATCGCCAAAGAGTACCCGGACGTTGAGCTCTCGCACATGTACATCGACAACGCCACCATGCAGTTGATTAAAGACCCGTCGCAGTTTGACGTCCTGCTGTGCTCCAACCTGTTCGGCGACATTCTCTCTGACGAATGCGCAATGATCACCGGCTCGATGGGCATGCTGCCGTCTGCCAGCCTGAACGAAGAAGGGTTTGGTCTGTATGAGCCTGCGGGCGGCTCAGCGCCGGATATCGCGGGTAAAAACATCGCCAACCCGATTGCCCAGATCCTCTCCCTGGCCCTGCTGCTGCGCTACAGCCTGGATGCAAACGATGCGGCAGACGCAATCGAAAGCGCCATCAACCGCGCATTAGAAGAAGGTATCCGCACCGGCGACTTAGCGCGCGGCGCGGCGGCCGTCAGTACCGATGAAATGGGCGATATCATTGCCCGCTATGTCGCTGAAGGGGTGTAATCATGGCGAAGACGTTATACGAAAAATTGTTTGATGCTCACGTGGTTTTTGAGGCACAAAACGAAACCCCGCTGCTGTACATCGACCGTCATCTGGTGCACGAAGTGACGTCTCCGCAGGCATTTGACGGCCTGCGCGCGCACAACCGTCCGGTTCGCCAGCCGGGTAAAACCTTCGCCACCATGGATCACAACGTTTCCACGCAGACCAAAGATATCAACGCGTCCGGCGAAATGGCGCGTATCCAGATGCAGGAGCTGATTAAGAACTGCAACGCGTTCGGCGTGGAGCTGTACGATTTGAACCACCCGTATCAGGGCATCGTCCACGTGATGGGTCCTGAGCAAGGCATCACCCTGCCGGGCATGACCATCGTCTGCGGCGACTCTCATACCGCGACCCACGGGGCGTTCGGTGCGCTGGCCTTTGGTATCGGCACCTCCGAAGTGGAGCACGTTCTGGCGACGCAAACCCTGAAACAGGGCCGCGCGAAAACCATGAAAATTGAAGTTAACGGCCAGGCGGCACCAGGCATTACCGCCAAAGACATCGTGCTGGCGATTATCGGTAAAACCGGCAGCGCAGGCGGAACCGGCCACGTCGTGGAATTCTGCGGCGATGCGATCCGAGCGTTGAGCATGGAAGGCCGCATGACCCTGTGCAACATGGCGATCGAGATGGGGGCCAAAGCCGGTCTGGTCGCGCCAGACGAAACCACCTTCAACTACGTGAAAGGTCGTCTGCACGCGCCGAAAGGCAAAGATTATGACGATGCGGTGCAATACTGGAAAACCCTGCAAACCGACGACGGCGCGACCTTCGATACCGTTGTGACGCTGCAGGCCGAAGAGATCGCCCCGCAGGTCACCTGGGGCACCAACCCAGGCCAGGTGATTTCCGTCAACGACAACATCCCCGATCCGGCCTCGTTTGCCGATCCGGTTGAACGCGCGAGCGCCGAAAAAGCGCTGGCCTACATGGGCCTGAAACCGGGCGTGCCGCTGACCGACGTGGCGATAGATAAAGTGTTTATCGGCTCCTGCACCAACTCCCGTATCGAAGATTTGCGCGCAGCGGCGGAAATTGCCAAAGGCCGCAAAGTGGCTCCTGGCGTGCAGGCGCTGGTCGTGCCAGGCTCCGGCCCGGTGAAAGCGCAGGCGGAAGCCGAAGGTCTGGATAAGATCTTTATCGAAGCCGGTTTTGAGTGGCGCTTACCGGGTTGCTCAATGTGTCTGGCGATGAACAACGACCGCCTGAACCCCGGCGAGCGCTGCGCCTCCACCAGCAACCGTAACTTTGAAGGCCGTCAGGGCCGCGGCGGACGCACCCATCTGGTGAGCCCGGCGATGGCAGCGGCTGCCGCTGTCACCGGTCATTTTGCCGATATTCGTGGTTTGAAATAAGGAGACAATCATGGCAGAGAAATTTACCCAACATACGGGCCGGGTTGTCCCGCTGGATGCGGCGAACGTGGATACGGACGCCATCATTCCGAAACAGTTTTTGCAGAAAGTGACCCGCACCGGCTTCGGCGCGCACCTGTTCAACGACTGGCGTTTTCTCGACGATCAGGGCCAGCAGCCAAATCCCGAGTTCGTTCTGAACTTCCCGGAATTTAAGGGCGCATCGATCCTGTTAGCGCGTGAAAACTTCGGCTGCGGTTCTTCCCGTGAACACGCGCCGTGGGCCCTGACCGACTACGGTTTTAAAGTGGTGATCGCCCCGAGCTTTGCCGACATATTTTACGGCAACAGCTTCAACAACCAGCTGCTGCCGGTGACGCTGAGCGACGAACAGGTCGATGAGCTGTTCGCGCTGGTGAAAGCCAATCCGGGCATTTCGTTTGAAGTGGATCTGGAAGCCCAGGTGGTGAAAGCGGGTGATAAAACTTACAGCTTTAAAATCGACGATTTCCGCCGCCACTGCATGATTAACGGTCTGGACAGCATCGGTTTGACGCTTCAACACGAAGCGTCGATTGCGACCTACGAAAACAAACAACCGGCGTTTATGCGCTAACGAAAAAGGCCCGCGAAAAGCGGGCCTTTTTGTTGGGTTTGTAGCTTTGTAGGCCGGATAAGCGCAGCGCCATCCGGCAAACTTATACATCTCGGACGCGCAACGTCAGCCCCAGCGTCACCAGCGAAATCCCCGCCATCACCCAGTACACCGCAAAGTGCCCGTAGCTTTGCGCCAGCGCCCCCTGAATCACCCCCGCCAGAATCACACCGGTCGAAATACTGTTGGTAAACAGCGTGGTCGCAGACCCCGCCCGTCCGGGCATCAGATCCTGAAACCACAGCATGCCAATCCCGGCGACAATGCCAATAAATATCGCGTTAAACAGCTGGAGCGCCAGCAGCGCCTCGCGGGAATGGAAAAGAATCAGCCCGAGGTAAAACAGCACGCCAGCCGCCACCGCGATCACCATCATCCGGCGCTTGCCAAAGCGTTTCACGTAAAAACCCGCGAGGATCATCGCCGGGATCTCCAGCCCTGCCGCAGTGCCCATCAAAATCCCGGCGAGCTTATCCGGCAGCCCCAGATCGCTGCTGATCCACAGCGGCATATCGATGATGTACATGGTGTTGCAGGTCCACATCAGCGTCGAGGCGATAAACAGCATGCGCACATTTTTGTTGTGCCAGCCGCTCACCTGAGTGACGGGCCTGTCCGCCGCCTGCTCCACCCTCGCGACGGACGGCAGGACGAAGGCGATCAGCGCGAGGCTAATGGCAAAAATCCCCGCCGCGATAGAAAACATCATCGTAAAGCCGTAATTCAGCGCCAGCATAAAGGCCAGCGGCGGGCCGATCACCCACGCCAGCGATAACTGCGCACGCATCACCGAGCTGAACATCACCACTTCCCGCGCCGAGCTGTCCGCGTATTCACGCGCCAGCGCAAAGAGCTGCGGCATGGCGGTATTGGCAAGTGACGCCAGCAGCACTCCGCAGGTGAGCAGCGTCAGATAGTGGCGGTTGAAAGCAAACAGCAGCGCGTTACCGATCGCCATCGCGCAGCAGAACAGAATTAATTTGCGGCGATCGCCCTGACTGTCGGATCGTTTTGCCAGCCACAGGCTGACCAGGATCCCGGCAATGGCGTTGACCGTATAAAACAGGCCGACCCAGAAGGGCTGCGCTCCGACCTCGCGACTCAGGAACAGGCTCAGCGTCGGCGCCTGTAGCGCGCCCGCGACGCCCATCATAAAGGCCACCAGCATAAAAGCGGCATACACGCCGTTAAGGCGGCGGCCCATCGTCATCAACCAGAGCATGCGCAGTTCCTTGTCAAAGAGGAGCGAAATCAGGAGGCAGTGTAAACGAAAAAAGCCAGCAAAAACATTTTGCTGGCGGGTGATAAGCACCAATACTCAGTCACACATGATCGAGGCAAGTCAGCGGGAAGAGGTCGGATTCGTAACATCCCACTGCATCAGATCTTCGAGCATTTTCAGGCGCTGTTCTGCGCACTGGCGGGCCAGCCAGGACACTCCTTTTGTCGCTGAAAAGTACTGCTGATAAAACTGACGTGCGGTAGACCTCTTCATAATCACCTCCTCACTTCAACAGGAAGAATTATTGGCTTATTATGAGGAATAATAAATTGCTGATTTTTTGTCAGGAGTTCCCCTTTTATGCCATCTGGTCGTCTGCAACAACAATTCATCCGCCTCTGGCAGTGCTGCGAAGGCCAGTCAAAAGAGACCACGCTGAACGAGCTGGCCGAACTCCTGAATTGCTCGCGTCGCCATATGCGTACCCTGCTCAACACCATGCAGCAGCAGGGCTGGCTTAACTGGGAAGCCGAAGCCGGACGCGGAAAACGTTCGCGCTTAACCTTCCTCTACACCGGCCTGGCACTCCAGCAACAGCGCGCCGAGGACCTGCTGGAGCAGGATCGCATCGATCAGCTGGTGCAACTGGTCGGCGACAAAGCCGCCGTGCGCCAGATGCTGGTCTCTCATCTGGGCCGCAGCTTCCGCCAGGGGAAACACATCCTGCGCGTGCTCTACTATCGTCCGATGAAAAACCTGCTGCCCGGCACGGCGTTACGCCGCTCCGAAACGCACATGGCGCGCCAGATCTTCAGCGGCCTGACGCGCATAAATGAGGAAAACGGGGAACTGGAAGCGGACATCGCGCACCACTGGCAGCAATTATCCCCCTTGCACTGGCGCTTTTTTTTGCGTCCCGGCATCCATTTTCATCATGGTCGCGAGCTGGAGATGGAAGACGTCATCGCCTCCCTGCAGCGCGCCCGCGAGCTGCCGCTCTACTCCCACATCACGCAGATTCACTCCCCCACCGCCTGGACGTTGGATATTGAACTGTCCGAACCCGACCAGTGGCTGCCGTGGCTGATGGGCTACGTCCCGTCGATGATTTTGCCCCACGAATGGGGAACCATGCCGAATTTCGCCAGCCAGCCGGTCGGGACTGGCCCTTACGCGGTGATGCGCAACAACAGCAATCAGCTCAAAATCCGCGCCTTCGATGACTACTTTGGCTATCGCGCGTTGATTGACGAGGTGAATGTCTGGGTGCTGCCGGAGATCAGCGAAGAGTTCAGCCCCGGCCTGACGCTGGAAGGCCCGACCGACGGGGAAAAAGCCGTCGAAAGTCGCCTCGAAGAGGGCTGTTACTATCTGCTATTTGACTCCCGCACCCACCGGGGCGCGAGCCGCGAGGTGCGCCAGTGGGTCAGTCAGATTCTCGCGCCTGCCAATCTGATTTATCAGGCGGAAGATCAGCACCAGACCTACTGGTTCCCGGCCTACGGGCTGCTGCCGCGCTGGCACCACGCCCGCCCAGGGCGGTGCGAAAAGCCCGCCGGGCTGGAATCCATCACCCTGACCTATTATCGCGAACATGTGGAGCACCGGTTTATTGCCCGCATCATGAGCAAACTTCTGGCGGCAGAAGGCGTGACGCTGGAGATTCAGGAGGTGGAATACGATGAATGGCATCGCGGCGAAGCAGTCAGCGATATCTGGCTCAACAGCGCGAACTTCACCCTGCCGCTCGATTTCTCGTTATTCTCGCATCTGTATGAGATCCCGCTGATCCAGCACTGCATCGCCCGCGACTGGCAGCAGGACGCCGCCCAGTGGCGAGCGGGTGATATGAATCTGGCGGTCTGGTGCCAGCAACTGCTCTCCCAGCAGGCGATGGTGCCGCTGATCCACCACTGGCTGATGATTCAGGGACAGCGCAGTATGCGCGGCCTGCGCATGAACACCCTGGGCTGGTTTGACTTTAAATCGGCCTGGTTTGCGCCGCCGGAGCCATAACACTTTCGTAATATTCACCAAATCATTACAATACCGCCGTTCTCAACGGGGTGCTGCATCGATGATGTGCGCTGAGATAATACCCGTCGAACCTGATCCGGATAACGCCGGCGAAGGGATTTGAGGCTGTCGCTCAAAATCCTTTGCCACTCAACTTTGAGGTGCAAAGTGTTAAAAAAAGTTCTCCCCCTGCTGGCGCTCTTCGCGCTGCCTGCTTTTGCCAAACCCGTTTTGACGGTCTACACCTACGACTCCTTTGCCGCCGACTGGGGCCCAGGCCCGGTGGTCAAAAAAGCCTTTGAAGCCGATTGCAACTGCGAGCTGAAATTCGTGGCGCTGGAAGATGGCGTCTCCCTGCTAAACCGTCTGCGGATGGAAGGCAAAAACAGCAAAGCCGACGTAGTGCTGGGTCTCGACAACAATCTGCTGGAAGCGGCCTCGCAAACCAAACTGTTCGCCAAAAGCGGTGTCTCCGCCGATGCGGTGAGCGTTCCGGGCGGCTGGAAAAACGACACCTTCGTGCCCTTCGATTACGGCTACTTCGCCTTCGTCTACGACAAAAACAAGCTGAAAAACCCGCCGAAAAGCCTGAAAGAATTGATCGAAAGCGACCAGAAATGGCGTGTGATTTATCAGGACCCGCGCACCAGCACGCCGGGCCTGGGCCTGCTGCTGTGGATGCAAAAAGTGTACGGCGATAAAGCGCCGGAAGCCTGGCAAAAACTGGCGGCCAAAACCGTCACCGTCACAAAAGGCTGGAGCGAAGCCTACGGCCTGTTCCTGAAAGGTGAAAGCGATCTGGTCCTGAGCTACACCACCTCTCCGGCCTATCACATCATCGAAGAGAAGAAAGACAATTACGCCGCCGCGAACTTCGCCGAAGGCCACTATCTGCAGGTGGAAGTCGCCGCGCGTACCGCCGCCAGCAAACAGCCGGAACTGGCAGAAAAGTTCCTGAAATTTATGGTCTCTCCTGGGTTCCAGAATGCGATCCCGACCGGCAACTGGATGTACCCGGTGACGGACGTGACGCTGCCCGCCGGCTTTGACCAGCTGAGAAAACCGCAAACCACGCTCGAGTTTACCCCGCAGCAGGTTTCCACTCAGCGCGCCGCCTGGATCAGTGAATGGCAACGCGCCGTCAGCCGCTAATTCCCGGCTGGCTGATCCCCGGGCTGACTGCCGCCACGCTGATGGTGGTGGTGAGCCTGGGGGCTTTTCTTGCCCTGTGGCTCAACGCACCGGAAAGCGACATCGCCGCGCTGTGGCACGATAGCTATCTCTGGCACGTGGTGCGCTTCTCCTTTTGGCAGGCGTTTCTCTCTGCCCTGCTTTCTGTGGTTCCGGCGATCTTTTTAGCCCGGGCGCTCTATCGCCGCCGCTTCCCCGGCAGGCAAGCCCTGCTGCGCCTGTGCGCAATGACGTTGATTCTGCCCGTGCTGGTCGCCGTCTTCGGTATTTTGAGCGTGTACGGACGCCAGGGGTGGATCGCCACGCTGTTGAATGCCTTTGGGCTGGAGTGGACTTTCTCCCCTTACGGCCTGCAGGGCATTTTGCTCGCTCATGTGTTCTTCAATATGCCGATGGCGACACGCCTGTTCCTGCAAGCGCTGGAAAACATTCCCGGCGAGCAGCGCCAGCTGGCAGCCCAGCTCGGGATGCGCGGTTTTGCCTTCTTCCACTTTGTCGAGTGGCCGTGGCTGCGTCGGCAGATCCCGCCCGTCGCGGCACTGATTTTTATGCTCTGCTTCGCCAGCTTTGCCACCGTGCTGTCGCTTGGCGGCGGGCCGCAGGCCACCACTATTGAGCTGGCGATCTATCAGGCGCTGAGCTTTGACTATGATCCAGGCCGCGCGGCGGTGCTGGCGATTATCCAGATGTTCTGCTGTCTGGGGCTGGTGCTGCTCAGCCAGCGCCTGAGCAAGGCCATTGCCGTCGGCAGCCATCAGGTGAACGGCTGGCGCGACCCGCAGGACAGCCTGCGCAGTCGTCTGGGCGATCTCCTGCTGATTGCCCTCGCGCTGTTATTGCTGCTCCCGCCACTGCTGGCGGTGGTGGTGGATGGGCTCAATCTGAATCTGTTTTCCGTGCTGCAACAGCCGGTACTGTGGCAGGCGCTGTGGACGTCACTGCGCATCGCTCTCGGGGCCGGATTGCTGTGCGTTCTCCTGACCATGATGCTCTTGTGGAGCAGTCGCGAACTGTACGCCCGCCAGTCGCGCATCGCCGGACAGGCGCTGGAGTTGAGCGGAATGTTGATTCTGGCGATGCCGGGCATCGTGCTGGCGACCGGCTTCTTTTTGCTGTTCAACAGCACCATCGGCTTACCCGAACACGCCGACGGGATCGTGATTTTCACCAACGCGCTAATGGCGATCCCCTACGCCCTGAAAGTGCTGGAAAACCCGATGCGCGATCTCAGCGCCCGCTACACGCTGCTCTGCCAGTCGCTGGGGATGCGCGGCTGGCAGCGGTTGAAAGTGGTGGAACTGCGCGCCCTGAAACGCCCGCTGGCACAGGCGCTGGCGTTTGCCAGCGTGCTGTCGATTGGCGATTTCGGCGTGGTGGCGCTATTTGGCAACGACGATTTCCGCACCCTGCCGTTCTGGCTGTATCAGCAGATCGGCTCGTATCGCAGTCAGGATGGTGCGGTCACCGCCCTGCTCCTGCTGCTGCTCTGTTTTACCCTCTTCACCGTTATCGAAAAACTTCCGGGGCGCGATGCTAAAACTGACTGATGTAACCTGGCTTTATCAGCACCTGCCGATGCGGTTTACGCTCTCCGTCGGGCGCGGGGAGATGATTGCGATCCTCGGCCCGAGCGGTGCCGGGAAAAGCACGCTGCTCAATTTGATTGCCGGTTTTCTGCCTCCGGCGCGCGGGGAGATGGTGATTGACGGGCAGAACCACACCCACACGCCGCCGTCCCAACGGCCGGTGTCGATGCTGTTTCAGGAAAACAACCTGTTTACCCATCTGACGGTGCGCCAGAATATCGGGCTGGGGATGGACCCCGGTCTCAAACTGTCGGCGGCTCAGCGTGAAAAACTGGAATCTATCGCGCAGCAGATGGGGCTGAATGAATTTCTCGACCGCCTGCCGGGTGAGCTTTCCGGCGGGCAGCGTCAGCGCGTGGCACTTGCGCGCTGTCTGGTGCGCGAACAGCCGATTTTACTCCTCGACGAACCTTTCTCCGCCCTCGACCCGGCCCTGCGTCAGGAGATGTTGCTGCTGGTGAAAGAGGTGTGCCAGCAGAAGAACCTGACCATGCTGATGGTGTCGCACAGCGTAGAAGACGCCGCGCGGATCGCAACGCGTTCAGTGGTGATCGCCGACGGGCGAATTGCGTGGGATGGGGAGACGCAGGAGCTGGTGAGCGGTAAGGCGAGTGCCTCCGCGTTGTTGGGGATCGTGCCGCAGTAAAAAAACCGGGTGGCGGCTGCGCCTTACCCGGCCTACGGTTCGTAGTCGCTGTAGGCCCGCAATAAACTACCGGCTCACCACCTTCAACAAAATCTCGCCATACACCGGCATCAATGGATGACGAATCAACGCCACCAGCGCCACCACGGCGATCCCGAGCGTTAAGGGCGCGAGCATCATCAGGCGCCCACGTGGCAGATAGTGGGTCAGACGATCCGTCCCCGCCTTCGCACTGCGCCACAATCTCCAGCACAACCAAAACGCGACCCACAGCAGCAGCGCGGTCCCTAACAGCAGCCATTTAAAATGACCGCTTTGCGCATCGGCGGGGATATCAATCGCCGCACCGGCCAGAATGCCCGGCAGGAAGTAGACTGGCGGCCAGAGAAGGCAGCCGATGATGTTCGGCAGCAGAAACTTTGCGACGGGCAGGTCAAGCATCCCGGCAACCATCGGCACGATCGGGCGCGTTGGCCCAATAAATCGCCCAATCAGAATGGTAAACATGCTGTGCTGATGCAGGGCATGCTCGGTTTTATCAAGCAACGCTTTGTTCTTTTTCATGAACGACCAGCGATGCAGCGGCTTTTTGAAGCGCCAGCCGAGCCAGAAAGAGATCCAGTCCCCCAGCAGACAGCCCACGATACCGGCCATCCATGCCTGCCAGAAGTTCACCTCGCCGCTGCCGATCAGCGCCCCGAGGCCCGCCATCATCACCGTTCCGGGTAATATCAGCCCGACCAGCGCCAGCGATTCAAGAAAGGCGACCAGCGCGACGGCAATCAGCGAATAGGCGACGGACTGCGTAATAAAATGTTCCAGCAATGCCTGCATAACGTTTCCGGTCAGATAACAGAGCAGGGATTCTGCGAAGTGCTTCCTGCCGCGTCAAGACAACAATTGTCTGAATAGTTTACCGGGTGCCGCCAGACTTCACCTGTTTGTTTAGTTTTATTTACGTTTTATTCACACCCCGCGCGGAATTCGCTGGGGCTGGCGCCAGTGCATTTCTTAAAGACGCGGGAGAAATAGAGCTGATCTTCAAAGCCGACATTACGGCCGACGGTGGCAATCGGCATGCGCGTGGTGCTGAGCAGCAGTTTGGCCTGGCTAATGCGCTGATCCTCGCGCCAGCTCAGGACGCTCACGCCCAGCTGCTGGCGGAAGAGATGCGACAGGCGCGACGGCGACAGACAGACGTGCTGGGCGACCCCCGCGATATCAAACTGGCTGTCCGCCAGATGGTCGCTGATGTACTGGCAGGCATCGCGCACGCGGTTATCCAGCGGCGGATTGAGCGACGCGTTAATCGCCTCCATGCGCCGCAGCAGCAGCTGTTCCAGCAGATTGATCGCCAGCAGTTCGGCGTAGCGCCCGCCCGCCTGGGCTTCAATAATCTGCGCAAACAGCTCGCGGAACTGCGCCTGATGCGCTTCGTCGGGGCGATAAAAACCGGTGTGGGCAAAAATCGCCGGCCAGGCCAGCCACTCCTGCCAGTAGGCGCGCGGGCGGAAGTAGACCCACTGGTGATACCACTCTTTCGCGTCCGGATGGCGTCCGTAGTGGTGAATCTCTCCCGGCGGGAACAGCAAAATATCGCCCGGACGACAGACAAACTGCCGATCGTGATTTTTGATGATCCCTTCGCCGCGCACGGTGATATTCAGGATATAGCCTTTCATCCCCAGCGGACGGTCGACGAAAAAGTCGAGGTAGCCGTCGGCTTCAATGGGAGTCAAACCCGCCACCAGATGGGCGTTGAAGGAGTAGCCCGGCAACAGGGGATCGTTTTGTATTTCGGCCATAAACAGGTGACTCCCGACGGTCAATAAGGAAACAAATTGTCCATATCGATAAAAGCCGTATAAAAACGGGTCGTTAAAAGATCCCAATCACCTGCCCGCTCTTTTAATTCCGCTTTGCCTCAGCCTTTACCCCAGATTTTTCCGCGACATCATGTCAATCAGCGGTAACAAAAGTGTCTATAACTGCGGCAGAAATGTCCACATTGAATATTTGCACGGCGTCACACTTTCCACCTCAACAGCAATTTAATCCATAAGATTAGCGGATCCTGCCTGACGATTTTCGCCCCCAATCTCTAATGTTGATCCATACCCGTTTTTTGATGGAGCAACATAAATGGCAATTGCGATTGGCCTCGATTTTGGCAGTGACTCGGTACGCGCCCTGGCGGTGGAGTGTCGTACGGGCCAGGAGATAGCAACCAGCGTGGAGTGGTATCCGCGCTGGCAAGAGGGGCGTTACTGCGATGCGCCAAATAACCAGTTCCGCCACCACCCGCGCGATTACATCGAATCGATGGAAGCGGCGATCAAAACCGTGCTTGCTGAGCTGAGCGAAGCCCAGCGCGCCGAGATTGTCGGCATCGGCGTGGACAGCACCGGCTCGACGCCAGCTCCGGTAGATGCCGAAGGCCGCGTGCTGGCGCTGCGCCCTGAGTTTGCCGACAACCCGAACGCCATGTTCGTGCTGTGGAAAGACCATACTGCGGTTGAAGAGGCCGAAGCCATCACCCGTTTGTGCCATCAGGCGGGCAAAACCGACTACTCCCGCTTCATTGGCGGGATTTATTCCAGCGAGTGGTTCTGGGCCAAAATTCTGCACGTCACCCGCGCCGACCGCGACGTGGCGCAGGCTGCGGTGTCGTGGATTGAGCTCTGCGACTGGGTGCCAGCCCTGCTGTCAGGCACCACCCGCCCGCAGGATATTCGCCGTGGACGCTGCAGCGCCGGGCATAAATCCCTGTGGCATGAAAGCTGGGGCGGACTGCCTCCGGCGGCATTCTTCGATGAACTCGATCCGCTCATCAATCAAAGCCTGAAATACCCGCTCTTTACCGATACCTATACCGCTGACATTCCGGTCGGAACCCTCTGCGCCGAGTGGGCGCAGCGTCTGGGTCTGCCGCAGAACGTGGCGATTTCCGGCGGGGCGTTCGACTGCCACATGGGTGCCGTCGGCGCGGGTGCGCAGCCGAACACGCTGGTGAAAGTCATTGGCACCTCGACCTGCGACATTCTCACCGCCGATAAAGCCACCGTCGGCGATCGCGCCGTGAAAGGGATTTGCGGTCAGGTGGACGGCAGCGTGGTCCCTGATTTTATCGGGCTGGAAGCAGGGCAATCCGCCTTCGGTGATATCTACGCCTGGTTTGGCCGCGTGCTCGGCTGGCCGCTTGATCAGCTGGCGGAAACCCATCCGGAACTGAAAGCGCAGATCGCCGCCAGCAAAAAACAGCTTCTTCCGCAGCTGACCGAAGCCTGGGCGAAAAACCCGTCGCTGGATCATCTCCCGGTGGTGCTTGACTGGTTTAACGGTCGTCGCACCCCGTTTGCCAATCAGCGTCTTAAAGGCGTGATCACCGACCTGAATCTGGCGACCGACGCGCCCGCGCTGTTTGGCGGCCTGATTGCGGCCACCGCCTTTGGCGCACGCGCCATCATGGAGTGCTTCACCGAACAGGGGATCGCCGTGAACGAGGTGATGGCTCTTGGCGGCATTGCGCGTAAAAACCCGGTGATCATGCAGGCTTGCTGCGACGTGCTGAACCGTCCGCTGCAGATCGTTGCCTCCGATCAGTGCTGTGCCCTCGGTGCCGCCATTTTCGCTGCCGTTGCGGCAGGCGTTCACGCGGATATCCCGACCGCGCAGCAGCACATGGCAAGCAAAGTTGAGAGCACGCTTCAGCCGCGCGCAGCGCAGGCCCAACGCTTCGAACAGCTTTATCAGCGCTACCTGCAGTGGTCGAAAAGCGCCGAACAGCACTATCTCCCAGTCGCCGCCCCGGCCAAAAACACCGCGGAAAAACCGGCAACCCTGACACATTAAGGACACGATAATGAGCATTTTTAGTAATTATGAAGTGTGGTTTGTCATTGGCAGCCAGCATTTATACGGACCGGAAGCGCTGCAGCAGGTGACAAAACACGCGGAGCACGTGGTTAACGCCCTGAACGCCGAGGCCAAACTGCCGTGCAAGCTGGTGCTGAAACCGCTCGGCACCACGCCGGACGAAATTACCCATATCTGCCGCGATGCGAACTACGACGACAAATGCGCCGGGATGGTGGTATGGCTGCACACCTTCTCCCCGGCCAAAATGTGGATCAACGGCCTGACGATCCTCAACAAACCGCTTCTCCAGTTCCATACCCAGTTCAACGCCTCCCTGCCGTGGGACAGCATCGATATGGACTTTATGAACCTGAACCAGACCGCACACGGCGGCCGCGAGTTCGGCTTCATCGGCGCGCGTATGCGCCAGCAGCACGGCGTGGTGACCGGTCACTGGCAGGATCAACACGCGCAGCAGCGCATCGGCTCCTGGATGCGCCAGGCGGTATCGAAACAGGATACCCGCCATCTGAAAGTGGTGCGTTTTGGCGACAACATGCGCGAAGTAGCGGTGACCGACGGCGATAAAGTCGCCGCGCAGATCAAATTTGGTTTCTCGGTAAACACCTGGGCCGTGGGCGATCTGGTGCAGGTGGTGAACGACATCAGCGAGGGCGATGTCAGCGCGCTGGTGGATGAATACGAAAGCAGCTACCGCCTGACCGCGGCGGCGCAGATCAACGGCGACAAGCGCCAGAACGTCATCGATGCGGCGCGTATCGAACTGGGCATGAAACGCTTCCTCGAACAGGGCGGCTTCCACGCCTTTACCACCACTTTTGAAGACCTCCACGGCCTGAAACAACTGCCAGGCCTGGCGGTACAACGTCTGATGCAGCAAGGCTACGGCTTTGCGGGCGAAGGCGACTGGAAAACCGCCGCCCTGCTTCGCATCATGAAGGTGATGTCGACCGGTCTACAGGGCGGCACCTCCTTTATGGAGGATTACACCTACCACTTCGAGAACGGCAACGATCTGGTGCTGGGCTCGCACATGCTGGAAGTGTGTCCTTCCATCGCCGTCGAAGAGAAACCGATCCTCGACGTGCAATACCTGGGCATTGGCGGCAAAGCCGATCCGGCCCGTCTGATCTTCAACACCCGCACCGGCCCGGCGATTAACGCCAGCCTGATCGATCTCGGCGATCGCTTCCGTCTGCTGGTGAACTGCGTGGATGCCGTCGAAACCCCGCATTCCCTGCCAAAACTGCCGGTGGCGAACGCCCTGTGGAAAGCGCAGCCGGATCTGCCAACCGCATCGGAGGCCTGGATCGTCGCCGGTGGCGCGCACCATACGGTCTTCAGCCACTCGCTGGATCTGAACGATATGCGCCAGTTCGCGGAGTTGCATGACATCGAGCTGACCGTCATCGACAACGACACCCGTCTGCCAGCGTTTAAAGATGCGCTGCGCTGGAACGAAGTCTATTACGGTTCAAAACGTTAAGTACGGTGACGGATTGCCCGGTGGCACTTCGTTTACCGGGCCTACGGGAGCGCACAAACACTGTAGGCCGGGTCAGCGAAGCGCCACCCGGCATGGAGACAACATGTTAGAAGATCTCAAACGTCAGGTGCTGGAAGCCAACCTCGCCCTGCCGAAACACCATCTCGTTACCCTCACCTGGGGCAACGTCAGCGCCGTCGATCGGGAGAAAGGCGTCTTTGTGATTAAACCCTCCGGCGTGGATTACAGCGTAATGACCGCCGACGACATGGTGGTGGTGAGCATCGCCACCGGCGAAGTCGTCGAAGGGACCAAAAAGCCCTCCTCCGATACGCCAACCCATCGCCTGCTCTATCAGTCATTCCCGTCGATTGGCGGCATCGTCCACACCCACTCGCGCCACGCCACCATCTGGGCGCAGGCCGGGCAGTCGATTCCGGCGACGGGCACGACGCATGCCGACTATTTCTACGGCTCCATCCCCTGCACGCGTAAAATGACCGACGCCGAAATCAACGGCGAGTACGAGTGGGAGACGGGCAACGTGATCGTCGAAACCTTTGAAAAACAGGGGATCGACGCGGCGCAAATGCCAGGCGTCTTGGTTCACTCCCACGGCCCATTCGCCTGGGGTAAAAACGCCGAAGACGCGGTACATAACGCCATCGTGCTGGAAGAAGTCGCCTACATGGGGATCTTCTGCCGCCAGCTGTCACCGCAGCTCCCGGACATGCAGCAAACGCTGCTGGATAAACACTATCTGCGCAAGCACGGGGCGAAGGCGTATTACGGGCAGTGATCGGTTAGGGTTTTGTAGGCTGGATAAGCGCAGCACCATCCGGCAAAAACACACCTGTATATAACCCCAGCAAAGACCCCTTAACCAGGCTATACTCACGCCTGGTTTTGTTTTTTGGGATAACGGCGTGGCGCAGGCGCGAGAAGGCTTTTTACTGACCCGGCACTGGCGGGATACCCCTCAGGGCACCGAAGTGGAATTCTGGCTGGCAACGGACGAGGGTCCGCTGAACGTCACACTTCCGCCGCAAGAGTCTGTGGCCTTTATCCCGGAACAGTACGTTGAAAAAACGCGCGAGGTATTGCGCGGGGAAAACGGCTGGCGCATCACGCCGCTGGAGCTGAAAGATTTCCACCGTACGCCTGTGTTTGGGCTGTACTGCCGCGCGCATCGCCAGCTGATGCGCTATGAAAAGTTGCTGCGCGAAGCGGGTGTGACGCTCTACGAAGCGGATATTCGTCCGCCGGAACGTTTCCTGATGGAGCGCTTTATCACCGCCCCCGTCTGGGTCGACGGCACGCCGCAAGGCGACAAACTCATTAACGCCCGTCTGAAACCCAATCCCCACTACCGCCCGCCGCTGAAATGGGTGTCGCTGGATATCGAAACCACGCGCCACGGCGAGCTGTACTGCATCGGGCTGGAAGGCTGCGGCCAGCGGATTGTCTACATGCTGGGCCCGGAAAACGGCGATGCGTCGGGACTCGATTTTGAGCTTGTGTACGTCAACAGTCGCCCGCAGCTGATCGAAAAACTCAACCAGTGGTTTGCCACCCACGATCCCGATGTGCTGATCGGCTGGAACGTGGTGCAGTTTGACCTGCGCGTTTTGCAAAAACATGCCGAGCGCTACCGCATTCCCCTGATGCTCGGGCGCGGCAACAGCGAGCTGGAGTGGCGCGAGCACGGTTTTAAAAACGGCGTGTTCTTTGCCCAGGCCAACGGTCGGGTGATTATCGACGGCATCGAAGCCCTCAAATCCGCGTTCTGGAGTTTCTCCTCTTTCTCGCTGGAAGCAGTCTCCCAGGAGCTGCTCGGCGAAGGGAAATCCATCGACAATCCCTGGGATCGCATGGACGAGATCGACCGGCGCTTCAACGAAGACAAACCAGCGCTGGCCACCTACAACCTGAAAGACTGCGAACTGGTGACGCGGATTTTCCATAAGACCGAAATCATGCCGTTCCTGCTGGAACGCGCCACCGTCAACGGCCTGGCGATCGATCGCCACGGCGGATCTGTTGCTGCGTTCGGCCACCTTTATATTCCGCGTATGCACCGCGCGGGTTATGTCGCGCCGAATCTCGGCGAAGTTCCGCCCCAGGCCAGCCCCGGCGGGTATGTGATGGACTCGCGGCCTGGGCTGTATGATTCGGTGCTGGTGCTGGACTATAAAAGCCTGTACCCGTCGATCATTCGCACCTTCCTGATCGATCCCGTCGGGCTGGTCGAGGGCATGGCTCAGCCCGATGACGCCCACAGCACGGAAGGTTTTCTCGGCGCGCGTTTCTCGCGGGAGAAACACTGCCTGCCGGAGATCGTCAGCCAGATCTGGCACGGGCGCGACGAGGCCAAGCGCCATCACAATAAACCCCTCTCTCAGGCGCTGAAGATCATTATGAACGCCTTCTACGGCGTGCTCGGGACCAGCGCCTGTCGGTTTTTCGATCCCCGCCTCGCCTCGTCGATCACCATGCGCGGGCATGAGATCATGCGCCAGACCAAAGCCCTGGTGGAATCCCAGGGCTATGACGTGATCTACGGCGACACGGACTCGACCTTTGTCTGGCTGAAAGGCGCACACAGCGAAGAGGCCGCCGCCAAAATTGGCAACGATCTGGTGGCTTTCATTAACGACTGGTGGCAAAACCATTTGCAAAAAGAGCGCTTAACCAGCGCCTTAGAAATTGAATTTGAAACCCATTTCAGCCGCTTTTTGATGCCGACGATTCGCGGCACCGAGCAGGGCAGCAAGAAGCGTTACGCCGGTTTGATTCAGGAAGGCGACTCGCAGCGCATGGTGTTTAAAGGGCTGGAAACCGTGCGCACCGACTGGACCCCGCTGGCGCAACAGTTCCAGCAGACGCTCTATCTGCGCGTGTTTCGCAACGAGCCGTATCAGGATTATGTCCGCGAGACCATCGCCAGCCTGCTGGCAGGAGAGCTGGACAGCCAGCTAGTCTATCGTAAGCGTCTGCGCCGCCCGCTGGCGGAGTATCAGCGCAACGTTCCGCCGCACGTTCGCGCCGCCAGGCTGGCCGATGAAGAGAACCTGCGTCTCGGTCGCGCGCCGCAGTATCAAAACCGGGGAACCATCAAATACGTCTGGACCACCAGCGGCCCGGAGCCGGTCGATTATCAGCACTCGCCGCTGGATTACGATCACTATCTGACGCGCCAGTTAATGCCTGTTGCCGATGGAATATTACCCTTCGTCGACGATGATTTTGCTACACTCATGACAGGGCAACTGGGGCTATTTTGACGCGTGACGAAAACGCCGCCATCCAGTACCATAGCGCCCTTTCCATTCCCGGACCCATTTTTCGATGGCCGTCACTCTGCGACGGTGGTCGAACTATTGCCTGCAAAACTAAAGATTAGAGCCCAATAACTATGCCTTTTACACTTGGTCAACGCTGGATCAGCGATACAGAAAGCGAACTTGGATTAGGAACTGTGGTAGCGCTGGATGCGCGTATGGTCACGATCCTCTTCCCGGCCACGGGTGAAAACCGTCTGTATGCACGCAATGATTCCCCTGTTACCCGCGTCATGTTTAACCCGGGTGACACCGTTACCAGCCATGAAGGCTGGCAGCTGAAGATTGAAGACGTAAAAGAAGAGAATGGGATCCTCGCCTACATCGGTACGCGGGTGGACACCGAAGAGACCAATGTCATCCTGCGCGAAGTGCTGCTCGACAGCCGCCTGGTCTTCAGCAAGCCGCAGGACCGTCTGTTTGCCGGTCAGATTGACCGCATGGACCGTTTTGCCCTGCGCTATCGCGCGCGTAAATTCCAGAGTGAACAGTACCGTATGCCGTGGAGCGGCCTGCGCGGTCAGCGTACCAGCCTGATCCCGCACCAGCTGAACATCGCCCACGACGTCGGTCGTCGTCATGCGCCGCGCGTCCTGCTGGCCGATGAAGTGGGCCTCGGCAAAACCATCGAAGCGGGTATGATCCTGCATCAACAGCTGCTCTCTGGCGCCGCCGAGCGCGTACTGATTGTGGTGCCAGAAACTCTGCAACACCAGTGGCTGGTCGAGATGCTGCGCCGCTTCAACCTGCGTTTCTCCCTGTTCGATGACGAGCGCTACGCCGAAGCTCAGCACGACGCGGACAACCCGTTTGAAACAGAGCAGCTGGTGATCTGCTCCCTCGATTTCGTGCGCCGCAGCAAGCAGCGCCTTGAGCATCTGTGCGACGCCGAGTGGGATATCATGGTCGTCGACGAAGCGCACCACCTGGTGTGGAGTGAAGACGCGCCAAGCCGTGAGTACATGGCTATCGAACAGCTGGCAGAGCGCGTGCCGGGTATTCTGCTGCTGACCGCCACGCCGGAACAGCTGGGTCTCGAAAGCCACTTTGCCCGTCTGCGTCTGCTTGATCCCAACCGTTTCCACGATTTCTCGGTGTTCGTCGAAGAACAGCAAAACTATCGCCCGGTTGCCGACGCGGTGGCGCTGCTGCTGGCCGGGAAACACCTCTCCAACGATGAACTCAACACCCTGAGCGAGCTGATTGGCGAACAGGATATTGAGCCGCTGCTGCACGCCGCGAACAGCGACCGCGATGACGCCGAAACCGCGCGTCAGGAGCTGGTCTCGATGCTGATGGACCGCCACGGCACCAGCCGCGTGCTGTTCCGTAACACCCGTAATGGCGTGAAAGGCTTCCCTAAACGCGAGCTGCACACCATCAAGCTGCCGCTGCCGACCCAGTATCAGACGGCGATTAAAGTCTCCGGCATCATGGGTGCGCGTAAAAGTGCGGAAGAGCGCGCGCGTGACATGCTCTATCCGGAACAGATTTACCAGGAGTTCGAAGGCGATACCGGAACCTGGTGGAACTTCGATCCGCGCGTCGAGTGGCTGATGGGTTATCTGACGGCTCACCGCTCACAGAAAGTGCTGGTGATTTGCGCCAAAGCGGCCACCGCGCTGCAGCTGGAGCAGGTCCTGCGCGAGCGGGAAGGGATCCGCGCCGCCGTGTTCCACGAAGGGATGTCGATCATAGAGCGTGACCGCGCAGCGGCCTGGTTCGGCGAAGAGGACAGCGGCGCGCAGGTTCTGCTGTGCTCCGAAATCGGCTCCGAAGGGCGTAACTTCCAGTTCGCCAGCCATCTGGTGATGTTCGATCTGCCGTTTAACCCGGATCTGCTGGAGCAGCGTATCGGCCGTCTGGACCGTATCGGTCAGGCGCACGATATTCAGATCCACGTCCCGTTCCTCGAAAAAACCGCTCAGTCCGTACTGGTGCGCTGGTTCCACGAAGGGCTGGACGCCTTTGAACATACCTGCCCGACCGGGCGCACCATTTACGACCAGGTGCACAGCGATCTGATCGGCTACCTGGCGGCCCCGGAAGAGACCGAAGGTTTTGACGACCTGATCAAATCCTGTCGCGAGAAGCACGACGCGCTGAAACTGCAGCTCGAACAAGGCCGCGACCGCCTGCTGGAGATCCACTCCAACGGCGGCGAAAAAGCGCAGCAGCTTGCCGAAAGCATTGAAGAGCAGGACGACGACACCAGCCTGATCAGTTTTGCGATGAACCTGTTTGATATCGTGGGTATCAACCAGGACGATCGCGGCGAAAACATGATCGTCCTGACGCCGTCCGATCACATGCTGGTCCCGGATTTCCCGGGTCTGCCGGAGGATGGCTGCACCATCACCTTCGAGCGTGACGTCGCGCTTTCCCGTGAAGACGCGCAGTTCATCACCTGGGAACACCCGCTGATTCGCAACGGTCTGGATTTGATCCTCTCAGGCGATACGGGCAGCAGCACCATTTCCCTGCTGAAAAACAAAGCGCTGCCTGTCGGGACGCTGCTGTTAGAGCTTATCTACGTGGTGGAGGCGCAGGCACCGAAACAGCTGCAGCTCAACCGCTTCCTGCCTGCGACGCCGGTGCGTCTGATGCTCGACAAAAACGGCACCAACCTCGCCGCACAGGTGGAGTTTGAGAGCTTTAACCGTCAGCTGAGCGCGGTGAACCGCCACACGGGCAGCAAGCTGGTGAATGCCGTTCAGCAGGACGTGCATGCCATCCTGCAGCAGGGCGAAGCGCAGATTGAGAAAGCTGCCCGCGCGCTGATTGATGCCGCTCGCAGCGAAGCGGACGATAAACTCTCGGCCGAACTGTCGCGTCTGGAAGCCTTAAAAGCGGTGAACCCAAACATCCGTGACGACGAGCTGGCTGCGATCGAGAGCAACCGCGAGCAGGTCATGGAAAGCCTGGATCAGGCGAGCTGGCGACTGGACGCGCTGCGTCTGATCGTTGTGACGCATCAGTAACCGGAGCGCGACATGATCATGGAGACCTACAATCCGCCGATGGACCCGTGGCTGGTCATTCTGTATCAGGATGAGCACATCATGGTGGTCAACAAGCCCAGCGGCCTGTTGTCCGTGCCGGGACGTCTGGAGGAGCACAAAGACAGCGTGATGACGCGCGTGCAGCGCGATTATCCGCAGGCGGAGTCCGTGCATCGCCTGGATATGGCGACCAGCGGCGTGATTGTGGTGGCTCTGACCAAAGCGGCTGAGCGCGAATTAAAGCGCCAGTTCCGCGATCGTGAACCGAAGAAACAGTACGTCGCGCGCATCTGGGGACACCCGGAGAAGGCAGAAGGTCTGGTGGATTTGCCGCTGATTTGCGACTGGCCGAACCGGCCTAAGCAAAAAGTCTGTTTTGAAACCGGCAAGGCGGCGCAGACGGAGTATGAAGTGCTGGAGTACGCGCCGGATAACACCGCGCGTATTCTGCTTAAACCTATTACCGGGCGTTCGCACCAGCTGCGCGTGCATATGCTGGCGTTAGGTCATCCGATTCTGGGGGATCGCTTTTACGCCACACCTGAAGCGCTGGCGTTAGCACCGCGGCTGCAATTGCACGCTCAGATGCTGACAATAACGCATCCGGAGTTTGGCAATCTGATGACCTTTAAAGCACCCGCTGACTTTTAACCGTGTGGCCCGGCGCTTGCCGGGCCAACGCGTGTTACTTAAAGCCCTTCTGCTCTTTAATGAGCTCGTACGCTTTCTGAATTTCCTGCGCTTTCTGCTTCGCCATCTCCATCATCTCCGGCGGTAACCCTTTGGCCACCAGTTTATCCGGGTGATGTTCGCTCATCAGCTTGCGATAGGCGCGTTTGATGGTGGTCGCGTCGTCGGTCGCTTTCACGCCCAGCACGTTACAGGCATCTTCGAGCGTCGGACCGCGCTGCGCCTGCTGCCAGCCGCCGCCCGCAGACTGCTGCTGGTGCTGATAGCCGCCGCCAAACTGCGCCCCGCCCTGCATCATGCGCAGGAACTGGTCGAACTGCATGCGGGAAATGCCCAGCTCTTCGGCAATCACATACAACACGTCGCGTTCGTTCGGATGTAGAGAACCGTCGGCAAACGCCGCCTGGATCTGAATTTCGAGAAACATCCGAATGAGGTCAAAACGGCCGAAACAGATGCTGCGGAACTGGCGCATTTTCTCGCGCAGGGGATAGTTATCCGCCTTGCCGATACGAAACGCATTTTGCGCGGCAACGCGTGACTCACCGTGCAGGCTCATGCGATCCATAAACACGCTGGCAATCTGAATGTCCGCTTCGGTAACGCGCCCTTTCGACTTGGTTAAATGCCCCATCACCTCAAAGGTGGTGGAGAAAAAGAGTGCCTGACGCTCGCGCTGGTTGGCAAAGAAGGCCATTTTGCGGCTGCGCGCCTTATCAAACATATGCCCGATAATGAGGCCCAGCACGATGCCCCAGAACCCTGCGCCCATCAATAAAGCGAACGCCACGCCAATGATTTTACCCCAATACTGCATAGACTCCCCGTATGGTCATGTTCCAGGTCTCGACGCAACTCCATCATCTCAGTGGTCGAGCCACGGTCAATTGAGGGACATCGCCTATAATTTGCATTATCATACTCGTCATTCGATAGCGAGCCTAACACTCTGACTCGTAACCGGGCAGGATTAACGCTGGCACTGCGCAGATGAGTAAGATAGTCTCTGAGCGTTTGTAAGCCGTAGCCACTGATGACGGAACACTAAATATAACGTATGAAAAAACGTATCCCCACCCTCCTGGCCACCATGATCGCCGCCGCTCTGTACAGTCAACAGGGCATGGCTGCCGATCTTGCCTCGCAATGTATGCTGGGCATTCCAAGCTATGATCGCCCACTGGTGCAGGGTGATACCAATAACTTGCCTGTCACGATTAATGCCGACCACGCGAAGGGGAATTACCCTGATAACGCGACCTTCACGGGTAATGTCGACATTAACCAGGGTAACAGCCGTCTGCAGGCGGACGAAGTTCAGTTGCATCAGAAGCAACCCGAGGGCGCGGCTGAGCCCGTCCGAACGGTGGATGCTCTGGGCAATGTGCACTATGACGACAATCAGGTCATCCTGAAAGGTCCGAAAGGCTGGGCAAACCTGAATACTAAAGATACCAACGTCTGGGAAGGTGATTACCAGATGGTGGGTCGCCAGGGGCGCGGTAAAGCGGACCTGATGAAACAGCGCGGCGAAAACCGCTACACCATTCTGGAGAACGGCTCCTTTACCTCCTGTCTGCCGGGTTCCAATACCTGGAGCGTGGTCGGGAGCGAAGTGATCCACGACCGAGAAGAGGAAGTCGCGGAGATCTGGAATGCGCGCTTCAAACTCGGCCCGGTGCCGGTGTTCTACAGCCCCTATTTGCAGCTTCCGGTTGGCGATAAGCGTCGTTCAGGCTTCCTGATCCCGAATGCCAAATACAGCACCTCGAACTATTTTGAGTTCTACCTGCCGTATTACTGGAACATCGCGCCCAACATGGACGCCACCATTACGCCGCACTATATCCATAAGCGCGGCAATATTCAGTGGCAGAACGAGTTCCGCTATCTGACCCAGGCGGGTTCCGGTTTGATGGAACTGGATTATCTGCCATCTGACAAGGTGTACCAGGACGAGCATCCAACAGAGGGCGATCGCCACCGCTGGTTATACTACTGGCAGCATGCGGGCGTGATGGATCAGGTGTGGCGCTTCAACGTCGACTACACCAAAGTCAGCGACCCTTACTATTTTAATGATTTCGATTCTAAGTACGGTTCCAGTACTGACGGCTATGCGACGCAGAAATTCAGCGTCGGTTATGCCATCCAGAACTTTAACGCCACGGTATCGACCAAGCAGTTCCAGGTCTTCAGCAACCAGACGCGTAGCACCTACGGTGCTGAGCCGCAGCTGGACGTGAACTGGTATCAGAATGACGTCGGTCCGTTTGACACTCGCGTCTATGGTCAGGCCGTACACTTCGTGAACACCAACTCCGACATGCCGGAAGCCACGCGTGTGCACCTTGAGCCGACGATCAACCTGCCTTTATCTAACGACTGGGCGAGTCTGAACACCGAAGCCAAGATGATGGCGACCCATTATCAGCAGAAGAATCTGGACACGTATAACGCCCGTTACGGCACCGATCTCGAAGAGTCCGTTAACCGCGTGCTGCCGCAGTTCAAAATGGACGGCAAGCTGATTTTCGAACGTGACATGAACCTGGCGAGCGGGTATACCCAAACGCTGGAGCCGCGCATGCAGTACCTGTATGTACCGTATCGCGATCAGAGCAAAATCCAGAACTACGACTCCTCTTTCCTCCAGTCCGACTATAGCGGCCTGTTCCGCGATCGGACTTATGGCGGCCTTGACCGTATTGCTTCCGCGAACCAGGTCACCACCGGTGTGACAACTCGCGTATATGATGATGCTGCGGTTGAACGTTTTAACGTTTCTGTTGGTCAAATCTACTACTTCACCGAAGCACGTACCGGTGATGACAACATTAACTGGGAGAAAGACAACAAAACGGGTGCTCTGGTGTGGGCGGGCGATACCTACTGGCGTATGACCGATCGCTGGGGTCTGCGCGGTGGTCTGCAGTACGACACACGACTGGATAATGTCGCGACCAGCAGCGCCAGCATTGAATATCGCCGTGATGAGGACCGGATGGTGCAGTTGACCTACCGTTACGCCAGCCCGGAATATATTCAGGCGACGCTGCCAAACTACGCCACCGCCGATCAGTACAAGGACGGTATTGCGCAGGTCGGTGGTGCGGCAAGCTGGCCGATCGCCGATCGCTGGTCAATTGTGGGCGCTTACTACTTCGACACCAATACCAGCAAGCCAGCAGATCAGATGGTTGGTTTGCAATATAACTCCTGCTGTTACGCGCTTCGCGTCGGTTACGAACGCAAGCTTAACGGCTGGGATACCACGAATAATCAGAGCAAATACGATAACGTCATTGGCTTCAATGTCGAATTGCGCGGCCTGAGCTCCAACTACGGCCTGGGCACGCAGCAGATGCTGCGCTCGAACATTCTGCCATATCGTAGTTCCTTGTAATGTGCTTGATTTACAACGCCATCCGCTTTGCGGTTAATTGAAATGGAAAAAGTATGAAGAACTGGAAAACGCTGCTGCTCGGTATCGCTATGGTTGCGAACACCAGCTATGCCGCGCCACAGGTTGTTGATAAAGTCGCCGCCGTTGTGAACAACGGTGTAGTACTTGAGAGCGACGTTACTGGTTTAATGCAATCTGTGAAGCTCAATTCGGGCGAGGCAGGTCAGCAACTTCCCGATGACGCCACGCTGCGCCATCAGATCCTCGAACGTCTGATCATGGATCAGATTGTGCTGCAGATGGGTCAGAAAATGGGTGTGAAGGTGACCGATCAGCAGCTCGATGAGGCCATCGCTAACATTTCCAAGCAGAACAACATGACGCTCGACCAGATGCGCAGCCGTCTGGCTTACGATGGCATCAGCTACGCGACCTACCGGAATCAGATCCGCAAAGAGATGCTGATTTCTGAAGTGCGTAACAACGAAGTGCGTCGTCGCGTAACCATCCTGCCTCAGGAAGTGGATCAGCTGGCGAAGCAGGTTGGCAGTCAGAATGATGCCAGCACCGAGCTGAACCTGAGCCACATCCTGATTCCTCTCCCGGAAAACCCAACCTCCGATCAGGCGGCTGAAGCGGAAAGTCAGGCGCGCTCTATCGTAGATCAGGCGCGTAACGGCAGTGACTTCGGCAAACTGGCAATCAGCTACTCTGCTGACCAGCAGGCGCTGAAAGGCGGCCAGATGGGCTGGGGTCGTATTCAGGAGCTGCCGTCTATCTTTGCGCAGGCGCTGAGCACGGCGAAGAAAGGCGACATTATCGGTCCAATCCGTTCCGGTGTGGGCTTCCACATTCTGAAAGTGAACGATATGCGCGGCCAGAGCCAGAGCATTTCTGTGACTGAAGTTCACGCTCGTCACATCCTGCTGAAGCCGTCTCCGATCATGACTGACGATCAGGCGCGCGTGAAACTGGAGCAGATTGCTGCGGATATCAAGAGCGGTAAAACCTCGTTCGCCAATGCCGCGAAAGAGTTCTCTCAAGATCCTGGCTCTGCAAACCAGGGCGGCGATCTGGGCTGGGCGGCAGCGGATATCTACGATCCAGCCTTCCGCGATGCGCTGATGAAGCTGAACAAAGGCCAGATGAGCGCGCCGGTTCACTCCTCCTTCGGCTGGCACTTGATCGAGCTGATGGATACCCGCAACGTGGATAAAACCGACGCGGCGCAGAAAGACCGCGCTTACCGTATGCTGTTCAACCGTAAGTTCTCTGAAGAAGCGGCGACCTGGATGCAGGAACAACGCGCCAGTGCTTACGTGAAAATCCTGAGCAACTAATGAAACCACAACGTGTTGTCATCACTCCCGGCGAGCCCGCCGGGATTGGTCCTGACCTCGTCGTCCAGCTCGCACAGCAGAGCTGGCCGGTGGAACTGGTTGTCTGCGCTGATGAAACACTGTTAAAAGACCGGGCTGAATGGCTCGGTCTGCCTTTAACGCTCCTGCCCTACGACGCCAGCCAAACACCTGTTCCGCAAACGGCGGGCACTTTAACCCTTCTTCCGGTTCCCCTTCGCGCTCCTGTCACGCCCGGTCAGCTCAGTACCGAAAACGGTCACTACGTTGTCGAGACGCTGGCGCGCGCCTGTGATGGTTGCCTGAGCGGTGAATTTGCCGCGTTGATTACCGGCCCAGTGCATAAAGGCGTGATTAACGACGCGGGTGTGCCTTTTACCGGTCACACGGAGTTCTTTGAAGAGCGCTCCCACAGCGACAACGTGGTGATGATGCTGGCAACAGAAGAGCTGCGCGTCGCGCTGGTGACGACCCATTTGCCGCTGAAAGCTATTTCAGAGGCGATCACGCCAGACCTGCTGCGCGAAATCATCACCATTTTGCATCACGACCTGCAAACCAAATTCGGCATTAACGCACCGCATATTTTGGTCTGCGGGCTGAATCCGCATGCGGGCGAAGGCGGGCATATGGGCACGGAAGAGATCGATACCATCATTCCGGTGCTGGAAGAGATGCGCGGCAAAGGGATGAATCTTAGCGGGCCGCTGCCTGCTGATACCCTTTTCCAGGCTAAATATCTCGATAACGCCGATGCGGTGCTCGCGATGTACCACGATCAGGGCCTGCCCGTGCTAAAATACCAGGGATTTGGCCGCGCCGTGAACATCACGCTCGGTTTACCCTTTATTCGAACGTCCGTGGACCACGGTACTGCGCTGGATCTGGCAGGAAAAGGCCAGGCGGATGTCGGCAGTTTTATTACGGCGCTTAATCTCGCCATCAAAATGATTGTTAATACTCAATGAATACTAGAGTCCATCAGGGCCACTTAGCCCGCAAACGCTTCGGGCAAAACTTCCTTAACGATCAGTTCGTTATCGAAAGCATCGTTTCCGCCATTAATCCACAGAAAGGCCAGGCGATGGTCGAAATCGGTCCGGGCCTTGCGGCGCTGACGGAGCCTGTGGGTGAACGCCTCGACGAAATGACGGTTATCGAGCTGGACCGCGATCTGGCCGCTCGTCTGCAAACGCATCCGTTCCTTGGCCCTAAGCTGACGATTTATCAGCAGGACGCCATGACCATGAACTTCGCCGAGCTGTCCGAGAAGCTGGGCCAGCCGCTGCGCGTGTTCGGCAACCTGCCGTATAACATCTCCACGCCGCTGATGTTCCATCTGTTTAGCTATACTGATGCCATTGCCGACATGCACTTCATGCTGCAAAAAGAGGTCGTCAACCGACTGGTTGCAGGGCCGAACAGTAAAGCGTATGGTCGATTGAGCGTCATGGCGCAATACTATTGCCAGATTATCCCGGTGCTGGAAGTGCCGCCGACGGCGTTTACGCCAGCGCCAAAAGTGGATTCAGCGGTCGTGCGTCTGGTGCCACACGCTGTGATGCCGTATCCGGTTAAAGAGCTGCGCGTGCTGAGCCGCATCACCACCGAGGCCTTTAACCAGCGTCGTAAAACGATTCGTAACAGCCTGGGTAACTCGTTTACCGTCGAAGTGCTGACCGAATTAGGTATCGATCCAGCGATGCGTGCGGAAAACATTTCCGTTGAGCAGTACTGTAAGTTGGCTAACTACATCAGCGACAACGCACCGCCAAAGGAGAGCTAAGCCATGATTGATTCGCCCCGCGTATGTGTTCAGGTGCAAAGTGTCTATATCGAGTCTCAGTCCACGCCGGACGAAGAACGTTTTGTTTTTGCTTACACCGTAACCATTCGCAATCTGGGGCGGATGCCTGTGCAACTGCTCGGGCGCTACTGGCTTATCACCAACGGCAATGGCCGTGAAATTGAAGTTCAGGGTGAAGGTGTGGTCGGCGAACAGCCCCACATCGCCCCCGGCGAAGAGTTTCAGTACACCAGCGGTGCCGTCATAGAGACACCGATGGGCACCATGCAGGGCCATTACGAAATGGTCGATCCAGACGGCAATACCTTCCGTATTGATGTTCCTGTTTTCCGTCTCGCCGTTCCTACTTTCATTCATTAAAAATATGTCTACATATCTCATTGGCGACGTTCACGGTTGCTACGATGAACTGATCGCATTGCTAAAACAGGTCGATTTTACGCCTGGACAAGACACCCTCTGGCTGACGGGCGATTTAGTGGCGCGCGGGCCGGGCTCGCTGGACGTCTTGCGCTTCGTTAAATCGCTGGGCGACAGCGTGCGCGTGGTGCTGGGTAATCACGATCTGCATCTGCTGGCGGTATTTGCCGGGATCAGTCGCAATAAGCCGAAAGACAGGATCACGCCGCTGCTGGAAGCACCAGACGCCGATGAGCTGCTGAACTGGCTGCGTCGTCAACCGCTGCTGCAGGTCGACGAAGAGAAGAAGCTGGTGATGGCCCACGCCGGGATCACGCCGCAGTGGGATCTGCAGACCGCCAAAGAGTGCGCGCGCGATGTCGAGGCGGTGCTGGCGAGCGACTCCTATCCGTTCTTCCTCGATGCGATGTACGGCGATATGCCGAACAACTGGAGCCCGGAGCTAAGCGGTCTGGCGCGCCTGCGCTTCGTGACCAATGCCTTTACCCGCATGCGCTACTGCTTCCCGTACGGTCAGCTGGATATGTACTGCAAAGACACTCCGGAAAACGCTCCTGCGCCGCTGAAGCCGTGGTTTGCCATTCCTGGCCCGGTAACGGATGAGTACAGCGTGGTGTTTGGCCACTGGGCGTCGCTGGAAGGCAAAGGCACACCAGACAATATTTACGGGCTGGATACGGGATGCTGCTGGGGCGGGGATTTAACCTGTCTGCGCTGGGAAGATAAGACGTATTTTGTTCAGCCGTCGAACCGGCATCTTGAGTTAGGGGATGGCGAGGCGGTTGCCTCCTGATGTCATTGCAGGATGGCGGCCTACGTTCTTAGATGGTCTTTCGTAGGCCTGATAAGCGAAGCGCCATCAGGCAAACTCACCGCACAAGTGCCGGATGGCGGCTTCGCCTTATCCGGCCTACATTCTTAGATGGTCTTTCGTAGGCCTGATAAGCGAAGCGCCATCAGGCAAACTCACCGCACGAATGCCGAATGGCGGCTTCGCCTTAACGACGCTCCAACACTTCGAAGCAGTAGCTGTGCGAGTTCTGCGCGTCAGCGTCGTGGAATTCGCTGAACACAGATTCCCACTCGTCAGGATCGTAGTCCGGGAAATGCGTGTCCCCTTCCACTTCCGCGTCAATGTGGGTCAAATAGAGCTTCTGCGCTTTTGGCAGGAACTGCTCGTAAACACGGCCCCCACCAATCACCATAATCTCTTCCGCGTCGCCGCAGGCGGCAATCGCATCGTCGACGGATTTTACCCATTCAACGCGATCGTCGGTACCCGGCTGGCTACTGATAACGATATTCTTACGACCCGGCAACGGACGACCGATTGACTCCCAGGTCAGGCGGCCCATCACTACCGGCTTGTTAAGCGTGGTACGTTTAAACCATGCGAGATCGGCAGGCAGGTTCCACGGCATGGCGTTTTCCATACCGATAACGCGGTCTACCGCCAGCGCTGCAATCAGACTGATCATTGAAAATTTCCCGGATGCAAAAAATTGCCGCCACTATACGGAAAGCTTAATCTTTCGTCGACTGGCGGCAGAGTAAAGAACGGGAAATATTTCAATATTGCTGGCAACTCCACTTCACGCCAGAGGTTTACTCTCCGGTTCATCCTTCGGATCGCCGGTATGTTTGCCCTCTTCCGTTCCCTGCCAGCCGTGACGCTGAGTCAACGACAGATGATTTCGATCCTCGTTGATGATCTCCGTCAGCATCGCGCTGGTGCGTTTCACTACCGCCGCGCGGGACGTCGCATCCTCTTCGGCCATCTCCACCATCTCTTCGACCATCCCGGTGTTAAATCGGCGGAACAGATCGGCGCGCTCGCGCGCTTCATAGGCACCCAGCCCTAACCCTTCCAGTGCCATACGCCCGGATTTCAGCGCCCCTTCGAAGGTTTCACGCTCCGGCGCTTCCACCCCGGCCTGACGCAGCTTGATGTAATGGTCCACATCGCGCGCACGGGAGATGATTTTCAGGTTCGGGAAATGCTCCATCGCCAGCTCAGCCAGCTGGAGGCTGGCCTGCGGATCGTCAATCGCGTTAATCAGCACCTCGGCTTTCGCCGCCCCGGCGGATTCCAGCAGATCGACGCGCGTCGCATCGCCGTAAAAGACCTTCATGCCAAATTTACGCAGAGTTTCAATGTGGTCAGGATCGTGATCCAGAATGACCATTTTCACCCCGCTGGAGAGCAGCAAGCGGCCGGTGATCTGCCCGAAGCGGCCAAACCCGGCGATGATTACCCGCGGCTGCTCTTCGTCAATCTCATCCGCTTCGCGCTCCTGCCCGCTGCCGGATTGCTCCAGACGCGTAAGCAGCACCAGTAAAATCGGCGTGGCCGCCATCGACAGCGCCACCGCCAGGGTCAGCGCCTTCGCCCACTCGGCGTCGAGTACGTTCGCCATCTGCGCCGCACCAAACACCACGAAGGCAAATTCACTCCCCTGCCCCAGCAAAACCGCAAACCAGCGGCGCTGTTTATTCGGCACATTCAGCGGGCGGGCGATCAGCCACAGCATGCCCATTTTAATGACCAGGAAACCGACCAGCAGGATCAGAATGCGCAGCGGGTGCGTCACCAGCGTGCCAAAGTCGATGGACATCCCGACGCCGATAAAGAACAGCCCCAGCAGCAGGCCCTTAAAGGGTTCGATATCGCTTTCCAGTGCATGACGGTATTCGGAGCTGGCGAGCAGAACGCCCGCGAGGAATGCCCCCATCGCCATCGACAGACCGGCCTCTTCGAGGAGCAGACCAAAACCGAAGACCAGGAACAGGGCCACGGCGCTGAACACTTCCCGCAGCCCGGAGCGCGCGACAAAACGCAGCAGCGGGCGCGTCACATACCGGCCCAACAGGATCACCAGCGCCAGCGCCCCCGCCACTTTCAGTGCCGACAGGGCGAAGGCCCCCAGCGTAGTGGACGAACCGCTCGCCGCCAGCAGCGGGATCATCGCCACCAGCGGAATCGCGGCGATATCCTGGAACAGCAAAACGGAGAACGTGCTGCGCCCCATCTGGGACACCGTCAGGTTGCGCTCATTCATCGCCTGCATGGCAATCGCCGTCGAGGAGAGCGCAAGAGTCATGCCGATAAGCTCGGCGACCTTCCAGTCCATCCCGAGCAGAATACAGAATCCGCCCAGCAGCGCGCCGCAGGCGATCATCTGCAACGCCCCGCCGCCAAACACCGAGGCGCGTAGTTTCCACAGACGCTGCGGGTCGAGCTCCAGACCAATGACAAACAGCATCAGCACCACGCCGATTTCGGCGAAATGCAGAATAGACTCGGCGTCCGTGACCAGCCCAAGCCCCCACGGGCCGATGGCGCAACCGGCGATCAAATACCCGAGCACCGAGCCCAGGCCCAGACGCACCGCCACCGGAACGATCAGCGCGGCCGCACCCAGGTAGATCAATGCCTGTATCAGCGTATGGCTATCCATGGTGGTGCTCCTGCCAGTCGAGTAGACGTTGTTTGTAGTGACGGGCCTGCGCCTGCAAGGTTTCGTCATCGCAGACAAAGGTGCAGTGCATGGCGAAAGGCGGCAGCCACTGCAATCCGCAGTACACCGCCGTCGCCTGCAATGGCTGAGACAGCACCTCAAATCCCGGATGTTCGCCAATATCGAAATGACTTTCCCCGCCGCCAGTGGTAACGGCCCACATCAGGCTTTTGCCTTTCAGCGCGTGACCGTTATGCCCGTAGGCCCAGCCGTGGGAGAAGACTTTGTCGATCCACAGTTTGAGCAGCGGCGGCGTGCTGTACCACTGCATCGGGTGCTGCCAGACGATCAGATCCGCGCGGGCAATCGCCTCCTGTTCGGCGGCAATATCGATGTTGAAATCGGGATAGAGTTGATAGAGGGAGCGTATTTCTACGCCGTCAATTTCCCTGACTTGATCGAGCATTCGCTTATTCGCATGCGAGTGTTGCGGATAAGGATGCGCATAAATTATCAGAATCATTCGGAGCTCTTTACGGAAGGAACATCTGATCAAGCATATCCCATTGGCGGTAAAACAAAAACGAGATACATAAGCACAGCAAATGTATCGGAGTTGTCACCGCATCCCGTGATGATGCTGGCGGCAAATCGGACACAGGGAGGTCTGCGGATGCCAGGCATAAAACGGGCGGGAGCACGCCAGGCAGGAGGTCTCAAACAAGGGGTGAACGATCGCCCCGGCTTTGCGCGTTTCAGGCACAATGCGTATGGCATCAACCGGACAGACCGCCTCGCACGCTTTGCAGCCGGTGCACTGCCGGGCGTCGAGGGCAAAGGCTCCCGCCTCTAGCACTAACGCCTTCGGGGAACAGACCCGGCTGCACGCCGCGCAGGCGACACACCGTTCAGGATCGAGCTGCAGCGTAAACTGTTGATACTGCGGAAAAGCCTTCGAGAGCGGCTCCACCTCCACAGAAACGCCTTTCTCCACGCCTGACAAACGGCGGCGTCCGCGATCGAGAGATGCTAGCTGCGGCGGAAAAATCTGCCACGCGGGTTCGTCCAGTTCGCGCAGCTTAAGATTGAGCGCCGCGATAGCGAGGCCCCAGTGAGGATGTTCATCCAGATCGATATCCACACCGCGAATATGATGTTGAACATGCCACAGCAGGAGTTCGTTGATGTCAGGCGCAATGGCCGTGAAGGGCGCGATCAGCCGTTGAGCGAGAGTGTGCCTTCGGGGAGGTTCAAGGTGCGCAATGGCTCCCACGGGGCAGACAAACAGACAACGGCCACAGCGCAGGCACAGTTCGTCGTTAAGCGCTGCGCCCTCGCCTGTTACCGTCAGCGCATCTGCCGGGCAATTGTCCACGCAGGCGCGGCAGGTTGCACGTCGAAGCGAGCGGCGTAAACATGACTCGCCCACCGCGGGTGGCGGTGGGGAGTCAGCTAAAGCGAAACGCAGCATCAGTGAATGCTAAAGAACGCAAAGCGCAGCAGAACTTCGGCTATCAGCAATAATGCGCCACCGGCGTACAGCCACACCTGGCGAGAGCGAAGTGCGCCGCAGGCAAAGGCCAGCGCACCGACGACGGAGAGCGACCAGCCCCACAAACGCAGCTCAGCGGTGGTTTTGAACGCCTCCAGCGGCTGATGCGGGAACGTCGGCGCGTCACTCAGTCCGGCCCCGGACAGCCACGACATATAAGGAATTTGCGTCAGCAGCCGAACCAGAACGGCTACCACTACCAGCGCCATCATCCCGCGGGCAAGTGAGCTATTACGCAGGGGCAGCAGCACACTGGCCACCACCGCGCCGACAATGGCTACCGACCCATAAAACATCACCAGGGTATTGGCATGCATCCAGGTGATCACCGAGGTATGCATGTAGATCTGGCTCATGCAATACACGTCGATCAGCCCCAGCAGCAGCGCCAGCGGCATCAACCCCTTCCAGAGCGATCCTTTCATTAGCGAGGCCAAAAAGCCCAACCCGGCGAAGGCCAGGAACAGGCTGGCAAACACGATCTCACGACTCAGCCACGAACTGTTGAAATGGCGCAGGGCGTTGAAGGCGTTAAGCGGATATCCCAGATGGAATACCGATGCCAGCAGGCCCAGTCCGGCCATGACGCAGACGATAAAGATCGGCAGTTGCGGCCGTTCCGTCGACAGCCGAGTGGAATAATGCGGCGTGCTGCCCGACCACAGGTTCAGGGTCAGAAAGAGCGTCAGCCCGACGGCCCCCTGCAGTAGCAGGGTAAAGATTAACAGCGGCCACTCATGCATGAGGTTTCTCCTTTTTCTCCGCACCCTGATGCGCTTTGATCACCAGGCTAGGCTGGGTGATCGCCGAATCGGGCAATCCGTTCACATCGCAAAGATGACCGAACTTTTTGCGTAACTCGTCGATCGGGCCAAACTGGATGGCTCCCAGCGGACAGGTTGCGACGCAGATCGGCTGTTCGCCCTGCGCCTGGAGATCCACGCAAAAATCGCACTTCGACATTTGCCCGGTTTGCTCGTTGAGCTGCGGCGCGCCGTAAGGGCAAGACCAGGCGCAATAGCCGCAGCCCACGCACTTGTCAGTGTTGACGCGCACTATGCCGTCGCCAGGCCTTTTGTGCATGGCGGTGGTGGGGCAGTTCTTCGTACAGATAGGATCGGCGCAATGATTGCAGGAGATGGAGAGGGTGTAGGCGAAGACGTTGTTCTGCACGCCGCCCTGACCGGTCGGCATGAACCCGCCGCCCGTCACTTCGTAAACCCGACGAAAACGGCGCCCGACGTCGAGATTATTTTTATCTTTGCACGCCACCTGGCAGGCTTTGCAGCCTGAACAGCGGGAGGAATCGATAAAGAACCCCAGCTGTTTATCGCTTACGGGTGCGTATTCCTTAAACTGACTCATGCTTCGCTACCTCCACCAGCATGGTTTGATGTGAATTCCCTTTCGCCAGCGCGGTGATCCGCGTTGAGCTGAGTACGTTGGCGCATCCGCCGTGGTCGACACCTTGCGCATCGGGCTGCCACCAGGCCCCCGCCTGCATCGCCACCACGCCCGGAATAATCCGTGGCGTAACGTTCGCCTCGACCAGGCTCACGCCGCGATCGTTATGAATCCGCACCTTGTCACCTTGCTGGACTCCGCGTTGCTCAGCATCCAGCGGGTTAATCCACAGTTTTTGCATCTGCACTTCCTGCAGCCACGGGTTGGCGTACTGAGTGGAGTTCGCGCGGTTTTTGCCTTTCCAGGTGATCAGCTGTAACGGATACTGCTTCGCCAGCGGATCTTCCGGTCCTTCGTGGGCGGGCACATAGTGGGACAGCGCCGGGATTTCCGGATGGTTCATGTCGTAGAGGCGCTTCGAAAAGATCTCGATTTTGCCGGACGGCGTCGGGAAAGGATGATTGTCGGGATCGCGGATATTCTCTTCAAAGGCCACCCACGGCGCGCTTTTGAAAAGATGGCGGCGGGTCACTTGCAGCTCGGCAAAGGTCGGGAGTTTTTCGTCCGGCATCGACTGGCGCGTGTTCTCCCAGATGTGTTCGATCCACCCTTTCTCATCGCGCCCCTGGCTGAATTCAGCTTCAACGCCAAGTTTCGCCGCCACTTCACGCTGCCAGGCATAATCGCTGCGGCGCTCAAATTCAGGCTCAATTAGTTTTTCGGAGAGGATCAAATAGTTTGCTGTCCCCCAGGTTTCGCCAATGTTCCAGCGCTCCATAAAGCTGGTTTCGGGCAGCAGCAGGTCGGCATACTTCGCGCTCGGGCTCATGTAGAGATCGCTCACGACGATAAACTCGATTTTCGATTCGTCCTCGAGCACTTTCACCGTCTGATTCACATCCGGATTTTGGTTCGCCAGATAGTTCCCCGCCAGCGAGAACAGGATGCGAATGTTACTTTTCAGTTTTTCCGCGCCCTTGAGTCCATCCTCGGGTTTCACCTGGCTCGCATCATCACCGGCCTGAACCCAGTTCATGATGGAGATGCTCTCCTTCACCGGGTTATCCAGGGTTTCGATCCCGGTGGTGAATTTGCGGTTGGCGCATCCGCCGTAACCCGCGGCCCAGCCGCCCGGCACGCCGACGTTACCGGTGAGTGTGGCAAGCAGTGTCGATCCGCGCGCGGTTCTTTCACCGCAGTTATGTCGCTGCGGACCCCAGCCCTGGATCAGAGCGGCCGGTTTGGTGGTGGCGTAGTCGCGCGCCAGTTGGCGAATCGTCTGCGCCGGAACGTGGGTAATTTTTTCTGCCCATTCCGGCGTTTTCACGACCCCGTCTTTCGTGCCCATAAGATAGGAGATCAGCGACTCATTGGCCGGAACGCCTTCTGGCATCGACTGTTCATCAAAGCCCAGCGTATGGCGAGCGATAAAGTTTTTATCGTGCAGATTCTCGCTGATGATGACGTACATCATCGCGTCCATCAGGGCATTGTCGGTGGTTGGCAGCAGCGGGATCCACTGGTCAGCCAGGGAAGAGACGGTATCGGAATAGCGCGGATCAACGACGATAAAGCGGGTGCCGTTTTGCTTCATCTGCTGAAAATAGTGGTTGGTATGGCCGAAAATCGTCTCGGTAGGGTTGTGCCCCCAGAGGATCACCAGCGGGGTGTCCTTGAGCGTATCAAGCGAGTTTCCGCTGGCCGCGATGCCATAGGTGTAAGGCGTGGCCGCCACGGTATTGCCGAGGCTGACCGAGTGGTAGTAAGAGAGATAACCCCCGGTCAGATTCAGCAGACGCTTCATCATGCCGTCGCCAGAAAACGCCCCGCCGCTGGTGGCGGTGTTGTTATGCATAAACCGCGATTCCGGGCCGTATTTCGCCGTGATGCGCTTGAGGTTATCCGCAATCAGGGTCGTGGCTTCATCCCAGGAGATGCGCTCAAACTTCCCTTCACCACGTTTACCCACGCGCTTCATCGGATATTTAAGCCGGTCGGGATGATAGACAAATTTACGGTATCCGCGGCCACGAACGCAGGCGCGCATGATGGGCATGTCGGCATCCAGCTCGTTATCAGGACGGGTAGTAATGCGGGTGACGACACCGTCCGAGACATGCGCCCGAATATCGCATTTCCCGCCACAGTCAAAGGTGCTGCAGGTGGGTACGACTTTTTCAGCGGATGCAGGCGCAGGATCCGGGATGGTTTCGGCAGCCTAAGCAGAATGGGATTTAAGCGAAACAAAGGGTAGGGTCAGGAGTAAAGAGCCTGACTTCAGGACACTTCGCCGCGAAAGGCGAAAGCCTTGCTCATCTTCAGTCTTATTTTGGTCTTCCATAATCACTCTCCAGTATTCAGAGCGTGATTTTCACCTACCTCGTTGGGGTTACGATTGATATTCGTCAAGGATTAGAGACAGCGGCACGGTGCCGCTGTCATAAAGAAAATGAATGAGAATCAGTTATCTAATTCACTCATGTTCTTCACCTGGTCGCGGTTAATTTGCTCGGTTTTACCGGTTTCCGCGTTTTTATAAGAGACCAGACCGGTATCGTCATCGACCTGCGGTTTACCGTCGGTGACGATGGTTCTGCCGTCGGTAGTTTTCACCGCCTGGTTGGATGAACAACCGGCAACGGTAAAGAGGGCTGCTGCAGCAAAAATTGAGGTAGCCAGAAGTTTATTTCGCATGGTGTTCTCCCTGCTTTTCAGTTGAATTTAATTATCGACCTAACCATTTTAGGCTAACTGACTGACGGGAGATGGAAAACCAGAACACTCTGAAGAAGTACGGAGAGGCTTGTTGCCGGGTGGCGGCTGCGCCTTACCCGGCCTACAGGTGGAAATGTGGTTTTTGTAGGGCGGGTAAGCGCAGCGCCACCCGCCGGATACACGCGGTGCGGCTTACTTGTTAATTTGCGCGTGCATTTCCTGCACCGAAATCACCTTCTCGGTGGCATCCGCGTTTAGCGCCATCGCTGTCGCGAAACCGCCGTTCAGGGTGGTGTCGTAATGCACTTTGTACTGCAGCGCGCTGCGGCGAATCAGCTTGGAGTCTTCAATCGCCTGACGACCTGCGGTGGTGTTGATAATGTAGGTGTACTCGCCATTCTTGATACGGTCCTGAATGTGCGGACGACCTTCATGCACCTTGTTGACCAGACGCGGGTTGATACCGGCTTCACCCAGCACGATGGCCGTGCCGTGGGTCGCATCCAGCTCAAAGCCCTGTTTCAGCAGTTTTGCCGCAAGGTCTACCACACGCTCTTTATCACCTTCGCGCACGGAGAGAAGCGCACGGCCCTGCTTTCTCATGGTCGAGCTGCTGCCGAGCTGTGCCTTGGCGAAAGCTTCCGCGAAGGTACGGCCCACGCCCATGACTTCGCCGGTGGAGCGCATCTCTGGCCCTAACAGCGGGTCAACGCCCGGGAATTTGTTGAATGGCAGGACCACCTCTTTCACCGAGTAGTACGGTGGGATGATCTCTTTGGTCACGCCCTGCTGAGTCAGCGTCTGGCCCGCCATCACGCGCGCCGCCACTTTCGCCAGCGGAATCCCGGTCGCTTTGGAGACGAACGGCACGGTACGCGCCGCACGCGGGTTCACTTCAATCAGGTAGACTTCGTTATCTTTCACCGCGAACTGGACGTTCATCAGGCCGCGAACCTGCAGCTCGAAGGCCAGTTTCTGCACCTGCTGGCGCATCACATCCTGAATTTCCTGGCTCAGGGTGTAGGCTGGCAGAGAACACGCGGAGTCACCGGAGTGCACGCCCGCCTGCTCGATGTGCTCCATGATGCCGCCAATCAGCACCATTTCGCCGTCGCAGATGGCATCCACGTCCACTTCTACCGCGTCGTCAAGGAAGCGGTCGAGCAGCACCGGCGCATCGTTAGAGACGCTCACCGCGGTCTGGAAGTAGCGGCGCAGGTCAGCTTCGTCGTAGACGATTTCCATCGCACGGCCGCCCAGTACGTAGGACGGGCGCACCACCAGCGGGTAGCCAATCTCTTTCGCCTTCTCAACCGCCATTTCAATCGCGGTCACAGTGGCGTTCGCCGGTTGTTTCAGCTTCAGACGGTCAACCGCCTGCTGGAAACGCTCGCGGTCTTCCGCGCGGTCAATCGCATCCGGGCTGGTGCCGATAACCGGCACACCTGCTGCTTCCAGCGCACGCGCCAGTTTCAGCGGGGTCTGGCCGCCGTACTGCACGATAACGCCCTTCGGCTTCTCGATGCGCACGATTTCCAGTACGTCTTCCAGCGTTACCGGCTCGAAGTAGAGGCGGTCAGAGGTGTCGTAGTCGGTCGATACGGTTTCCGGGTTACAGTTGACCATGATGGTCTCGTAACCGTCTTCACGCAGCGCCAGAGAGGCGTGTACGCAGCAGTAGTCGAACTCGATGCCCTGGCCGATACGGTTTGGACCGCCGCCCAGCACCATGATTTTATCGCGGTCGGTGGACGGGTTCGCTTCGCACTCGTCTTCGTACGTGGAGTACATGTAGGCGGTGTCGGTGGCGAACTCAGCCGCACAGGTGTCCACGCGTTTGTAGACCGGATGCAGATTGTACTGGTCGCGCAGCTTGCGGATTTCAGATTCACGCACGCCCGCCAGTTTTGCCAGACGCGCATCGGCGAAGCCTTTGCGTTTCAGCATACGCAGGAAGTCAGCGTCGAGACCGGTGATGCCCATCTCTGCCACTTTCTCTTCGAGACGCACCAGCTCTTCGATTTGCACCAGGAACCAGCGGTCGATGTTGGTCAGGTTGAAGACGCCGTCGACGGACAGGCCCGCGCGGAAGGCATCGGCGATGTACCAGATACGCTCAGCGCCCGCGTCTTTCAGCTCGCGGCGGATTTTGGTCAGCGCTTCCGGGTCATCGAGGCTCACTTTCGGGTCGAAGCCCATCGCGCCCACTTCCAGGCCGCGCAGCGCTTTCTGCAGGGATTCCTGCTGAGTGCGGCCAATCGCCATCACTTCGCCGACGGATTTCATCTGGGTGGTCAGACGGTCGTTCGCGCCCGCGAATTTCTCGAAGTTGAAGCGAGGAATCTTAGTCACAACGTAGTCGATAGACGGCTCAAACGACGCCGGAGTACGACCGCCGGTGATGTCGTTCATCAGCTCGTCGAGGGTGTAACCCACGGCCAGTTTCGCCGCCACTTTCGCAATCGGGAAGCCGGTCGCTTTGGAGGCCAGCGCCGAGGAGCGGGATACGCGCGGGTTCATCTCGATAACAATCAGGCGACCGTTTTTCGGGTTCACGGAGAACTGCACGTTAGACCCGCCGGTTTCGACGCCAATTTCACGCAGTACCGCCATCGAGGCGTTACGCATGATTTGATACTCTTTGTCGGTCAGAGTCTGAGCCGGTGCCACGGTGATGGAGTCGCCAGTGTGGATACCCATCGCATCGAAGTTTTCGATAGAGCAGACGATGATGCAGTTGTCGTTTTTATCACGCACCACTTCCATCTCGTACTCTTTCCAGCCAATCAGCGACTCGTCAATCAGCAGCTCTTTGGTTGGGGAAAGATCCAGACCGCGTTCGCAAATCTCTTCGAACTCTTCGCGGTTGTAGGCGATACCGCCGCCGGTGCCGCCCATGGTGAAGGAAGGACGGATGATGCACGGATAGCCCACGTCAGCGGCAACCGCCAGCGCTTCTTCCATGGTGTGTGCGATGCCGGAGCGCGCGGTGTCGAGGCCGATTTTCTTCATCGCCACGTCGAAACGGCGGCGGTCTTCAGCTTTATCAATCGCGTCAGCGGTGGCACCAATCATGGTCACGCCGAACTCGGCCAGTACGCCCTGACGTTCCAGCTCCAGCGCGCAGTTCAGCGCGGTCTGGCCGCCCATGGTTGGCAGCACGGCGTCCGGACGCTCTTTTTCGATGATTTTGCGTACCACTTCCCAGTGAATCGGCTCGATGTAGGTCGCATCGGCCATTTCCGGGTCGGTCATGATGGTGGCCGGGTTAGAGTTCACAAGAATGACGCGGTAACCCTCTTCGCGCAGGGCTTTACACGCCTGTGCGCCGGAGTAGTCGAATTCGCAGGCCTGGCCGATAACGATCGGGCCAGCGCCAAGGATCAGGATGCTTTTTATATCTGTACGTTTTGGCATTTTTTTCTCGGCTCCTGATTATTTAGCGGTCTGACGGTATTGCTCGATAAGTTCGATGAAGTGATCGAACAGCGGCGCGGCATCGTGCGGGCCTGGGCTGGCTTCCGGGTGACCCTGGAAGCTGAACGCCGGTTTGTCGGTGCGATGGATACCCTGCAGGGTATGGTCGAACAGCGACTTGTGGGTAACGCGCAGGTTGGCAGGCATTGATGCCTCGTCCACCGCAAAACCGTGGTTCTGCGCGGTAATCATCACCGTGTTGTTGTCGATATCTTTCACCGGGTGGTTACCACCGTGGTGGCCGAACTTCATCTTGACGGTCTTCGCACCGCTCGCCAGCGCCAGCAGCTGATGGCCGAGGCAGATGCCAAATACCGGAATATCGGTTTCGAGGAAGCTTTTAATCGCTTCAATCGCGTACTCGCACGGCGCCGGGTCACCAGGGCCGTTGGAGAGGAAGATCCCGTCCGGGTTCATCTTCAGTACTTCGTCCGCAGGCGTTTTCGCCGGAACTACCGTCAGGCGGCAGCCGCGGTCCACCAGCATGCGCAGAATGTTGCGCTTCGCACCGTAGTCGTAGGCGACCACGTGGAACGGCAGCTCTTCTTCTTTCTTCGCTTCCGGCAGTTCGCCCGCCAGCGTCCAGCTCCCCTGCGTCCAGCTATAAGCTTCCGCGGTGGTCACTTCTTTCGCCAGATCCATCCCGTTCAGGCCAGGGAAGGCTTTCGCTTTTTCCTGCGCCAGGGCCGCATCCAGGTTATCGCCCGCGATGATGCAGCCGTTCTGTGCGCCCTTCTCGCGCAGCAGACGGGTCAGCTTACGGGTATCGATATCGGCAATCGCCACGATGTTGTGACGCTTCAGGTAAGAAGAGAGGTCTTCGGTGTTGCGGTAGTTGCTGGCAATCAGCGGCAGGTCGCGAATAATCAGACCTTGTGCGTGGACCTGGGAAGATTCGGCATCGGCTTCGTTGGTGCCGACATTACCAATATGAGGATAAGTAAGGGTGACGATTTGGCGGGAATAGGAAGGATCAGTGAGGATTTCTTGATAACCGGTCATTGAAGTATTGAAAACGACTTCCCCAACCGCCGAACCTGTTGCCCCTATGGCCCGACCGATAAACTGGGTTCCGTCTTCCAGAACCAATAGCGCTGACTTAATCAAAACACCCTCCAGAGAATATTCACTCACTTTATCTGCATATTAATTCACAACGACGTCATGAATCAATGCAAATTTGCTGCCAGTGGATTTTCGGCAAACGGCGGCATTCTGGGGATTTGGAGGGGTAAAGTCAACTCAAAATGGCTTTTTTGTTTATTATTTTACGCGCCTTTGGCGATTAACGGAGTTTAAGCCATAAAAAGATCAACAAAATCACGTTAGAAAACGTTTGTACGCTGAGTTTAGTGGGATCTTAGTGTGAGGGGCAATAAAAACCAGACCAGATGGTCAAAATTTACAGTGCGATAACACAAAATTGAGAGAAAATGATATTTTTAACGCCTTTAGCTAAAGAAAATATGCCAGAATGGCAAAATAAAAGGGCAATAAAATATTGCCCTGTGCAATCAATCAATTAAGACTGCAATAACCACATCACGATGGGTAATAAAACTTATAAATCGTTAAGATTAAGCACATCTCGCATATCAAAAAGACCATTATCTAACGTTTTAAGCCACAACGCGGAGCGTACTGCGCCGTTGGCAAAGGTCATACGGCTGGATGCTTTGTGGGTAATCTCCACGCGCTCGCCGATATCGGCGAAGATCGCCGTGTGTTCGCCGACGATATCGCCCGCACGCACTGTTGCAAAGCCGATAGTGCCCGGAACACGCTCGCCGGTATGCCCTTCGCGAGAGTAGACCGCGCAGTCCTTTAAATCCTTATCAAGTGCATAAGCAATCGCTTCGCCCATCGCCAGCGCCGTACCGGACGGGGCATCTACTTTGTGACGGTGGTGCGCTTCGATAATCTCGATGTCCGTGTATTCGCCCATCACTTTGGCCGCTTTCTCCAGCAGCTTGAGCATCACGTTGACGCCGACGCTAAAGTTAGCCGCGAAGACAATGGCGATCTCCTGGGAAGCGTCTTTGATGGCCTGTTTGCCCGCGTCGTCAAAACCGGTGGTGCCGATGACCATGCCTTTCCCGTGCTGACGGCAAAACGCCAGATGGTGCAGCGTCCCTTCCGGACGGGTGAAATCGATGAAAACGTCAAAATCGTCTTTCACCGCCTCCAGGCTGCTTTGCACGGTCACGCCCGTCTTGCCTACGCCCGCCAGCTCGCCCGCGTCGGTTCCCAGAAGCGAAGAGCCGTCGCGCTCCAGCGCTGCGCCAAGCGCAACGCCGTCTAACTGCAGCGCAGCCTGAATTAACTGACGGCCCATACGGCCACCCGCGCCCGCTATCGCGACACGTACCTGTGCATCATGCATAGTTATTCTCTTACGTTAAAAGTATGTAAATCGTTTTCAGATTAACCAGCCTTCGGCAATGCTGCTATCTGAAAACGCCGATGATTAGAATTTTATGATAAACAGGGAGGAGTATCAGTAAAAGACATGAGGATCAGCGAAAACCGCATGATTCCCGCACCACCAGCGCCGGTGGCAGGATGATCCGTTTTGCCGGTTCGTCATTGCCCTGAATCCGGCTGAACAGCAGCTCCCCGGCTTTACGCCCGATCTCTTTCGCCGCGACCGATACCGTGGTCAGCGCGGGCTGAACCAGCGCCGCTTCGGTGATGTCATCGAAGCCCACCAGCGCGAAATCCCGCCCCGGTTCGCGGCCCAGTTTGCGTAAACTCTGCATAACGCCGAGCGCCACAATATCCTGATAGCAAATGGCCGCCGTGATCTGCGGATTGCCCCGCAGCAGGCTTTCCGCCACGCGTGCCCCATCACTCTGGCTGGCCTGCGAGGTGATGATCCACTCAGGATTCGGCGCAACGCCGTACTCCAGCAGCTGACTGGTAAAGCCGCCGATACGCTGCGCCCGCGAGCCGGAATTCTGGCTGCCGCCGATAAAGGCAATCTGGCGATGGCCCATCCGCAGCAGATGTTCGGTCGCCATTTGCGTGCCGAGGAAGTTATCCGTCCCGACAAAATCGAAATCCGGATCGTTGAGCGGGCGCACCACCATAATCGCCGGAATGTTGCGCCGCTTCAGGCCGTCGAAAAAGGCCTGCGGCGTTTCACGGGCGGCGCACAGCACCATCCCGCCGACGTTATTGCGCATCAGAGAATCGACAAATTTCTGCTGCCGCTGAGACGACTCTTCGCTGTTCGCCAGAAACAGCATCAGATCGTGACGCTCCATTTCGTGGCTTAATCCCGCCGTCATCTCCCCGTAAAAAGGGTTGGTGATATCGTGCAGCAGCAGTCCGACCTGATTGCTGCTGCGATTGCGCAGGTTGGCCGCCGTCTGGTTATAGACGTAGCCCGATTCATCCAGCGCTTTCAGCACCCGCTCGCGCGTCGCCTGTGAAATGCGCCCCTTGTTGCACAACACCATCGAGACCGTCGCCGTTGAAACTCCGGCCCGCTTCGCGACATCGGCCAGCGTGATTCCTGTCATAGTGACTCCTTTAAGACTTCATTCCAGATTAATCGAATAACCTATTTTTTGCATTTTTCCCTGTGAGCCTCTTCACATTCCGCCCGCTTTTTCCCCTTTCATTGCCTGGAATGGCGGGTTAATCGCGTTAACCACCCTTCTCAAACGCGGTTAATCGAATAACCTTAAGCAACGATTACGGAGGATAAAATGAGCTACTACGAAAAATATCCCACGCTCCAGATTGAAGGCTACGACGACAGCGCCTGGCAGGGCTGGGAAGCGATAACGGCCCGGCTTCGCGCCAGAACAGGCCAGCGAACCGTTCTGGTAATTGACTGTTATCCGGGCGTTCGCCTGGCCGAGCTGGAAGAAAATCTGCTCTCCGCGCTGAACCCGGCCCTTGTGATTAACGCCGAACAGGCGCGGCTCGATGAGTCGGCCCTGCACCAGCTTCTGGCGCGCAACCTCACGGATGACCGCGTCTTTGGCGTGCTCTCCTGCCATCAGCTCAGCGAGTTTATCGATCCGCAAAAGCTGCACGCGCTGAAAGAGCAGGTCAGCAACGCCCCTGACGGGCTGATCGTGATTTACGGCCCCGGCGCGGCGCTGGTGCATCCGGGTGATGTGCTGGTGTATGCGGATCTGCCTCGCTGGGAGATCCAGCAGCGGATGCGCAGCGGCGAGCTGGATAACTGGGGCGCAGAGAATCAGAGCGAAGACATGCTGCGTCGCTACAAGCGGGCATTCTTTGTCGAATGGCGCGTGTTCGACCGCCATAAAACCCCGCTTCTCAAACGCGCCGATTTCCTGCTGGATACCACCCGTGCCGACAGCCCGGCGATGGTCACCGGCGACGCGCTGCGTGCCGGACTCAAACAAACCACCCAGCAGCCGTTTCGCGTCGTCCCCTTCTTCGACCCCGGCGTCTGGGGCGGCCAGTGGATGAAGCAAAAATTCGATCTCGATCCCTCCGCACCCAATTACGCATGGTGTTTTGACTGTGTGCCCGAGGAGAACAGCCTGTTACTGCGTTTTGGCGCGGTGCGGATCGAGATCCCCTCTCAGGACCTGGTGCTGCTTGAGCCTCGCGCGCTGTTGGGTGAAAAAGTCCACGCGCGCTTTGGCGCGGAGTTCCCGATTCGCTTCGATTTTCTCGATACCATCGGCGGGCAAAACCTCAGTTTCCAGGTACACCCACTGACCGAGTACATCCAGCAGCAGTTTGGCATGCACTATACCCAGGATGAGAGCTACTACATTCTGGAAGCGGAGCCGGGCGCGATGGTCTATCTCGGGACCAAAACCGGCACTGAGCCGCAGGCGATGCTCGATAACCTCCGAAGCGCCGGTCGCGGCGAGCAGCCGTTTGATGATGCGCGTTTCGTGAACCAAATCCAGGCGAAGAAGCACGATCATTTCCTGATCCCCGCGGGAACCGTTCACTGTTCCGGTGCCGGGACGATGGTGCTGGAGATCAGCGCCACGCCGTATATCTTCACCTTCAAACTTTGGGACTGGGGCCGCCTGGGCATGGACGGTCTGCCGCGCCCGGTGCATCTCGATCACGGCGAGAAGGTCATTGACTGGCAGCGCGATACCCAGTGGGTGCATCAGCATCTGGTGAATCAGGTGGAGCCGATTGCCGAGGGAGAGGGCTGGCGGGAGGAGCGCACCGGACTGCACGAGCGCGAATTTATCGAAACGCGTCGCCACTGGTTTAGCGCCCCGGTCGTGCATCACACCCACGGCGGCGTCAACGTGCTCAATCTGGTGGAAGGCGATCGAGCCATCGTCGACAGCCCGAGCGGCGCCTTTGCTCCTTTCACCGTGCGTTACGCCGAGACCTTTATCATTCCGGCAGATGTCGGCGAATACCGCATCTCACCGTCCGGTGAAACTTCCGGTAAGCCGCTCGCCACCATCAAAGCCTGGGTAAGGGGGTAATCATGATCCGGTTTATTGTCGCCACCCACGGGCCGCTGGCCAGCGCGCTGCTGCAAAGCGGGCAGATGGTGTACGGCGAGCTTCCTCACATTCAGGCGGTGTGCCTGACGGAACAGGCGGGCATCGAAGGCTTTCGCCGCGAGTTTGCCGCGGTGCTGGAAGCCGCCAGCGCGCAGGCCGACGGGGTGCTGGTGCTGTGTGATATGCAGAGCGGCACGCCGTGGAACGTGGCCTGCGAAGCGGCCTTTAATCCCCACACCCAGCCGCCGGTCGCCGTGGTGGCCGGGGTGAATTTCCCGATGCTGCTGCAGACCGACGACGTGGCGCACCTGCCCGACGTCAATATCGCGGCGGCCCGACTGATTGAACTGACCCATCCTACGTTGATTCAGGCAAAACCTGTCGTCTCAGCGCAGTCAGATGACTTTTAAGGAGCATGCTATGAGTATTTCATTTGTACGCATTGATGACCGGGTGATCCACGGGCAGCTCATCACACGCTGGGCCAAAGAGCTGCCCTGTGACGGTATCGTCGCCATTGATGACGCCGTTGCGGCCGATCCGCTGCTCTCCTCAGTGATGAAAGGGGCGGTCTCCGACACCAAAGTGTGGCTGTTCGATACCGCCACCGCCATCGAAAAACTGCCGAAGGTGATTGCCAGCGAGAAACGCTATTTCGTGATTGGCAAATCGCCCGTCACCCTGCAGCGTCTCGAGCAGGCGGGTATTAGCCTGAAAAACAGTAACGGCAAAATCAACGTCGGGCCAATGAGCGCCCGTGCCAATACCACCACCATCGGCCCGAATCAGTCTGTCACCACCGACGAAGCTGCCGCGTTTGAGTGGCTGACTGCGCAGGGGCATAACGTTGAGTTTCGCCTCGTGCCGGATGCCAGCTTTTACACCTGGCAGGACGCCCGCCAGAAGCTGAAATGAGGAGCGCAGAATGATTATCGAAGCGTCATTAATAGGGCTGCTGTGCTATCTCGGCGCACTCAGCAGCCCGTGGCTGCTGGGCCTGACCGGCGGCTGGTATTTGATTTCCCGTCCGCTGGTTTCCGGCATGCTGGTCGGTTTGATTCTGGGCGATGTGAAAACCGGGATCATGATCGGCGTGGCGGTGCAGGCGGTTTATATCGCGATGGTCACGCCGGGCGGCTCGATGCCTGCGGATCTGAACTTCGTCGCCTATCCCGCCATTGCGCTGGGCATTCTCTCCGGAAAAGGGCCGGAGGTGGCCGTGGCGCTGGCGGCGACCATCGGCATCGCCGGAACCATTCTGTTCAACGCGATGATGGTGCTGAACTCGTACTGGAACCACCGCGCCGACGTGGCGCTGGAGAAAGGCGATGAGCGCGGGATCTACTTCAACAGCGCCATCGGGCCGCAGGCGATGAACTTTGTCCTGCGCTTTGTGCCGACCTTTATCGCGGTCTATTTCGGCGCGCAGTACATCAGCGGGTTTATGGACAGTCTGCCGAAAATCGTGCTCTCCACCATGAACGTGCTGGGCGGGATTTTGCCTGCGGTGGGGATCGCCATTCTGCTGAAACAGATCATCAAAAATTACACCATGCTGATCTACTTCCTCGTCGGCTTTATCTGCATCGTTTTTCTGAAGCTGAACATGGTGGCGCTGGTGATCGTCGGCAGTCTGCTGGCGCTGATCCACTACAACTACAAACCGGAAGCCCCGCAGGCGGTAGCGGCACGCCGGGTTGACGACGATGAGGATGAATTCTGATGGAAGAGCGTAAATTAACCCGCAAAGATCTGCGCCGCTGCTGGCGCGCGTGGATGATGCACAACCTGTCGTCGATGAGCTTTGAGCGTCTGGAATCGTTCGGCTTCTGTCTGAGCATGTTGCCGGTGGCGAAAAAACTCTATCCGGATGCCACTCAGCGCAAGGAGATGCTTAAGCGCCATGCGTCGTTCTACAACACCGAGCCGCAAATCGGCGCGATCGTCAACGGAATGGCGCTGGGCCTGGAAGAGAAAAAAGCCAACGGCGAACCGATCGACGGCGAGACCATTAACACCCTCAAAGTCGGGCTGATGGGGCCGATCGCCGGGATCGGCGATTCGATGATCCCCGGCATGCTGATCCCGATCCTGCTCAGCATCGGGATGGCGCTGGCGGCGGGCGGCAATATTCTCGGCCCGCTGTTTTACACCGTCGCGTGGCTGGCGATCATCATTCCGGGCTCCTGGTATCTGTTCCTCAAGGGCTATCAGATGGGCTCGGGGTCGGTGGAGATGCTGGTCAGCAGCAAATCGACTCGCCTGCGTGAGGCCCTGTCGCTGCTGGGTGTTTTCGTCATGGGCGGCGTGGCGGCGAGCTATGTGAAGCTCGGCACCGGGCTGGAGTTCATCACCAAAGACGGCGTGAACATTCATGTGCAGCAGATGCTCGACGGGATTTTCCCGCAGCTGTTGCCGCTGATTGTGGTGCTCGGGACATGGTATCTGATGGCGAAACGCGGCGTGTCGCCGGTGAAAGCGATGGTGTTGCTGTTGGTTCTGGCGGCCGCGGGCGTGGCGAGCGGGTTGTTTGCGTGAAGACAGGAGCCGTGGAGCGGGTTTTGTAGGCCGGGTAAGGCGCAGCCGCCACCCGGCGAAAAGGTGAGGTTCGTGCGGTTTATTGCCCGGTGGCGCTGCGCTTACCGGGCCTACAACTGCTACGACCGCGGTGTTTTTTTTGTAGGCCGGGTAAGGCGCAGCCGCCACCCGGCAAAAGGTAAGGTTCGTGCGGTTTAATGCCCGGTGGCGCTTCGCTTACCGGGCCTACGTTTACCCTGTTTATGGATGGAAATTCTGCCACAGCTCCGCGGCTCGATCCGGGCGGGAGATAAACTGGAAGCGCGCCGGGTCATCAATAAACTGCTGATAAATCGGCGCGTCGGTAATGCCAAACTCACTGTAACGACGCGGCGTGATGGTCTGCAACCGCCCCGGCTGATAGTGAGAGTTGTGCTGCCAGATAATGTGATTCCCTTGCACCAGCGGATACCAGGCCAGCCCCTTGCGCGCGCGAACCGCGTCGTATTCAAACCCGTATTCCCGGTCGCACCACGCGCCAAAGGTCAGCGGTACATCGGGCGAAGCGGAGATGGTGGCGTGCCCCCATCCCGGCGGAACCAGCACTTTATCGCCTGGCCCGGCGAGCACCGCGAAACAGCGCCCCGGATCGTCTTCGACCCTTTCCTGCATGTAGATAATCGCTTTGCCCTGCCAGATTTCGTACAGCTCCGGCGGCGACCAGCCGCTGTGCTGGCTGATACGATGCACATGCCCCTGGCTGCGCACCGGTTCATCGCCCAGCGTCCCGGCGGCATAGGTCACGACGCCGAACAGCAGCATCCGTTTTTCCAGCTCCTGGCGATCCGCCAACCGCGCGACGTCCATCGCGATGGCGTAGACCTGCTCCGGCCCGGTGCAGTCAGGGTTGCGCAGCGACGGACGAATCTGATCCAGCGTGCGGATCTCCGGCATCGGCCCGGTGACGTCATCGCCGTAGCTAAAACCAAGCGGCTGATGGGTGATGGTCATCTCCAGCCCAAACTTATCCATGTCGCACCTCCCAGCCACTTTCTGAGACAAAAACGCGAAGGGCAAAACCGCCTGCCAGCGCGGCGTAATCATGCCCGGCCACCGTCGGCCAGACGGCTAGAGATGAGAGCGTTTCAGTTCCGGTGTTGATTAAGCGGTGAGCGGTGAAGGGAGGAATAATGTGGACCGAGCCTGGCGCGACGCGTTCCAGCCGCGCTTCACCCAGCTCCGTCTGGAGTAGCAGCAAACCTTCCCCGCTCAGCCCGAAATAGACTTCGCCCTGCTCCCGCTGTTTGTGAAAATGGCCGCGCGTCATATAAAACTCGTCGCCAATTTTCCCGGCATTGAGATGGGTCACGCCGACATACAGCGCCCCCGCTTGCGCCGGGGAGTCGAGCATTTCCACGCTATACACGATGTCACTTGGATCGCGCTGCTGCCAGGCGAGCGTGTCGCTAAACGCGCCCGTCAGATCGCCCACGCACGTGGCTTTGCGGATAAGAGGACCATTAGCGAACGCGCCGCTGGCCCATGCCACCTGGGGTGGCAGGATAATATCATGATTCATGTTTCTCTCCGGCCCAAGGAGAATGGCACGATCAGCCTACCAGATTAAACGATTAACCTAAGGTCAGGAGGGAGGAACTGTCGGGTTAATCACAGGTAACCAGACAAAAAAATGCCGGTCGCTTACGGGACCGGCATGTTTAAAACCGAGGGGATTATTCGACTTCTTTCGCGTCGATGCGCAGCTCTTTCGGCACTTCGAAGACGATATTCTCTTCGCGGCCTTCCAGCGGCACCGCTTCGCCACCGCCCAGCTCCTGCAAACGCTTAATCACGTTCTGCACCAGAATATCCGGCGCAGAGGCGCCGGCGGTGACGCCGACACAGGTCGCGTCTTTCACCCAGGCTTCCTGGATATCGGTGGCGTCGTCGATCAGAAACGCCGCTTTCCCCATGCGCTGCGCCAGTTCGGCAAGACGGTTGGAGTTGGAGGAGTTTTTGGAACCGACCACCAGCACCACATCCGCCTGTTCGGCCAGGGCGCGCACCGCTTCCTGACGGTTAGTGGTGGCGTAGCAGATGTCGTCTTTGCGCGGCCCGACAATTTTCGGGAAGCGGCTGCGCAGAGCGTCGATAACGTCGGAGGTGTCATCCACCGAGAGCGTGGTCTGGGTCATGAACGACAGACGGGCTTCGTTTTTGACGTTAAGCGTCAGCACGTCGTCCGGCGATTCGACCAGATACATGCCCCCTTCCGGGTTGCTGTACTGGCCCATGGTCCCTTCGACTTCCGGGTGACCGGCGTGGCCAATCAGAATCGACTCTTCGCCACGGCGGCTGGCGCGGGCGACTTCCATATGGACTTTGGTCACTAATGGACAGGTGGCGTCGAAGACCGTCAGGTCACGGCTTTTCGCTTCGTTACGCACCGCCTGAGAGACGCCGTGCGCCGAAAAGATCAGGATCGCGCCGTCGGGCACTTCGCTGATCTGCTCGATAAAGATTGCGCCGCGCTCGCGCAGGCTGTCCACCACATAGCGGTTGTGAACCACTTCATGACGGACATAAATCGGCGCGCCGTAAATCTCCAGCGCGTTTTCAACAATGCTGATAGCGCGGTCTACTCCGGCACAGAAACCGCGCGGGTTAGCCAACAGGATCTGCATTCACTTCCTCCAGTGCCGGGTCGATCTCCAGCACTTCAACATCAAAATGGACGGTACGCCCGGCCAGCGGATGGTTGAAATCGACGGTGATGGAATCGCCATTGATTTCACGGATCACGCCAGGCATTTCGCTGCCATCCATTGCGGTAAAGAGCATAATTGCGCCGATTTCCGGCTCGCCCGCGTCCATGAATTCACGGCGCGAGAAATACTGGATCAGATCCGGGGTCGGCACGCCAAACGCCGCATCAGGCTCCAGGGAGAAGGCTTTTTTCTCGCCCTCTTTCAGCCCGAGCAGCTGTTGCTCCAGACCTTCCGAAAGAGAGGTATCACCCAGGCGGAACAGCGCAGGCTTGCCGTTATTGCGGGTCGATTCTGCAGTAGAACCGTCGTCCAGTTTCAGGGTGAAATGGACCAGCACCGCGCTATTGCTCTGTATGGATTTTGACATGCCAGTTGCTCGCTTGTTTTGCCCCATCGGTTTGCCCGGTGGCGCGCAGCGATCCGGGCCTACGGGAGGCGAAAAATTCTGTAGGCCGGGTAAGCGAAGCGCCACCCGGCATTAACATTTACGCCTGCTCTTTCGCTGCTGGTTTTGGCAAGAAGCCTTCCAGCACAATCAACGCCGCACCGATGCAAATCGCACTATCGGCCAGGTTGAAGGTGGCGAAGTGCCAGTCACCGACGTAGAAGTCGATCATATCGACGACAAAGCCGTGCCACAGACGATCAAACAGGTTGCCCAGCGCGCCGCCAATGATCAGCGCGTAGGCGATGTTGTTTAGCTTCTGCGTCGCTTTCGAGCGATACATCAGCACCGCAAGGATCACGCTGATACCGATAGCGATACCCGCGAAGAACCAGCGCTGCCAGCCGCCGCTGTCGGCGAGGAAGCTAAACGCCGCGCCGTAGTTGCGCGCGTAATGCAGATTAAGTGACGGGAACAGCGGGACCGTATCCCCCAGAGCAAAATTCTGGAGGATCAGGAACTTGCTGCCCAGATCAATAATCAGTACGACGACGACCAGCCACAGCCAGCGAAGTCCACTTTTACAGATTGATTGACTCATCAGGCAAACTTACGTTTTTCGCCATCACCGGCGATGTTGCTGACACAGCGTCCACAGATATCTGCGTGTTCCGCCACCTGGCCGACGTCGGTGGTGTAATGCCAGCAGCGCGGGCACTTCTCACCTTCGGCTTTCACCAGCGCCACTTTCAGCCCTTTGAGCAGTTCGCTCTGCTGGGCATCGGCACTCGCCTGTGCATAATCGGCAACAGCAGCACCGGAGGTCAACAGGACAAATCGCAATTCGTCGCCGAGCGCCGTCAGTTTCGCCGCCAGCTCAGGTTCAGCGTACAGGGTCACTGCCGCTTCCAGAGAGCCACCGACTTTCTTGTCAGCACGCGCCTGCTCGATCACCTTGTTCACTTCGCCGCGCACTTTTAGCAGCTCGTCCCAGAAGTCATCATTCATCGCTTCGGTGTCCGCCAGACCAAACAGGCCTTCGTACCACTCACCGGTGAAGACGTATTTCTCGCGCTCACCCGGCAGGTAGGCCCAGATTTCATCTGCGGTAAAGGACATGATCGGTGCCATCCAGCGCACCAGCGCTTCGGCGATGTGGAACAGCGCAGTCTGACAGCTGCGACGCGCCACGCTGTCCGCTTTCGCGGTGTACTGGCGGTCTTTGATGATGTCGAGGTAGAATGAGCCCATCTCGATGGAGCAGAAGCGCATCAGGCGCTGCACCACTTCGTGGAAATCGTAAGACTCGTAGGCTTTCAGGATATCTTCCTGCGCCGCTTGCGCGCAGCCCACGGCCCAGCGATCCAGCACTACCATCTCTTCCGGTTTCACCATGTCTTTAACCGGATCGAAACCGTTCAGGTTAGCGAGCAGGAAGCGCGCGGTGTTACGGATACGACGATAGCTGTCGGCAGCGCGTTTGAGGATCTCATCGGAAACCGCCATTTCGCCGGTGTAGTCCGTTGAGGCCACCCACAGACGCAGAATGTCGGCGCCCAGTTTGTTCATCACATCCTGCGGAGAAACGGTGTTACCGATGGATTTGGACATCTTGCGTCCCTGACCATCCACGGTAAAGCCGTGGGTCAGCACCTGACGGTATGGCGCTTTGCCTTTCATCGCGGTGGAGATCATCAGAGATGACATGAACCAGCCGCGGTGTTGGTCAGAGCCTTCCAGATACATATCGGCCGCGTGACCGTAGAACTCAGGACGCACATCCACCACAGACGAGTGGGTGGAGCCGGAGTCGAACCACACGTCGAGGGTGTCGGGCACTTTCTCGTAGTTGGCCGCGTCGTCGCCCAGGATCTCTTTAGAGTCCAGATCCCACCACGCCTGGATGCCATCCACTTCAACGCGTTTGGCAACTTCTTCCATCAGCTCCAGCGAGCGAGGGTGCAGTTCCTGCGTCTCTTTATGGACGAACAGGGACATTGGCACGCCCCAGGTACGCTGACGGGAGATACACCAGTCAGGACGATTAGCGACCATGGATTCGATACGCGCCTGGCCCCAGTCCGGGATCCACTGCACGCCTTTGATCTCTTTCAGCGACTGCTCGCGCAGGCCTTTCTGATCCATGCTGATGAACCACTGCGGGGTCGCACGGAAGATGATCGGCGACTTGTGACGCCAGCAGCATGGATAGCTGTGCTGCATCTTCTCAACGTGCAGCAGCGCGCCGCTGGTGCGCAGCATGTCGACGATGATGTCGTTTGCTTTGAAGACGTTGATACCGTCCAGCGCCGGGTAAGTGCCAGGCAGGTAAGCACCGTCCGGACCGACCGGGTTAGCGATTTCCAGACCGTATTTCAGGCTGATGTTGTAGTCGTCCGGGCCGTGGCCACCGGCGGTATGTACCGCACCGGTACCCGCTTCCAGGGTAACGTGATCGCCCAGAATCGCCGGAACGTCGAAGTCGAGGAACGGATGTTTGAAGCGCATCAGTTCCAGCTCAGCGCCGTTGACGGTGCCGAGAATAGTGTATTCGCTGATGTGCGCGCGTTTCAGAACGCTCTCCACCAGATCTTTTGCCAGGATAACCGCCTGACCTTCAACCTGCACCAGCGCGTAATCGAAATCAGCGGACAGGGAGATCGCACGGTTCGCTGGCAGGGTCCACGGGGTGGTGGTCCAAATCACCAGAGAAATTGGGCCGTTGACGGAGGTCACGCCGAATTTGGCTTTCACCGCATCCTGATCGACCGCGTGGAAAGCCACGTCGATGGACGGAGAGGTTTTGTCGTAATATTCCACTTCCGCTTCTGCCAGCGCAGAACGGCAGTCAACGCACCAGTGCACCGGCTTCGCGCCTTTATGCAGATGGCCGTTGCCGATGATTTTGCCCAGCGCGCGGATAATGTTGGCTTCAGTTTTGAAGTCCATAGTCAGATAAGGACGAGACCAGTCGCCCAGCACGCCCAGACGGATAAAGTCTTTACGCTGACCGTCAACCTGCGCGGCGGCGTATTCGCGGCATTTCGCGCGGAACTCGGCGGCGGTGAATTTCTCACCCGGCTTGCCGTATTCCTGCTCCACTTTCAGCTCGATTGGCAGACCGTGGCAGTCCCAGCCCGGAACGTAAGGCGAGTCAAAACCGGTGAGTCCTTTGGACTTCACGATAATGTCTTTCAGAATCTTGTTTACAGAGTGACCAATATGAATGCTGCCATTCGCATATGGAGGGCCATCATGCAGAATGAAGGTTTTTTTGCCTTTCTTGGCTGCACGGATGATGCCGTACAGGTCATCATCGGTCCAACGCGCCAGCATTCCCGGTTCGCGCTTGGCGAGATCGCCGCGCATCGGGAACCCTGTTTCCGGCAAATTCAGGGTTGATTTATAGTCACTCATCAGATTCTCGGTTCCGTATTTAAAACTCGTTCAGGCATTAAGCCGGGTTCGATAGCCCAAAAAATTCGCGGGCCGTTAACTCATCACGCGCAATTTGTGCTTTCAGCTCATCGAGCGAAGCAAATCGCTGCTCATTGCGTATTTTTTTACGCAGGATTACATCTATATGGCGACCGTAGAGGTCCATTACAACGTCCAGCAGATGCACTTCCAGCTGCTGGCGCACACCTGCCACCGTTGGACGGGTGCCAATATTGGCCACGCCCGGCAACGGCTTGTCACCCAGTCCGGTGACTTCTACCGCATACACCCCTTTTACCGGGGACACCTGACGACGCAGCGGGACGTTCGCCGTCGGGAAACCTATGGTGCGACCTAATGCATCGCCGTGCACGACGCGTCCGGAAATGGCGAACGGATGCCCTAACAGGTTCTCCGCCACGTCCAGCTGATCGTCGGCCAGGGCCTGTCGCACCGCCGTGCTGCTCACGCGCACGCCGCCTTCGCAGAAAGTCATGGTGCTGGTGACATCAAAACCATACTCCAGACCGGCCTTCTGTAATAACAAGAAATCGCCCTGACGACCAGCGCCGAAGCGGAAATCATCGCCCACGGCGAGAAACTGCACGCCCAGACGTTTGACCAGCAAATCGCCGACAAAATTCTGCGCCGTCAGTGCCGCGAAACGTCGGTCGAAGCGCACGCACAGCACGTAGTCCACGCCGCACTCCGCCAGATAGCGCAATTTCTCGCGCAGACGGGTCAAGCGTGCGGGCGCTTTATCACCGGCAAACAGCTCCAGCGGCTGCGGTTCAAAAATCATCACCACGACCGGCAGCCCGCGGGCCTCGCCCTCTTTACGCAATCCCTGCAACAGCGCCTGATGCCCACGATGCACGCCGTCGAAATTACCAATGGTCAGTACGCACCCGTGCGGGGCGTGACTGAGATTATGTATGCCGCGTATCAGCTTCATGACAGGCTCAAAACAGTGAAAATCGCCCGAGTATACCTTGTACAGCGGTTAAGGTTAACCGGCGATTGTTGCCTCAAATCAGAAAGCCGTAATGATTTCATGATGCTTAGCTTTCGGAGGGGAAAAAACTACCGGCAAAGTGCGTTTTTTACATCGAAAGACTGTATTCAGGGGAGACAAGCTGGTAGAATCCTGCGCCATCACTACGTAACGTAGCGTCGCCATTCAACGGCGCTTATTTGCACAAATCCATTGACAAAAGAAGGTATAGAGGGCATATTCCTCGGCCTTTGAATTGTCCACATAGATCATATTTGGGAGTTGGACTTGGCTAATATCAAATCAGCTAAGAAACGTGCCATTCAGTCTGAAAAGGCTCGTAAGCACAATGCAAGCCGTCGTTCTATGATGCGTACTTTCATCAAGAAAGTATACGCAGCAATCGAAGCTGGCGACAAAGCTGCAGCGCAGAACGCATTTAACGAAATGCAACCAATCGTGGATCGTCAGGCTGCTAAAGGTCTGATCCACAAAAACAAAGCAGCGCGTCATAAAGCAAACCTGACCGCGCAGATCAGCAAACTGGCTTAATCGCCACTTGTTGTTGCTTGTTTATAAAGAACCCGCTTAATGCGGGTTTTTTTATAGGCTCATTTTGACGCGGGCGGCGTAAAGAGCGCCGAGTAGTCGCGGTTACAGATACGCTGCACCGCCGGATGCTGAATCATGCGTTCGGCAAAAATCGCATGATACTCCTCCATCACGTTATCCACCCGTCCAATCTCTGTGACCCGATCGTCGGTGTACAGATCGTGCGCGTAGAGCGTTGGCGCAACGAAAATCGCGTTATGCGCTTCACCGAAGGCTTTCATCAGCGCCGCATCATCAAACTCCCCGAGAATCTCCACTTTCAGACCCTGCGAGTTAAACCAGTTCAGCAGCTTGCGGCCTAACATCGAACGTCGTCCGGGCACCAGCAGGCGTCTTTCTTCCAGGCACGCCGGGAAGGGTTTTTCTGGCGGGGGATTGATGCACCAGAAGCTCACGCCGCATTCGCCAATCTTCACCGAGAACAGCCCTTCCTGCTGGGTGGAATCGATCGGGCAGTCCGAGATGATGATATCCAGCTTATGCTGGCTCAGCTGCTCCAGCAGCATCTCGTGCGTCGATTCAAAGCAGCGCAGATGGATTTGTTCATCTTCCACCACCGCCGCGTCCAGCACGCCGCTGACGAGGCGTTTGGACAGCGCATCCGCCACGCCCACATCAAACAGCAGATTGGACTCTTTTCGGTAATTCACGATATCGAGCATCTCCTGGCTCAGGGTGAACATCTTGTCCGCATAGCGAAAGACCAGCTCGCCCAGTTCGCTCGGCTCAATCCCGCGGCCTTTGCGTTTGAACAGTTTCCCCTGCAGGCGTTCTTCGAGCGCTTTAATCTGGCCGGTGATGGTCTGGGGCGTCAGATACAAGGCTTCCGCCGCGCCCACTACCGAGCCTTCTTTGTAGACATGCCAGAAATAGTACAGATGGTTGTAATTGATGTGAGACATCGCGTTTTCGCTCCCTGAGAGTATTGTCAGGAGAGGGCCTCTGCCCTCCCCCGTTTTCTGTTATGCCGGTTGCACCTGCCCCGACAGCTTCACTTTCAATAGCGTATAACCCGTAAAGGCCGCGAGCAGCGAGCCGGTCAGGATGCCGAGTTTCGCCCACACGATGAGCTGCGGATCCATCGACGCAAACGCCAGGGTCGAGATGAAGATCGACATCGTAAAGCCGATTCCGCACAGCACGCCGACCGCCATAATCTGCCGGAAGGTGGTTCCCTGCGGCAGGGAAGCCAGTTTCAGCTTGAGCGCCAGCCAGCAGAACAGGCTGATCCCCAGCGGCTTACCAATAAACAGACCGGCGATGATACCCATCGGCAGCATAGATGTCAGACCGCTTAGCGTCACGCCCTGCAGCGACACGCCCGCGTTGGCGAAGGCAAACAGCGGCAGGATCATAAAGGCCACCCACGGATGCAGAACATGCTCCAGCAGCTTCGCCGGGGATTTGCCCTTCTCATCCGCTTTCAGCGGCACAAAGAAGCCGATGATAACTCCCGCCAGCGTCGCATGAACGCCGGATTTCAGTACCGCCGTCCACAGCACCACGCCCACCAGCACGTAAATTCCGATTCGGCGCACGTTGAAGAGATTGAGCAATGCCAGTACGGCGATAGCCCCCGCCGCCACGCTCAGCGACAGCACCGACAGTTCGCTGGTATAGAACAGGGCGATGATCACGATCGCGCCCAGGTCATCGATAATCGCCAGCGCCATCAGGAAAATCTTTAACGCCACCGGCACACGGCTGCCGAGCAGCGCCAGCACGCCCAGTGCAAAAGCAATATCCGTCGCCGCCGGAATCGCCCAGCCGTGGCGCGCCACCGGATCCTGGTAGTTAAACGCCAGATAGAGCAGCGCAGGTACCACCATACCGCCCAGCGCCGCAATGACCGGGAAAGCGGCCCGCTGACGGCTGTTCAGAGAGCCCAGCACCAGCTCGCGCTTCACTTCCAGGCCCACCAGCAGGAAGAACACCGCCATCAGCGCGTCGTTAATCCACAGCAGCATATTCTTGTTAATTTCCAGCGCGCCCACGCGCAGTTCTACGGGCGTATCCAGAAACGCACGATACAGCCCCTGCGTCGCATCCAGGTTTGCCAGGACCATGGCGGCTATCGCGGCAAGGATCAAAATGACCCCGCCGGACGCCTCATTGCTGAAGAATCGTTGTAAAAGTTTCACTTTAGTTCTCTCTTAAGACCATACCTCGTTAAAACCATAATACCAAGGCTAACAGATCGAAAAAATCAGATTAACATTGGGATTTAATTCAGTTTTACCGAGCAGTCCCTCGCATAACGAAAAAGCCCGGAATCGCTTCCGGGCTTTGAAAAATTCACACTCGCTAAGGGATTAGCGGGTCAAATCATCGAAGAATTTTTTCACGCCATCGAAGAAGCTTTTAGAACGCGGGCTGTTTTTCTCGCCCGTTGGACCGCCGAAGCTTTCCTGCAGTTCTTTCAACAGCTGTTTCTGTTTGTCATTCAGGCTGACCGGCGTTTCAACGACCACGCGACACAGCAGGTCACCCTGCGCACCGCCGCGAACGGATTTGACGCCTTTACCGCGCATGCGGAACAGCTTACCGGTCTGCGTTTCACCTGGAACTTTCAGGTTCACGCGTCCGTCCAGCGTAGGCACTTCGATTTCGCCGCCCAGCGCTGCCATCGCGAAGTTGATCGGCACTTCGCAGTACAGGTTATTGCCTTCACGCTCAAAGATGGCGTGCTGTTTCACCTGAACCTGAACGTACAGATCGCCTGCCGGTGCGCCGTGCTCGCCAGCTTCACCTTCGCCTGAGAGACGAATGCGGTCGCCCGTATCCACCCCTGCCGGGATTTTGACGGACAGGGTTTTAGTTTTCTCAACGCGACCGTGACCGTGACATTTGTTGCACGGATCTTTAATCAGCGTGCCGCGACCATGACAGTGCGGACAGGCCTGCTGCACCGCGAAGAAACCCTGGCGAATCTGCACCTGGCCGGAGCCGTGACAGGTTGGACAGGTTTGCGGTTTGGTCCCCGCTTTCGCGCCGCTGCCGTGGCAGATATCACACTCTTCCAGCGTTGGAATACGAATCTCTTTGGTCACACCGCGAACGGCTTCTTCCAGCGTCAGATCCATGTTGTAGCGCAGATCCGCGCCGCGCGCTGCGCGCTGACGACCGCGGCCACCGCCGAAGATATCACCGAAAACATCACCAAAGATGTCGCCGAAATCAGCGCCACCGCCACCAAAGCCACCGCCGTATCCGCCGCCGCCCATGCCGCCTTGTTCAAACGCCGCATGACCGTACTGATCGTAGGCTGCACGTTTCTGAGCGTCGGTCAGGATTTCATACGCTTCTTTGATCTCTTTAAATTTGGCTTCGGCCTCTTTGTCACCCTGGTTACGGTCCGGGTGAAACTTCATGGCCAGGCGCTTGTACGCCTTTTTGATTTCACGCTCTTCCGCAGTTTTCGGAACGCCTAAAATCTCGTAGTAGTCTTGCTTTGCCATTGGTTTTTTCAGCCCCTTAACATGCGAGCACGGGCGGAGAGGAAACCTCTTCGCCCGTGCTGATTAATTACCCTGCATCAGGGCGATTATTTTTTGTCTTTGACTTCTTCGAACTCAGCGTCGACAACGTCGTCGTCTTTCGCGTTGTTCGCGGAAGCACCCGCTTCAGCGCCAGCCTGCTGCTGTGCGTGCTGTTGCTGAGCGATTTCCATCAGCTTCTGGGACGCCTGCGCCAGTTCCTGCATCTTCGCTTCGATGTCCGCTTTGTCTTCGCCTTTCAGGGAAGTTTCCAGCGCGCTCAGTGCAGCAACGATTGCGGTTTTGTCATCAGTTGGCAGCTGTTCGCCGGCTTCTTCAACCTGCTTACGAGTGCTGTGCAGCAGATGGTCACCCTGGTTACGGGTCTGAACCAGCTCTTCGAATTTACGGTCAGATTCAGCATTCGCTTCTGCTTCACGAACCATTTTTTCGATCTCTTCTTCGTTCAGACCAGAAGAAGCTTTGATGGTGATCTTCTGCTCTTTACCGCTGTTTTTGTCTTTCGCGGACACGTGCAGGATACCGTCAGCATCGATGTCGAAGGTGACTTCGATCTGTGGCATACCGCGTGGAGCCGGGCTGATACCGTCGAGGTTAAACTGACCCAGATCTTTGTTATCCGCAGCACGTTTACGCTCACCCTGCAGCACATGGATGGTCACCGCAGACTGGTTATCTTCAGCGGTAGAGAACACCTGGCTGTGCTTAGTCGGGATAGTGGTGTTTTTGCTGATGAGCGCAGTCATCACGCCGCCCATGGTTTCGATACCCAGCGACAGCGGGGTCACGTCCAGCAGCAGAACGTCTTTCACTTCACCTGTCAGTACACCACCCTGAACCGCAGCACCGATGGCCACTGCTTCGTCCGGGTTAACGTCTTTACGCGGCTCTTTACCAAAGAATTCAGCGACTTTCTTCTGAACCATTGGCATACGCGTCTGACCACCGACCAGGATAACGTCCTGAATGTCAGAGACAGACAGGCCAGCATCCTGCAGAGCAACTTTCAGCGGCTCGATGGAACGGTTCACCAGGTCTTCGACCAGGCTTTCCAGTTTCGCGCGAGTCACTTTGATGTTCATGTGTTTTGGACCAGACGCATCTGCAGTGATGTACGGCAGGTTAACGTCAGTCTGCTGCGCAGAAGAGAGCTCAATTTTCGCTTTTTCTGCGGCTTCTTTCAGGCGCTGCATTGCCAGCGGATCGTTGCGCAGGTCAATGCCCTGATCTTTCTTAAACTCGTCAACGAGGTAGTTGATCATACGGCTGTCGAAGTCTTCACCACCCAGGTGGGTATCACCGTTGGTTGCCAGAACTTCGAAGGTTTTTTCGCCGTCAACTTCGTCGATTTCGATAATAGAGATATCGAAAGTACCACCACCGAGGTCGTAAACCGCGATAGTACGGTTGCCAACTTCTTTATCCAGACCGTAAGCCAGTGCGGCTGCGGTAGGTTCGTTGATGATACGTTTGACTTCCAGACCCGCGATACGACCGGCATCTTTAGTTGCCTGACGCTGAGCATCGTTGAAGTATGCAGGTACAGTGATAACCGCTTCAGTTACCGGTTCGCCCAGGTAATCTTCAGCCGTTTTCTTCATTTTCTTCAGCACTTCTGCAGAGATCTGCGGAGGTGCCATTTTCTGGCCCTTCACGTCGATCCATGCATCGCCGTTGTCAGCACCGATAATTTTGTACGGCATGATGGCTTCATCACGCTGTACTTCTTCGTCCTGGAAGCGACGGCCAATCAGGCGTTTAATCGCAAACAGCGTGTTTTGCGGGTTAGTCACGGCCTGACGTTTAGCCGGCTGGCCAACCAGAGTTTCACCATCCTGGGTATAAGCAATGATAGAAGGCGTGGTGCGATCGCCCTCGGCGTTCTCCAGCACACGTGCAGTAGTGCCGTCCATAATCGCTACACAAGAGTTGGTAGTACCCAGGTCGATACCAATAATTTTACCCATCTAAACGTCTCCACTAAAAATTTGTTCATCATGTGGTTGTGAATCTGTAATAAGGGCGAAACGTGCGGTTTCAACTGCCCTGATTTGATTTTTTTCAGCTTCACTCACTGCGGTTGACTACAAGATGGGGTCGTAACGGCATGCATCAAGGGGCAAGGATAAAAAATTTTTTAAATTCACCCTGCTCAGATCATAGACGGCAGGGATCGCGCCGATTATTATGCCGCGCCACTGCTCGGGAGAGTGGGCGTGGTTTAACCATTTCACCATACTAATGATGATTTTTTTGAGGACTTATGGGCAACACTAAGTTGGCTAATCCGGCTCCGCTGGGCCTGATGGGTTTCGGCATGACCACTATTCTGCTGAACCTGCATAACATCGGTTTATTCCCGATGGACAATATTATCCTGGCGATGGGCATTTTTTACGGCGGTATCGCGCAAATCTTCGCGGGGCTGCTGGAGTATAAAAAAGGCAATACCTTCGGTTTAACCGCTTTCACCTCTTACGGCGCTTTCTGGCTGACCCTGGTCGCCATTCTGGTCATGCCAAATATGGGCTTTGCTGCCTCTAACGCGCACTTCCTCGGCGTTTACCTGGGCCTGTGGGGCGTCTTCACCCTGTTCATGTTCTTCGGTACGCTGGTCGCTAACCGCGCCCTGCAGTTCGTGTTCCTGAGCCTGACCGTGCTGTTCGCCCTGCTGGCGATTGGCCATCTGGCTGATAACGAAAGCATCGTTCACGTTGCGGGCTGGGTTGGCCTGGCGTGTGGCGCGAGCGCAATCTACCTGGCAATGGGCGAAGTGCTGAACGAACAGTTTGGCCGCACCGTACTGCCGATTGGTGAAAAACACTAATCCCCCTTCGTGCCCGCCTCGCGGGCACGAATCTCCCGCTTTAATTCTTCTGATTGATTCCTCGTTTTGTCGCTTTGTGGGACACTGTTTCTCCCTCTTTTTATCAAGACATTCCGTATGATGGCTCATGATCCGTCTCGCACAAATTGGCTGCATCGCTGGACTGCGTTACTGCTCACCGGGATTCTGGCCGGGCTCGGCGGCATGCTGCTCGCCATGCTGCTGCATGAAGTACAGCACCTCGTTTACGGCTACAGCCAGACGCTTCTCATCAGCCCGCAGTCGTTTTTAGAGGGCGTGACGGATGCCAGCGCCCAGCGGCGTTTTCTCGCCCTCACCGCCGCGGGATTGGTAGCAGGTATCGGCTGGTGGCTGCTGGCGCGCTACGCCAAAAAGCGCATCAGCATCGGCGAGGCGATCAAAAATCCTGACCAACCGATGCCTGCCGTCACCACGCTCATTAACTCGCTTCTGCAAATCATCACCGTCGCGATGGGCTCACCGCTCGGTCGGGAAGTCGCCCCGCGCGAAGTGGGGGCACTCTTTGCCGGCGGCGTCGCCCGTCGTCTGCACCTGAGCCTGGCCGATATCCAGCTGATGATCGCCTGCGGCGCCGGTGCCGGTCTGGCGGCGGTGTATAACGTTCCGCTGGCCGGGGCCATTTTTACGCTGGAAGTACTGCTGGTCAGCTTCAGCTGGGAGAAAGCTATCGCCGCGCTGGTCACCTCCGCGCTGGCGGCGTGGATCGCCACGCTCGGGCTGGGCGATGAACATCAGTACCATTTCACCGCCGAAATCGCCGCCACTTCGCTGGTCTTCTGGGGGGCGCTTTCCGGCCCGCTGTTTGGCGCGGCGGCGTTTCTGTTCCGTCGCGTAACGCAGCGCGCGCGCAGCAAAGTGCGTAGCAACTGGCAAATGCCGGTTTTCAGTCTGATTGCTTTTACCGCGCTGGGTGCGCTATCCGTCTGGTTCCCGCAGTTGCCCGGCAATGGCAAAGGCCCGACGCAGCTGGCCCTCAGCGGCGATGTGACACTCCAGCTCGCTGTCGCGATCCTCATGCTTAAAGTGGTGGTGATCTGGGCGGTACTGCGCGCCGGTGCTCAGGGCGGTTTGCTCACACCCGGTCTTGCCGTCGGCGGGCTGCTCGGCTCGGTGCTGTTTATTCTGCTGGGCCGCTGGTTCCCCGGCGCGGATATGGCGAGTTTTGCCCTGACGGGGGCCGCGGGTTTTCTCGCCGCGTCTCTGCAAATGCCGATCACGGCCATCGCGCTGATCATGGAATCCACCCGTATGGACCACAGTTTCCTGGTGCCCGTCGCGCTGTGCGTAACGGGCGCGTACATGACCTGCCGCCATCTGGAAGGTTAATTTTTGCGCACAACAGAAACCGCAGCTAAACGAGTTGCGCGCTTCATATCATTTTAATTGATAAGCATTATCATCCCGAATATTGTCGCCGGGAGCATCCCCGGATATTGGATATCAGGCAACATCAAGGACAGGAACGTTTCGGGATAAACTACGATTCTGCTTTTGTTGCATAAGGTAAGCCAATGAGTTCCCCTCTTGTCGCCAGCGTGAAACCTGACGGATCTGCGGTGGCGTCACAGTACCGTAAAGTCGTGATGCGCCGCTTTGTCGTCGCAGGTGTGATTCTGCTGCTGATCGTCCTCTCGCTCCTGCTGGATTTTACCCTCGGCCCGTCCGGGATTTCCGTTGCAACCCTGTGGCACACGCTGTTTGATGCCGCCTCCGCTGACGCAGGCACACGGGTAATCGTCTGGGATATCCGTCTGCCCTTCGCGCTGATGGCGGTCGTGGTGGGAATGGCGCTGGGCCTCGCGGGCGCTGAGATGCAAACCATTCTGAATAACCCCCTCGCCAGCCCGTTTACGCTGGGCGTCTCTTCCGCCGCCTCCTTTGGCGCCGCGCTGGCGATTATCCTTGGGCTGGGGATCCCCGGTATTCCCGATCAATGGTTCATCTCCGCCAATGCCTTTATTTTCGCGCTGATGGCCTGCTTCGTGCTCGACGGCATCAGCCGCTGGACGCGGGTCGCCACCTCCGGCGTGGTGCTGTTTGGCATTGCGCTGGTCTTCACCTTTAACGCGCTGATCTCCATTCTGCAATTTGTCGCCAGCGAAGACACGCTCCAGGGGCTGGTGTTCTGGACGATGGGCAGCCTGGCCCGCGCGTCGTGGGATAAGCTTGCGATTCTGCTGGTAGTCCTGTTGATCGTCGTACCGCTGTCGCTGAAAAACGCCTGGAAGCTCACCGCCCTGCGGCTTGGCGAAGACCGGGCCGTCAGCTTTGGCATTAACGTGCGCAAACTGCGGCTGGCGACGCTCCTGCGCATCAGCATTATCTCGGCGCTGACGGTGGCGTTTGTCGGCCCGGTCGGGTTTATCGGCCTGGTCGCCCCACATATTTCGCGGATGATGTTTGGCGAAGACCATCGCTTTTACCTGCCGGGCAGTATGCTGATCGGCGCGCTGGTGCTGTCTCTGGCCTCGGTGCTCTCCAAAAATATTGTTCCCGGCGTCATTATTCCGGTCGGGATCGTCACCTCGCTGGTCGGCGTGCCCTTCTTCCTGAGCATTATTATTCGCCACCGGGGGACGCTGTAATGGATGGATTGATCGTCACCGACCTGCACACCGGCTATCGCAAAAAGAAAATCATCGACGGGCTGACGACGCCCCTGCTGCCGCGCGGCAAAATTACGGCGCTGCTCGGGCCAAACGGTTCGGGGAAGTCGACGCTGCTGCGCGCCATGGCCGACCTGAACCCGGCCCAGGGCAAGCTTGCGCTGAACGGTGAAGACCTGATGACGTTACCCTCTGCCAGGCGGGCACAAAAAGTGGTTTATCTTCCGCAGTCGCTCCCGGCGGGCGTGCATCTCCATGCCCTGGAGTCAGTGATTGTCGCGCGACGCGCCAGCGGCTCTCCCGTTGACGGCAACGCCGGGGAGGAGGCTTTTGCGATCCTGGAAAAACTCGGCGTCGCCCATCTGGCAATGAGTTATCTCGACCAGCTCTCCGGCGGGCAAAAACAGCTGATTGGTCTGGCCCAGTCCCTGATCCGCCAGCCCGATCTTCTGCTGCTAGATGAACCCCTCAGCGCCCTCGATCTCAACTATCAGTTTCACGTTATGGACATCGTGGCCCGAGAAACGCGGCTGCGCAACATCGTGACGGTGGTGGTGATCCACGACATCAACATCGCCCTGCGCCACGCGGAATACGCCGTGATGCTCAAAGAGGGTGCCCTGGTCGCCAGCGGAGTTCCGGGCGAGGTGGTTACCCCCGCGAACCTGGCGACGGTCTACGGCGTGAAAGGCCGGGTGGAAAAATGTTCGCAAGGACTGCCGCACGTGGTGGTCGATGGTTTAACAACATAACACTCATCATAAGACGGGGAAGTATGACGATTAAGAAGACAATATTCGCAGCGATACTGCTGCTCTCACCGCTGCTGGCGATGGCCCAGACTTGGCCGGTGACCGTAAAAGATATGGCTAACCGCACGGTGACTATCCCGCAGGAGCCGCAGCGCATTATTTTGCAGGATGGCCGCGATATCCTGACGCTGGCGATGCTCGAGCGTGACGATCCCTTCGCCAAAGTGGTGGCGTGGAACAACCTGCCGAAGAAACAGGACACTGAAACCTGGAAGGTGCTGAAGCGCAAATGGCCGGAAGCCGAGAAGATCCTCGATATGCAGTTCTCGGATCAGGGGAACGTCGATCTGGAGACGGTGATTTCGCGCCACCCGGATCTGATGATTGCCCAGCTGCGCGCCAAACCTTCGCTGACGCAAAGCGGCGTGCTGACTCAGCTGGAAGCCCTGCACATCCCGGTGGTCTTCGTCGATTACGAACTGCATCCGGTGGAGAACACCCTGCCAAGCATCGATCTGTTAGGCAAGGTGTTAGGCCAGACGGACCGTGCGCAGGCCTATGTCGACTTCTATCAGCAGCGTCTGGACAGAATTCACCAGCGCCTGACGGAAGCAGAGAAAAAACCGCTGGTGTTTATCGAACCAATTGCCGGGGTCGCCGGGCTGGATAACGGCTGTTGCTTCACCCACGCGCACAACGGCTGGGGCGGACTGGTAGAAGCCGCAGGCGGTGTGAACATTGGCTCGCAGCTGTTGCCGGGCGCAACCGGGAATATCTCGGTGGAGAAAATTATCTCTCTGAACCCGGATTACTACCTGATGACCGGCTCAAAGCGCTCGGGGAAAGGCACCGCGATTATTCCGTTTGGCTATAACGTGCCGGAAAGCGATGTCGCCGCCGCCTTTAAAGCGCTGGTGTCGCGCCAGGGCGTGAGCAGCATTCCGGCCGTCGCGCAGGGTCATACCGGTGCGCTGTACCATCACTTCTACAACAATCCGTACAACATCATCGCCATTGAAGCTCTGAGTAAAATCTTCTACCCAACGCTGTTCAAGGACGTTGATCCGCAGGCGGATTATCACGAGCTGATCAAAAGCTTCACCCACATCCCGGATGACAACATCATCCTGAGCTTTACCCCTCGTTAACCGGCGTATGCGCCATCAGCTGATGGCGCTCACCGCGAAGCCAGATCCCCAGCACCAGTCCCATCAACGCCAGCGCCAGCACGTACCAGGCCGGTGCCATCGGCGAGACGCCCATCAGCAGCGTGACGGCTATCGGCGTCAGGCCGCCGAAAATGGCGTACGAGACGTTGTAGGAGAACGAAATGCCCGTGAAGCGCACTTCCGCCGGGAAGGCGCGAACCATCACGTAAGGCACGGCTCCGACGACGCCGACGCACAGGCCTACGATGCCGTAGAGCAGGAACAGCTGTTCCGGGTGCGCGCCCGCCAGGTGATAGAACGCCCAGCTCGTTCCGGCGAGGAGCAGACTGCCAACGATAAAGGTCAGGCTGGCTCCGAAGCGATCCGCCGCCAGACCGGCGATCAGACAGCCAAAGCAGAGCATAATGGTCGCGATGCTGTTGGCCTGCAGCGTCACCGCCGGGGCAAAGCCATACTGTTTTTGCAGCCAGACCGGCGACATCAAAATCACGACGACAATTCCGGCGGACAGCAGCCAGGTCAGCAGCATGGAAATCACCACCGCTTTCTGATGGCGCACCACCACCGCTTTCACCGGAAGCTCTTGCGCCAGGGCTTTACGCTGCTGCATCTCGAGGAAAATCGGCGTCTCCTGCAGCCAGCGGCGCAGATACATCGCCACCAGGCCAAACGCCCCGCCCAGCAGGAACGGGATACGCCAGCCCCACTCATGCACGGCTTGCGGCGTCATGCTGGTGTTGATCAGCGTGGCCACGACCGAGCCGAGCAAAATCCCGACGGTCAGCCCGGCGGTTAAGGTCCCGCAGGCGATCCCGATGCGCCGCGCCGGAACGTGTTCAGCGACAAACACCCACGCCCCCGGCACTTCCCCGCCAATCGCCGCACCCTGCAAAATACGCATCAACAGCAGCAGAACCGGCGCCACAATCCCCATCGAGGCATAGGTCGGTAGCAGACCGATCGCCAGCGTCGGCACCGCCATCAGCAGAATGCTGAGGGTAAACATCTTTTTGCGCCCGACCAGATCGCCGAAGTGGGCCATGATAATGCCGCCCAACGGGCGCGCCAGATAGCCTGCGGCAAAGATGCCAAAGGTCTGCACCTGACGCAGCCATTCAGGGATATTCGCCGGGAAGAAGAGTTCGCCGACAACGGCGGCAAAGAAGACGAAGATGATGAAATCGTAAAACTCCAGCGCGCCGCCGAGGGCCGCGAGCGTGAGCGTTTTGTAGTCCTGACGATTCAGAGGCCGGGTGTAATGTGACATAGCAAAACCTTTACTGGCAGTGTTGATTTAATTTTACAGTGATCGTAAAGAAAAAATGACTATACCGTAAATCAAACACCACGCCATTGAGGCTGTAGCTTATGTCACAAACACACTAATTTCAGGAGATTGTTTCGCGCCGTGCGCTTTTCGGGCGAAAAGCTGCTACCACTTGCGGATCGGTCTCGACGTAAGGCCCGTCCAGCAGCTGTATACAATACGGTACACTGGCAAAGATCCCCGCCACCACCACTTTGCCGTCTTCGGCTTTCACCCCTTCGAGCGTCTCTTTGATGGATTTTGGCTGGCCTGGCAGATTAAGAATCAACGCCTGTTTACGGATGACGCCCACCTGACGTGACAGGATAGCCGTCGGCACAAAGTGCAGGCTAATCTGGCGCATCTGCTCGCCGAAACCTGGCATTTCGCGATCGGCGACCGCCAGCGTGGCATCCGGCGTCACGTCGCGGCGCGCGGGGCCGGTACCGCCGGTGGTCAGCACCAGATGGCAGCTCATTTCGTCCACCAGCTCGCACAGGGTTTGCTCGATGATCGGCTGTTCATCCGGAATTAAGCGGGTTTGCACTTCAAACGGGGTGGTCAGTGCGGCAGCCAGCCACTCTTCTAACGCCGGGATGCCTTTGTCGGCGTACACGCCGCTGGACGCGCGGTCAGAAATCGACACCAGGCCGATGCGTAAGGTATTCATATCCATTCCCTTCATAACAATACTGATTACGGAGAATGATACACGCAGAGGGGAAAATCAGACAGGGGACGAGAGAAGTAACGTGGCCGGGAAGAGCTCCCGGCCAGGGAAATGATTACAGCAGATCGCCGATCATTTTTTCCAGTTTTTCCTGGTCAACAGCAAACTTACGGATACCGTCCGCCAGTTTGTCTACTGCCATTGGATCCTGGTTGTGCTGCCACAGGAACTCAGACTCGGTGATACGCTCTGGACGCGCTTTCACTTCGCCGGTGTAGCTCAGTTTACGCTCCAGTGCGCCTTCGCTCTCTGCCAGCTCTTTCAGCAGCGCAGGGGCGATGGTCAGACGGTCACAGCCGGCCAGCTCGATGATTTCACCGACGTTACGGAAGCTTGCGCCCATCACGACAGTCTCGTAGCCGTGCTGTTTGTAGTATTCGTAGATTTCAGTCACGGAAACCACGCCTGGATCTTCAGAAGCTGCGTACTCTTTCTTGTCGGTGTTGGCTTTGTACCAGTCCAGAATACGGCCCACGAACGGAGAAATCAGGTACACGCCCGCTTCTGCACACGCACGCGCCTGCGCGAAGGAGAACAGCAGAGTCAGGTTACAGTTGATGCCTTCTTTTTCCAGCTGTTCTGCAGCGCGGATGCCCTGCCAGGTGGAAGCCAGTTTGATCAGGATACGATCGTTGCTGATGCCCGCATCGTTATACAGTTTGATCAGGTGTTTGGCTTTGGCGATAGACGCTTCGGTGTCGTAGGACAGACGCGCGTCAACTTCGGTAGAGATACGACCCGGAACCAGTTTCAGGATTTCCAGACCGATGTTCACAGCCAGTTTGTCAGTTGCATCCACAACCTGCTGCGCACGATCGTTGCTCTGGCCTTTCGCCCAGGTCACAGCTTCGTCGATCAGTTTGCGGTACTCAGGGATCTGCGCGGCGTTAAGAATCAGAGAAGGGTTAGTTGTGGCATCCTGCGGCTGGTACAACTTCATTGCCGCGATATCTCCGGTGTCAGCTACGACAGTGGTGAACTGACGAAGGGAGGTCAATTTATCCGTCATGATAGTGTTTCTCTTTTAACGTGCCCTGGATAATTCACGCTACCGACAGCCTGCCAGCAGCGGAAAAATGACAGGTTTACTTGTTAGGGGGATGTAACCGGTCTGCCCTGATGATAACACGACGGAATGACAGCGCAACCGCAGACAGTGCGCTTACGGATAGTATGGTAAACTCTGAATATTAACAGCCTGCTAATTAACAGCGTGCTCATTCAGCGTTACCGCGTATCTATTCAGTGGCATCAACAAGAGGGACGTTAATGCCTGATTTCTTTTCTTTTATCAATGAAGTCCTGTGGGGCTCAGTAATGATTTATCTGTTACTGGGAGCCGGGGTGTGGTTTACCTACCGCAGCGGTTTTATTCAGTTTCGCTACATTCGCCAGTTTGGCAAAAGTCTTAAAAACAGCGTTAACCCCCAGCCCGGCGGATTAACCTCTTTTCAGGCGCTCTGCACCAGCCTGGCGGCACGCGTCGGCAGCGGGAATTTAGCCGGTGTGGCTCTTGCTATCAGCGCGGGTGGCCCTGGCGCCGTGTTCTGGATGTGGGTGACGGCGATTATCGGCATGGCGACCTCTTTTGCCGAGTGCTCGCTGGCCCAGCTCTACAAAGAGCGCGATAAGCACGGTCAATTCCGCGGCGGCCCGGCCTGGTATATGTCCCGTGGTCTGGGGATGCGCTGGATGGGCGTCCTGTTTTCTCTCTTCCTGCTCGCCGCCTACGGCCTTATCTTTAACACCGTCCAGGCGAACTCCGTGGCCCACGCCCTGCGCTATGCCTTCAGCTTCCCGGAATGGATAACGGGCGCGGTGCTGGCCGTGTTGACGCTGCTGGTCATCGTGACCGGCATCAAAGGCGTCGCGCGCCTGATGCAGTGGATGGTTCCCGTCATGGCCCTGCTGTGGGTATTCGCCAGTCTCGTCGTCACAGCTACGCATATTGAGCAGGTGCCAGGCGTCATCGCCATGATTTTTAAAGCCGCATTTGGCTGGCGAGAAGCTGCCGCAGGCGCGCTGGGTTACACCATCAGTCAGGCGCTGACGGCCGGTTTCCAGCGCGGTATGTTCTCGAACGAAGCCGGGATGGGCTCCACGCCGAATGCCGCAGCGGCGGCGGCCTCTTGGCCCCCTCACCCGGCGGCGCAGGGGATCGTGCAGATGATCGGCGTGTTTACCGACACCATTATCATCTGCACCGCCAGCGCGATGATTGTGCTGCTGGCAGGTCCGGTTCCTCATTCCGCTGATATGGCGGGCATTCAGCTCGTCCAGCAGGCGTTGGTGAATCTCTCCGGCAGTTGGGGGGCAGGATTTGTCTCGCTGATTGTGATGCTGTTTGCCTTTAGCTCTATCGTTGCCAACTACATTTATGCCGAAAATAACCTGATATTCCTGCGCCTCGACTCGCGTAATAACCTGTGGTTTTTGCGCCTCGGCATCGCCGGAATGGTGTTGATGGGTTCGGTAATGAGCCTGCCGCTGGTCTGGCAGCTGGCGGACGTGATTATGGCGCTGATGGCGATCACCAACCTGACCGCGATTTTGCTGCTGTCGCCGGTGGTGGTGCTGATCGCCCGCGATTACTTGCGCCAGCGCAAAATGGGCGTGCAGCCGGTATTTGACCCCACCCGTTACCCCGAAATTGAGTCGCAGATTGCGCCGGGCAGCTGGGATGATTTGCCACGGCAATAACAGTCATCGATCAAATCAGGCCATTTTTTTGCTAAAGTCGCTCTAAATTTCCTGCAAGGACTGGATATGCTGATTCTGATTTCACCTGCAAAAACGCTCGATTACCAGAGCCCGCTCGCCACCGAGCGCTATACCCAGCCCGAACTGCTGGATCATTCACAGCAGCTGATCCGCGAGGCGCGTAAACTCTCCGCCCCGCAGATTGGCAAGCTGATGAGCATCAGCGACAAACTCGCCGATCTCAACGCCACCCGCTTCCACGACTGGCATCCGGATTTCACCCCGAAAAACGCCCGTCAGGCGATCCTCGCGTTCAAAGGCGATGTGTATACCGGCCTGCAGGCGGAAGAGTTCAGCGAAGCCGATTTCGATTTTGCCCAGCAGCACCTGCGCATGCTGTCGGGTTTGTACGGCGTGCTGCGCCCGCTGGATCTGATGCAGCCGTATCGCCTGGAGATGGGAATCCGTCTGGAAAATGCCAAAGGCAAAGATCTGTACCACTTCTGGGGCGATATCATCACCGAGAAGCTGAACGACGCGCTGAAGGCCCAGGGCGATAATATCGTCATCAACCTGGCGTCCGACGAATACTACAAATCCGTGAAGCCGAAAAAGCTCAACGCGGAGATCATCAAGCCAGTATTTTTGGACGAGAAGAACGGCAAGTTCAAAGTGATCAGCTTCTACGCCAAAAAAGCGCGCGGGCTGATGAGCCGCTATATCATTGAGAACCGCCTGACGAAGCCAGAGCAGTTGACCCAATTTAACACTGACGGGTATTTCTTTGACGGCGAAGCGTCAGGGAAAGGTGAGCTGGTGTTTAAGCGGCACGAGCAGTAATTTCCCCGGTGGCGCTACGCTTACCGGGGCGACTCGTAGGCCTGATAAGCGCAGCGCCATCAGGCGTTGTTAATGATGCTTCCAGTCCGGCCCCTTGCCATGGTCATCATGTTTATCGCCATGGCGGTTATCGTGAGGCTCGCGATGCTCGTCATGCTGATGCCAGCGGTTGTCGCGCCACTCGTAATGTGATTTCCACCAGTCATGGTCGCGCCAGCGGCCGCCATCCCAGTAGTGCCCGCTTCTATCCTGATCGCCAATCTGTAATTTTACCGCCGGAACCAGGGTGATTTCCCCGGCCTGAACCACTGCGGGAGCGACCAGCATCAGTGAAAGCACGAGCAGTGCAGGTTTCAGTTTAGACATAGGTGACTCCTTTTCATTCTTGCCCAACGTGGGCCGATGTAAGGAGAGTACGTGAGGGAAGTCGGGGATGTTATTCTCTGCAATCCTAATCTCTAAGTGACCGCATTTATTGGGAATTTCTGCTTTTTCCCTGCGTTTTTTCTCCTTAATTTCTCCATAAAAAAAGCCCGGTGGCGCTTAGGCTTACCGGGCCTACAAAACCGTAGGTCGGGTAAGGCGAAGCCGCCACCCGACACAACAAGGCTATCCGCGCGTCATCATCAGCTGGCGCAGCGCCGCGAAATCCGCTGGCAGATTATGGGACAGCAGCGGCAGATCGGCACGATCGGCCAGCTCTTTCGGCAGCGGCAGCGATTCACCCAGGATCTCATCCACGCTCTCTTTGAACTTCGCCGGATGCGCCGTTCCGAGGAACAGGCCATACTCGCCCGGATTGAGCTGGTCGCGCAGCGCACGGTAGGCAATCGCCGCATGCGGCTCGGAGGTGTACCCCACCGCTTTCAGCTCACGCATCGTCTCTTTGGTGGTGTCATCGCTCACCGCCGCATAGCCCAGATCGCCCAGACGCCAGATCTTACGGCGGAACAGCTCTTCCACGCGCGGCCAGTTGTTCGGCTGGCTCACATCCATCGCGTTGGACAGGGTCGCCTGGGTCGCGTTTGGCGTCCACTTGCCGTCTTTCAGGAAGCGTGGAACCGTGTCGTTGGCGTTGGTTGCCGCGATAAAACGCTTCACCGGCAGGCCGAGGGATTTCGCCAGCAGACCGGCGGTCAAATCGCCGAAGTTACCGCTTGGCACGGAGATCACCAGCTGATTACGCGCTTCCTGCGGCAGCTGTGCCACCGCTTCGAAGTAGTAGCAAATCTGCGCCAGCAGGCGGCTGATATTGATCGAGTTCGCCGAGTTCAGCCCCAGCGCCACTTTCAGCTCTTCGTCGTCGAAGGCCTTTTTCACCAGCGCCTGGCAGGCGTCAAAATCGCCGTCGATGGCGACGGTTTCAATGTTGCCGCCGAGCGTACAGAACAGTTTTTCCTGCAGCGGGCTGATTTTCCCCTGCGGATAGAGGATCACCACGCGGACGTTTTTCAGGCCGTAAAACGCATGGGCCACCGCCGCACCCGTATCACCGGAAGTCGCCGTCAAAATCGTCACAGGCTTGTCGCCGCTGATGTGCGTCAGCATCTGCGCCATAAAGCGCCCGCCGAAATCTTTAAATGCCAGCGTCGGACCGTGGAACAGCTCCAGGCAGCCCACGTCTGGCTCAACGGACTTCACCGGAGCCGGGAAGGCAAAGGCGCTACGCACGCGCTCTTCCAGCAGCGCGTGAGGAATTTCATCGCCAATAAAGGCGGAGAGGATTTTCGCGCTGCGGGTGACGAAATCCTGCTTCAGCATGTCGTCCACTTCCGTCAGGCTAAACTCGGGTAAATCGTGCGGGAAAAACAGCCCCTGATTTTTGCCCAGCCCCTGAGTCACCGCCTGCGCGAAGCTCACCTGCTCGTTATGATCTTTAAGATTGTAGAGTTTCATCGTTTATCCCAGTACTCGTGCGCCGGCCGTGTCCAGACGGCAAATATGAACAAAGCCTTCCTGATTTTGCAGGTAGTTTTTCGACAGCCAGTCCGCCACGCGCTGCGCGGTGTCCGGCTTATCGCATAAGGCGAACAGCGTCGGGCCGGAGCCCGAAATGCCGCACGCTTGCGCGCCGATATCCAGCGACGCCTGACGCGCTTCGTTGAAGCCCGGCAGCAGTTTGGTGCGGTAAGGTTCGGCAATCACATCTTTCATCAGCTTCGCGGCGAGCGCGGGCTGACGGGTGTAGCAGGCGTGAATAAAGCCCGCCAAATGGCGACCGTGCGCGATGCAGTCCTGACGGCGATACTGCGCGGGCAGGATCGCGCGCGCTTCGGCGGTCGAGACTTTAATCCCCGGATAGGCCAGCACCCACAGCCACTCGTCAAAGCCTGGCACCTGCTGGCTGATAATGCCGTTCTCTTCGATCATCAGCTGCATGCCGCCAAGGAAGCACGGCGCGACGTTATCGTAGTGAATGCTGCCGGAGATGCGCCCTTCCAGCTCGCCCATCAGGGAGAGCAGACGGGTGTTGTTGAGCGGTTTGCCGCAGTGTTCGTTCATCGCCACCAGCGCAGCGACGACGGAACAGGCGCTGGAGCCGAGGCCCGAGCCAATCGGCATACTTTTTTCGAGGGTCATGGCAACCGGCACGTTTTTGCCGATCTCCTGACAGAAGCGTTCCCAGCACTGATAAACAATATTCTCGCGCGGTTCTGGCGGCAGCTTGCTCGCGAAGCGGCCAATATTATTGAGGCTGAAACTGTCCGCCGCTTCGACGGTGACCGTATCACCCAGCAGCGAACCGTCGAGAGGCGTAACCGCCGCACCCAGCACATCAAATCCGACGCTCATATTGGCGCTGGAAGCCGGGGCATAAACTTTGACCATGTTAAACTCCTAACTTCCATGACAGGGTACGCAGCAGATCGGCAAACACGCCCGCCGCTGTCACATCATTCCCTGCGCCGTAACCGCGAAGCACCAACGGTAATGGCTGATAATAGTGGCTGTAAAACGCCAGAGCGTTTTCGCCGTTTTTCACTTTAAAGAGCGGATCGTTCCCGTCCACTTCGGCAATCTTCACGCGGCACACGCCGTCGTCTTCGATGTTGCCAACATAGCGCAATACTTTGCCTTCATCACGGGCTTTTGCGATACGCGCCGCAAAGTCGTCGTCGAGCTGCACTAAGCGGTCCATAAAGGTCGCGACATCGCCGCTGTCGTCAAAACTCGCGGGCAGCACCGGCTCGATGACGATATCGGACAGCTCCAGCTCGCGGCCCGTTTCACGGGCGAGGATCAGCAGCTTGCGCGCCACGTCCATGCCCGAGAGATCGTCGCGCGGATCCGGCTCGGTGTAGCCCAGCTCACGCGCTTCGCGGGTAGCTTCCGAGAGGCTCATCCCTTCATCCAGCTTGCCAAAAATAAACGACAGCGAGCCGGAAAGAATGCCGGAGAATTTCTGCAGTTCGTCACCCGCATTGAGCAGGTTTTGCAGGTTCTCGATGACCGGCAGTCCTGCGCCGACGTTGGTGTCGTACAGGAATTTGCGGCGCGACTTGCTGGCGGCGGTACGCAGCTGATGGTAGTAATCCATCGACGAGGTGTTGGCCTTTTTATTCGGCGTCACCACGTGGAAGCCTTCGCGCAGGAAGTCAGCATACTGATCGGCGACGGCCTGGTTTGAGGTACAGTCCACAATCACCGGATTGAGCAGGTGATACTCCTTCACCAGACGGATCAGGCGGCCCAGATTGAACGGCTCTTTGGCCTGCGCCAGCTCGTCCTGCCAGCTTTCCAGATTCAGCCCGTGGACGTTGGTCAGCAGCGCCTTAGAATTCGCCACGCCGCAGACGCGCAGGTCGATATGTTTGTTCTTCAGCCAGCCCTGCTGGCGCTTGACCTGTTCCAGCAGCGCGCCGCCCACACCGCCGACGCCAATCACGAACACCTCGATCACCTGATCGGTGTTGAACAGCATCTGGTGCGTCACACGCACGCCGGTGGTCGCGTCGTCATTGCTCACCACGACGGAGATGGAGCGCTCGGAAGAGCCCTGGGCAATGGCGACAATATTGATGTTCGCGCGCGCCAGCGCGGCAAAGAATTTGGCGGAGATCCCTCGCAGCGTGCGCATTCCGTCGCCGACGACGGAGATGATCGCCAGGCGATCCTGAATCGACAGGGGTTCCAGCAGCTCTTCTTTCAGCTCCAGATAGAACTCTTCTTCCAGCGCGCGGCGCGCACGGCCACAGTCGGCCTGCGGCACGCAGAAGCTGATGCTGTATTCAGAGGAGGACTGAGTAATAAGCACCACGGAGATGCCATTGCGGGACATCGCGGCAAACACGCGCGCGGCCATGCCCACCATCCCTTTCATCCCCGGACCGGAGACGCTGAACATCGCCATGTTATTCAGATTCGAAATGCCTTTCACCGGCAGATCGTCTTCGTCATGACTGGCGCCAATCAGGGTGCCTGGCGCCTGCGGATTACCGGTGTTTTTGATGAGGCAAGGGATCTGGAACTGGGCAATCGGGGAGATGGTACGTGGGTGGAGAACTTTTGCGCCGAAGTACGACAGCTCCATCGCCTCCTGATACGACATCGATTTCAGGAGCCTTGCGTCCGGCACCTGGCGCGGGTCGCAGGTATAGACGCCGTCGACGTCAGTCCAGATTTCACAACAGTCGGCGCGCAGACAGGCTGCCAGCACGGCGGCGGAGTAGTCAGAGCCGTTACGGCCCAGCACCACCAGTTCACCTTTGTCGTTCCCGGCGGTGAAGCCTGCCATCAGGATCATGTGGTCAGCCGGGATTTTGCTGGCGGCGATGCGGCGAGTGGATTCGGCGATATCGACGGTGGACTCGAGGTAATGGCCCACGGCGAGCAGTTTTTCGACCGGGTCGATCACCGTGACCGCGTGGCCGCGCGCTTCCAGCAGCCCCGCCATGATGGCAATCGACAGCTTTTCACCGCGGCAAATCAGCGCCGCGTTGATGCTGTCCGGACATTGGCCCAGCAGGCTGATGCCGTGCAGGACATGTTTAATCTGTGCGAATTCTTGTTCAACCAGAGCTTTCAGCTGTGCGAGCGGGAAGCCGGGCTGGCTGTCGGCGAGCCCCTGCAGCAGCTCGGCAAAAATACGCTCGGCATCGCTGATGTTCGGTAGCGCATCCTGCCCACCGATGGTTTTTTCAATCATCGCCACCAGGTGGTTAGTAATTTTCGCCGGGGCAGAGAGCACGGTTGCCACCTGCCCCTGCCTGGCGTTGCTTTCCAGGATATCGGCAACGCGCTGAAAGCGTTCTGCGTTTGCCACTGATGTACCGCCGAACTTCAAGACTCGCATGGTTTACCTCGTGATCTTTGGTCGAAAAAAAAGCCCGCACTGTTCAGGTGCGGGCTTTTTTCTGTTTTTCCTGTTACGCGTCAGCCCGCATCGTTACCTGTGGTAATGATGATGGTTGTTGTAATGGTGGTGGTGCTAACGCGATTCATGGATGTTGTGTGCTCTGTGTTGTTTTCTGTCTGTCCTGTATCCTTTTAGGGTTAAAGTATCCGGCACCTTAAGTCAATGAATTTTTAATTTGATCACAGTTTGTAACCCTTTCACGACCCGCTGCTTGCGGATTTATTTTTGTCCGGATACGACCAGTTGCAACCCTTATCGACAGACGGTTAATCCATACGAAAAAAAAATATCAGATTTTTATTCTGCCAATTTTTTTTCAATATCATGCAGCAATCGGTGCAGCATCGCCGTATCGCGCTGCTCAAGTAGACCGAGACGCTGGTGTAACCAGTCCACCATTTTCTGATCGTCGGCCACGCCCAGCTGCGCCAAAAGCGATTGGGTTCGTGCGCGTAATGCCCGCAGCTGGTTTTCATCCACGCTCTCTGTGGCAGGTGCCGGGGTTTGCATTAAGGATGCTAATTGATAGCAATAGACCATCACCGCCTGGCCCAGATTGAGGGACGGATAATCCGCCACCATCGGCACGCCCGTGAGCACGTCTGCCAGCTCAAGCTCTTCGTTGGTCAGGCCGGAATCTTCGCGGCCAAACACCAGCGCAGCTTTGGTCAACCACGCGCTTTTTTCCTCAAGCATCGGTACCAGTTCGGTCGGCGTCGCGTAGTAATGATACTTCGCCCGGCTGCGCGCGGTGGTCGCCACGGTGAAGGAAATGTCGTGCAGTGCGTCAGCGAGCGTGGCGTAAGTGGTTATGTTGTCGAGAATTTCACCCGAACCGTGCGCCACCCAGCGGGCAGCCGGTTCGAGGTGCGCCTCACTGTCGACAATACGTAAATCGGTGAATCCCATTGTCTTCATTGCACGGGCGGCGGCGCCAATATTTTCGGGTCTTGCTGGCGAAACCAGCACTATCGATAAGTGCATTTATGCTCTCTTTTTAATCAGTTAGCCTGTAAAAGTGTGATACAGCTCAACATATTACGCAGCGCGAATTTACAAAATTGCAACACAAATCACCGAAATCGCGTTTCACAACAAATTAAAAACGCTAAACTGTTGCATGACTGAATCATTGATTTAAATGTTAACAGATATTGCTTATCCGTATGTTTATTAATGATAATACTCTGATTGATTGCTTTTTCGTATTGGATTCGCGTTGTTTATTAATCAATATCTGCAACTAGTTGGTTTATTGAAAATTTGTGACAAAGGCTAGCAATCCGATACGATGATTTCATCAAACTGTTAACGTGCTACAATTGAACTTGATATATGTCAACGAAGCGTAGTTTTATTGGGTGTCTGGTGTCACTTAGCCTGTTATGTTGCTGTTAAAATGGTTAGGATGACAGCCGTTTTTGACACTGTCGGGTCCTGAGGGAAAGTGCCCACGACCAAGCTAATGATGTTGTTGACGTTGATGGAAAGTGCATCAAGAACGCAATTACGTACTTTAGTCACGTTAGGCCGATCATGTTAATTTGCGACATGCATCAGGCAGGTCAGGGACTTTTGTACTTCCTGTTTCGATTTAGTTGGCAATTTAGGTAGCAAACATGCAGACCCCGCACATTCTTATCGTTGAAGACGAGTTGGTAACACGCAACACGTTAAAGAGCATTTTCGAAGCAGAAGGCTACGATGTCTTTGAAGCGACCGATGGCGCAGAGATGCATCAGATCCTTTCTGAAAATGATATCAACCTGGTCATCATGGATATCAACCTGCCCGGGAAAAACGGCCTTCTGCTGGCGCGCGAGCTGCGTGAACAGGCGAACGTCGCACTAATGTTCCTGACAGGCCGTGATAACGAAGTGGATAAAATTCTTGGCCTGGAAATCGGCGCTGATGACTACATCACCAAGCCGTTTAATCCTCGCGAGTTAACCATCCGTGCACGCAACCTGCTGTCCCGTACCATGAATCTGGGTACGGTGAGCGAAGAGCGTCGTAGCGTAGACAGCTACAAGTTCAACGGCTGGGAACTTGATATTAATAGCCGCTCGCTGGTTAGTCCGAACGGTGAACAGTACAAGCTGCCGCGCAGCGAATTCCGTGCCATGCTGCACTTCTGCGAAAATCCGGGCAAAATTCAGTCCCGTGCAGAGCTGCTGAAGAAGATGACTGGTCGCGAGCTGAAGCCGCACGACCGTACGGTTGACGTGACGATCCGTCGCATTCGTAAACACTTCGAGTCTACGCCGGATACGCCAGAGATCATCGCCACTATCCACGGCGAAGGGTATCGTTTCTGCGGCGACCTGCAGGAATAATCCCGCACTCAATGCAGTAAAAACGGCGCTTAATGCGCCGTTTTTTTATTTCCAGATCCGTAACGCATCGTCGTCCGGTTCACCTTTTGGCACACTTTGCTTCACCTGTGAAAGCGAGTACCAGTCAAAGTTTCGGGTGAGATACATCACCGCAAACAGCGCGATCGCCAGTACGCCAGAGCCCAACAGCAGCGCGCTGTCTTCCGAGCGCAGCAAGAACCACATCACGCCGTCGAGGCCTAACAGCGCCACCACAAACACCGCGCTGCGCTTCCAGCCTTTCAGCACCGCCTGCAGATAAACTCCGTTCATCATCGCCCCGACCAGGCTTGCGATAATCCAGGCGGGCGTAAAGCCCACGTGTTCAGAGAGCGCCAGCAGCACCAGATAGAACAGCACCAGCGACAGCCCCACCAGCAGGTACTGCATCGGGTGCAGGCGAAGGTGAGTCATTGTTTCGTAGACGAAAAAAGCCATAAACGTCAGAGCAATCAGCAAAATAGCGTACTTAATCGCCCGGTCCGTCAGTTGATACTGGTCCGCAGGCGTCGCCACCGTGACGCTAAACGCCGGAACGGTACGAAACTCTGGCGGTTCGATGGCGCTAAACTGGCTTTCAAGATTGTTGGCAAACCAACTGCTCTGCCAGTGCGCCTGGAAGCCCGACTCGCTGATTTCACGCTTCGAGGGTAAGTAATCGCCCATAAAACCCGGATGCGGCCAGTTGCTGCGCAGCGTCAGTTCGCTGTTGCGCCCGACCGGTACGACGGAAAAACTCCCCGTTCCGTTGAGATTGAGTGACATCTCCAGGTCGATATTTTTTGCATTGAGCGTCTCCCAGGTCAGCGGAATGTGGATCCCCGCCTGTTGCCCTGAAATGCCGGAACCCGGTTCGACGGTCAAGGTTTCATCGTTCACTTTCGAGACCTTCACCGCACCGATCCCACGCGCATCGCCCACGCCGACGGCAATAAACGGCTGTCCGAGGGTAATGGTTTCGCCTTTCAGTTCGTCCAGCTTATCGGTGTTAAATTGCGCCTTCAGCTTGAGATCGGTGCTCCAGATTTGTCCGTCGTAGATCCCGATGCTGCGGGACTCGACCTGCTGATTCCCGTCAACCACCAGTGATTCAGGCAGCAAAAAGTGCAGGAAACTGCGCTTGTGCTCAACCCTCACGTTATCTTCGAACTTGTAATAAATTTCCGTTACCGGGATCGCGATCAGCGGCCCGGTGAGCTGCTGCGGCCCGCTGGTGCTTTGACGCAGCGTATCTTCAACGTCATCGCGATAGCTGGCGCGCTCCGAAATCAGGTTACTCACCATGAACAGCGGAACTAACAGCAGCAGGATGCACCCCATCAGGGTGCTAACTTTCCAGAACAGGGGGGATTTTTTCATTGCCTTCTCCTTAGTGATGGAGAGAGCGTAACGCGGCTATGTGCGCTGAATTTGAAGTTATGTGAAGGGACGGTGAAGTCTCAAAATCGCCTCAACGCCGCCCGCTTCACGGTTGTGAAGCTGAATATCGCCGTGATGCAACCGCGCCACCTCCTGCACAAATGCCAGCCCGAGGCCGCTGCTTTTCAGGCCGTTATCGCGCGCCAGTGAGTAGAAGCGCTCAAAGATGCGAGCCAGCGCGTAATCCGGGATGCCGCTGCCGCTGTCCGTGACTTTCAGCAGAGTCTGTTTCTGCGTCTCTTCGGCGCTGAGCTCAATGCTTCCGCCGGATGGCGTGAAGTCGATAGCGTTGTCGAGCAAATTGCCCAGCGCCTGCTCCAGCAGATCCGCGTCGCCTTCGACCGTTAGCGCTGCCCCGTTGCCTGTCAGCCTGATGTTCTTTGCCGCCAGCTGCGTCGAACGGGCGTCGGTGATGCGCGCGAACAGCGCGTCAATACTTACCCTGGTCGGGACAATCTCCACGCGATTTTCCAGCTTCGCCTGCTCGAGCAGCTTCTCGACCAGCGACTGCATGCGCGCATTCTGCACCAGAATGTTATCGATAAACCGCGCAGCCACCGACGGCGGCGGCTGTTCCGCTAAGATCTCCGCCGCACCGCGAATCGCCGCCAGCGGGCTTTTCAGCTCGTGGGTGAGTGCGTGAACGTAATGCTCAATGTAATTTTTGCCTTCAAGACGGATACGCATGTTTTCCAGCGCCTGCGCCAGTTTGCGCAGCTCGCTGCTGCCGGGGTCGGGCAACGGCAGCGGCGTCTCGTGGGTGACTGAATCGGCGTAACGCGACAAAGAGCTGATGGAGCGGTTAATCCACCAGGCGACGATCAGCCCGATCAGCAGGGCAATCCCCAGCAGCGCGCCACCCGCCCAGAGAATGCGTCGCTCGCTGCGCTGGATCACCGGCGCCATCGCGCTGTTCGGTTTCCCCACCGACAGGACGCCGATAATTTTTCCCTGATCCACAATCGGCGCCGCCACGTACATCACTGTGCTGTTGGGATCGTTCGGATCGTCCTGAGTGCTACGCGCCCCGTACTGCCCGCGCAGGGTGCGCCAGACGTCGTTCCAGCGGGAATAATCCTCGCCCAGCCCTTTTCCAGTGGAATCAAACACCACCCGGCCCTGGGCGTCGGTCATGTAGACGTGATACTCGTTACGCACCTTGTAGATGCCGCCAATGTTGGCGCGAAACGGCCGCTGATGGAGCTGAGAAAATGCCTGCGCCACCCTGCCGTTTTGCGGATCGCCATTCAGCAGATCGTCACGCCCCACTTCCGCCAGCAGCGTGGCAGTGTCGATCAGCGTGCCTTCAGTCGCCCGACGCACGCCGGGTTTGACCTCCTGCACAAAGATCGACAGCACGAACCAGGCCGCGATAGCAACGATCAGGAAATAGCCCAGCAGCAGGCGCATGCCAATGCGCATTACACCAGCCCCAGGCTGTAGCCCATGCCGCGATGGGTGCTGATCGGCGAAAGATCTGCATTCACGGCGCGCAGTTTGGCGCGCAGGGTTTTGATGTGGGTATCCACGGTGCGATCGAAGCTGTCGCCGTCCTCACCCCAGACTTTGTCCATCAGCTGCTGGCGGGAAAACACCCGGCCCGGCGCGTGGAGCAAGGTTTTGAGCAACAAAAATTCGTAGCGCGTCAAAAGTAATGGCTCGCCGCACCAGCTGATCTGCGCCGCCGGCTCGTTGAGTTCAAACTGTCCGATACGCACGATGTCTGATGGCAGCGCGGATTTTTGCATCCGGCGCAAAATGGTCCGCACCCTGGCGCACACTTCGCGCGGGGAAAAAGGTTTGGCGACGTAATCATCCGCCCCCATTTCCAGCCCGAGCAGCTTATCCACTTCATCACTGCGGGCCGTGAGGAACAGCACCGGCAGCGACGGGTGCTGCGCCAGCAGCTGACGACACAGCTCAAATCCGCTGATATCCGGCAAACCCACATCCAGAATCGCCAGCGCAGGTGCCTGACGTCGCGCCTCGTCGAGCGCAGGCAGCCCGCGTTCGAACGCTTTTACCGCAAAACCTTCCTGCGAAAGCATGTAGATCAGCGTCTCGGCGATGCTGATTTCGTCTTCCACCAGCCAAATCAAGGGTTGCTGCATCGTCTTTCCCTGGGTTAGCGCCACGGCATAATCGGCACTGCGCTCAGTGCGTTTTTCGGCGATCCTTCGACCACTTTATCGGAGTAGGCCAGGTACGCCAGCGTGTTGCGTTTGACGTCATAAAAACGCACCACCTGCAGCTTTTTAAACACCAGCGAGGTCCGTTTCTGGAACACCACATCGCCCTGCGCTTTGCCGTTTTTGATTTTGTCGCTCAGTTCGACGGGCCCGACCTGCTGGCAAGAGATCGCCGCATCGGCCGTATCTTCCGCCAGCCCTAAGCCGCCTTTAATGCCGCCCGTTTTCGCGCGGCTGATGTAGCAGGTGACGTTTTTCACATCCGGATCGTCGAAGGCTTCGACCACAATTTTATGGTCCGGACCGAACATCTTGAACACGGTATCGACGGAGCCAACTTCTTCAGCCAGCGCGTGACGGCCTACGATTAACATCAGAGCAGTGAAGATCAATGTCTTGTATTTCATATTGTTACCATTCTTTAAAATTACATTGAGCGATTATTCAACAAACCGAATAAAAATGTAGCAAGATCACAGGATTAGCAATTTATTGCCCATAATGTGCGGCAAAAAGCATTAATGCGCAAAAAAAACACTGAATGCTAAAACATCAAAAAATGCTATTATCCGCTACCCTGTTATCAGGCACCTGCTGTTTTAAGGATGAGGATAGTATATGGATCAGGCTGGAATTATTCGCGATCTGCTTACCTGGCTGGAAGGTCATCTGGACCAGCCTTTGTCACTGGATAATGTGGCGGCAAAAGCAGGCTATTCCAAGTGGCATTTGCAAAGGATGTTCAAGGATGTCACCGGTCATGCTATCGGTGCCTATATTCGTGCACGTCGTCTTTCAAAATCGGCTGTGGCACTGCGCCTGACGGCACGCCCTATTCTGGATATTGCCCTGCAATACCGTTTTGACTCGCAGCAGACGTTCACCCGCGCCTTCAAAAAACAGTTCTCGCTGACGCCTGCGCTCTATCGTCGTTCACCCGACTGGAGTTCATTTGGTATGCGTCCGCCGCTGCGCCTGGGTGAATTCGCGATGCCAAAATACGAATTCACGGTCCTGCCAGAGACCCATCTCATCGGCACGACGCAAAGCTACACCTGTTCTCTGGAGCAGATCTCCGAATTCCGTCATCAGATGCGCACCCAGTTCTGGCGCGATTTCCTGAGACACGCCCCGGCGCTTCCGCCGCTGCTGTATGGCCTGAACGAAACGCATCCGAGCATGGAAAAAGACGACGAGCAGGAAGTGTTCTACACCACCGCGCTCACGCCGGAGATGGCCAACGGCTACATCCAGGGCTCGAAACCGGTGGTACTGGAAGGCGGTGAATACGTGATGTTCACCTACGAAGGGCTGGGCACGGGCGTTCAGGAGTTTATCCTGACCGTTTACGGCACCTGCATGCCGATGCTGAATCTGAACCGCCGCAAAGGTCAGGATATTGAGCGCTACTACCCGGCCAGCGATGCCCGACCGGAAGTAGGCCCAATCAATCTGCGGATGGAATACCTGATTCCAGTGCGCCGCTAGCGCTGCAGTTCATCCAGCGCAGGGGCGTCCAGATGCGAGATGTCCCCTGCCATTTCCACCACCCAACCTGAAGCCAGCCACGGGCTTTCCTGATAGTCGATACGGGAAATGGAGCAGTTGCGCAGACGCAAACGGCGTTCCGCGTAGGCTGGCAGTCCGAGAATGGTACTCACCAGACATCCCAGCGCGATACCGTGACTCACCAGCAGCGGACGGCTGCCCTGCGGCAGTTTAAGACAATCCGCCAGCGCCGCTTGTACGCGCACGCTCAGCTCCTGCATGGATTCGCCTTGCGGAATACGGCCATCTTCCGTGCCGTTGACGAGCGTACGCCGCCAGCCCTCTTCCTGTTCCGTCAGGGTATCCACATGACGCTTTTCGAGCACGCCCATGTCGAGTTCGCGCAGGCGAGGATCGAGGATAATGTCGCACCCGCAGGCTTCGGCAATAATGCGCGCCGTTTGCTGCGTACGACCTAAATCGCTGGCGATAATGTGCGTGATGCCTAAGGATCTGGCACGTTCCGCGACCTGCCATGCCTGTTGCTCACCCTTGGCGGTGAGAGGACTGTCTGACTGCCCTTGAATACGTCGCTCGGCGTTCCACTGCGTTTCACCGTGGCGAACAAGGTAAACCTGTAACATGCTTTTTTTCCGTTATACTGCGATGAGTTTTTTTTGAATCGAGCTTAATTATGCACCATGTTGTCTCTGCTACCACTAATCCTGCCAAAATTCAGGCAATTCTAAGGGCATTTGAAGAGATCTTCGGCGAAGGATCCTGCCACATTGACGCCGTCGGCGTCGAGAGCGGCGTCCCTGAACAGCCGTTCGGGAGCGAGGAAACGCGCGCTGGCGCACGAAATCGCGTCGTGAATGCGAAGGCCGCGCGCCCTGAGGCTGATTTCTGGGTGGCGATTGAGGCGGGGATTGACGAGGGAGCCACCTTTAGCTGGGTGGTGATCGAGAGCCGCGAGCAGCGCGGTGAATCGCGCTCGGCGACGCTGCCTTTACCGGCCATCATTCTGGAAAAAGTGCGCGCCGGAGAGGCGCTCGGACCAGTGATGTCGCAGTACACCGGCATTGATGAGATTGGTCGTAAAGAAGGAGCGATTGGCGTGTTTACCGCCGGAGCCTTGACGCGTTCGAGCGTGTACCATCAGGCGGTGGTGTTGGCGTTAAGCCCGTTTCATAACGCGGTATACGGCTGATTCCGCCGTTGTAGGCCTGATAAGCGTAGCGCCATCAGGCAACCGGCCGCGCTATTGCCGGGTGGCGGCTTCGCCTTACCCGGCCTACAAAACCCAGTCCATGAACCGTAGGCCTGATAAGCGCAGCGCCATCAGGCAACCGGCCGCGCCATTGCCGGGTGGCGGCTTCGCCTTACCCGGCCTACAAAACCCAATCGATGAGCCGTAGGCCTGATAAGCGTAGCGCCATCAGGCAACCGGCCACGCTAATGCCGGGTGGCGGCTTCGCCTTACCCGGCCTACAGAAACGTGCCATCAGGCATTTTTCAACAACACTTCCTCAAGCCACTGGCGCAACTCCACCGGGGCTGATTTGAGACTGTTCGAGCCACGGGTGATCGTCGCGATGCCCGCCCCCAGCTCGCTTTTCAGCTCACGCTGGCTCATCTCACCGCGCAGTAACTCTTCGATAATGCGCACACGCGTGCCCAACGCTTCACGCTCGTCGGGTGTCAGTATCAATTGCATCAGCGGTAAGTGCAGATCTTTCTCATAGGACTGGCGAAGCAGCTCCACAAAACGAAGCCACTCCTGATTGCGCTGTTCGGCCATCGCCGATGAATAAGGGGAATGCTGGGTCATGTTATGCCGCCGTTTGTACTCTTAGACGAGTACAAGCATAACACAACCCGTCTGGATTAATACTTTCTCTGCCACTCGGCGTCGCTCATCAGGGTATCTTTCTGCCCCATGAAGTAGCGATAGTAAGCGTCATAGGCCAGCACATTCTTCACATACCCGCGCGTTTCCGAGAACGGAATGCTCTCGACAAACGCCACCGCGTCGATGCGTCCGGCGCTGTTGCCAAGCCAGGTCCGCACGCGCCCAGGCCCTGCGTTATAGGCCGCAGACGAGAAGATACGGTTATTGCCGAACTGGGAATAGACATACTGCAAATAGCTGGTGCCGATGTTGATGTTGGTATCCGGGTCAAGCAGCTGCGACGGGCTGCTGTAGCCTGGAATATTAAACATCTTCACCGTGTGCGTGGCGGTGCCGGGCATGATTTGCATCAGGCCGCTGGCTCCAACCGGTGAGCGCACTTTCGGGTTCCACGCGCTCTCCTGACGGGCAATCGCCATCGCGTAGCTCTGCGGAATGTCTTTTCCGCTGGTGTAACGATCAAACAGATCTTTGTAGGCCAGCGGGAAACGCTCTTCCAGATGATCCCACAGCTTCCCGGCGATCGTCGCCTGCACGCTCAGATCCCACCAGCGGTTATCAAACGCGTAGCGCGCCAGCTGGGCTTTTTCGTCGTTACTGCGGCTGGTCACCAGGTTGGCCCACTCGCTGCGCGCCGTGTTATCCATGCTCCAGTACATCAGCTCGCGCACCCGCGCCATTTCCGGACCCTGAATCAGGGCTGAGTTGACGTTGGTCGGGGCTTTGTCGATTTTAAGCGTGTACTCCTCACCCAGGCGCTGCGCCGCCGCCATGGGGTAGAAGCCGCGCTGCTGCATCAGAGAGTGGAGGATCTCTTTCGCTTCGTCATCGCGCCCACGCTCCATCAGCAAATCGGCCTGCCAGTAACGCCATTCGTCTTTCTCTTTGGCATCCATCGGCAGGCGGGAGAGCCAGGTATTTAAGCCCCGGCGATCGCCGGTGCCGAGCGCCATACGCACCCGGCGTTCCACCAGCGACGTAGAGTTCGAACGCATGATCGCATCGTCACGCCAGCGCGCCTGTTCATCGGTGACATCGGTGCCCATCAGACGCCACGCGACGATATCGCGCAGATCCTGGGTTTGATCGTCGTTAAGCTGCTGCGCCTGAACCAGCTGCGGGATCATCAGCCGCGCGTTTTCCACATCGTCACGCGCCACGCTGGTAAAGGCCACCGCCGCCATCTGGCGCGTGAAATCCGTCGCGCCGGTCGAGCGGGCGAAGGTCAGTACGGAATTCGGATCGTTGGCGAGCTGGAGAACCGCCGTGGAAATGGTCTGATAATCTGACGGCATCTGCCCGGCCAGAGTGGTCACCAGACGGGTGTTCCCGGCTTTCATCGCCAGACGAATACGTTCGAGATAGGCCAGCGGATCTTGCTGGCCCGATGCGCGCCAGGCGCCAAATAGCGAGTCACAGGCGTTCGGCAGATTTTTCCCCGTCAGCCACAGATCTTTTGCGCCGTTCCAGGCTTCCTGCTGTTGGCCCGTCGCCCATTTGGCGTAATAGAAATTACACTGCGCCTCGGTGGTGCCCGGTTTTTCCGGGCTGAAGGCCAGCAGGCCGCGCCAGTCTTCGCGTCGTGCCAGTTCGTTCACAAAGCGCGACTGTAAGGTTCGGGCAGGGGGCAACGTGGGGTTGGCCTGAATAAAATTAGCGACGGTGAGCGTCGGTTGGTTCATGAGATCGTCGGTAATCTGGCGATATTCCAGATACGGGTAGAGCGGATACTCTTTCAGCGTCGGCATCAGGGCCTGCACGGTATCCATCTGCTTACTGTCCCACGCCTGCTTGATCTGCGCATAGCGGTTGCGCTGTTCATCCAGTGAATCGGCATGCGCTGCGTGGCTTATCGTCATCACGCAGACGCTGGCAGCCAGCAGACGCCAGACCACCTGTTTGGCTTTTTCCACAAGCTCTTCCTCATTTTGTTGAATACTGTTGCGGCGTCTTGCCACCTACAAATGTAATGGATCTATGCTAACCAGGCATTCCGCAACACGCCACGTCATGGACACTTTTTTACCTTTCTTGCGCGTTTTAACACTCCCGACGTTCGTGTCTGGGATTAGGCCATGAAAAAGGCTACACTTCGCAGCTGTATACCATTTTCTTTACTATAAAAGAGGCGAAGTCCACGTGGCTCAATTCGTTTATACCATGCATCGTGTCGGCAAAGTGGTTCCGCCGAAACGTCATATTCTGAAAAATATCTCGCTGAGCTTCTTCCCTGGCGCAAAAATCGGTGTCCTGGGTCTCAACGGTGCCGGTAAGTCCACCCTGCTGCGCATCATGGCCGGTATCGATACCGATATCGAAGGTGAAGCTCGCCCGCAGCCTGGTCTCAAAATCGGTTATCTGCCGCAGGAACCGAAGCTGAACCCGGAACACACCGTTCGCGAATCCATCGAAGAAGCCGTTTCCGAAGTCGTTAACGCCCTGAAAGGTCTGGATGAAGTCTACGCGAAGTACGCTGAACCGGATGCGGACTTCGACAAACTGGCGGCGCAACAGGGTAAATTCGAAGAAATTATCCAGGCGCACGACGGCCACAACCTGAACGTTCAGCTGGAGCGTGCGGCCGATGCCCTGCGCCTGCCAGACTGGGACGCGAAAATCGAAAAACTGTCCGGGGGTGAACGCCGCCGCGTCGCGCTGTGCCGTCTGCTGCTGGAAAAGCCAGACATGCTGCTGCTCGACGAACCAACGAACCACCTGGATGCCGAATCCGTTGCCTGGCTGGAACGCTTCCTGCACGACTTCGAAGGGACCGTTGTGGCAATTACCCACGACCGTTACTTCCTCGATAACGTCGCAGGCTGGATCCTGGAGCTGGACCGCGGGGAAGGTATTCCGTGGGAAGGCAACTACTCCTCCTGGCTGGAGCAGAAAGATCAGCGTCTGGCGCAGGAAGCTTCTCAGGAAGCGGCTCGTCGTAAATCGATTGAGAAAGAGCTGGAGTGGGTTCGTCAGGGCGCGAAAGGCCGTCAGTCTAAGGGCAAAGCCCGTCTGGCACGCTTTGAAGAGCTGAACAACTCCGAATACCAGAAACGTAACGAAACCAACGAACTGTTTATCCCACCTGGAGCACGTCTGGGGGATAAAGTCGTTGAAGTGAGCAATCTGCGTAAGTCTTACGGCGATCGCCTGCTGATCGACGACCTGAGCTTCTCCGTGCCGAAAGGGGCGATTGTCGGGATCATCGGTCCGAACGGCGCGGGTAAATCGACGCTGTTCCGCATGATGTCCGGTCAGGAACAGCCTGACAGCGGCACCATTACGCTGGGCGACACCGTGAAACTGGCCTCTGTGGATCAGTTCCGTGACGCGATGGACAACAGCAAAACCGTGTGGGAAGAAGTTTCCGGCGGGCAGGATATCATGCGTATCGGTAACACCGAGATGCCGAGCCGCGCCTACGTTGGCCGCTTCAACTTCAAAGGTGTGGATCAGGGTAAACGCGTCGGCGAGCTGTCCGGTGGTGAACGTGGTCGTCTGCACCTGGCGAAACTGCTGCAGGTTGGCGGTAACGTTCTGCTCCTCGATGAACCAACAAACGACCTGGACATTGAAACCCTGCGCGCGCTGGAAAACGCCATGCTGGAGTTCCCGGGCTGTGCAATGGTGATATCCCACGACCGTTGGTTCCTCGACCGTATCGCAACCCACATTCTGGATTACCAGGACGAGGGTAAAGTGGAGTTCTTCGAAGGTAACTTCACCGAATACGAAGAGTACAAGAAACGTACCCTCGGCGCGGATGCGCTGGAGCCAAAACGTATTAAGTACAAGCGTATATCGAAATAAAAGCAAAACGGCAACTTCGGTTGCCGTTTTTTATGTTTTCTCCCTCTCCCGTGGGAGAGATACCGTCTTGTCGGTTATCCGGCAAGCGGTATTTCAGCATTAAATTCTCGTCCGGATTTCACCACGCCATAAGCCAGCTGGAGCAGTTTTCTCATCCCGGCACATACGCGTTCCTTCCCTGTTTTTCCTCTCGCTGCCAGCCTGTCCATCAGATTCTTCACCACCTCATTGCACCTACCCGCCACCACTGCCGGCATATACAGGGCACTGCGCAGCTCTGCGTGACCTACTTTTGACAGCCTGCTCTTTCCTTTCCACATCCCCGACTCACAGCGCCGTGGATTCAGCCCGGCGTAAGCCACCAGTGCCTTACTGTCACTGAACCGTCTCAGATTACCCGCGAACGCCAGCAGGCTCACGCTCAGCATTTCACCGATCCCGGGGATGCTCTTCAGCAGTTCCCTGTCCCGCTTCAGGTCAGGGTTATCATCGATGTGCTGGCTGATTTTTTTTCGTGTTTCGTCAATCAGTTCATCCAGCATGGCAACGTGTTCATGCAGTGAGGGAACAATGACCTCGTCGGCTGCTTCAAGGCGGTTCATCTCCATCTGCCGCATCTCTTCCAGATTACGCAGGTGGCGTACCAGCGCCGTCAGCTGACGCTCGCTCAGCGGCGCAGGATACCAGGGGGCGGGTTGATACAGGGCGCAGTAGCGGGCTATCAGTGCCGCATCACTTTTGTCCGTTTTGTTGCGGGTCAGCTCCGTATTGCCAAACGCGTGTATGCGGGCGGGATTTTCGAGGCTGACACAGCAGCCGTTATCGGCCAGCAGGGTGGCAAGTTCAGTGCTGTAGCAGCCCGTCGCTTCCATGCAGACATGGCAGTCGCCAAAACGTGCCAGCCAGCTGAGGAACTCGCGGCATCCGGCAGAGGTGTTGGGGAATTTTTTGGTTTTGTATTTCTGATTAGGCAGCAGGACGGCGACATCAAATTTGAGTTTGGCGATATCAACGCCGACAGGAATAAGCTCCATCATGGCACTCCGTAACCTTATGAATAATATCGCCGGACCATCCTTATATGTGGGTGCTCAGGGCACAGGATACCGTTCGGTCTTGAGGCGACAGGGAAACAGGTTACCGGGGCATAATCTCTCCCACGGGCTCAGTGGCACCAGGGCCGGGTGATGCTCACCGGTAACCTCCCGATGATCAGTCGGGGATCTTCTCCGCAGAAGCGGAGAAGATCAAGACATAAGGGCCGGGGTGAGGGCATCAGGCCGCACGACCGGTTTTTTGTAGGCCGGGTAAGGCGTAGCCGCCACCCGGCAATCACCCCCCCACGTAAAACCGCTTCACCTCATCAAACTGCATCGCAAACTGGATGTAGCTCATCAGCGCAGGCGAATTCAGCTTCCTGCTCGGATAGACCAGCCACAGTTCGTTTCCTTCCACGCTCCACTCCGGCAGCACCTGCACCAGCGCCCCCTTCTCGATTTTATCTTCCAGCAAAAACGCGGGCAGCAGCGTGATCCCCGCCCCGGCGATGGCACTTTCGCGGGCATACACCAGGTTATCCGTGACGTGCGCATTGTCAGGCAGATGACGATAATCCTCGCCGTGCTGCCGCAGCAGCCACTCCGGCCAGGCTTTGTGGGTGATACAGCGGTGATCCACCAGCTGGCGCGGATGGTCCAGCGGGGCAAAACGCGCCAGATAGTCGGGCGAGGCCAGCATGTAGCGCGGGCAATTGCCAATCATACGGCCAATCAGGGACGAATCCTGCGGTTTACCGGTGCGCAGCGCCACGTCGTAGCCCGACTCCACCAGATCCTGCACATCATCCGAAATACAAACATCGAGTGAGACATCGGGATAACGACGCTGGAACTCCGCGTTCAGATGCGCCAGCAGCGTGGCACCAATTCCCGCCGGGGAAGTGACGCGCAGCCGTCCGCCGGGGTTATCGCGCAGACGCTGAATGGCATATTCCGCGCGCTCGCTGGCCGCCAGCATCTCGCGGCAGTGCACCAGATAGTGCTCGCCCGCATAGGTTAAATTAAGTTTGCGGGTGGTGCGGTTCAGCAGCCGGATACCAACCTGCTGCTCAAGTTGGCTGACCCGCTGGCTGACGCTCGATTTCGGCAGGCCCGCTTTTTGCGCCGCCGCGGTAAAGCTGCCCATCTCCGCCACCAGCGCAAACAGGGCCATATCCTGAAGCTGTTTAAACATCACTGTTCATCTCACACGAACACTTTGTTATTGATTGTCCATCTTATCACGCAAGTGGCGACTTAATAGACTAGCCTCAACACACGCATTCCATAAGGAGTTCACCATGTCCGTTAAAGCCATTGCCGTTAATCCCGACCAGCCATCCACATTTATTGAGATCACCCAGCCAATGCCGCAGCCCGGCGAGCACGACCTCCTGGTCGAAGTGAAAGCCGTCTCCGTGAACCCGGTCGATACCAAAGTCCATGCCAGCCTGAGTAAAAACGGCCTGCAGTCCCCGCGCATTCTGGGCTGGGACGCCAGCGGGATTGTGAAAGCGGTCGGCGCGAGTGTCACGCAGTTCAAAGCCGGTGACGAAGTGTGGTACGCCGGGGACATCACCCGTCCGGGCAGCAACGCCACGCATCAGCTGATTGACGCACGCATCGTCGGCCACAAACCGCAGAGCCTCGACTGGGCCGCCGCCGCCGCACTGCCATTGACCGCGCTGACGGCATGGGAAGGACTGTTTGAACGCCTGAATATTCAGGACGCCGGATCGGACAAAACGCTGCTGATCATCGGCGGTGCGGGCGGCGTCGGATCGCTGGCGATCCCCTTCGCCAAACACAACAGTAAGATCAAGGTGATCGCCACCGCCTCGCGCGAAGACTCAGCCCAATGGTGCCGGGATCGAGGCGCGGATTTAGTGGTGAATTATCGTGACCTGAAGGGTGAGCTGGCGAAGCACGACATAAAATTCGTGGATTATATTTTCATCCTCAACGACACCGACGGGCACTGGGACGCGGTCAGCGACCTGATCGCGCCGCAGGGGCATATCTGTACCATCGTGGAGAACGATCGTCCGCTGGATCAGAGCAAGCTGAAGTCGAAATCTGCCGCGCTGCACTGGGAATTTATGTATACGCGCAGCATGTACCAGACCGCAGATATGGCGCGCCAGGGTGAGATTCTGAATGAGGTGGCGAAGCTGGTGGATACCGGCGTGGTGGAAAGCTCGCTGAGCGACACCCTGCACGGCTTAAGCGTGGAGAGCATCACCGAGGCACACCGGAAAGTACTGGACGGGCATATGCGCGGGAAGGTGGTGGTGGAATTCTGAGGTCATTGTCCCCTCACCCTAACCCTCTCCCAAAGGGAGAGGGGACCGATCGGAGCGGTCTTTACTCCCGCTCCCCCATCAACTCCTTCACCAGCTCGACGCAGCGCAGAAACCGGCCATCGTAGTCCGACTCCTCGACGTGAACGAACTCGACGTTATTCTCGCGCAGCATATCCACCAGCATGGTCTGGAACTCTTTGCGGTCGACGGAACTGCCGAGGCTGCGCATTCCGTCGGCGACCCACGGGGTGTTGTTTTCCAGCAGGATCACCAGGTCGAACCGGTACTCGTCAATCAGCGCCTGCACGAACGGGTGCTCGCGCCCTTCGTACTTTTTACAGAACGCCTGGGTGGTGACAAAATCCGTATCGACAAATGCCACTTTGTTGGCGTATTTCACCGCGAAATCAATGTACTGAGCGTGGCCCAGCGCGATTTTGTCGTAGTCGGAATACTGGAGCGCCATCTCGTCACCGCCGAGGTGCGAGAAGACGTAATCCCGCCCATACTCCCACGCGCTGCTGGTGTTGAAGATGTTCGCCAGCTTGTTGACCAGCGTCGATTTACCGCTTGATTCGCCGCCCAGAATCGCCACCGTGCGCACAAAGAAGGGCTTCACTTCTGTCGGGATGTATTCCCAGTAGCGGAACGGGTTTTCGCGGATCTGCCCGCCGCTGATGTTCATGAAGGTGCGCTTAGGGTCGATCAGCACCGTTTCGGTGCCCAGATGCTCGCGGAACTGCGGCGCATCGGACTCTTCAGAGGTGTAGATCCAGTTCGGGGCGATCCCCTTCTCTTCCATAAAGGCTTTAATGCCGTTACTCCACACATCCCAGCCGTGCGGATATGGCTCCATGCCCTCTTCGTTAAAGGCATGAATGCGAATATTTTTTTGGTATTTAAAGGTCTGGAGCAGCCAGCGCAAACGGTCCGAGACGGTCGGCTGCTGGGACATGGCGCTGTCCTCGAACAGGGCACGGTCACGCGTGTCGTCGTAGCCCATGATGATGTGCAGCTCATCCACCTGACTACAGGCACGCTGGATCAGATAGATATGGCCGGTGTGCAGCGGGTAGAACTTGCCAAACACCACGCCGATGTTCTTTTGCATGCGCGGGAATTCGAGGCCCAGAAAGCGGTGCAAAGCTTCCAGCTTTTGCGCGCTCGGGCTTTTGATTTTGGCATTCAGAAGCTGGCTTAAATAGCCCTTGGTCATTCCGCTGGCTTCCGCCACCTGCTGCAACGTGCAGCCCTTCTGGCGGATCGCGGTTTTCAGGTAGTCAAATGTTGACATAAATTACGGTGCCTCCTGCAAAATCGAATAGGTAATTATATGTCGTCAAAAACATTTAACGCATCGGAGAGTTTTTTGACGGGGAAAATTTTCATCCCTTCCGGCACTTTTTTCGGCACGTTGGCAGCAGGCACAATCGCGCGACGGAAACCGTGTTTCGCCGCTTCGGAGATACGCTCCTGTCCGCTCGGGACCGGGCGAATTTCCCCTGCCAGCCCCACTTCGCCAAAGACCACCAGATCCTGAGGCAACGGTCGGTTGCGCAGGCTGGAGACCATCGCCAGCAGCAGCGCCAGGTCAGCACTGGTTTCGGTCACTTTCACGCCGCCGACCACGTTGACGAACACGTCCTGATCCGCCATCTGTAGCCCACCGTGGCGGTGCAGTACCGCCAGCAGAATCGCTAAGCGGTTTTGCTCAAGGCCGACCGCGACGCGACGCGGGTTACCCATCATCGACTGATCCACCAGCGCCTGAATCTCAACCAGCAGCGGGCGCGTCCCTTCCCAGAGCACCATCACCGAACTGCCCGGCGTCTCTTCTTCGCCACGGCTGAGGAAAATCGCCGACGGATTGCTAACTTCACGCAGCCCCTGTTCGGTCATGGCGAAAACGCCCAGTTCATTCACCGCACCAAAACGGTTTTTGTGGCTGCGCAGGGTGCGAAAGCGAGAATCAGCGTCGCCGTCGAGCATCACCGAGCAGTCGATGCAGTGCTCCAGCACTTTCGGACCGGCCAGCGAGCCGTCTTTGGTGACGTGGCCGACCATCACGATCGCCACGCCGCGCGTTTTGGCGAAGCGCGTCAGATAAGCCGCCGTCTCGCGCACCTGGGCCACGCTGCCCGGCGAGGACTGAATGTCCGCCATGTGCATCACCTGGATGGAGTCGATGACCATCAGCTTCGGCTGCTCTTCATCGGCGATCATGCAGATCTGTTCGATGCTGGTTTCCGACAGCATGTTGAGATTGCCGGTCGGCAGACCGAGACGGTGCGCGCGCATCGCCACCTGTTGCAGCGACTCTTCCCCGGTGACATACAGGGTTTTCATCTGCTCAGAGAGCTTGCACAGGGTTTGCAGCAGCAGCGTCGATTTACCGGCACCGGGGTTACCGCCGATCAGGATTGCGCTGCCCGGCACCACGCCGCCGCCCAGGACGCGGTCAAACTCTTTAAAACCGGTGGAGAAGCGCGGCACTTCATCGAGGCTGATCTCAGAAAGTTTTTGCACTTTCGAGACGCCGGCGTTGCCCGCATAGCCCGTCAGACGCTCGTTGCGGGCCACGGTTGGCGAAGCGGCCACGCGCACTTCGGTGATGGTGTTCCAGGCATGACAGGCGCTGCACTGCCCCTGCCAGCGCGGATAATCCGCACCACATTCATTACAGACAAATGCGCGTTTTGGAGCTTTCGCCACGGTTTACCTCTGATTATTTCTGATTCACGCTGCCGGACAGGATGCAGAACACGCCCATCAGATCAGCATGACGAATGGTGACTTCCGTCTTTTCGTTTACTTTTGGCTTGGCATGATAGGCGATGCCCAGACCCGCCACTTTGATCATCGGCAGATCGTTCGCGCCGTCGCCGATGGCAACGGTCTGCGCGACAGGGATTTCGAATTTTTCCGCCAGGCGCGTGAGGGTGTTGGCTTTGTACTGCGCATCCACGATATCGCCGATCACTTCCCCGGTCAGTTTACCGTCGCGGATCTCCAGCTCGTTGGCCACCACCGTGGTCAAACGCAGTTTGTCGCGCAGGTAGTCCGCAAAGAAGGTGAACCCGCCGGAGGCAATCGCCACTTTCCAGCCGAGCGTTTCAAGCTTCAGCACCAGCTGAGTGAGGCCTGGCATTAACGGCAGTTCGTCGCGCACCTGGCGCAGAATGTTGGCATCGGCCCCTTTCAGGGTGGCGACGCGCTGTTTCAGGCTGGCGGAAAAATCGAGTTCGCCGCGCATCGCGCGCTCGGTCACTTCCGCCACCATCTCGCCGCTGCCGGCCAGTTTGGCGATTTCGTCGATGCACTCAATCTGGATGGCAGTCGAATCCATATCCATCACCAGCAGCCCTGGCGTTTTCAGATGCGGGATTTTCCCCAGCGGAGCCACATCCAGCCCGGCTTCATGTGCCAGACGGGTGGCGCGCTGCGTCAGCGAACCGGCCAGACGCAGCACCTGATAATCTTCCACGCACCAGGCCGCCACGATCACCATCGCCGCGCCGAGCTTGGTTTGGTATTGCGTCAGGCGCTGCTTATCCAGGCCACGGCCATACAGCAGCCAGCCGCTACGCCCCGCATGGTAGTCCAGAGGCATGACCTCGTCGCCACTTAATGAGAGCGGCAATCCTGGCCATAAAGAGACGTCATCGGTCAGGTCGCACCAGGTAATGTTCGGCATTGAAGCTCCTGTAAATTGGTTCGCGCCGGAAGGTTCCAGGGGGAAAATAACGCATGAGGCTACCCTGTAACCATCACTTCTGGCAACATTAAGCCGTAAATTTTCAGCAGGTGGAATATGGCTCGCGCAAAACTGAAATTCCGGCTACATCGTGCAGTGATTGTCCTGTCCTGCCTCGCGCTTCTGGTGGCGCTGATGCAAGGGGCATCCTGGTTTAGCCAGAATCATCAACGACAACGTAATCCACAGCTCGAAGAGCTGGCGCGTACCCTCGCCCGCCAGGTGACCCTGAGCGTCGCACCGGCGATGCGCACCGAGACGCCGGACGATAAACGCATTGCGCAAATCCTGCGTCAGATTACGGAAAACAGCCGCATTCTGGACGCGGGCGTGTACGACGAAGAGGGCGATCTCATTGCCCGCGCCGGTGAGCACGTTGACGTCCGCGACCGGCTGGCGCTGGACGGCAAAAAGGCCGGCGGCTATTTCAATCAGCAAATCGTCGAGCCGATTCAGGGCAAAAATGGCCCGCTCGGCTATCTGCGTCTGACCCTCGACACCCACACCCTGCCGACCGAAGCCAAACAGGTGGATAACACCACCAACATTCTGCGTCTGATGTTACTCCTTTCGCTGGCGATTGGCGTGGTGTTAACGCGCACGCTGTTGCAGGGCAAACGCACGCGCTGGCAGCAGTCGCCATTCCTGCTGACGGCCAGCAAATCGGTGCCGGAAGAGGAAGAGAGCGAGAAGAAAGAATAGTGGTAAAATGGGCGTACGATTCGGAAAAGGAAATCTGCCATGACGACGCTCCGCCTGCTTATCTCTGACTCTTACGATCCCTGGTTCAACCTCGCGGTGGAAGAGTGCATCTTCCGCCAGATGCCTGCCACCCAGCGCGTGCTGTTCCTCTGGCGCAATGCCGATACGGTGGTCATTGGCCGCGCACAGAACCCGTGGAAAGAGTGCAATACGCGACGCATGGAAGAGGACAACGTCCGCCTGGCCCGTCGCAGCAGCGGCGGCGGCGCGGTGTTCCACGACCTCGGGAATACCTGCTTTACCTTTATGGCCGGTAAACCGGAGTACGATAAAACCATCTCCACGGCGATTGTGCTGAACGCCCTGAATGTCCTCGGCGTGACGGCGGAAGCCTCCGGGCGCAACGACCTGGTAGTAAAAACGCCCGAAGGCGACCGGAAAGTCTCCGGCTCGGCCTATCGCGAAACCAAAGATCGCGGTTTCCACCACGGCACTCTGCTGCTCAACGCCGATTTAAGCCGTCTGGCAAACTATCTCAATCCCGATAAGAAAAAGCTGCAGGCCAAGGGGATTACCTCGGTGCGCGGCCGCGTGGCGAATCTGGTTGAGCTGTTGCCCGGCGTGACCCACGAACAGATCTGCGCGGCGATCCAGGAGGCGTTCTTTGACCATTACGGCGAGCGCGTCGAGGCGGAAGTGATCTCCCCGGACCACACCCCGGACCTGCCGAATTTTGCCGAGACCTTTGCGCGTCAGAGCAGTTGGGAGTGGAACTTCGGTCAGGCTCCGGCGTTCTCGCATCTGCTGGATGAGCGTTTTACCTGGGGCGGCGTGGAGCTACATTTCGACGTCGAGCGCGGCATCATTACGCGCACGCAGGTGTTTACCGATAGTCTGAACCCGGCCCCGCTGGAAGCGCTGGCAGCCCGATTGCAGGGATGTTTGTATCGTGCGGAGTGTTTGCAGCAGGCGTGTGATGCGCTGATAGCAGAATTCCCGGAGCAGGAAAAAGAGTTGCGGGAGTTGTCAGAGTGGGTGGCGAAAGCGGTGAGATGAGTGCGGTCTGGTGCCCTCACCCCGGCCCTCTCCCACAGGGAGAGGGAGAAAAGAATGTAGGCCGGGTAAGGCGAAGCCGCCACCCGGCACAAAACAAACTTACTCTTTATCGCCCAGCAGAACAGATTCCAGCGCGATTTTGATCATGTCGTTGAAGGTGGTCTGACGCTCAGCGGCAGTGGTCTGCTCGTGAGTACGGATGTGGTCAGACACGGTGCAGATGGTCAGCGCTTTCGCACCAAACTCAGCCGCGACGCCGTAGATGCCAGCCGCTTCCATTTCCACGCCCAGGATGCCGTATTTTTCCATCACGTCGAACATTTCGCCGCCGTCCGGGGAATAGAACAGGTCAGCAGAGAAGATGTTACCGACGCGCGCGTCAACGCCCAGCGCTTTGGCTGCGTCTACCGCGTTACGTACCATGCCGAAGTCAGCGATCGCTGCGAAGTCATGATCCTTGAAACGCATACGGTTTACTTTGGAATCGGTGCAGGCACCCATACCGATGACCACGTCACGCAGTTTCACGTCCATACGCACGGCACCGCAAGAGCCCACGCGGATGATTTTCTTCACGCCGAAATCGGTGATCAGCTCTTTGGTGTAGATGGAGCAGGACGGGATACCCATACCGTGGCCCATTACGGAGATTTTGCGGCCTTTGTAAGTCCCGGTGAAGCCCAGCATGCCGCGCACGTTGTTCACTTCACGCACGTCTTCGAGGAAGGTTTCAGCAATGTGCTTCGCGCGCAGCGGGTCGCCAGGCATTAATACTACGTCCGCGAAATCGCCCATTTCTGCATTAATGTGTGGGGTAGCCATCTTCAGATCCTTTTAAAAGTGTTGTTTTGTCGGGTGGCGGCTGCGCCTGACCCGGCCTACAAAATCGTAGGCCCGGCAAGCGTAGCGCCGCCGGGCATGCGCATCACAGCATGTTTTTGCCGTAGTCCATTGGCGAAGTACCGAAGTAGCTCGCAATGGTCTGGCCGATGTCCGCGAAGGTTTCGCGGTGGCCGAGCGATCCTGGTTTCACTTTCGGGCCGTACACCAGCACAGGGATGTGCTCACGGGTGTGGTCGGTACCGGTCCAGGTTGGGTCGCAGCCGTGGTCAGCGGTCAGGATGATGATGTCATCTTCCCCGACCAGCTCCAGCAGCTCCGGCAGACGGCGGTCGAACAGTTCCAGACCGGCAGCATAACCGGCGACGTCGCGACGGTGGCCCCAGGAGGAGTCGAAGTCCACGAAGTTGGTGAAGACGATAGTCTTGTCGCCCGCTTCTTTCATCTCTTTGATGGTCGCGTCGAACAGCGCGTCCAGGCCGGTGGCTTTCACTTTTTTGGTGATGCCGCAGTTGGCGTAGATATCCGCGATTTTACCGACGGAAACCACTTCGCCCGCTTTCTCATCAACCAGTTTCTGCAGCACGGTCGGGGCTGGCGGTTCAACGGCCAGATCGTGACGGTTGCCGGTACGCTGGAAGTTGCCCGGCTTGTCGCCGATAAACGGACGTGCGATGACGCGGCCAATGTTGTAGCCGCCTTCGGTCAGCTCTTCGCGCGCGATTTCGCACAGCTCGTACAGACGGTCCAGACCGAACGTCTCTTCGTGGCAGGCAATCTGGAACACGGAGTCAGCAGAGGTATAGAAAATCGGCTTGCCGGTTTTCATGTGCTCTTCGCCGAGCTGATCCAGAATCACGGTACCGGAAGAGTGGCAGTTACCGAGGTAACCCGGCAGATTGCCGCGCTCAACCAGCTTATCCAGCAGTTTCTGCGGGAAGCTGTTTTCGTGATCGGAGAAGTAGCCCCAGTCGAACAGAACCGGCACACCGGCGATTTCCCAGTGACCTGACGGGGTGTCTTTACCGGAAGAGAGCTCGTGCGCCCAGCCGTATGCGCCGATCACTTCTGCGTTGCCGTCCATGCCGGCAGCGACTTTACCTGTCGAGCCTTCATGCGCTTTCACCAGACCCAGACGGGTCAGGTTTGGCAGGGTCAGTGGGCCCTGGCGGCCATTGTTCGCTTCGCCTTTCGCACAAGCTTCTGCGATATGGCCCATGGTGTCGGAACCGACATCACCAAAGCGGTCTGCATCTTCTGTAGCGCCGATGCCGAATGAGTCCAGCACCATAATAAATGCACGTTTCATATGTTCTCCGTACTTATGTGCTTCAAAAATTCATAAAAAACCGATCAGATCAGTATACCGCTATTCGGTGATACGACGATAGACGGTTGGTGTGGTTTCGGGAGCTGCGTCGTCAAGTTTAATGGCCGCTTTCACCGCTTTCGCCGCTTCCTGCCAGCTGGCTTCGTCTTTGGCGTGGATCACCGCCAGCGGACGCTGTCCGTCGACGCTGTCGCCAAGACGCGCCATATCGGTAAAGCCGACGCTGTAATCAATAGTGTCCGATGCCTGACGACGTCCGCCGCCCATCGAGACGACGGCCATACCCAGCGCGCGAGTGTCCATCGCGGAAACAAACCCTTCCGCATCGGCGTACACCGCTTTGCTCAGCGTCGCGGTTGGCAGGTATTTCGCGTAGTTTTCGACGAAATCGGTTGGGCCTTTTTGCGCCGCAACCATGCGGCCAAAGATCTCCGCCGCTTTACCGTTATCCAGCACCGCCTGCAGTTTCGCGCGCGCGTCGGCGTCGTCTTTGGCAAGCTTGCCGGAGATCAGCATCTCCACGCACAGGGCCATGGTGACGTCGAGCAGACGTGGGTTGCGGTATTCGCCGGTCAGGAACTGCACGGCTTCGCGCACTTCGACGGCGTTACCGGCGCTGGAGGCCAGGACCTGGTTCATATCGGTCAGCAGCGCGGTGGTGCGCACGCCTGCGCCGTTGGAGACGCCAACGATCGCTTCGGCCAGTGCCGCAGAGAGTTCATAGGTCGGCATAAACGCGCCGCTACCCACTTTCACGTCCATCACCAGCGCATCCAGACCTTCTGCCAGTTTTTTGGCGAGGATCGAGGCGGTGATCAGCGGAATGGAATCGACGGTCGCAGTAATGTCGCGGGTGGCGTAAAAGCGTTTATCCGCCGGAGCAAGAGAGCTGGTCTGGCCGATAATCGCCACACCAACATCTTTAATAATGTCGCGGAAGCGCTGGTCATCCGGGAAGATATCGAAGCCCGGAATGGCTTCCAGTTTGTCGAGCGTACCGCCCGTATGGCCCAGACCACGGCCAGAGATCATCGGGATGTAACCGCCGCAGGCCGCCACCATTGGGCCGAGCATCAGGGAAGTGACATCGCCTACGCCGCCGGTGGAGTGTTTGTCCACAATCGGGCCGTTAAGGTTAAGGCTTTTCCAGTCCAGGACGGTCCCTGAATCCCGCATCGCCATGGTCAGCGATACACGTTCCGGCATCGACATATCGTGGAAGAAAATGGTCATCGCCAGGGCGGCAATCTGCCCTTCAGAGATGGTGTTGTCGCGAATACCGTTGATAAAGAAGCGGATTTCTTCGTCGCTTAATGCATGACCATCACGTTTTTTACGAATAATTTCTTGTGCGAGAAACACGGTAACCCCCAGGGGAAAGAGTAGAAGGCCGTTGTAGGCCGGGTGAGCAACGCGCCACCCGGCTGTCGTATTGATGCCGGATAGCGGCTGCGCCTTATCCGGCCTACGCCGCTACAGATCCGGCAATAAAAGACTTAGTAGCTGCTTGCGCTCTTGCCGTCGCCGTGACCCAGCGCTTTCAGCAGGCTTGCCAGCAGGCTGGATGCGCCGAAGCGGTAGTGACGGGAATCCGCCCAGTCGGCGCCAAACAGTTCGTCAGCGATCGCCAGGAACTGCTGCGCGTCCTCGGCAGTACGCACGCCGCCCGCCGGTTTGAAACCAACGGTTTTGGAAACGCCCATATCGCGGATCACTTCCATCATGATGCGCGCGCTTTCTGGCGTCGCATTGACCGGCACTTTACCGGTAGAGGTTTTGATGAAATCCGCACCGGCTTTGATAGAGATCTCAGACGCTTTACGAATCAGGGCTTCTTCTTTCAGCTCGCCGGTTTCGATGATCACTTTCAGCAGCACGTTTGCCGCTGCACAGGCATCTTTACAGGCTTTCACCAGGTCAAAACCGACCTGCTCGTTACCGGCGATGAGCGCGCGGTACGGGAAGACCACGTCCACTTCATCTGCACCGTAGGCAATCGCTGCGCGGGTTTCTGCCAGCGCGATGTCGATGTCGTCGTTACCGTGCGGGAAGTTGGTCACCGTCGCGATACGCACGTCAGGGGTACCCTGGGCGTTCAGCGTTTTACGGGCAATCGGGATGAAACGCGGATAGATACAGATAGCAGCGGTATTGCCTACCGGCGTTTTCGCCTGATGGCACAATGCGATCACTTTTTCATTGGTGTCGTCATCGTTCAGGGTGGTCAGGTCCATCAGTTTCAACGCGCGCAGGCTGCTTGCGGTTAAATCGGTCATAACATTCTCCAACGGCTTCGCCGTATAAATTTTCACCGTGCGGGTCTGTGAGTATTCTAACATTCACCCGCATTCACACTTCGACATTCATCACAGTTAATGAAAACTGCGTACAAATTTGCATTACTGTAATGAGATCAACTTCAAACTTTACTCTTCAAACTGCTGGCTAAAACAGCAATCACCCACGTCGGATCAAATGCCTTCGCACGATGAGTTTCTACAATCCGCCCATCATCCGCAGAATAAAAGGAAGCGAACATGTCCACCTCCGGCCTCGATGCCATGCAACAACGTTGCCAGCAAATTGTGACAAGCCCGGTACTGACGCCTGAGCAGAAACGCCATTTCCTGGCGCTGGAAGCGGAAAACAATCTGCCCTACCCCACGCTTTCAGCCGTGGCGCGCGCCGCACTGGACGAGGGCTTTATCTGCGACATGTTTGAAGGCCATGCGCCTTACAAACCGCGCTACGTTCTGCCGGACTACGCCAAATTCCTGGCGAACGGCTCAGAGTGGTTAGAGCTGGAAGGGGCGAAAGATCTCGATGACGCCCTGTCGCTACTGACTATCCTCTACCACCATGTTCCATCCGTCACATCGATGCCGGTGTTTCTCGGCCATCTCGACGCACTGCTGCAACCTTATGTTATAATTCTAACACAAGACGAAATCGATAGCCGAATAAAACGTTTCTGGCGTTACCTCGATCGCACCCTGCCCGACGCCTTTATGCACGCCAACATCGGCCCTGCCGATACCCCCGTCACGCGCGCTATTTTACGCGCAGATGCAGAGCTGAAGCAGGTTGCACCGAATCTCACTTTCATCTACGACCCGGAAATCACGCCGGACGATTTGCTGTTGAGCGTCGCGAAAAATATTTGCGAGTGCAGTAAACCGCATATTTCTAATGGTCCGGTGAATGATAAAATTTTCACAAAAGGTCGTTATGGCGTGGTGAGTTGTTACAACTCCCTGCCGCTGGCGGGCGGTGGCAGCACCCTGGTTCGCCTCAATCTCAAGGCCATCGCCGAGAGCAGCGAATCGGTGGAGGATTTCTTTACCCGCACGCTACCGCACTACTGCCAACAGCAGATCGCCATCATTGATGCGCGCTGTGATTTCCTTTATCAGGAATCCGGTTTCTTTGAGAATAGCTTCCTGGTGAAAGAGGGGCTGATTGAAGCGGATCGTTTTGTGCCGATGTTTGGCATGTACGGCCTGGCCGAAGCGGTGAACACCCTGTGCGAGAAAGCCGGGCTGGACGGGCGCTATGGCAAGGACGATCGGGCCAATGCGCTGGGGTATCGCATCAGCGAACAGCTGGCAGCGTTTGTCGAAAACACGCCGGTCAAACACGGCTGGAAACAGCGCGCGATGCTGCATGCCCAGTCCGGGATCAGCTCGGATTCCGGCACCACGCCGGGAGCGCGTCTGCCGTACGGCGACGAGCCAGACCCGATCAGCCATCTGCTGGCCGTCGCGCCGCATCACAAACATTATCATTCGGGTATCAGCGATATCCTGACCCTGGACGAAACCATCAAGCGTAACCCGCAGGCGGTGGTTCAGCTCTGTCTCGGGGCGTTTAACGCCGGGATGCGCGAGTTCACCGCCAACGTCGCCGGGAACGATCTGGTGCGCGTCACCGGGTATATGGTGCGTCTGTCGGATCTTGAGAAATACCGCGCCGAGGGCTCTCGCACCAACACCACGTGGCTCGGGGAAGAGGCCGCACGCAATACCCGTATCCTTGAACGTCAGCCGCGCGTGATCAGCCATGAACAGCAGATGCGCTTTAGTTAGTCAGGTTATCCCCTTCTCCTGCGTGGACGGGCCGGGCAGCCGCCTGGCGCTGTTCCTGCAGGGGTGTAATCTGCGCTGCAAAACCTGCCACAACCCGTGGACCATCGGGCGCTGCAATGACTGCGGCGACTGCGTGGTCCACTGTCCGAACGATGCCCTGACCCTTCAGGCCGGGCGGGTGTGGTGGCAGGAGAGCGACTGTCAAAAGTGCGATACCTGCCTGCACGTCTGCCCGCAGCAGTCCACGCCGATGGCGCACCGCTTTAGCGTGGAGGAGATCCTCGGGCAGATCCGCAAGGTCGCGCCGTTTATCGAAGGGATCACCGTCAGCGGTGGGGAAGCCACCACTCAGCTGCCGTTTCTGGTGGCGCTGTTCAGTGCCGTCAAGGCGGATGAAAAGCTCAAGCATCTCACCTGTCTGGTGGACAGTAACGGTCTGCTGAGTGAAACCGGCTGGCAAAAACTGCTGCCGGTGTTGGATGGCGCGATGCTGGATCTGAAAGCGTGGAATAACGAACATCACCGGTTCCTGACCGGGCGCGAAAACCCGCAGATCAAACACAGCATTCGCTGGCTGGCGCACCATCGGCGCCTGACGGAGCTGCGACTACTGGTGATCCCCGATCGTTGCGATTATTTCGAACATCTGGGGCCGTTGAGCGCCTTTATTCACGCTCTGGGGGATGTACCGGTACGCATCAACGCCTTTCACGCCCACGGGGTTTATGGCGAAGCGGCCAGCTGGCGCAGCGCAACGGTGGAGGATGTCGAACCACTGGCCCTCGCGCTGGAAAAACGCCGGATCACCGTGATTCGCCCGGCGCTCTATCTATAGGGTGATGCCAAACAGATCGTCGGTGTTTTGCAGCAGCGCATCGGCGATCGCTTCGGCGGGTTCCTCTCGCAATTCACACAATGTCGTAAAGACGCGCGCCGCCTGCTCCGGGCGGTTGGGCTGGCCCTGAAAACCGTTCAGCGGCATGTCCGGCGCGTCGGTTTCCAGCAGCAGGGATGAAAGGGGTAATTGCGCCATCACGTCGCGTGTTTTGCTGGCGCGCGGATAGGTAATCGTCCCGCCGACGCCAATTTTGTAGCCCAGTTCAATGAAACGCTGCGCCTGCTGCAGGCTGCCGGAAAAACCGTGCACCACGCCCGTTCGCGGCAGATCGGCGCGTTTGAGATGCATCGCCAGTTTGTCGTGGGTGCGCCTCGAGTGGAGGATCACCGGCAGATCGTGGCGTTTCGCCAGTTTAAGCTGCGCGTCCAGCAGCGCCTGCTGGCGATCGAAATGCGGATCCTCGCGATAAAGATCGAGCCCGATCTCGCCTATCGCCACCAGCTTTTCTCCGGCAGTGCGAATGCGATTTTCAAGCTGATCCAGATGCGCATCCTGATGCTTTTCAATCACAATCGGATGCAGGCCCAGCGCGGCGTAGAGCGCGGAATGCGTTCGGGCCAGATCGAGCACCCGGTTGAAATTCGCCGCTTCGATGGCGGGCACGATAATCGCCTGCACACCTGCCCTGGCCGCCTGCTGAATACTTTGCGCTTCATGGCCGGTAAACGGCGGGAAATCGAAATGGCAGTGGGTGTCGACAAAGCGGAAAGTCACGCCAGATCCTCATTGTCAAAGGTCGTGTCATTGGCCTGCGGGGCATTCACCAGCGGCATTGTCAGGGCGTCGTTGGCCACAATCGCCGGTGGAGTGATGATGCGCTTATGCCGGTGGATCGGCGGGCGCTCGGCCAGCAGTTTGCCGACGGTCGCGAGGAAATAGCGCGCGCACAAACGCCCGGTTTTGTAGTCATCGCGTAGCGCAGGTATACGGCTGCCCAGCGCCATGCTGTTAAGGGGTTTCGGCGGGTAGATCTCAAAGATTTTCAGCTTGCCCGGCGGCTTTTCGATAAAGCGCTGCATCGCGCTGTAGCTGCTTTCATGCAAATTGGCGATGTTCACCAACGGCTGCAAACTGCTGTCCCCCAGCCATTTTTCCATCCGCTTAAACCACTGCGGGGTGTAGTACATCTGCGACGGCACGGTGCGGATCACCACGATGGTTTGTGCTCCGCGCCGCGCGGCTTCCTGAACCGGTACCGCATCGCTGATCCCGCCGTCCAGGTAGTTGATCCCATCGAGCGCCGCGGCGGTGCGGTAGAAACCGGGGATCGCGCTGGAGGCGCGCAGAATATCCAGCCAGTTCTCTTTTTGCGGCGAGAAGTAGCCCGGCGTGTAGTCATCGCCCCGGCTGGCGCACATCCAGAACTCTTTGCCCGTATCGAACAGGCGAGACGCGGTGTCCATCGCCAGCGGCATCTGGCTGGCGGTGGAGTCTAACAGCCAGTCGAGATCGATAAGATTTCCGCCGCGCACAAAGCGCAGAGGATTGAAGAAATCGCGTGAGGTGGTGTAGCGCATAATGACTTTGCGTGCATAGCCGGGCTGATTACAGACGTAGGCGGAGAGGTTTTGCGCCCCGGCGGAGGTGCCGAAAAACAGATCGAAAGGGTTAAACTGCGCGCGCATGAACTCATCCAGCACCCCTGCGGTGAAGATGCCGCGCTGCCCACCGCCTTCGCACACCAGTGCGAGTCGTCCGACGCGAAAAGGTTTTAACGCCAACGGCGCAATATTGCCGAGCGTAACGGGAATTCTCTGGCCCACTGCTGCACCTGTTTTTCGTTTTTATATGATTACACAGTAGCGCAAACTTGCCCCATGACTCAAACCAGAAAAAGCCAGTCGCGAGGACTGGCTTTGAGTGTGGTGTTGTCGGCGTTGCTTTCCGACAGGCTGATTACGCTTAGCTAGGGACGACGGCGTCCGGTAAACAGGCTGACCAGGAACAGGATGATACCGACGACGAAGACAATTTTCGCCGCACCGGCCGCTGTACCCGCCAGACCACCAAAGCCCAGAGCGGCGGCAATTAACGCGATAACCAGAAATATAATGCCCCAACGAAACATAAAACTCTCCTTAACCATAGTTAATGTCAGCCGCTATATGTGAGCGCTCAGGTGCTCACAAGCGTTTTGTCCAAAAGTCGTTCTTATTTCGCTTTCAGATCGTTTTTGACGCTTTTAACGCCATCGACGGCTTTAGCGATAGTTTCAGCGCGTTCAACCTGCGCCTGGGAATCAACCGTACCGGACAGCTGAACCACACCATCAGTGGTTTCCACCTTCACTTTACGTGACGGCACAATGTCATCAGCTAATAGTTTAGCTTTGATTTCACTGGTGGTTGCTGTGTCACCCGCATAACCTTTCACGGACGCGTCTTTGGCATCACGCACATGCAGTTTGTCACTGACGGAAGCGACGCCTTCAACGCCTTTCGCTACGGTGACGGCCTGCTCTGCCTGCGCCTGGCTCTCAACGAAGCCGCTCAGGGTGACCACTTTCTTATCAGTTTTTACGGAAATGTCGGTGCTCTTGATGTTTTCATCATCCACCAGAGCCGCTTTCACTTTTGCTGTGATAGAGCTGTCATCCATGAAATTACCGACTTTATTCATAGAGCTATCGATTTTTTGCCCTGCGCTATCCGCGGTGGATTGCACGCTGTTTTCAGCAAGTGCAGAACCACTGACCAGAAGGCCACTCAGCGTAACGGCTAACAGAGTTTTAGAAATCTTCAGGCTTGTCATATTCATCGATGTATTCCTGTAGTTTGCTCGGAAGTTGAGCGTCAAACATCCCTTCATACTAGTTTTTAATTTTGCGAATAAACACAGGGTCGGGATGAGAGACTCATGAACACGCATTGAACAGAACTATCATCCGCGCCCGGTGTTAAACACTGAGTTAAATATAGATCACATTGACAAAGCCGCTTTCAGAATCGGGGAAAAAACGAGCAATTACGCTGAAAACGCGTTGAATTAAGAACATTCCGCAAGGGATTAATAAAGCAGGAGTTTAAGAAGAGCACGGCAGACGCCGTGCTCTGAGAGGGGATTAGTGCTCGCGAGTTTTACGGAACTGCACGTCAGGATAACGTTCCTGCGTCAGGTTCAGGTTGACCATGGTTGGGGCGATGTAGGTCAGGTTATCGCCGCCATCCAGCGCCAGCTGGATTTCATTCTTACGTTTGAACTCTTCGAATTTCTTCACGTCAGAACACTCGACCCAGCGCGCGGTAGCCACGTTGACGGATTCGTAAATCGCTTCAACGTTGTATTCGCTTTTCAGACGCGCAACCACCACGTCAAACTGCAGCACACCCACCGCGCCGACGATCAGATCGTTGTTGGCGATTGGGCGGAAGACCTGCACCGCGCCCTCTTCGGAGAGCTGGACCAGACCTTTCAGCAGCTGTTTCTGCTTGAGCGGATCTTTCAGGCGAATACGACGGAACAGTTCCGGCGCGAAGTTCGGGATACCCGTGAACTTCATCATTTCACCCTGGGTGAAGGTGTCGCCGATCTGGATGGTGCCGTGGTTGTGCAGACCGATGATGTCGCCCGGATACGCTTCTTCCACGTGCGATCGGTCGCCCGCCATGAAGGTCAGCGCGTCAGAAATAACCACGTCTTTCCCGATGCGCACCTGGCGCAGCTTCATGCCCTTCTCATACTTACCGGAAACCACACGCAGGAAGGCCACGCGGTCACGGTGTTTCGGGTCCATGTTGGCCTGAATCTTAAAGACGAAACCGGTGAATTTATCTTCTGCGGCTTCCACCAGACGGGTGTCGGTTTTACGCGGCATCGGCTGCGGCGCCCACTCGACCAGACCGTCGAGCATATGGTCCACACCAAAGTTGCCCAGTGCCGTACCGAAGAACACCGGCGTGATTTCCCCGGCCAGGAACAGCTCTTTGTCGAATTCGTGAGAGGCGCCTTTCACCAGCTCCAGCTCATCGCGCAGCTGGGTGGCCAGCTCTTCGCCGACGGCAACGTCCAGATCCGGGTTGTCCAGACCTTTCACGATGCGCACTTCCTGGATGGTGTGACCTTTACCGGTCTGGTACAGATACACTTCATCTTTATAGAGGTGGTAAACGCCCTTGAACAGCTTACCGCAGCCGATCGGCCAGGTGATTGGCGCACAGGCGATTTTCAGCTCGCGCTCCACTTCGTCCATCACTTCCATTGGATCGCGGATGTCGCGGTCGAGTTTGTTCATGAAGGTCAGGATCGGCGTATCGCGCAGACGGGTGACTTCCATCAGCTTACGGGTCCTGTCTTCAACGCCCTTCGCGGCGTCGATGACCATCAGACAGCAGTCAACCGCCGTCAGGGTACGGTAGGTATCTTCGGAGAAGTCTTCGTGGCCCGGGGTGTCAAGCAGGTTCACCAGGCAGTCGTGATACGGGAACTGCATCACGGAGGTGGTAATGGAGATACCACGCTGCTTTTCCATCTCCATCCAGTCGGATTTCGCGTGCTGGCTGGAGCCACGGCCTTTTACCGTACCGGCGGTCTGAATCGCCTGTCCGAATAACAGCACCTTTTCGGTGATGGTCGTTTTACCGGCATCCGGGTGAGAAATAATGGCAAAAGTACGGCGCTTCGCCACCTCTTGCAGATAAGGAGACAACGTCATAATCAAATCTTCTTATATAAGCGCGGCCAGAGGCCACGCATCATGGAATACGAAATTGCGGCTATTTTACCCATCAATGGGGGGCAGGCAATCATTGTTTACACAGGAGTTGCTCCAGTTCGTTCAATGACGATACGGTCCAGGTCGGTTCGATACCTTCCGGCAGCGCGCGATCGTGCGCGTTCAGCCAGCAGGTCGCCAGACCGGACTTCATCCCGCCCAGAATATCGGACTCGGCGGTGTCTCCGACCATCAGCACGCGCTCGCGAGCGGGATGACCGGCTTTTTCCAGCGCATAGTCAAAAATACGCGGATCGGGTTTAGGCACGCCCACCTGTTCGGAGATCACCAGCGCATCGAAATGATCGCGCAGGCCCGTGCGTTCCAGGCGGATCTGCTGCAGGGCGGTAAAGCCGTTGGTGATGATGCCAAGCTTCACGTTGCCTTTGAGCGCGTTCAGCAGGGAAATCGCCCCTGGCAATGGCGCGCAAATCTCGGCCATCGCGTTGAGAAACGCCTCATTCAGCGCACCGGGAGAGACGTTCAGGCGCTCAGACCAGCCCTGAAAACGCTGATGCTGGAGCTGTAACGCCGAGATGGCACCGTTCTGGTAATCCACCCAAAGCGGCTTATTCACCGCCTGATAGTCCTGAAAATCTTCTGCGGTAAAGGTGACGCTGTAGTCTAAAAACATCCGCTGTAGGCCGCCAAACGAATCGAACGTAAACAGCGTTTCGTCGGCGTCAAAGAAAATCCAGTCCCATTTCATCGTTACAACCTTATTCGTTATCCAAGCGGTAGCGCCATGATGATGGCGTCTTCGCGGCCCTCGGCAGTCGGGTAGTAGTTACGGCGAATTGTCGCCTCGTTAAAACCTAAGCTTTCGTAGAGTGCGATGGCGGCGGTATTGGAGGCGCGAACCTCCAGCCACAGAGTGAAGACGTCACGCTTCTCCAGCTCGCGAATCAAAAATTCCAGCAGTTCTCTGCCTAATCCCCGGCGTTGATACGCGGGATCGACGGCGATGTTAAACAGCGTCGCTTCGTCCAGCACGACCTGGGTAATGGCAAACGCGGCCATTTCACCCTCGACATCCAGACGGAAATTTAAATAGCGCTCACCCTGATTGCTGGCAAATGTTTTTTCGCTCCACGGAAAAGCGTGGGCGCGCGTTTCAATCGCGAACGCTGATGCGAGATCAGTCGTCGTGAGGGAAGAAATCGTGTTCATATTCGCAGATTTGTTGCCATAGCGCGCTTCGCGCCTTTGGGTTTGCTTTCAATTCTTCCAGTGCAGCCGTGCGAAGTTGACCGCCCTCAAGGGGAGTCTCCTCCGTTACGCCCAGCCGCCAGCTGTTGCAGCGGCTCTCCGGCGGCAGCATCGCCACGCGATCGGGCGTCAGCTGTAACACCTGATCTACGCTCACTTTTAAGGTGCGCAGAACGTCGCTGACCAGCGTGTCCGTGAGTGCAGGAAGTTCTTCGGCCACCATGACCAAACGAACGTGTGCCGGAATGGAGATGGCGATTTCGCCCTGCAACGCCGTCGGGCGACGCAGAGACCACTGGGTAATACCCAGCTGCTGTAACTGCCAGTCACGTCGGGATGTCATAGGGAAAACTCCTGTCTGTCAGGCGCGCAAATATAGCAAATTCGTCGTATATCCGCCAACAAACTACTATAATCCCCGGCTGAGTTTATTGAGGAACAATTCATGTCTGCATTTACCCCGGCAAGTGAAGTCTTGCTGCGTCACAGTGATGATTTCGAAGAAAGCCGTATTCTGTTTGCCGGAGATATGCAAGACGATCTGCCTGCCCGTTTCGAATGCGCCGCAAGCCGCGCCCATACCCAGCAATTCCACCACTGGCAGGTTTTGAGCCGTCAGATGGAAGATCGCGCGCGCTTCAGCCTGGTCGCAGATCAGAGCGATATCGCCGATTGCGATACGCTGATCTACTACTGGCCGAAGAACAAACCTGAAGCCCAGTTCCAGCTGATGAACCTGCTGTCAATGATGCCGGTGGGCAGTGATGTTTTCGTCGTTGGTGAAAACCGCAGCGGCGTGCGTAGCGCAGAGCAGATGCTGGCGGAGTACGCGGCGCTGAACAAAATCGACAGCGCGCGACGCTGTGGTTTGTATCACGGTCGTCTGGAAAAACAGCCGGAGTTTGATGCCGAAAAAGCCTGGGGCGAATATCAGCTCGAAGGGTTAACCATCAAGACCTTGCCTGGCGTCTTTAGCCGCGACGGTCTGGATCTGGGCAGCCAGCTGCTGCTCTCCACTTTCACTCCGCACACCAAAGGGAAAGTGCTGGATGTCGGCTGTGGCGCAGGCGTGTTGTCTGCTGTGCTCGCCAGCCACTCACCAAAAGTGCGCCTGACCCTGTGCGACGTGAGCGCGCCAGCCGTGGAAGCGAGCCGTGCAACCCTGGCGGCCAATGAATTCGAAGGCGAAGTCTTTGCCAGCAACGTCTTCTCTGAAGTGACGGGCCGTTTCGATATCATTATCTCCAACCCACCGTTCCACGACGGCATGGAAACCAGCCTCGAAGCGGCACAGACGCTGATCCGTGGCGCAGTTCGCCACCTCAACAGCGGCGGTGAGCTGCGCATCGTGGCCAACGCCTTCCTGCCTTATCCAAAACTGCTGGATGAGATTTTTGGCTTCCACGAAGTGCTGGCCCAGACCGGTCGTTTTAAAGTCTACCGCACGGTGATGACCCGTCAGGCGAAGAAGTAATTTCCCGTCCGCCCGGCTGTGAATCACGGTCCGGGCGATACAAACGCCCATTTTTGCAGCAATCAAAACATCCTGGGCAATTATCTGTTGACGGAAAGCTGAAAACATCTAGAATGCGCCTCCGTGGTTGCGATACTTTTTAAGTATTGATGGTATGCGACGGTGGCGGAATTGGTAGACGCGCTAGCTTCAGGTGTTAGTGTCTTTACGGACGTGGGGGTTCAAGTCCCCCCCCTCGCACCACAAACCATGTTTGATATTGTTCTCACCGGGCGACGGTGGCGGAATTGGTAGACGCGCTAGCTTCAGGTGTTAGTGTCTTAACGGACGTGGGGGTTCAAGTCCCCCCCCTCGCACCAACGAGGCGATATCAAAAAGAATAAGATAACAGTGCGAAGGTGGCGGAATTGGTAGACGCGCTAGCTTCAGGTGTTAGTGTTCTTACGGACGTGGGGGTTCAAGTCCCCCTCTTCGCACCACTTATCTTATCTCCTCCCTGATTTCTCTCTGCTTCTCCCTGTTATTTCAAACTCATCATTATCACCAGCATTCCACTGATTAACGCAACGCATGATGGCAGCAAGACGAAATGCCGCAGCTGTTTGTGCCAAATCATTCCTGATGTGACCAAAAGACCCGAGACAATAATCGCTTTCCAGACGTCCAATGAGAGATCGGCGAATGTCAGCCCGGCGATAACGATCCCCGGCAGCAGCACACCCCATCCACTTCCCAGCGCCTTGCTCAACATGTTTTTCTCTCTCAATGCGATAATGATAACCAATATCATATGATAGGTTTTCTCATTTGTCAGCACTGGCCAACACAATCCAACAACCTTTACCTTTCCCGTAATGACAGGAAATGTGTAAGGTGATAAATTGCACACCTGTTAACTATTTATAATAATTTTCTGATAATTTAGCCCCTGATAATTTCGCAGTTTTTGACTCACATCGGCAGCCATTAGTTTGATTTAATTCAGCATTACTAAAAAAATACCGACATGACAGCACAATCCTGGCGTTCATTACGTCACAAGAAATATCAGTTATCTTTACGTTTATTTTTGTTCCTGAACACCGTGTCAGCGCTTTTCACTGTGCTGAATCCGCTGTACACCGTGCATACGCTCACCCTGCCCGTCGCGCTCATTTTCACGCTCAGCCTGTCGCTGCTTATCTGGCACTGGAAAAACAAAACCCGGCAGATCAATATTCCGCTGATTTCACTCATCTTTGGTGGCATCTGGGCCTGGCATATTGCCTGGAAATTTATGCATATCACGCAGGATCCGTTCACCTTTCTTCTGGTGGCGTTGTTGAGCGTGTTGTTTATTGGCTCGCTGGCATTTGCGAGTGATATCAAAGCCTTTACCATTCATTCTCTGCCGACGTTTCTCGTTTGTCTGTGGTTTAGCCCTCCTGAACACTGGCCGCGCATCGTCTACTCTCTCGCCCTGCCGATGATTGGGATTGCGATCCATCACGTGATTCAAAAACGTAACGACCGCTTTGCCCAGGACCTGCTCTACCGGCTGCTTGAGGAGCGAGAAACGCTGAACGATCTGAGTATGATGGACCCACTGACCGGTCTGTATAACCGCCGCGGCCTGCAGAACCGGCTGGAGAACCTCCCGACGCTGGAACAGGGCGAGCACTTCGTCCTGCTGCTCGATATCGACCATTTCAAAGCCTACAACGATCACTATGGCCATATGATGGGCGACCAGGCGCTGATTCGGGTCTCCGCCGGGATACGCGACGCGGTACGTTCAAGGGATATCGTCGCTCGCTTTGGTGGGGAAGAGTTTATGGTGCTGCTGACCAGCGTCACGCTCGATCAGGCACGCCAGACCGCAGAGCGCATTCGCCAGAAGGTCTACGACCTGAAAATCCCCCATATGTTTAATGAGAGCGTGGCGACAAACGTCACCATCAGCATCGGCATCGCGATTTATGAGTCAGAAGATATCGAAGGGGCGCTCGAAAAAGCCGATAAAGCGCTGTACGAAGCCAAACACATGGGACGCAACAATATCCTCTTTAGCCCTGAGCTGCAGGCAGGATAAGCCCCGCATCTCGCTTTGCCGACAAAAGGCTTGCGATCGGTTTACTCTATAGCTAGGATTGGCAATCATTATCATTTAGATTCCTATCCTGATTCCCTATGGCCACACGTTCCGCGCAAATCGTTGATCCTATCCTCTGGCGAGCCCCGCTCTCAGCCGGGCGTACGACGCTTGCGGATTCCGTACGGGAAACCATCGCCGAACATCGCGCCTACCTGCTGGATTTCATCAAGCTGGATGAAGCGCATCCGCACCAGGCGATGACGCTCGACCAGTGGCGTCGCCCGGCAGAAATGCAGTCCTTATTAGCAGTCTATTCCGACCATATTTATCGTAACCAGCCCAACCTCGCGCGGGAAAACAAACCGCTACTCTCCCTGTGGGCGCAGTGGTACATCGGCCTGATGGTGCCGCCGCTAATGATCGCCCTGTTAACTCAGGATGCCGCGCTGGATCTTTCCCCGGAACATTTCTTTGTCGAATTTCATGAGACCGGCCGTGCCGCCTGTTTCTGGATTGACGTACATGAAGACAGGAATGCCACGGTGCTGTCCGCGCAGGAGCGGATGGAAACGCTGGTGACGCAGGCACTCATTCCGGTGGTGAATGCGCTAGAGGAGACCGGAGAGATTAATGGCAAGCTTATCTGGAGTAATACCGGGTATTTGATTCACTGGTATCTGACAGAGATGAAAGCGGTGCTGGGTGATGAGACCGTCGACGCTCTGCGCCAGTCCTGCTTCTTTGCCAAACAGCTCTCAAATGGTCAGGATAACCCGCTATTCCGCACCGTCGTGCCGCGCGACGGGCTGCTGGTGCGTCGCACCTGCTGTCAGCGCTATCGCCTGCCGGATGTGCAGCAGTGTGGGGATTGTACGCTGAAATAACTGGAGTCCCCTCTCCCTTCGGGTGAGGGCGCAAACACTAAAAACGGCAACTTGCGTTGCCGTTTTGCTTTTTGTTTAAGCCACCTGCTGGCTATCCTCTTCCGCGCGCTGCGCTTCTTCGGCTTCCTGCTCCAGCAACTGCTTCTCGTACACTTTGAAGAACGGGTAGTAGATGATCGCCGAGACCAGCGCCAGCAGAATCACCAGCACCGCCGCACGGAAGTCCCAGCCCAGCGCCCACGCAGCCCCAACCGGAGCCGGTGCGGTCCACGGCACCACAGAAATCACGCGTCCAATCAGATCCAACTTCATGGCAGCCCATGCGAGCACGGCGTTGACCATCGGTGCCAGCAGGAACGGAATGAAGAACACCGGGTTCATGACGATCGGCGTACCGAAGATCACCGGTTCGTTAATGTTGAAGAAGCTTGGAACCACGCTCAGACGGCCAATGGAACGCAGGTGCGCGGAACGGCTGCGCAGATAGCAGATCACCAGTCCCATCGTGGCGCCAGAGCCACCGATGACGATGAAGAAAGTCCAGAACGCTTCCATAAAGATATGCGGCAGCGGCGCGCCCTGCGCCAGTGCAGTCTGGTTCATCCCAAGGTTGGTCAGCCAGAACATCTGCAGCATGCCTGAGACAATCGCCGCACCGTGGATCCCGGCAAACCACAGCAGGTGGCCGATCAGCACCGCCAGCAGGATAGCAGGCAGAGAATCTGCCGCAGAGACCAGCGGTTTGAAGATGGACATGATCGCCTGAGGGATCAGCATGTCGAACTGGGACTGAATAAACAGGCTCAGCGGATAGAGCGTCAGCACCACGACCAGCACCGGAATCAGCAGATCAAAGGAGTTTTTGATCATCGGTGGAACCTGGTCCGGGAGACGAATACCAATGTTGTGCGCCTTCAGGAAACGCATCATTTCCACGCAGTAGACCGCCACCAGAATCGCGGTAAAGATCCCCGTTCCGCCCAGGCTATCGACCGGCATTGCCCCTTTGGTTTTCGGTGCAGCCACCAGCAAAAACGCCATCAGTGACAGCATCGCGCACATGAACGGGTCGAGCTGATGCGACTTCACGTAATGCTTGCCCAGGTTGTAGGCAATCGCCGCGCAGATGTAGATCGACATGATACCCATGGTCATATCGAAAGGTGTGAGGATCTGACCTTCAAACTGTTTCGCCATATCCAGCCACGCGCGGGCAAAGCCCCAGGTGGTGTCCGGCGAGAAAGGCGGATAAGCAAAGACAAGCAAGAATGATCCGACAATCATAAATGGCATCGCGGAAATAAATCCGTCGCGAATCGCCATCACGTGACGCTGGGATGAGATGCGCCCGGCGACGGGACTGACATAGTTTTCAACGAATCGGAAAATAAGATTAAACGCAGCATGGTTGGCAGACATTGTGGCTCTCCTGTCAGACGTTCAGTTTGGACGCAAACGCGCCACACGGTGTTCCACATATCAGTGTCACCACCTTGCCAGTTCGTTTACCAGCGGTACAGCTCGGACTGATTGGTTTCATAATCGACTCTTATTATGGGATACAGGGGAAGTTACATCGTCAGTATTAATCTCTCCCGTGCACTCTGCAACCGGTTACTGTAACCGGTTTCCGTGAATGTGAAGGCGATCCAGAAATCGGGTGAACAGGATATTTGTTACCTAAGAGATATTTACAGAGCATAATTTCTTATGACAGATTACGCAGGATATTTGTCAGGAGATAACAATGAGTTTGCAGTCTGTACGACAATTTTTTGCTGACAATGCCCCGGATATTGATGTCATTGAGCTTAGCCAAAGCACCGCAACGGTTGCGCTGGCCGCGGCCGCTCATCACGTCGAGCCGGGACAGATAGCGAAAACCTTATCACTGAAGGTCAAAAATGAAGTGGTACTGGTTGTCGCCAAAGGCGATGCACGCCTGGACAACAAAAAACTGAAAAGCGTGTTTGGCGCGAAAGCGCGGATGTTATGCAGTGATGAAGTGGTGACACTCACCGGACACCCTGTCGGCGGAGTCTGTCCCTTTGGCCTGGAGAATCCTCTGGCCGTGTACTGCGACATTTCATTAAAACAATATGAGGAAGTGCTGCCTGCCGCGGGCTCCATCCACAGCGCCGTACGCATCGCGCCAGAAAGAATGGCAGAGCTGACGTCGGCGAAATGGGTAGATGTCTGCATTTGATCGTTGCGCCAGATCCCTCTGGCGCAGAGACAGGCTATGACGCAGCCCGTAGCTGCGGCTCGCGCATCGGCAGATGCCCCAGAATGTCCGCCGCATCCAGAAGACCGACGTCAGAATTCACCCCAAGTTTGATCATCGCATTATATTTGTGAGCGCGAACGGTTTTGATATTACGCGCAAGCTGCTCCGCGATTTCAGGTATCGAAAAGCCCGCCGCCAGATACCGCAAAATGGCCCGCTCTGTTGGGCTGAGCATTCTGCAATGGCTCCCGTGCCAGTGGACAAACTCGTTGTTATTGACGCTACCCGTTTCACTGAGCAGGGTGGCAAGCTGATTTTGCAGCTCCGCCAGCGATGCCGATTTACTGATAATCCCGTGCAGACGAGAAGGCGACAGCTGACCAATCAGCCTTGCCTCTGCGTCGTCTGCCGCCAGGATAATACGCTGTATCTCACTGTGTGAATAAGCCAGTTCACGCAGAGAAATCAGACAGTTTCTTCGTTCTTCTCGCGCATCTGAGAGCGAATAGATCACTGAGAAAAAAGGGGTTTGTGAAAGAGCCGTTTTAAAACTCGCGAAATCTTTAAACAGATGAAGTTGATATTGGCTTAATGGCGCGAGTGCAAAAAGGTGTTCAAGCCCTGCGGCGCTCATTGAGCATTGGTCTACGACAGCAATATCTCTTCCTGAGGCATTTGTTTCCATTCCTTTTGCTCTCCATAGGCTGAGATTAAATTCAGCTCTCTCATTCCCTGCGTGCTGTTGATCCAGGCGTACATTTCCGCATTACCGTGCAGTGATAACCGACGCATTGCGCTATTCTTTTGGGCACTGACGGTTTTATTGCTTTTTTTCAATAACGTCGCGATTTGGTTAATTCCCCAGCCTTTCCCCAGAAGACGTAACACTTTACGCTCCGAGAGGGTCAGCATTATCGAGGCTTTATACTCTTCGCCACCGTTTCGCGGGTCAGGTGATAACAATGCCTGGCTTATCCGGTCTGAATATTCACTGCCCGCCCGGATGGCATTGACGACGCCTTCAATCGGCTCCATATCCGAAAGCAGCGTGCTTTCAGGGCGCACCAGGAACTCAACGGCAAGGGGGTACAGGGCGCGCGAGACCAAAAATATCCAGTGGATATCCCGATATTGGCTCAATAATAAATAATAGTGTTCAAGTGCGCCCCGCGGGTCGACGTAATCCCCTGAAATATCCGCAACCACCACAGAGGCGCGATTTAGCTGCTGTAACGTCAGCTCATCCTGAGAGCGGCTAGAGACCACATCATATTCAGGAAAATGATTAGTCATCACGCCAACGAGACCGGTTTGCATTACCGGAATTTTACTTATAACGATCCCAAACTTTCCTTTTACAGGTGACATAGACCCTCCGAATCCATTCTTGATTTAATTTTATGGCATTTAATACGAATACATAGCGCTAAAGCAGGTGTCATCCCGACGCTGAATTAATTAGTACAGGTTATATTAACAGGAACAATTATAATCCAGAAAACACTAAAGCAGCGAATAATATAGTACAAAAAACAGCATAACATAATACTGAATGCGTAAAATATTAATGAGAATAAACTAAATTAATAAATTATATATTTAATAGATTGGCATTCATAAAATAAATAAAAACGCCGTGGGATCCCCTCGCCCCAACTGATTGCACAAATGTTGATCTGACCCAGAGCCAGACGGGCCGCGGTTTGTGCTAAAAGTAAACATTCAGGGGCAATCTGGCAGTTCTCATTTTCAGGGCAACAAATGCAGGCAGATCAGTCGTCACAACGCGCCGCCACGCGACTATGCATCCAGTGCGGCCTTTTTTTATTGCAACACGGTGCGGAAAGCGCCCTCGTTGAAGAGCTGTCCACACGCCTGGGCCTGGCGCTGGGGATGGACAGCGTCGAGAGTTCGATCTCCTCAAACGCGATCGTGCTGACCACCATTAAAGATGGGCAATGCCTGACGTCCACCCGTAAAAATCAGGATCGCGGCATCAATATGCACGTGGTGACGGAAGTGCAGCACATCGTAATCATGGCTGAACATAAGCTTCTGGACCAGGCCTCCGTGGAGAAACGATTTAACCAAATCAAGCCGCTGCGCTATCCGCGCTGGCTGGTAGTGGTCATGGTCGGGCTCTCCTGCGCCTGTTTTTGCAAACTGAATAACGGCGGATGGGACGGTGCCGTGGTGACCTTTTTCGCCAGCGCCGTTGCCATGTATGTGCGCCAGTTGCTGACGCAGCGCCACATGCATCCGCAGATCAATTTTTGCATCGCCGCGTTTGTCGCCACGACGGTTTCCGGCCTGCTGCTGCGCCTGCCCGTTTTCGTCAACACACCGACCGTCGCCATGGCGGCCAGCGTCCTGCTGCTGGTCCCCGGCTTCCCGCTGATAAACGCCGTCGCTGACATGTTCAAAGGGCACATCAACACCGGCCTGGCGCGCTGGGCGATTGCCAGTTTACTCACCCTCGCCACCTGTATCGGCGTGGTGATGGCGATGACACTCTGGGGGCTGCGCGGATGGGCATAATCGAGTTTTTACTGGCACTGGCGCAAGACATGGCGCTGGCCGCCATTCCCGCCGTCGGTTTTGCGATGGTCTTCAACGTACCCCATCGCGCCCTGCCCTGGTGTGCGCTGCTCGGCGCGATCGGCCACGGCTCGCGGATGGTGATGATGACCGCCGGGTTTAACATCGAGTGGTCAACATTCATGGCGTCAATGCTCGTCGGCAGTATCGGCATTCAGTGGTCGCGCTGGTATCTGGCCCATCCGAAAGTCTTTACCGTGGCGGCGGTGATCCCGATGTTCCCCGGAATCTCCGCCTACACCGCGATGATCTCGGCGGTGAAGATCAGCCACTTCGGCTACAGCGAGCCGCAGATGATCCTGCTGTTAAGCAATTTCCTCAAAGCCTCGTCCATCGTCGGCGCGCTCTCCATCGGCCTGTCGATCCCCGGTTTGTGGCTCTACAGAAAGCGTCCGCGCGTTTGAATTTGTGTTATCCCGCAGCCATGGCGATAATCCCTGCATTCTGTTTGGCGATGTAAGGAGTGGCAGTGGCTAACCCTGGCAGCGAATTCCCCGACCACCATGATGATTCCAGCCTGAAGGACAAGATTTTTCAGAGCGCGATTACTCTGTTCGCCGAATACGGTCTGAACGGCGCGCGCATGGAGCAGATTGCCGAGAAAGCTGGCACCACCAAACGCATGGTGGTTTATCACTATAAAAACAAAGAGAACCTCTATCTCCAGACGCTGGAGTACGTCTACACCCAGATCCGCGCCAGCGAAAAACAGCTTAGCCTGTCAGGCCTTCCGCCCGTCGAAGCGCTGGTCCATCTGGTGGAAGCGACCTTTGACTACCACGCCGATCACCCGGATTACATTCGCATCATCTGCATGGAGAACATGCAGCGCGGCCGCTTTATGCAGCAATCCAGCTACCTGCGTCAGGTTAACCGCAGCGCGCTCGAACTGCTGGAAGCGATCCTGCAGCGCGGTAAAGAGAAGCAGCTGTTTAACCAGACCGTCGATGCGCGCGATCTGCACCGCCTGATCAGCAGTTTCAGTTTTCATTACGTCGCTAACAGCTACACTTTCACCCTGCTGTTTGAAGACGGTGCCGATGAGCAAGCCCAGCGCCAGCACTATCGCAAAATGGCGGTGCAGGTGGCCCTTCGCTATACCTGCCCTTAAATCGCTTGCAATTAAATCGCGCACTATCTATATTCACTTTATGAATGCGAAAACGAACGACACCACCGCTGCGCTGATGCTGGATAACCAGCTCTGTTTTGCCCTCTACTCGGCAAACCTGGCGCTCAATAAGCTGTACCGGCAACTGCTGGCGCCGCTTAACCTGACCTACCCGCAGTATCTGGTGATGCTGATTTTGTGGGAGCAGGATGACATCACGGTGTCGGAGATTGGCGAGCGTCTGTTCCTGGATTCCGCCACGCTCACCCCGCTGCTGAAACGCATGGAAAGTGCCGGTTTGTTGGTCCGTCAGCGCTCGCGCCAGGATGAACGCCAGGTCGCTGTTACGCTGACCGACGACGGTCGCGCGCTCCAGCAGCAGGCAAAAAGTATCCCTGAGGCCGTCGGCTGCGCCGCGCAGTGCGATGCGGATTCCATGCTCGCGCTCAAGCAGCAGCTCGAGCAACTGCGTCAGCAGCTCCATCGCGCCTGAGGCTATAGTTAATAAGATTCTATTTACCCATATATATCGCGCGCTATTTAATAGCACACATAACCGTAAGATGAGGAACCTGCCATGTCTTTAGAAAAAGTTGTTTATACCGCCAAAGCCAAAGCCACCGGAGGCCGTGATGGCCGTGCGACCTCTTCCGATGGCGTCCTGGACGTCAAACTGGGCGTACCGAAAGAGATGGGCGGCATGGGCGGCGAAGTGACTAACCCAGAGCAGCTGTTCGCAGCGGGTTACTCTGCCTGCTTCCTGGGCGCGATGAAGTTTGTCTCTGCCCGTGACAAAATCGCCCTGCCAAAAGACGCGTTTATCGAAGGCGAAGTGGGTATCGGTCCATTGCCGACCGGTTTTGGTATCGAAGCCAAACTGAACATCCACGTGCCAGGCATGGACGAAGCGGAAGCCAAAAAACTGGTCGACGCGGCGCACATCGTTTGCCCGTACTCCAACGCCACCCGCGGCAATATTGATGTGACCCTCAACATCATCGCGTAATTATTGCCTGATGGCGCTGCGCTTATCCGGCCTGCTCAGGTAGCCCGGGTCAGCGCAGCGCCACCGGGCACGCTAGCGGCTAAAATGCTGATGAATGGCATTTTTCCCGACAGGTGTCACCACCACCTCCCGGTACCCCGCCACCCGCTGGATCCAGCCTTTCGTTTCCAGAAAAATCAGCAGCGCCGCACCCGCCTCACCGCCCAGATGAAACCGGCGCTCGCTCCAGTCCAGGCAGGCGCAGCACGCTTTGCGGCGGGAGTGAGTATTGAGTGCAATACCGAGTTTGAGGAACTGTTCGCGCCCGAGCACGGTCAGCGCGGAACCGTCCGGCTCCAGCCAGTTTTCCGCCAGCATAAAATCGTAAATCTGCACCGCGATCGTGCCCGCCAGATGGTCGTAGCAGGTCCGCGCTTCACGCATGGTTTTCGGTGCCGTGGTTTCCGGCGGCATGATGCGATTCCAGGACAACCCCATGATCTGCTCCACCAGCTCGGCGACATCATGCCCGGCAAGGCGATAATAGCGATGACGCCCCTGAGACAGACAGACGATGAGCTTGCCCTCCACGAGCCTCGCCAGATGCCCGCTGGCGGTGGACGGCGCCACGTCCGCCGCTGCGCTCAGCTCCGTTGCGGTCCAGGCGCGGCCGTCCATCAGGGCGCAAAGCATTTTAACCCTCGACGGATCGGCCATCGCCGCCGCAATCGCCGCGACGGCACACTCCAGCGCGTCGTTGTTTTCAGTCGGTAAACTTTTCTTCTGCACAGGCTGCCCACGTATGATTGACCGTTGCCACCAGCTTAGCATGAGCCCTGCTCCGGCTTGTCATCCGAGCCATACTCCCGGACCAGCTGCACCACGCGAATGCGGTAATGGGCGAAAATCGACGCCCGCCCCTCGGCCTGCGCCGCCTTGTGAAAAACGTTCTGCTTCCAGGCGCGAATGGCCTCTTCATCCCGCCACCAGGACAGTGACAGAATTTTGCCCTCCGTCGTCAGGCTCTGAAAACGCTCGATCTCGATAAAACCATCGATATCCGCCAGCAGCGGTTTTAGCTCCGCCGCCAGCTCCAGATAGCGCGCCTGATGCGCCGGTTCGGCCCGGGCTTCAAAAAGGACTGCGATCATAGTTTTAGCTCTCCGTTGTGATATTCGAAGAGCATGCAGGGGAATCAGGAGGGATGCTTCGGTGAGGAGCGAAATGTCGGTATTGCCGGATGGCGCTGCGCTTATCCGGCCTACAAAATCGTTAGGCCCGGTCATACACAACGCCATCCTGCATTGCCCTTGTAGGCCCGGTAAGCGCAGCGCCACCGGGCATCTAAGCGATGAAGAACTATTCCAGGTTAGCCTTGTTCAACCCGTAAGCCACGTCCATCGCGCCAGGTTCCATGCGCGAGGTGATCCCCAGGCGGTTCCAGGCGTTGATCGCCACGATGGCGAAGTTCAGCTCGGAAATCTCGGTGTCGGAGAAGTGCTCGGACACGCTGCGGTACAGCTCGTCGCTGATCCCTTCTACGGTGATGTGCGTCAGGGCTTCGGTGAAGGCCAGCGCGGCTTTCTCGCGGGCGCTGAACAGCGGGGATTCGCGCCAGACCGTCAGGTGATACAGGCGCAGCTCGCGCTCACCGGCAATTTTCGCCTCTTTCGAGTGCATATCCAGACAGAACGTACAGCCGTTCAGCTGGGAGACGCGAATGTCGATCAGGTGCTTGAGCGCCGGTTCGATGGAGGTTTTGCCGACAGCCATGCTCAGATCGGACAGGGCTTTGGCCAGGGCAGGTGTGGCTTTATGGTGGTTAACGCGAGTGCTCATTGTCTTTCCTCTTATTGTGCGGCATATCAAATGCGATGGGGCAAATCTACGCCGATCATGACATAGTAAAAAGATACAAAACTGCTGAAACGAGGTAGGACATGAAATCGGGCTATCACGACATTTATACCCGCTATCGCGACAACATTACGCGCGGCGTGCTGAAGCCCGGCGACAAAGTGCCTGCCATTCGCGTGCTGGCCGAAGAGCTGAAAGTGGCGCGCAAAACCGTCGAAACCGCCTATGCGATCCTGATCGGCGAAGGCTATCTGGTCAGCCAGGGCGCGCGCGGCACGCGGGTGAATCCGGATTTGAATCTCCCGGCGAAGCCATCCGCGCCCGCCGAACAGGCCACCGGCACGCTGCCGGAATCCCTCATCACCCAGCGCGAGCGCGCCGGTTTTCTGCGCGCGGGCATTCCGGCGCTGGACAGTTTTCCCTATAAAAAGTGGCTGCTGCTGGCGGGTCAGGCGACGCGATCCATGCGTCAGGAGGAGATGCTGAACCCGCCGGTGATGGGCTGGGCTCCCCTGCGTCAGGCGATTGCCAGCTATCTGAATATCTCGCGCGGCTTGTCCTGCACGGCGGAACAGGTGCTGATCACCAGCGGGTACAGCGGCAGCTTGCGGCTGATCCTCGACACGCTGGCGAGCCGCAGCGACAAAGTGGTGTTTGAAGATCCGGGCTATTTTATGGGCCAGCAGCTGCTGAAACGGATCGTCCCGCGCCTGCACACCGTCCCGGTGGATCGTTCCGGTATGGATACGGACTATCTGCTGCGCCATCACCGCGACGCCCGTTTCGCCATCGTCACGCCGTCGCACCAGAGCCCGCTGGCGGTCACCCTTTCGCTGCCGCGCAAACAGCAGTTGCTCGACTGGGCGACGCAGAATGACGCGTGGATCATCGAGGACGACTACGACGGCGAGTTTCATTACACCCGCAAGGTGCTGCCCTCGTTAAAAAGTATCGATCGCCACGACCGGGTGATCTTTATGGGCACCTTCAGCAAAACCGTGATGCCGTCCCTGCGCATGGGCTATCTGGTGATGCCAGCCAGCACTGTGGAAGCCTTTACCGACTGCGCGGATATTGTCGCCAGCGGCCAGCCGGTGCTGACGCAAAAAATCCTCACCGCCTTTATTAACGACGGCCACTTTTTCCGTCATCTCAAAAAGATGCGTGCGCTGTATCAGCAGCGCCGCGACTGGATGATTGCCGCCCTGCGGGAAGTTTACGGCGAGCGGTTTTTCACCGAGCAAAACGACGGCGGAATGCACATCGTGGCGTTCCTGACCAAAGGCAGCTGCGACCGCGAAATCGCCCGCTGCTGGCAGGCGCAGCAGCTGCAGGTCAACGCGCTATCCGAGTGGTATCGCGGCTCCGGCAAACGCTACGGACTGGTGATGGGGTACAACAATGTGCGGAGCTTCGAAGAGGCGCTGGAACTGCTGCGCCGCCCGCTGGCCGAGACGCTGGGCCTGCTGAAATAGCAAGTCTAGAGCGAGACTTTTTGGTAGGTGTACGGGGCGGAACAACTCTGGTTATACTCCGCGAGCTTATTTCGTCGGATTCCGACATTTTTCTAAGGACAAGAAAATGAAGTCAATTTTAGGGTTTGATTATCTGTTAACGCCGCGTGTGCTGGTCTTTTTCTACTGGATCGCCATGCTGTGTATTCTGGTTAGCGGCATCTACACCATGTTCACCGAACATCTGATTGCCGGTTTCTTTGGCATGTTCTTCGGCCTGATCGGCTGTCGCGTGATGTTCGAGCTGATCATGGTGGCGTTTAAAAATAACGAATATCTGCGACGCATCGCGGAAAACACCAGCATCACGAAAGCCGAGTAATGTTCAGGCATTTATCTGCCGCCGTGCAGATAAATGCCTGTTGTTCAGATATTGCATGCATCATTGCGCGTTAACCCGACATCCCGCAGCTGTTCATCGCTCATGCCCTGCAGTAAGCGCCGCGTCTGCTCGCGACGACGCCATTTCACAAACGCCTGCCAGACAAAAACGAAGCCGATAAAAGGCCGGAACGGGCGGTTTTCGTTGAATTCCATGATCTTCTCCTCACGCTGTTTGAGGCTCTATCATCGTCGGAATCGGGCTTTACAATACAGATTCAAAAACAACTTTTCTTTAACATACAGATCCGCTAAAAATGAATCTGCATGGCGAATTCCGCCGCGATCTGTACTGGTTTAACAATCTGTATGGTGATAATCGAGGATACAGCATGACGCGTTACCAACATCTGGCCAATCTGCTGGCGCAGCGCATTGAACAAGGGCTGTATCGCAGCGGCGAACGTTTGCCGTCGGTACGCGCGCTGAGTCAGGAGCACGGCGTGAGTATCAGCACCATTCAGCAGGCCTATCAGATCCTCGAAAATCTTCAGCTGATCACCCCCCAGCCGCGCTCCGGCTATTTTGTCTCTCAGAAGAAAGCCCTGCCGCCGGTTCCGGCGATGACCCGCCCGGTACAGCGCCCGGTCGACGTGACCCAGTGGGACGAAGTGATGATGCTCCTCGATGCACGCGGCGATCGCGAGATGATCTCCTTTGGCGGCGGTTCGCCGGATCTGACCCAGCCGAGCCTGAAACCCCTTTGGCGCGAGATGAGCCGCATTGCGCAGCACAACCCGGCGGAGATGCTGAGCTACGACGTGCTGGAGGGGCGCAAAGAGCTGCGTGAGCAGATTGCGCGGCTGATGCTCGACGGCGGTTCGACCGTCGCGGCGGAGGAGATTGTCATCACCAACGGCTGTCACGGGGCGCTGTCGCTGGCGCTGCTGTCTGTGTGCAAACCGGGGGATATCGTGGCGGTGGAGTCGCCGTCGTTCCACGGCACTATGCAGATGCTGCGCGGGTTTGATATTAAAGCGATCGAGATCCCGACCGATCCTGAAACCGGGATCAGCATTGAAGCCCTCGAACTGGCGCTGGAGCAGTGGCCGATCAAGGCCGTGATCCTGGTGCCGAACTGCAATAACCCGCTCGGTTTTATCATGCCGGAAGCGCGCAAACGGCAGGTGCTGGCCCTGGCGCAGCGGCACGATATTGTGATCGTCGAGGATGATATTTACGGCGAGCTGGCGGCGGACTATCCGCGTCCGCGCACCATTCACTCGTTCGATATCGACGGGCGGGTGTTGCTGTGCAGTTCGTTTACCAAAACCGTCGCGCCGGGGCTGCGCGTCGGCTGGATTGTGCCGGGCCGCTATTACGACCGGGTGATGCACATGAAATACGCGGCGGGCGGGTTTAACGTTCCGGCCACGCAGATGGCGGTCGCGGCGTTTATCCGCGACGGGCATTATCACCGGCATCTGCGGCGTATGCGCCAGATTTATCAGCAAAATATGGAGCGTTATACCTGCTGGGTGCGGCAGTATTTCCCGTGTGAGATCTGCGTAACGCGACCTAAAGGGAGTTTTTTGCTGTGGGTGGAGTTGCCGGAACAGGTGGATATGGTGTGCGTCAGTAAACAGCTGTGTGCGCTGAAAATTCAGGCGGCGGCGGGGTCGTTGTTTTCCGCCTCGGGGAAGTATCGTAACTGCCTGCGGATCAACGTCGCCCTGCCGCCCACCGAGAAAAACCGCGAGGCGTTGAAGAAAATGGGCGAGGCGATTTATATCGCCATGGAGGAGTAGGTTTGCCGGGTGGCGGCTGCGCCTTACCCGGCCTACAAATACCGAATCCTCGGAGCGTAGGCCCGGTAAGCGCAGCGCCACCGGGCGTCAGGCCGCACGGACTCACATCAGAACTTCCAGGACACGCTCCCCACGATGCTGCGCTCCGCCCCAAAGTAGCAATAAGAGAGCGAGTTACAGGCCGCCACGTAGCTTTCGTCCGTCAGGTTATTGACGTTCAACTGCGCGCTCAACCCTTTCACACCCAGCTTCGACAGATCGTATCCCACCGCTAAATCCACCAGCGTATAAGACGGCAGCGTGTGCGTGTTCTGGCGATCGCTGGTCACGCCGTTCACGTAGCGCACGCCGGAACCGAGGGTCAGACCGTCCAGCGGACCGGTTTTGACGTCGTAGCTCAGCCAGGTGCTGGCCATGTTACGCGGGGCGTAGACCGCGCGTTTGCCCTCTTCTTCCGGGCTGCTCTTCTTGTAGCGAATATCCGTATAGGTATACGCCGCCTGCACGCGCAGGCTGTCGGTCAGCTGGCCAATCGCTTCCAGCTCTACGCCTTCCGATTCGATCTCACCGATGGAACGATACGGATCCGTCGGCTCCTCTTTGGTGGCGATGTTTTTCTGATTGATACGGAACACCGACGCGCTGAACTGGCTGTTCATCCCTTCCGGCTCGACCTTCACACCCGCTTCCCACTGCTTGCCCTTCATCGGGTCGAGGATCTGGCCGTTCTCATCGGCGAAGCTGGTCGGCGTGAACGCGGTGGAGTAGCTGATGTACGGCGCGATGCCGTTGTCGAACAGATACAGCAGCGCCGCACGGCTGCTGAAGTTGTTCTTATCCAGATCGCTGCGGCTGCTGTTGAGCTTGTCGATATTCGACACGCTCACCTGGTCGTAACGCCCGCCCAGGGTCAGACGCCAGCGGTCAAGCGACATCTGATCCTGCAGGTAGTAGCCGGTCTGGCGCAGCTTGTGCTTCTCTTTGCTGTACATGGTGATGGAGTTAGGCTTCGCGCCATACACCGGATGGAAAGCGTTGATCGGCGGGAAATCGCCGTAATAGCCGGTGGTGTTGTTGCTGCGATCCTGATAATCCAGACCGATCAGCACCCGATGGTTCACCGCCCAGGTGTCGAAACTGCCGTCGACCTGGTTATCGAGAGTGATGGCGTTCATCTTCTCGTCAGAGCCGGAATAGCCACGATTCAGATCCGTTTCGTTCAGCCAGCCCGCGGCATACACCTGATTCAGCTCGACTTTGGTGTGCAGATAGCGCAGCTTCTGGCGCACCGACCAGCCGCTATCGAACATGTGCTCGATGTTGTACCCGACCATGTTCTCGCGACGGTCATATTTATCGTAATCGTCCTCGCCTTCAAAGAAGGTATTGGAAATTTTCTTGCCGTCGTGAGGAACCACTGTGCCTTCATACGGCAGGCCGGAGTGGCTACCGCCTTCCGGATCGCGATGCAGATAGGCCATCAGGTCGAGGCGCGTGTTGTCGGTGATGCGCCAGGTCAGGCTCGGCATCAGCGCGTAACGCTCTTCTTTCAGCGGGCCGAACTGGGAATCGGCGTAGCGAGTCATCCCGCTCAGACGGGCGGCCACGCGGTCGTTGTCGTCCAGTGGCCCAGTGACGTCGAACATCGCCCCGCGCTGGTCGTTATTCCCGGCGAAGAGTTTGATTTCACCGCCCGCATCGAAGGAAGGTTTGCGCGAGGTGAGCGCCACAATCCCGCCCGGCGATGAACGACCATACAGCACCGATGCCGGGCCGCGCACCACTTCAATATTTTCCAGGAACCAGGGATCAACCACCAGCGAGCTGTGGGAGTTGGTATCCCCCATCATCTTCAGGCCGTCGAGATAGACGTTGTCCAGGCTGCCGTCGGAGAAGCCGCGCAGCACAATGTAATCAAAGCGATTCGATGCCCCGATCTGGTTGCTGTAGACGCCCGGCGTATAGCTCACCGCCTGGCGCACGCTGGTCGCGCCCTGCTCTTCGAACTGCTCGCGCGTCACGATCGACACGGACTGCGGGGTTTCGATATCTGGCGTTGCAAGCTTGGTCGCGCCACTCTGCATTTGCGAGGTGACAACGACGGTGTCGTTTTTCGGCGTATCCTGCGCCAGCAAAGGGAACGCGACGCTGCCGGTAACGCATCCCACCAGCAGTGCCAGCCGTGATTGAGCGAACATGAAAGTCTCCAAAGGTATTTCTAATTGTTAATAAGAATTATTACCTTTTTGAGATCGCAAACAGCTATGCGTAACGCCAGGTGACGTATGCGCAATGACAAACTGTGCGCGAGACATTCGCGCGATGGGGAAAAGTGCGTTAGCCGTGTCGGCGCAGATCGCCGGGGGAGATGCCGTATCGACGGCGAAACGCGGTGGAGAAGTTGGTCGCGTGCTGATAGCCGGACATCCACGCGGCCTGCTGCACGCTGTGCCCTTCCAGCAGATAGCGGCGCGCCAGCTCGAGACGGCAGTCGCGCAGATAATCAAACACGGTTTTGCCGTAGGCGTGGCGGAACTTGGTCCGCAGGCTGCCAGGGCTCATCGCCGCCTGTGTCGCCAGCTGCGCGAGGCTGTATTCCTGTTCCGGCGACTGTTCCAGCATGCGCCGGATACGTTCCAGACGCGCAAACTCCCCGCACGGCGGCAGCGCACCGCGAACCGCCTGCGGCTGGCACTGATTCAGACCGTGTCCGAGCAGCTGATACATCAGCCCTTCGAGCAACAGCTTGCGCGATACGGCGCTCAGCCATTTCTGCTGCGCATGCTGAATGCCAATCAGCACAAACCCAGGCACCGGCCAGACGAACGTCGGCGCATGCAGGCGCTGCCATTCCAGGAGCAGTGTTTCCAGTAAGCTCTCGCAATCGGCATGGTTCGGATAAACGCCAAAAGAGAGGGTTTTCAGGGTGCAGTCTGCGTCGTGGCGGGCGCTCATCGCCTGCTGTTCGCTCAGCTGCGAGCTGAACGCCATCCCCGGCAATACCTGATACTCCTCGCCGTTCAACGTCAGCGTGACGCACCCTTCCAGCACCACCAGCATATAAAGCGGGCTGCTGTGGCGAGAGGTGGTTTCATAGGGCTGAAGCACGCGCACGTCGGAGTGCGTCAGGGAAATACCGGAGGAGAGGGTCATCTCTTCGACATCCCCGTGCAGAACCGGGCTGTCGTGACGGGCGTTATCGGCCAGATGCGGGAAACGATAATCGATGCCGTAGCGTTCGCCGAAGCCAATAAAATCTTCCACGCAGAACAGGCGTTTGGTTGAGAGATCAGGCTGTGCGGCAAGGTTCATGATGGCGTTTGCGTGGACGGATGACGCAGGAACCATAACATTGCGGCGGCGCAAAGGCTACGCCGCCGCCATGTTCATCGAGCGGATTACTCTTCGAAGTACCAGTAGCCCTGGTTGATCAGATCCGTCAGCTCAGCGACAAACGCCGGGTTTTGCAGCGCGTCGCCCAGTTCGTCCTGGCCAAACTCGGTGTAGCGGCACAGCACGTCAGCGGCTTTCGCATCCACCGTTTCCAGCTGTTCGCTGTTGATGAAGAAGCTGCCGCCGACGTTCAGCACGCGCAGACCGCTCAGACGAGACAGGGTTTCGCCGCCCTGCAGGGCATCGAGCACTTCTTCCGGTTCGTAGGCCGGTTCCGCCGCGGCGATATCCAGCTCGTGACGCGGGGTGCTGACAAAGCTGCCGAACCATTTTTTGAAATCTTCCGGCTGGCTGATCATCTCGATCATCATGCTGCGCAGGCGATCGAGTTCGTACTGCTCCACGCGGCCCGGATGTTCGCGGCAGGTCAGATCCGGATCGCTGTAGTGCTCGCCGCCCAGATCGTTTTCCAGCGCGTAATCAGCAAAGCTGCTGATCAGGTCGCGGCCGTTTGGTCCACGGAAACCAACGGAGTAGTTCAGCGCGGTTTCGTGCGTGAAGCCGTCGTGCGGGAATCCAGGCGGAATATAGAGAATATCGCCCGGCTCCAGATCTTCGTCGATGATCGGCGTAAACGGATCAACGTGCAGCAGCGCCGGATGCGGGCAGAACTGACGCATCGGCAGCTTATCGCCCACGCGCCAGCGGCGGCTCCCCATGCCCTGAATAATAAATACATCGTACTGATCGATATGCGGGCCAACGCCGCCGCCGGGCACCGAGTAGGAGATCATCAGATCGTCCAGTCGCCAGTCCGGCAGCACGCGGAATGGGCGCACCAGCTCAGCGGACGGCATGTGCCAGTGGTTCACCGCCTGCGCCAGCAGTGACCAGCCGTTTTCGCCCAGACCGTCAAAGTGTTCGAAAGGACCGTTGCTCGCCTGCCACTCACCGTTGAAATGGCTGACCAAACGGCTGTCGACTTCCGGCTCCATCGCCAGGCCCGCCAGCTCATCAGGCGTGATCGGATCGACAAAATTCGGGAAGGCATTTTTCAGCACAACGGGTTGTTTTTGCCAGTATTTTTCGAGAAATTCCGGCCAATTGAGATTCAGTTGATACGCCATGGGAAAGCACCAGTGAGAAGGGAAACAGGTGCGATTATGAGAGACGGGCCGGGCGGCTGCTTTGTCGTGGGTCAATTGCCCGCCAATTGCCCCTTCAACCGTTCGCATGACACACCGTGACAGTTTCAGCCTTTATGGTTATCGCCCGATCCTTAGCGGCTTATATCGTTAATTAATAAGCGCGCACTGTCACGAGGCGATATGAGCGACTTCACTGAACTCCCGGTTTCTGGAAACGTGAAAACCACGATGGGCGTTTTCACTCGCAGAGATAATCCGTCGGTATTTTCGCCCGTCGCGAATGAACTGCCTGCCGGGAGTCGCGTGACGATTCAGGGGGCGGTGGTGGGTGATGCGGTAGAGGGCAATGCGCACTGGTATCGGGTGGGAGAGGATACCTATATCTGGGCGGGGGCTTGTACGCGGCTGGAGCCGTATCCGGAGTTTCCGGAAATCACCAGACCCAGCTGGACGGCGATCGTTTTACATGAACGATAGCGCCCGTAACCGGGCGCTTTCTGGAACACTTAATCCAGCTTCAGCTCGTCATACTGGGTGATGATCTTGCCGACAATGCCGTAATCCAGCGCCTCGCCAGGAGACATCCAGAAGTTACGGTCGGTGTCTTTTTTCACTTTTTCCAGCGGCTGGCCGGTCGCGTCAGCAATCAGCTTGTTCACGCGATCCAGCATGCGGATGATCTCGCGCGCTTCGATCTCAATATCCGTTGCCTGACCACGCACGCCGCCCAGCGGCTGATGGATCATGAAGCGGGTATTTGGCAGCGCATAGCGGTGCTCTTTTTTCGCCGCCAGGAAGATGGTGATCCCGGCGCTCGCCACCCAGCCGGTACCGATCACGTGCACATCCGGGCGGATGAACTTGATAAAGTCATGGATAGTATCGCCCGCTTCCACGTGGCCGCCCTGACTGTTGATGTACAGCTTGATCGGATCGTTGCTCACGCTTTGCAGCAGGATCATCTGAGTGATCACTTTCTCGGCCAGCGCCTGGTCAATTTCGCCGGAGATGATGATCGAGCGGGACTCGAGCAATTTCTGCTGCAGTGCGCCCGCGCCGTTTTTCCCTTCTGATTTTTCTGTGTTATCGCGATCTTTCTGTGTGAAGTGCATTGTTGTTATCCTCGGCTTTTAGCGCTCAAAGTCAGAGTGTAGCCTGTTTTGCCAGGCAAAGTCGTCAGGCGCACACAATGCGAACATCCTGAGTCGCGAACGCGCTGAGAACATCCGGGTTCATGCTCGCTTCCACCACCAGCACGTCGATGTCACCGGTTCTGGCGACCACGAAGCGCGCCACGCCGGGGATTTTGTCGGTGGTCAGCGCCACGATGGTCTGATTGCTCTGGGCGATCACCGTTTTCTTAAACTCGCAGTCGGCAAAATCAAAGCCGGTCAGCCCCATTTCGGGGTCCATCGCACATCCGCCGATAAAGGCCTGATCGAAAATAATCCCCTGGATCTGACTGGCCGCCGTCGCCCCGACGGCACCGCCCGAGGCGCGCTGGATCTGCCCGCCGGTCATGATCACTTCGCACAGAGGATGGCGCAGCAGCTCCGCCGCGATCGCCGGAGAGTTGGTCACGATCGTCACGTTCAAATCCGCAGGCAATGCCTTCGCCAGCGCCAGGTTGGTGGTGCCGGTATCCATAAAAATACAGCTGCCGGGTTTGATAAAGGTTGCCGCTTTCTGCGCGATCATGTCTTTTTTTGCAGGATTTTTTCGCTCGCGAGCGAGAAAATTTCCCGCATCCGGCAGCTGAAGCACCGCGCCGCCGTAGACCTTTTTGCACAGCCCTTCTTTGCTAAGCTCATGTAAATCACGGCGAATCGTGTGCTCAGACACTTTCATTTGCGTCGCTAATTCCGTGCAGACCACCCTGCCGTTGTCCTGAAGGATCTTGCGGATCAGATCTTGTCGTTGTTCCGGAAAAGCAGCATAATCGAGCATAAAGAGTCCTGTTAAAATCCAAATCGAGCATCAATGCGCATAATGTTGCATGACGCTCAGCCTGTCAATCGATGCAACCTGGAAGGGAGCCTGATGATGAAACGCAGTAAACCGTCTCACCCGCTTGTGGCTAACCAGCCTTACGACGGATTCTGGTTCCAGCCCGTCAGCCACACGGAGCGATCGCAGCAGAAAGTGCAGCGCGAAGAGTTACCCGCCCGGTTCCAGGAACATCACTTAACTATGCGCAGCAAACAACGAGGCTTAATATGAATATTGCACATGTCGCACTCTGGACCCGCAACCTGCCCGCTCAGGTTCAGTTCTGGGAAACGGTTTTCGGGGGTCGCAGCAACGAGAAATACATCAGTAAAAATCGCCCTGGGTTTGAGTCGCACTTTATTACGCTCACCGACGGCCCGACGATTGAGCTGATGACGGTCCCGGAACTGGCGGACGAGCCCGTGCATCCTGAATTTGTCGGCTGGGCACATATCGCTCTCAACGTTGGCAGCAAAGCCAATGTGGATCGTATGGCGGAACAGGCGCAGCAGAACGGCACGCTGCTCAGCGCGCCGCGCATGACGGGGGACGGGTTTTACGAGGCGGTGATCGCCGACCCGGACGGGAACCGGATTGAGCTGGTCGGGGAGTAATTCCCACCGTTGTTAGCAAAACATTTCAACCATAAGCATGAAAAACCCTTATTCTTTTCATGCTTTATTGTTAATGCCGGATTAATGCCCACCTATATGGTTAATAGCATCATCTTTTTTCATTAAGGTATGTTGTATGCCCAGAACAGCATCCGGCGCGAAGTTCTTTATAATCGTGAGCCTGGTAGGCTCATTTCTCTCCCCGATATTTTTTCAGCATACACCACAAATAGCATGGCTTAGTACGCTCATTCTGATGATTGTTTTTTGTCTAAGTATTGGCTATGCCATCAATGGACGTTTTACAGGTATTTTCATCGATTATCGTAACCGTTTTAGTTTGTCGAAATTACAGGCATTGTGCTGGTCGGTACTGATTTTATCTGCATTGTATACCGCTGCGTTACTAAGAATATGGGCACATGTCGATTCGCCCCTGGACATAACATTAGATAAATACCTTCTCGCGATCATGGGGATCTCACTAACGTCGCTTGCGGCAGCGCCTGCGATTTTAAATGCCAAAGAGGAGAATAAATCGCCGAATCAAGCGGCACAACAGGTATCTCAGGCAATTAATAAACCCGAAGTGGACATCATCCCCTCCGGTAAAATTTTCTATTTTTCCTCATCTGATTTTGCTAGCTGGCTAGACCTTTTTCGTGGTGAAGAGAGTGCTAATGCCGGTTCGGCCGATCTGGGAAAAATCCAACAATTCATCATCACGTTCATCCTGTTAGTCGTATACGCCACTTTGCTCTGGAATAACTATTTTCCCCAACCAGTTCCAATACCTGGCAAGACAGATCATACGTGGTTGCAACTATTCCCTCCCGTTTCAGAAGGCCTGTCATGGCTACTCGGTATTAGCCATGCCGGTTATCTCGCTTATAAAGCCGCCCCACATGGCGATGCCGACGTGCCTTCTCCCTCTTTAGACAAAAACACGACATCTTCTGGTGCGGGTTAACTGTTAATCATCACGAGGTCTCTATGAGCAGCTATCCGGAAATCCCATTAAAAGGAAGCGTAACCACAACCGTTCTGGTCAACGTGCGTCAGGGTAAACCGTCCATATTGGCTCCCGTAGTGCAAAAAATGGCGGCGGGACAAACCGTCTCCGTTTTAGCTGTGGTTGTCGGTGATAATGTAGAAGGAAATACCCACTGGTATCGCATATCAACCAATACATTTATTTGGGCGGGCGCGTGCACCGCAGTCTCTCAGCACAGCCTTGCTGCGCCAGCATTGGAAACCAACGCAGCACTTCAACATATCCCCTTCGTGGTAGATCTCTACCACGGCGATGAAGTGAATAGCTTTCAGCAAGCCAAAAACGCAGGTCTGGTGGCGGTGATCCATAAAGCCACCACGGGGGCATCGGGCAGGGATGATGAGTATGATAATCGCAGAATAGCCGCTAAGAATGCGGGTCTGATGTGGGGCGCTTATCACTGGGGAACGGCAGCGGATATTTCGCAGCAGGTGAAGAATTTTTTGGACTACGCGCAGCCTGATGAAAACACGCTGATCGCACTGGACTTTGAACCTACGCCGGGCAATCAAATGACCGAAGAAGGGGTTAGAGCATTTTGTCAGGCGATATATAGCAAACTTAATCGCCGCCCGGTGATTTATGGTAGCAATCTGCTCCGCGAGAAATTAGGCAACACCCGGGATCCTTTTTATCACAACCATCGTTTATGGTTGGCACAGTACAATGCTCATCCAACGCTACCAGTTCACTGGGATCAATACTGGCTTTGGCAATATACCGATGGTCCAAAAGGACCTTCCGGTTGCCGTTCCGTTCCGGGGATTCCGGGTAATTATCTTGGGCATCTGGACTGCAATTATTTCCCTGGTACTGCACAGGAATTAAAAGAGCAGTGGGCGACATAACACCATTCTGCGGTCAGGAAGGTCATCATGAAAAAGTGTATTTGCTTGCTCACGTTATCTTGCTTGGCTACCTCTGGCTGCGTATCCGACAGTTATTTTTATCGGGGCTATTCCAGCCCCGACATTGATGAAAACATTACCTTTACCTCTGACAAAATAATGCGAGCATTATTAAATCCAGCTGCTGATGATAAAAAGAAAAATCCAGATAATCAAAATAAGATAAACGAAAGGCAGGCCATTGTTTCAGAGGACTGTGTCACTGCAACGAGCACAACCGACAGATCTGGTAAATGCCGAACCCAGCGCAACAACGCCATTTACACCCTGATGACCGGTTCGGAGCAGGTATGCCTAATTCACAGACGTAGTATCTATGGCAGAGATGCTTCTTTTAACGTGACCGCCGGAACATTAACCAGTCTGTTTGCCGGTATTTCTACCGTTGCCACACCAGCAGTGAGCAAATCAATTTTCTCAGCGTTAGCGATGTTTTCTAACTCCGAACGTTCACTGGTCAATGAGGTGGTTTACAAGCAAATGATTATCACGGCCGTCGATAACAAAATTCAGCAAACCCGCGAGACCAAAGCAATCGCGATTGCGCAGCACTTAAAAGATGACGATATCACCGCGTATCCGCTTTCTAAAGGGATCAACGACTTTATGGATTACCATAACAGTTGTTCGTTTATGGAAGGGCTTCGCCTGGCGCTGGCAAATGGCACACAGAATCCGACAGAAAATAAAATCAATACCCTTAACAATCGAGTGCTGCTCAATAACGCACAGATGAATCTTTACTGCCGAGGCAAACAAGAATCAGACAAGCAGATGTGTTCAACATTAACTGAACGCAATAAAGCCATCGCCGACGAACTGAAAACGCTGGAAGTTCAGTAATACAGGAAAGAATTCATCCGCTACACTGATTTCCTGTCTATTTGTGAGGACGATCGTCATGGAACTGACCGCAACCAGCGCGCTTCATTTCAGCTTTACGGAACTTACTGACATTCTGGGGCGCTGCTTTCAGAACTATTTCGTCCCTTTCTCGCTCACGCCGGAAGCTTTTGCCCTGCGTTTCGGGGCAGAAGGGATGAGTGTGGAAGACTCCTGCGTCTGGCTGCAGGACGGTGAGCCGGTGGCGATTGCCATTATCACCCGACGAGATTCGATCGCGCGTCTGGCGGCGTTTGCCATCGTTCCGGCACTTCGTGGGAAAGGGCTGGCCCGATCGATGCTCGCACCGCTGTTCGCCGCTTTGAAAACCAAAGGCGTAGCGCGTCTTTATCTGGAAGTGATCGCCGAAAACAACGCCGGGATTGCGCTGTACAAGTCGCTGGGTTTTCGCGATGCACAGGCGCTGCTCGGGTTTAAAGGCAGCTCGACGGAGAACCCGCAGGGCGCGAAACTACACTCCGCCACGCTGGATTCCCTGTACCACGCACTCTTTTCTGCTCCGCCGGAGACCACGCCCTGGCAATTGGATCCGCTGGCGCTGCGATCCTTGCCCTGCACGGTGCTGAACACAGGTCGGGGAGCATGGGCGGTTATCACCACTCACGGTCCGGTGCCGCAGCTGCGCTATCTATTTGTGGAACCAGCATCGCGCGGCAAGGGAGAGGCTCAGCGCATGTTGCAGATCCTGAGCGAGCAATATCCAGGAATCAGCACCCCGGTCTCAGTGCCTGAGCGTTTAACGCCGCTGTTTTTGGCGGCGGGTTACGCGCAAATGGAGATTACGCAGCGCGAGATGGTTTGCGACTAATCCTGCGAATAAAACCGCATCCCCGCATAAGGTTTTTCCCGACACGCCGCCAGTCGCGCGGCGATATCGCCCACGTGCAGCTCCAGCTTGTGTCCGTCCGGGTCGAGAAAATAGAACGATGCCCCTTCGCTTTTATTGGTTTTCCAGACGGTGACGCCAGCCTGCTCCAGCTTGTGCGAGAAAGCGTCAAAATCTTCGGGTGCAACGCTGAACGCATAGTGGGTGTAATCGCTCTCCTCAGGCGGAACGTAGTTGCGGGTTTCGTCGAAAGACAGGCACAGCCAGAGGTCGCCGCAGGTGAGATATGCGCCCGTGTCCCACTGGGCATGGAGTGACAAACCCAGCAGATCGCGCCAGAAATTCATGCTGGTTTGCAGGTTGCTGACGGCCAACGTGAGGTGGTTCAGTGATTGCAGCATAGGATCCCCTGTTGTGTTTCGCTCAGAACATGATACGGTAATTCAATGAACAGAAAACACCTCCCCGCTTTCCATCACACCCAGTGGTGGCTGCCTTCTTAAAGGCGGCCCGGAATTGTTTTCCCTCTTTTTCAGATAGCCGCCGAAAGGCGGCTATTGCATTTCTAAGACGTCTTTCGGCTTTTAAAACCTTAAGGAGTCTTACATGAACACCAAAACGACCATCCTCACCGGCGACCGTCCGACTGGCCCTCTGCATCTTGGGCACTATGTTGGATCGCTGCGCCAGCGCGTCGCGCTCCAGCAGGATTATCAGCAGTTTGTGCTGGTCGCCGACCTGCAGGGCCTGACGGATAATGGCAGCAACCCGCAAAAAATCCGCGATAACATCCCCGAAGTGCTGGCCGACTATCTCGCCGCGGGTATCGATCCCGATCTCACGACCATCTGCCTGCAGTCCGCCCTGCCCGCGCTGGCCGAACTGACGATGCTGTATATGAACATCGTCACCGTGGCGCGCGTGGAGCGCAACCCGACGGTGAAAAACGAAATCGCCCAGAAAGGCTTTGCCCGCTCGCTGCCCGCCGGTTTCCTCGTGTATCCCATCAGCCAGGCGGCGGATATCACCGCGTTTAAAGCGGAAGTGGTGCCCGTCGGCGATGACCAGCTGCCGATGATCGAGCAGACCAACGAAATCGTCCACAAGATGAATAGCCTGCTGCCCGCCCCGGTACTGCGCCACTGCAAGGCGATGCTGAGCGACACCAGCCGCCTGCCGGGCGTCGACGGCAACGCCAAGATGTCAAAATCCCTCGGCAACACCCTGCACCTTTCGGCCAGCGAAGAGACCATCCACCGCGCCGTCAGCGCGATGTATACCGATCCGAACCATCTGAAAGTGAGCGATCCGGGGCAGGTCGAGGGCAACGTGGTGTTTACCTATCTGGATGCGTTCCACGCGGACAAAGCCAAAGTCGCGGCGATGAAAGCGCACTATCAGCAGGGCGGACTGGGCGACAGAACCTGCAAAAACGAGCTGGAAGCCTGTCTGCAGGAGCTGATTGCGCCGATGCGCGAGCGCCGGGCGACCTACATTCAGGACAAAAGCCAACTGATGGCGATGCTGAAAAACGGTAGCGAACGGGCGCACGAGATCACGCAGGCGACGCTCAAAGAGGTGAAACAGGGGCTGGGCGTACCGGTGTTCTGAAGGATAAGTGGACGCCTGCCGGGCAGGCGCCCATAAAAGCTAATTCACCGAGACCGGGCGATCCAGCCGCTCGTCGCCTTCCACATCCTGCGCTGAAGCATGGCGGCGCTCCGCCAGCAGACGGCAAATCTCCGCATGTTTCTCTTCGGTAAAGGTGAAGCGCGACATGCAGCCGAGGCGGATCAGCGAGCCAATCGCCGGAAGCAGGCAGATGCCGAAGAACAGCCCGGTCAGCACGCCATCGCTCTGGGTTTGCGCCTGCGGTACGTAGCCGATCATCGTCAGGAACACGCCGATCAAGCCCCCGCCCACCGCCACCGACATCTTGCCGGTGAAGGTCTGCCCGGAGAAGGTGATCGCCGCGCAGCGTTTATGGGTGTGGTACTCAGCGTACTCGATGGTGTCGGCGATCATCGACGAGGTGAGGATATTGCTCATCATGACGAACAAGGTGCTGAGACCAAGCAGCAGGAACAGCAACGCCGTGTGGTGATATCCCGCGAACCACATCACCGCGCGCACCGCGATATCCAGCCCGCAGAGGATCATAAACAGTTTTCGCTTCTGCATCCTGCGGGTCAGCATTGGTGCTATCAGGCACACCACCGCCGCCACGATCCCCATAATGCCGATCGCCATCTGCAGGCTGCCGTCGCCGAGGTTGTAGATAAAGAAGTAGATGTAAATCCCGTTGGCGACGTTATGGAACACGCAGAAAAAGAACGACAGCAGGATGACGAACAGCGGTTTGTTCTGACGCAGATTGTGGAAGGTGTCTCGCATCGTCACCTTCTCCGCGCTCGGCGGGACGCGCTCTTTAATCTGCATAAAGCCGTTCAACATCAGCGGCAGGCCGAAGAGCATCATCACCAGCGCCGCCATGAAATAGCCTTTGTCGTTGCTGTACTGGGCAAAAAACGCCGCCAGTTTCGGGAAGAAGATATTCGCGCAGGCAATCCCGGCGTTGACGCCGAGCATCGCCGCCGTCACCGCGCGGGTGCGCTGACCGGAGTCGTTGGTCATCACCGACGACATCGACCAGAACGGGATATCGGAGATCGCGTACAGCGTCCCCCACAGAATATAGGTCACCCCGGCGTAGAGGATTTTGGTGGTCATGTCCGCTTCGATTTTATAGAACGACAGCAGCGTGACGCCGGTGATCAGCAGCGGAGCGATAAGTAAAAAATGCCGAAACTTGCCGAATCGGCTGTTAATGGTGTCCATAATGCTGGCGAACAGCGGATCGTGAACCGCATCCCAGACGCGGGCAATCAGGAAGATCGAGCTCGCCGCCAGGGCCGAGATCCCCAGCACGTCGGTGTAAAAATAGTTAATAAATGAACCCACTAAACCAAAACTAAAACACTGACCTAAACCATAGCCAAAATAGGACCACAACTCGCGAGACGGTATTTTCATTGTCGTTGCCATAGTGCGTACCTTGCTGTCCGGCGGCGTACCGCCGGATCGTTATTGTTATGCCTGCGGCTGCGGGGCGATTTTGCGCAGCTTGCGCATCAGGGCGATTTCGCTGCGCGAGAACGGGATGCCGTTCTCTTCGAAGACGTCGTGGAACCACAGACGGCAGTAGTCGGTCGAGCCGGTCATGATCACCGGCCACGGCAGCCAGGTCTGGGTTTTGCCGCGCACCAGGCCCCACTGGTACGGCGCGACCTTCGCGGTGTACATTAGCGGGAGCTGCTCTTCGATGGTGCTCCCGACGTGGCGCGCCAGCCATTCGGTGCAGAACATCGGGCGGCCAAACTGCTGTAACTGCTGGATAATCGCGGTCATGCGCCCGGTGTTGAGGTAAGCGTGGTAGCTCACCACGTCCGACAACTCCAGCGCGGTTTGATCGAGCGGATGCTGGAAGAAGGTCTCTCCTTCCACTTCCACATCTGGCGACACGCGCCACGCGCAGACCGTCAGCGGCTGCTCCGGATCTTCTTCCCGCGCCCACTCGAACGCCCGTTTCATCAGCTCATGCGCGTAGCTTTCCAGTTTTTCGTCGTACTGCACTTCCACGGTGCCGGTCGCAAAAATCCCGCGGTTGCCCGGCTCGTTGTAGAGATCCCACACCAGGACGCGTTTATCGTCGCGGAACTGGCGGATAACGTCGCGGATATAACGCTCAATCTGCGGCCAGCAGTCGCGATCGCACACTTTATCGCGCCCTGGGCTCGCCGCCGCCTGGCTGTTGTGTTTGCCCGGGATCGGCGGCTTCTGCGGGCCGAGATACGGCTCATCGCCCGAGAACCCGCAGTCGTCCATCAGCGTCAGCATGGTGCTGAACCCGTGGCGGTCAGCAAGCGTCAGAAAGTGGTCAATACGCGCCAGCAATCCGTCGCGATCGTGCTCCCAGACGATAAACGGCAGGTTGATGCGCAGGGTGTTGTAGCCCGCGTCCGCCGCCCAGCCGAGTTCACGGTCAATGGTTTCGGGATCGAACGTCTCCTGCTGCCAGATATCCGTCCAGTTCACCGCCGTCGACGGCAGATAGTTAAACCCGCAGAGCCACCCTTTTTGCTGATACCACGCCTGCGCCTGTTCTTTACTCCACTGCTGTTTCATCGTCGCCTCACTTGCTGATAATATTTAGCTAATAAATATTAGTTGAACTATAAATGAGCAAACTGGCGCATTCAGAAAAGCGACAGCAATCACAAAGTTCAGGCTTGAGCGCATAAGAAACGTGATCGACCGCGCTTTGGAAGACGGTTAAGGTATGATGCTGTTTCTCAAGGGGGAGCGAGCGGATGAAGCGGAAAAACAAAATCACGATGAACGATATTGCGCGTGCGGCGGGGGTGTCGCAGGCGACGGTATCGCTGGTGCTCAACCAGTCCCGCAACATCAAGCTCAGCGACGAGACGCGCCAGCGGGTGATCGGCGTGGCCGCCGAACTCGGCTACGACCGCCTGCCCGCCATCCACGCGCCGCGCAACCAGGAAGAGGTGGCGCTGCTGGTCAGCTCCCTGCAAAGTTACGACCCCTTTATCGACGCCATCAGCCAGGCGCGGGATGCGGCCTGGCGCAACGAGACGCTGCTGACCGTGTACGACTACGGCGACGACGTGGAGCTGGCCCTGAACATCATCCGCCAGCTGGAGAAGCGCAACTGCGTGGGGATTATCCTCGCCTCCCCCGTCACCACTCTGGTGGACATGACCGATTTCCAGGACTGCACGCAGCTCCCGCTGGTGCTGCTCAACCAGCGCGACCCCGGCTCCCCGCTGCTGCCGTCATTCATTCCCGACGACTTCGCCAACGCCTTCCAGGTGACGCGCCATCTGATTGCTCAGGGGGCCACGCGCATCGCGCACATCACCGGCGAGAGCTGGATGGAGGCCACCCGCCAGCGTAAGGCGGGCTACCAGGCCGCGCTGGAACAGGCCGGACTGGCGTTCGATGAGAGTCTGGTTCGCCCGACCAACTGGCAGTTCAGCGAGTCCTTCACCGCGACCGAGGCCCTGCTGGCGTTGCCGGAACGCCCGGACGCGATCTTCTGCGCCAGCGACTGGCTGGCGATCGGCTGCTATCAGGCGCTGGCGGTGAACAACGTGCAGATCCCGCAGGACATGCTGCTGGCGGGCTACGACGATCAGAAGATTTCCGAACAGCTGACTCCGGCGCTGACCAGTATTCAGCTGCCTTATAGCGAGCTGGGGCGGTTAGCCGTGGAGTATCTGTGCAATCAGGAAGATGCGGCGACGCATGTAACGCTGGCGGGACGGTTGAGGATGCGGAGATCGAGTGAGCGTAATTAAATACTTATTCCGGAAATATATATTGTGAATAATGAATTCATGATTTTTATATATTCAAATCACTCCGAATAACGCTTATTACGTTTTGTATTCAGCTGGACTTTAAATATTTTCCTGATTAAATATACAGGTATTCATAACGCGATGCGGACATGCGCCAACACGTCCGCACCGCTCATCACAATCACTATTAGAGAGAATAGTAACTATGACTAACGTCGATTGTATTGCAGATTCATTTGAACCAGAAGTGTTCCCCGCCGATAACCGCACCTTCACCGTGAGTTATGCGAGCCGTTTTCACGATCACGCCCGTATGCCGGCCTTTATCATGAAGGGCTACTGGCTGGATGAAGCCGGATTCAGCACCGGCACCAAAGTGGACGTGAAGGTGATGAAAGGCTGCATGATCCTGACCGCACGAGAACCAGAACCGGAAGAAACGGAGATGGAGAAGCTGGTGCGCGAGGTGAGTAAGCTCTCAGCGCGTAAGCAAAAGCAGGTGGTGGAGTTCGTCGGAGTGATATCGGCGAAGAGTTCGAAAGGCTGAAAAATCAATTGAATGGGGAAGGCGCCGATGGGCGCCTTTTTTGTTGGTTGTGAGAGGTGGGTGGTTGATTGGGAGGGATTTTGCGAGCATCATCGCAATTATTTTAGTTAATGACATAACACGATGATCCCCAATAAAACCCTGGAACAAGCTATTTCCGATATTAGAATCTGGCGCAAAGGTAATGAACGTGCACCTCATAAGCCGCTATTGCTTCTGTATGTACTGGCAAATTACCAGCGTGGCCATGGCCGTTTATTCGACTATGGTACGGAAATCCATCACCCGCTGCTTAACCTGTTAGAACGTTTTGGTCCAAAGCGCGCAACCCACTACCCTCAAATGCCGTTCTGGCGGCTGAAAGGGGATGGATTCTGGGAACTTCATAATGCTGAACATTGTTCCAGCACTGGAAGCAAAGAACCTCCAGTCACAGAGTTAGTGAGCTATTGCGTCGCAGGCGGTTTCACTGAAGAGTATTACGCGCGGCTGAAAAATAACAAGAACCTTATTTGCTCACTTATGCAGCAAATTCTGAAAGCACACTTCCCTGAAAATGTTCAGGAAGAAATTGCCAAAGAGATAGGTTTTGATTTCCAGCAGATTCACAAAGTTACCGAGCCATTGTTTGTTTAAGTAAAACGTTTAACGTGAAAAATGTATATATAGTCCGTTTTCAATTAATGACGCTTACGGGCATTGAACTCATAGCAAGGATGTAGATATGTCGACATTTGACAGCACTAAACTGCCGCTCAAGGATCTTCTGAAAGATATTGTTGGCGGGAAAATTCAGTTACCCGATTTTCAACGTGGCTGGGTCTGGGATGATGAGCATGTACGGAGCTTATTGGTCAGTCTGGGACGTTCATTTCCTGTCGGTGCTGTAATGCTTCTTGAAACGGGCGGCGAAGTTCGTTTTCAGGTGAGACCAGTAGAGAATGTTCCTTCCGCGGGCTTACCTGCGCCAGAGAAATTGATTCTCGATGGTCAGCAACGTCTGACAACCTTAACTCAGGTGCTTAAACTTCAGGGACCAGTGAAAACAACGACGGAAAAAGGGAAACCGATCGATCGTTTTTACTACATCCATATTCCCACTGCTCTCGCGGGTGCTGACAGGCTGGATGAGGCCATCATTGCAACCGATGGTAGTCGCCAGATTCGCAGTGATTTTGGTCGTAAAGTTGAGCTTGATCTTTCTACCCGGGAACTTGAATGCCAGCAGTTATATTTCCCTTGCTCGGAAATTCTGGAGGTAATGGGTTGGCTAAAAGATCTGTACACCCATAATCCTGACGCGGTACCCCAATTCTTTGAATTCAAATCGCAGGTCCTGGATGCGTACAACGATTACCAAATTCCTTTAATTGTCCTGAAAAAAGACACGACCAAAGAAGCGGTATGCCTCGTGTTTGAAAAGGTGAACACCGGAGGCGTACCACTCTCGGTATTTGAGCTGGTTACAGCGAGCTACGCAGCTGACGGCTACAATCTACGCGATGACTGGTACGGCAGCGATATTCGAAACGTTATCTCTCGCAGGCAGCGAATTTCCGAAGAGCCGATTCTGAATGGTGTTGAAAGCACAGACTTCCTGCAAGCTATTACCATGCTGCATACACTGGAAAAACGTAAAGCTGATATCGCCGCTGGCAAAACAGGTAAACAAGTTTCCCCCGTCAGTGCGAAACGAGCATCTGTCCTTGAGCTACCTTTAGACGCTTATAAAAATTGGGCTGAAGTTGTAGAAAGAGGATTCAATTGCGCCGCCAAATTCCTTCGCCAGGAATGTTTTACTTCTCAACGTGACTTACCTTATAGAACCCAGATCGCCCCGCTGGCGGCAGTCATGACGGTCATTTGCAGCAAAGATGAAGAACGCTGGAGAGAACCACAGATTCACCAGAAGCTGGCCAGATGGTTCTGGTGTGGCGTGCTGGGCGAACTTTACGGCGGTGCCGTTGAAACGCGTATAGCGAATGATGTTGAGGAGTTGCTGGCCTGGATTGAAGGCAATGGAGACCTTCCGCGAACCATCAACGATGCCAATTTCCAGATTGATCGTCTGGGTTCACTCGCTTCTCGTCTGAGTGCGGCTTATAAGGGGATTAACGTTCTGGTCTTACGCGACGGCGCACATGACCTGTTCTGGAAATCTCAGATTCGCAACCTTGAAGCTGATGAAGTCTCACTCGATATCCATCATATCTTCCCGAAAGACTGGTGCGAAAAGCAAGGTATCGCCCGACGCCAGTACGATTCGATTATCAATAAAACGCCTATTTCCTATAAAGCAAACAGGATGATTGGTGGGTCAGCCCCCTCCGTCTATCTGGCATCGCTACAATCCCACAACCAGGTACAACTGGATGATGTCGCGATGAACACGCTTTTGAGAAGCCATCACATTCCTGTAGAACCCCTACGTGCGGACGATTTCGATGCGTTCTACGAACAGCGGCAGAAAGAGTTACTGGGGTTGATTGAGAGGGCGATGGTCAAATCACCGAGCCAGCTTTAATCACATGTCCATAATGGTAAATATTCACTTTGATGAAGTCTCTGACTCTCCCATATATAGGGGCCCATTTTCAGCCAAATGGACTATTTTTACCTTAGTAGAAGAAATGGCATTATTCGGTAGGGATAGTACCCATTCGTCGAAAAATCAAGGGCTTTAGAGCCCTTGATTTAAACACCATCAAAGAGCTTGTTTGATTAATTTATATATTGAGTCATCAGAAAACTGTGTATTAAACTCCACTTTAACAGACTTGCTTATTTGGTTAAATAATACTTTGGCGTGTTTTATCTTTCGTTCTTCTTCAAGTCGCAAGCTATTTTTCCCCTCAACATTTTTTGTTTCGATGATAAAGTTCAAATAATCACCTTTTGATGTTTTTACAACATATGCAAAGTCTGGAGAATACGTATAGCCACCCGCAACCGGAATCTTAATAGAATTTTTTGGAATTTTTGTAAATACAGACACAGACTGAATTTCTTCATCTGTTATGTTGAGCTTTTCAAGTTCTGAGTCATAAAAGACCTCTTCAAAAAGATAAGAATCCAATGGTGGCTTTGTATTCTCATACAATACACCAAGATCACTTGATAACACCTCAACTACAGGCTCACCGCTTTCCGTTGTAAACTTAGTTGGATGAACAGAGCCTGAAATTACATTGTATCCAAGACTGAACTTGTTGAAAGAATTGTTTAACAAATATTTACTGAAACCAGATTTAATCTTTCTGATTGTTTGAATGTTCAGGTAATCAGTGATATTGATAGTGTCTTTTATATCACAAAACACCTTATGTAAGGTATCCTGTTTAGCAAAAATAGTTTGTGATAAGTTATCAAGAAATTCTCGATAACTCATTGTATTGAGTTTTGCAAAGTTATCATCATCACTGATGATACTTTTTGACATGGCAGTATCATTATGAATGTAAATTCTATCAATACGAGTATGAACCCCTGATTTAGTAAATCTTTCTGTTTCTTCGAGCATGAATGATTTGAAAATGGATAAGAATTCATTTTCGCTGTTTATCTTATACTCAATCACTGCTTTCTGATTGATTAAATCCCACAGTTCTTTCAGTTCACTGAACTTGCCAGCACGCATTTTAGTACGTCTTTTTCCATCTGTGGCTTTTTTGATTTTGTTTGGTTTTACTCCGGTAGGGAATGCTGCCGGGTATTTACCTTTTAAGCGTATATAGGAATCAGAATCTTTGAAGTTGTCATTCTCATCAATGATTTCAGCGTCAAAGATTTCATTCATGAGTATCCTTGATGAAAGATCAGGATACTTAGATAGTATTTTATCCTTAAGCTCCTGAGTGAACTTACTCGGAACGGTTTCTTTGAAAGAGCTATCGTTAACCTCTTTGACAAGAGAATCAACAAAATCTTTTTCTGTAAAATCAACATAATAGTTGAGTGTAAAATTGCGGTCTTTCACTCGGCACATATATTCATTCACTGGAAGACGTAATCCACGTCCTACCTCTTGAAGTTTAGATGTGATGCTACCACTCGAACGGAGCTTACAAATCTGAAAGACGTTAGGGTTATCCCACCCCTCACGCAATGTCCACTTGGAGAAAATGAAACGACGAGGATTATTCAAAGATAACAAAAGCTCTTTGTCATGAAGGATTTCGTTGATTTCCTGCTCAATTTTATCATCTTTATCGCTGTTATCTTTTGAAAAATAACCTCCATGAACAGAAGAGATATCCTTAATAGTTTTTTCAAGGTAGTTTCTATAAAACTCATCTTTCTCTTTTTTTAACAGTTCATTAGCTTCAGCTAACACGAACGCTTCAAACTTAGTTTTCAGGCTTCCTGCAATATCATTACCATCACGATAGCCTTCAATGTCATCAATGAAGAAAAGAGTAAGAGGTTTTATGCGTGGTCTTTGTGTCAGATACTCTTTTTCTAACTTGAAGTGTTCTTTGACAGCTTTACGCATCATGTTATCAGCAAGCGTCTGATCATAAGAGTAGGGGTTTATAGAGCTACCAATTTTTAGCTCTATACCATTACTCAACACTGCAGTGCTCCTGTTTAAAGCATCAAGCGTTAAATCATGGATCGCACTATGCGTTTTAGATAGTGATTCATCTTTGGCTAACCTGAACGTTTTTTTATTGCCATTTTCGTTCAGTTCAAATGTGGCTTCTTTTCCGTCAGATTTGATGAACTTGAGGCTGGCGAAACCATCACCAACAATATCTTCAATGTAAGCATCAATACCTTTAACAAGATCGTCATTAAATGCATCTACGGCCGTAAGACGATAAACTAAGTTCTTATAGCCTTCACTAAAGGTAGCGCCATAACGAATGATATATTGAGCATTAAATTTCTCAATGTTTTCCCATGTTTTTTTACCCGTAGGGAACTTATGAGGCTCATCAATAATGATGAATGGTTTTACCGCACTAAGGGCGGAAAATGGTGTATCAAACTGATTATCAAGCAAACCAACATCATAAGTATCAGTTAAAGACTTGGAGTTAATCATCCCTGAGTTGATTACAAGAACGTGTATATATTTCTTGTTGAAATTACTTGCTTCAACAAAATCATGAATAGCTTGGGGCATATACGATTTCGTGTTTTTACCAGAGTTTTTCTGACTCTCAACAACATAAGTCTTTAGCTCTCGCTCGTAATCATCTCGAAAGTGTTCTTTTAAAGCATCACTTTTTAAAAAGTTAACTGTTCCGGCTTTGATTGATAGTGTAGGAACAATAATTATAAATTTGTTAATGCCAAATGATTTGTTCAGGTCAAAAATGGTTTTAGTGTAGGTATAGGTTTTACCTGTCCCTGTTTCCATAGAAACATCAATCACATTGCTTTTAGCATCGTAATTATCTTTTAAATGCTCAATGCCATTGAACTCCTGAACATTTTTTATGTTGTTGTAGTATTGTTGTTCAGTAAGATTCAGTTCAGGGTTGGCTAACAAGCGAACAGCAACATTATTTGTCTGATGAGGTGTTGCGGAAACAAAAACATTCATCACCGCATCAACGCCTGCCTTTTGATGAGGTAAATTTTTTTCGAATGTAAACCCTTTAGACATGATTAGTTCCTCACTACCAAATCTATATCAATAGATTTTTTATTAGCATAGCTTTTTAGTGCTTCATTGAGTTCCATCTGTTTTGCACTTTCAAAGTTGCTTCCATAAAACACAACTTTGTTAGGAGCAAAGTCTTTGTCTGAATCCAACTTTTGAAGCAAAGCTTTCAGAGCTTCACTGGTGAAGTTAGGTGCAATCAGATACAGACGACCATCGCACAAGTGCGCTTTGTAACCGTTAAGATCAACATCTTCAATTGGCGTTGTTAATAAGCTACCATCATATACACACCATGTAGTCAATAGGGTGTCATACTGTTCTTGAGTTAATACAACATCATCAAAGAATGTATGGTTAGCCAGAGTAAGTTCTGATTCATCTTTTGAGCGGAAATCATTGATTGTTTCAAAAATTTTAAAACCTAGATCTCCTCTGTAATCAGGGTATTCATTTTTAATTTTCTCAGAGGATTTGAGTAATCTTGCTTTTGTAATTTCAAAGATATTTTTATATCCAGCTCTATAGGCTTCTGACTTTTCTTTAGTCTCCTCTGGCAGTTGAATACAAATGAATTTTAGCTCCTTCTCTTCATTGCAGTTCATATTATATATTGCATGAGCAGTAGATGCCGATCCAGCAAAAAAATCGAGCACAATATCTTGATGTTCAATACTTAAAGCCTTAAATATTTCTGATAACAATCCCACATCCTTCGGATTTGTAAAGATGTCTTTCTGACCAAATAGGTTTTTCAACATATTTGATGCTACGCGTCCATCTTTAAATTTTATACTGGTCAGACTTTGAAACTCAGTATCCTTAAGATAGGTTTTATTGTTAGGAACTACAGTGTGGTCTTTGCCAAAATGTATTCTATTTTCACTGATTTTACGTTTCATTGTATCCTCAATAAAACGCCAGCCCCCAGCAGGTTTTTTACAGGTTTTTTTTGTTATAGGATGCTCGATGTCATAGTAATAACCATTCGCTGGTTTAGAAATATTATCAGGGAAATAAATACCTCTTTCATCCATCCAATTATAATGTTTGCTATTTGTTATTGGGTTTGAAGCAGGGAATTGATTGTACCATTCCAAAGCGTCCTTATGTATAGCAGCCCAGTTGTCACCATGTTTTTTTCTAAAACCATCAAATGCCTTATAGATTTCATCTAACCCTTCTTTTTTCTCACTCCATTGACCAGAATTATGCTCTTTACTTTTAACATAAAACAACAAGTATTCATGCTGGATTGAAATATAGGCCTGATCGTTTTTACTGCTATTTTTCCATACTATTTCACCAGCGAAGTTAAACTCACCAAATACTTCGTCACATAATATTTTTAAGTTTGAACGTTCATTCTCATCAATTGAAATACAGATTATTCCATCATCTTTTAAAAGCTCACGAGCTACATATAAACGAGGGTAAATGAATGTCAGCCATGCACTATGGCTACTTGAACCTTTTACAGTAAAATCGAGGATACGTGTAGCCTCATCAAGATCGATAGCTGCCAGTTCAGAAAGCTGTTCAGGCGTAAACTTGCGATCATCGCTATAGGCAAACCCATCAGAACCTGTGTTATATGGCGGGTCAATGTAAATCATTTTAACCTTTTCAGCATACGCATTAACCATATGCTTTAATACTTCAAGGTTATCCCCTTTGATCAACAGATTTTGACTGCTCTTGTTCTCTTCACGTTGGTTATGGTCTTTATCTTCGGTGAGGAACGTCTTTGGTGGTAAGTTAGCCAACAGCCGGGCATAGGACTTGCCCAGCCAATTTAAACTGTACGACTCTTTAGAGAGCTCAACATCGGATGATTTAACGATCTCAAGCAGCTTTTCTTGAATGAACGCCCCATTTTTATCAAAACACTGTGGGAAGTTAGCTTTTAACACAGCAAGTTGTTTACTATTTGCTGTTTCAACTTCTGAAAAAATCGTTTCTTTTTGCATATCCATTTTAAACCTGACTATTTGGAGTTCGATTTTGTGGTGTTTTTGATTGAAGCTTCACTCAAGCCTATGCGCAGCAGTTCGGCTACCGCACCATCAATACTTTTGAAGATACGTGCTTCATAAGGCTGTCTGGAGCTACATAAGACCAAGGGTTTACCATTCCACTCTGAACCATCAAAAATCACGCTATACCCGCCTTTAGAGCCTTCTATCATTGCTCTATCAAGTATGCCTGATTTGACCCTTTCCTTAGCCATTGAGCTGAGGATGAAATTTCCACCATCAAGACCTGATATCATGGTTATTCCCTCGTTATCTAATACTGCTACGATATCAAATATTGCTGTAAAATCACAATGAAATGGTTTAATAGTCATTAACTATTGATGGCTATTAAACACATTTAAAACAAATGGTTATATTTTTACGTGATGGGTTATCAAGCGGTTTACGGAGGTTTTCTAACCAAAATAATCACCTGTTGGCAAACTCAAACGATCGGATCACCCTTTCGCAATTAGCATCCAGATAATCAGCCCACCATTGCACCATCAATCTACGCTCCTCCAGATGTTCAGCTTTATGAATGTAAGCAGCGCGCACAGAATTACGTTCTTGATGGCTCATCTGGCGTTCCACGGCATCCTTTGAACACAATCCACACTCTATCAAAGCGCTACAAGCCATTGCTCTAAAACCATGACCGCATACCTCGGTTTTAGTGTCATACCCCATCCCTCGGAGAGCTGTGTTCACAGTGTTTTCACTCATTGGCTTTTCAGGATTGTGATCGCCTATGAAAATCAGATGATGATCACCACTGATAGCTTTAATCTCTTTCAAAACTACCAGCGCCTGACTACTTAACGGAACAAGATGGGGTGTGCGCATCTTTGAACCACGATGGGAATGTTTAGTTCACGTTCTGCAGGGATGGTCCACATAGCACGTTCGAAATCAATTTCTGACCACCGAGCAAAACGAAGCTCACTTGATCGTATAAATACCATCAAGGCCAACTTGACGGCTAATTTGGTTAACTTTCTACCTTTAAAGCATTCGATACGGTCCAAAAGCTCAGGTATGCGTTCAAAATCTAAAGCAGGACGATGTTCACGCTTTGCGACAGCTATCGCTCCCGCCATCTCTTGTGCTGGATTGTAGTCAATTAACCCACTTTGAACGGCATAACGCATTATTGCCGTCGTTCGCTGTTGTAGACGTGCAGCAACTTCATAACGCTTAGATGCTTCAACAACTTTGATAGGGGCGAGCAAATCTCTTGTTTTGAGATCAGAAATTTTGCTTTTGCCAATGGAGGGGAAAAGATTATCAGCCAAACTCTTCAACACACGTTCACTATGAGAAGAAGACCATTTTTTACTACAAGAAGCGTGCCAATCTCTGGCTACCGATTTGAAGGTAGTCGAACCGTTTTGTTCAATCTTGTCCTCTTTTTTCTTTTCAGCTGGATCGATTCCATCAGATATCAACTTTTTCGCTATTTCACGTCGCTTACGAGCATCAGCAAGAGTGACGGTTTGGTAGACTCCTAAAGCCAACATCTTTTGCTTACCACCAAAGCGATATTGCAGCCGCCAGTATTTTGACCCATTTGGATTTATGAGAAGGTGCATCCCCTCACCATCAGTGAGTTTGAAGGGTTTATCTAACGGCTTTACCGTTCATACCTTGATATCAGTGAGTGCCATTGGCTAACCCCCAACTGTTGGTATCAAATGTTATCGAATCGAGAATACCAACGGTTATACCATCAATAGTGGGTAGATGTTGATAGATATGAGTAGACGTCAGGAGACAAAGATAAGGGGATAAACAGCGTAACTGCTGGATTTTAGAGACAAAAAAAGACGTCAGTAGACGTCTAATTTTGCATATTTGGTGCCGAAGGCCGGACTCGAACCGGCACGTATCTCTACGGTTGATTTTGAATCAACTGCGTCTACCGATTTCGCCACTTCGGCACTGAAGGGGTATGCGGAAACGTTGTGGATTATACCTGTCACGCGCTGCCTTGCAAGCGGCAGCGCGTGGATCCTGCGCTAAGTGTTGAAAAAACCAGCGTAAGGCCTACTCCAGCTCGGAAACCGCCAGACGGATCACACCGGCAGCATGGCTTTCAGGCAGTTGCAGCACTTTGGCCCACATCTCCTGCACCATATCGCACGACAGCTTCTCTTTGCCCACCGCCTTGTCCGGAGCCTGCAACAGCTGGATATCCTCGCCGTACTTCGCGGCCAGCTCCTTCATGATCGGGCGCACGTCGGCGACGGCGGTGTCGCGCTCCTGCGCCGTCACCGTGTGGCGGTTTTTGCCGTAGGCGGCGCGCATCATGTCGGCGTCAGCCTGCATGCGGCGCTGCATCATCGGTTTATCCAGCACCCGCAGCGGGTTGATGCCGCCCTTCACGTCCGGGTAGAGGAAACGAAAACAGGCGTCGTCGCTCACCTTCTGGATGGCGGCGGTCTGTTCCATGTTGGCCTTCATATAATCCACCACGCTCGCGTCCGGCGCGGTCTGCAGGCGCGACATTTGCAGGTGCAGGATCTGCGGTTGAATCACGTCGATAATCTGCTGCTCGGAATCGCCCTCTTTCTGCATCGCGAGGATCTGGCTGCGGATGCGTTGCTGGAATGCGGGGTCTTGCTCCTTCAGCACCTGCCAGGCAGGCATGCTGTTGAGCGTGGTGTCGAGCTGCTGTTCGGGGGTGTGTTGCAGGCGTTGCTTATCGTAGTAGACCCAGCACGCCACGGCGGCGGCCAGTACGGCAACAATCACAATCGGTTTCCAGGCTCTCTTCATCGTCTCGCATCCTTTTGATCTGTCGGATTACACCGGCACGCCGCTGTGAAAACGGAACTCACTGTCCGGTGTCGAGATAAGTGTGGCTTCTATTTCGCCAAATTGCTGTACGCGTGAAGAGATATCCTTGTCGCTGACCTGTTGAGCCAGCGTCAGATAGTCCTGATAGTGGCGCGCTTCCGAGCGCAGCAGCGAGAGATAGAACTTCTGCAGGTCATCGTCGAGGAACGGGGCCAGCGCGGCGAAACGCTCGCAGGAGCGCGCTTCGATGTACGCCCCGCAGATCAGTTTGTCGATCAGCGTCAGCGGTTCGTGAGTGCGCACTTCCTTCAGCATCCCTTTGGCGTAGCGGCTGGCGGTGATTTTGACGTACGGAATGTTGCGCTCCAGCATCGCCTCGCGCACCTGCCAGAAGTGGTGCAGCTCCTCTTTAATCAGCAGCACCATGCTGTCGATCAACGCCTGGCCCCAGGGGTCGTCGGTTTTGGGCATCACGCTTTTGCCAATCTGCTTATGCAGGGCGATAAAATCTGGTTCCGGGCCGTCGCGGAAGGTGAAGGCTTCGTAGGGTTTGAGCCACTCGAGCAGCGCGTCGGCCCCGCTTTTGTCGGCGACATATTTACGCACTAGCAGCAGCGCGGTCTGGGCGGCTTTGAGTTCGCACACCATATGGTCGGTGAGCAGCAGCGGCAGGTTCGCCGGGTCGCGGGCTTTATCAATCCAGGCTTGCGGGGTCGGGCAGTGGAGGAAGTTAAGAACGGGGCTGAGTATCTGCGGATAGTCCATTATGAAACCTTGCAAAGCGGCAGCCGAAGCTGCCGCAGATAACACTTAGTGGCGCACGCCGTCGTCATCTTCGTCGACGAAATCTTCATCGTCTTCGTCATCGCCGTCTTCGCCGTTTGGATCTTCGTAGTAAGTTCCCCAGCCGTCGTATTCCACTTCAAACTTCTCGGCCAGATCCATCAGCTGCTCAACCTGCGCGTCGATCAGTTCTGCTTTCAGCGCGCCTTCGCTCAGGATATCGCAGCAGATGACGGTTTCGCCCTCTTCCACTTCCAGCTCTTCCGGCTCGGTCACTTCGTAACCCATTTTGAACGCTTCTACCGCCAGTTTCTCCAGCGATTCAAAGTCATCTGCAGAGAAATGGTGCTCGATGGTGTAAAGCGCGTCCGGATCGCTGCCGTCTTCCAGCAGCTCTTCAATGATCAGGCGCGTCTCTTCGCGTTGCTCTTCCAGCAGTTCTGGGTTTGCCATGGCTCGTTCCTCTTTAAGTTCGGCAGATACTTCTATTTTCACACACGGACGTGTTTGCCTCCACCTAATGTAAGAAAGATTTGTGAAACAGGGTTGCAAATGAATATTCATACATATAAAGTGAATTTTAATTCAATAAGTGGCCTTAGCCATGTGAGGATAACATGTCTGAACTGTATAAAAAGCACTTCCTGAAATTGCTCGATTTTACCCCTGCGCAACTGCATTCTCTGCTGTCGCTTGCCGCTCAGCTGAAAGCCGATAAAAAAAATAACAAAGAAGTACAGAAGCTTACTGGCAAAAATATCGCGCTCATCTTCGAAAAAGACTCAACCCGTACACGATGCTCTTTCGAAGTTGCCGCATTTGACCAGGGTGCACGCGTCACTTATCTCGGCCCGAGCGGCAGTCAGATTGGGCATAAAGAGTCAATTAAGGATACCGCTCGCGTACTCGGGCGGATGTACGACGGGATTCAGTATCGCGGCCACGGGCAGGAAGTGGTCGAAACCCTGGCGGAATACGCAGGCGTGCCGGTGTGGAACGGGCTGACCAACGAGTTCCACCCGACCCAGCTGCTGGCGGATCTGCTGACCATGCAGGAGCACCTGCCGGGCAAAGCCTTTAACCAGATGACGCTGGTCTATGCGGGCGATGCGCGCAACAACATGGGCAACTCGATGCTGGAAGCGGCGGCGCTGGTCGGGCTGGATCTGCGTCTGGTGGCTCCGAAAGCCTGCTGGCCGGAAGAGAGCCTGGTCGCGGAGTGCAGCGCGCTGGCATTGAAGAACGGCGGCAAAATCACCCTGACGGAAAATATTATCGCTGGCGTGAAAGGCGCGGACTTCATCTATACGGACGTGTGGGTATCGATGGGCGAGCCGAAAGAGAAGTGGGCAGAGCGGATCGAGCTGCTGCGCGGCTATCAGGTGAACTGTGAAATGATGGCCCTGACGGGCAATCCGAACGTCAAGTTCCTGCACTGTCTGCCCGCATTCCACGACGATCAAACCACGCTCGGCAAGCAGATGGCGAAGGAGTTCGATCTGCACGGCGGGATGGAAGTGACGGATAAGGTGTTTGAGTCGGCGGCGAGCATCGTGTTTGACCAGGCGGAAAACCGGATGCATACGATTAAGGCGGTGATGGTAGCGACGCTTGGGCAGCCGTAGTCCTCTGCGGTCTGGTGCCCTCACCCTGACCCTCTCCCACGGGAGAGGGAATAAAGCAGCGCCGAACAGTCCCCTCTCCCTGTGGGAGAGGGTTAGGGTGAGGGGTAAACTAGCCCACCAACATCTTCACCACCACCTTCCGCACCTGCGCCGGGCTGCCCACCGCGCACAGCGGCTTATGCACTTCACCCGGATAGAACACCACAAAATCCCCTTCACTCAACACCACCGTTTTTTCCTGCTCACCTTCCGGCAGGAACGCGATGTCTTTGTCTGCCAGCCAGTCGGTGTCCGGCGTGCCGTGCGGCAGAGTGCTGAACGTCATCCCTTCCTGGCCTTTCATTACAATCTGGATATCCAGATAGCGGGCGTGGTACTCCGCGCGGCGCTCGGCGAACGGCTGGGTCATGTCTTCCGAGACCAGGTAAAAGAGGTTGTTGCCGTCGATGTCGTGCTTACCGAGCGAGGTCGCTTCAGTAACGTGCGCTTTGACGTGTTCGATAGCCTGACGCAGCTCTTCCGGCAGCCAGGACTGGAGATGATGGATATTGCCAACGATCATGTCTAAACCCTCAATATAAAACAATGTTTCAATTTCGACTTTTATACGAGAATTTCCACTGCCATACCAGCCCTTTCTACACCATCTTTGCGGCAGCGCATGTTTATCGGAAAATGTGTTATCCGCCTGTTAAAGCCAGCCAGGCAACTATGCAGCGATTATGCATAACACCGGTCCGGGTGATCTTCTGTAAACCAGTAACCCACTGATTTAAATAATGTATGGAAAAAACACGCTTCCGGGTCACACTTTATTCACTCGGTTAATTTCATTTATTCTGGATAGTTATTTATTAATTTGGCTTAAGGAAAAAATAGATAACGCCTTTAATTGCATATTCATGCTGACCAAAATAATTTATTCATAAAAATCAATGCATTGATTATTTATGTCCGATTGTTTCTATCTACATAATAATAACAACCTCAAATAACCCCAGCGATTTATGCTTAGCCATTCACTCGCGAATAATGGCTAATTAAGCATTATCTGATGCGAGTCATGCAATAGAAAACAAACTCGTTAATATCCGATCCTGCGTGAGCAATATCACAAAACCCAATTCTTAAGCGCTTACTATTGGCCGTGAAATCAATTGAGCTTAAAGGGCTATGAATTAATACCTGTTCATAGCACAGCCCTTTTTATTCTGAAAAAACAGTTAAAGGAATAATTATGGAAAAGCATTACGTCGGTTCTGAAATTGGTCAATTGCGTAGCGTTATGCTGCATCGCCCGAATTTAAGTCTGAAACGCTTAACGCCGTCTAACTGCCAGGAGCTGTTATTCGATGACGTGTTATCGGTTGAGCGGGCGGGTGAAGAGCATGACATCTTCGCAAACACCCTGCGCGAACAGGGTGTGGAAGTCCTGCTGTTAACCGATTTGATTACCCAAACACTTGATATTGCTGAGGCTAAAGCCTGGCTATTAGAAACCCAAATATCCGATTATCGCCTCGGACCAACCTTCGCCAACGACGTCCGCGGCTGGCTGGCGGATATGCCGCATCGCGAACTGGCGCGCCGTCTGAGCGGCGGCTTAACCTACGGGGAAATTCCTGCCTTTATTAAAAATATGGTGGTCGATACCCATACGGCAAATGATTTTATTATGAAGCCGCTGCCGAACCACTTATTTACTCGCGATACTTCATGCTGGATTTATAACGGAGTGTCGATTAACCCGATGGCAAAACCGGCGCGTCAGCGTGAAACCAATAACCTGCGGGCAATATATCGCTGGCACCCGGCCTTTGCCGACGGCGATTTTATTAAATACTTCGGCGACGAGAATATTAATTACGACCACGCCACTTTAGAAGGCGGCGACGTATTAGTCATTGGTCGCGGCGCAGTATTAATTGGCATGTCCGAACGCACCACCCCGCAGGGCGTGGAATTCCTCGCGCAAAGCCTGTTCCAGCATCGCCAGGCCGAACGGGTCATCGCCGTCGAGCTGCCGAAACACCGCTCCTGCATGCACCTCGACACGGTCATGACCCACATCGACGTCGACACCTTCTCAGTCTACCCGGAAGTGGTGCGCAAAGACGCCCAGTGCTGGACGCTCACCCCGGACGGACGCGGCGGCCTGCTGCGCACTCAGGAAACGGATCTGCTTCACGCCATCGAAAAAGCCTTAGGCATTAACCAGGTACGCCTGATCACCACCGGCGGCGACGCCTTCGAAGCCGAGCGCGAGCAGTGGAACGATGCCAACAACGTGCTGACCATTCGCCCCGGCGTGGTGATCGGCTACGAGCGCAACATCTGGACCAACGAGAAATACGACAAAGCCGGGATCACCGTGCTGCCGATTCCGGGGGATGAACTCGGACGCGGTCGCGGCGGCGCGCGCTGCATGAGCTGCCCGCTGGAACGAGACGGAATTTAAAGGAGCCATCATGGAAAGAAAACCCACTCTGGTCGTGGCACTGGGCGGCAATGCGCTGCTCAAACGCGGCGAGCCGCTGGAAGCGGATATTCAGCGTCAGAACATCGAGCTGGCCGCCCGCACGATCGCCGGACTCACCGCTCAGTGGCGCGTGGTGCTGGTTCACGGTAACGGCCCGCAGGTCGGGCTACTGGCGCTGCAGAACAGCGCCTACGACAAGGTCACACCCTACCCACTCGACATCCTCGGCGCCGAAAGCCAGGGAATGATCGGCTACATGCTCCAGCAAGCGCTGAAAAACAACCTGCCGCAGCGCGAAGTGAGCGTGCTGCTGACTCAGGTCGAAGTCGACGCCGCCGACCCGGCGTTTCGCAACCCGACCAAATACATCGGCCCGGTGTACAGCGAAGAGCAGGCGAAAACCCTGCAGGCGGAAAAAGGCTGGGTGTTTAAGGCCGACGGGAGCTACTTCCGCCGCGTGGTGCCCTCCCCGCAGCCGAAACGCATCGTCGAGAGCGACGCCATCACCGCCCTTATCGCCCGCGATCACCTGGTGATTTGCAATGGCGGCGGCGGTGTCCCGGTGGTGGAAAACGCCAATGGCTACCACGGCATTGAGGCGGTGATCGACAAAGATCTCTCCGCCGCCCTGCTGGCCCGCCAGATAGAAGCCGATGCGCTGCTGATCCTCACGGACGCCGACGCGGTCTACCTCGACTGGGGCACGCCGACCCAACGCCCGCTGGCGCAGGTCTCGCCGGATGTGCTCAAAACCATGCAGTTCGACGCCGGATCGATGGGGCCGAAAGTGAGCGCCTGTCGTGAATTTGTCGAGGCGTGCAACGGCATCGCCGGGATCGGCGCGCTGGCCGATGGCGCTGCGATTCTGGCGGGGGATAAGGGGACGTTGATTCGCAATTGATTCGTATTTTCCCCTCACCCTAACCCTCTCCCAAGGGGAGAGGGAACTCATACTCCCTCTCCCTGTGGGAGAGGGCCGGGGTGAGGGCACCAGACAACTCAAATTTAAAAAGGATCACCACATGACCATCAACCTGAAAAACCGCAACTTCCTCAAACTGCTGGACTACACCCCGGCAGAAATCCAGTACCTGATCGATCTCGCCATCGACCTGAAAGCCGCCAAAAAAGCCGGGCGTGAAAAACAGACCTTAGTCGGCAAAAACATCGCCCTGATCTTCGAAAAAACCTCCACCCGCACGCGCTGCGCCTTTGAAGTGGGCGCGTTCGACCAGGGCGCGCAGGTCACCTACCTCGGCCCAAGCGGATCGCAGATTGGCCATAAAGAGTCGATGAAAGACACCGCCCGCGTGCTGGGCCGCATGTATGACGGCATCGAGTATCGCGGTTACGGCCAGGAGATCGTCGAAGAGCTCGGCGAGTTCGCGGGCGTGCCGGTGTGGAACGGCCTGACCAACGAATTCCACCCGACGCAAATCCTCGCCGATCTGATGACCATGCTCGAGCACGCGCCGGGCAAAACCCTGCCGGAGCTGAGCTTCGCCTATCTGGGCGATGCGCGAAACAACATGGGCAACTCCCTGATGGTCGGCGCGGCGAAGATGGGGATGGACATCCGCCTGGTCGCCCCAAAATCCTTCTGGCCGGAAGCCGGGCTGGTTGAGCAATGTCGCGCCATCGCCAAAGAGACCGGGGCGCGCATCACCCTCACTGACGACGTGAACGAAGGCGTCCACGGCACCGATTTCCTCTACACCGACGTCTGGGTGTCGATGGGTGAGCCGAAAGAGGCATGGGCAGAGCGCGTGAGCCTGATGACGCCGTACCAGATCAACGCCCAGGTGATGAAAGCCACCGGCAATCCGAACGTGAAATTCATGCACTGCCTGCCGGCGTTCCACAACGAACACACCAAAGTGGGCCGCGAAATCGAGATGGCATACGGCCTGAAAGGGCTGGAAGTGACGGAAGAGGTCTTCGAATCCCCGAACTCTATCGTCTTCGACGAAGCAGAGAACCGCATGCACACCATTAAAGCGGTCATGGTGGCGACACTCGGCGACTAATCACCGCCCGGCGCGGCCACAGGCTGCGCCGGGGCAAGGAGAACATCATGGGCAAGTTCAAATTTCCTTCCGCTTACACCATTCTCTTTTTCCTGATCGCCGTGGTCGCCGCCCTGAGCTGGATTGTTCCAGCCGGGCAGTACCAGATGGCGATGAACGCCACGCTCGGCAAAGAAGTGCCCATTGCCGGAACTTACGCGCACGTCGCCGCGCATCCGCAGGGGATCGTCTCGGTGCTGATGGCGCCGATCGCCGGGCTGTACGATCCTGAATCGGGCCAGGCGGGGGCAATCGACGTCGCGCTGTTTATTCTGATCATCGGCGGGTTTTTAGGGATCGTCACCAAAACCGGGGCGATTGACGCCGGGATCGAGCGCGTCACCACCCGCCTGCGGGGCCGCGAAGAGTGGATGATCCCGATCCTGATGGCGCTGTTCGCCGCGGGCGGGACGATTTACGGCATGGCGGAGGAGTCGCTGCCGTTCTACACGCTGCTCGTCCCGGTGATGCTCGCCGCCCGTTTTGATCCGGTGGTCGCGGCGTCTACCGTGCTGCTCGGCGCGGGGATCGGCACGCTCGGCTCCACCATAAACCCGTTCGCCACGGTGATCGCCGCCAACGCCGCCGGGATCCCGTTCACCAACGGAATCATGCTCCGCGTGGCGCTGCTGGCGATCGGCTGGGTGATCTGCGTGTGGTGGGTGATGCGCTACGCCCGCAAGGTGCGCCAGGATCCGACCCTGTCGATCGTCGCCGACAAAGAGGCTGAAAACCGCGCGCATTTCCTCGGCGATAAAGGCGAGCAGTCGCTGGAATTTACCCCGGTGCGCAAAGTGATCCTGGTGATTTTCGCTCTCGCCTTCGCGGTAATGATCTACGGCGTGGCGGTGCTCGGCTGGTGGATGGCGGAGATTTCTGCGGTGTTCCTCGCCAGCGCGATCATCGTCGGCCTGATTGCCCGCATGAGCGAAGAGGAGCTGACCTCAACATTTATCAACGGGGCGCGGGATTTGCTGGGCGTCGCGCTGATTATTGGGATTGCGCGCGGTATCGTAGTCATCATGGATAAGGGCATGATTACGCACACGATTTTGCACAGTGCGGAAGATATGGTCACGGGATTGTCAACGGTGGCGTTTATTAACGTCATGTACTGGCTGGAAGTGGTGCTGTCGTTTCTGGTGCCTTCTTCCTCGGGCCTTGCCGTTCTGACGATGCCGATCATGGCACCGCTCGCCGATTTCGCTAACGTCAACCGCGACCTGGTCGTGACGGCGTACCAGTCAGCTTCCGGGATTGTCAATCTGGTCACTCCGACGTCCGCCGTGGTGATGGGTGGACTGGCGATCGCGCGCGTGCCGTACGTGCGTTATCTCAAGTGGGTCGCCCCGCTGTTGGGGATTTTGACGGTGCTGATTATGGCGACGTTAAGCCTGGGTGCGCTTATCTGATTTGCCGGATGGCGCTGCGCTTATCCGGCCTACGGTGATCTTTTTGTAGCCCCGGTAAGCGTAGCGCCACCGGGCATTTTTTGTTGGCAACAGAGATGGGAACCAGATGATGGAATATGGAGAATACTCCCCAAAAGAACAACTTCAGCTCGCGGTATGCCAGAGCCTGATTAGCGAGAACAGCTACCTTTCCCAGGAAGAAATCCGCCGAGACCTGCAGGAGCGCGGGTTTGACAGCATCAGCCAGTCGAGCGTCTCCCGTCTGCTGAAATTGCTGGGTGTCATAAAAATTCGAAATGCCAAAGGGCAAAAGATTTATTCGATGAATCCGCAGTTACGCCCCGCCCCGGACGCGGCCCGTTCGATCTCCGAAATGGTGGTCAGCGTAGAGCACAACAGCGAGTTTATCCTTATCCATACCGTCGCCGGATATGGCCGCGCCGTGGCGCGAATTCTGGATTATCACCAGTTACCGGAAATTTTAGGTGTAGTGGCCGGAAGCAGTATTGTCTGGGTCGCGCCCCGCGTGGTGAAGCGCACGGCGCTGGTGCACAAGCAAATTAATTATTTACTCAGAACGCATTAATATTCAAATAGAACCGTTTGCACTGAGTAAAGTGTGCATTAATCGCTTGATCAGAAAATCGAGCTGAGTATAATGCCCGACAATTTGCCGGGAGGAAGTCATGGTCAAGCGTGTACGACATACAGTCATACCGCGTCTGAAAACAGACGCTGGCCTGCCGTTTTTCTTCCCGTTGATAACCCTATTCCCAGAGCCCCTCATTTGAGGGGCTTTTTTTTGCCCGGCGTCAGGAGATAAACATGAATCCGCTTTATCAAAAACACATCATTTCCATCAATGACCTCAGCCGCGAAGAGCTGGAACTGGTTCTGGATACCGCGGCAAAACTGAAGGCCAACCCACAGCCCGAGCTGCTCAAGCACAAAGTGATCGCCAGCTGCTTCTTTGAAGCCTCCACCCGCACCCGTCTGTCGTTCGAGACCTCGATGCACCGCCTCGGCGCGAGCGTGGTCGGTTTCTCCGACGGCAGCAATACGTCGCTCGGCAAAAAAGGCGAGACGCTGGCGGACACCATCTCCGTCATCAGCACCTACGTGGACGCGATTGTGATGCGCCACCCGCAGGAAGGCGCCGCACGTCTGGCGACCGAGTTCTCCGGCGGCATTCCGGTGCTGAACGCCGGGGACGGCGCGAACCAGCATCCGACGCAAACCCTGCTGGATCTGTTCACCATTCAGGAGACCCAGGGTCGTCTGGAAAACCTGCACATCGCGATGGTCGGGGACCTGAAATATGGCCGCACCGTCCACTCACTGGCCCAGGCGCTGGCGAAATTTAACGGCAACCGTTTCTACTTTATCGCCCCGGCCGCGCTGGCGATGCCGCAGTACATTCTCGACATGCTCGACGAAAAAGGCATCCAGTGGAGCCAGCACGCGAGCATCGAAGAGGTGATGGGTGAAGTGGATATTCTGTACATGACCCGTGTGCAGAAAGAGCGTCTGGACCCGTCCGAGTACGCCAACGTCAAAGCCCAGTTCATCCTGCGCGCCAGTGACCTTGAAGGCGCGCGTACCAACATGAAAGTGCTGCACCCGCTGCCGCGCATCGACGAAATCGCCACCGACGTGGACAAGACGCCGCACGCCTGGTACTTCCAGCAGGCCGGGAACGGCATCTTCGCTCGCCAGGCGTTACTGGCACTGGTTCTGAATCGCGAATTCGCTCTGTAAGGGGAAATGACAATGACACATGATAATAAACTCCAGGTTGAAGCCATCAAACGTGGCACCGTGATTGACCATATCCCGGCGATGGTGGGCTTTAAGCTGCTGACGCTGTTCAAGCTGACCGAAACCGACCAGCGCATCACCATCGGCCTGAACCTGCCGTCCGGCGAGATGGGCCGCAAAGACCTGATCAAAATCGAGAACACCTTCCTGACCGACGAGCAGGTGAACCAACTGTCCCTGTACGCTCCGGACGCGACGGTGAATCGCATCGACGATTACGAAGTGGTGGGCAAATCACGCCCGAACTTACCGGAACGTATTGAGCACGTACTGATCTGCCCGAACAGCAACTGCATCAGTCATGCTGAGCCGGTTTCGTCCAGTTTTGCAGTGAAAAAACGGGCGAATGACATCGCACTCAAATGCAAATACTGCGAAAAAGAGTTTTCTCATTATGTGGTGCTGGCCAACTAATTGAGGTTGGTAATGGGATCCCGGACTCCGGTTACACGAAATCATTCGCGTCGCATCGAGGCGGCAAGTCCGAATATCCCCGGGAGCATAGGAAACTATGTGACCGGGGTATGAGGACGCAGCCAACGAAGAGGCGGCGTGAAGGATGATGTGTATAATGGCCGGGAACTTTTTAACGCTGTTATCCTGGAGAAAACATGAGCAAAGTACTTGCGACGGAAAATGCACCAGCGGCTATCGGTCCTTACGTTCAGGGCGTAGATCTCGGCAGCATGATTATCACTTCCGGTCAGATCCCGGTGAACCCGAAAACCGGCGAAGTGCCAGACGATGTGGCGGCTCAGGCGCGTCAGTCGCTGGAAAACGTGAAAGCGATCGTTGAGTCCGCGGGCCTGAAAGTGGGCGATATCGTGAAAACGACTGTTTTCGTCAAAGATCTGAATGATTTTGCGACCGTTAACGCCACTTACGAAGCGTTCTTCAACGAGCACGAGGCGACCTTCCCGGCGCGTTCTTGTGTGGAAGTGGCGCGTCTGCCGAAAGATGTGAAGATTGAGATTGAGGCGATTGCGGTTCGTCGCTGATTGGGGCTGAGTTGTGCCGATCTGTTAAGCATCTGAGGTTGTTCCGTTCACCTTATGTTCGGCAGAATATAATTGCTTCATAACCTGTGAACGTGAAAAGGGGGCTGCGCGGCCCCCTTTTCAATCCCCGCGCCCCGCAAAGAAATCGGTGCTGCGCACTGCGCTCACCTCCCGGCCTGCTGCCCGCGGTCGGCTCGACTCGACATCCTGTCTCGTTTCGCCTCTGGCCGCCATCCCTGGCGTCCAGCCCTTGTCATCCGGCCTCCGGTTCGCCGATTTCAGCGGGGACCCACACCGGTGCCAAATTTAGGCAACGGTCAGGTGATTAAGCGGGACGAACCCAATCCTTCGACTGCCGCCTGGTCGCTGGAATATTCCCCGTATCATTCAGCGCCCCAGGAAACGTCTTCAACCACTCCGCCACGCGCTGTTGATTGATTCCCGCCACGCTCATCCCTTCCAGGCAGCCCCACAGCTCGCGGGTGTTTTGCGGGGTGATGATGATGCAGTCTGGCATGACACGGATTTTTACCGGCATCCCGTCGATAAAACCGGCTTTTGGCAGCCACTCTCCGGCAAGCGGGAGGAAGCGATGACCCATACGGGAATAAAGTTCGCAGCAGGCGGCGCTGGACTGGGGCGTGTCGGCTCTCGCATGAGCCGTTGCCTCATTCAGGGCCTTGCCGTGCAGACGACGGGCGTCCTTTTTGCGAGTCACCTCGGGGAAATGATCATTACCCTCTGATCTCTCAGGATCTGTTTGGGCAATAGTGGGATCTGGAATAAACTCGTTTACAGCCATAAATAACTCCTCAGTCAGTTGTTTGTGGTTAGCGGTGTAAGGGTGGTAGGACACCTTTGCATCGCGCTTCTTAATTTCCCGCTCTGATTAAACTCCTCATCGCGTAAGCCCAATTCTACTCTTCTGGATAAACAAACAGTGCTCTGAATTTACAAACTGCGAAGCCGCTTCCGACATAATTAAAGCCGGAATGAAACGTTACATTTGGCACCGGTGTTGGTCCCCGCAGAAATCGGCGAACCGGAGGCCGGATGACAAGGTCTGGGCGCCAGGGATGGCGACCAGAGGCGAAACGAGACAGGATGTCGAGTCGAGCCGGCCGCAGGCAGCAGGCCGGGAGGTGAGCGCAGTGCGAAGCACCGATTTCATGGCGGGGCGCGGGGATTGACAAGGGGGCCGCGCAGCCCCCTTGTCACGTTCACAGGTAAAAGAGTGATTATATTCTGCTGATCATGAGGTGAACGGAACCACCTCCCATGCCCAACGAATCCCGAAAAAACCTACTGATTCCGCACCGCCCTAAGCAACTTATCCAGCGAATAAACCGCCGCAATCCCCCCCTCATCATAATGTTTTGCGGCCCAGGCTGACGGTTTTCTTGCAACGTTTCATTCGCCAGCCTTTTCCTCTGAAGTAGCTACGCATTTTCCCAAACTCATCCCATTTCCAACGTCCTGTTTTTTATCCCGAAGAGTATGGTTTACCCACAATCTTTCTAATGCTTTAGATGGGGGAAATGAGTGCGCATTGAAGAAGAAGTTTTTCTTGAAGATTACGGCCTGAGGAGGAAAAGGTTCGTCTATGATCGTCGGGTTCACCACAGCTACGTGTTTGTTGCCGGTAACGAAACCTACACGGTCATCATTGGAAGTCTGGTTGAGGAAATGACCTTTAGTCGGATCGGATACGAAATGCCAGCAGGCGTGCCATTCCCGGTTAACGGCATGGCAGAAGTGTATTTTGACGTCTTTGACGGTATGGGTAATTTGGCCGATTTTCGCCATGTCAGATTTGAGGGCTTAGGCAGCGCTGTCGTGTTGCAATCGGTCTCACTGGCTTTGATTGCACACAATGAGATATTTCATATCGGTGGCTTCGTTTTTCAGGCAGCCTCAGGCGGAGTGGTCGATATGGGTCGCCGTATCACTCTTGAAGAGATCTATGACTACATGCTTGGGTTAAAAAATGAGCCGCGTTATAATGAAAAGACAGGGTTACTTAAGAAAGCTCCGCGACCACTGATATCAGAAGATTTACAGGCATACAAAACAGTTACAGAGGGGAGAGCAAACTATGTCGTCTTACACTAAGCAAGAACGCTGCGCACTTCTCGCCTCCAGGAATGGCGGGAAGACGGTATTTCAGGCCTTAGCGTCTGCTGAGTTGAACGCGCATTCTGCCAACCCTGAAGCACAACTGCATGACCTCAAAGCCAATCTGGCGAAGGGCAAAAAGCACTCTTCTGCCACTTTATTACGCAGAAAACTCGAAGGTCACCTTGTGCGTGAGTGGCGAGAAATCTAACTGAATTATGCAAAAAAGGCCTGAAAATCAGGCCTTTTTGATTTTATAACACACCCAACTTACTGATTCCGCGTTGCCCTAAGCAACTTCTCCAGCGGATAAACCGCCGCAATCACCACCTCATCCTGTATCTTCGCCGCATTATCCAGCTCGCTCTGAATCGAGGCGATCTCCTTATCATCCAGCGTCCCCTGACGCGCCACCAGATCCGTCAGACGCAGGCCAATCGACGCCAGTTTGTCCACCTCCTGAATCACCGGTTTGATGGCTTTCAGCTGATAGTTGCTCTCACTCAGCGCCAGCGCGTCGCTGGTGTTGTTCTGCCAGCGGGTAAAGACGTGGCGCAGGGCTTCCGCGCTTTCCGTATCTTCCGCATCGCTTACTAACCGCTCGACCCACTTATCCATCTGACGGACCGTGGCGCTCTCGGCGGTCAGTGCGTCGGCGTAGCGGTTTAGCGGCTCAAACTGATGATAATTCCCGGCCTGGAATTTCAGGTGCTGGCGGGTGTAATACTGCGCGGGCTCCACGGCCTGAGCAAGGATCTGCAGTGGCACCGTGTCGGCGTTATTCGCCAGACGGGTGAACTGCGCCTGCTGCTGGCTGTGCTGCTGCAGCCCGACCGACACCGTCGTCCAGCTGTCCATCGCCTGCAAACGGGTGTACATGTTGTCGATATCCTTCACGTCCTGCGCCGACCACAGGCGCTCCGCCACCGCAAACGCCCGCGGCCAGAGTTTGATATCCAGAACCGGGGAAATCACGTTTTCTGCCCATAGCGCTGCTTCGCCGCCGAGCAGGTTGGCCTGCTGATCGGCATCTGGCACCGTCGGCTGGATACCTTCCGGCACCTCATTGAGACGCGCGCCGGAGATCGGGTAGCGGGCGTTGCCCAACAGGAAATAGCCGGTGAGTTTGTCGTCCGACACATTCACCACCGGGCGCGTTTCGCCCATCCAGGTGTCGACGGTGAAGCTCACCTGGTTGTCGTCGCGCCATTCGATGTTGTCCACCGCGCGGCGGGATTTGCCGCTGAAATCGATAAATCCGCGCCAGCCGGAAACGCCTTTCACCAGGGTGAAACTGCCCTCGACCGGTTTGCCTTTCAGGCGCGGCATGGAGAAAGTCCAGCTCTGGGCGCTGTCGGAATCGGCGATGATATCCATGCCGTTTAAGCCCTGCGGCACAATCTCATTGCGATAGTGATAGGCGGTGGACTGCGGCTGATCGAGGTAAAAACCGGTGGAGAGGATGCCTTTATAGCCGTGTTTCGCCACCTCGCCGAGGGCATCCTGACCCTGCCAGGACTGGATCAGAATGCTTTTCGGCAGGTCCGGATGATAGATCTCGTCCCAGCCGACCATCTGCCGGTGGTGTTTCTCAAGAAGGGTTTCCAGTTTGCGGTTGAAATACGCCTGCAGCGCGTGGCTGTCGGCGAGTTTGTTGTCGCGCATAAACTGCTGGATGGCGGTGTTGTTTTTCCACTGGGTATCGTCAACTTCATCGCCGCCGATGTGCAGGTACGGATCGGGGAAGATCGCCGCCAGTTCGCTGACCATCGCGTCGGCGAAGGTGTAAGTCGCATCTTTGGTCGGATCGAGAACCGGTTTTAACACGCCCCAGTGGCGCTCCATCTCATAGGGTCCCGGCGCGCTCATCAGCTCCGGATAGGCCACGGCAATCGCCGACGCGTGACCCGGCATGTCAATCTCCGGCACCACGCGAATACCACGCGCGGTGGCGTAGCGCACCACGTCGCGCATCTGCTCTGGCGTGTAGAACAGCCCGTCGCTGGCGAGCTGCGTCAGTTTAGGGTAGCGCTTCGAGGTAAACCGCCAGCCCTGATCGTCCGTCAGATGCCAGTGCAGAACGTTCAGCTTCGCCGCCGCCATGCCGTCGATCTGACGTTTGATATCTTCCAGCGGCACAAAATGGCGCGCCGAATCGAGCAGCAGGCCGCGCCACGGGAAGCGCGGGGCGTCGTTAATCGACACCCACGGAATCGAGGTGTTTTCGGCACCGTTTTGAATCAGCTGGAGCAGAGTTTCCATCCCGCGCAGCGCGCCGAAGCGGGTATTGGCGGTGAGGTTCACGCCGTTCGCATCCACGGTGAGTTTGTAGCTTTCATCGCTGTCCGGCAGCGGCTGCGGCTTCACTTTTTTGGCGATAGTGATGGCGATGGTGGGCTTTCCGGGTTTATCGGCCTGAGGCTGGAGCGTCCAGCCGGTTTGCAGCGCAATGCGCTGGCGCAGACGGTTCGCGGCATCGCCCAGATCGTCCCCGCTGATACTGACGGAGAGGTTATCGCTGAGGATCAGTGCGCCCTGCTTTGCAGGACGTTCAACGTGTGCAGGCCAGGGCATTAACGGCAGATCGCCTGCCGGAGCGGCCAGCGCAGAGGTGCCGAGCAACAGCCCGGCGGTGATGAGGCTAAGACGTAACATAATGTTCCTTATCAGAATTTGACGGGCCAAAAACAGACAAAACATTTTGTTAACATGCGTACAAATTGTCGTCAAGCACAGCGCATGACGGGGATCACAGGTTGGGGAATTTGGGAGGAAGGCTATTTTGCCGGGTGGCGGCTCAGTGTTGTGCGGCCTGATGCCCTCACCCCGGCCCTCTCCCACGGGGAGAGGGAGTCAAAGTCCCCTCTCCCACAGGGAGAGGGTTAGGGTGAGGGGAAAAACCTTACTGCCAACCGTACCGACGGCTATAGAACCCTTTCACCATCTGGGTCAGGACCATGTAGCCCGCCAGAATTGCCACCAGCCATGGGAAGTAGCTCAGCGGCAGCGCCTGCAGGCTGAGGTAGCTCGCCAGCGGTGAGAACGGCAGCGCGATACCCAGCACCATCACCACGCCGGTCATGATGATCAGCGGCCACGCGGCGCGGCTCTGGATGAACGGAATGCGGCGCGTACGGATCATATGCACAATCAGCGTCTGCGACAGCAGGCCGACCACGAACCAGCCGGACTGGAACAGGGTCTGGTTTTCCGGCGTGTTGGCGTGGAACACAAACCACATCAGGCAGAAGGTCAGAATGTCGAAGATCGAGCTGATTGGGCCAAAGAACAGCATGAAACGACCGAGATCGGACGGGTTCCAGCGCTGCGGTTTTTGAATTTGTTCGTCATCAACGTTATCAAACGGGATCGCCACCTGGGAGACGTCATACATCAGGTTCTGAATCAGCAGGTGCAGCGGCAGCATCGGCAGGAACGGCAGGAAGGCGCTTGCCACCAGCACGCTGAAGACGTTACCAAAGTTAGAGCTGGCGGTCATTTTGATGTATTTCAGCATGTTGGCGAAAGTGCGACGCCCTTCGATCACGCCCTCTTCCAGCACCATCAGGCTCTTTTCCAGCAGGATGATATCGGCCGCTTCACGGGCAATATCGACCGCGCCGTCAACGGAAATCCCGATATCCGCCGCGCGCAGCGCCGGGGCATCATTGATGCCGTCGCCCATAAAGCCGACCACGTGCCCTTCGCGGCGCAACAGGGTCACGATGCGCTCTTTATGCATCGGCGTCAGGCGCGCAAACAGGGTGGTGGTTTTGGCAAGCGCAGCAAGTTGGTCGTCAGAGAGCGTTTCGATGTCGCTGCCCGTCACCACCTCACCCGCATCCAGCCCCACTTCGTGGCACACTTTCGCTGCCACCAGCTCGCTGTCGCCGGTGAGGATTTTCACGGTGATGCCGGAGGCTTTCAGCGCTTTCAGCGCCGGTGCCGTGGTCTCTTTCGGTGGATCGAGGAAGGCGATGTACCCTTCGAGGATCAGATCCGACTCATCGACGCGATGATAATCCCCTTCGCGGCCCGGCAGGAATTTGCTGGCGACCGCCACCACGCGCAGCCCCTGACGGTTCAGGTTATCGGTGACGCGTTTGATGCGGCGCAGCATGGTGTCGTCCAGCGGCACGATTTCACCGTTATGACGCACCTGGGTGGAGACATTGAGGATCTCCTGCAGCGCTCCTTTGCAGATCAGCTGATGCACATCCGCCTGCTCGCTCACCACCACCGACATGCGGCGACGCTCGAAGTCGAACGGGATCTCATCCACTTTTTGCCAGCGCGTTGAGAGCGTGCGCGCAGAATCTTCGTCCACCCCTTCCAGCACTGCGACGTCCAGCAGGTTTTTCAGCCCGGTCTGGTAGTGGCTGTTCAGCCACGCGGTTTGCAGCACGCGCTCGCTGACTTTGCCAGAGACATCCGTATGATTCTCCAGCACAATTTTATCCTGCGTCAGGGTGCCGGTTTTATCGGTGCAGAGAATATCCATCGCGCCAAAGTTCTGAATGGCGTCGAGGTGTTTCACAATCACTTTCTGTTTGGAGAGCTTCACCGCCCCGCGCGCCAGCGTGGAGGTGACAATCATCGGCAGCATTTCCGGCGTCAGGCCGACCGCTACGGAGAGGGCAAACAGCGCCGCCTCCCACCAGTCGCCTTTGGTGTAGCCGTTGATGAGCAGCACGACAGGCGTCATCACCATCATGAAACGGATCAGCAGCATGCTGACGCGACCGATGCCTTTCTGGAACGCATTCGGCTCGCTTTCCTGCTCGCTGACGCGTCCGGCAAGCTGTCCGAACCAGGTATTGCCGCCCGTGGCAATGACGATCGCCTGCGCGGTGCCGCTCACCACGGTGGTGCCCATAAAGCACAGGGTATCGCTTTCAAGCGGGTTGGTTTGCTGTGGGTCGCGGCTGCGCGCCACTTTCTCAACCGGCAGGGATTCACCGGTCAGGGACGCCTGGGCAACGAACAGGTCACGGGCCTGCACCACACGCAGGTCCGCCGGGATCATGTCCCCCGCCGCCAGCTTGATAATGTCGCCCACCACCAGCTGATCGATAGGCAGCTCGAGCCAGGCGCTTTCGCCCTTCTCATTGATGACGCGCTGGACGGTGGCGGTGTTGCTGACCATCGCTTTCAGGGCGTCCGCCGCACGGGTGGAGCGCGCTTCCTGAATAAAGTTGAGCATCGTCGAGATCGCCACCATCAGGGCAATCACGCCTGCGGCAAACAGATCTTCAGTGGCGTAAGAGATAATCGCCAGCACGGTCAACAGCAGGTTGAACGGGTTACGATAGCAGAGCCAGAGATGGACAAACCACGGAGCCGGTTTTTGCGCCGGGATTTGGTTGTCGCCGTGCTCGGCGCGTGTTTTTTCCACTTCCGCCGCATTCAGCCCTTCCGGGTGACCGCCGAAGGCGCGCCAGACTTCGTTTTCGTCCATCGCGGCGGCTTTCAGGCAATGTTCCGTCAGCGTGGGCGGAATGGCGGCCCCGGCCAGATTTTTAGCGTTAGGTAGCGGATCGCGCTGAACGAGACGGCGCGGCAGGTGGCGGTGAAGCTGAGCAAGCAGCTGCTGGGTGATATTTTTCAGCATAAAAAGTCCCCCGCATCCGCAAAGGCGGACGCAGTGTTACCTTCAGGCGCAGCAAGGCGGTACCTGAATGGCACTTAAATTTTTATAGCAGGAACATTGAGATGTCACTGCCTCACATCACCGGCGAGACAGTTAGAGGACGACTGGCTTACCGGAAAGTACTTAAACTCCATTGCTGGAGAGGTGTGGGATCGGGATCCATACGGCCTCCGGTAAGTAAAAAAAGGGTTAATCGCGGCGCAGTATCGTGTTTTAACCATACCTTTAGTAGCGATTCGGGCGGTATGATACGCCCGCAGATTTAAACCGTACATATACCAGACTTTGCTCATTGCGAATTAAATCGTAAGCAGTAGTCTCAATTGACGACTTGCCGCCGTTACAGGGAATAAAGGATGCAGAACCGCCTGACCATTAAAGACATCGCCCGTTTAAGCGGCGTGGGGAAATCCACCGTGTCGCGCGTACTGAACAACGAGAGTGGCGTCAGCGAACGCACGCGCGAACGCGTCGAGGCGGTCATGAATCAGCACGGTTTTTCCCCTTCCCGCTCCGCGCGCGCCATGCGCGGACAGAGCGACAAAGTAGTCGCCATCATTGTTTCGCGTCTCGATTCCCTGTCGGAAAACCTGGCGGTGCAAACCATGCTCCCCGCGTTTTACGAGCAGGGCTACGATCCGATCATGATGGAGAGCCAGTTCTCGCCATCGTTGGTGGAAGAGCATCTGGGGATGCTGCAACGACGCAATATCGACGGCGTAGTGCTGTTTGGTTTTACCGGCATTAAAGACGAAACGCTGAAACCCTGGCAGTCCTCATTGGTGCTGCTGGCCCGCGACGCCAGCGGATTTGCTTCGGTCTGTTACGACGACGAAGGGGCGATCCTCACCCTGATGCAGCGCCTGTACGAGCAGGGCCATCGCCACATCAGCTTCCTCGGCGTGCCGCACAGCGACGTCACCACCGGCAAGCGCCGCCACGAAGCCTATCTCGCATTTTGTAAGCAGCACGCGCTTCCGGCGGTTGCCTCCCTGCCCGGCCTGGCGATGAAACAGGGCTACGATCAGGTGGCGAGCGTGTTGACCCCGCAAACCACGGCGCTGATCTGCGCCACCGATACCCTCGCGCTGGGAGCCAGCAAGTATTTGCAGGAGCAGCGCATCGACAGCGTCCAGCTCGCGAGCGTGGGCAGCACGCCGCTGATGAAGTTCCTCCATCCGGAGATTGTCACCGTCGATCCGGGCTACGCCGAAGCGGGCCGTCAGGCGGCGATGCAGCTGATCGAGCAAATTAACGGGCGCAGCGAGCCACGCCAGATCGTCATTCCAGCCCACCTCTCTTAACCCTCGTAAAACGGATTATTGTGATCCTCGCCTGATTTCGGGAACGTTCCCATTTTCACCGTGTCGCTCAAAGAGTAGGCTTGCGTCCAGGTTATTACCCTCCACATCTGTCATGAGGCTTCATGATGAGCAAAGTTAAACAATCTGATATCGACCAGCTGATCGTGCTGGTTGGGGGCCGCGAAAACATCGCCACCGTCAGCCACTGTATTACCCGTCTGCGTTTTGTGCTGAACGATCCGGCCAAAGCCAATCCGAAGGCCATCGAGGAGCTGTCGATGGTCAAAGGCTGCTTCACCAACGCCGGGCAATTCCAGGTGGTGATTGGTACCGAAGTGGGCGATTACTATCAGGCTCTGCTGGCGACCACCGGGCATTCGACGGCGGATAAAGAGCAGGCCAAGAAAGCGGCGCGCCAGAATATGAAATGGCACGAGCAGCTGATCTCCCACTTCGCGGAGATCTTCTTCCCGCTGCTGCCGGCGCTGATCAGCGGAGGCTTGATTCTCGGCTTCCGCAACGTGATCGGCGATGTGCCGATGAGCGACGGCAAAACCCTGGCGCAGATGTATCCCGCGCTGCAAAGCATCTATGACTTCCTGTGGCTGATTGGCGAGGCGATCTTCTTCTATCTGCCGGTCGGGATTTGCTGGTCGGCGGTGCGCAAAATGGGCGGGACGCCGATCCTCGGTATCGTGCTCGGCGTGACGCTGGTCTCTCCGCAGTTAATGAACGCTTACTTACTTGGGCAGCAGGTACCGGAAGTGTGGAACTTCGGCCTGTTTACCATCGCCAAAGTGGGTTATCAGGCGCAGGTGATCCCCGCTCTGCTGGCCGGTCTGGCGCTGGGCTTTATTGAGACCCGCCTGAAACGCATCGTGCCGGATTACCTCTATCTGGTGGTCGTTCCGGTCTGTTCGTTGATTCTGGCGGTGTTCCTCGCCCACGCCTTTATCGGTCCGTTTGGCCGCATGATTGGCGACGGCGTGGCCTTCGCGGTGCGTCACCTGATGACCGGCAGCTTCGCCCCGATTGGCGCCGCGCTGTTTGGCTTCCTCTATGCGCCGCTGGTGATTACCGGCGTGCATCAGACCACACTCGCCATCGACATGCAGATGATTCAGAGCCTCGGCGGCACGCCGGTCTGGCCGATTATCGCCCTGTCGAACATTGCGCAGGCGTCTGCTGTCACCGGCATTATCCTGGTCAGCCGCAAACACAACGAGCGTGAAATCTCGGTTCCGGCCGCCATCTCCGCCTATCTCGGCGTGACCGAACCGGCGATGTACGGCATCAACCTGAAGTACCGCTTCCCGATGCTCTGCGCGATGATCGGCTCCGGCCTCGCGGGGCTGCTGTGTGGGCTCAACGGCGTGATGGCGAACGGCATCGGCGTGGGTGGCCTGCCGGGCATCCTCTCCATTCAGCCGACCTACTGGCAGGTCTTTGCTCTGGCGATGGCGGTGGCGATTATCGTCCCGATGGCGCTGACCACTGTTATCTATCAGCGCAAGTTCCGTCAGGGCACGCTGCAGATTGTTTAACTTCTTCTTTCGGGGCGCAGTTGCGCCCCTTCGCATTTGCAGGAACGCATTATGAATACCCTTCCGCACTGGTGGCAAAACGGCGTCATCTATCAGATTTACCCAAAGAGTTTTCAGGACACCACCGGGCGTGGCACCGGTGATTTACGCGGTGTGACCCAGCGTCTGGACTACCTGAAAACCCTCGGCGTGGACGCCATCTGGCTGACGCCGTTCTATATCTCCCCGCAGGTGGACAATGGTTACGACGTGGCGAACTACACCGCTATCGATCCGGCCTACGGTACCCTGGATGATTTTGACGAGCTGGTGGCCCAGGCCCACGCGCGCGGCATCCGTCTGGTGCTCGACATGGTGCTCAACCACACCTCCACGCAGCACGCGTGGTTCCGCGAGTCCCTGAATAAAGAAAGCCCGTACCGTGAGTTCTACATCTGGCGCGACGGCACGCCGGACCAGCTTCCGAACAACTGGCGCTCCAAGTTTGGCGGCAACGCGTGGCGCTGGCACGCCGAGAGCGAGCAGTATTATCTGCACCTCTTCGCCCCGGAGCAGGCGGATCTGAACTGGGAAAACCCGGAGGTGCGCAGCGAGCTGAAAAAAGTGTGCGAATTCTGGGCCGACCGCGGCGTGGACGGCCTGCGTCTCGACGTGATTAACCTGATCTCCAAGGACCAGGATTTCCCGAACGATGCGCTGGGCGATGGCCGCCGTTTCTACACCGACGGCCCGCGCGCCCATGAATATCTTCAGGAGATGAGCCGGGACGTCTTCACCCCGCGCAACCTGATGACCGTGGGCGAGATGTCCTCCACGTCGCTGGAAAATTGCCAGCAGTACGCCGCCCTCGACGGGCGCGAGCTGTCGATGACCTTTAACTTCCATCATCTGAAAGTCGATTATCCGAACGGCGAAAAGTGGACGCTGGCAAAACCCGATTACGTGGCGCTGAAAACGCTGTTCAGCCACTGGCAGCAGGGAATGCATGGCGTTGCCTGGAACGCTCTGTTCTGGTGTAACCACGATCAGCCGCGCATCGTTTCGCGCTTTGGCGACGAGGGCGAGTATCGAAGCGCATCCGCCAAAATGCTGGCGATGGTGCTGCACGGCATGCAGGGCACGCCGTACATTTATCAGGGCGAAGAGATCGGCATGACTAACCCGCACTTCGCGCGCATCACCGATTATCGCGATGTGGAAAGCCATAACATGTTCGCCGAACTGCGGGCAACAGGCCGCGATGCGGACGAACTTCTGGCGATTCTGGCGAGTAAATCCCGCGACAACGGCCGCACGCCGATGCAGTGGGATGCCACGCCGAACGGCGGATTTACCACCGGTGAGCCGTGGATCGATCTGTGCGATAACGTCGAAACCATCAACGTGGACGCGGCGCTCAACGATCCCGATTCGGTGTTTTATACCTATCAGTCGCTGATCGCCCTGCGTAAATCACTCCCGCTACTGACCTGGGGCGACTATCAGGATCTGCTCCCGATGCACCCTTCCCTGTGGTGCTACCGCCGCCAGTGGCAAGGGCAGACGTTGATGGTGGTGGCTAACCTGAGTCGCGAATGCCAGGAATGGCGGCCGGATGCCGTGAGCGGAGACTGGCGCGTGGCCATCAGTAACTACGCCGAAGTGGCCGCGAAACCGACCGCGATGACGCTGCGGCCGTTTGAGGCGGTGTGGTGGGTACAGGAGTAATGCTTCCTGCCGGGTGGCGCTTCGCTTACCCGGCCTACAAACCCACAATATTTATGGTGTTGTAGGCCCGCGCAAACGAAGTGCCGCCGGGCAAAGGTGTCTGGCTGCGCTACGTTTTCCCGACAATACCTTACTGTTTTTGTTGAATAATTAATCAGATTTTTCCTTCCCTTATTTACAATCGCTGTAGTGCCCGCCGTTTGTACTCTCGTCTTTTTACTTTGTTCTGAATCAAAAAAATCGCAAACATGTTTGATGCAAATCACTACATATAGAACTTAAAATGCACGCCGACCCAACATATTGTATTTATCGTCTACTATTCCAACAAGACAACGGCGACTCAGCCTTCCGGAATTGTGGATAACAAGCGTCGGGAACGAGGGAAGTGACTGAGACATCGGGACTTGCGTCCTGTGCCGTCTTCCCCACCTCTGTGGATAACCTGTTTTTAATGGAGTGATCATGACACCGCATGTGATGAAACGAGATGGCTGTAAAGTGCCGTTTAAGTCAGAGCGCATCAAAGAAGCCATTCTGCGTGCAGCTAAAGCAGCGGGAGTCGATGACGCAGATTACTGCGCCACCGTCGCAGAAATTGTCTGTAGCCAGATGAATGAACGCAGCCAGGTGGATATCAACGAGATCCAGACTGCGGTGGAAAACCAGCTGATGTCCGGTCCGTACAAGCAGCTGGCGCGCGCCTACATTGAGTACCGTCACGACCGTGACATCCAGCGTGAAAAACGCGGTCGCCTGAATCAGGAGATTCGCGGCCTGGTCGAGCAGACCAACTCGGCGCTGCTCAATGAAAACGCCAACAAAGACAGCAAAGTGATCCCGACCCAGCGCGACCTGCTGGCCGGTATCGTCGCCAAGCACTATGCCCGTCAGCACCTGCTGCCGCGCGACGTGGTGCAGGCGCACGAACGCGGTGAGATCCACTACCACGATCTCGACTACTCGCCGTTCTTCCCGATGTTCAACTGTATGCTGATCGACCTGAAAGGCATGCTGACCCACGGCTTTAAAATGGGTAACGCCGAGATTGAGCCGCCAAAATCTATCTCCACCGCCACGGCGGTAACGGCGCAGATTATCGCCCAGGTCGCCAGCCATATTTACGGCGGGACCACCATCAACCGTATCGACGAAGTGCTGGCCCCGTTCGTCACCGAGAGCTTCAACAAGCATCGTAAAGTGGCGCAGGAGTGGAACATTCCTGATGCCGACGGTTACGCGCACTCCCGCACCGAGAAAGAGTGCTACGATGCGTTCCAGTCCCTCGAATACGAAGTGAACACCCTGCACACCGCCAACGGCCAGACGCCGTTTGTCACCTTCGGTTTTGGTCTGGGGACCAGCTGGGAATCGCGTCTAATTCAGCAGTCGATTCTGCGCAACCGCATTTCGGGCCTCGGCAAAAACCGTAAAACCGCGGTGTTCCCGAAACTGGTCTTCGCCATTCGCGATGGCCTGAACCACAAGTTTGGCGATGCGAACTACGACATCAAACAGCTGGCGCTGGAATGCGCGAGCAAGCGCATGTATCCGGACATCCTGAACTACGACCAGGTGGTGAAAGTCACCGGTTCGTTCAAGACCCCAATGGGCTGCCGCAGCTTCCTCGGCGTGTATGAAAATGAACACGGTGAGCAGATCCATGAAGGCCGCAACAACATCGGCGTGATCAGCCTTAACCTGCCGCGCATCGCGCTGGAAGCGAAGGGTGACGAAGCGGCATTCTGGACGCTGCTCGACGAACGTCTGCAGCTGGCGCGTAAAGCACTCATGACCCGTATCGCCCGTCTGGAAGGAGTCAAAGCCCGCGTGGCACCGATTCTGTATATGGAAGGAGCCTGCGGCGTGCGCCTGAAAGCGGACGACGACGTGTCTGAAATCTTCAAGAACGGCCGCGCATCGATCTCCCTGGGGTATATCGGCATCCACGAAACCATCAACGCCCTGTTTGGCAATCAGCATATGTATGACAGTGAAGCCCTGCGCGAGAAGGGTATCGCTATCGTTCAGCGTCTGCGCGATGCGGTGGATCTGTGGAAAGACGAAACCGGCTATGGCTTTAGCCTCTACAGCACGCCGAGTGAAAACCTCTGCGACCGCTTCTGCCGTCTCGATACCGCCGAGTTTGGCGTGGTGAACGGCGTGACCGACAAAGGCTACTACACCAACAGCTTCCACCTCGACGTGGAGAAAAAGGTAAACCCGTACGACAAGATTGACTTTGAAGCGGCCTATCCGCCGGTCGCTAACGGTGGCTTCATCTGTTACGGCGAGTACCCGAACATTCAGCACAACCTGAAAGCGCTGGAAGACGTGTGGGATTACAGCTATCAGCACGTGCCGTATTACGGGACCAACACGCCGATCGACGAGTGCTACGAGTGCGGCTTTACCGGTGAGTTTGAGTGCACCAGCAAAGGCTTTACCTGCCCGAAATGCGGTAACCACGATGCGGCCCGCGTCTCCGTGACTCGCCGCGTGTGCGGATATCTTGGCAGCCCGGACGCCCGTCCGTTTAACGCCGGTAAGCAGGAAGAAGTGAAGCGTCGCGTGAAGCATCTGGGGAATGGGCAGATCGGGTAATCTTCTGCGGGATTTTCCCCCTCACCCTAACCCTCTCCCTCAAGGGAGAGGGGACTTGAACTCCCTCTCCCTGTGGGAGAGGGCCGGGGTGAGGGCATCAGCGTGCTCATTGGGAAACAGAAATGAGATACCACCAGTATTACCCCGTCGACATCGTCAATGGCCCAGGCACCCGCTGCACCCTGTTCGTTTCAGGCTGCGTTCACGAATGCCCTGGCTGCTACAACAAAAGCACCTGGCGGCTGAACTCGGGCCTGCCGTTTGACGACGAAATGGAAAACCGGATCATCCGCGATCTGAACGATACGCGTATCCCGCGCCAGGGGATCTCCCTCTCCGGCGGCGACCCGCTGCATCCGCAGAACGTGCCGCATATTCTCAGGCTGGTGAAGCGCATTCACAAAGAGTGCGCGGGGAAAGATATCTGGGTATGGACCGGCTACAAGCTGGATGAACTGAACGATGCGCAGAGAGAAATCGTCGACCTGATTAATGTCCTGGTCGACGGCAAATTTGTGCAGGATTTGAAAGACCCGGCTCTGATCTGGCGGGGCAGCAGCAACCAGGTTGTGCATCATTTGCGTTAAAACCGGCTCAAACTCTCCATCGCCACCGCTTTGAATTCCGTAAAATCGCGGCAGTTGCACAGCCGCGTCATGGCCCGTTCGCGCAGGAAGGTGACGAAAATATCGTAGATCGCCATCGCCTCTTCGTACTCGCTTTTACTGATCGCCAGCAGGAAAATGACGTGCGCCGTTTCGTCGCCCCACTTGATGCCCTGGGGTGCCAGCACGGTGTAGACCACGGTTTTTTGCGCCAGCAGACCAAGGGAGTGCGGCAGCGCGATGCCGTCGCCGAGCATGGTGCTGACGATGGCTTCACGTTCCACCACCGAATCAAGAAACTCCGCGTCGACAAACCCTTCCTGACGCAGCTGTCCGCACAGTTCCTGGAACAGGGTTTGCTGATCCATGCCTGAATCGATCACGCGGAAATGGTCGGCGTCGAAGTACTTTTCCAGCATCCACGGACGGGTGCGATCCACCAGCACCAGCTTGCCGATCTGCTCCAGCTGATAGTCGGTCGGGAACGGGGCGATCTGCACCACCGGTTTGGCTTTTTCGCTGATGCGCGCGGTGGAAATGACAAAATCCTCGCTAATACTTTCCGCCAGTTCGTACTCACGCAACGTGACGGTGCGCGTCACTTCCACCTGCGGGTATTTACGCGCTAGAACCGCTTCAATCATGCGCGCCATCGCGTTCCCGGCATCGCACACCAGCAGCACGCGCGGCTGGCGCTGATAGCCCACGTTATAGTGCCGCTCCAGCCCGACGCCGATATGCAGCACCAGAAAACCAATCTCGTTTTCGCTGATGACGTAAGGAGTGTATTTCCCCCAGCCGGAGACCGCCGCCAGGGTCATGTCCCACGCCATCGGATAGTGCTGTTTGATGTTATCCAGCAGCGGGTTGGGGATCATGATTTGGTAACGCACGCGAGTGATCATGGTTTTTATATGCGTCAGCAAATCCGCGTGCAGCTGGGCGTCGTTCAGCAGGTTGTAGTTATAGTGGGTGTTGATGTAGCGCAGGATGTAGTTTACCAGCGCTTCGTCGTCGTCGGCATTAATCGCGCTCGGGGCGATCTCCTGAATCTGGCGCGCGGCGATGTGGACGCAAAGCCAGTTCTCCTCCGACGGCGAAAGCACTTTGTCCGCCAGCCGGGCGATGGCGGCGGCGATATCCCGCGCGGCATCGCGCACGTTCTCTTCCACGTCTTCGGCGTTAAATTCCGGCAGCGGATAGCCTTCGCTGATGCGCCTCACGGAGACCGCGGAGTAGAGCCGCACAAACAGCTCGCCCTCATCCGTGAGACGAATGTGATGGCGCGTCAGCGTGTCGTGCAGTATCCCCACCAGTTGCTCCGGTACGCCCGCATTCAGGGCGACCTCCGTCACCAGCGGATTGAGGCTGTCCTGCTGCGCCAGCTCCCACAGCAAATCGGTCAGGCAGGCGCGAATCGACATCTCGCTGCCGAACAGTTTCATGCCGTGGCGCGGACGGGTTTCCAGCGTCAGGCTGTAGCGCTGGAACCACTCCCGCACTTCCACCATATCGTTTTGCAGGGTCGCACGGCTGACGAACCATTCATCAGCCAAATCTTCCAGCTTCAGGGAAAAGGCAGAGGTGAGAAAGCGCACCACCAGATAATGGACGCGCTCCTGCCCGGTGCGCGGAATACGCAGCGCGCGCGGACGGGAGTCCTGCAGCGACTGATAGCGCGCGGCATCGTCAATCTTCAGCTGATAGCCGTTGCCGCGGCTGAGAATAAACTGCGCGCCGTGGCCTGCCAGCAGCGCGTTCAGGGCAGTAATATCCGCCCGTACGGTACGCGTGGATACCGATAACCGCTGCGCCAGTTCATCCTGCGGCAGCGTCTCGTTTTGCAACAGATCAAACAGTTGCGCTAAACGTTGGTTCGGAAATCGCACGTCTTTGTCCTCTTACGGCTCATGGCCCGGTTGAAATGACCATCTGTGATGGACTGCCGACCGGCGTGTAGTCCGGTTCAAAGCTTAGTGTGCCATCGGGCGCAACGCGAAAACGGGTGATGTTATCGCTGCGCTGATTCATAACGTACAGCCAGCGGCCCTGCTGATCCAGGGTCAGGGAGCGCGGGTAATCCCCGCGCGTCCAGACATCGTCCTGATGCACCAGCGTGCCGTCCGCCGTTACCCTAAAGTGCGCGATGCTGTTATGCAAACGGTTCGCGACGTATAGCTGCTGACCATCGGCGCTCAACGCCAGCCCGGCGGCAAAACTGGTGCCTTTGTACTCCTTCGGCAGCGACGAGATTGTTTTGCCCGCTTTCAGGGTGCCGGAGGCTTTATCCAGCGCATACCAGGTCAGGGTCGAGGACTCTTCGTTGATCAGCCACAGGCCGTCACCTTTCGGCGTAAACACGAAATGCCGCGGCCCCGCGCCTTTCGACGAGGCGCTGATAAACGGCGGATCGTTTGGCGTGAGTTTTCCCCTTTGACCGTCAAAGCGATACTGGTAGATGCGATCCAGGCCGAGATCCGTCGAGAAGACGAATTTCCCGCTCGGATCGGCGGCGATCATATGGGCGTGCGGGCCGTTGTGATCGCTCGCAGCGAAACTCCCCTCCACTGCTGCTTCCGGTTTCGCTGCGCCGGGCTCGCCCTGATCCTGATGGGTATCCCTCGCCTCGCCCAGGCTGCCGTCCGCCTTCACTGGCAGTACCGCAATCGAGCCGCTGACGTAGTTCGCCACCAGCAGATGACGCCCCTCTGGCGTGAGGGACACATACACCGGCCCCGCTCCGCCGGACGCTACCTGATTCAGCTCGGTCAGCTCACCGTCAGCACCGATGCGCAGCGCCTGGATTGCGCCTTTCTCGGCTTCGCTTGCCAGATACAGGGTTTTGCCGTCGTGTGAGACGGTGAGCTGCGCGGCGTTGGGCAGTGGGCTGACGAGCTTTTTGTCACCGAGCGCGCCGGTTTGCGGATCGACCGTAAAACGGTACAGCCCTTCGCCGTTCGGGTTGTAGGTGCCGACCCAGGCGTACTGAGGCTGAGCAACGGCGGCGGTTGCGAGCAGGGAGAGTGAAGCGACGAGCAGGTGATGGGGGTGCATGGTGGCTCCTGGCTTTGGCTATGGTGCGGTTTGATGCCCTCACCCCGCCCCTCTCCCACAGGGAGAGGGAGATAAGAGTCCCCACTCTCACAGGGTGAGGGCGGTTTTAGTCCCCTCTCCCTGTGGGAGAGGGTTAGGGTGAGGGGAAAAACTACTTAACCAACTTCTTCGTCATCTCCAGCAACTTACGCACGTCCTCAGGACGGGTATCGCCGCTGGCTTTGTCGATAATCGAGCTATAAATATGCGGAATGATTTTGCTCACGCCCGCATCCAGGGCGATCTGCAGGATCTCCTCGAAGTTCTCCAGATCGATACCACCGGTCGGCTCCAGCCAGAAATCGTGGCGGGCGCAGGCTTCGGCGACGGCTTTGTATTCCTCACGACACTCAAGGCCGCCCATCGGGAAGTATTTGATTGAGCTGCCGCCGAAATCTTTCAGCAGGGCAATCGCCGTTTCCACCGGAACAATGCCGTCCGGCGCTTTGCTGCTCAGCGGGCCGGTGGAGATTTTGACCATCCCGACGGTGCCCGTTGGCGAGACCAGACCGTTGACCACGGACGCGTTCTGCCCGAGCAGCGCGCGGCTGGTCGCGACGCCAGTGAACACCTGGTTAACGTGCTGGGGCTGCACCTGGCGAGAAATCTCGCTCACCATCGCCGACTGGTTCGGATCGCCCGCGCCCAGCCCAACGGAGAGCGCGTTGTCGATAAGCGCGGCGTACTCACGCATATCGGCGACAGCGCTGGCCACATCAGGATAGTTTTTGGAGAGCACGCCCACCAGGACATGACCTTCTGCGGCTTCATAGATCGCACTGGCGTTGGCTTTGGAACCGGCCAGCACGTTCAGGCACACGCGGTCACGATAAAAATTGGGGGTCAGTTTCATGCTGATTTCTCCTGGCTTAAGACTTCGCGGATGCGGCGATAAACAATGTTCAGCTGATCGGCGCTGACGCTGCGTACGTCCGCTTCGATAATCCCTTCGTTGGCCTTGTAGCCACGGAAATAGATCGCGTATTCACCCTGCTTGAGCTGGCTGACCAGCTCGCCGGTGCCGACGCCGGTGGTGGCTTCGTCGAATTTAATTTCGGTGCGCGCGATATCGCGACCGGCGCTGTCCCAGACCACGCGGGCCGTGACGCCGTTGAGGGTATTCAGGGAATCGATAAATGGCGTCATCTTCGCCACCATCTCTGCCCCGCTCTCTTTGGTCGCCGTCAGATAGTGTTCGATGGCGCAGGTCAGGCCGAGAATCCCCTCTTTGCCCACTTTCATCGCCCGGCCAATGCCCGCCGTCTGGCGTTTTACCCACTCGACGTACTGCGTTTTGCCGATCACCAGCCCGCTGGTTGGCCCTTCGATCGCCTTCGCGCCACTGTAAATCACCAGATCCGCGCCGGAGCGATAGTAGGTGTGAAGATCTTCTTCCGCCGCCGCATCGACGATCAGCGGAAGATCGTGTTTACGCGCCACCACCGCCGCCTGCTCAACGCTGAGCATGCTTTTCTGCACGCAGTGGTGCGATTTGATGTAGAGGATCGCCGCCGTGCGCGGGGTGATCGCTGCCGCCAGCTGATCGGCGGAGCATTCGTTGGCATACCCGGCTTCCACCAGTTTGCCGCCGCCGAGCGCCACCATGGTGCCGACCGGCGCGCCGAAGTTAACGTTATGGCCTTTCGGCAGAACGATTTCGTTGTTCTCGATCGGGGTGACGTGCAGGTTTTCCAGCAGCCAGTCGCTGTCTTTCACCAGCACCGCCGCAACGGACTGGGCAATCCCCGCCGACGCGCAGGAGACCACCGTCGCCCCTTCCACGTCCAGCAGCTTCGCGATGTACTCCCCGGTTTTATTGACCAGATCTTTCATCTCGAAGTACTGGTTCATGCCGTCCATCGCCGCCTGCACCACTTCCGGGCGCGGGGTGGATACGCCGAGCGCGGTCATGCGGCCAGACGTGTTAATGACCTGTTTTAAATTGTACTTCTCATAAATCGAAGGCATTTTCCGTACTCCCTTGTTCGGTCATATAGCCCTTGCCCGCGCGGATCGCGGCAAGCGGCACCAGAATATGTTCAGCCTGCAGGCTGTCGTTTTCCGCATCCACCAGCAGCGTCGGCTGGCGCTTGACGGTGAACAGCGTCAGGTCGGCGTCCAGACCCGGCTGAAGGCGGCCTTTATGGGCCAGGCGCAGGCCATCGGCGGCGTTGGCGGTGACACACTCGATCACCTGCGGGAGCGACATGCCAATGGCGAGGAATTTCGACATCACGCTGGCCAGACTGCCCACCGGACCGTTGATGCGATTGCGGCAGTAGATGTCCGAGCTGATGGTGTGCGGCAGAATGCCCATCGCGATGGCGCGTTTCGCCACTTCAAAGCTAAAGCTCGCGGTACCGTGGCCGACGTCCAGACGCACGCCGCGCTTTAGCGCACGGGTGACGGAAGCGCGCAGCTCGCCTTCCGGCGTCAGAATGCGGTTCGGTTTGCCGTTGTAGCAGTGAGTGATGATGTCGCCGGAGCTGAGCAAATCAGCGATCTCATCGAGGTTCGGCGGGTTGTTGCCAATGTGCACCATCAGGGGCAGATCGCCGTTCTCTTTCTGAATGGTTTTCGCACTTTCCAGCGGCGTGATGCCGTTTTCGCCGACCACGCTGCTGCTCATGCGCGCTTTCAGGCCAACGATAAAATCCGGGTGGCGTGCAACGGCCTGCTTCACCGCGTCGGCATCGATATTGGCCATGTTCGCCAGTTCGTTCTGGGCGATAAGCCCCACGCGGGAGATGTTCAGCAGGGCAAAAACGTCCGTTGAGGCTTTGCGGGTGATGTCGTAGAAGTCGTCCACGTCATCCGCGCCGGTGCTGCCTGCGTCCACCACCGAAGTCACGCCCGTGGCGATGCCGACGCTGTCGGGTTCATCGTGGTAGATCGGGGAGTTCGGGTAGCAGTGAACGTGGGAATCAATCCAGCCGGCGCTGACGAAGACTTCGCCGTTCAGCTCGACGGTTTTGTGTGCGGGAGTGGAAATCTCGCCCAGCGCTGCGATTTTACCGTCCTGGATGGCGATATCGGTCAGGGTATCGTCGGTCAGGCGCGCACGGCGCAGGAGTAAATCAAACATGCGTATCTCCTGAAAGGACGGGCGCCTGAGCGCCCGTGGGTGTTAAAGGGCTACCGGGAACAGCGAGCCTAAAATCATGGCGCCGAGGATCGCGCCGCCGGTAATCGGCTTCTGCCAGAGGTAGAACAGCAGCGCGCCGACCAGGGAGCCGATACCAATCGGAATGGAGGCGGTCATGGCGCTGAGGATAATCAACGGCCCGAGGAAGCGGCCCGAGGCGTTACCCGCGCCCATCATCACGTCAGCCCCGTAGGTGGAGTTGCTCTGATTGATGGTGAATTTACGCGCCAGAATGATGACGTACCCAATCGCCAGGCCAATCACCAGGCCGGTCGCCAGCGAGGCGATAAAGTTGGTCACCGGGAACATAATCCCCGCGCCCAGCAGCAGCGCCGGAACGCCGAGGCCCACGCCGGTCTGAATCGCACCGCCGATATCCAGGATCCCCACCAGGGAGCCTTCGATGATACGGGCGAACAGGAAGCTCGCGCCGAACGCCGCCACCGCGCCGTACACGCCGGTGTCGATGCCCGCTTTCAGCATCGCCACGAAGGCCACTTCGTTAAATGCGCCGATGCCGTACAGGTAGTACATGTGCGTCCCGGCGAAGACGCCGGAGGAGAGCAGGCCAACGAAGATCGGGAACGACCAGTCGGCATACCAAAAACCTTTATTCTGTTCCATGTCGAGGCTCCTGTTATTTGCCGCTGAGCGAGCTGTGGATCAGTTCGAGCCAGTTCGGCACGGTCAGATGGAAGGATTCGATCATCTTCATGTCGAAGCCGCGGAAGAAGCCGCTCAGGACGAACAGCAGAACGATGGCGACCATCATCACTTTGGTGACGTGGTTCCAGCCGCTCTCTTCGACGCCTTTACCGATCAGAATGCCCAGCACCAGACCCGGTACGGCGTTACCCATGATCAGCTGCGCTGCGCCGCCAAACACGGTTGCCCAGAAGCCCGATTTTTTGCCCGCATCAATGGCCGCCAGCCAGAAGATCACCGGCATCACGGTGTTCACCAGCAGGTTCGCTGCCGGGACCAGAACCTTCACGGCGGTGACCTGAAGGGCTGCCGGAACGGACGATGCGGTGAGGTTAAGGAAGGTGACGACGAACATGCCGATGATGCCGCAGGCAATCGCCATTTTGCGCGGGTCGTGCAGCGTTTCGCCGACGTTGCGGTTTTTCAGCATCAGCGCCGCCGCCCCCCAGTTCGGGATGATGCGATGGTCAACGTCCTGAGTGAATGCCCCCGCAGCCACTGACGATGCCCAGGCGTTAAAGAAGAACCCCAGACCAAAGGAGAAGTGAGACGCCGGGTCCCCTTCACAGGAGTTCAGTTCCCCCAACGTACGAAACGCGCCCATACCTTGTGTGGTAGGCGCATGAAACATGCGTGCCGCTCCGGCGCCCACGCCGACGCCGACCAGGCCGCCGATGATGAGCGATTTTATTAAAATTATCAGGAACATTAGTCTGCCCTATTAGTAAGAATCAGCGTTGCGTGACAAAGTCCACCTTGTCGAGATTGATGGCGGTCACGTTGACGGTCACATCCAGCTCCACGCTGTAGGTGCGTCTTTCCCGGCGCAAAAAGAAGTACAGAAAGGCTTCTTTACGCACCGCTTCTTGCGCCTGAACAACCTGCACATCCTGTGGCTCAATACGCAGTAAGATATGCGGCGATGCTTTCATCACCGCGGCCTGAACGTGGTTTAGCGCGTCGGCAAAGGCGCGGGATTTCATCTCGCCTTTGCCTTTCACTCTCACCGTGGTGGTGAATTGTTCTTTCATACTCAGGCGCCGTGCTTCTTCTGCCACGCCTGGACCAGACGCTCGCCCAGCTCTTCTTTATCCATAAAGCCAAAGCCCAGCACGTTGCAGCCTTCGTTGATGGCGGTGACGCCCTCTTCTACCGAACGCATGCCGTATTTGGCTTTGTAGCCGTATTTGGTCTGAGCGGTGATAGCGCCTGCGCCGCCGCTGCCGCAGAAAGAGATGCCGAAGGTGGCGTTTTCCGCTTTCATCACGTCACCCAGCTTCATGTCCGCCGCCACGCCCGGAACCACAACCGCACGTCCGCCTGCTTTCTCAACGCCGATAGCCACTTTCTGGCCTTTGCCCAGACGATCGCCAATCACAACAGTAATTTGTTCCATGGTAGTGCTCCTTAAAGGTTGTCTTTCGCGACTTCGAAGTGAACGGAGAGCAGCCAGGCTTCTTCATCAGGAAGATTGCCGAACTGCGCCACGACTTCGCGGGCAAGTCGCATTGAATCTGCAGAAATTTCGTCAAACAGGTCGGCTTCAACGTCCGGCAGCGGTTCGCCGGTCACGGACCGGTGCGCCATCGCGCGAACGTGTGAAGTCAGCATTTGTACCTGGACGTCATTGGGAATGATGTTGTGCTGGCGAAGCAGCGTGAAAACCTGCTCCAGCATGGTGTCGGCGAGCTGTGCCGTTTGCGCTGCCTGTTCCCCAACGTCGTTCATTACCGCTCCGTTAATCACTCGTCTTACCCCGTTAATGGCTCTGGGATAAAACTAACGCCGGCGGTGAATTGTTTGTAGCGAGTTGTTTTCCACTTCGAAGTGGAAAGGAGAGCGGCACCAGTGATCTGTGCCACATAATTGCGGTGAATATGGATTATCAGCTGGATTTGCGTGATGAATGTCACGCGATTCGGTGGTCAAAGGGTACGGATGAGAGCGAAAAAGTTTACGAGCAGGCTCGTAGAAATGTGACGTGGATAAGGTTTTCTTATCGGGATTCGGTAGAGTGCGGGTGGGTGCTTGAGACTGACCGTCTCATGCATGGGACGGAAAGTGGAAAGCCCCTAACTGACTTAAAACCAGGGTCGGGGCCTTAAACGACACGTCCTCACACGTGAAGTTAGTGCCTTACCCGCTTTTAAAGCAAGGAGGCACCCATGAAGCAGCAGAAACCCATTATTAGGGCCCTGATGATTATTGCTTTGACAATAATCATCTTATCTCTGGTAAACCGGAAAACCCTGTGTGAAATCCGTTTTCATCAGGGTTCGCTGGAGTTAACTGCGCGGATGGACTGCCGCTCCGGAAAGTAAGGAGCTGACATGCGGAGGCAGGGAGTATGCCTCCGCATCACGAGAAAGGGCGTACAGCTCAGGCACCCAATTAACGGTATTTTTTGTGGTACTCATTACGCGTGGTGACAAACCCGTCAGCGGCGGCCTGCGCCTCTTTCACTTTGCCTTCGTTCGCGAGTTTCAGCGCACCGTCAATCTGGCCGACCAGCACGTCAAAACCGTGGCGGAAATCTTTCATCTCGGCGCTGTCCGGTGCGGCGTTTTCCAGCTTAGGCGGCGTTGCTTTTTGCGCGTCGAGGGCGGCGGCGCGCATCTTGGTTAATGCGTCCTTCATTTCTGTCGCATTATCCGTTTTTTGCACCACTTTCAGATTGGTGCTGAGGGTGTCCATATTGTCTTCAAGATCGGCCGAAAAGGCTGCCGAACTCATGACCAGGGTTGACGCGACGACGACGGCTAACAGGCTTTTATACATTGCTCACTTCCTTTTTTATTATGAAAAGAATACCCAAATAATTCGAGTTGCAGGAAGGCGGCAAGCGCGTGAGTCCCCAGGAGCTTACTAAAGTAAGTGACTGGGGTGAGCGCACGCAGCCAACGCACCTGCGGCTCGAAGTATGACGGGTATTACCGACCGGCGATTTTCATTTCGGGTAGTAAAACAGAACCACACTGTATATTGCTGCGCGTTTCAATATCGTTACCGACGGTCACAATATTGCGCCACATATCTTTTAAGTTACCGGCGATGGTGATTTCGCTCACCGGGTACTGAATTTCGCCGTTTTCGACCCAGAAGCCCGCCGCACCGCGCGAGTAATCCCCGGTGATGCCGCTCACGCCCTGGCCCATCAGCTCGGTGACCACCAGGCCGGTTCCCATCTGTTTGAGCATCTGCTCGAAGCTGAGACCCTGGCCTTCAATGCGCCAGTTGTGGATCCCGCCCGCGTGACCGGTGCTTTTCAGCCCCAGCTTGCGCGCGGAGTAGTTGGTCAGCAGCCACTGGGTCAGCACGCCGTCTTTGATGATGTCACGACGTTCCGTGCGCACGCCTTCGCTGTCGAACGGCGTGGACGCCAGGCCTTTAAGCAGGTGCGGATGTTCTTCGATGGTCAGCCATTCCGGCAGGATTTGTGTGCCCAGCGCGTCGAGCAGGAAGGTAGATTTACGATAAACCGCCCCACCCGCAATCGCGCCCACCAGGTGACCAAACAGACCGGTCGCCACTTCATTGGCGAAGATCACCGGCGCTTTCATGGTAGAGAGTTTGCGCGGCGACAAACGGGACAGGGTGCGTTTCGCACACTCTTCACCGACCCACTCCGGGGACTGCAAATCGCCCATCGCGCGGCCAATGGTGTAGGCGTAATCGCGCTCCATATCACCGTTCTCTTCGGCGATCACGCAGCTGGAGAGAGAGTGACGCGTTGAACAGTAGCCCTGCAGCATGCCGTGGCTGTTGCCGAACACTTTGATCCCGTAGTGGCTGTTGAAGCTGCCGCCTTCGGTATTGGTGATGCGTTTATCCGCTTTCAGAGAGGCTTGCTCTGCGCGAGCCGCGTACTCAATGGCTTCGTCCGGAGACACTTCCGCCGGGTGGAACAGGTCGAGATCCGGCGCATCAAACGCCAGCAGCTCTTTGTCCGCCACGCCGGCATACGGGTCTGGCGAGGTGTAGCGCGCGATATCCAGCGCGGCCTGCACGGTGCGCGCAATCGCATCCGGGCTGAGGTCCGTCGACGAGGCGCTGCCTTTGCGATTCTGGTGATAAACCGTAATCCCCAGCGCGCCGTCACTGTTAAATTCAACGTTTTCCACTTCGCCAAAGCGGGTGCTGACGCTAATGCCCGTGGTCTTGCTGACCGCCACTTCTGCGCCATCGGATTGGCCTGAGGCCAGCATCAGTGCTGTGGATACCGCTTCTTCAAGAATCTTACGCTGCGCTTCAACTTGTGAGGTTACTTTCATCGCAAATGCCATACTGTAAGAGGGAGTTATCTGAAGTCTAACAGAGAACCGTTTTTCAGTGCGCGTCTTAACTGGTAACATTAGCCTCTTTTTTAAGGAGCCTGACATGACTAAGCAGCCCGAAGACTGGCTCGACGACGTTCCCGGTGATGACATCGAAGACGAAGATGATGAAATCATCTGGGTCAGTAAAAGTGAAATTAAACGCGACGCCGAAGAGTTAAAACAACTTGGTGCGGAAATGGTAGAGCTGGGTAAAAACGCGCTGGATAAACTCCCGCTCGACCCGGATCTGCGCGGAGCCATTGAACTGGCCCAACGTATCAAAAAAGAAGGCCGTCGCCGTCAGCTGCAGCTGATCGGTAAAATGCTGCGCCAGCGTGACGTAGAACCGATTCGCCAGGCGCTGGACAAGCTGAAGAACCGCCACAACCAGCAGGTTGCGCTGTTCCATAAGCTGGAGCAGATCCGCAACCGTCTCGTGGATAATGGCGACGACGCCGTCGCAGAAGTGTTGAACCTGTGGCCGGACGCCGACCGTCAGCAGTTACGTTCGCTTATCCGCAACGCGAAGAAAGAGAAAGAAGGGAATAAGCCGCCGAAATCTGCGCGCCTGATTTTCCAGTATCTGCGCGAGCTGGCTGAGAACGAAGGTTAAGTTTTGCCGGATGGCGCTGCGCTTATCCGGCCTACGATCCCGTAGGCCCGGTAAGCAAAGCGCCACCGGGCACAACAGCTACTCTACCGCTTGTGCTTTCTTCGCCAGACCGTCCAGCAGTTTCTGATGTATCCCACCAAAACCACCGTTACTCATCACCAGAATGTGATCGCCCGGCTGGGCCGTTTTCACGATCATATCCGCCAGCGTATCCACGTCCGCATGCCAGTGCGCAGGCTGCACGCAGGCTTCGGCCACTTCCGCCACCTGCCACGGAATATGCTGCGGTTGCAACAGGAAGACTTCATCCGCGCGGCCTAACGACGGTGCGAGATCGTCCTTGCTGAGCCCCATTTTCATGGTGTTCGAGCGCGGTTCCAGCACCGCCAGGATCCGCGCCGTACCGCCCACTTTGCCGCGCAGGGCAGCCAGCGTCGCGAGGATCGCCGTCGGGTGATGGGCGAAATCGTCGTACACGGTCACGCCGTTGGCTTCGCCGCGCAGTTCAAGGCGACGACGGGCGTTGATGAACGAGTTCAGCGCATTCGCCGCATCGGCAGGCACTACGCCCACGTGACGCGCGGCGGCAATCGCCATCAGACCGTTATGCATGTTGTGTTCGCCGACCAGCGCCCACTTCACTTCGCCGACTTTCTCGCCGTCCAGCAACACTTCCCATTCGGACGCGTCGGTGGTCAGTTTCTTCGCCTGCCAGTGGCCCTGCTCGCCCACCAGCTCCTGCTCACTCCAGCAGCCCATCGCCATCGTCTGTTTCAGGTTGATGTCGTTTTCCGGGTAGATGATGCGGCCCTGGCCCGGCACGATGCGCACCAGGTGGTGGAACTGTTTCTGAATGGCTTTCAGATCGTCAAAGATGTCCGCATGATCGAACTCAAGGTTGTTGAGGATCAGCGTGCGCGGGCAGTAATGCACGAACTTGGAACGCTTATCGAAGAACGCGCAGTCGTATTCGTCCGCTTCAATCACAAAGAACGGGCTGTCGCCCAGACGCGCGGAGACGTCAAAATTCCCCGGTACGCCGCCGATCACAAAGCCCGGCTGGTAGCCGCAGGCTTCCAGGATCCAGGTTGCCATCCCGGCGGTGGTGGTTTTGCCATGCGTACCGGCAACGGCCAGCACCCAGCGATCGCGCAGCACGAAATCGTGCAGCCACTGCGGGCCGGACATGAACGGAATGTTGCGTTCCAGCACCGCTTCCACACACGGATTACCACGGGTCATGGCGTTGCCGATAATCACCAGATCGGGCTCGTCGTCCAGCTGGCTGGCGTCATATCCCGAAATCAGGTCGATGCCCTGCTTCTCGAGCAATGTGCTCATCGGCGGATACACATTGGCGTCCGAACCTGTCACCTCATGGCCTAAAGAGCGCGCCAGCATCGCCAGTCCGCCCATGAAAGTGCCACAAATCCCCAATATATGAATGCGCATACGTCACTATCCCTCTTCTGTGTGGCGCACATTTTACTCACATGTCAGCGCCAGAGAAACGCATTTCAGGTAAATCCGTATTTTGCTGGCGCGATTCACCTCTGCGCTAATATTTGAATGTTTGTTAAGATTGTTGGACTTCTGGCTTTATACGCAACATACGATCGCTTTACTCACATACGATGCAGGGAAAGTGTTATGAAAACGTTAGGTGAATTTATTGTCGAAAAGCAGCACGAGTTCTCTCATGCTACCGGTGAGCTCACTGCTTTGCTGTCGGCAATAAAGCTCGGCGCGAAGATCATCCACCGCGATATCAACAAGGCCGGTCTGGTCGATATCCTGGGTGCCAGCGGTGCCGAAAACGTGCAGGGCGAGGTGCAGCAAAAACTCGATCTGTTCGCCAATGAAAAACTGAAAGCCGCACTGCGCGCACGCGATATCGTCGCGGGCATCGCGTCCGAAGAAGAAGATGAAATCGTGGTTTTCGAAGGCTGCGAGCACGCCAAATACGTTGTGCTGATGGATCCGCTGGACGGCTCATCGAACATCGACGTTAACGTTTCTGTCGGCACGATTTTCTCTATCTATCGCCGCGTCACGCCTGTCGGCACGCCGGTCACGGAAGAAGATTTCCTCCAGCCGGGCAACAAGCAGGTGGCGGCCGGGTATGTGGTTTACGGCTCCTCCACCATGCTGGTGTACACCACCGGCTGCGGCGTGCACGCCTTTACCTACGACCCGTCGCTGGGCGTGTTCTGCCTGTGTCAGGAGCGTATGCGTTACCCGGCCAGCGGCAGCACCTACTCCATTAACGAAGGCAATTACATCAAATTCCCGAATGGCGTGAAGAAGTACATCAAATTCTGCCAGGAAGAGGATAAGTTGACCCAGCGCCCGTATACCTCGCGCTACATCGGTTCTCTGGTGGCGGATTTCCACCGTAACCTGCTGAAAGGCGGCATTTATCTTTACCCAAGCACCGCCAGCCACCCGGAAGGGAAACTGCGTCTGCTGTACGAATGCAACCCGATGGCGTTCCTGGCCGAACAGGCCGGCGGCAAGGCGAGCGATGGTAAAGATCGCATCCTGGACATCATCCCGGAGAGTCTGCACCAGCGCCGTTCGTTCTTCGTCGGCAACGATCATATGGTCGAAGACGTCGAGCGTCTTATCCGCGAATACCCTGACGCATAATGCTTTTCTTACGGGGAGTTCCACTCCCCGTTCTTATTTATATATTTTACCGTATAAATGAATATAAAAATGGCGCTTTAATCTTCCCGCCCTGTCGCGCATTATTCTGAACAGTTGCGTAATTATTCAGAGGAGTGACTGTCAGGATGCAAAATTTTTCTCGTGCGAACACCGGTATTGATTTAAATCTTATCCCTGTCTTTATTGAGATCGTCCGTTGCGGCAGCATGGCGAAAGCCTCCATCCGTCTGGAGATGTCCCGCCCCGCGGTGAGCCTGGCGTTAAAACGTTTTAATCAACTCTTTGACGAGCCGTTATTTATTCGTAAAGGCTTATATCTTGAGCCGACGCCAAAAGCATTACAGTTAACCAATTCGCTGGAAAATTTAATGGCGGATATTCATCAAAATATTGGTGCAGTGAATACTACGGAAGTATAAACCCCGGCGCATTGCACGCCAGGGTTGATTATTATCAGGCCGTTTGTGCCGACAATTTAAACGACGACATCGCTTCAATCAGTTCGCGTGATTGCTCTTCCAGCGATCGCGTTGCTGCGGAAGACTGTTGTACCAGCGCGGCATTTTGCTGCGCGGTCTCGTCCATCTGATTGACCGCAATATTCACCTGCTCAATACCTCGACTCTGTTCCAGAGAGGCGTTGGCGATCTCACGCATCAGTTTGGTCATGCGCAGCACTTCCGTGGCGATCTCATCCATCGTCTCACCGGCCTGTTGCGCCAGCTCGCTGCCTTCGTTGACGTGAGTCTGTGAATCGCTGATAAGCGTGCGGATCTCTTTCGCCGCATCGGCGCTTCGGCTGGCGAGGTTGCGAACTTCGCCGGCGACCACCGCAAAACCACGCCCCTGCTCGCCCGCACGCGCGGCTTCTACCGAGGCGTTGAGCGCCAGGATGTTGGTCTGGAAGGCGATACCGTCAATCACGCTCAGGATGTCGGCGATACGCGCCGAGCTGCCTGAGATATCGCGCATTTTTTCAATCACATAGCACACCATTTCGCTGCCGTGATCCGCCGTGTCCGAGACGCTTTTCGCCATCTGGTGCGCCTGCTCGGCGTTGTCGGCGTTCTGTTTCACCGTGGCGGTGATCTGTTCCATGCTGGCCGCGGTCTGCTCGAGGGAGGTGGCCGTAGATTCCGTACGCTGGGCAAGATTGATGTTGCCCGCCGTCAGTTCGCGGCTGCCCGTGTCAATCTGCGAGCTGGCATCGCGCACGCGCATCACCGAGCCCATCAGCGACTGGCGCATCTCTTCGATGGCCGCATTCAGCCGGTTAAACTCCTGGCTGGTCGGTTCGTTCAGGCTGTGGGTCAGATCCCCTGCTGCCACGCGCTCAAGCTGGGCGATGGACGCCAGCAACGGCTTAAGCAGCATATGGCGCAGGGACAGCCAGGCCAGCACGATGATCCCGGCGGTGAGCAGCGCGGCGATCACAATCAGCATCATCACCCGATTTTTACTCGACTGCACCGCTTTCACTTCCGATTTCCCGCGCTGTTCGCTCCACGACTGGAACGCCTGCATATCATTATCAAACTGGCGTGCGACCGGGATCAGCTTGTTCTCCAGCAGATCGTAATAGGCATCGGCGCTCTGTTGGTTCAGCGCAGCGACCATCGGGGTGATCCCGTCGGTGTTATAGGTGGCGAAACTCGCCGCCACTTTATCCAGCAGCTGCTGCCCCTGCGGATTCTCAATCCCGCTGTCGATTACGCCTTTCAGCGTTTTTTGCGCCTGCGCGACTTCGCGATTAATGTTCTGCACGGATTTGGCGGCATCATCCAGCATGCCGATCTCCATCAGACGCACGGCCTGACCTGCCTCATTACGGGCGCGCAAAATCAGCGTGTAACCCGCGTTGAGCTGTACCATCTGTTCACCCTGCAGGTGATTGATGCGCTGTAAAGAAGAGGAACTCTGTGTGAGGGCATAGATGCCAATGCCGCTGACAATCAGCAGCAGAAGGGTCATAACGGCCAGTAACGAAAGCAAGCCGGTACGAATCGATAGCGTTTTCAGCATGATGTTATTTCCGGTAGCGAGATATTTCTGGACAGAAATAAAGGTTATCGACCGCTACCGGAAAAAGTTTACACTTTAAGCAAATTCAGGGTGTTATCTGTTGAGCGTTGTGGTGCTAACGCGCGTCACAGGCGAGCTGAGGCGGTTTTCCCACAGCACTGTCAGGCCACGCTGCAAGGCGATAAAGATGAACAGCAGAATCCCAATCGCGATTTTGGTCCACCACGAACTCAGCGTTCCGTCAAAGTTGATGTAGGTCTGGATCAGCCCCTGGATTGCCACGCCAAACAGCGTGCCGAGCACCGTTCCGACGCCGCCGCTCAGTAGCGTGCCGCCAATCACCACCGACGCAATCGCGTCCAGTTCAACGCCCACGCCCGCCAGCGCGTAGCCCGCCTGGGTGTAGATCGAGAAGACAATCCCCGCCAGCGTCGCCAGCCCGGTGGAGAGCATGTAGATGCGGATGGTGGTGCTGCGGGTGGAGATCCCCATCAGGTTCGCCGAGGTCGCGCTGCCGCCGATGGCGTAGACCTGGTTGCCGAAACGGGTGCGGTGCGCGAGGAACATGCCGATCACCACCACGCCGAGCATCAGCAGGCCCATTACGCTCAGACGCCCGCCGCCGGGGATTTTCCACGCCAGGCTGGAGAGCGTGTCGTAGATCGGATGGTTAATCGGAATCGACTCTTCCGACACCAGATAACTCACGCCACGCAGGAAAAACATCCCGGCGAGGGTAATGATAAACGCCGGGATCTTCAGGGCGTCGATCAGCAGCCCCATAAAGGCGCCAAACGCGCAGCCCATCACTAGTACCAGCGGGAAGGCCAGCAGCGGCGAGATCCCCCAGAACCCGATCGCTTTGGCGAGGAACACGCCGGTGAAAGCGATCACCGACCCGACGGAGAGATCGATCCCGCCGGAGAGGATCACAAAGGTCATGCCGACGGCGATGATCCCGAGAAACGCGTTATCCGTCAGAATGTTGCAGATCACACGCGTCGAGGCGAAACCGGGGAATTGCGTCAGGCAGTAGAGATAGCCCAGCACGAAAACGCCCAGGGTGATCATGAGCGGTAAGTTACGTTTTATCATGGCCGCGTATCCCCTTGATGATGCTAATAAAGCGCGACGACTGAACAATCAGTACGCAGAGCACAACCACCGCTTTGACCACCTGATTGAGCTCCGGCTGGAAGCCCGAAAGCAGAATGCCGGTGTTCATGCCCTGGATAATCAGCGCGCCAATCACCGACAGCAGCAGGTTAAAGCGCCCGCCCATCAGCGATCCGCCGCCGATCACCACCGCCAGAATCGCGTCCAGCTCCAGCCATAATCCGGCGTTGTTGGCATCGGCCCCGCGAATATCGGCGGCAACGATGATCCCGGCAATGGCCGCGCAGACACCGCTCAGCACGTAGGTCAGCATCACCACCATGCGGGTGCTGACGCCGGCATTTTTCGCGGCGCGAATGTTGATCCCCACCGCTTCGATAAACATCCCCAGCGCCGTTTTACGGGTGAACAGCCAGAACACAATCAGCGTCACCAGGGCGATAATCACCGGCGTCGGGAACAGCAGCAGCCTGCCGCTGCCGAACCACGCCAGCTGCGGGGAGTCGAAGGTGACGATCTGCCCGGCGGTGATCAGCTGTGCCACCCCGCGCCCGGCCACCATCAGAATCAAGGTGGCGACGAACGGCTGGATTTTCAGAAGCGAGACCAGGATCCCGTTCCACAGCCCCGCCAGCACGCCGGTGCCCAGCGCCGCTAAAATCACAACCGGCAGGCTGTGCCCGGCGACCGTCATCGAGGCGGCAGTCGCCCCCGCGATAGCCATGGTTGCGCCGACGGAGAGGTCGATCCCGCCGGTAGCAATCACCAGCGTCATGCCGATCGCCAGCAGCGCCACCGGTGCGGCGCGGTTCAGGATATCGATGGGGCTACCGAACAGGCGGCCATCCTGCAAAATAATCTGGAAAAAGTGCGGTGCGACGAGGCTATCGACCACCAGCACCAGCAGCAGCGCCACGATTTGCGGCGTGCCGGTGGGCCAGCTGAAGCGTCGCCTGGATTCGCCTTGCTTCGGGAGAGAACGGGGCATCACGATGTACTCCTTATGCCGCGATGGCATTCATGATCGCCGGAACCGAGAGTTCATCCAGCGGGATCTCTGCCACCTGCTTGCCATCGCGCATGATGATCACGCGATCGGCGTACCCCACCAGCTCTTCAAGTTCGGAGGAGATGACCAGCAGCGCCAGACCGTCGGCGCAGAGCGTTTCGATCAGGCGAATAATTTCCGCGTGCGCGCCGACGTCGATGCCGCGCGTTGGCTCGTCGAGGATCAGGAACTGCGGTTTAGTCAGCAGCCAGCGGGAGAGCAACACTTTTTGCTGGTTGCCGCCGGAGAGAAACTCGATCGGCTGCTCGGTGCTGGGGGTGCGAATGCCGAGCTGGCGAATAAAGCGTTCGGCAATGGCGATCTGCTCGCGCTTTGGAATCGGCCGCAGCCAGCCGCGCTGCGCCTGAAGCGCCAGAACGATGTTTTCGCGCACCGAGGCGGCGGCAATGATCCCGTCGGTTTTCCGGTCTTCCGGACAAAAACCGATCCCCAGGCAGGAGGCCTGGTGCGGCGATCGCAGGGTTTGCGGTTTGCCTTTGATCATCGCGCTGCCGCTGTCGGCAGGCTTAATGCCAAAGATCACCTCGGCGGTTTCGGTGCGCCCTGACCCTAATAAGCCCGCCAGACCGACGATTTCGCCGGGGCGCACTTCCAGGTTAAACGGCGTGATGGTGCCTTTTTTACCAAAATCTTTGAACGCGGCGACGGGTTTATCGCTCAGAAGCGTGCGGCCTGCGCGCTGCAGCGCATGGGTGTCCAGCTCACGGCCCAGCATCATTTTGACCAGCTCGATCTGCGGCAGCTCGCGGGTTTCGCGGCAGCCAACAAAACTGCCGTTGCGCAGGACGGTAATGCGATCGCTGACCTGATAAACCTGATCGAGGAAGTGGGTGACGAAGATCAGACTCACGCCCTGATCGCGCAGCTGGCGCATCAGGGTAAACAGCATTTCCACTTCCTGGGTATCGAGGCTGGCGGTGGGTTCGTCGAGGATCAGCACTTTGGCGGAGAGATCGATCGCCCGGCAAATGGCGACAATCTGCTGCATCGCCACCGAAAAGCGGTTCAGCGGCTCGCGCACATCAAGGGAGAAACCGTAGGATTCCATCAGCCTGGTGGCGCGCGCTTCCATCTCTTTTCGGCGCAGCAGGCCGAAGCGGCGCGGCTCACGGCCAATAAACAGATTATCCGCCACCGACATGTTCGGCAGCAGGTTCACTTCCTGGTAGACCGTCCCGATACCCAGCTGCTGGGCGTGGGCGGTATTTTTCGGGGAGATGGCGTTGCCTTCCAGAAAAATGGTGCCGCGATCGGCGTGGTACACCCCGGTCAAGGCTTTGATCAGCGTCGATTTCCCGGCGCCGTTTTCCCCGAGCAGCGCCATGATTTCACCGCGACGCAGGCTGAAATCGACGTTATCCAGCGCTTTCACGCCGGGGAAGAATTTGCTTAATCCTTCGGTTCGGAGGATTTCCTGGTGTTGTTCTTGAGTCATGGTTCCCCCTGCATCACGCCGGATGGCGCTACGCTTATCCGGCCTACAAATGCGCTTCCTGTAGGCCGGGTAAGCGCAGCGCCACCCGGCATTTTTCCTGACTGAGCGGCCTTAGTAGCCCATGTTTTTCTTCTTCTCTAACTCTTCTTTCGCCGTGTCTGGCAGGTAGAGGGTAGATTTGGTGATGGTCAGCTGCTCAGGTTTGGTGCCGTCTTTCTTGAATTTCTCAAGGGCATCAAACGCCGGGCCGGCCATGTTTGGTGTCAGCTCGACGCTGGCGTTCGCTTCGCCGTCAATCATCGCTTTATAGATATCCGGCACGCCGTCGATGGAGCCGGTCAGGATATCTTTGCCCGGTTTCAGGCCCGCTTCTTTGATCGCCTGAATCGCGCCGATCACCATGTCGTCGTTATGGGCGTAAACCATGCAGATGTTCTTGCCGTTGTTTTCCGCTTTGATGAAGCTCTCCATCACCTCTTTACCTTTGCTGCGGGTAAAGTCGCCGGACTGAGAGCGGATAATTTTGATGTTTGGCGCTTTGGCGATGGCTTCCGCAAAGCCTTTCTTACGGTCGATTGCCACGCTCGCGCCAACGGTGCCCTGCAGCTCCACGACGTTACACGGCTTGCCATCCACCTGTTTAATCAGCCAGTCACCGATCAGCTGCCCTTCGAGCACGTTGTTGGCGGTGACGGTGGTCATATAGAGAGATTTGTCTTTCACATCAATGGAACGGTCGAGCAGGAACACCGGAATTTCAGCGTCTTTCGCTTCTTTCAGCACCGGTTCCCAGCCTGTCGCCACCACCGGCGCGATGAAAATGGCGTCAACGCCCTGGGCGATAAACGAACGCACCGCTTTGATCTGGTTTTCCTGTTTTTGCTGACCATCGGCGATTTTCAGCGTGATACCGCGCTTTTGGGCCTCGCTTTTCGCGACGTTGGTTTCAGCCGCGCGCCAGCCGGATTCTGATCCGACCTGCGAAAAACCGACGGTTAAAGGGGCGGCCATCGCCATAGACGACATGGCTGCCGAAACTGCTGTGACAAGAAGTAAGCGCTTCCACATAATGATGTCCTCGTAGCCCAGGTTATTGTTGGTCAAAAGATGTTCTGCGAAAAAACTATAGCCAATGGAATATGTAACGGATTGCGTTACATCACACTTCGGAAAAGTGAATAAAACGTTAATCACAAGTTTGTAATCGCTTTCATTCGCTCATGAAATATGCGGCTGAGTTTATGGATTTTCCTGTCATGGAAAGGTTCTGAAAATGGCGCGGGGATGCGGATGAGAATGAAAACAGGCGGAGACTTTCGGCGTGAGTTGGCTATAATACTCGCCACTTGTTTAGCATACACATAGGACACTCACATGAGCTTACTCAACGTCCCTGCGGGTAAAGAACTGCCGGAAGACATCTACGTTGTTATCGAAATCCCGGCCAACGCAGATCCTATCAAATACGAAATCGACAAAGACACCGGTGCGCTGTTCGTTGACCGTTTCATGTCCACCGCGATGTTCTATCCGTGCAACTACGGTTACATCAACCACACCTTGTCTCTGGACGGTGACCCGGTAGACGTTCTGGTCCCGACTCCGTACCCACTGGCCCCAGGTTCTGTGGTTCGCTGCCGTCCAGTTGGCGTGCTGAAAATGACCGACGAAGCCGGTGAAGATGCGAAACTGGTTGCGGTTCCGCACACCAAACTGAGCAAAGAGTACGATCACATCAAAGATGTGAACGACCTGCCAGAACTGCTGAAAGCGCAGATCACTCACTTCTTCGAGCACTACAAAGATCTCGAGAAAGGCAAATGGGTTAAAGTTGACGGCTGGGACAACGCAGAAGCAGCGAAAGCTGAAATCGTTGCCTCCTTCGAGCGCGCTGCGAAGAAGTAATTCTTCCCCCTATGCTTTAAGCCCCGCACGTCGGGGCTTTTTTGTGCCCGCCATTTCGTATCCCCTTAATATCTGACCGGTTATTGCCCCACCAGAAAAGGTAGTCGCTGTTCACATTCGTCATTTGATAATGAGAGTAGATATCATTATCATTTGCGGTTCGTAAATAAATGTGAATAAACGTCAATGACCCTACACAATGTGAAGACCCTCAGCACCTCGATTCGCGCGGCAATGGCAGCGGCACTCATGCTGACCAGCGTGTCTGGCTTCTCGGCTGCATTGCCAGAGAAAGACTTTGTCACCCAGCCCGTGGGCCACGGTGTTTACGAGCTGGCCTACGACGGACAGGCAAAAGTGCTGTTTGCCGCCAGCGCCCCCTCGTTTGATAAAGACCAAACCAAAGGCAAAATCTACAAGCTGAACCTGGAAGATCTGACGGGAACGGGCGTGATTGAAACCACGCGCCGGGCCTTTGCCACCGCGCTTGACGAAGATAATCATCTTCTCTACGTGGGCAACACGCTGGAAGGATCCGTCACCGTGATCGACACCCGGACCGGCAAAGAGCTGGCGGTTATCCAGCTCGCCGATACCAGCAATCCGAAAGATATCGCCCATACCCGCGAAATGGTGCTCGATAAACAGCATCACCGCCTGTACGTCACCGCCGTGGTGGAAAAAGGTATCGTCTGGGTGATCGACACCGAAAAGCGCCAGCTGGTTAACACCCTGACCGATATGGGCGAATACCCAACCGGGCTGGCGGTGGACGCGGAGAAAAATCGTCTGTACGTGGTCAACGGTAAAAACGGGCTGATCGTCGTCGATACCCAGAGCGACAAGATCCTCAGCCGTTTCAACGTCGAACCAGAGAAAAAACACTTCTTCCTGAATATCGCGCTGGACAGCAAAAACAATCGCGCCTTCCTGACTGACCCGGATCTCCCGAAGGTTCTGGTGGTGGATATCCGCACCGGCAAAGTGCTCCATCACATCGACGTCACCAACTCGCTGGCGGTGCTTTACAACGAAAAGCGTAACGAGATTTACGTCACGCACCGCAACGGCAAACTCATCAGCATTATCGACAGCCAGACGTACAAGGTGAAAAACAGCATTGCCACCACCGCGATGCCGAACAGTCTCGCCCTCTCCACCGACGGGAACGTGCTCTATGCCAGCGTCAAACAGGACGAGAAAGTGGCGAAAGAGAAACCGGATTACGTCATCAGAATCGCCCTCGATAAGCTCTGATTCCCTCACCAACCACACCCTGCGGCGTAAGACCGCGGGTGTTTTTTATTTTTCCTTTTTGGGTTTATGGCTATGAAAACGCGTCAATTAATGATGTTCACAGGCATGGTGGCGTTAACCGGCACGCTGGTTTTGCCCGCACAGGCAGACGATGAGATGGTGGTCACCGCCACCGGCTTTTCACAACAGAAAAAAGAAGCGCCCGCCACGATTTCCACGGTCGATCGCAAAACGTTGGATATTCAGCCCGACCAGACCATCGGCGATGCGATTAAAAATATCCCCGGCGTCTCCGTCTCTAACGGCGGCAGCGATATGGCCAACGGCAGCATCATGATGCGCGGGATGGACTCGAGCTACACGGCGTTTATGGTCAACAGCGTGAAGCAAAACACCAGCGAATCGCGCCCGTACGGCCAGGATATCGGCGCCGAAGCGGGCTTTTTACCGCCGATGGAAGCCATCGAGCGCATCGAAGTGATTCGCGGCCCGATGTCTTCCCTGTACGGCTCTGACGCCCTCGGCGGCGTGGTCAACGTGATCACCAAAAAACCTTACGGCGTGGCCGACTGGACGGGCGCTATCGCCGCCAACACCTGGCTGCAGGAGCATAAAGATCTGGGCAACACCAGTCAGCTGAACCTGTTCGCGATGGGGCCGCTGATTCAGGACAAGCTGGGCCTGAGCATTGCCGCTGACGGGCTGGATCGTCGCGATGACGAGCGCCAGAACTACTTCGGCAAGCACAACCGCAAATCCGTCGATGCTACGCTGGGCCTGAAAGCCAGCGACAATAACCTCTTCGACCTGAACGTGGTTGTGGGCGAGCAGGAAAAAAACCGCACCAAAAAACGCGGTACGCCGTGGATGTGGAAGTTCGATCGCGACGCCGTGACCCTCACCCATACGGGCTGGTACGCGGAGGACACCATTGCGACAACCAACTACATCAACTACGAGAAAGGGCGTTCGAAGTATCTGCTGGACAACACCTCGCCTGAGTACGTGCAGACTGAAAACTACGTGGCCAACTCGCAAACCACCTTCACTCTGGATAACCACAAGCTCACCGTCGGGGCGAACTTCACGCGCGAAGAGCTGAACGACAATTTCTATGAGTCAGGCAAAACGCTGCCGGGCGTCGAGCCCGTCACCAAAGTGACGCGCAACGGCTGGGCAGTGTTTGCAGAAGACGCCTGGACGATCAACGATTTTACCCTGACCAGCTCCGCACGCGGCGATTACGACAGCTATTTCGGCGCACACATGACGCCAAAACTGTACGGCAACTGGGCGATTACCGATGCCTGGGCGCTGAAGGGCGGGATCTCCGCGGGCTATAAAAAACCGGAGCTGCGCGCCACCTCGGATCAATTCGTCACCCCGCACGGGTCGACGCCGCCGTATCCGTTCCTGACCGTGGGTAACGACGATCTGAAACCAGAGAAAAGCGTCAACGCAGAAACGGGACTCTACTGGACCGGCGAATCTGTGTCGCTGGATGGCACCGTCTTCTACACCCAGTTCAAGGACAAAATCTCTGAGCAGACGATCTGCGAAACCACCGCCACCAACCAGTGCGAAGTGAACGGCTACAAAGCGGATTCCGTCGATAAATACTTTAACGTCAGCAAAGCCGACGTTTACGGTATCGAGCTGAATGGCGACTGGCAGGTCACCCAGGATCTGAAAGCCAACGCGAACTACACGTACAACCACAGCGAGCAGAAATCCGGTGTGGATAAGGGCTACGCGCTGAACGACTACCCGCGTCACATGGCGAATGTGTCACTGAACTGGGCGGCGACGCAGTCTCTGGATCTGTGGAGCAACGCGAACTACCGCAGCAGCAACCGGGACAGCAACAGCGGCACGAAATATGAGGCTTACACGCTGGTCGATATCGGCGCGCGCTATAAGCTGAACAAGAATACGCAGCTGCTGGCGGGGATCTATAACCTGTTCGATGCGGACCCGAAACGCACTACCTCGTGGGGCGATTACGGGCAACTCGAAGGGCGTCGGTATAATCTTGGGGCGAGGATTGAGTTTTAATCCTGCGCCGTTTATTGCCGGGTGGCGCTTGCGCTTACCCGGCCTACATGACGGTATCGCAGCTTTTGTAGGCCGGGTAAGCGCAAGCGCCACCCGGCAGAGTCAGCCTCAGTCGATAAGCGTTTGCAAACGCAACAGCACATCTTCAACCACTTCATCTGCGGCCACACCCAGCCGTTTAGCCTGTCGGGCATTGAGATCCAGCATCCTGATCTGGTTAACCAGAACCACGCCCTGAATGTCCCCCTCTTCACAGCTCAGCGGCACGCTGAAACCCGCATAACGAGCGAAGTTGCCCCCCTGAGTGACAGGGGCAATTAACGTCATGCCTAACTGATTAAAATCACCGACTGACAGAACAAGCGCCGGCCGACTCTCCCCTTGTTGCTCATGGCCTCTTACGGGATCAAGCCCGACGAGCACAATATCTCCACGCTCAAAGATCGGGCGCGTTACCATACTTCATCACCCACGGGGCCGGATGATCCCCAGATGTCCTGTTCGCTGATCTCTGGTGCTGTCGTATCGCACTGCGCCAGCAGTTCCTGAAGTGTGTAACGCTTTGCCACCGGAGTGAGCACTAACTGATTATTCATTACCTGAGCCTCCATACTCTGACCCGGTTGTAAACCGAGTTCTTTCATCACTGTGCCTGGAATGACCATACCTGCACTGTTTCCCCATTTTTTGATGGTTATACGCATGACTACCTCCATAGTTATACAAAGTATAACTTATGAAAGTGCGAGAACCGTTTTACGCCCACGCTTTTGTGAGTGCCAGCAAAAAAGTGCAGCAATTCGGTGTTTCGGAAAACGCATCGGAGAAAAAAGTGGAGTGCGGGGAAATTGCAGAACAGAACGCGAAGCATCTCGCAAAAAACAACGCCACCCGAAGGTGGCGTTGTTTATCTCAGTACTGGTCTCTGTCTAACCAGTTACCGCTTTCAATCAGTTTCAATCCATCGACCGGACGCTGGTACACGTACATCCATGCACTGCCATACGGAGTCTGGATCAACTGGCGTGCATATTCACCGCCCCTGGTGCGCAAGGCATCAAGTTCGGCAAGTGTAGCGTTATCAATACGATAAACTTCACCCTGTACCGTTCCGTTCCCCGGAACCGCGCCTGGATAGTGGCCCAGACTGTACAACTGGTAGTTCTCGATATTGTAATTTCCCAGCAACTGGGCGTTCGTCATCCAGTGACTGTTGCCTTGCCTGGTTCGTAAACTGCCGTATACAAATATTCGCATTGCTAAAACTCAAACTGATAGAGCAAATCGAGCGCCTGGTCTACGCCAGACACCGCTTCCAGATATAGCTTAGGCATCAGCCGATAGCGTAGCGTGAGTGTTGCCAGTGAGTCAAAGATCCCCACGCCATATTTCACCTGTAGACCCGGCAGTACATAGCCGCTGACCACCACCTGCGAAGAGTCACCGACTCCCTGGGTGTCCAGCGCCAGATTGCTTACGCCAAACGTCTCGCCGATTTTACCCACAACCTGCCCACTTTGTGCAACCCCCAGGCCGATTAACATTGAGGTCATCGCCGCACTATCGCTCTGCTGGCTGTCCAGACCCTGTCCGCGCAGCAGATAAGAGAGCGCTTCCTGCTGCGACATCGCCGGATCGGAGAAGATTTCCGCCCGCGGCTCGTCGGCAGACCCGGTGACGCGCACCCCGGCGATCACGTCGTTTTCGGTCGATTCAGGGTTACGAATCGCTTCGATGTTGAGGAGCGGCTGGTCCGGCGGTCCGGAGAACAGCAGTTCGCCTTTACGCACAATCAGATCCTGACCGTAAGCGTGGAAGCGCCCTTCCGGAATATTGATCTGCCCGTTCAGGCCTAGCCCCTGCTGGTCCTGCGCCACTTTCAGGTCGCCCGTCAGGCGCGCTTTCAGGCCAAACGCATCGAGACGCACGTTGTTGCCGACGTGAATTATCAGATTACTGTTAATCGGAATGCCAGCACTTTTGGTCTCAACTGGCTTCAGATCATTATTAAGCATCACCTCATCGCTGGAGACCCCGACGGCGCTTTCCGGCACGTCGTGAACCACGATGCGCGCCCACGGCACATCCACGCGACCATCAAGGGTAAACAGGCTCGGCGTGGCTTCGAACACCACATCCGGCGAGACGTCGAGGCGCACCATCGGCGGCACGGTGATACGCACCCGGCTGCCTTTCGCTGCCACGCGCGCGCGCCAGTTGTCGATCTGGCTCCAGTCCGCGTCACCGCTGAGGTTGATCTGCCCCTGCTGGGTGCGCACCACGCCCGCCAGCGTCGAGCTCATGCCGTTGAAGTTCATCGAAATCTGGCTCGGCTGCATATCAAACGGCATAAAGTTGCCGTCGATATCCACGCCGTTGAGCTGCATCTGACCAAACAGCTGCGGGCTTTGGGCATTGCCGCCCAGACGCAGATTGGCGCTGAGCATCCCCGCCGCCTTTTCGCCGCGGGAGAAGATCGGGTTGACCATCGCCAGGTTCATATTGCGGATATTGACGTTGCCGCCCAGATTGCGTCGCCCCTGCGGATCGGTGATCTGCACCTGGCCGTCGAACTGACCGTTGTTTGTCAGGCGAATCAACCACCCCAGTTCTGCCCGGTTGTTATGCAGATCCGCCGTCAGGTTCAGGGTCTCGAAGGCCACCGGCAGCGGCGCGTCGTTCACCGTCTGGGTCACTTTCACGTTACGCCCGGAGAGGGTCACGTTGCCCTGCGGCAGGCCCTCTTTGGTGGTGTCCCAGGAGACATCGGCTTTACCGCTGAAAACGCCGCTGGCCTCGGTGGTCTCCGGCATAAACGGCTTGAGCATCGCCAGATCGAAGCGATTGAGATTCACCACCGCACGCCCTTCCGCGCCCGCATCAATGGTCTGCGGCACGCACAGCTCGGCGTTCGGGTTGGTCCAGCAGTGTGGCCCGATACTGATTTTCTGTTCGGCGTTGCGGTAATCCAGCGCGATGGAGCGGGAGAGCGTCAGCGGCCCCACCGGCGTAGTGAAGCGGGTGTTATCCAGAACCCCTTTCCAGCGCTCCTCTTTGCGATCGAAACTGCCCGTCAGATGCAGCTGACCGGAGACCGGCTCGCCCTGCACGCGCAGCTGGAGATCGTGCTGCTTCTCGCTGCCTTTGGCATCCAGCGTCACCAGACTGATATTCACGTCCGGCTGGGAAATACGCTCGACGCGCAGATTCAGGTTGCCCGCGATCTGGTCGGTAGATTTGACGTCGCCTTTCACCAGCACGCGCGCAACGGACAGCTCCTGCCAGCGCAGATTGTTGGCGGTGATATCCGCCAGCAGCTGCGGTGCGTCAACGGTCCCGCGCACTTTCACCAGGCCTTTCGCGGTGCCGCCGAGGCCCGGCAGGGCGTTGTCGAGATTCGGCGCGTCGATGGTGGCATCCAGATTGAGATCCTTCACGCCCAGCTCGCCTTTGATATCAGCAGTGTTGCGGCCCAGAGCGACGTGCAGATGCGGGATGATCCACTGCAGATAGCTGTTCCCGCGCAGGGCGCCTTCGACGTTCACTTTATTCTGCTTAACGTTGCCGGTGAGTTTGATCTCCGGCACCTCCATCTGCCAGCTTTCGCCGTACAGACTGCCGCGCGTTTTGATGGTTCCGTCGAGCTTCGACGGCCAGTCAGGTACCTCTTTCGCCGTGTTGATGCCTTTCAGGTTCAGCTCGCCGCGCCAGCTGATCGCTTTCTGCCAGTCGAGCAGCGCGGTCAGTTCGGTTTTGCCTTCCAGCGCCGCCACGGTGAGTTTATCGAGGTTAATCTGCTGCTCGTTGCCCTTCGCATCCAGAGTGATGTCCGCAGGCGGCAACCCTTCACCCTTCACCGAGGTGCGGAACGACAGGGTGTAATCGGTCATTTTGCCGCTCAGCTTGAGCTTGAGCTTATCGGCCTGGAACTGTTTTTCGCCGGTAAACGGCCAGTAGAGCTGTTCGCTCACCAGCTCCAGATTCAGCGGTAAACCGGCCTCCGCTAACTTTGTCTGCCCGCGCAGCACCATATCCACCGGGCCGGAGAGATTGACGCCAAACTCCAGCTGCTCGCGCAGCGCGCCGCCCACTTTCAGCTTCACCTTCTCGCCTTTCAGCGGGTCGATATTCAGGGCGCTGTTGAGGGTGATATCCACCGGCCAGTTGTCGCGCAGCAGCGCCTGTCCGGTCGCGTTAACGCTCCCCTGGTTGGTATCGATATCCAGCGCGTCGAGCTTCATGGTGCCGTCGATGCTGCTCACTTTCAGCAGCATGTTGAACACGGTCAAATCCGTGTCACCCGTCAGGCGCAGCTGTTCGCCTTTGAACTCTTCGATGTTGAGGTTAAGCGGCAGATGAACGTCGGTCATCTCCGGCAGAACCGGCTTCGAGAAGAGATCTTTCAGGGTTTCGCCGAGCGGTTTTTCTTCCGGCTGCGGGTTCTGAATTTTCGGTTCGACGATCTCTTCCTGTGCCACTTTCGCCACTTTCGGCAGGGCAATCAGCAGCCCCTGCAGGGAGGTTGGCGTCAGGGTCAGGTTTTTCTCCTGCCAGCGCAGGCCGGAGGTGAAATCCATCACCGAGACGGTGGTGTCGTCGATCTTGATGTTGACGTTGTTGAGCGCCACGCGGTACAGCGCGATCGGGTATGGCGTCGAGAGGTTCAGCGGACCGCTCTCCTCTTCCTCCACCGGCGCAGATTTTGGCATTTTCTTTGAATCAATCGCCACGTTCACGTCGGTTAGCGACAGATCGTTGACGCACAGGCTGCTGTCACGCAGACAGCCGAGCTTCACCGCCAGATGAAACTCGCCCGCGTTCACCGCCACGCCCGGCTGCTGGTAGCGGATATTCTTGAGGCGCAGATCGCGCCAGCCGCCCGTCACCTGGCCGATCTCAAGCCCAGGCACCCAGCGGTTCGCCGCGTTAAACAGCAGATGCAGACCGGTGGTGGTGCCCACCAGGAACGCCACCGTGCCGAGCAACAGCACGATAAAAATCAGCACACCGAGGCTTATCTTCTTCCATAAACTCATAATTCAGGCCCCAGACCGATGTAAAACTGTAAACCGTGTTCGTCTTTGTCGCCGACAGGAACGGCGAAATCGAGCTTGATTGGCCCGACCGGTGACTGCCAGCGCACACCTACGCCCGCGCCGGTTTTGAAATCACTTTTGCGGATATCACTCACCGCTTCGCCGCCGTCGACGAACACCGCGCCCCACCATTTCCCGCTGACGTTGTACTGGTACTCCAGCGAGCCGGTTGCCAGTTTCGAGGCCCCCATCAGCTGGCCTTTGTCATTTTTCGGCGAGATCGATTTGTATTTGTAGCCGCGAATACTGCGGTCGCCGCCCGCGAAGAAACGCAGGTCCGGCGGCACGCGTTCGAAATCGCCGGTTTCAATCCAGCCGAGGTTGCCGCGCGTCACAAAGCGGTGTTTGTCGTAAAGGGTACGGATCCAGACGTTTTGCGCCTGAACGACCGAGAAATCGACGTCCGAGCCCCAGGCGGTGTTGGAGTAATCGATGGAATAGCGCTGGGAGTCGCCCCAGGTTGGCATCAGGCCGCCGCGCGAACGGGTGCGGCTGATCATCACGCCCGGATAGAGCAGCATGGTGGTATTGGTGACGTTAGCCTGGGTAAAGTGGTCGAGGCTCCAGCGCAGGTTAATCGCCCGCTGCCAGCCGCTGGAGAGGTCCCAGAAGCGCGACAACGCAAGCGTAGTGGAGTCCGATTCCGTATCGTTCAAATCGGTGCGCTTAAAGCCGCCCTGCACCAGGTAATACTGCTCCAGCGGGTTCTTCAGCAGCGGCATTTTGTAGCTGAAATCGAGCTGCTGTTCCGGCGCGGAGATGCTGGCGCTGGTGGTCAGGCTGTGGCCGTAGGAGTTCATCCACGGCTTTTTCCACGTCGCTTTCACGCGCGGGCCGACGTCCGTTGAGTAACCCACACCGGTTTCGATGGTGTTCTCGGTGCGCGGGGAAACCACGCCATGCAGCGGTAAGACTTTCGTTTTACGCGACTTTTCGAATTCTGGCGCCACGACGACGGAGTTAAACCAGCCGGTCGCCGACAGACGGCGGTTCAGCTCGGCCAGATCTCGCGACTGGTAGTAATCCCCCTCTTTGAAGGGGATCAGGTTTTGCAGGTACTCTTCACGAATCTGCGAACCTTCGAAGGTGACAGCCCCAAAGCGGTAGCGCTCGCCGCTGTCGTAGTCGATATCCCAGAACGCCTGGCGGCGGTCGAGAGCAATCCCGAGCTGGCTTTTGTTGAACTGGCTGTCGAAGTAGCCCTTACGCAGCGCGACGCTGGTGAGCTCTTTTTTGAAGTGGTCGTAGTCGCCGTGATTCAGCACGGTGCCGACCTTCGGGCGCGTGCCCAGCAGATCCAGATAATCCCGGTCAGTACGCGCGCCGCCGCGCAGCACCACGTTGGTGCCGCCGATCAGCACCGGTTCGCCCTTGGAGACGCGGGCAATCAACACCTGACGGCCCTTGGCCGGTGGCGGACGTAAATCGAAATCAATGGTGGGTTCGTAGTAGCCCAGCGCTTTTAGCCCTTCGCGGATGGCATCATCCACGCGTGCGCGAAAGCGCCGGTCCGGCGTGACTTCGTCACTCTCAATGGTTGAAAGCTGTGCACGCACGTTTTTTTCCAGCGTCCCGGATAACCCCTCAACCTGCAAACGGACATTCGCCGCGCTGGCGACTCCGCTTGTCAGCAATAAACTGACCAAACATAACTGGCGGATCTTTGGCACGTTCTCTCCTGAATATCCTTGTTTCCACCCCTGGAAGCAATTGAAGTGCCGCTCCGCGGCGTTTCACGGCATAAAAGCCCAAAACCCAATCTGTGGGTTGAAAAATGGCCGACAGGCCTAATATTTCTTATGTTTAAATCTAGACTCATTCAGCGTATTTATTGTGTTCAATTAAACGCTCCATGACAACCTTAACTGAAACATCGCTGCCCCGGAGGCCCAACCGTGAGTTTATTCGACAAAAAGCATCTTGTTTCTCAAGCAGATGCACTGCCGGGACGTAATACGCCAATGCCGGTCGCCACTTTACACGCCGTAAACGATCATTCGATGACCAACGTCCCGGACGGGATGGAGATCGCGCTGTTCGCGATGGGCTGCTTCTGGGGCGTCGAGCGCCTCTTCTGGCAGTTGCCGGGCGTCTACAGCACGGCGGCGGGTTATACCGGCGGTTACACGCCTAACCCAACCTATCGCGAAGTGTGCTCGGGTGAGACCGGTCATGCGGAAGCCGTGCGCGTCGTCTACGATCCGGCGGTCATCAGCTACGAACAATTATTGCAGGTTTTCTGGGAAAACCACGACCCGGCCCAGGGCATGCAGCAGGGTAACGATCACGGTACGCAATACCGTTCCGCCATTTACCCGCTGACGCCGGAGCAGGACGCCGCCGCGCGCGCCAGTCTGGCTCGTTTCCAGCAGGCGATGGTTACAGCGGGCGATAACCGCCAGGTCACCACCGAAATCGCCAATGCCACGCCGTTCTATTACGCGGAAGACGACCACCAGCAGTATCTGCACAAAAATCCGTACGGCTACTGCGGCATCGGCGGGATTGGCGTTTGCCTGCCGCCACAGCTGGCCTGATTACTGATCCAGCGCCACGCGAGCCGCGTGGCGCGTCGCATTGCTCACCGATCCAAAATCCATCACTTTGCCCTGCAGCAGCAGGTTAAACACCGACGCCTGCGGCCGGTTCAGCCGCGTTTGCAGCAGGTGAACCGCCTCAATGCCCAGCTCGCGGCACGGTACCGTCACACCGGTCACCGGCGCGTCCAGACGGTTTTGCAGATTCCAGGTAAAATCCGTGGTGATAATCGAAATATCTTCCGGAACGCGCAGACCGCGACGCTCCAGCGCCCTGAGCACGCCTTCGGTCATGCTGGTGCTGTTGGGGAAAATCACCTGCGGCCATTGGGATTTGTCGTGCGCGGCAAGCCAGCCGTCGAGGGCTCGCTCGGCCTCCTCCGCCGTAAACCATTCGGTCACCAGCAGATCGTTCTGCGGATCAAAAGGAACGTGAAAATGGCGATAGGCTTCTTTGATGCCGTCGAGTCGGGCGTAGAGCGTCTCCCGGCGCAGGCAGGTCATGGTCAGAATCCGGCGATGCCCCTGCTCAAACAGATGGCGCATGGCGGTAAATCCAATGGCCCGATGGTCGGGCGAAACAGAATCGAGGGTATTTTCCCGATCGATAGAATTAATTAACACGCAGGGTTTATTCAGGGTGGTGGCGAGTTTAAATATGGTGGAATCGTCGGTGCCAATAATAATGATCGCGTTAATATTTTTATGCCCGGCTTTTTCGAGAAATAATTTTACGTCCGCGCGCTGCTCTTCTAATCCGCAATAACTGATCCAGACATCATGCGGGGCGCTGGCCTCGGCGATGCCTTTTGTCACCTCAAGATAAAAAATATCGCCCCGCCCCTGAAAGGTTCTTTCGGGCGCAAACACCGCAATGCCGTTAATCAACAGCCGCCCGCTCGCCATGGACGCCAGCACGCCGAGTTCCCGCGCAGAGCGCACGATGGCCTCGCGGGCCTTGTCGCTGGTATAGGATTTGCCGCTTAACACCCTGGAGACGGTACTGACGGAATAGCCCGTCAGCGCCGCGATTTCGTCCATTTTTAGCTTGCCCGGCATAGTGTGACCTCGCTCGCATTCAGTTTTTGCAAATATTTGCAGAAACAGCCTGTTGATTTTAAAACCAAATTTTCAGAGCGTAGGTTTTTACTTATGCACCTTGCGAGTATTCTCACAAAAACACATTGTCGCTGCGGTTGGCCTTTCCTATTTTCCCCTCATCACTCTTTTTAACCCAATTAAGGTGTGACATGGAAAAGGTACGGTTTGGCATTATTGGCATCGGCAATATTGGCACGGTCCATACGCGCTATTTGCTGACGGGCGTGGTGAAAGAGGCCTGCCTGACGGCGGTCTGCGATAACGATCCGGCAAAGCATCGGGCCATCCGGGCACTCGTCGGCGAACCGGTGGCGCTGTTTAGCGATGCCGAAGAGATGCTCACCAGCGGGCTGATCGACGCGGTGATTGTCGCCACGCCCCACTACGATCATCCCCGGCTTTCCATCATGGCGATGCGCCACGGCATTCATACCCTGTGCGAGAAACCGGCGGGCGTCTACACCGCCCAGGTGCAGGAGATGAACGCCTGCGCGCGCGAGTGTGACCTGGTGTTCGGCATCATGTACAACCAGCGCCCTAACCCGCTGTATCAGAAAGTGAAAGATTTGATTGAGAGCGGCGAGCTGGGCGAAATTCGCCGTTCCAACTGGATTATCACCAACTGGTATCGCTCGCAAAGCTACTACAACTCCGGCGGCTGGCGCGCCACCTGGAAGGGTGAAGGCGGCGGCGTGCTGCTCAATCAGGACCCGCATCAGCTCGATCTCTGGCAGTGGCTGGTCGGGATGCCCGTGCGCCTGCGCGCCTTCTGCCAGTTCGGCAAACATCGCCAGATTGAAGTGGAAGACGACGTCACCGCCTACGCCGAATACGCCAACGGCGCGAGCGGGGTGTTTATCACCACCGTCGCCGAAACGCCGGGGACCAACCGGCTGGAGATCGCGGGCGATCGCGGCAAAGTCGTCGTCGAAGAGGGCAAGCTGCGCTACTGGCGGCTGCGGGAATCTGAAACCGAGTTCAACGCCCGCTGGCAGAACGGCTTTGGCGAGCCGGAGTGCTGGGAAGTGTCGATCCCCGTCGCCCCCGAGTGCAGCGACCATCACGTCATTACCGCCAACTTCTGCGCCGCCGTGCTGCGCGGCGAGCCGCTGATCGCCCCGGGGCTTGAGGGGATCAACGGCCTGACGCTCTCCAACGCCATGCACCTCTCGACCTGGACGGACGACTGGGTGACGCTCCCGCTGAATGAAAAACAGTATCTGCGCCTGCTCCAGCAGCGCATCACCACCTCTGTGGAAAAAGAGGCCACCAGCCGCACTCTGGATGCCTCTGGCACCTGGTAAAACCGGAGAAATAACGATGTTAAAAATCGCCATCGTGGGAACAGGGAACATCTCGCATAACCATATTCAGAGCTATCTGGAATTCGGGCAGCGCTGCCGCATCGTGGCGCTGGTGGATATCTACCCGGAAAAAGCGCAGGAGAAAAAGGCGCGCTACGGTCTGGAGCACGCCCGCGTTTACGAAAGCCACCAGCAAATGCTGGCCGCCGAAGCGGAAATGGATATCGTCGACGTCTGCACGCCGCCCTACGTCCATGCGGACATCAGCATCGACGCCCTGAACGCCGGGTGCCACGTCCTGTGTGAAAAACCGATGGCCGCGTCGCTGGAGGAGTGCGACGCGATGATTGCCGCGCAGCAGGCCAGCGGGAAAACCCTGTCGATCATCGCCCAGAACCGCTTTACCGACGCCTTCTGGCGCTTGAAGGCGGCGCTGGATTCTGAACTGGCGGGGAAAATCTGCCACGCGCAGGTGGACTCGTTCTGGTGGCGCGGCCACTGCTATTACGATCTCTGGTGGCGCGGCACCTGGGAAAAAGAGGGCGGCGGCTGCACCCTCAATCATGCCGTGCATCACATCGACGCCATCCAGTGGATGCTCGGCTTTCCGTCGGAAGTGGTGGCGATGATGACCAACGTTGCCCATGACAACGCCGAAGTCGAGGATCTGAGCGCCGCCATTTTCAAATATCCGAGCGGCGCACTGACGCAGCTCACCGCCTCGGTGGTGCATCACGGGGAAGATCAGAAGATCGTGATTCAGGGCGAGAAAGCGCGGATCTCCGCCCCGTGGGAGGTGTTCGCCAGCGTCAGCGCCGACAACGGTTTCCCGCAGGCCACCCACGATACCGCGCGCGAAGCGCAGCTGAACGCCGTGTTTCAGGAGACGCCCAAACTGGAGTGGACGCTGCACACCGGGCAGATCAACGACATGCTGTGCGCCGTCGAGCGCCAAACCGCCCCGCTGGTGGACGGTGTGCAGGGCAAACGCTCGCTGGAACTCATCACCGCCATCTATAAATCGTCCATCACCGGCAGCGTGGTGCGTCTGCCCATCTCACGCGACGACCCGTTCTATCGCACCGGCGGCACCAACGTGCTCGCCCCGCGCTTCTACCAAAAATCCGCCAGCGTCGCGAACTTCAGCGAAGTCGGTGCCATTCCATTAGGCAAAAATCTGGACCAGGGGATCTGACCATGAACAAAAATGACGGTATGAATTACGCGCCCGTCGGCAAACCGCAGCCGGTGGTTCAGCCCGGCGAATTTGTCTTCGCGGCGGCGGCCCTCGATCACGGCCATATCTACGGGATGTGCAACGGGCTGATCGAGGCCGGGGCGACGCTGAAATGGGTCTACGATCCCGACCCGGCGAAAGTGGACAAATTTTTGCAGCAGTATCCGCAGGTGAAGGTCGCCAACTCGCTGGAAGAGATTCTTGCCGACCGCGAGGTGCAGCTGGTCGCCGGAGCGGCAGTGCCGTCCGAACGCTGTGCATTGGGGCTGAAATCAATGGCGGCGGGCAAAGACTATTTCACCGACAAAGCGCCGCTCACCACGCTGGATCAGCTGAATGATGCCAAAGCGATGGTGGCGAAAACCGGGCGCAAATACGCGGTCTATTACAGCGAGCGCCTCCACGTCGAGAGCGCGGTCTTTGCCGGACAACTGGTGCAACAGGGGGCGATTGGCCGCGTGGTACAGACCCTTGGCACCGGACCCCATCGCGAAGGGCAAGGCCGCCCGGACTGGTTCTACGAGCGGCGCTATTTCGGCGGCATCCTGTGTGATATCGGCAGCCATCAGATTGAGCAGTTCCTGTTTTACACCGGGAACCGCGAGGCCACGGTGGTGGCCGCCCAGGCGCAGAATTTTAACCATCCGCAGTATCCAAATTTTGAAGATTTCGGCGATGCGATGCTGAAAGGCGAAAACGGCGCCAGCGGCTACTTCCGCTGCGACTGGTTCACGCCCGACGGGCTTTCCACCTGGGGCGACGGGCGTCTGACGCTGCTCGGCACCGAAGGCTATATCGAGATCCGCAAATACGTCGATCTCACCCGCGGCGAGCAGGACGTGGTCTATCTGGTCAACAAAGAGGGTGAGTTCCGCTATCCGGTGGCGGGCCAGGTCGGCTTCCCGTTCTTTGGCGAGCTGATCCAGGACTGCCTGAATCGCAGCGAAAACGCGATGACTCAGGCGCACGCGTTCAAGGCGGCCGAGCTGTGCGTGAAAGCGCAGATGCTGGCGAACGCGGCGGATTAACGGGAGGCGCGATGAAAATGCTCAATGCGGCGATTATCGGCGGCGGCGCGATCCACACCTGCCACGTCAACGCCCTGCGCCAGATGCCCGGCGTAACCCTGCGCGCGCTGGTCGATATCGACAGTGAACGAGGTCTGAAGCTGGCGATGGCGTACCAGTGCCGCTTTTATCAGGACTATCGCGAAATGCTGCTCGACGGTGAGATCGACGTAGTGCACATCTGCACGCCGCATTTCGAGCATAAACGCATGATTCTGGCAGCCCTCGCGGCGGGCAAACAGGTGTTCTGCGAAAAACCGGTGGGGATGAACGGAGGCGAAATCGCCGAGATCGCAATGGCCGCGCAAAACGCGCCGGGCTTGCTTGGCGTGTGCTATCAGAACCGGCTCAACCCCACCAGCCAGCGCATTCGCCGCGAGCTGGCGGAGGGAGACCACGGCAGGATGCTGAGTATTAAAGCCGTGCTCACCTGGTCGCGCTCGGGGGCCTATTACACCCAAAGCCCGTGGCGCGGGCGCTTTGCCACCGAGGGCGGGAGTTTGCTGATCAATCAGGCAATTCACACGCTCGATTTGATGCAGTGGTTTGCGGGCGGCGTGACGCGCCTGAAAGGGGTCGTCGACAGCGGCGAGCTGGCGGACGTGACGCAAGCCGAAGACAGCGCGATGGCGACGCTGCACTTCACCAACGGTGCGCGCGGGCTGTTTTACGCCAGCAACTGCCACACCACCGATTCACCGCTGTGGCTTGAAATCCACTGCGAAAACGCCACGCTGCAGCTGGTTGATAACGCCCTGTGGCGAATCAAAAACGGCGAGCGGATCAAACTGGTCAGCGACGCCTCACCCAATGGAGCGGCAAAAAGCTACTGGGGGCTCGGCCATCAGCACGCCATCGGTGATTTTTACGCCGCACTCACAGATCCTGATAAAGCGGATTACACCGATATTCGCGAAGCCGGGAAATCACTCACCCTCGTGGAGGCAATATATCGATCATCCCAGATGCGGCAATGGATTGAGATAAATCAGCAGTGAATAAAAAACGGCCAGAAATAATCTGGTTCATAATAACCCTACTCTGAGTATCAATATTATGGTCAAACCAACTGAACGCAGGGTTGGTTATGGTGTGGCCCTTGGCTACGGCATAACCGATCTGTTTGGCGGAGGCGCTTTCGCCATTATTGGCACCTGGCTGTTATTTTTTTATACCACCTATTGCGGACTGAGCGTCCTCGAAGCCGGTTCTATCTTTGCCATTGCTCGCGTCATTGATGCCGTATTAAGCCCGATCATGGGCTATATCACCGACAATTTTGGCGATACCTGGCTTGGGCGGAAATTCGGTCGGCGTCGCTTCTTTTTATTACTCAGTTCCCCGCTGATGTTCTTATACGCCCTGCTGTGGGTAACGGACATGGGCTACTGGTATTATCTCGGGACTTATCTGTCGATTGAATTATTGTCGGCGATGGTGCTGGTGCCCTGGGAGACCCTGGCCGCAGAGATGACCAACCGGTACGAAGAGCGCAGCCGCTTGTCCGGGGTGCGCATGATCTGCTCCCAGCTCGGCGGTTTTCTCGCGGTATCGGTGCCGGGCGTGATTATGCACTTCACCGGAAAAGATAATCCTTTCACCTACACTCTTACCGGATTCATTTTCTCCTGCGTCTTCTGTCTCGCGGTCTTTATTACCTGGCGCACGACGTGGGAGGCAAAAGATGTCCATCAGGAGTCCGATTTTAAAATAGAGACCCACCGCAGTAGCGGTTTACTCAATCACCTGAAATATCTGGTGCTGGATCTCTTCTCCGCGTTCCATATTCGCGCCTTCCGCTTACACATCATCATCTATATTTTCTCTTTTACCGCGATGGATGTGTTCGGTTCAGTTTTTACTTATTACGTGGTCTATTGCCTGAGCCAGGACGCAGCGGCGGTATCCGGCTGGCTAAGCATTGCGGCGTTTGCCTCGGTGCCCGGCACCTACGGATTTATGCTGCTGTTAAACCGGCTGAATATTTCCCCGTCGGCGGCACTGCGCATCTCATACGGCTGTATCTTCTTCGTGCTGGCATTCTTGTTCGCCGTCTATTACACCGACACTCAGGTTCCTGCCCTGCTGTTTTCGGCGGTCTTTATTCTGCTGGGCGCGGCGCGTTCCGGGCTGTATTACATCCCGTGGAATATCTACAGCTTCATTCCTGATATTGACGAGATGGTCACCCAGCAGCGTCGGGAGGGGATTTTTGCCGGCGTCATGGTCCTGACGCGCAAAAGTACCGTGGCGCTGGCGATCATGCTGATCGGCGTGGTGTTGCAGGAGTCCGGATTCGTGAAAGGCAGCGGCGCGCAGCCTGAATCGGCGCTGTACGCCATCATCGGTCTGATGCTATTCGCCACCTCCGCGCTGCTGGCGGTGAGTTTTATCACCACCTACAAGTTCAAGCTGACGCGCGAGACCCACAAGCTGCTGCTCAAAGAGATCGCCCGTCGCAAACTGGGCGGCGATTATCGCGACTGCGACGACCGCACCCGCGTGATCATCAAGCAGCTCACCGGCTATGAATATGACGAAGTCTGGGGCGGCAACGCCGCACGGCGACCGGTGGATAACGTCAGTCTCTCCTGACCCCCAGGGCCGGGCGGCGCGGTCTGCCCGGCCTTTTTTTAGTCAAAATGTGACCTCTGGCGGATTTACACTCGTTTACGCTATACTACCCGCTGAAATAATCGGCTCAACGCTACGAGCCGATGTTCAATGTGTCTTCACACGAATGAAATCAACTTCCCTTCCGAGGATCTGGCGAGAAGCCGGATAAACTATGTTAAACAGTATTTTAGTAATACTTTGTCTTATTGCCGTCAGTGCATTTTTCTCGATATCTGAGATTTCGCTGGCCGCCTCCCGCAAGATCAAACTTAAACTGCTTGCCGACGATGGCAATCTCAATGCACAACGCGTCCTGAAAATGCAGGAAAATCCCGGTATGTTCTTTACCGTGGTGCAAATCGGTCTGAACGCGGTCGCCATTCTCGGCGGTATCGTGGGCGATGCGGCCTTTTCTCCGGCTTTTTACAGCCTGTTTTCTAAGTACTTCGCGCCTGAACTCTCCGAGCAGCTGAGCTTTATTCTCTCCTTCTCGCTGGTGACTGGCCTGTTCATCCTGTTCGCGGATTTAACCCCGAAACGCATCGGTATGATTGCGCCAGAAGTTGTGGCTTTGCGCATCATCAACCCGATGCGCTTCTGCCTGTACGTGTTCCGTCCGCTGGTCTGGTTCTTCAACGGCCTGGCGAATACCATTTTCCGTCTGTTTAAGCTGCCGATGGTGCGTAAAGATGACATCACTTCCGATGATATCTACGCGGTGTTTGAAGCCGGTGCGCTGGCCGGTGTGCTGCGTAAGCAGGAACATGAGCTGATCGAGAACGTGTTTGAACTGGAATCCCGTACCGTACCGTCCTCCATGACCGGGCGTGAAAACGTGATTTGGTTTGATCTGCACGAAGACGAGCAGAGCCTGAAAAACAAAGTGGCCGAGCATCCGCACTCTAAGTTCCTGGTGTGTAACGAAGATATCGACCACATCATCGGATACGTCGACTCGAAAGACCTGCTCAACCGCGTGTTGGCGAACCAAAGCCTGGCGCTGAACAGCGGCGTGCAAATCCGCAATACCCTGATTGTGCCGGACACCCTGACGCTCTCCGAAGCGCTGGAAAGTTTCAAAACCGCCGGGGAAGACTTCGCGGTGATCATGAACGAATACGCGCTGGTGGTGGGGATCATTACCTTGAACGACGTGATGACCACGCTGATGGGCGACCTGGTCGGCCAGGGTCTGGAAGAGCAGATCGTGGCGCGCGATGAGAACTCATGGCTGGTGGACGGCGGCACGCCGATTGAAGACGTGATGCGCGTGCTGGATATCGACGAATTCCCGCAGTCAGGCAACTACGAGACCATTGGCGGCTTCATGATGTTTATGCTGCGTAAAATCCCGAAACGTACCGACTCGGTGAAGTTCTCCGGCTACAAATTCGAGGTGGTGGATATCGACAACTACCGCATTGACCAGTTGCTGGTGACGCGCATTGATAACAAACCGACGGTGCTGGTGCCGAAGCTGCCGGACGCGGAAGAGAAAGTGTCGGCGTAAGCGCCTCACAAATATCAACGGCTCCCTCGGGAGCCGTTTTTTTTATACTGCTTTAACTACTGCATAGCACGCGGTTAAGCCATCTCAGTTTGCAGACGCATAACCTGTCGGTTGACTTCGGACATCACAGAATAGTGCTGTTTGTCCTTTACTTTCGGGATAAGAATTTTGCCCTTATCAAATTCGAAAGCGCCAACATCCTTGATGTACAACCGTCCTCGGAACAGGATCTTCACGTACTTCGCCACCTGAAGCGGGTTGTAGCGTTGGAAAATTTTCATTCTTGTATCTCCTGCGAATCATACGCTCTTGCGGCGCCACAATCGGGCCGACTGTCCTGAGCGCAAATTTATTGCTCAATGACTATAGACCAGAAAAACGTTGATACCCAGTATGCATAAGTTTATTTACCGTTTGATTACAATTATTCAGAACATTCTTTGCATAGCGTTTCACAAAACAGTATAAGCCTTCGTTTTTTTACGGTTATGTGCGTTCACCCGCAAACTGGCATTCGGATTGCGGGAAAAGCCGATTGATCGCACTTATGATTAAACCGTAAGACCAAGTGGTCGGATCACCTGCAACTATAAGGAAACACCATGACCCTTCGTAACATCCTGGCCGCAGCCTGCCTGTTACTGCCGATGATGGCCTTCGCGCATAACATTGAAAATGGACAGCGTGTGCCACCGATCGGTATCGCCGATCGGGGAGAATTGATTCTCGACAATGATAAGTTTAGCTATAAACCCTGGAATAGCGCGCAGCTCGCGGGGAAAGTGCGAGTGGTGCAACATATTGCCGGTCGCACCTCGGCAAAAGAGAAAAATGCCACTCTGGTTGAAGCGATCAAGTCCGCAAAATTCCCCCATGACCGCTATCAGACCACCACCATTGTGAACACCGATGATGCCATCCCAGGCTCGGGCATGTTTGTGCGCAGCAGCCTGGAGAGCAATAAAAAGCTCTATCCGTGGTCGCAGTTTATTGTCGACAGCAACGGCGTGACGCGCAAAGCATGGGGGCTGGAAGAGGAGAGTTCAGCGATTATCGTGCTGGACAAAGCGGGCCGCGTTGAGTGGGCGAAAGACGGCGCGCTGACGCAGGAAGAGGTGCAGCAGGTTGTCGCCCTGCTGCATAAATTGCTCGGTCAGTAAATCGAGACCCGAAAGCCGGGATTTAAGAACGACTCGCGCGGGGTATAGTCCAGCGGCTTACCCTGCCAGTCGTGAACGTGTGCGCCCGCGGCGGATGCCACCGCGTGGCCTGCCGCCGTATCCCAGACGTTGGTAGGCCCAAAGCGCGGATAGAGCTGAGCGTGCCCTTCCGCTACCAGGCAGAATTTCAACGATGATCCTATCGACGTGGTCTGGTGCTCGCCGATTTGGTGCAGGTACTCCTGCATTTCGCCGTCGCTGTGGGAGCGGCTAATCACCACCAGAGGAGGTCGCGCGTCACGCACCTGGATCTGCTTGCGCGTCCCGCACTCCTCTTTCCACGCCTTACCTTCTGCGGCGCTGTACATCACCTTCAGCACCGGGGCGTAGACCACGCCCAACACCGCTTTGCCTTTTTCAATCAACGCGATATTGACGGTAAACTCGCCGTTGCGCTTGATGAACTCTTTCGTGCCATCCAGCGGATCCACCAGCCAGTAGCGCTGCCAGTGCTGGCGCACATCCCAGCTCTGAGGATCTTCTTCCGACAGCACGGGGATATCCGGCGTCAGGGCCTGTAGCCCCTTCAGGATCACAGCGTGGGCCGCGAGATCCGCCGCCGTCACCGGGGAGTCGTCGGCCTTGCTGACGACATCCATCGGCTTCGCGCCATCGTAGACCTGCATAATGGCCTCACCCGCATCCCGTGCGAGCTGACAAATTTTCTCTAACATTCTCCACCTCTTTGTTATCGCAGTGGTCATAACTCTTTGTTTTAGTTATATCGTATTGTAAACAATTCCGCTATCTGTGAAGCAATTCTGGTTTCACGGCGCTTTTTTCTGGCAGGATTCACACTTCTGTAAGCAACAAAATGTACATACATACTCTTTTGTGGCTTGGATCGAAAAAAGGACTCCTCTGATGATTAAGTTTAGCGCAACGCTTCTGGCGACGCTGATTGCCGCAAGCGTGCAGGCAGCGACGGTTGATCTCCGCATTCTGGAAACCACCGACCTGCACAGCAACATGATGGACTTCGATTACTACAAAGATACCCCGACAGAAAAATTCGGACTGGTACGCACCGCAAGTTTGATCAACGCCGCGCGCGGCGAAGTGAAAAACAGCGTGCTGGTCGATAACGGCGACTTAATTCAGGGTAGTCCGCTCGGGGACTACATGGCCGCGAAGGGGTTGAAAAAAGGTGATACTCACCCAGTCTATAAAGCGTTGAATACCCTGGATTACGCCGTCGGCAACCTCGGTAACCACGAGTTTAACTACGGTCTGGATTATCTCCATATGGCGCTCTCTGGCGCGAAATTCCCGTACGTTAACGCCAATATCATCGACGTTAAGACCAATAAGCCGCTGTTTACGCCGTATCTGATCAAAGAGACCGAGGTCGTCGATCAGGACGGTAAAAAACAGACGCTAAAAATCGGCTATATCGGGTTTGTCCCGCCGCAGATCATGACCTGGGATAAAGCCAATCTCTCGGGCAAAGTGACCGTCAACGACATCACCGAAACCGCGCGCAAATATGTGCCGGAGATGCGTGAGAAAGGGGCCGATCTGGTCGTGGTCGTGGCGCACTCGGGTCTTTCTGCCGATCCGTATCAGGCGATGGCCGAGAACTCCGTCTATTACCTCAGCGAAGTGCCGGGCGTTGACGCCATCCTGTTTGGTCATGCGCACGCGGTCTTCCCGGGCAAAGATTTCGCCAGCATTAAGGGCGCGGATATCGAGAAAGGGACGCTGAACGGCGTGCCGTCGGTGATGCCGGGCATGTGGGGCGATCATTTGGGCGTGGTGGATTTGGTGCTGAACAACGACGGCGGGAAATGGCAGGTGACGCAGTCGAAAGCCGAAGCGCGCCCGATTTACGACGCGGCGGCCAAAAAATCGCTGGCGGCGGAAGATAAAAACATTCTGAACGTGCTGAAACACGATCACGACGCCACCCGCGAATTCGTCAGCAAACCGGTCGGCAAATCCTCCGACAATATGTACAGCTATCTGGCGCTGGTACAGGACGATCCAACTGTTCAGGTCGTGAATATGGCGCAGAAAGCCTACGTTGAGCGCTTTATTCAGGGCGATCCGGACCTCGCAAAACTGCCGGTGCTGTCGGCTGCAGCGCCGTTCAAAGTCGGCGGACGCAAGAACGACCCGGCCAGCTACGTGGAAGTGGAAAAAGGCCAGCTGACCTTCCGCAACGCGGCGGATCTCTATTTGTATCCGAACACCCTGGTGGTGGTGAAAGCGACGGGCAAAGAGGTGAAGGAGTGGCTGGAGTGCTCCGCCGGGCAGTTTAACCAGATCGACGTTCACAGCAGCAAGCCGCAGTCGCTGATCAACTGGGACGGTTTCCGCACCTATAACTTTGACGTGATCGATGGCGTGGATTATCAGATTGATGTTTCGCAGCCCGCGAAATATGACGGCGAGTGCCAGACGGTGAACCCGCAGGCGGAACGCATTAAGAATCTGACCTTCAACGGCAAACCGATCGATCCGAACGCGGTGTTCCTGGTGGCGACTAATAACTATCGCGCCTACGGCGGGAAATTCGCCGGAACCGGCGATAGCCATATCGCCTTTGCGTCGCCGGACGAGAACCGCTCGGTGCTGGCGGCGTGGATTGGCGAGCAGTCGAAGAAAGATGGCGCGATCCATCCGGCGGCCGACAATAACTGGCGTCTGGCCCCGATTCAGAGCGATACCAAACTGGATATCCGCTTTGAGACGTCACCGTCCGCCAAAGCCGCGGCGTTTATCAAAGATAAGGCACAGTATCCGATGAAGAACGTCGGTAACGACGATATTGGGTTTGCGATTTATCAGGTGGATTTGAGTAAGTAGCGTGGTTGTGCCGGGTGGCGGCTACGCCTTACCCGGCCTACAAAACCCATGACGCCCCGAGCCCGTGGTTCAAAACCCGCAAATCGCACCGAATCCGTGGTTCAAAACCCACAAATCATGCCGAACCCGTAGGCCGGGTAAGGCGAAGCCGCCACCCGGCAATCCATCACGCCGCACGGTCGTCCCGATGGGCCAACACCTGCGGCGTATTCACCTCGATCCAGTCCGCCAGATCGGCAACCTTCTCGCTCACCTCAACGCCCAGCGGCGTCAGGCTGTACTCCACGTGCGGGGGCACCACCGGATACGACACGCGATCGACAAATCCGTCCTGCTCCAGCGCCTGCAGCGACTGGGCCAGCATCTTCTCGCTGACGCCACCCATTTTGCGGCGCAGGTCGCTAAAACGATGCGTCCCCTGGCGCAGCGCCACCAGGATCAGCACGCCCCAACGGCTGGTGACGTGCTTGAGCACATCCCTGGACGGACACTGTTCGGCAAACAGATTGCCGTCGCGCATTTGCTCGCTGAGAGTCGGGATTGACGTTTTTATACTCACCTTTCTGAGGGTACTTACTAAAAGTTAGCGATAAGTGGCGATAGTGTGCCATATCATAACCCCGCCCACCAGAGCCGCAGCTTCATGCCCCAGCCGCTGGTGTAACCGGTAGTCACAGATTTCACCTCCCCATGCGAGATAATCAGCACCGTCGGCGTGACCTGCACCTGCCAGCTTTTCGCAAGCTCACCCTTTAGATCGTTAACCGTCGGCATCGCGTATCGCTTTTTCGCCAGCCACTGGCTCAGCGCCGCATCCTCACCGGAGCGCAGCGCGACGGTGAGGACGTTTCCGCCCTCCTCCGCCATGTTCGCCACCGACGGCGTGGTGTAGCGGCACACGCCGCACCAGGTCGCCCAGACGTACACCAGCAACGGTCGATCCTGGCTCAGCTTCGTCAGATCCACCGATTCGCCGTCCAGCGTCTGCAGCGGCGTGCTGATGAATGTTGCGGGGAGCTCAGGCTTGCGGAACTGATCCACAATCACAACTGCGGCTGTCGCAATCAGCAGCCAGACGATGCCTTCGCGCAGCCAGCGCGCGAGTCTACTGCGCATCTTGTTTCGCCAGCTCTTCTTTCACCAGCGCCTCCAGGTCGTGGTAAGGAATTGCGCCCGGCACCATGGTTTTGCCGACGAGAGTCGCCGGCGTGCCCTGCACGCCCAGCACCTGAGCAAGAATCAAATTCATCTGTAGGGTTTCACCGCTCTTCTCATCCGCTTTGATGGCCGCAGTCCCCGTCTTCCGCTGCGCGGCCAGGATAGAGGCGTCATCGTGATAGCCCTTCTTCGACATCAACCGGTGGTGCAGATCCCAGTACTGCTGCGGCTGCTGTCGCCACGCGGTCAGGGCGATGCGCGCGGAGTTGGCAGAGCTTTCGCTGCGAAACGGCAGGAGTTTCACCACCAGTTTGACGTCCGGAAATTTCTGCACGATTTTCTCCAGCTCCGGGTCAAACTGCTTGCAGTACGGGCAGTTGTAATCGGTAAAGGAGACCAGCGTCAGGCGTGGTTTTTCCGCCCCCATCGCGGGGGTATCAGGGTCGTTCCAGAGCAAATTCTCCAGATCGGGTTCGGCGGCAAAACTCAGAGTCGAAAAACAGAACAGCAGAAGTGTGGCTAAAATACGCATCATTATTTTCCTTTGGCATCGGTCAGGGTCTGGAGCACATCATCGCGGTCCAGCAGCGGCGGCAAGACGCGGCCTTGCTCGAGTCCGGGGCCATAAATTTGGTTAAAGGGGACGGCGGCGCTTTGGCGCGCGCGGAGGAACTGGCCGATGGTCTCTGACGGACGGCTCCAGTCACCGCGCAGGGCTACCACGTCCTGCGCGCTGAGGGCGTCTTGCACCTCGTCGCGCAGCAGGACGTTGTATTTGTTGGCTTTACAGGTCACGCACCAGTCGGCGGTGACATCCACAAACACCCTTTTGTTGTCCGCCAGCGCAGCGGTGATGGCTTTTTCGCTGAGCGGCTGCCAGGCAATGCGATCTTTCGTAAGCCCCGTGTGGCCGGTGCGCAGTAGCACAAGAGTCATGGCGAGCGCCACGATCGCGACCAACGTACTCCACAAGGCCACCCGCCAACCCCAGCGCCACAGCGTGGCGAGCAGCAGCGCGATGACGAGGAGCGCGCTAAACGCCTGCGTCGGCAGTGGCCCGATGTGGACAGCGAGCAGGCTGGCAAGCCACAGGCCTGACACGAGCATCATCAGCCCAAGGATTATCCGCACGACGTTCATCCAGCGCCCCGGACGCGGCAGGCGCAGCGCCAGCCCCGGCCAGGCGGCGATCAGCAGCCACGGCAGGCTCATGCCGATCCCCATCACCAGGAAGATCCCCCACAGCAGCGACAACGGAGCGACCAGCGCCACCGACACCGCCGTGCCGAGGAACGGCGCGGTACAGGGTGTCGCCAGCAACGTCGCAAAAGCCCCCTGACAGAAATGGCCCACTAGACCATTCCCGCCACGCGTGGCGAGAAACGTTGAAAAACCGGAGGAGAGGCGGATTTCAAATAGTCCCAGCAGGCTGGCGCTGAAGCCCACCATCACCAGCACCATTGCCGCGATAAACCACGGGTTCTGGAACTGGATGCCCCAGCCCAGCGCCTGATTGCTGAGGCGCAGGGCGGTCATCATCAGCGCGAGGGCAAGGAACGAGGTCACAATCCCGGCGGCCGAGGCCATAAACTGCTGACGCACGACGCGGCGATGGGTCGTTGAGGCCTGCACGATGCTGCCCAACTTCATCGCCAGCACCGGGAGTACGCACGGCATGACGTTGAGGATCAGCCCTCCGGCCAGCGCCATCAGCAGGATCCAGCCAAGGGATAACGGGGCGGCGCTGGATTGAGTCTCCCCCACCGTCACCCGGCTCTCCTGCGCCTGGCCGCTGTCGGCTAACACCAGCGACAGGGTTTTGCCTCTGAGATCCGGTGCGGCATCGCCCCAGCCGTCGCTGACGGGCAGCGTTGCGGTCAGAGTCTGGCCGTCAACCCGGTAAACCGGTTTGCCAAAATCCGTGTCCGCGAGGGTGTCGATAAACAGCTCGGGGTTTTGCCAGCCCGCCTCGCGGGTGGCGGTGACAGTCAGCTTTTCGCCACCGAAACCGGCGCTCAGTTGCGAAGTCAGCCCTTCCTTGAGCGGCAGCGTGCCCAGCGCGCGGCTGAAGTCGTAGCTGAACTGCGGGTCGGCGGGCACAGTGAGATCCAGCACGAAGGGGTAGTCCGTCAGGATGCAGACGTTGCTGCAGGTGGAGAGCGTCAGCACGCCCGCCAGTTTCTCGGGCATTGCGCCGCGCAGAGTGATGGGGAAAGAGACCTTGCCGTCATAACCCTGAGTCGAAATCCCTGCCACCTCGAAACGCTGCGGCACCGGCCAGCGCCAGTCCATCTCCAGCGGGGTTTGCCATTTGATGGCGGGCGCAATGCCGCCTTCTCCCGGCGATCGCCAGTAGGTTTTCCAGCCTTTCTCCAGGCTGACGTCCAGCAGCAGGCGCGTGTCGCCCTTTTGCTGAGCGTCGGCCCGCAGGCGAACGCTGGCGTGATCGTTATCCGCGGCGCGCAGCCAGCCGCTGTCGGCGGCCTGACTGACGGGCAGCCATAGCCAAAGCAGGCAGATCAGAAGCTGCCTTAAATATGCGTGCATTTATTTTCTCCATAAATAATTGATTAACCTGAATTCGCAGGCAATCAATCATTCACGGAAGACGCAGAGTCGCAGATGCACCCGCAATCGGGGCGGAGAGATAACGCGAGGCGGCCAGCGGCGCACCGGGCGATGCGGTACGGCAGCCATTACCGCCAGCACCAGGGTAATGGCAAACAGCGCGCCCTCAAACATGATCGGCGGCGTTGCCAGCAGGGATTTGGCGCTCAGCTCGCAGGGGGTGACCGGGGCATCGCCGTCGACACTTTGCTGAGCCACAGGAGAGGCGTTCATCACCAGCGCGTGCAGCCCCGCCATGCGCTGGGTTGTGCAGACAAGCACCACCAGACATGCCAGAGCAACAAGAAGAAAAGCTTTACGCTGACGCGGGATCATAGACGCCTCAATCAAATTCAGGCGCTTATCTTAGCGGCAAAAAAGGCGCGGTGCTGTAAAGAAACGTCTTCATGACGCATTTGACACTTACCTTTTTGTACGTACTTACTAAAAGTTAGTGGTGGTGATAATGTTCCTCCACACCAGACAAACACCGAGGACATACCCGATGATCGCAATTACCGGCGCTACCGGCCAGCTTGGCCAACAGGTTATCGACAACCTGCTGAAAACCGTACCTGCCAGCCAGATCGTGGCGATTGTGCGTAACCCGGCGAAAGCCGAGGCCCTGAGCCAACAAGGTATCGTTGTGCGTCAGGCGGATTACACGGATCAGGCGGCGTTCACTGCAGCCCTGAGCGGCGTGGAGAAACTGCTGCTGATCTCCTCCAGCGAAGTTGGCCAGCGCGCGACTCAGCATCAGAACGTCATCAATGCCGCCAAAGCGGCGGGCGTGAAATTCATCGCCTACACCAGCCTGCTGCATGCGGATCAATCCCCGCTCGGCCTGCACGTTGAACACGTTCAGACTGAAAAAGCGCTGGCCGAGTCCGGCATTCCTTACGCTCTGCTGCGTAACGGCTGGTATACGGAGAACTATCTCGCCAGCGCGCCACCCGCTCTGGAGCACGGCGTGTTTATCGGCGCGGCGGGTGACGGCAAAATCGCCTCGGCCACGCGCGAAGATTACGCGGCGGCAGCGGCTGTCGTTGTCGCTGGAGAAGGCCACGCGGGCAAAGTGTACGAACTGGCAGGTGACAATGCCTGGACGCTGAGCGACCTCGCCGCCGAACTGAGTAAACAGAGCGGCAAACCGGTGACCTATCAGAACCTGAGCGAAGCCGATTTCGCCGCCGCGCTGAAAGGCGTTGGCTTACCGGCCGGGCTGGCGGATATGCTGGCAGACTCCGATACGGGCGCCTCTAAGGGCGGTCTGTTCGACGACAGCCATACCCTTAGCAAGCTCATCGGTCGCCCGACCACGACGCTGGCAGAGAGCGTCAAAGGCATTCTGTAAGCGTTAAACATTGGTTAATTTTTGTGGCGTCCCCGTGGGTCATCTCTGATAATGAAAAGATGACCCACCCGGAGGCTCACCGTGCAAGGCGTACCCGAACAGTTCATCGATGAGAGAGACAGCGCGCGCTTTCGCCATCTGGCGCAGGTGCCGGGCGTCGAACTGTATCACGCGCATATCTCACGCTACGCCTTTGAGCCTCACACCCACGAAGCCTTCGGGATCGGCGCGATTGAAGCCGGTGCCGAGCGCTTTCGCTATCGCGGCACGCAATACGTCGCTCCCGTCCATTCCGTTGTCACCATGAATCCTGACGAGCTGCACACCGGCGAAGCGGCGACCGACGACGGCTGGCGCTACCGGATGGTCTATCTCGACCCCGATCTGCTCGAAGAAGTGACCGGTATCCGCCACTGGTGGTTTAGCGACGTCACGCGCCACGACCCGCTGCGCTCGCAGCAGATCTGTCAGCTGATTTATGGACTCTGGCACACGGACGATCCGTTGGCGCAGAAGGGTTTGCTGCTGGATCTGATCGATACCTTCCAGCCGCTGGCGCGCCATGCGCCGGTGATTCAGGAAGGGGGGCATCGCTTTGAGCGGGCGCGCGAGTATCTGCACGATAACTATATGCATCCGGTCACGCTGGACGAGCTGGCCCGCGTGGTCTCCCTCAGCCCGTACCATTTCCAGCGCCAGTTTAAAGCCCACTTTCACGTCACGCCGCACCAGATGCTGATGGCGATCCGCCTGTGGCGCGCCAAAGCTTTTCTTACCCTCGGCATGCCAGCCGCCGAAGTGGCTGCCGCCACAGGTCTCACCGACCAGTCGCATCTCACCCGCGCCTTTACCCATCGCTACGGCATCACGCCGGTTCGCAATCAGAAGGAGGTCGTCCGGCGCTAATGCGCAATCTCATACAATATTCCCGACGTGCGTCTTCCTACACTGCACGCAGGTTTCTCTGACGTGGATGGCAAAATGATTAGCGGCGTGTTGTATGCCCTGCTGGCGGGTTTGATGTGGGGGCTGATTTTTGTCGGGCCGTTGATTGTCCCGGAATACCCGGCGGTGCTGCAGTCGATGGGGCGCTATCTGGCGCTGGGGCTGATCGCCCTGCCGCTGGCGTGGCTGGGCCGGGCGCGTCTGCGCCAGCTGACTCGCCGCGACTGGGGCATCGCGCTGGGCCTGACCATGATGGGCAATATTATCTATTACGTCTGCCTGGCGAGCGCCATTCAGCGCACCGGCGCGCCGGTCTCGACCATGATTATCGGCACGCTGCCGGTGGTGATCCCGGTGTTCGCCAATCTGCTGTACAGCCAGCGCGACGGCAAACTGGCGTGGGCAAAAATGGTACCTGCGCTGGTCTGTATCGCCATCGGGCTGACGCTGGTGAATATCGCCGAGCTGCGCCACGCGAATGTGGGCGAGTTTGACGGCTGGCGTTACGGTTCCGGGATTTTGCTGGCGTCGGTGTCGGTGGTCTGCTGGGCGTGGTATGCCCTGCGCAATGCCCGCTGGCTACGGGAGAATCCGGATAAGCATCCGATGATGTGGGCAACCGCCCAGGCGCTGGTGACGCTGCCGGTTTCGCTGCTGGGCTATGCGGCGTCTTGCTGGTGGCTGGGAGTGCAACAGCCGGAATTTGCGCTGCCGTTTGGCCCGCGTCCGTGGCTGTTTGTCGGCCTGATGGTGGCGATTGCGGTGCTGTGCTCGTGGGTCGGAGCGCTTTGCTGGAATATCGCCAGCCAGAAACTGCCGACGGTGATCCTCGGGCCGTTGATTGTCTTCGAAACTCTGGCCGGGCTGCTTTATACCTTCCTGATGCGCCAGAGCGTGCCGCCGCTGTTAACGGGGTGCGGGATTGCGCTGCTGGTGGTGGGGGTGGAGATCGCGGTCAGAGCGAAACCGGAAAAACCGACGGTGGTTCCGGTGGCCGAAATGTAAAAAAAAGCCCGGTGGCGCTGCGCTTACCGGGCCTACGAGTTGGATTTGGTGTTGGTGGGCCGGATAAGCGCAAGCGCCACCGGGCCAACGAGTTGGATTTGTTTTGGTAGGCCGGATAAGCGCAAGCGCCATCCGGCATCTGTCAGAAGGTTTCCCAGTGAGCTTCGTTCACCGTCGCCACAGGCCTGGCTTTCGGCGAATGGGTTTTCACCGGTGCCGCTTTCACCGCCTGACCGCGGGTGATTTTAAACACCGCCACCGCTTCGTTCAGACGCGCGGCCTGATCTTCCAGCGCTGCCGCTGCGGCTGCTGATTCTTCCACCAGCGAGGCGTTCTGCTGGGTCACGCGATCCATCTCCGCCACCGCCTGACCCACCTGGTCAATACCGCGGCTCTGCTCATCGGACGCCGAGGCGATTTCGCCCATGATGTCGGTCACGCGGGTTACGGCATTCACGATCTCCGCCATGGTCTCCCCGGCCTGATTCACCAGCGCCGAACCGGCGTTGACGCGATCGCCCGAATCATCAATCAGCCCTTTGATCTCTTTCGCCGCCTGAGCGCTGCGCTGCGCCAGGGTACGAACTTCACCTGCCACCACCGCAAAACCACGGCCCTGCTCGCCTGCGCGCGCGGCTTCTACCGCCGCATTCAGCGCCAGAATGTTGGTCTGGAAGGCAATGCCGTCGATGACGTTGGTGATCTGGGCAATTTTGCTGGAGCTGGTGGCGATCTCATCCATCGTGCGCACCACGCCTTCCACCACGCTGCCGCCTTTTTTGGCGGTGGTCGAAGCGTCCAGCGCCAGACGGGACGCCTGACGGGCGTTGTCGGCGTTTTGCTTCACGGTGGCGGTCAGCTGTTCCATGCTCGCGGCGGTCTCTTCCAGCGATGCGGCCTGCTGCTCGGTACGGGAGGAGAGATCGTTGCTGCCGGCAGAAATTTCGCCCGCGCCGGTGTAGATGGTGTCAGCCCCTTCTCGCACCACGCCAACGGTGTTCGCCAGCGCGGTTTGCATCTCCTGCACGTTACGCGCCAGTACCGCCATTTCATTTTTGCCGTGGGCGTCGATCGGCTGCGTCAGATCGCCCGCCGCAATCGCGCGGATATGGCTGATGACGTCATGCAGCGGAAGCAACAGCACGCGGCGCATCGCAATCCAGCTGGTGACAATCACCGCCACGACCACCAGCATAATGGCGGAGAGGATCCACAGGATGCGGGTGTAGTCGCTTTCGTTGTCCTGAATGCCTTTGCTGGTCAGTTTCGCCTGCGCTTCGCGCCACTCGCGATACACTTTTTGCATCGAGGTCTGCTTCTGTTCAGCGTTTTGCTTGAACATATCTTCCAGATTGCCCTGCGCCAGCAAGGTGTTCATTTGCGTCAGGGTCGCGGAGTAGAGGCGATATTGCTCTTCCAGCTGGCTGGAGAGCTTTTCGTCCATCCCCGGCGTTTCCGGCAGAGCGTAGTATTTGTCGTAATGGCTCTGCGCGTCGGCCAGCAGGTTTTTCGCCGTGCCGACCAGCTCGTTCAGCTGTCCGCCGTTGATCTGGCTGGCGACGCTGCTCTGTAAGCGGAGCATCCCGCGGTTGAGGGTCACTCGCGCCTGGTTGAGGCTGATCCAGGCGTCGGTAAATTCCGCCACGTTCTGGCTGGAGAGCTGAGAAACGGTGAAATTGTCTTTGTCGTTATTCAGGGCATTGATGAATACCCCGGCGGAGATCAGCTGGACGGCGCCCAGCCCGAGCAACACCGAGATCAAGAGGGTGATGACTTTTATACGTTTAAACATGCGATGCCTTTAGTTATATGCAGGATTTTGTCTGACCTGTATCTATCGGCAGGGGCGCGGGGTTGTTTAACGTGATGTCGGGCGCGAGAAGCCCGATCGCGGAATTTTTTAAATCCATTCAGCAAGTTAATACTTCAAAATAATTGTGACGCACATCTCATTATTGCCGCTGCCACCAAAGAGTTATAGCCCCGACTTAAAGATGCATTTAGTATGCATCTTATATTCTTGATGATGAGGTAACTGCTATGGCCTTTCGCGACCAACCTTTAGGCGAGCTGGCGCTCTCCATTCCCCGCGCATCTGCGCTGTTTCGCCAATACGATATGGATTACTGCTGCGGCGGTAAACAAACGCTGGCGCGTGCGGCTCTGCGCAAAGAGCTGGATATTGACGTAATTGAAGCCGAGCTGGCGCGACTCGCTGAGCAGCCCATCGAGAAAGACTGGCGCAGCGCGGCGCTGGCGGAGATCATTGACCACATTATCGTGCGTTACCACGACCGCCACCGCGAACAGCTGCCGGAATTGATTTTGCAGGCGACCAAAGTTGAGCGCGTGCATGCCGATAAAGCCTCCGTCCCGCGCGGGCTGGCGAAATACCTGACCATGCTGCATGAAGAGCTCTCCAGCCATATGATGAAAGAGGAGCAGATCCTGTTCCCGATGATCAAACAGGGCATGGGCAGTCAGGCGATGGGGCCGATCAGCGTGATGGAGAGTGAGCATGACGACGCGGGTGAACTGCTGGAAGTGATCAAGCACACCACCAATAACGTGACGCCACCGGCGGATGCCTGCACGACATGGAAAGCGATGTACAACGGCATCAACGTATTGATTGACGATCTGATGGAACACATCAGTCTGGAAAATAACGTCCTGTTCCCGCGCGCATTAGCCGGGGAATAAAAAAAAGCCCGGTGGCGGCTTCGCCTTACCGGGCCTACATTTCGTGCATTTTTTGTCTTCGTAGGCCGGATAAGCGAAGCGCCATCCGGCATCAGAATTTCGTGCATTTGTCGCCTTCGTAGGCCGGATAAGCGCAGCGCCATCCGGCAACAGACTTAACGCACGCCTGCCATACGTTTCTTACCGATAAACAGCCAGCCTAACCCCAGCGCGATGAACCACAGCGGCGTCACAATCAGCGCCTGACGGGTGTCATCTTCCAGCGTCAGCAGAACCAGCACGAACACGAAGAACGCCATGCAAACCCAGCACATCAGCTTACCGAGCGGCATTTTGTAGATCGATTTTTCATGCAGCTGTGGACGCTGTTTGCGGTACACCAGGTACGAGCAAAGGATAATCGTCCAGACAAACATGAACAGGATCGCGGAAACCGTGGTGATCATGGTGAACGCGCCAATCACGCTCGGGTTGACGTACAGCATCACCACACCGCCCAGCAGGCAGATGCAGGAGAAAGTCAGCCCTTTTGCCGGTACGGCGCGTTTGGAGAGCTTCGCGAATGCGCTCGGCGCCACGCCTTCCTGCGCCAGACCGAACAACATACGGCTGGTCGAGAACACGCCGCTGTTGGCAGACGAGGCCGCAGAGGTCAGCACCACGAAGTTAATCAGGCTTGCTGCCGCTGGCAGACCCACCAGCACGAACAGTTCGACGAACGGGCTCTTGGTTGGGACAACCGAGCTCCACGGCGTCACGGACATAATCACGATCAGCGCGAAAACGTAGAACATGATGATACGAATCGGAATCGAGTTAATCGCGCGCGGCAGGGATTTCTCCGGATCTTTGGTTTCCGCCGCGGTGGTGCCCACCAGCTCGATGCCCACGAAGGCGAAGACCGCAATCTGGAAGCCAGCGAAGAAGCCGCTCAGCCCTTTCGGGAACCAGCCGCCGTCATTCCACAGGTGCGTAAAGGAAGCCTGCACGCCGGTCGGTGACTGGAAGTGCGTCAGCACCATCACCAGGCCCACGACAATCAGCCCGACGATAGCGACGATTTTGATCATCGCGAACCAGAACTCCATCTCACCGAACATTTTCACGGTGGCGAGGTTGAGGCTCAGCAGCAGGACAATCACCGCAAGGGACGCCACCCAGTCGGAAAGGCCGGGGAACCAGAACTGCGCGTAAGCGGTGATGGCGACGACGTCAGCCATACCGGTGACGACCCAGCAGAACCAGTAGGTCCAGCCGGTAAAGTATCCCGCCCACGGGCCGAGCAGGTCGGAGGCGAAGTCGCTGAAGGATTTGTATTCGAGATTCGAGAGCAGCAATTCACCCATTGCCCGCATCACGAAGAACAGCATAAAACCGATGATCATATAGACGAAGATGATCGACGGCCCGGCAAGGCTGATGGTTTTGCCCGACCCCATGAACAGCCCCGTGCCGATGGCACCGCCGATGGCGATAAGCTGAATATGACGGTTTGTGAGATTGCGCCGTAGCGACTGTTCAGACGATGCCTCTTCGTCGGCAACGACTTTTACCTGATCTACCATGTGATTTTTTCCTGTTTGTGCCTGTCTGTGTTGTTAAGGCTCTTCTGGCCTTTAAATACGTCAATACATGACGGTCCCCGTAAAAGGACTCATCGATAGTAGGTAAGAATCGGCGGGATGAATACTATGAAATAGATATTATGTTAATAAAATGTTTAAAGTGAGTGTCATATCACTCATACAACGCGAAACAGCTCACAAAAATACACACAACTCAGCTGTTTGCAAGATTAAATGTTGATATCGGCGTAACTATAGGTTTTCTCACTATTTCCTCTCCCGCAACGGGAGAGGAAATGCGTATGCCGATTACAGGATTTCCAGCAGCTCGACTTCAAACACCAGGGTGCTGAATGGCGGGATGGACGCGCCAGCGCCACGCTCGCCGTAAGCCAGGTTCTGCGGGATAGTCAGTTCCCATTTGGAACCGACCGGCATCAGGGTCAGCGCTTCGATCCAGCCTGGGATCACGCCGTTGACCGGGAATTCAGCCGGTTCGCCGCGCGCCACGGAGCTGTCGAACACGGTGCCGTCGATCAGTTTGCCGGTGTAGTGCACGCGCACGTGGTTAGTGCGAGCCGGGATTGCGCCTTCGCCCTGAGTGATCACGCGGAACTGCAGGCCGGATTCGGTGCTGTTCACGCCCTCTTTCTCACGGTTTTCTTCCAGGTATTTCACGCCTTCAGCGGCCATTTCTTCGAAACGCTCGCGACGAACGGCATCTGCACGCTCGTGAACTTCACGCAGTGCGCGGTGCACAACGTCTACCGGTACAGCCGGGTGTTTGCCTTCCAGCGCGTCAGCGATACCCGCCACCAGTGCTTCAGGTAACAGTCCTTCCAGGCCGGATTCGCTCAGCTGCTGTCCTACCTGCAAACCGATACCGTAGCTTGCCTGCGCTTCGATAGTGTCAAAAGTCGGGGTGGTCATGGGTTTTCCTTCCATCACATTTAAAGTAGCGGGCAGCATATCAGCCACGCCCTTATGGGTAAAACTTTGTCTTAAGTTAAGATGACAAACTGCGGCGAAACAGAAACAATAGGGGCGACCAGGTGTTTTCCTAAACATGAGTCACACGAGTCGGGTTTACTACGCCATTCAGGCAGTTAGCAGACTATACTTCTCAGGACAGGATTATAATGATGCGGAGCAGGAGGAGAGCCATGCCCGGGCGATTTGAACTGAAACCTACCCTGGAGAAAATCTGGCATGCGCCGGACAATTTTCGCATCATGGATCCGCTGCCGCCGCTGCACCGCCGAGGCATTATTATTGCCGCGCTGGTGGTGGTGATCGGGTTCCTGCTTCCTTCTGGCGATGACAGCAGCGATGCGCAGCCCGTGAGCCGCAACGCGCAGCTGGACATTCAGTCGCAGTCCCGGCCGCAGCCCGATCAACAGCCGATGCAGACGCAGCTGGTCACGCCGTCCAACGATCCGGATCAAGTCGCGCCGGTCTCCCCGGAACCGGTTCAGGAAGAGCAGCCGCAGGAACAAGCCGCCGCGCCCGTTCGGTCCCAGGCGCAACAGCCGCCAGGGATTGATCAGCAGTGGCGCGCCTACCGCGTCGAGCCGGGTAAAACCATGGCGCAGCTGTTCCGCGACCATAATCTGCCGCCGACCGATGTCTATGCGATGGCGCAGGTAGAAGGCGAAGGAAAACCCCTCAGTAACTTGCAGAATGGCCAGATGGTGCAGATTCGCCAGAACGCCAGCGGCGTCGTGACGGGCCTGACGATTGATACCGGAAACGGGCAGCAGGTGCTGTTTATGCGTGAGCAAAACGGCAACTTTATGCGCGTGAAATAATCGAGGTGCCCGGTCGCGCTGACCGGGCGTTCGCATCAGACGGTTTTTTTCGCCTTATTCACCCACCAGATCCCCGAGCAGACCAGCACCAGCGCGATAGCGTATTTGATGTCCAGAATGTTTTCCCCAAGGAAAATGGCCGACAGCACGGTACCGGCAACGGGAATAACAAAGTTGAACGGCGCGATCATGCTGACGCGGTTCACTTTGAGCAGCATACTCCAGAGGGCAAAGGCCACGGACGACAGCAGCGTCAGGTAGCCGAGCACCGCCACCGCCGCCGTGCTGTGCACTTCCAGCGTTCCGCCCGTCAAGTAGCCCCCCACCACCAGCGCCAGCCCGCCAATAGCAAGTTGCCAGCCGGTCATCACCGTCGGGTCGACGGTTTGCGAAATCCGTTTTCCGTACAGCGTGGCGGCAGAGAGAATAAACGCCGCCAGCACCACAAAACCGTCGCCCTTCCAGACAAAGTGGAAATCCATCAATCCGCTGTTGAAGTTCACCAGCATCACGCCCGCAAAGCCGAGAATACAGCCGATGGTTTTGTTATAGCTGAGCTTGTCGTTTTGATAGATAAAGTGCGCCAGCAGCACGCTGAAGAAGGTCCCGGTCGCGTTCATGATCGAGCCTTTTACGCCTGTGGTGTACGCGAGGCCCACATAGAAGAAAACGTACTGGATTGACGTTTGGGTCAGGCCCAGCAGCGTCAGCTGTCCAAACTGCCGTGGCGTGAGCCGGGCAATGGGCTTGCGCTGGGCGAGGGCAAACATCAGCAATATCAGACCGGCGAAGAGAAAACGGTAACCAGCGAAGACCACTTTCGACGGAATATCGTCGGTGGCAATCTGGAAAAGTTCGTAGCCGCTTTTGATCGCCGGATAAGAGCTTCCCCACAACAGGCAGCAGAGCGTGGCGCTGGCGTAGGCGATTTTCTTACGGGCAAACAGGGATACGGGTTGAGGGGCGTCCATAGCAAATCTCAGAGATAAAATGGCGTTTCATTTATTATCAGGGAATGCGACGGGAATAGCTACCATACAAGATGCAGGGTGTGATTTTGGCGGGGCTTAAAAAACAAAACGCCGGCACAAGGCCGGCGCTTCAAACGCTAACAGAGTAAAAAATTACTCAGCTACAACGTTAACAACCAGTTTAGCGAACACTTCGCTGTGAACCTGGAAGTCCACTTCGTGCTCACCAGTGGTACGCAGAACGCCGTTCGGCATGCGAACTTCGCTCTTAGCCACTTCAACGCCAGCTGCAGTTACAGCGTCAGCGATGTCGCGAGTACCGATAGAACCGAACAGTTTACCTTCGTCGCCAGATTTAGACGCGATGGTAACGGTGCCCAGTGCATTGATTGCTTCAGCACGAGCATTAGCAGCCGCCAGAACGTCAGCCAGTTTGGCTTCCAGTTCAGCACGACGTGCTTCGAAAAACTCTACGTTTTTCTTAGTAGCTGGAACAGCTTTACCCTGTGGAACCAGGAAGTTACGTGCGTAACCCGCTTTAACGTTAACCTGATCACCCAGGCTGCCCAGGTTTGCTACTTTATCAAGCAGAATAACTTGCATTACCTTATCCTCTTAAAGTCGTATTAATGGACCGTGCCCGATTACTGATGACGATCAGTGTACGGCAGCAGGGACAGGTAGCGAGCGCGTTTGATAGCGCGAGCCAGCTGACGCTGATATTTTGCACGAGTACCGGTGATACGGCTTGGGACAATCTTACCGCTTTCGGTGATGTAGTTTTTCAGCGTTGCGATATCTTTATAGTCGATCTCTTGAACGCCTTCCGCGGTGAAACGGCAGAACTTGCGACGACGGAAATAACGTGCCATATGGCTAGTCTCCAGAATCTATCAAATCAATCTGCTCGGCATGCAGAACCATTTTGCTCAGGCCGTTCTTTGCCTTGTGGCAAGAGATGAACCCCTGAACGGTGACTGCACAGCCGACCGTTATACTGTGAGTAATGGCCTGGTTTTCGTGTCCGCTAATAATAACGGGCATTTGGCACCACGCCTGCCGGTGAAACCCGGCTTCCTCCTGCACAGAACGATGCTCAAGCACGAACTGGCAATGAGGAATTCCTGATGGGCTGACCTTACGAAGGGGGGTCCTGCACACGGTACCGGACAACACCAGGCGGTTGGTCATCAGAAATTACTCTTCAGAATCCCCAGCATCAGAATCATCTGCGGTTTCGTTTGCGAAATCATCGCGACGCTCACGGCGCTCGTCTTTCGCTTTAACCATCGGAGATGCTTCGGTAACTGCGTTCTTAGTACGCATTACCATGCTGCGGATAACGGCGTCGTTGAAGCGGAAGTTAGTTTCCAGCTCATCGATCGCTTCCTGCGGAGCTTCAACGTTCAGCAGAACGTAGTGAGCTTTGTGCAGTTTGTTGATCGGGTAAGCCAGCTGACGGCGGCCCCAGTCTTCCAGACGGTGGATCGTACCTTCTGCTGCAGTGATTGCACCAGTGTAACGTTCGATCATACCCGGAACCTGTTCGCTCTGGTCAGGATGGACCATAAAAACGATTTCGTAATGACGCATCGAATTGCTCCTTACGGATTATTCAGCCTCCTGTCTGGGTCAGCCGCGGCCCATGGAGGCAAGGAACGTGTTAAAGGGCGGCCGAAAAATTGACGCGTCATTCTAATTGCGAACCCCCAAAAACTCAAGCTGATTGCACAAATAATTCGCACAAACCGTGAAGCGGGTCTAAGTAGATGATTTAAAATTAGACACATCGAAAAGCGCGACTTTTTTGAACAACAGCATCAGAAATGGTCGCCATTCGCCACACTATTAGCGATTACACTTTAATCAGACCCTATCCCCGGTGAAAAGGAGAGGAAAAACCGTCACACAGCACGCAGTCGTGGAGCGCATATCATGAAAAAAATCGTAATAGCCATTCTGGCTGCGCTTTTGCTCAGTGCAAACGCGATGGCAGCCATCAAGATCGACGGTCGACAGGCCAGAAATATGGATGATGTGCAGAGCTTAGGTGTCATTTACATAAACCATAATTTCGCCACCGAAAGTGAAGCAGATCAGGCGCTGAATGAAGAGACCGATGCACAGGGCGCACAGTATTACCACGTAATACTGACCCGCGAGCCCGGTAGCAACGGCAACATGCATGCCAGCGCAGATATCTATCGATAAGACTTTGACGTTAGCACCAGGAAAGCCAACAACGAGAATATAGCCATAGTTTGACTTGCCCCCTGCCCGGGGGCTTTTTTTATTTCTGCCCGTAGTAGGCGTTCGGACCGTGTTTACGCTGGTAATGTTTGTTCATCAGATAGCTGTCGATGGGCTGAAGCTGCGGGTTGATCCCGCGCGCAATCCACGCCATTTTCGCCACCTCTTCCATCACCACCGCATTGTGCACCGCATCGTGCGCACTTTTGCCCCACGCGAACGGACCATGCTGCCAGACAACAATCCCCGGCGTATGCAGCGGTTCACGCTCACCGATCGTCTCGATAATCACTTTCCCGGTGTTGAGCTCATACTCGCCCTGCACTTCCTCTTCGGTTAACGCCCGGGTACAGGGGATATCACCAAAGAAATAGTCCGCGTGCGTGGTGCCCAGCGCCGGAATCGCCAGCCCGGCCTGCGCCCAGGCCGTCGCATGGGTGGAGTGGGTATGCACCACGCCGCCGAGGGATGGATAGCGGCGATAGAGCGCCAGATGGGTAGCGGTATCCGAAGAGGGATTCCATTTCCCCTCGATGACGTTGCCGTCGAGATCCACCACCACCATATCCTCTGGCCGCATGACGTCATACGCCACGCCGCTGGGTTTGATTGCCACCATCCCGCGTTCACGATCGATCGCGCTCACGTTGCCCCAGGTAAAGGTCACCAGGCCGTAGCGCGGCAGATCCATATTGGCGTCAAACACCTGCTGTTTAAGCTGCTGCATGAGAAGCCTCCAGCAGTCCCGCCTGTTCCATCCGCTCGCGAACCCAGTCGCGGGCTTTCGCCACTTCGGCAATCGGGTCGTCTGACGTTTCACTCCACATCTCAATCAGATACGGTCCGCAGTAACCGCTCTGTTTGAGCGTCCGGAAGCACTGTTCGAAATCCACCACTCCGGTGCCGAAGGGTACATTTTTGAAAACGCCTGGACGCGTGTCTTTGACGTGAACCGCCACGATATGTCCGCGCCCGGCCTGCAGTTCCATCTGCACGTCGTTGTCCCATGCCGAAAGATTGCCGATGTCAGGGTAGATCTGGAACCACGGATTATTGAGATAATGCGCGTAGCCCAGCGCCTTGCTGATGGAGTTCATCAGCGGATAATCCATGATCTCCATTGCCAGCGTCACCTGCGCACGGCTGGCCATCTCGACGCTCTCCTTCAGCCCCTCACGAAAACGACGGCGCGTTTCGTCGTTGGCTTCCTGATAGTAAACGTCATAGCCTGCCAGTTGGATCACGCGAATACCGACATCCTGCGCGAAGGTGATGGCTTTGCGCATGATCTCCAGGCCCTGGTTGCGAACCCCGTCGTCCTCGCTGCCGAGCGGAAAACGGCGATGTGCACTCAGGCACATCGACGGCACGCGCACGCCGGTTTCCGCTACCGCATTGACCAACGCCAAACGTTGTTCACGGCTCCAGTCGAGACGAGAAAGGCGTAAATCCGTCTCGTCCACGGACATTTCAACAAAATCGAATCCCTGCTTTTGCGCCAGCAGCAGGCGCTCAAGCCAGCACTCCCCCGCAGGGAGCGCCTTTTCATAGATACCCAGCGGGACCTGTTTCGATAACATACCCGCTCCTTAGCCCCACAGCTGGGCGATGGAACGTTTGAACTGACGCGCCGCTTCGACCGGAGAAGCGGCATCACGAATACTGCGCCCGGCGATGAAGACGTGAATCGGGATGCCTTTAAACAGCGGTAAATCTTCCAGCGCCAGGCCGCCCGTCACGGTGACTTTAAAGCCCATATCCGAAAGACGTTTAATCGCGCTGATATCGGCATCACCCCAGGCCACACCCGCCGCCTGTGCGTCGCGGCTGCGGTGATAAACCACCTGCTGAATGCCCGCGTCATGCCACTCCTGCGCCTGTTCCCAGGTCCAGTATCCGGTGAGTTCAATCTGCACATCGCCGTTGAACTGTTTCGCCACTTCCAGCGCGCCTTTGGTGGTGTTGATATCCGCACAGCAGATCACCGTCACCCAGTCGGCGTTAGCTTCAAAGCACATCCGCGAAAGGATTTTTCCGGCATCGGCGATTTTGGCGTCTGCCAGCACGATTTTGTGCGGGTAAAGGGCTTTCAGATCGCGCACGGCGCGAACGCCTTCTCCGACGCAAAGAATGGTACCGACTTCGATGATGTCCACTTCTTCCGCAATCAGGCGCGTGGTTTCATACGCATGGGCCATCGTTTGGTTATCCAGCGCGACCTGCAACATCGGTAATGACATATTCAATTCCCTCTTAAACTGCCGCCGCATTGGCGTGATCGATTAAATCCAGCACGTCCTGCTCGGTACGGCAGGCGCGTAAACGGTCGAAATTGGCTTCATCATCAAACAGATTCACGATCTGCATGATGCCCACTTCCTGATGGGTGGTGGCATCGACCGCCGCCATAGTGATCAGGATATCGACCGGGTCGTTGTCTTCATGGTTAAACACCAGCGGTGTTTTCAGCGTGACCAGCGCGAAGCCGGTTTTTTTGACGCCCTCTTCCGGGCGGCCGTGCGGCATCGCAAGACCTGGGGCAATGACGAAGTACGGGCCGTGCTGCGCCACGCCGTCGAGAATGGCCTGGTAATAGCGCGGCTCAACCACATCTGCCTTAACCAGTAAATCGACGCCCAGTTTGACGGCCTCCTGCCAGGTGCTGGCCTCGGCCTGGAGCTGGATGGAACGGTTCTCCGCCAGCGAATCACGTAATTTCATCTCCCGTCCTTATTTGATATCACCGGGGAAGTGCTCTTTGATGACGTCCATCAGCTTCGGACCGAAATCCGCGGCGGAGAGCATATTGCGCACGCCCACCACGTACTTATTGCCCGTCACGGTGATTTCGCCGGCGATATGCGTGGAGGCAATGATGATATCCGCCCCGCTCAGCTCGCTCTTGTACTCACCCACGGCGCAGCTATTCACCGAATGATCAACGCCCTGCCCGGTGAGAAACTGGTCCACTTTCATTTTCATGATCATGGAGCTGCCCTGCCCGTTACCACACACTGCCAGAATACGTACGGTCATAATCAAAACTCCTTGTTAGGCAGAGTGCTCTGCCAGCTGTTTCTCAGCGTCTTCTTCAGCGCGTAATGTGCGCCCCGCGAAGACCATATAAACCAGTGCAATCAGGATAATGACGGCCATAAAGACGATGCCGACAGAGGCGAAGCCCTGCATCATCGGCGGTGCCAGAATCGACCAGTCCGCCATGCCCATCCAGGCGCTCATGCCGGTCAGCTTGACCGCCCACACGCAGCCAAAGATTTCGATCATCCCCATCACCAGGCAAATCTTGAGCGCCGCGCGCCAGCCACCGAAGTGGTTAGCGAACACGCCGATAGTGGCGTTGGAGAAGAACATCGGAATAAAGCCTGGAATGATCAGAATGGAGGAGCCACAGCCGACCAGAATGCCAACCGCAATCAGCTGGCCGATGGTGCCCCACATAAAGCCCCACACCACGGCGTTCGGCGCAAAGCTATAAATAGCCGCACAGTCAATCGCCAGAACGGCGCCAGGAATCAGTCGCTGAGAGATGCCGTTGAAGGCCTCGGAAAGCTCAGCCACAAACATACGCACGCCCTGGGTGATGATGAAAATCGCCACCGCGAACTGGAAGCCGGTCTGCAGAATGTAGATCGTCCAGTGAGTTTTCCCGGCCATCGCCTGCACCACGTCAATGCCGAAGGAGAGCAGAATCGCGCCGAAGAAAATGGTCATCACAATCGCCGTGGAGACGATATTGTCGTGGAAAATGTTCAGCCAGCCGGGGAGCTTGAGGTCTTCCACGCTCTCCTCTTTTTTGCCAAGGAAAGGCGCGACTTTATAGGCAATCCAGGAGGCGAACTGCTGCTGGTGACCAATGGAAAAACCGCAGCCGTCGGTCACTTCCTGCGTCGGCTTGTACATCATGTTGGAGGTGATGCCCCAGTAGAGCGACACCAGCACCGCCGTGCAGATGATGGTGGTCCACATCGGGTAGCCGAAGATAAAGAAGAAGACCGCGATCAGCCCCGCCTGCTGGAACATGATGTGCCCGGTCAGCATGATAGTGCGAATACCGGTAATGCGACGCAGCAGAACGTAGGTAATGTTAAGGGCCAGCGCCAGCAGGACCGCGTATCCCACCCAGCTATAGGCTTCACCCATGCGATCAATGGTCGCCATCATGGAGGCGTAGGTGTCGGAGATAGCGCCGTTAATGCCGTAAACTTCCGACATTTTGGCGACAACAGGCTTAAACGTGCTGGTTAAAATACCGGAACCTGCCTGCAGCAGCATAAAACCGATAATGGTTTTGATGGTGCCCTTAACAATCACGCTCGCGCTTTTGCGTAACAGGATATAGCCGAGACACGTCACAATACCCAGCAACAGCGGCGCATTGGTCATTACCTGATTGAAGAAGACGGTAAAGACGCTGTAGAGGATTTCCATAACACACTCCAGAAAGTGAGGGTACGAAGGACAAACTGCGTAAGAGAAGTGCCCTCACTCTAGTAATCACAAATAATCACCACAAGATTGCATTTGATTATTTGTGACGCGCCACGCAAATTATTTCCCTGTGCTTCATAATGATTTTCATTTCACACTTACCAGCCTTAATTTATTCTTTTAATTTAAGTAATTAACAATGATTTCAAACGAAAAAATGGATTCCCACCCGTCTGTTAGTACGACTTGTTACATCTCTTAATTTGCAAAATCGTCGTTGCAATGCTGATTTAATGGTGACAACATAAATCACAACGAGTCATTTTGTGATTAATTATGATTAATGAGGGAGTCAAACGATGAGTAAAGTGAAATCCATCACCCGTGAATCATGGATCCTGAGCACCTTCCCGGAATGGGGCAGCTGGCTGAATGAAGAGATCGAGCAAGAGCAGGTCGCACCGGGTACTTTTGCGATGTGGTGGCTGGGCTGCACCGGGATTTGGCTGAAATCAGAAGGCAGCGCCAACATCTGCGTCGATTTCTGGTGCGGTACCGGCAAACAGAGCCACGGCAATCCGCTGATGAAAGACGGCCACCAGATGCAGCGCATGGCAGGCGTCAAAAAACTCCAGCCGAACCTGCGTACCACGCCGTTTGTGCTGGATCCGTTCGCCATTCGTCAGATCGATGCGGTGCTCTCGACTCACGATCATAACGATCATATCGACGTCAACGTGGCCGCCGCCGTCATGCAAAACTGCGCCGACGATGTGCCGTTCATCGGGCCGCAAACCTGTGTGGATCTGTGGATTGGCTGGGGCGTGCCGAAAGAGCGCTGCATTGTGATGAAGCCGGGCGACGTGGTGAAAATCAAAGACGTGGAGATCCATGCTCTTGATGCGTTTGACCGCACCGCGTTGATCACCCTCCCTGCCGACCAGAAGGCGGCGGGCGTTCTGCCGGATGGTATGGACCAGCGCGCGGTAAACTATCTGTTCAAAACGCCGGGCGGTTCGCTGTATCACAGCGGCGATTCTCACTACTCCAACTACTATGCGAAACACGGGAACGAGCATCAGATCGATGTGGCGCTGGGCTCCTATGGCGAAAACCCGCGCGGAATCACCGACAAAATGACCAGCGCCGATATGCTGCGCATGGCGGAAGCGCTCAACACCAAAGTGGTGATCCCGTTCCACCACGATATCTGGTCAAACTTCCAGGCCGATCCGCAGGAGATCCGCGTTCTGTGGGAGATGAAAAAAGACCGCCTGAAATATGGCTTCAAGCCGTTTATCTGGCAGGTGGGCGGCAAATTTACCTGGCCGCTGGATAAAGATAATTTCGAATATCACTACCCGCGCGGCTTCGATGATTGCTTCACCATTGAACCGGATCTGCCATTTAAATCGTTCCTGTAATCACGGAGCGGCGATCGCCAGGCCAGTGCGCCTGGCGATTCTCTTTTTGCTTAGTATTTTCAGGCTATTTCAAATATCATCTTTTAAAATCAATTTTTTTCGGAATAGCTCATGACGGAAGCGCAACGGCATCAAATCTTACTGGAACTCCTGGCACAAAAAGGTTTTGTCACCGTCGAACAAGTGATTGATCGTCTTGAAATATCCCCCGCTACGGCGCGTCGCGATATCAATAAGCTCGATGAGAGCGGTAAGCTCAAGAAAGTGCGCAATGGCGCAGAGGCCATCAGCCAGCAGCGCCCGCGCTGGACGCCAATGAATATTCATCAGGCGCAGAATCACGATGAGAAAGTGCGTATTGCCCGCGCTGCGTCGCAGCTGGTGAATCCCGGTGAAAGCGTGGTGATTAACTGCGGCTCGACGGCCTTTCTACTGGGACGTGAGATGTGCGGGAAGCCGGTGCAAATCATCACTAACTATCTGCCGCTGGCGAACTATCTGATCGACCAGGAGCACGAAAGCGTGGTGATCATGGGCGGCCAGTACAACAAGAGCCAGTCCATCACCCTCAGCCCACAGGACAGCGAAAACAGCCTGTACGCCGGGCACTGGATGTTCACCAGCGGCAAAGGGCTCACTGCGGACGGGCTGTACAAAACCGATATGCTCACGGCGATGGCGGAGCAGAATATGCTCAACGTCGTCGGGAAACTGGTGGTGCTGGTCGACAGCAGCAAAGTGGGCGAGCGCGCCGGAATGCTGTTCAGCCGCGCCGAACAGATCGACATGGTGATCACCGGTAAAAGTGCCAATCCGCAGATCCTGCAAAAACTTGAGGATCTGGGCGTCAAAATCCTGCGCGTTTAGAGGTGCTGGCGGAAAAACGCAGTGGTGGCATCCAGCGCCGTGGGCGTGATGCGGTGCCGCACGCCCGCCTCCCACAGGCAGGTGAGATGGCTATCTAACCCCTCACGCACCAGCGCCTGCTGTAAACGGAACGTCTCAGCGGCAGGCACGATATCATCGGCCTCGCCGTGCCAGAGCAGCAGCGGGCGGTCCGCCAGATGCGGCAGCGCGTGAGTCACGTCCCAACCAGCGAGCGAAGCCTGGACGGCGTCGATATCCTGCGCCTGCGGCGGAAACAGCGTTTGGGAAAGCGTCGAAAAATAGCCCGAGCCCATTAAGCTTGCCACGCACTTCACTTCCGGGTGGCGTGCCATAATTCCCAGCGCGGTCATGCCACCCATCGACGCTCCGGCGACGGCAAGACGTTCATCGTCCACCAGCCCCGCCTGATAGAGCGCATCGCATAGCCCGGAAAACTCACCCAGGCTGCCCTGTAAGATTTGCCAGAACTGGCCCAACCGCGCCTGCTCGTCACCCGAAAAGCGCGAGCCGTGATCGGGTGCATCGGGCATCACCACGCGAAATCCCGCCTGTGCCAGCGCGACGGCAAAGTAGCTGTAAACCAGTTTTGATGAGGTAAACCCATGATAAAAAATAACAACAGGCAACGGTTGCTCACGCATTCCGGCCGGGAATGCGTGTAAAATCTCGTGGTCACCAAGCCGCTGCGTTTTAAGTTCAATCATGGTCGATCCTCTTTCTAATGGGTGATTCATAATGTTGAGAACTGGATTACGCTTTCACGCTATTTTCATTCGAAAATGACGTCACAGATAACAGTTTGGGAACATTCCCCCAAAAGGAAATTCGCAGACATCTACACTATGGCTATCAGGAAACGAGATATGGTTATGCGCAGGTTCGCTGCTTTATTGCTGGTGCTGCTGGTCACAGGCTGTAGCGTGCTGGAAGGAACACCTCAGCCCGCTCCGCCGGCCACCAGCCATCCTCAGGAAATTCGTCGTAATCAGACCGAAGGATTACAGCGAATGGGTACGGTCAGCACGTTAGTTCGTGGCTCACCGGCGGATGCCGAGGATGACATCAGAGCGAAAGCTGTCGCCGCAAAAGCAGATTACTACGTCATCATTATGGTGGATGAAACCATCATTACCGGACAGTGGTACTCGCAAGCCATTCTGTATCGCAAATAACTAACTGTCAGCATTTAAACGACATTTACACTGCTTTGCGTCCATAGACGTTTTCCTGTCCACAATAAACTCCATGCCTGTGACAATGGAAGTGAGTTTATTTGCGAAGGATTGCCCGGCGGATACCGGAGACATGTGAAATGGAGCTGACAATGAAACGATCTCTTGCTTTGACCTCACTGCTGCTCTCAGCTGGGCTGATGAGCACCACCGCGCAGTCGGCAGAGTTTGCCAGTGCTGATTGCGTCACAGGCTTAAATGAAATTGGCCTGATCTCCGTGAATAACATTTCAGGGAGCCCGCAGGACGTTGAACGTGTGATTGCCTTTAAAGCGGATGAGCAGGGCGCGTCCTGGTATCGCATTATCCAGATGCAGGAAGACAGACAGGTCGATCAGTGGCGGGTGCAGGCGATTCTTTACGCCTGACCGCGCCGATAAACCCGTCCGTCTGATGCCTTAACCCACTCTCCCCGTGGCGCGGAGCAGCAGGTCATTTTGCACCTGCTCGCTCAGGAGCGTACTTCCGCGAGGATCCAGCATCATGCGACACCAGGCTTGTGCCACAGGCGGAGAGGCGTGTCGCAGCATTTGCGCTCCGGCTCCCAGTAGATAGAGTTGCTGCGTGATCTCCCGGCCCTGCGCCTCCTGCGGTTTCCGCAATTTTTGCTGCAACTGTCGCCAGCCGCGATCGAAATGGCGATCCTGGCCTTTTACCTGCGCGAAGTCATCGTGCAGTACATCCTGAATCCCCGACTGTTTCGCCAGCACCCGCAGTACATCCAGACACATGATATTGCCCGAGCCTTCCCAGATGCTGTTCACCGGCATTTCCCGGTAAATGCGCGGCAGCTCGCTCTCTTCGCAATACCCGACGCCGCCCAGCACTTCCATCGCCTCGGCGACAAACGGGATGCCCCCTTTGCAGACGCTGTATTTTGCCGCGGGCGTGAAGAGCCGCGCCCATGCGGATTCTTGCGAATCTTCCCGACGATCCCAGGCGCGCGCCAGGCGGAACAGCAGCGCAGTTTGCCCTTCGAGCTGGAGCGCCATCCGGCTCAGGACGTCGCGCATCAGGGGCTGATCGACAAGATTTTTGCCAAACGTCTGCCGCTGATGGGCGTGATACAGGGCGACCGACAGCGCGCGGCGCATCAGCCCGTGGCTGCCCAGCGCACAGTCAAAGCGCGTCAGCCCACCCATCTTCAGGATCTGGCGCACGCCCTCACCCTCTTCGCCCAGCAGCCAGCCCGAGGCGTTCATCAACTCGACTTCACTGCTGGCGTTCGAGCGATTGCCGAGCTTGTCTTTCAGACGCTCCAGCCGGACTTCATTGCGCTGTCCGTCGGGCAGAATGCGCGGCACGAAAAAGCACGATAACCCGCCGTGCGCCTGGGCCAGCACCAGATGGGCATCGCTTTGCGGCACAGAGAAAAACCACTTATGCCCTATCAGCCGATAGCTGCCGTCGCTGCACTTTTCTGCCCGCGTGGTGTTGCTCAACACATCCGAGCCGCCCTGTTTTTCGGTCATGCCCATGCCGATCAACAGCCCGCGTTTCTGCGCGCCGGAGGCAAGATGGGGATCGTAACGGTCACTCATCAGCGGCGAGAGCCAGTCGTGGAAAGGTTTGGGCAGCGACTGCTGGAGAAGCGGCGTGGCGGCAAAGGTCATGGTAATCGGGCAAAGCGTTCCGGCCTCGACCTGCGCGTGAAGCACAAACCGCGCGGCACGGGCGACAAACGACCCTTTGCGGGCTTCGTCTTCCCAGGCCAGATTGTGGACCCGATTGGCGCACAGCCCCTGCATCAGCAGGTGCCACGCCGGGTGAAAGCGCACATCGTCCAGCCGCTCCCCGCGCGGATCGTAACGCAATAGCTCCGGCGGATTAGCGTTGGCGAGGCGGCCCAGTTCGAGCGATTCCGCCGTGCCTAACTGCTGGCCGATGCTGGCGAGAAATTCGCTGTCCCACTCAGCGCCTTCCCGCGCCACTGCGTCGTGCAGGGCGCAATCGGACAGAAACAGATTGCTGTTCGACAGCGGTACAGGCTGGTTAAAAACCGTGTGTGTCTGCCAGTGCATATGTGTCCCTCCTTCAATGGCAATGAAGGTAAGTATGGACAGAGCACGGGGCGGCTGCATGGGAGTCGGGTCACAGGGTGGCGATCTACCTGAAATCATTCGTGAATCAGGTCACACAACATAAGAATAAACTATTTCACGCGGACCAATCTGTTGAATAATTTATTCTCATCTTCCGAGAGAGAATCATTATGCACTCTTCCCAACGTGCGCCGGATGCGCACAAGCGCGCTTTAATTGCAGGCTCGATTGGCAACTTCATCGAATGGTATGAATTCGCGGTGTATGGCTTTATGGCCACCGTCATTGCGAAGAACTTCTTCCAGCTTGAAGGCGAAGCGGGGATGACCAGCCTGATCCTCACCTACGCCTCGTTCGCAATCGCCTTCTTCTTCCGCCCGCTCGGCGCGGTGGTGTTCGGTCGTATTGGCGACCGCATCGGCCGTAAGCCGACGCTGATTATCGTCCTGGTGCTGATGACACTTGCCACTGCCGCTATCGGCATGGTGCCGGTATACGCCAGCATCGGCATTGCCGCGCCGCTGATCATCACCGGACTGCGCATCCTGCAAGGGCTGTTTGCCGGTGGTGAATATGGCGGAGCGGTGTCGCTGATGACCGAGTTTGCGCCGCGCGGCAAACGCGGGCTGTACGGCGCATGGCAATCCTTTACCGTGGCGCTCGGTCTGCTGGCAGGCGCAGGTATCGTCGCCCTGCTCTCGGCGGTGATGACGCCAGAAGCGCTGCATGACTGGGGATGGCGCATTCCGTTCTTCCTCGCCCTGCCGATGGGCGTGGTTGCCCTGTGGCTGCGCGTCAGCATGGAAGAGACACCGAGTTTTGTGCAGCAGAAAGAGAAACCGGTCGTCGCCCGGGCGCAGACTGCCGCAACGCTGAAAGCGATCGTGATGGGAATTGGCCGCGTGATGGTATGGTCTGCCGCCGGGTATACCTATCTGGTGATTATGCCGACTTACCTGCAATCCGCGCTGCACACGGGCTTTAACCAGGCGCTGCTAATTGCGGTGATTTCGAATATCGGGTTTGCGCTGACGATTATTCCGTCGGGGATACTGAGCGACCGCATCGGGCGACGCACGGTGATGGTGATTGCCACTGCGCTGCTGCTGATCCTCGCCCTGCCGCTGCTGAAGATTTTGCAGCTGGAGTCCAGCACGCTGGCGGTGAAAGCGATGGTGGTGCTGATTGCGGGCGGTCTGGTCGGAATGCTGGCGGGGCCGGGTCCGGCGATGCTGTCGGAGATGTTCCCGACGCGCGTGCGTTATACCGGGCTGGGGCTGGCCTATTCGCTGTCGAACGCGATCTTCTCGGGCTGTGCGGGTTTGATTATTACCGGATTGATTAAGCAGACGGGGAATCTGGATATTCCGGCGTATTACGTGATGGCGACGGCGGTGGTGAGTATTGTCGCGCTGATGACGCTCAAGAAAGACGACCATCTTCGGTCGCTGGAGGAGTAGCCTTTGCGCCCGGTGGCGCTACGCTTACCGGGCCTACAGGATCGTGCATTTGTAGGCCGGGTAAGGCGAAGCCGTCACCCGGCAACATACGGCATGGTCGCGCTTTTGTAGGCCGGGTAAGGCGCAGCCGCCACCCGGCAAAAACACCATCACCCGCGCTGACGCACCGCTTCGAACAGGCAAATACCTGTTGCCACAGACACGTTCAGAGACGAAACGCTGCCCGCCATCGGAATGCTGATCAGCTCGTCGCAATGCTCGCGCGTCAGACGGCGCATCCCTTCCCCTTCAGCCCCCATCACCAGCGCCATACGGCCAGTCATTTTGCTCTGATACAGGGTATGGTCGGCTTCGCCAGCGGTGCCAACGATCCAGATGTTCTCTTCCTGCAGCTGACGCATGGTGCGCGCCAGGTTGGTCACGCGGATCAGCGGTACGTTTTCCGCCGCGCCGCAGGCCACTTTCTTGGCCGTGGCGTTCAGCTGTGCAGAACGATCGCGCGGCACAATCACCGCATGGACGCCCGCCGCATCAGCGCTACGCAGGCATGCGCCGAGGTTGTGCGGATCGGTCACGCCGTCGAGGATCAGGAAGAACGGGTTATCCAGCTGGGCAATCAGATCCGGCAGATCGTTTTCCTGGTACTGACGACCCGGTTTCGCACGGGCGATAATGCCCTGGTGAACGGCTCCCTCGCTTTTCTCATCGAGGAACTGGCGGCTCGCCAGCTGAATCACCACGCCCTGGGCTTCCAGAGCATGGATCAGCGGCAGCAGACGTTTATCCTCACGCCCTTTCAGAATATAAACTTCCTGAAAACGCTCCGGGGCGCGCTCCAGCAGGGCCTGCACCGCATGGATGCCGTAAATCATTTCACTCATTGATGGTTCTCGTTAATTGCTTTTTCCCTCTCCCCTATGGGGAGAGGGTCAGGGTGAGGGGGAAATCACTCCGCCACTTTTTTCTTCGCCGCACGCTTCGCTTTGGTCGCGGCTGCTATTTTCTGAGTCTTGGCCGACGGCTTTTTCGCGCCTTTCTCTTTCTTCGCTTTCGGCGGTTTCGGCGCAGCTTTGGCTTTATCACCACGGAAAGCGGCATCCGGCTCGAAGTTCACCTTTTTACCGGTCTGACGGCGCTTACCGCTGGTTTTGCCGTTCGGCCCTTTTCTGGCCTTCTCACGCTCGGTTTTCCCAACGTTACGCGGCGCACGTTCGCTGGAGATCAGGCTGAAATCAATCTTACGCTCGTCCATGTTCACGGCTTCAACTTTAACTTCCACGCGATCGCCCAGACGGTAAGTCTGGCCGCCGGATTCACCGGTCAGACGCTGACCGACCTGATCGTAGCGATAGTAGTCGTTGTCCAGAGAGGAGACGTGGACCAGACCGTCGATGAACAGCTCGTCGAGACGCACGAAGAAGCCAAAGCCGGTGACGCTGGCGATGACGCCTCTAAAGACGTTGCCTACCTGATCCAGCATGAAGTCACACTTCAGCCAGTCCGCCACATCGCGCGTCGCTTCGTCGGCGCGGCGTTCCGCCATCGAACAGTGCTGACCCAGCTGGAGCATCTCTTCCATGGAGTAGTGGTAGCCGCCGGTTTCGGTGGTGTTGCCTTTGTGCCCCTGCTCCTGCGCCAGCAGATACTTAATGGCGCGGTGCAACGACAGATCCGGGTAACGACGAATCGGCGAGGTAAAGTGCGCGTAAGACTGCAGCGCCAGGCCGAAGTGACCGCGGTTTTCCGGATCGTAAATCGCCTGTTTCATCGAACGCAGCAGCATGGTTTGCAGCATCTCTGCGTCAGGACGATCGCCGATGGACTCCAGCAGCTCGGCGTAGTCGCGCGGCTCTGGTTTGCTGCCGCCCGGCAGTTCCAGACCCAGCTCCGCCAGCACCGAACGGAACGCGGTGATCGCTTCGGTGGTCGGTTTATCGTGAATACGGAACAGCGCAGGCTCTTTAGCTTTCTCAACGAAACGCGCCGCCGAGATGTTCGCCAGAATCATGCACTCTTCGATCAGCTTGTGGGCATCGTTACGCTGCGTCTGCTCGATACGCTCGATGCGACGTTCGGCGTTGAAGATGAACTTCGCCTCTTCGCTCTCAAAGGAGATCCCGCCGCGCTCTTCGCGCGCCTGATCCAGCACTTTGTAGAGGTTGTGCAGCTCTTCGATATGTTTGACCAGCGGCGCGTATTGCTCGCGCAGCTCCTGGTCGCCCTGCAGCATGTGCCAGACTTTGGTGTAGGTCAGGCGCGCGTGCGAGCTCATCACCGCTTCATAGAATTTGTAGCCGGTTAAACGCCCTTTGGTGGAGATGGTCATTTCGCAGACCATGCACAGACGATCAACCTGCGGGTTCAGGGAGCACAAACCGTTGGAGAGCACTTCCGGCAGCATTGGGACCACCTGCGACGGGAAGTAGACGGACGTGCCACGGCTGCGCGCTTCATTGTCCAGCGGGGTGTTAGGGCGCACGTAATAGCTCACGTCGGCAATCGCCACCCACAGGCGCCAGCCGCCGCCGCGTTTTTTCTCGCAGAAGACGGCGTCATCAAAGTCGCGTGCGTCTTCGCCATCAATGGTCACCAGCGGCAGATCGCGCAGATCCACGCGGCCGATTTTGGCCTCTTCCGGCACCTGTTCTTTCAGATCTTTGACCTGGTTTTCAACGGCATCAGGCCAGACGTAAGGGATCTCATGAGTACGCAGCGCCATATCCACGGCCATGCTGGTGCCCATGTTATCGCCCAGCACTTCCACGATCTTACCGATCGCTTTGGTACGGCGTGTTGGACGCTGGGTGAGTTCAACCACCACCACGAAGCCCATGCGCGCGCCCATCACCTCTTCCGGCGGGATCAGGATGTCGAAGCTCAGACGGCTGTCGTCCGGCACCACAAAACCCACGCCAGCGTCGGTGAAGTAACGCCCGACGATCTGGCTGGTTTTAGGCACCAGGACACGCACCACGCGTGCCTCACGGCGGCCCTTGCGGTCAGCGCCTAGCGGCTGCGCCAGGATCTGATCGCCGTGGATGCACATCTTCATCTGTTCAGATGAGAGGTACAGGTCGTCCTTGCGGCCTTCAACGCGCAGGAAGCCAAAGCCATCGCGATGGCCGATGACGATGCCTTTCAGCAGGTCGAGACGTTCCGGCAGGGCATAGCACTGACGGCGGGTAAAGACCAACTGGCCGTCGCGCTCCATGGCGCGCAGGCGGCGACGAAGGGCTTCAATTTGCTCTTCGCCTTCAATGTTTAATTCAACGGCAAGTTCTTCACGGTTAGCGGGTTTTTCGCGTTTTGTTAAGTGTTCGATGATGAACTCGCGGCTTGGGATAGGATTCGCGTACTTTTCGGCTTCGCGTTCCTGGAAAGGATCATGTGACATGTCGGTTCCTCCGTTGTCAGCTCCGGTGGAAATTTTCTTCATTCCACCAGCAATAATTTATAAAGCGGTTGATTCTCTTCAACCAAATCGGCCAGCGTGTAGTTATCCAGTTCCTTGAGAAAACTTTGCACAGCCTTAGAAAGCGCCTTTTTCAGGCGGCAAGCGGGAGTGATGTGGCAGAACTCGCTGCTGCAATTCACCAGAGTCAGCGGCTCCAGTTCACGTACCACATCCCCAACACGAATACTCTGTGCGGGTTTACCGAGACGAATCCCCCCGTTTTTCCCGCGGACGGCAGTTACGTATCCCGCACGGCTAAGTTGATTGATTATTTTGACCATATGATTACGGGACACGCCGTAGACCTCTGTCACCTCAGAGATACTGGTCATCTGTCCTTGTGGCAACGACGCCATGTAAATCAGCGCACGTAAGCCGTAATCGGTGAAACTCGTTAACTGCACATCAACCTCAGGAAAAGGGAAAAACGCGGTCAGACCGCAGAGATATTCACTATTGATGATAAACCAGCCAGATACTTAGCGGCTAATTTATTTGACTGAAAGGGGGAAAAAGCGAGGAACAGGAGGCGATTGCCAAATAGCACTTCGTTTATCCGGCCTGCGGGGCTTCCCGCAGGCCGTTAACCACTCAGATTATGCGTCGAACGGGTCGCGCAGAATCATGGTTTCAGTACGGTCAGGGCCGGTAGAGATAATGTCGATCGGCACTTCGGTCAGTTCTTCGATACGCTTGATGTAATCCAGCGCCGCTTTCGGCAGACCGCTACGCTCTTTCACACCAAAGGTGGTTTCGGACCAGCCTGGCATGGTTTCGTAGATCGGCTCGATACCTTCCCAGTCGTCAGCCGCCAGCGGGGTGGTGGTCACTTCGCGGCCATCTGGCATACGGTAGCCGACGCAGATTTTCACTTCTTTCAGGCCGTCCAGCACGTCCAGCTTGGTCAGGCAGAAGCCAGACAGGGAGTTGATCTGCACTGCGCGACGCACGGCAACTGCATCCAGCCAGCCGGTACGACGACGACGACCGGTGGTCGCGCCAAACTCGTTACCTTGCTTGCACAGGAACTCGCCGATGTCATCAAACAGCTCAGTCGGGAATGGACCTGCACCCACGCGAGTGGAGTAAGCTTTGATGATACCCAGAACGTAATCCACATAACGCGGACCCAGGCCAGAGCCCGTCGCCACGCCACCGGCGGTGGTGTTAGAGGAGGTCACGTACGGATAGGTACCGTGGTCGATATCCAGCAGCGTACCCTGCGCGCCTTCGAACATGACGAAATCGCCACGCTTGCGCGCCTGGTCCAGCAGATCGGACACATCCACAACCATACCGGTCAGGATGTCAGCCACCGCCATGACATCATCCAGCACTTTCTGGTAGTCAACGGCGTCAGCTTTGTAGAAGTTCACCAACTGGAAGTTGTGATATTCCATCACTTCTTTCAGTTTTTCAGCGAAGGTGGCTTTGTCGAACAGGTCGCCAACGCGCAGACCGCGACGGGCAACTTTATCTTCGTAAGCAGGGCCGATACCACGGCCGGTGGTGCCGATAGCTTTCGCGCCACGTGCTTTTTCGCGCGCCACATCCAGTGCGACGTGATAGTCGAGGATCAGCGGGCAGGCTTCGGAGAGCAGCAGACGCTCACGAACCGGGATACCACGGTCTTCCAGGCCTTTCATCTCTTTCATCAGCGCAGCAGGAGACAGCACAACACCGTTACCGATGATGCTGGTCACATTTTCACGAAGAATGCCTGATGGAATAAGATGGAGGACGGTTTTTTCACCGTTGATTACGAGAGTATGGCCTGCGTTGTGACCACCCTGATAGCGTACAACATATTTAGCACGTTCAGTCAGAAGATCGACAATCTTCCCTTTACCTTCGTCACCCCATTGGGTGCCCAGTACGACAACGTTGTTACCCATTTTTCAAAATCACCGATTGCTTAAAAATGGATTCTACCACCGCTTTTTCAGAGTTACAGCACTTTTTGCCCTCAATATAAGGCAAATCCGACCACTTTTTGATCAGCCAATCGTTTTCCTCAACATGTAGTAGATCACCACTCCTGCAACCACAAGACCCCCGCCAAAACGACGTAAAATATTATCCGGCAATTGTGTCATGGTGGCGATCATTCGACGCCAGGCACGCGGATAAAGCATCGGGCCCAGCCCTTCGAGGACCAAAACCAGAGCAAGCGCCAGCAAGATAGTGGAATTCATTTTAGCTCCCTATAAAAGAAAACCACCGCTCCGTTGAGAGCGGTGGTTTGATAACTCAAACGAGAATGAGTTTATCGCGTGGCGTTGCCTGGCGTCTTCATATAACGGAAGAAATCGCTGTCAGGGCTGAGCACCATCACATCCTGATTGCTCTGGAAGCTGTTTTCGTACGCACGCAGGCTACGGATAAAGGCATAGAAATCCGGATCCTGGCTGAACGCGTCAGCAAACAGTTTCGCGGCTTCCGCATCGCCTTCACCGCGCATAATGCGGCCCTGACGTTCGGATTCTGCCAGCGTTTTCGTCACTTCGTAATCCGCTGTTGCGCGCAGCTTTTCAGCCTCTTCCTGACCCTGTGAACGGTGGCGACGGGCAACCGCTTCACGCTCAGCGCGCATACGGCTATAGATCGCTTCAGACACTTCGGTAGGCAGGTTGATCTGCTTGATACGCACATCGACCACTTCGATACCTAACGCCGCCATACTGTTCGGGTTCATCACCGCCACTTTGCCGTTGGTTTCAGCCTGAACGCGCTCAGCCGCTTTGGCAATCGCGTCGTCGGCCGCCGGTGTCGCCACTTCGTCTTCGGTACCCGCGGTACCGGAGTTCAGCGCGTCACGGACTTCCAGAGTCAGACGACCACGGGAATCGGTCACGATGTCTTTCACATCCAGACGACCAATTTCAGAACGCAGACGGTCAGAGAACTTACGTTTCAGCAGCACTTCGGCCTGAGAGACGTCACCGCCGCCCGTTGCCAGGTAGTAACGGCTGAAATCGCTGATACGCCATTTGATGTAAGAATCGACGATCAGGTCTTTTTTCTCTTTGGTGACGAAGCGGTCGGCCTGGTTATCCATGGTCTGGATACGGGCGTCGAGCATTTTCACTGATTCAATCATCGGGAGCTTAAAGTGCAGACCCGGCTCGAAGACCAGCGGTTTGTTTTCATCGTCACGCAGAACTTTACCGAAGCGCATGGTGATCCCGCGCTCGCCCTCTTTCACCACAAAGATGGAGGTATAAAGTACGACCAGCGCAATGATGATAATCGCAATAACTGACTTACGCATCGTTATTCCCCCTGACGCTGGCTGTCGTTACGCTGTGCGTTGGCACGGCGTTGGTCCATGATGTCACCATCGCTTGAAGAAGACGTGGTATTGGCGCTGGAATTGCTGCTGGCTGCCGGAGGCAGACGCAACAGGTTATTGGCTCCGCTGGTATCCTGTTTTGCCGCAGGCGCACTACCGCCTTTCAGCATCTGGTCCAGTGGCAGCACCATCAGATTGCCGCCTTTGCTGTCATTCACCAGCACTTTACGGGTGTGGCTCAGCACTTTCTCCATGGTCTCGATATACAGACGCTCACGGGTAATTTCCGGGGCAGCTTTATATTCTGGCAGGAGCTTCGCAAAGCGAGCCACTTCACCCTGGGCTTCCAGGATGGTCTGAGTCTTATACGCACGCGCCTCTTCGAGGATACGCTGCGCCTGACCGTTCGCACGCGGCTGCACTTCGTTGGTGTAGGCTTCCGCTTCACGGATGTATTGCTGTTCGTTTTCACGCGCGGCAATCGCATCATCAAAGGCAGCTTTCACCTCTTCCGGCGGACGAGCAGCCTGGAAGTTGACGTCCAGAAGGGTGATACCCATGTTGTACGGACGGATGGTCTCTTCCAGCTCGCGCTGGGTATCGCTACGAATAACGGTACGACCTTCGGTCAGAATACGGTCCATGGTGTATTTACCGATCACGCCACGCAGGGCGCTGTCGGTGGCCTGACGCAGACTGTCATCGGCGCTGGTGACGCTGAACAGATAGTGCTGCGGATCGGTCACGCGGTACTGCACGTTCATCTCAACGCGCACCACGTTCTCGTCAGAGGTCAGCATCACGCCGGACGCCGCCAGTTCGCGTACCGATTCCACGTTTACCGCGGTCACGTTATCAACGAAGGTTGGCTTCCAGTTCAGACCCGGCTCAACCAGATGGCTGAATTTACCGAAACGAGTGACCACACCGCGTTCAGCTTCTTTAATGGTGTAGAACCCGCTGGCAGCCCAAATGATGACCACGGCAGCAGCAACGATGCTCACTACGCGGCCACCCATGTGCGGGCGCGGACCCTGAGTGGAACTTCCACCCGAGCCAGAGCCTTTACCTGTACCGAAACCACCAAGCTTTTTGCTCAGCTTGCGAAAGATATCGTCCAGATCAGGAGGCCCCTGCTCGCGACCACCTTTGTTGCCATTTCCCCCAGAGTTGCCGCCTTGATTATTGCTGCTTCCCCACGGGTCGCGGTCTTGTCCGTTATTACCGGGCTGATTCCACGCCATGTATATGCTCCATATTTGTTATGCAAGGGCGAATTTTCAGGCTCGTGCACCTTTATCTGGTCAGACGACGTAGTCCACCAGCGTAGGTTCTTGTTTACAGAGGCGACGCCAGTCAACGATCGGCATACGCACCTGCATCCCCACGCTGCCGTCATCCTCCATCCACTCTTTTTCTATCGCCTGAAGCTGATAAAACCGGCTGCGCAGCCTGCCTTCCTGTGGCGGCAGACGCAGCGTGTGCTGAGCCACCTCACCAGAAAGACGTTCTGTCAAAGCCTGGAAAAGTAGTGGCACACCGACACCGGTCTGGGCAGAAAGCCAGACCCGAATCGGTTTGTTCTCTTCATCTCGGTCGATACGTGGCTCGAAGTCGTCCAGCATATCGATTTTATTCATCACCAGCAGCGTCGGGATCTCGTGCGCGTCGATCTCTTCGAGCACGGTATTCACCGCGTCGATGTTTTCCTGCACGCGAACATCCGCAGCGTCGATGATATGCAGCAGCAGCGTCGCCTGACGCGTCTCCTGCAAGGTGGCTTTAAACGCGGCCACCAGATCGTGCGGCAAATGGCGAATAAACCCTACGGTATCCGCCAGCACCGTTTCACCCACATCCGCCACGTCGATGCGACGCAGCGTCGGGTCAAGGGTCGCAAACAGCTGGTCTGCGGCATACACCTTGGCCTCGGTTATCTGGTTAAACAGGGTGGATTTACCGGCGTTGGTATACCCCACCAGCGACACCGTCGGGATGTCAGCTTTGGTTCGCGAACGACGTCCTTGCTCACGCTGTTTTTCGACTCGCGCCAGACGTGAGAGGATCTGGGTAATACGACCACGCAGCAGTCGACGGTCGGTTTCGAGCTGGGTTTCACCCGGACCGCGCAAACCAATCCCGCCTTTTTGCCTTTCAAGGTGGGTCCAGCCGCGCACAAGACGCGTGGCCAGATGGCGCAATTGCGCCAGCTCAACCTGCAGTTTCCCCTCGTGGGTACGTGCACGCTGAGCAAAAATATCTAAAATCAGTCCCGTACGGTCGATAACGCGACATTCGCACAGGGCTTCCAGGTTACGCTCTTGAGCCGGAGATAGCGCATGGTCAAACAGCACGACGGACGCGCCGGTTGCTTTTACGGCTTCCGCAATTTCGACTGCTTTACCTTCACCAACAAAAAACTTTGGGTGCGGCGCTTTACGGCTACCGGTAATCACCTGTAATGCTTCGACACCGGCGGAAGAGACCAGAGCTTCAAACTCCTGGAGGTCTTCCATATCTTTGTCTTGCGTAAAATAGATGTGTACCAGTACCGCATGCTCACCGGCATCATAACGGTCAAACAAGCGTATTATCCTCAAAATAAATCAGCGGGGAACGCAGAAACCTGGCTCCCCGTGTGGAAAAACAGCCCGTTACCTTATTCGGTTTCTTCGCTGTCCTGCGCAGGTGCAGAAGAACCCTGTGCGTTGCTGCCGTGATGGTAGTTACTACCGGTGCCGCCGCCAGCGTTGTTGCTGTGATGAGATACTGGACGGGACGGAACAACAGTAGAGATAGCGTGCTTATAAACCATCTGGCTGACCGTGTTTTTCAACAGGATCACGAACTGATCGAAAGATTCAATCTGACCTTGCAGCTTAATACCATTCACCAAATAAATAGAAACTGGAACACGTTCACGACGCAATGCGTTCAGAAACGGATCTTGTAAAGATTGCCCCTTAGCCATTCTATCTTTTCCTTATATGCTTGTTATGTACTTAGAACCTTGCGATTCTGAAAAATTGCGCACGATACGAGTTAATTGTACACATTCAGTCTGCGATAGCACCCACAACCTGTAAAACTTCGTTGTACGCCTGGTCTGGCTTCTCACTGTCTAACCAGTGGATTCCGTCCCAACCGCGCAACCAGGTTATCTGGCGTTTCGCTAACTGTCTGGTGGCGCAAACACCTCGATAAACCATTTCATCGTATGAAATCTCGCCTTCAATGTAAGACCACATCTGGCGGTATCCGACACAACGAATGGAAGGCATGTCCGTATGCAAATCTCCGCGAGCAAAAAGCGCCCGCACTTCTGCTTCAAAACCTGAAGCTAACATCTGATGAAAACGCTGCTCAATTCGCTGATGGAGCAGTTCACGGCTCGCCGGGGCGATGGCGAACTGATGCACCTGATACGGCAGAGCTTCTCCTGACGTTTGCGTCAGTTCCGTTAAAGTTTTACCCGAAATGAAAAAAACTTCCAGTGCCCGGGAAAGCCTTTGCGGATCATTTGGATGAATCCGTGCTGCGGCAACCGGATCAACCTCTTCCAGTTGTTTGTGCAACGCGCCCCATCCCTGCTCTGCCGCCTGCTGCTCAATTCTGGCTCTCACTTCAGGGTTCGCGGATGGCAAGGGTGATAACCCCTCCAGCAGCGCCTTGAAATAGAGCATGGTTCCGCCGACTAACAGCGGAATCCGGCCCGCTGCGGTAATCTCGGCCATTTGCGCCAGCGCATCGCGGCGAAAATCCGCTGCGGAGTAAGCCTGCGCCGGGTCGAGAATGTCCAGCAGTCGGTGCGGTGCCGCGCGCAGTTCGTCTGCGTCTGGCTTTGCCGTGCCGATATCCATCCCTTGATAAATAAGGGCGGAATCGACGCTAATCAACTCTACTGGCAAAACTTTACGTAGCTCAATGGCTAACGCGGTTTTGCCCGAGGCCGTTGGGCCCATTAAAAATATCGCCTTTGGCAGGCTTGCCTTACTCACATCACTCATTTTTCAGGGCATTCATCGCCGAATCTAAATCAACACGTTGTAATAAACCACCCGGCGGTGCTTTGACCAAATGAGGGCAAAGACGTTCAACTTCTGCCAATACGGTAATGGCTTGCGCCATACTCCACGGATGGTGGTCGCTCGCTAAATGGCGGGCAATCCACTGGGCGGTATTGGTGGCATCAACGGTCGTTTGCTGCGCCAGGTAGCCTATCAGTTCAGGAATCAAGTTTTGTAAATTTTGTTGGCGTAAGGGTAAAGGCACCGCGCGAATCGTCACATGATGGGCCTCTAACACAAATTGTATGCCCATTTCCGCCAACAGGGACTCAACGCGCGTTAATACTATGCTTTCGTCCGCGGAAATTTTGAGCCGCACCGGAATCAACAGCGGCTGGGCGCAGGCCGCGTTTGCGCCTGGCGTCAGCTGTGCCTGTTTCAGCCAGCGTTCCGCAACCGGTAGCGCCAGCAGCGCCAGCTTCCCGTCGCGCTCAAGCAGCGCCATATCCGGGGCAACGATCGTCAGCACCCGGCCAAAACTCTGGCTGTGCCCTTCCAGCGCCGGGGCCGATGGCGCCACAGGCTCTTTACGCTCCACGGCCGGAGTATCCAGCAATTTGCTGTAGAGCGCACCCTGCTGTTTTTGATACCCCGGCGCATGGGGATAATTCGCCCCGCTCGGGCGTGGTGCCTGACCGCCAGATGAATAGCGCGGCGTCTCAGGCTCACGCGCGACAGCCGGTTCGGCAAACTGATTACGGCCCGCCGCCACGCGGTTTTCCGGGATCGGGCGTGGCGCAACCGTCTCTTCCACCAGCGGCAGCGAAGGTTCAGCCTGCTGCTGTAACACGCTCAGCACGCCCTGATAGATAAAATCGTGGACCAGTCGCGACTGATGGAAACGCACTTCGTGCTTGGCGGGATGGACGTTAACGTCCACCTGGTGCGGATCGATTTCAAGATAGAGAACAAAAGCAGGCTGCTGATCCGCGCCGAGCTTGTCTTCACAGGCCTGGCGGATCGCATGGTTGATCAGCCGATCGCGCATCATGCGGCCGTTAACGTAGCAGTACTGGATCTCCGCCAGCGTGGCGTTCATGGCTTTCGGATCGGCCACCCAGCCGCGCATCGCGAGATCGCCATGCTGCCACTCGATCGCCAGCGCCTGTTCCAGGAACCCGGTTCCGCAGATCGCGCCTAAGCGACGCTCTTTCTGACCCCCTTCCGCCACCGCACGATACTGACGCATCACTTTGCCGTTATGGCTCAGATTGATCGTCACATCGAAACGCGCCAGCGCGATACGGCGAATGATCTCGTCGATATGGCCGAACTCGGTTTTTTCGGTGCGCATAAACTTGCGTCGCGCCGGGGTGTTGTAGAACAGATCCAGCACTTCCAGCGTGGTGCCCACGGGATGGGCGGCAGGTTTGACGGTCACGTCCATGTCACGCCCTTCCGCATAGGCCTGCCAGGCTTCCTGCTGTTCGGCAGTGCGTGAGGTGAGCGTCAGACGGGAAACGGAGCTGATACTGGCCAGCGCTTCGCCGCGAAAACCGAGGCTGATGATCGCTTCCAGATCGTCAAGAGAGGTAATTTTACTGGTGGCGTGACGAGCCAGCGCTAAAGCCAGCTCGTCTTTTTTGATGCCGCAGCCGTTGTCCCGAATACGAATCAGCTTTGCGCCGCCGCGTTCGATATCAATATCAATGCGGGTTGCGCCCGCATCGAGGCTGTTTTCCACCAGCTCTTTCACAACCGAAGCAGGACGCTCCACCACCTCGCCGGCGGCGATTTGGTTCGCAAGCTGCGGCGGCAGAACCTGAATCGGCATGAATTCTCCTTAGTTGGTCGCGCTAATCTCGCCAGGCAGAGCGGCGCTGGCGGTTTGACCCGCGCCCCCTTGCGGCGCTGACTGCAGCGGATGCGCGGAAAAGTAATTGCGCAGACCGTTATAAATCGCATCGGCAATCTGCTGCTGATAGCTGTCGCTGCCCAGCAGACGCTCTTCGTTGTTATTGGTGATAAAGCCGGTTTCGACCAGGATCGACGGGATATCCGGGGAGCGTAACACGCCTAAACTCGCGTGCTCAGGGCGGCGCTTGTGGATCGCACCGACGCGCTGAAGCTGGCTAATCACATTCGTCGCCACATCATACCCGACGCGCTGAGAATGACCGAACTGTAAATCCAGCACCGCCTGGCTGAGATACGGGTCGGACTGGCTGTTCGCCAGCACGTCACCCGCGCCGCCGAGCAGTTCCGACTGCTTCTCGTGCTCTTCGAGCCAGTTCGCCATTTCGCTATTCGCACGGCGGTTCGACAGCACCCATACCGACGCACCGGTCGCACTGCGGTTTGGCGCGGCATCCGCGTGGATCGACACCAGGAAGTTGGCGTTCTGTTTACGCGCGACGTCGGAACGGCCCATCACCGAGATAAAGTAGTCGCCGTCGCGGGTCATCACCCCTTTGAACATCGGATCGTCATTCAGCAGGGCGCGCAGCTTACGGGCAATCGAGATAGTGACGCTTTTCTCCTGCGTACCGCCCGGCCCAATCGCGCCAGGATCCTGGCCGCCGTGGCCGGCATCAATAGCGATAATGACTTTCTCATCGGACGACACCGCCCGCGCACGTGCCGCCGGGCGCGTCACGGTATTGCTGCTGGTGACGCTGGTGATGCGATCGTTTTGCGCTTTGAACGGATTTCGCGCCGGTTCAGACGGGCGCGGAGCGACCACCGGCTGCTCCACGCGCTGTGCCACGACAGGTGCAGGCGGCGGAGGTGGAGGCGGCGGGACATCGGCGTTAATGGTAAAGACCACGGTGTAGTTCGCGCCGTTTTGCTGCTTCACCGCGCGGGTTTTGCCGTTCTGCGTCAGATCGACCACCAGTCGCAAAGACTGAGGATCTTGCGCATTGCCGGAGCGAATACTTTTGACCAGGTTGTTACCGCTAAACTGCAGCGGCAAGCCCTGAATCACGCCGGTCTGTTTGATATCCAGCGCGACGCTACGTTTATCGACCTGGGTAAAGGCGTAATCGGGATCGCCCATGAAACTGAAGGTGATGCGCGCCTGCGAATCACCGTTGGACACCTGAATGTCCGATAAACTTGCCGCACCGGCCTGCGCGCACAGCAGCACCGTTGCGGCCAGCAGCCAACCTTTAACGCGATTAATCATCCCGTTATCCCTTCATTCAGCTGGCTAAACGAGCCAGCAAGGAACAGCCTGATGAGGAAACTGCACTGATGCGTGCCTCACGCCCTTGCGCCTGGTAATCTAAGTGAATTTCGACATCCGGGTCAGGCAACACACCCGCACCTTGTTGCGGCCACTCCACCAGGCAAATGGCATCGTTGGCGAAATAGTCACGGATACCCATAAATTCCAGCTCCTCTGGGTCCGCAAGACGGTAGAGATCGAAGTGATACACCCTCAAATTGTCGAGTTCGTAAGGCTCAACCAGGGTATAGGTCGGGCTTTTCACATTCCCTTTATGGCCCAGCGCCTGCAAAAAGCCGCGGCTGAAGGTGGTTTTACCCGCGCCCAAATCACCGTACAAATAGATGACGGTTGCCCCTTCGCAGGCCTGCGCCAGGCGTTTGCCAAGATCCAAAGTTGCCTGCTCGTCGGGTAAAGCGATCACTCGATTAGTCATTTTCTACGTCAATCACATCCGGGTTAACAACACGCCGCAGCGTGTCAAAAAGATCGGTGGCCAGCATGCCGCGCGTACCGTACTGCGCAGCCAGCCTGTCGGCTGCCGCGCCGTGCGCCACACAGCCTGCAATGGCAGCATCATAAGGGGTAAGTTTCTGTGCCAGCAAGGCGCTGATAATGCCGGAGAGCACATCGCCCATTCCGCCACTCGCCATTCCCGCATTGCCCGCGTCGATAATGCCCAACGCGCCAGATTCACAGGCCACAATCGTGCCTGCCCCTTTCAGAACCGCAACACCTCCATAACGTTTTACCAGACGCTGCGCAGAAAGTAAGCGATCGCTTTCAATTTCTGCGACGCTGCAGTTAAGCAGCCGCGCGGCCTCGCCGGGGTGTGGCGTCAGGATGCGATTGTGACGTTTATCAGGATTGATTGCCAGAAGGTTCAGCGCGTCGGCGTCCCACAGCATGGGTTTGCGGCAGTTCTCGACTTTCTGCAGCGCTTTTTTGCCCCACTCCTGCTGACCCAGTCCTGGCCCTATCGCCACGACGTCCGCCCACGCCAGGCTCTCTTCGAGGGATTGCGGCGTCAGCTCATGCACCATCAGCTCTGGCCGGGCAGTGATGATTGGCGGGATATTCTCGATGCGAGTGAGCACTCGCACAAGGCCCGCACCCGCGCGCAGAGCGGCTTCTCCGGTCATGCGAATCGCCCCCGCCGTGCCGCGATCGCCACCGATAATCACCAGTTTCCCGTGGTCGCCTTTATGGGACGTCGGACGGCGCGGCGGTAGCCACCGGGCAAGCTGCGAGGCGTCATAACGGGCGATACCCGTCTCCTGGGCTGCCAGCCAGCTATCCAGGCCTAACGCATGATGGTGAAGTTTACCCACGACATCGCGCGCTTTACCGGTCAGTAATCCGGGTTTGAGGGCGATAAAGGTCACGGTGGCCGCGGCGTGAATCACCGCGCCCGGCGTCGCCCCCGTTTGCGCGACCAGTCCCGATGGGATATCCAGCGCGATCACCGGCGCGGGATGGGCATTCGCATGGTCAATCAGTGTTGCCACCTTGTCGCGGGGAGCCTGTTTGAGGCCAGTACCGAGCAGGCCATCCACAATAAGGTCAACTCCCTCCGGCCAGACGATATCCGCAGCGTGGATCACGCCCCCGGCGTTCAGCCAGGCATCGCGGGCCTCGCTCGCCTCTTCCGGCAAGGGTTTGTCGCTCTCCAGCGCCAGCAAGGTCACGTTTATGCCAGCGGCGGCTGCCAGACGAGCGACGACATAACCGTCGCCGCCGTTGTTGCCATGACCGCAGAGAATCAACCAATGCGTGGCGCGCGGATAGGCCTCATGCGCGACGCTGAACGCCGCATCGCCTGCGCGGCACATCAGTTCGTAGAGGGTAATGCCGAGGCTGTCAGCGGCCTCTTTTTCGGCGCGACGCAGGGCGTCCGCAGGCCAGATGGAATGTGGTATACTTGCGGGGATTTTCTTCACTGTATGGTCCGTCATGTCACAGCCCCTCGATCTCAATCAGTTAGCGCAAAACATTAAACAGTGGGGCGCTGAGCTTGGCTTTCAGAAAGTCGGTATCACCGATACGGACCTTTCCGCGAGCGAGCCAAAACTGCAGGCCTGGCTGGACAAACAATACCACGGCGAAATGGAGTGGATGGCGCGTCACGGCATGATGCGCGCCCGGCCCCACGAGCTTTTGCCGGGGACGCTGCGCGTCATTAGCGTTCGCATGAACTACCTTCCCGCCAACGCGGCGTTTGCCCGCACGCTGAAAGATCCTTCATTGGGTTACGTCAGCCGTTATGCCCTCGGGCGTGATTATCACAAGCTTCTGCGTAACCGCTTAAAAAAACTCGGGGAAACTATTCAGCAGCACTGTGGCTCGCTGAATTTTAGACCCTTTGTCGACTCCGCGCCTATCCTTGAGCGCCCCATTGCCGAAAAAGCCGGACTTGGATGGACAGGTAAGCACTCACTTATCTTAAGCCGCGATGCAGGTTCGTTCTTTTTTCTCGGTGAATTGCTGATTGATTTGCCGCTGCCGGTCGACGGCCCGGTTGAAGAGGGCTGTGGGCGCTGCGTGGCCTGCATGACCATCTGCCCGACAGGAGCGATTGTCGAGCCCTATACCGTGGATGCACGCCGCTGTATCTCGTATCTCACGATTGAGCTTGAAGGGGCGATCCCGGAAGAGTTCCGCCCGCTGATTGGCAACCGGATTTACGGCTGTGACGATTGCCAGCTCATCTGCCCGTGGAATCGCTATTCGCAGCTCACGGACGAAGACGATTTCAGCCCGCGCAAAGCCTTACACGCCCCGAAACTGACGGAGCTGTTTGCCTGGGATGAAACTAAGTTTCTGCGAATCACCGAAGGTTCGGCGATCCGTCGTATCGGACATCTGCGCTGGCTGCGAAATATTGCCGTGGCCCTGGGAAATGCCCCCTGGGACGAAGCCACTATCCAGGCGCTTGAAACGCGCCGAGGTGAGCACCCACTTCTCGACGAACACATAGAGTGGGCGATTGCGCAGCAAATCGAGAAGCGAAACGCCTGTGTCGTTGAGGTGCAATTGCCGAAGAAACAGCGTCTGGTTCGGGTGGTCGAAAAAGGGCTTCCGCGCGACGCCTGAACTATTCACAGCCTGTGAATAAAATCACGAAGTCAGGCACCATCAGGCTTTGCAGACAGGTCAAGTGATCTCAATAACATTTTGAAATCAAATTTTATATATCAACTTCAATAAGTTACGGATATACCGTTCACCGTGCGAAGGTTTTGGCGGTTCAGGAATAATAGCAGGATCTGTGGATAACTCTGTTTACAAGAGTTTGTCAGAAGCAATAGAAAATGTCCCCAACGAAAGACTTCGCTGTGGATAAACTGGGTATGAAGAAGAATTTGGAGCGGGAAACGAGACTCGAACTCGCGACCCCGACCTTGGCAAGGTCGTGCTCTACCAACTGAGCTATTCCCGCTTGGGTGGTGCGTGTCTGACGACACTTTTCAAATTTTGGAGCGGGAAACGAGACTCGAACTCGCGACCCCGACCTTGGCAAGGTCGTGCTCTACCAACTGAGCTATTCCCGCTTGGGTGGTCCTGGTGCTGCGCGTATCTTGCGATACTTTCAAATTTTGGAGCGGGAAACGAGACTCGAACTCGCGACCCCGACCTTGGCAAGGTCGTGCTCTACCAACTGAGCTATTCCCGCAAAAATCTGACGCTGTCGTAACGTGTAATTCTCTGTCGTTACGGGAGGCGCATTATACGAGAAATCCTTTTAGCTGCAACCCCCCTTAAAGCGATTTTTTCGAAATTCAGTTCAAGTGATGGATTATTCATCGCTTTGCATGTTTTTACACCAAAAACAGACGGAATAGGCCGGGTAAGGCGAAACCGCCCCCCGGCAACCATCTGAAATCAGAGCTGAATAAAGTTTTCGCGGTAATACGCCAGTTCTGCCACCGACTCACGAATATCGTCCATCGCCTGATGGGTGCCCTGTTTCTTAAAGCCATCCAGAATTTCTGGTTTCCAGCGACGCGCCAGCTCTTTCAGCGTGCTCACGTCCAGATAACGGTAGTGGAAATAGGCTTCCAGCTCCGGCATATACTTGAACAGGAAGCGACGGTCCTGGCCGATGCTGTTACCGCAGATCGGCGATTTCCCCTCAGGCACCCACTGTTTCAGGAACGCGATCGTCGCCAGCTCGGCATCGCGATCGCCCTGGGTGCTGGCTTTCACGCGTTCCACCAGCCCGCTGCCGGTATGGGTGCGCACGTTCCAGTCGTCCATCAGCGCCAGCTGTTCGTCAGACTGATGCACGGCAATCGTCGGCCCTTCTGCCAGAATGTTCAGGTTGGCATCGGTCACCAGCGTGGCGATCTCAATGATGCGATCGCGCTCGGGATCCAGCCCGGTCATTTCAAGATCGATCCAAATCAGGTTGTTTTCGTCTGCGCTCATGTTATTTTCCACCCTTCTCGCATAACCGGCTGTAGCAGGTTAACTAGTATTAATTAGTGTGTATCATAGAGGTTTTGCCCGATACGGGCGACCAGGAGTCAGCACGATTGAGTAAAAATAAACTCTCCAAAGGGCAACAGCGCCGTGTGAGTGCCAACCATCAGCGCCGTCTTAAGACCACTTCGGAGAAACCCGATTATGACGACAACCTGTTTGGCGAAAAGACCGAAGGCATGGTCATCAGCCGTTTCGGCATGCATGCCGATGTGGAAGCCGCCGACGGTAGCGTTCACCGCTGCAACATTCGTCGCACCATCCGTTCACTGGTCACCGGTGATCGCGTGGTATGGCGTCCGGGCAAAGCGGCGTCCGAAGGTGTCAACGTAAAAGGGATCGTCGAAGCGGTTCACGAGCGCACGTCCGTTCTGACACGCCCCGACTTCTACGACGGCGTCAAACCGATCGCCGCGAATATCAATCAGATCGTGATTGTCTCGGCGATCTTACCCGAGCTTTCGCTCAACATTATCGACCGCTATCTCGTCGCCTGCGAAACGCTGGAGGTCGAGCCGCTGATCGTCCTGAACAAAATCGACCTGCTCGATGAAGACGGCATGGCGTTTGTGAACGAGCAGATGGACATCTACCGGGCGATTGGCTATCGCGTGCTGATGGTCTCCAGCCACAAGAAAGATGGCCTGAAACCGCTGGAAGAGGCGCTCACCGACCGCATCAGCATTTTCGCCGGTCAGTCTGGCGTGGGTAAATCCAGCCTGTTAAACAATCTGCTGGGGCTGCAGGAAGAGATTCTGACCAACGATGTGTCGGACAACTCAGGGCTTGGCCAGCACACCACTACGGCCTCGCGCCTGTACCACTTCCCGCACGGCGGCGACGTCATTGACTCCCCAGGGGTGCGTGAATTTGGTCTCTGGCACCTTGAGCCGGAACAAATCTTCAATGGATTTGTCGAATTCCATGAATATTTAGGCGCTTGCAAATACCGCGACTGTAAACACGACAACGACCCTGGCTGCGCCATTCGTGAAGCGGTGGAAAACGGGAAAATTGCCGAAACCCGTTTCTACAACTATCACCGCATCCTCGAAAGCATGGATCAGGTAAAAACGCGTAAAAACTTTTCTGATTCTGATAACTGACAACTAAGCTAAGCGTCGCTAAAATCGTCCCCTTTTTTCAGGTTCCGGCTCTGTGAAGCCGGATCAGGAACGACAAAACAATGGCCTGGAGGCTACCTTGTTAAACTCATTTAAACTTTCGCTTCAATACATTCTGCCTAAACTATGGCTCACCCGCCTGGCGGGCTGGGGCGCGAGCAAACGAGCGGGCTGGCTGACAAAGCTGGTTATCGATCTGTTCGTTAAATACTACAAGGTCGACATGAAAGAGGCGCAGAAGCCGGACACCGCCAGCTATCGCACCTTTAACAATTTCTTCGTCCGCCCACTGCGCGATGACGTTCGCCCGCTGAATACCGACCCCAACGTGCTGGTGATGCCTGCTGACGGCGTGATTAGCCAGCTCGGCAAAATTGAAGAAGACAAAATCCTGCAGGCCAAAGGCCACGACTACAGCGTGGAAGCCCTGCTGGCGGGTAACTACCTGATGGCGGATCTGTTCCGCAACGGCTCGTTTGTCACCACCTACCTGTCGCCGCGCGACTATCACCGCGTTCACATGCCATGCAACGGTATCCTGCGTGAGATGATCTACGTGCCGGGCGATCTGTTCTCCGTGAACCATCTGACGGCGCAAAACGTCCCGAACCTGTTCGCCCGTAACGAGCGCGTCATCTGCCTGTTTGATACTGAATTTGGCCCAATGGCGCAGATTCTGGTCGGTGCTACCATTGTAGGCAGCATCGAAACCGTGTGGGCTGGCACCATCACCCCGCCGCGCGAAGGCGTGATCAAACGCTGGACCTGGCCGGCTGGCGAAAGCGAAGGCTCCGTTGCCCTGCTGAAAGGTCAGGAGATGGGTCGCTTCAAACTGGGTTCCACGGTGATCAACCTGTTCGCACCGGGTAAAGTGGATCTGGTTGAAACGCTTTCTAGCCTGTCCGTGACGAAAATCGGTCAGCCGCTGGCCGTTTCTACCGAAACCTTCGTGACGCCAGACGCTGAGCCAGCACCGCTGCCAGCCGAAGAGATCAAAGCCGAACACGACGCCAGCCCGCTGGTTGACGATAAGAAAGACCAAGGCTAACCAAAGGGGTTACTGAAGTGCGCCCGATTATCATTTTTCTGATGGCCTGGTGCCTCAGTACAGGGGCGTACGCAGCGACAGCCCCTGATGCCAAACAGATATCTCAGGAACTGGAGCAGGCGAAGGCGGCAAAACCCGCCCAGCCGGAAGCCGTTGAGCAGCTCCAGGCCGCGCTGAACGCGCTTGAGGAACGCAAAGGTTCCCTCGAGCGCGCAGAGCAATATCAGCAGGTTATCGACAACTTCCCCAAACTCTCCCAGACGCTCCGCTCGCAGCTGAACAACATGCGCGACGAGCCGCGCGACGTTCCTTCGGGTATGAGCACCGACGCTCTGAATCAGGAAATCCTGCAGGTCAGCAGTCAGCTGCTGGAGAAGAGCCGTCAGGCGCAGCAGGAGCAAGAGCGCGCGCGTGAAATCGCGGACTCCCTCAGCCAGCTGCCGCAACAGCAAACCGATGCCCGCCGCCAGCTCAGTGAAGTTGAGCGCCGCATCGGCACGCAGCCCGGCAACAATCCGCAAAATCTCAGCCTGCAGGCCGAATCCGCCAAACTCAAAGCCCAGGTCGATGAGCTTGAGCTGGCCCAGCTCTCCGCTAACAACCGTCAGGAACTGGCGCGCATGCGTTCCGAACTGGCGCAGAAACAGGGGCAGCAGCTCGATACCTATCTGCAGGCCCTGCGCAATCAGCTCAACAGTCAGCGTCAGCGCGAGGCCGAGCGTGCGCTGGAGAGCACCGAACTGCTGGCGGAAAACAGCGAGCACCTCCCGGCCGGGATTGTGGCTCAGTTCAAGATCAACCGCGAGTTGTCCGCCGCGCTGAACCAGCAGGCCCAGCGTATGGATCTCGTCGCCTCGCAGCAGCGTCAGGCGACCAATCAGACCTTGCAGGTGCGTCAGGCTCTGAACACCTTGCGCGAGCAGTCCCAGTGGCTGGGCTCGTCGAATCTGCTGGGCGAAGCCTTACGCGCTCAGGTGGCGCGTCTGCCGGAGATGCCTAAGCCGCAACAGCTCGACACCGAAATGGCGCAGCTGCGCGTCCAGCGCCTGCGCTACGAAGATCTTCTTAACAAACAGTCGCAAGTCCGTCAGCAGCATCAGGCGGATAGCGAGCCGTTGACCAGCGAAGAGAACCGTATTCTCGAAGCTCAGCTACGCACGCAGCGCGAACTGCTGAACTCTCTGCTGCAGGGCGGCGATACGCTGATTCTGGAACTGACCAAGCTGAAAGTGTCCAATAGTCAGCTGGAAGATGCGCTGAAAGAGGTGAACGAAGCCACCCACCGCTATCTGTTCTGGACTTCTGACGTACGGCCGATGAGCATCTCCTGGCCGATCGACATTGTGCAGGATCTGCGTCGCCTGATCTCACTGGATACCTTTGGTCAGGTGGGCAAAGCAGGCGTGATGATCCTCACCAGCAAAGAGACGATTTTCCCGCTGCTCGGGGCGTTGATTCTGGTTGGTTTTAGCATTTACTCGCGCAGGCACTTCACCCGCTTCCTGGAACGTTCTAGCGCACGCGTCGGGAAGGTGACGCAGGACCACTTCTGGCTCACGCTGCGCACCGTATTCTGGTCGATTCTGGTGGCGTCTCCGCTGCCGGTGCTGTGGATGACGCTGGGCTATGGCCTGCGTGAAGCCTGGCCGTATCCGCTCGCAGTAGCGATTGGCGATGGCGTGACGGCTACGGTGCCGCTGCTGTGGGTGGTGATGATTTGCGCCACCTTTGCCCGCCCGAACGGGCTGTTTATCGCCCACTTCGCCTGGCCGCGCCAGCGCGTAACGCGGGCGATGCGCTATTACCTGATGAGTATTGGGCTTATCGTGCCGCTGATTATGGCGCTGATTATGTTCGATAATCTCAACGACCGTGAGTTTTCCGGCTCCTTAGGGCGCCTGTGCTTCATGCTGATCTGCGGTGCGCTGGCGATGGTGACCCTGAGCCTGAAACGCGCCGGTATTCCGCTGTATGTCGACAAAAGCGGCAGCGGCGAAAACATGGTGAACCGCATGCTGTGGAACCTGCTCCTCAGCGCACCGCTGGTCGCGATTCTGGCCGCCGCAGTCGGGTATCTGGCGACCGCCCAGGCCCTGCTCGCGCGTCTCGAAACCTCGGTAGCGATCTGGTTCCTGCTGTTGGTGGTTTATCACGTTATCCGCCGCTGGATGCTGATTCAGCGCCGCCGACTGGCGTTTGACCGCGCAAAACACCGTCGCGCCGAGATCCTCGCCCAGCGCGCGCGTGGCGAAGACGATCCGCACAGCACCAGCAGCACCGAAGGGACGACGGAAGTGGATGAGGTCGAACTGGATCTGGATGCCATCAGTACCCAGTCCCTGCGACTGGTGCGATCCATTCTGATGCTGATCGCGCTGCTGTCGGTGATCGTGCTGTGGTCCGAAATCCACTCGGCGTTTGGCTTCCTTGAAAACATCTCCCTGTGGGACGCGACGTCCACGGTACAGGGCGTCGAGAGCCTGGAGCCGATTACCCTGGGTGCGGTGTTAATCGCGATTCTGGTGCTGATCATTACCACCCAGCTGGTGCGTAACTTCCCTGCTCTGCTGGAGCTGGCGCTGTTGCAGCACCTGGATCTCACCCCCGGCACGGGATACGCCATCACCACCATCACCAAGTACCTGATCCTGCTGTTTGGCGGGCTGGTCGGCTTCTCGATGATTGGGATTGAATGGTCGAAACTGCAGTGGCTGGTCGCGGCACTCGGTGTAGGTCTGGGCTTTGGTTTGCAGGAGATCTTCGCCAACTTTATTTCGGGCCTGATCATTCTGTTCGAAAAACCGATCCGCATCGGCGATACGGTCACGATCCGCGATCTGACCGGGAGCATCACCAAGATCAATACTCGTGCGACCACCATCAGCGACTGGGACCGCAAAGAGATCATCGTGCCGAACAAAGCGTTCATCACCGAGCAGTTTATCAACTGGTCGCTGTCCGACTCCGTGACGCGTGTGGTTCTGACCGTTCCGGCTCCATCCGATGCCAACAGCGAAGAGGTGACGCAAATTCTCTATACCGCCGCCGAGCGCTGTTCACTGGTGATCGACAACCCGGCACCGGAAGTGTTCCTGGTCGATTTGCAGCAGGGGATTCAGATTTTCGAATTGCGTATCTACGCCGCCGAGATGGGACACCGTATGCCGCTGCGCCATGAGATCCACCAGCTGATTCTGGCCGGGTTCCGCGAGCACGGGATTGATATGCCATTCCCGCCGTTCCAGATGCGTCTGGAAACACTGGACGGGCGTAAAACGGGAAGAACGTTGACGTCAGCGGCGAGGAAACGGCCGGCGGGGAGTTTGTAAGGTAAGTGCGAACTAATTCAGTGCGGCCTGATGCCCTCACCCCAACCCTCTCCCACAGGGAGAGGGAGAACACACTAAAAAATCCTCTCTGAGAGAGGATTTTTGCTTTTACCTAAGCCCGATCCACCGTAAACGCAATCACATCCCCAAGCTGCTCGGCGCCGAGCGCCAGCATCACCAGACGATCCACGCCCAGCGCCACGCCGGAGCAGTCCGGCAGACCGGCTTTTAACGCTTCCAGCAGGTTGATATCAATCGGCTGCTGCGGCAGGCCGCGCGCAGTACGCTTGCGGTTGTCCTGCTCGAAACGCTGCTGCTGTTCGCGGGCATCGGTCAGTTCGTGGAAACCATTCGCCAGCTCAATACCTTTGTAATACACCTCAAAGCGCTCGGCGACGCGATGGTCTTCGGTGCTGATCTGCGCCAGAGACGCCTGGCTCGCCGGGAAGTGGTAGACAAAGGTCGGGCGGTCTTTACCAATCTGCGGCTCAACGCCAAAGGTGAACAGCAGCTGCAGCAGGGTATCGCGATCTTCTTCGGTATCCGCAACATTGCTCAGATCTAGCTTCGCCGCCACTTCACGCAGCAGGGTTTTGTCCGCCGACAGCGGGTCGATTTCCAGATGACGCTGGAAAGCCTGCTGGTATGAGAGCGTTTCGGCTCCGGCGCACTCCAGCACCTGTTGCAGCAGATCGTCCACCTCGTTCATCAGGCGGTACATGTCGTAGTGCGGGCGATACCACTCCAGCATGGTGAATTCCGGGTTGTGGTGACGCCCCATCTCTTCATTGCGGAAACTGCGGCAAAGCTGATACACCGGGCCGCAGCCCGCCGCCAGCAGGCGCTTCATGTGATACTCCGGGCTGGTCATCAGGTACAGATTCATCCCCTGAGAGTGGCCTGGGCCGACAAAACGGGTTTCAAACGGGACCAGATGAATATCGGTCACCGTCGCCTGACTCATGCACGGCGTTTCCACCTCAAGTACACCACGGTCAGCAAAGAAACGGCGGATTTCTGCCATAATTGCTGCACGTTTTAACAGGTTAGGGATGGTTGCGCTCGGCTGCCAGGTGGCCGTTTCGCTCATGGGAATTTTCTCCGGATTCAGACAAGGGCACGAAGTCTACTCGTTAGCGCACAGAGAGACAAATTTTGCACAGTAAATTTTCTCGATTCAGCAATCTGAAAAATTCCGTGACGCAATTCATCAAACGCAGTGATAAATCGCCGGACTTAACAGCAAAAAAATCGAACGCGTCAAATTTCCCCCACATCCATACGGTTATACTGTTTTACCCATAAAGGAGCAGTGGAAACGCGTTCGCAACCGCCCCTGAGGCAAGTGAAACCTGTTAGGTCTTCACGTTGCGGAAAAACAAAAATCTGGAGGAATGTCGTGCAAACTTTTCAAGCCGATCTTGTCGTTATAGGTGCTGGCGGCGCAGGATTACGGGCTGCGATTGCTGCAGCCCAAGCGAATCCAACCGCTAAAATCGCACTGATTTCAAAAGTCTATCCGATGCGCAGCCACACGGTTGCCGCAGAAGGAGGGTCCGCCGCCGTTGCGCAGGATCATGACAGCTTCGAATACCATTTCCACGACACGGTTGCCGGGGGCGACTGGCTTTGCGAACAGGATGTCGTTGACTACTTTGTCCACCATTGCCCGACGGAAATGACCCAGCTGGAGCAGTGGGGCTGCCCGTGGAGTCGCCGCCCGGATGGTAGCGTCAACGTGCGCCGATTCGGCGGGATGAAGATCGAACGCACCTGGTTTGCCGCCGATAAAACTGGCTTCCATATGCTTCACACCCTGTTCCAGACCTCCCTTCAGTTCCCACAAATTCAACGCTTTGACGAACACTTCGTCCTCGACATACTGGTCGACGACGGCCATGCGCGTGGCCTGGTGGCGATGAACATGATGGAAGGCACGCTGATGCAGATCCGCGCCAATGCGGTGGTGATGGCGACAGGCGGCGCAGGCCGTGTGTATCGCTATAACACCAACGGTGGGATCGTCACCGGCGATGGCATGGGCATGGCGCTCAATCATGGCATTCCGCTGCGCGACATGGAGTTCGTGCAGTATCACCCAACTGGCCTGCCGGGCTCAGGCATTCTGATGACGGAAGGCTGCCGTGGTGAAGGCGGTATTCTGGTCAACAAAGATGGCTATCGTTATCTGCAGGATTACGGCATGGGCCCGGAAACCCCGCTCGGCGAGCCGAAAAACAAATATATGGAACTCGGTCCGCGCGACAAAGTCTCCCAGGCGTTCTGGCACGAGTGGCGCAAAGGCAACACGATTTCTACGCCGCGCGGCGATGTGGTCTATCTCGACCTGCGTCATCTGGGCGAGAAGAAATTGCTGGAACGTCTGCCGTTCATCTGCGAACTGGCGAAAGCCTACGTTGGCGTCGATCCGGTAAAAGAGCCGATTCCGGTGCGTCCAACCGCGCACTACACCATGGGCGGCATCGAAACCGATCAGCAGTGTGAAACCCGCATTAAAGGGCTGTTTGCCGTCGGGGAGTGCTCTTCCGTCGGTCTGCACGGGGCAAACCGTCTCGGCTCCAACTCGCTGGCGGAGCTGGTGGTGTTTGGCCGCATGGCGGGTGAACGCGCGATGGAGCGCGCTGCAACGGCTGGTGAAGCCAACAGCGCCGCGCTCGACGCGCAGGTGGTCGATGTCGAAAAACGCCTGAAAGCGCTGGTGAACCAGGAAGGCACGGAAAACTGGTCGAAAATCCGCGACGAAATGGGACTCTCCATGGAAGAAGGCTGCGGCATCTACCGTACGCCTGAGCTGATGCAGAAAACCGTCGATAAGCTGGCGGAGCTGCAGGAGCGCTTCAAGCGTGTGCGCATTACCGACACCTCCAGCGTGTTCAACACCGACCTGCTCTACACCATTGAGCTGGGTCACGGTCTGAACGTTGCCGAATGTATGGCGCACTCCGCTCTGGCGCGTAAAGAGTCGCGCGGCGCGCATCAGCGTCTGGACGAAGGCTGTACCGAACGCGATGACGTGAATTTCCTCAAGCATACCCTCGCTTACCGCGACGCAGACGGCACCACCCGTCTGGACTACAGCGACGTGAAGATCACCACGCTGCCACCAGCAAAACGTGTTTATGGGGCAGAAGCGGAAGCCGCCGATAAGAAGGAGAAGGCGAATGGCTGAGATGCAGACGTTGAAAATTGAAGTGGTGCGCTACAACCCGGAAGTGGACGCCGCACCGCACAGCGCTTTCTACGATGTGCCTTTTGATGAGCAAACCTCGCTGCTGGATGCGCTCGGGTACATCAAAGATAACCTGGCGCCGGACCTGAGCTATCGCTGGTCTTGCCGCATGGCTATCTGCGGCTCCTGCGGCATGATGGTCAACAAAGTGCCGAAGCTGGCCTGTAAGACCTTCCTGCGCGAGTACACCAAAGGCATGAAGGTCGAAGCGCTGGGTAACTTCCCGATTGAGCGCGATCTGGTGGTCGATATGACCCACTTTATCGAAAGTCTGGAAGCGATTAAGCCGTACATCATCGGCAACCCGCGCACGCCGGATCAGGGTCCAAACACCCAGACCCCGGCGCAGATGGCGAAATACCATCAGTTCTCCGGCTGCATCAACTGCGGTCTGTGCTATGCCGCGTGCCCGCAGTTTGGCCTGAATCCGGAGTTTATCGGCCCGGCGGCCATTACGCTGGCGCATCGCTACAACGAAGACAGCCGCGATCACGGGAAGAAAGAACGTATGGCGCAGCTCAACAGCCAGAACGGCGTGTGGAGTTGTACTTTCGTGGGCTATTGCTCGGAAGTGTGTCCGAAGCATGTCGACCCGGCCGCCGCTATTCAGCAGGGTAAAGTGGAAAGCTCGAAAGACTTTCTTATCGCTACCCTGAAACCACGCTAAGGAGTGCATGATGACGACTAAACGCAAAGCCTACGTGCGGCCAATGCCGGCCACCTGGTGGAAAAAACTGCCGTTTTATCGCTTCTATATGCTGCGTGAAGGCACGGCGGTTCCGGCAGTGTGGTTCAGCCTTGAGCTGATGTACGGTCTTTTCGCGCTGAAGCACGGTCCGGAGACCTGGGCCAGTTTTGTGGGTTTCCTGCAAAACCCGATCGTGGTGATCCTGAACCTGATCGTGCTCGCCGCCGCGCTGCTGCATACCAAAACCTGGTTTGAGCTGGCGCCGAAGGCCGCGAACATTATCGTGAAGGGCGAGAAAATGGGGCCGGAGCCTGTGATTAAAGGGCTTTGGGCGGTGACTGCAGTGGTGACTGTGGTCGTTCTGTTTGTGGCACTGTTCTGGTAAGGAGGCCTGAGTGATTAATCCCAACCCAAAACGTTCTGACGAGCCGGTATTCTGGGGCTTGTTCGGCGCAGGCGGCATGTGGAGCGCCATCGTCGCACCGGTCATTATCCTGCTGGTCGCGATCCTGCTGCCGCTGGGGCTGTTCCCGGGCGATGCGCTGGGCTATGACCGCGTGCTGGCGTTCGCCAGCAGCTTTATTGGCCGCGTGTTTATCTTCCTGATGATTGTTCTGCCACTCTGGCTGGGGCTGCACCGCATCCACCACGCCATGCATGATCTGAAAATCCACGTGCCAAACGGCAAATGGGTGTTCTACGGCCTGGCGACCATTCTGACGGTTGTGACCCTGGTTGCTATCGTCACAATTTGATATTGTGCGTCTTCATCCGGCCCGCCCTTCCGGCGGGCTTTTTTATGGAAGATGCTCAGATGAAAAAATCACTTTGCTGCGCCTTGCTGCTCAGCGCGTCATTCTCAACGCTGGCGGCACCGGCGACAGATAAACAGCTCGCCGACATCGTTAACCGCACCATCGCCCCACTCATGCAGGAACAGGCTATCCCCGGTATGGCCGTCGCGGTCATTTATCAGGGCAAACCTCACTATTTCACCTGGGGTAAAGCCGATATCGACGGAAACAAACCCGTCACTCAGCAAACGCTGTTCGAACTGGGCTCCGTGAGTAAAACCTTCACCGGCGTACTGGGTGGCGACATCCTCGCGCGCGGCGAAATCCATCTTAGCGATCCCGTCACTCAATACTGGCCTGAACTGACGGGCAAACAGTGGCAGCACATTAATCTGCTGCATCTGGCGACGTACACGGCGGGTGGTTTGCCCCTGCAGGTACCTGATGAAGTCACCGACCAGTCGGCCCTGCTCAACTTCTATCAACACTGGCAGCCGCAGTGGGCTCCGGGCGAAAAACGTCTTTACGCGAACGCCAGCATTGGGTTGTTTGGCGCACTCGCCGTTAAGCCGTCGGGCATGAGCTTTGAACAGGCGATGACCACGCGCGTACTCCAGCCGCTGAAACTGAGTCACACCTGGCTGAACGTTCCGGCTGCGGAAGAGAAAAACTACGCCTGGGGCTATCGCGACGGCAAAGCCGTTCACGTTTCGCCGGGGATGCTGGATGCCGAAGCTTACGGCGTTAAAACCACCATCGAAGATATGGCGAGCTGGGTGCAGGCCAATATGAACCCGTCAGCCGTGAAAGACGAAAAGCTGCAGCAGGGCATTGCGCTGGCGCAGTCGCGCTACTGGCGCATCGGCGAGATGTATCAGGGCTTAGGCTGGGAAATGCTGAACTGGCCGGTGAAAGCCAAAACCGTCGTCGACGGCAGCGATAATAAAATCGCGCTCGCCCCGACAACTGCAGTGGCAATCAATCCACCCGCCCCTGCCGTGAAAGCCTCGTGGGTGCATAAAACCGGATCCACCGGCGGATTTGGCAGCTACGTCGCCTTTATTCCGGAAAAGAATCTCGGCATCGTGATGCTGGCGAATAAAAGCTATCCCAACCCGGCTCGTGTAGAGGCCGCGTATCGAATCCTGGACGCGCTCCAGTAACCTTTTGTCCCGCATTTTCCTTGCTGTCATCTACACTTAACAAAAAAACAGCAAGGAAACTTCTATGCGCATTTTGCCTGTTATCGCCGCGGTGACAGCCGCGTTTTTAGTGGTGGCTTGTAGTTCACCTACCCCGCCGAATGGCGTCACCGTCGTGAATAACTTTGATGCACAGCGTTATCTCGGCACCTGGTATGAAATCGCCCGCCTGGATCATCGCTTTGAACGCGGGTTACAGCGCGTCACCGCAACTTACAGCACCATGGATGACGGCGGCATTCAGGTGATTAACAAGGGATACAACCCAGAGCGTGGGATGTGGCAGCAGTCGATCGGCAAGGCGTACTTTACCGGCGACCCGAGCCGGGCCGCGCTGAAAGTATCGTTCTTTGGCCCGTTCTACGGTGGCTATAACGTGATAGCGCTGGACCGGGAATATCGCCATGCGCTGGTTTGCGGGCCGGATCGCGACTATCTGTGGATCCTCTCGCGCACGCCGACCATTTCAGACGAAATGAAGCAGCAAATGCTCGATGTCGCGACCCGACAAGGGTTTGATGTGTCGAAATTAATCTGGGTCGAACAGCCGCATTAATGGGTGCTGAGCTTCAACCCAATAATCCCCGCCACGATTAACGCGAGGCTGGCAATACGCGCCAGGCTCGCGGACTCTCCCAGCAGCAAAATACCGGTAATCGCCGCGCCCACGGCACCGATCCCCGTCCAGACGGCATAGGCCGTGCCGACAGGCAGCGTGCGCATCGCCCACGAAAGCAACGCAATACTGACAATCATGGCGGTGATGGTGATGATGCTCGGGGTCAGGCGGGTGAAACCGTGGGTATATTTCAGGCCGATGGCCCACACCACTTCCAGCAAACCGGCGATCAAAAGAATAATCCAGGACATATAAGGCTCCTTAACTTAAATAACAGTCTGGGGCCGTCCCCGGTGGTCGAAGCGCTTGCAGGTCGTCCCGCAAGGCAGAGGTGAGAGGCCTATTTTGCTCAGAAAGCGATCTTAATTCAATACAATTGGCAAAATCTGGTTAAAGCCTGAAATAGCCTCAGTATGCAGCGGAGTTCAGCCATTTAGTACTCATCGGACTTCCCTATGATGGTGTGCTTTCTGATGGCAGCAAGCCGAGCCCTTTGCCTGATGCGAAAAAAACATGTTTAAAATTCTCTTGATTGACCGTTGTCACTTCACCCGCTCCGGGTTTGAAGCATGGCTCAATCATTCAGGGTTATTCCCCGGCACCTTTATGGTCACTGGGCTGAATAATCTGTTTCTTGCCAGGGAGCATATCCTGCAATGGAAGCCCACGCTGGTGATCGCCGATTTAAACAGTTTTATGCAGGATATGAGTGATATCCAGCAGCTGTCGTCCCTGCTTATTGCCAGCGAGACGCGGCCTTTTATTCTGCTGCAATCCGACATCAAGCTGGATATGTCGGGCTACATTAAGCAGTTCCCGCTGTGGGCTTCGCTGTGCAAAAGCACGTCGCTGGACACCCTGGCGAGAGTGATTAATGACGCATTAAGTACCTGTGCCAGCTACGAGATCCCGCAAATTGCAACGCCCCTGCTGACCCGTCAGGAAGAGAAAGTTTTAGCACTATGGATGGAAGGTGCCAGCAATCAGAATATTGCCGGGAAGCTCAGCATTAACAGCAAGACGGTGTATACCTACAAACGCAATATCCGTATGAAACTGCACATGGACACGCGCTTCTCACCGTTTTTGACGCTTCAGGAAGTGTAAAGCTGACGGTACGGCGGCAGCCCCGTTCCGTACCGTCCTGATATCACATCATTAATTCTGTGCTTTCGTTGCTGCACCAGAAATAGCACTACCGCCGCTAGAGATATCTTCACCCACGCCACGCGTGGTGTTGCATGCGGTTAATACTGAAGAAAGCACCAGTACAGAAAAGATCGCTGCAATTGTTTTCTTAACCATAATATCTTCCTTTTATAGCCAATGTTATTTGTGTATAGCCACTTAAGGATAGACAAGATCCCGCCGGTTGACGGAAAAGGAAGAATTTTTCGGAGTATTAGACGTGATTAACTGGCTGCGTGGGAGATCGCGTGGCCAACAGCTTTGATATCTTCACCGACGCCGCGCGCGGTGTTGCACCCGGAAAGGATGGCGCTGGAGAGTGCCAGCATCAGCAGAATTTTAACGGTACGTTTCATCATCCCTGCCTGAATCAATCAGGCGCAGCAGGCGCTGCGCCTCACTCATTACCCGTCATACTTCAAGTTGCATGTGCGTTGGCTGCGCCTGCTCACCCCAGTCACTTACTTAAGTAAGCTCCTGGGGATTCTCAGGCTTGCCGCCTTCCTGCAACTCGAATTATTTAGGGTAAACATGAATTACTTCACGCGGGATACGTATTCGCCAGAGCGAGTATCCACTTTGATCACTTCGCCGATCTGTACGAACAGTGGCACTTTAACCACAGCGCCAGTAGACAGGGTGGCTGGTTTACCGCCGGTACCTGCGGTGTCACCTTTCAGACCTGGATCGGTTTCAATGATTTCCAGCTCAACGAAGTTAGGCGGAGTCACGGAGATAGGCTGACCGTTCCACAGGGTCACGATGCATTCAGCCTGGTCCAGCAGCCATTTCGCGTTATCACCAACGGCTTTCTCGTCAGCAGCCAGCTGCTCGAAAGTTTCGTTGTTCATGAAGTGATAGAACTCGCCGTCGTTGTACAGGAAGGTCAGGTTCATATCGACAACGTCAGCGCCTTCAGCGGAGTCGGTAGATTTGAAGGTTTTCTCAACGCGGGTACCGGTCAGCAGGCGACGCAGCTTAACGCGCGCGAATGCCTGGCCTTTACCTGGTTTAACGAATTCGCTGGCTTCAACCGCATACGGTTCGCCGTCCATCATGATTTTAAGACCAGCACGAAAATCGTTGCTATAGTAAGTCGCCATAAGGCCCTCTGAAAATTGTTAACTGGTAGCTAAGCCACAAAATGGCGCATATTGTAACCCTAAATACCCCGTCCAGAGAAGATTGGTTATCGCAACTTGCCGATGTAATCACCAGTCCTGATGAACTGCTGCGTCTATTGAATATAGACACTGATGAAAATTTGCTCGCTGGCCGTGAGGCAAAGCGCCTCTTTGCCCTGCGTGTCCCCCGTGCGTTTGTCGCGCGGATGGAGAAAGGCAACCCCAACGATCCATTGCTAAAACAGGTACTTACCTCACAGGATGAGTTCGTGACCGCGCCCGGATTTAGCACCGATCCGCTGGAAGAACAGAACAGCGTGGTGCCGGGTTTGCTGCATAAGTACCAGAACCGCGCCCTGCTGCTGGTGAAGGGCGGATGTGCGGTAAATTGCCGCTATTGCTTCCGTCGTCACTTCCCGTACGCCGATAATCAGGGCAATAAGCGCAACTGGCAGGTGGCGCTGGACTATATTGCGGCCCATCCTGAGCTGGATGAGATCATCTTTTCCGGCGGCGATCCGCTGATGGCGAAAGATCACGAGCTGGACTGGCTGATGGCACAGCTTGAGGCGATCCCGCACATCAAGCGGTTACGCATTCACAGCCGCCTGCCAATTGTGATCCCCGCGCGAATAACCAACACGCTGGTTGCGCGCTTCGAACAGTCGCGGCTGCAAATCCTGCTGGTGAATCATATTAATCACGCCAACGAAATCGACGACGCGTTCCGCTCGGCAATGGCGTGTCTGCGCAAAGCGGGTGTGACGCTGCTGAATCAGAGCGTGCTGCTGCGCGGTGTGAACGATAACGCGCGGACGCTCGCCGATCTGAGCAATGCATTGTTTGATGCCTCGGTGATGCCCTATTACCTGCACGTGCTGGACCGCGTTCAGGGTGCGGCGCATTTTATGGTGAGCGATGAGGAAGCCCGGCAAATTATGCGGGAGCTACTGACGCTGGTGTCGGGATATATGGTGCCGAAGCTGGCGCGCGAGATTGGCGGTGAGCCGAGCAAAACGCCGCTGGATTTGCAGCTGCGGCAGAACTAAATAGGCAGGTGGCAGAGGTAAAAGCAAAACGGCAACACCCGTTGCCGTTTTTAGTGTTTGCGCCCTCTCCCGTGGGAGAGGGTCGGGGTGAGGGCATCAGCCCGCACCTATCTCAATTCGGGCACTTATAAACCTGGCCGTTCATGGAGCTGGCCGTCGGGACGAAGCTCGACAGAATACCTTGCGTTGGGCTGCTCACGCCATAAATCACGTTGCCACCCATTGCCGCCGCCTGGTTACGCAGCGCATTTGCTGCACCGCGCATTGAGCCGCCTTCGTCACCGTGCTGACCAGACATCCAGTTGCTCTGCTCACCGGTTGCCGTGCCTAAAAGCTGGCACTCGCTGCCCGGCTTATCTTCCACAAAGCGAACGCCCTGTCCCGCCGAGGAGAGCTCGTTACTGGAGCTACATCCCGCCAGCAGCAACGCTGCCCCTACGATCCCTGCACAGACTTTAACGCGCATGTTATTCCCCGTTTTCAATAAGCTGGACAAGAGTTGTCCGTGTGTAAACCTTATACTAAAAAGATGACCAAAAGAAAAACCCCCAGGCATTTCTGCCTGAGGGTTTTTCAATTCTGGGACGTAAACGCCCAAATCATTCTGGATGCAGGGCGCGGGGGCAAATTACATCATGCCGCCCATACCACCCATACCACCCATGCCGCCTGCGCCTAAGTCAGGAGCATCGCCTTTAGGCATATCGGTCACCATGCATTCGGTGGTGATCATCAGACCGGCTACGGATGCCGCGTACTGCAGAGCAGAACGGGTCACTTTCGTTGGGTCCAGGATACCGAAGTCGATCATGTTGCCGTATTCTTCAGTCGCTGCGTTGTAACCGTAGTTACCTTCGCCTGCTTTCACGTTGTTCGCCACAACAGACGGCTCTTCACCGGCGTTGGAGACGATCTGACGCAGTGGCGCTTCCATTGCGCGCAGCGCAACTTTGATACCCACGTTCTGATCTTCGTTCTGAGCAGTCAGGCCAGCCAGTTTAGCGGCAACGCGAACCAGCGCGACACCACCACCAGCAACCACGCCTTCTTCTACCGCAGCACGGGTTGCGTGCAGGGCGTCATCAACGCGGGCTTTCTTCTCTTTCATTTCAACTTCGGTAGCCGCACCGACTTTGATCACTGCCACGCCGCCTGCCAGTTTCGCTACGCGCTCCTGCAGTTTTTCACGGTCGTAGTCAGAGGTCGCTTCTTCGATCTGCTTACGGATCTGAGTTACGCGACCCTGGATTGCGCCTTCGTCACCCACGCCATCGATGATGGTGGTGGTGTCTTTGTTGATCACAACGCGTTTCGCCTGACCCAGATCTTCCAGGGTCGCTTTTTCCAGTTCCATACCGATTTCTTCAGAAATCACGGTACCGCCGGTCAGGGTTGCGATGTCCTGCAGCATAGCTTTACGACGGTCGCCGAAGCCAGGTGCTTTAACCGCAGCCACTTTCACGATGCCACGCATGGTGTTAACGACCAGAGTCGCCAGGGCTTCGCCTTCAACGTCTTCCGCGATGATAACCAGTGGTTTGCCAGCTTTCGCTACGGCTTCCAGAACAGGCAGCATTTCACGGATGTTGGAGATTTTCTTGTCAGCCAGCAGGATGAACGGGCTTTCCAGTTCAACAGCGCCAGTTTCTGGCTTGTTGATGAAGTATGGGGACAGGTAGCCGCGGTCAAACTGCATACCTTCAACCACGTCCAGTTCGTCTTCCAGGCCGGTACCGTCTTCAACGGTGATCACGCCTTCTTTACCGACTTTGTCCATCGCTTCTGCGATCAGTTTACCCACAGTTTCGTCGGAGTTAGCGGAGATAGTCCCTACCTGCGCAATCGCTTTAGAGTCGGAGCAAGGAACGGACAGGGCTTTCAGCTCTTCAACAGCCGCGATAACCGCTTTGTCGATACCGCGCTTCAGGTCCATTGGGTTCATGCCCGCAGCAACAGCTTTCAGGCCTTCAGCGATGATCGCCTGAGCCAGCACGGTCGCGGTGGTGGTACCGTCGCCTGCAGCGTCGTTCGCTTTAGAGGCAACTTCTTTCACCATCTGCGCGCCCATGTTTTCGAATTTGTCTTCCAGTTCGATTTCACGTGCAACGGAAACGCCATCTTTAGTGATGGTTGGTGCGCCGAAGGATTTATCCAGCACCACGTTACGGCCTTTCGGGCCCAGGGTCACTTTTACTGCATCTGCCAGTACGTTCACGCCGCGCAGCATTTTCACACGAGCGTCGTTACCGAATTTTACGTCTTTAGCTGCCATGTTCTTATTTCCTCAAATTCGTTCAGTATCGTTTCGCGGATTACGCTTCAACAATTGCCAGGATGTCGCTTTCGGACATGATCAACACTTCTTCATTGTCGATCTTCTCGGATTTCACGCCGTAGCCATCGTTGAAGATCACGATGTCGCCCACTTTAACGTCCAGCGGCTGCACTGTACCGTTTTCCAGGATGCGGCCCTTACCGACAGCGATGATTTCGCCACGAGTTGATTTGGCTGCTGCAGAACCGGTCAGTACGATGCCGCCCGCAGATTTGGTTTCAACTTCTTTACGCTTGACGATCACACGATCATGTAACGGACGAATACTCATTGATAGCTCTCCTTCGAGAAAGTCATTATCAGTTATGGAAGACGCCGGGCCGTAAAAGGTTTACCGACTGGTGCCCTGAGAGATGGGGGTCGGATTTTGCCCCTTCAAGGGGCAGCCGAAAAAAAATTTGTGAAAGTGTTACCATCGCCTCTCTTTTGATGGTGTCAGGACGAAGTCAATGAGTGGACTCAAACAGGAGCTGGGGCTGGCGCAGGGCGTGGGTTTGCTCTCCACCTCCTTGTTAGGAACGGGTGTGTTTGCGGTGCCTGCGCTGGCGGCACTGGTGGCGGGGAATAACAGCCTGTGGGCGTGGCCAGTGCTGATTGTGCTGGTCTTTCCGATTGCGATTGTCTTTGCGACGCTCGGACGACATTTCCCGAGCGCGGGCGGCGTGGCGCATTTTGTCGGCATGGCGTTTGGCCCACGGCTGGAGCGCGTCACTGGCTGGCTGTTCCTGTCGGTGATTCCTGTCGGTCTCCCTGCCGCCCTGCACATCGCCACCGGTTTTGCTCAGGCGCTGTTTGGCTGGCACGACGAACAGTTGCTGTTTGCCGAGCTGGGTACGCTGGCGATCGTCTGGTGGGTGGGCTCGCGCGGGGCCAGTTCCAGCGCCAATCTGCAAACGCTGGTGGCGGTGCTGATCGTCGCGTTGATTGCCGCCATCTGGTGGGCCGGCGATATCCACGTCAGCGAAATTCCCTTCCCGGCCATCGCCGACGTCGATCATTCTCAACTTTTCGCCGCGCTCTCGGTGATGTTCTGGTGCTTTGTCGGGCTGGAGGCGTTTGCTCATCTGGCGTCGGAATTCAAACAGCCGGAGCGCGATTTCCCACGGGCGCTGATGATTGGCCTGCTGCTGGCGGGCACGGTCTACTGGGCCTGTACGGTGCTTGTGCTGCACTTCAACGCGTACAGCGCTGAAGCGGCCGCGGCGGCATCGCTGCCAGGCATTGTGGTGCAGCTGTTTGGCGTCAAAGCGTTATGGATTGCCTGCGTGATTGGCTATCTCGCCTGCTTCGCCAGCCTGAACATCTATATTCAGAGCTTCGCCCGTCTGGTGTGGTCTCAGGCGCAATACAAACCGGACAGCCGACTGTCGCGCCTGTCAAAACGTCAGCTGCCGCTGAATGCCCTGAACGCGGTGCTGGGCTGCTGCGTGCTAAGCACTTTGGGGATCTACTGGCTGAACATCAATCTGGACGCGCTGATCGTCTACGCCAACGGCATTTTCATCATGATTTATCTGCTGTGCATGCTGGCGGGGTGTCGGTTGCTGAAAGGCCGCTTTAAAGTGCTGGCGGTGATCGGCGGGGTACTGTGTTTACTGCTGCTGGTGATGATTGGCTGGAAGAGTTTGTATGCCGTCGTGATGCTGGCGGGGCTGTGGGGGTTCTTGCCTAAGCGCGGTACGGTTTAGTTGCCGGATGGCGGCTGCGCCTTATCCGGCCTACGGTTTGGGTTTTGTAGGCCCGGTAAGCGAAGCGCAACCGGGCATAAAACTCAGCGATCGTCTTTATGATCGATACGGTCGTGCTGGTCGTCCTTCCGCTGGTACTCCCCGTCAAAGGTTTCCCCATTTCCCGGCCCGGTGCTGAACCCGCCGCCAGGCATACGGTTAAAGCGCAGATGCGGCAGCAGTCGCAGGGTCAGCAGTTTTTGCACCGGCGGCAACAGCAGTAACAGGCCGATGAAGTCGGTGAAGAAGCCCGGCAGAATCAGTAGCAGACCCGCAAGAATCAGGGAGACGCTTTTGATCATCTCGGCCGCCGGACTTTCGCCCGCCGCCATCTTCTGCTGCATTAACAGGAAATTTTTGAAACCCTGGTTACGCACCAGCGACATACCTATCACTGATGTGAATATCACCAGGATCAGCGTCAGCAGGACACCCAGCACGTGGGCAACCTGGATAAAAATCGAAATCTCAATGTAAACATAGAGAAAAATGGCAATAAAAGGTATCCAGCGCACTGGTTTCTCCTGTGTGGCAGACGCCTCTGGCCTCTGTCTGAATGTGTTTGCGATTCGCGTCTTTCTGAGATGGAGACGGATAGCCAAATTTCAATCGGTTTGCACGGATATTTTTTCTGGAAATATTCAAGCGGTGATTCATTTCACAGATTAATAATTATCATGAGATGAGGGCGATAATAAGTGATCCAGATTACGGCAATTCGCTATCATCAGCATATGATCTCGAGTATCTGGCTGATTGAGGGAATAATCGTCGGTCAGCAAATATTGAAAACCACATATCTACTGTGTGTTTAGTACAATCCATCGGCCGCTTTAAAAGAAGGTTCACATGTTAAACAACATTCGTATCGAAGAAGATTTGTTGGGTACCAGGGAAGTTCCAGCGGATGCCTACTACGGTATTCACACTCTGAGAGCGATTGAAAACTTTTACATCAGCAACAACAAAATCAGCGACATCCCTGAGTTTGTCCGTGGCATGGTGATGGTGAAGAAAGCCGCAGCCCTGGCGAACAAAGAGCTGCAAACCATTCCGAAAAGCGCTGCAAATGCCATTATCGCCGCCTGCGATGAAGTGCTGAACAACGGCAAATGCATGGATCAGTTCCCGGTTGACGTCTATCAGGGCGGCGCGGGGACCTCCGTCAACATGAATACCAACGAGGTGCTGGCGAATATCGGTCTTGAACTGATGGGCCACCAGAAAGGTGAGTACCAGTACCTCAATCCAAACGACCACGTGAACAAGTGCCAGTCCACCAACGACGCCTACCCGACCGGTTTCCGTATCGCCGTGTACGCCTCCGTGGTGAAACTGATCGACGCGATTAACCAGCTGGGCGATGGCTTCCAGCGTAAAGCCGTTGAGTTCCAGGACATTCTGAAAATGGGTCGTACCCAGCTGCAGGATGCGGTGCCAATGACCCTCGGCCAGGAGTTCCACGCGTTTAACGTGCTGCTGAACGAAGAGACCCGCAACATCCTGCGCACCTCTGAGCTGCTGCTGGAAGTGAACCTTGGCGCGACCGCCATCGGGACACGTCTGAACACCCCAGACGGCTATCAGCAGCTGGCGGTGCAAAAACTGGCGGAAGTCTCTAACCTGGCGGTAGTCCCCGCGGAAGACCTGATCGAGGCGACCTCAGACTGCGGCGCTTACGTGATGGTGCACAGCGCGCTGAAACGTCTGGCGGTGAAACTCTCCAAAATTTGTAATGACCTGCGCCTGCTCTCCTCCGGTCCACGCGCTGGCCTGAACGAAATCAACCTGCCAGAGCTGCAGGCCGGTTCGTCCATCATGCCAGCCAAAGTGAACCCGGTGGTGCCAGAAGTGGTGAACCAGGTGTGCTTCAAAGTCATCGGGAACGACATTACCGTGACCATGGCCTCCGAAGCGGGTCAGCTGCAGCTGAACGTAATGGAGCCGGTGATTGGCCAGGCGATGTTTGAGTCTATCCACATTCTGACCAACGCCTGCTACAACCTGCTGGAAAAATGCATTAACGGCATCACAGCGAACAAAGAAGTGTGCGAAAGCTTCGTCTATAACTCTATCGGCATCGTCACCTACCTGAACCCGTTCATCGGCCACCACAACGGCGATATCGTCGGGAAGATTTGTGCCGAAACCGGTAAGAGCGTGCGCGAAGTCGTACTGGAGCGAGGACTGCTGACAGAAGCTGAGCTGGATGATATCTTCTCGGCGCAAAACCTGATGCACCCGGCCTACAAAGCGAAACGTTATACCGATGAAAGCGAACAATAACAGTTCCGGTTAAACTTCCGAAAGGCATGTCACTTGTGACATGCCTTTTTGCTTTTATAGGACATCACAAAAATAACATTTACGTATCCAACATCTAACATTCAAGGAAGCGATTATGATTGTCATTGAGCTGATTATCGTTTTAGCGGCGATTTTTATCGGCGCCAGACTCGGGGGGATTGGTATCGGCTATGCTGGCGGGCTCGGCGTGCTGGTGCTGGCCGCGATTGGTGTCGCACCGGGGAAAATCCCGTTTGACGTTATCTCCATCATCATGGCGGTGATTGCGGCCATCTCTGCGATGCAGATCGCGGGCGGGCTGGATTATCTGGTGCATCAGACTGAAAAACTGCTGCGTAAAAATCCGAAGTACATCACCATCCTTGCGCCCGTCGTCACCTACTTCCTGACCATTTTTGCCGGGACCGGGAACATCTCTCTGGCGACGCTGCCGGTGATTGCCGAAGTGGCGAAAGAGCAAGGCATCAAACCGTGCCGTCCGCTGTCGACCGCCGTCGTTTCCGCTCAGATTGCGATTACCGCCTCGCCAATTTCTGCCGCGGTGGTTTATATGTCCTCAGTGATGGAAGGCCACGGCGTGAGCTACATCCATCTGCTCTCGGTGGTGATCCCGTCGACGCTGCTGGCTGTGCTGCTGATGTCGTTCCTGGTCACTATGCTGTTCAACTCAAAACTCTCTGACGATCCGGTATACCTGAAACGTCTGGAAGAGGGTCTGATCGAACTGCGCGGTGAAAACAAAGTTGAAATCAAACCGCGCGCCAAACTTTCGGTGCTGCTGTTCCTGCTCGGCGTGGTCTGTGTGGTGATTTATGCCATCGTCAACAGCCCAAGCCTTGGCCTGGTGGCGACGCCGCTGATGAACACCACTAACGCGATCCTGATTATTATGCTGAGCGTCGCGACGCTGACCACGGTGATGTGCGGCGTGGAAACGGACAGCATTCTGAGTTCCAGCACCTTTAAAGCGGGGATGAGCGCCTGTATCTGTATCCTCGGTGTGGCGTGGCTCGGCGATACCTTCGTCTCCCACAACATCGACTGGATTAAAGAGACGGCGGGTACCGTGATTCAGGGCCACCCGTGGCTGCTGGCGGTGATTTTCTTCGTTGCCTCTGCGCTGCTGTACTCTCAGGCGGCAACAGCCAAAGCGCTGATGCCAATGGCGCTGGCGCTGAACGTCTCTCCGCTGACCGCAGTGGCTTCGTTTGCCGCTGTTTCCGGCCTGTTCATTCTGCCAACCTACCCAACGCTGGTCGCGGCGGTGCAGATGGACGATACCGGCACGACGCGCATCGGGCGTTTCGTCTTTAACCATCCGTTCTTTATTCCGGGCACGATGGGCGTGGTGTTTGCCGTCTGCTTCGGCTTCCTGATTGGCAGCGTGATTCTTTAAGCTGCCGGTGGTGTAAAAATAGTTAAAGTCGGGCCGCTCAGCGGCCCGATTCATTAATGCCCTTCGGCCCAGCGTGATATAGTGATTTTTTCGCGATGAGGAGGTCGAGTAGTGAATACACCTGACGCTGTCGTTGTACTCTGTACCGCACCCGATGAAGCCACTGCCCAGGAGCTTGCCGCCAAAGTGCTGGCAGAACAGCTCGCGGCCTGTGTGACGATCCTGCCCGGTGCCACCTCGATGTACTACTGGGAAGGCAAGCTGGAACAGGAGTACGAAGTGCAAATGCTGCTGAAAACCAACGTCGCGCATCAGCAGGCGCTTCTCGATTGCCTCAAGTCTCATCATCCTTACCAGACCCCCGAACTGCTGGTGCTGCCAGTGGCTCACGGCGATAACGATTATCTCTCATGGCTCAACGCTTCCTTACGCTGATCCTGCTGCTGTGCAGCACATCAGTTTTTGCCGGGCTGTTCGACGCGCCCGGCCGCTCTAATTTCATTCCCGCCGATCGGGCATTTGTTTTCGACTTCCAGCAGAACCAGCACGATCTGAATCTGAGCTGGCAGGTGAAGGACGGGTACTACCTGTACCGCAAGCAGGTCAGTATCACTCCTGCGAATGCGACGGTCGGCGAGCCACAGCTGCCTGCGGGCGAATGGCACGAAGACGAGTTCTACGGTAAAAGCGAGATCTACCGCCACCGACTGACGGTGCCGGTCACGGTGAATCAGGCAAGCCAGGGCGCGACGCTGACGGTGACGTATCAGGGCTGCGCCGATGCCGGTTTCTGCTATCCGCCGGAAACTAAAGTGGTGCCGCTGAGTGAAGTCGTGGCGGCAACCCCTGTGCCCCCGTCTCAGGAGCCGAGTGAAAAGAGCGCGGAACTCCCCTTCTCTGCCCTCTGGGCGTTATTGATCGGGATCGGCATCGCCTTCACGCCATGCGTATTGCCAATGTATCCCCTGATCTCCGGTATCGTACTCGGCGGTAAACAGCGTTTATCTACCGCCCGCGCGCTGCTGCTGGCCTTTATCTATGTTCAGGGGATGGCGCTCACTTATACCGCGCTCGGTCTTGTGGTGGCCGCGGCGGGGCTGCAGTTCCAGGCCGCACTTCAGCATCCGTACGTGCTCATCGGTCTGTCGGTGGTCTTTACCCTGCTGGCGCTGTCGATGTTCGGGCTGTTCACCCTGCAATTGCCGTCGTCCCTGCAAACGCGCTTAACGCTGATGAGCAATCGTCAGCAGGGCGGTTCGGCTGGCGGGGTGTTTGTCATGGGGGCGATCGCCGGGCTGATCTGTTCTCCCTGCACCACCGCGCCGCTGAGCGCCATCCTGCTCTACATCGCTCAGAGCGGGAATATGTGGTTCGGCGGTGGGACGCTCTATCTCTACGCGCTGGGCATGGGCCTACCGTTGATTCTGGTGACTGTTTTTGGCAACCGACTGCTGCCGAAAAGCGGGCCGTGGATGGAGACGGTGAAAACCGCGTTCGGCTTTGTGATTCTGGCGCTGCCGGTATTCCTGCTGGAGCGCATTATTGGCGATGTCTGGGGAATACGTCTGTGGGCGATTCTGGGCGTCGCGTTCTTCAGCTGGGCGTTTATCACCAGCCTGCAGGCGAAAAAATCGTGGATGCGCATCGTGCAAATTATCCTGCTGGCCGCCGCACTGGTGAGCGTGCGCCCGCTTCAGGACTGGGCGTTTGGCTCTGCTACGACACAAACAAAGGCGCCTCTTAACTTTACGCAAATCAGCAACGTCGATGAATTGCGTACCGCATTGGCGCAGACCAAGGGCAAACCGGTGATGCTCGACCTCTACGCCGACTGGTGCGTGGCCTGTAAAGAGTTTGAAAAATACACCTTTAGCGATCCGCAGGTGCAAAATGCGCTGAAAGAGACCGTTCTGCTGCAGGCCAATGTGACGGCCAATAGCGCGCAGGACAAGGCCTTGCTGAAGGAACTCAACGTGCTTGGTCTGCCGACAATTCTGTTCTTTAATGAACGGGGAGAAGAGCAGCCCGCCGGGCGCGTGACCGGATTTATGGATGCAGCCGCATTCAGCGCACATTTGCGCGATCGCCAACCGTAAACGACACTGATAACGGAAGAAACCGTTAGCATTGGGAGGAGAAAACCGTGCAACGTGAAGACGTACTGGGACAAGCCCTGCAATTACTTGAAGTACAAGGGATCGCCAGCACCACGCTTGAGATGGTCGCCGAACGCATCGATTATCCTCTGGATGAATTGCGCCGCTTCTGGCCCGATAAAGAGGCGCTGCTTTATGACGCCCTGCGCTATCTCAGCCAGCAGGTGGATATCTGGCGCAGGCAGCTGATGCTGAACGAAGAGCTGTCGCCTGAACAGAAATTACTGGCACGCTACACCGCTCTGGCGGATTGCGTTCGCAACAATCGCTATCCGGGCTGCCTGTTTATTGCCGCCTGCACGTTCTACCCGGATCCGGGTCATCCGATCCATCAGCTGGCGGATCAGCAGAAAAGCGCCGCCCACGACTTCACGCACGAGCTGCTGACGACGCTCGAAGTGGACGACCCGGCGATGGTGGCCAAACAGATGGAACTGGTGCTGGAAGGATGTCTGAGCCGCATGCTGGTCAACCGGAGTGTGACTGACGTTGAGACGGCGCACCGTCTGGCGGAAGATATTCTGCGTTTTGCTCAGTGCCGCATGGGTGGCGCGCTGACTTAAGCCAGCATGCCTGCCCACGCGGATACCAGCAGGCACAGGGCCATCGCGCGTTGAAAGCGCACCATCGCCACGGTGGTGCGAAACACACGGTTCACCGCCTTCCCCAGCCACGCCCAGCACATCAGACACATAATCGAAATCATTAAGAACCACAGCGCCATCAGCGCAATATCACGCAACGTATGTTCCCCCGCTGGCGCAAACAGGCTGACGACCGCCAGCGCCATCATCCATGTCTTTGGATTAACCACCTGCAGTAGCGCAGCCGCCCGCGCCGTAAAACGGTGGTGTGAGCCGTTGGTCAGATTTGCCGCTGGGGCATTGAACAGCTGCCAGCTCATCCAGCTTAACCACAGCACACCCGCCCAGCTCATTACCTGACGAATCAGCGGGTACTGGCGCAAGACTTCTCCCGCCCCTGCACCGGATATCAGCACGATAGCGCTGGCCGCCACACAGCCGCTCACAAGGGCTGGAAGGGTCGCCTTCACGCCATAGTGCTGGCTGTTGGTCAGAACGAGGATGTTGGTCGGGCCTGGCGTTATAGAAGCGACAAAAGCAAACAGCAGAAATGGCATTACAGTCACAGGTATCTCCTTCTTATTGGAGACCTGACTGTGCCGCTATTTTCTGGAAACGTCTGGAAGGTTTGTGCACAACTTTCGGTAATGGGCTGGGGTGATGCGATAGGCCCGCTGGAACCAGCGCCCAAGATGGCTCTGGTCGGCGAAACCGAGCGCTGCAGCGACATCGACGGGTAAATCGCCACGTGCCAGCATCTGACGGGCTTTTGCGAGTCGAAGCTGGATAAGCCAGGCGTGCGGCGCCAGGTGGAACTCACGTTTGAAGCAACGGGTCAGCGTAAAGCGATCGGTTCCCGTCTCGCGCGCCAGGTCTGACAGCCCGAGGTTTTCGCCGAGATGCGCATACAGGTAATCGCGCGCCCGATGTGCCACCGCCGCGCTTTGGAGCTGCGAAGGCAGTCGTTTTCGCCAGTGGCAATGGGAGGTGATTTGCGCCAGCAAGTTATCCATCGTGCTTTGCTGGACGATTTTCATCTCATCCTGATGCAGTGCGCTGAACGTTTCACCGATGGTGCGAACCAGCTGCGGCTCGCGCGTCAGGGTTTGGGCAAAATGGAGTGAATAACTGCCGGGCGTGGATTCGTACAGTCCATGCAGCGTGTTGTTCAGCCACTGCTCGTCCAGATAAAAGGTCAGATAGGTAAAACCGCCTTCGACGGGTGCGTCGCCATCGTGGATCTCACCGGGTTCGAGCAGAAAGGCATCTCCCGGCTGGCTACGGTGTCGCTCGCGGCGGCAGTGGAACTGCTGGGTGCCAGAAAGCGTGATGCCGACCAGATAGCTGTCGTGCCAGTGTGGGTCGAAGGCGTGGCCTTCAAAGTGCGCTTTAATGGTTTCAATGCCCGTATCTGCATGCTGACGGAGCTCAAGCCAGTCGTTCGTCATACTCTCCTCCTGTGATCTGTCAGCATTGCGATTTCGGCCCCTCATTGTCTGGAAGATTTGTGCAATTTCGCTGCGCAAACCGACAGATTGCCGTAAAGTTAAGCAGTTGAACAGCTTTTCCCGAATTAGGGTTGACGCACATGCGGGATTAAGGTTTAATGCGCTCCGTTGCCCGGATAGCTCAGTCGGTAGAGCAGGGGATTGAAAATCCCCGTGTCCTTGGTTCGATTCCGAGTCCGGGCACCACTATTTAAAGAACCCAGCCTATGGCTGGTTTTTTGCTTTTGGGGATCCGGTAGATTTAGGCCGCGTCGCTCAACTCAATAAATAACTTTTCTTCAGTTTGAATACCTCTTCTATCATCACTCCGCTCGAATTCCACACACACGTAGCTGCGCCAGAAATGACGTGATCAATGATATTGATAAGGTTTTAGCTTTGATTTAAGGCCGGATGGCAGGGCTGGAACCAGAGTTTTTGTTGTTTTATGGTTTATTTTAGAAAGGACAAAAACGCAAAGAGGCCATCCTTTCGGATGGCCTCTTCACTTATTTGATGCCTGGCAGTTCCCTACTCTCACATGGGGAGACCCCACACTACCATCGGCGCTACGGCGTTTCACTTCTGAGTTCGGCATGGGGTCAGGTGGGACCACCGCGCTAAAGCCGCCAGGCAAATTCTGTTATCAACACGCATCTCTGCACGCTGATTAATCTGTTATCAGGCTGAAAATCTTCGTCTCTGCTTTCGCCAAAACATCTTCGGCGTTGTAAGGTTAAGCCTCACGGTTCATTAGTACTGGTTAGCTCAATACATCGCTGCACTTACACACCCAGCCTATCAACGTCGTAGTCTTCAACGTTCCTTCAGGACTCTCAAGGAGTCAGGGAGAACTCATCTCGGGGCAAGTTTCGTGCTTAGATGCTTTCAGCACTTATCTTTTCCGCATTTAGCTACCGGGCAATGCCATTGGCATGACAACCCGAACACCAGTGATGCGTCCACTCCGGTCCTCTCGTACTAGGAGCAGCCCCCCTCAATTCTCCAGCGCCCACGGCAGATAGGGACCGAACTGTCTCACGACGTTCTAAACCCAGCTCGCGTACCACTTTAAACGGCGAACAGCCGTACCCTTGGGACCTACTTCAGCCCCAGGATGTGATGAGCCGACATCGAGGTGCCAAACACCGCCGTCGATATGAACTCTTGGGCGGTATCAGCCTGTTATCCCCGGAGTACCTTTTATCCGTTGAGCGATGGCCCTTCCATTCAGAACCACCGGATCACTATGACCTGCTTTCGCACCTGCTCGAGCCGTCACTCTCGCAGTCAAGCTAGCTTATGCCATTGCACTAACCTCCTGATGTCCGACCAGGATTAGCTAACCTTCGTGCTCCTCCGTTACTCTTTAGGAGGAGACCGCCCCAGTCAAACTACCCACCAGACACTGTCCGCAACCCGGATTACGGGTCTACGTTAGAACACCAGCCATTAAAGGGTGGTATTTCAAGGTTGGCTCCACGCAGACTGGCGTCCACGCTTCAAAGCCTCCCACCTATCCTACACATCAAGGACCAGTGTTCAGTGTCAAGCTATAGTAAAGGTTCACGGGGTCTTTCCGTCTTGCCGCGGGTACACTGCATCTTCACAGCGAGTTCAATTTCACTGAGTCTCGGGTGGAGACAGCCTGGCCATCATTACGCCATTCGTGCAGGTCGGAACTTACCCGACAAGGAATTTCGCTACCTTAGGACCGTTATAGTTACGGCCGCCGTTTACCGGGGCTTCGATCAAGAGCTTCGCGTTGCCGCTAACCCCATCAATTAACCTTCCGGCACCGGGCAGGCGTCACACCGTATACGTCCACTTTCGTGTTTGCACAGTGCTGTGTTTTTAATAAACAGTTGCAGCCAGCTGGTATCTTCGACTGGTTTCAGCTCCGTCCGCAGGGACTTCACCTACACACCAGCGTGCCTTCTCCCGAAGTTACGGCACCATTTTGCCTAGTTCCTTCACCCGAGTTCTCTCAAGCGCCTTGGTATTCTCTACCTGACCACCTGTGTCGGTTTGGGGTACGATTTGATGTTACCTGATGCTTAGAGGCTTTTCCTGGAAGCAGGGCATTTGTTACTTCAGCACCGTAGTGCCTCGTCATCACACCTCAGCGTTAGTAAGCGTCCGGATTTACCTAAACGCTCCGCCTACATGCTTAAACCGGGACAACCGTCGCCCGGCTAACATAGCCTTCTCCGTCCCCCCTTCGCAGTAACACCGAGTACAGGAATATTAACCTGTTTCCCATCGACTACGCCTTTCGGCCTCGCCTTAGGGGTCGACTCACCCTGCCCCGATTAACGTTGGACAGGAACCCTTGGTCTTCCGGCGAGCGGGCTTTTCACCCGCTTTATCGTTACTTATGTCAGCATTCGCACTTCTGATACCTCCAGCACCCCTCACAGGACACCTTCAACGGCTTACAGAACGCTCCCCTACCCAACAACGCATAAGCGTCGCTGCCGCAGCTTCGGTGCATGGTTTAGCCCCGTTACATCTTCCGCGCAGGCCGACTCGACCAGTGAGCTATTACGCTTTCTTTAAATGATGGCTGCTTCTAAGCCAACATCCTGGCTGTCTGTGCCTTCCCACATCGTTTCCCACTTAACCATGACTTTGGGACCTTAGCTGGCGGTCTGGGTTGTTTCCCTCTTCACGACGGACGTTAGCACCCGCCGTGTGTCTCCCGTGATAACATTCTTCGGTATTCGTAGTTTGCATCGGGTTGGTAAGCCGGGATGGCCCCCTAGCCGAAACAGTGCTCTACCCCCGAAGATGAGTTCACGAGGCGCTACCTAAATAGCTTTCGGGGAGAACCAGCTATCTCCCGGTTTGATTGGCCTTTCACCCCCAGCCACAAGTCATCCGCTAATTTTTCAACATTAGTCGGTTCGGTCCTCCAGTTAGTGTTACCCAACCTTCAACCTGCCCATGGCTAGATCACCGGGTTTCGGGTCTATACCCTGCAACTTAACGCCCAGTTAAGACTCGGTTTCCCTTCGGCTCCCCTATACGGTTAACCTTGCTACAGAATATAAGTCGCTGACCCATTATACAAAAGGTACGCAGTCACCCCATAAAAGAGGCTCCCACTGCTTGTACGTACACGGTTTCAGGTTCTTTTTCACTCCCCTCGCCGGGGTTCTTTTCGCCTTTCCCTCACGGTACTGGTTCACTATCGGTCAGTCAGGAGTATTTAGCCTTGGAGGATGGTCCCCCCATATTCAGACAGGATACCACGTGTCCCGCCCTACTCTTCGAGTTCACAACGTGTGCATTTTTGTGTACGGGACTATCACCCTGTACCGTCGGACTTTCCAGACCGTTCCACTAACACACGCGCTGATTCAGACTCTGGGCTCCTCCCCGTTCGCTCGCCGCTACTGGGGGAATCTCGGTTGATTTCTTTTCCTCGGGGTACTTAGATGTTTCAGTTCCCCCGGTTCGCCTCATGCCACTATGTATTCATGACATGATAGTGTGTCGAAACACACTGGGTTTCCCCATTCGGGTATCGCCGGGTCAAAGGTTCATATCACCTCGCCGACGCTTATCGCAGATTAGCACGCCCTTCATCGCCTCTGACTGCCAGGGCATCCACCGTGTACGCTTAGTCGCTTAACCTCACAACCCGAAGATGTTTCGTAAAACATCTCGTGTTGCGAAAATTTGAGAGACTCGAACACACCGTCACTCTGTTCTTATTACGGAGAACAGACGCAGCGTGTCGTTTCAATTTTCAGCTTGATCCAGATTTTTAAAGAGCAAAACTTCTTAATGCACTCGAAAGTACATTCAGAAGTTCATCATTCATCAGACAATCTGTGTGGACACTACAAAGGCAGGTTCTTTCAGGTAAGGAGGTGATCCAACCGCAGGTTCCCCTACGGTTACCTTGTTACGACTTCACCCCAGTCATGAATCACAAAGTGGTAAGCGCCCTCCCGAAGGTTAAGCTACCTACTTCTTTTGCAACCCACTCCCATGGTGTGACGGGCGGTGTGTACAAGGCCCGGGAACGTATTCACCGTAGCATTCTGATCTACGATTACTAGCGATTCCGACTTCATGGAGTCGAGTTGCAGACTCCAATCCGGACTACGACGCACTTTATGAGGTCCGCTTGCTCTCGCGAGGTCGCTTCTCTTTGTATGCGCCATTGTAGCACGTGTGTAGCCCTACTCGTAAGGGCCATGATGACTTGACGTCATCCCCACCTTCCTCCAGTTTATCACTGGCAGTCTCCTTTGAGTTCCCGGCCGAACCGCTGGCAACAAAGGATAAGGGTTGCGCTCGTTGCGGGACTTAACCCAACATTTCACAACACGAGCTGACGACAGCCATGCAGCACCTGTCTCACGGTTCCCGAAGGCACTAAAGCATCTCTGCTAAATTCCGTGGATGTCAAGAGTAGGTAAGGTTCTTCGCGTTGCATCGAATTAAACCACATGCTCCACCGCTTGTGCGGGCCCCCGTCAATTCATTTGAGTTTTAACCTTGCGGCCGTACTCCCCAGGCGGTCGACTTAACGCGTTAGCTCCGGAAGCCACTCCTCAAGGGAACAACCTCCAAGTCGACATCGTTTACGGCGTGGACTACCAGGGTATCTAATCCTGTTTGCTCCCCACGCTTTCGCACCTGAGCGTCAGTCTTTGTCCAGGGGGCCGCCTTCGCCACCGGTATTCCTCCAGATCTCTACGCATTTCACCGCTACACCTGGAATTCTACCCCCCTCTACAAGACTCTAGCCTGCCAGTTTCGAATGCAGTTCCCAGGTTGAGCCCGGGGATTTCACATCCGACTTGACAGACCGCCTGCGTGCGCTTTACGCCCAGTAATTCCGATTAACGCTTGCACCCTCCGTATTACCGCGGCTGCTGGCACGGAGTTAGCCGGTGCTTCTTCTGCGAGTAACGTCAATCACTGTGGTTATTAACCACAATGCCTTCCTCCTCGCTGAAAGTACTTTACAACCCGAAGGCCTTCTTCATACACGCGGCATGGCTGCATCAGGCTTGCGCCCATTGTGCAATATTCCCCACTGCTGCCTCCCGTAGGAGTCTGGACCGTGTCTCAGTTCCAGTGTGGCTGGTCATCCTCTCAGACCAGCTAGGGATCGTCGCCTAGGTGAGCCATTACCCCACCTACTAGCTAATCCCATCTGGGCACATCTGATGGCAAGAGGCCCGAAGGTCCCCCTCTTTGGTCTTGCGACGTTATGCGGTATTAGCTACCGTTTCCAGTAGTTATCCCCCTCCATCAGGCAGTTTCCCAGACATTACTCACCCGTCCGCCGCTCGTCACCCGAGAGCAAGCTCTCTGTGCTACCGCTCGACTTGCATGTGTTAGGCCTGCCGCCAGCGTTCAATCTGAGCCATGATCAAACTCTTCAATTTAAGTTTGATGCTCGTGAATTAAACTTCGTAATGAATTACGTATGTTCACTCAGAGACTTTGGTATTCATTTAGCGTCTTGCGACGTTAGAATCCATGTCACTTTGAGTGCCCACACAGATTGTCTGATAAATTGTTAAAGAGCAGTGCAACGCGGCTTTCGCTCACCGTTGCGAGGTGGCGTATATTACGCTTTCCTCTTTCAGAGTCAACCCTGAATTTCAGGATTTTTTCTCTTCAACCGACCCGGTGGTTAGTGTGAAGTGATTCACATCTGCCGTGTCGATGGAGGCGCATTATAGGGAGTTCTCGTCAGGCCGCAACCGCTAAATGACAGAAAAATGACTGACTGCTGCATTCCACAGCAAAACCCCGCCTTATACCTGTTTGCACACAGACTTATCCACAATCGAGGCGGAATTCCCACCGCACAGCACCTTCATCTTCAATTCCTGTCGCCGTCAGAAACGCTATACTTGCCAAAAATTCCATCCCGCAGGCCATACCATGACCACACAACGTCTCGCACGTGACTGGCGTCTCCCCACTGCCGGGCTGATGGCGCTGGCGATTCTGCTGGCAGCCTTTACGCTGCACGCCCACTGGAACGCGTTTATTCAGTGGTGCCTCGCCACGCAAATCACCCTGCACCGCTATCTGGTGATGTACCTTCTGCAGCTCAACAACCATCAGTACACCGGAGGGCTGTGGCTGCTGACGGGCGCGTTCTTCTATGGTGTGCTTCACGCGATTGGGCCGGGTCACGGTAAATTCATCGTCACCACTTATCTTTCTACTAATAAAGAAAGCCAGCTCGCCGCGCGCGTGGTGCCCTTTCTCGGTAGCCTGATGCAGGGCGTGAGCGCCATTCTCTTCGTCTTTATATTGGCCGTGGGATTTAATCTCGCGTCGGGCGATCTCAGCGCCAGCCGCTGGTACGTAGAGAAGGTTAGCGCCGTCCTGATCGGCGCATTCGGCGCGTTCGTGATTTATCAGGCGCTGAGAAGCCTGCGTCCGCGCAGAATGACGGTTCACGCTCTGAAGCCTCTTCATCAACATAATGAAGACTGCGGCTGCGGTCATCACGGTGTCGGCGCAGATTTAACCGCTGGCGACTGGAAAACACGACTGGGCGTGATCCTGGCCATCGGCGCGCGCCCGTGCAGCGGGGCGATCATGATCCTGATGTTTTCAAATGCGCTGGGGATTGTGACCTGGGGGATTGCGGCAGTGATGACCATGTCACTCGGGACAGCGCTGTCGATCATGGGACTCTCACTGGCAGTAAGTTATGCCCGTGAACGCACAGTCGCATTCTTCGGCGGCGGGTCAAATCTGAGCTGGCTGGTGCCGGTGGCAAAAATCGCCGGAGGGATTGTGTTGATCCTGTTCGCGACCGTGCTGTTCTTAACGGTCATCCCGATCAGCGCCAACGGCGATTTCATTGCCGCAGGCTGTTAATGAAAAAACCCGCCAGCGGCGGGTTTTTCGTGTGTTACTCGTTAATCCGTGGATGCTGATCCACCAGGCGAGAACGTTTCTTCTGTAGCTCTTCTATCTCTACATCAATGTCTTCAATCTTCTGTTCAACATTATCGTAGTGCTCGCGCAGGATCTCTTTCGCTTCCTGAATATCCGATGCCGCTGGCGTCGCCCCTTTCAGAGGACGGTTGGCGGTCTCTTTCATCGTCAGGCCGGTCACCAGACCGATCACCGCGATAACCATCAGATAGTAAGCAGGCATCATCAGGTTCTGAGTGCTTTCGACCAACGAGGCCGCCAGCGTTGGCGTCAGACCGGCAATCAGGACCGAGATATTAAATGCCGCCGCCAGCGCACTGTAACGAATGTGCGTCGGGAACATCGCCGGAAGCGTGGACGCCATCACCCCGATAAAGCAGTTGAGGATCACCGCGAGCATCAGCAGACCGGCAAAAATCAGGCCCAGTACATTACTGTTAATCAGGATAAAGGCCGGGATCGCCAGAGCGAACAGCGCGACGCTACCCAGGATAATGAACGGACGACGACCAAAGCGGTCACTCATCAGACCCATAATCGGCTGCACAAATAGCATACCGACCATGATAGCGATGATAATCAGCACGCCGTGATCTTCAGAATAGTGCAGGTTATGCGACAGGTAGCTCGGCATATAGGTGAGCAACATGTAGTAAGTCACGTTGGTTGAAATCACCAGACCGATACAGGTCAGCAGGCTACGCCAGTGCTTGGTTGCAATCTCACGGAACGACACTTTCGGTCCTTCCTGCAAGCCTTCGCGGTCGCCCTGCTCCAGCTTCTCAACGTGCTGCTGGAACGCCGGGGTCTCTTCTAATGCGTGACGCAGATACAGGCCGATAATACCCAGCGGCAGCGCCAGGAAGAATGGAATACGCCAGCCCCACTCGAGGAAGTTCGCTTCACCGACGACGGTGGAGATCAACACCACCACGCCCGCACCCAGCACAAACCCGGCAATCGAGCCAAAGTCCAGCCAGCTTCCCATAAAGCCACGTTTACGGTCCGGGGAGTATTCCGCGACGAAAATCGATGCGCCCGTGTACTCACCGCCGACCGAGAAGCCCTGCGCCATTTTACACAGCAGCAGCAGGATAGGTGCCCAGATGCCAATGGTGGCGTAGGACGGGATCAGGCCGATACAGAAGGTACTTATCGACATAATCACGATGGTAATGGCGAGAATTTTCTGGCGACCGTATTTATCGCCCAGCATCCCGAAGAACAGCCCACCGAGCGGGCGGATCAGGAAGGGTACGGAGAAGGTACCTAGCGCTGCAATCATCTGCAGGCTGGGATCGGCACCGGGGAAGAACACTTTACCTAATGCGTAGGCAACGAAGCCATAAACACCAAAGTCAAACCACTCCATCGCGTTACCCAGCGAAGCAGCGGTAATGGCCTTGCGCAGTTTACCGTCATCAATGATGGTGACGTCACCCAATGTAATGGGTTTTACTTTTTTCCTTTTAAGCATTGCTATCCTCGTAGACTCAGCCCTGTCCATACCACAGATATTCTTGCGGTCTGTGAACCTGAGATTCGCCTCATGCGAATCTTCTTCTTCAAGCGTAGCAGGTTTACTTACATTGACGTTTCTCGTCGATACAACCGAACCTGTTGACGCCTGTCTGGGCAGTTAATGACCTCTTTACCCTACCAGCGTTTAAATTAGTGATCAACTTCACAAAAATTTACGTATGACGTCAGAAGTTGTCAGAAAACGTAAAACACCCTCTCTTCATAATGATGATTTATCAGACTTAAGATAATTATTACGCAGGTTATTATTTTTCCTGCAACGGCAGAAAATCACTCACATTCATTCACATCCAATTCACAGCTTTTTAATTACAAGCGCTCCGTTTCGCTGTTTACTTAAATATGTGATCGAGATAACTAAAACCATGTTTCATTTTGATTGAATCGCAATTCCAATGATCGCATGATAAGCCCGAACACGCCGCCGAGGATGCTACTCACCCACCGTTTAAACGCGTAAACGGATTGCGGCCTGTGCATAACCAGACGAAACACCAGGCATTTAACTTACTGAATGTAAACATTGTTTTTACCTGACTTGTCTGCCAGAAACGCGAGATAAGATGTGAGGATTTATCATGAAGATCAAAGCCACGATTGAACGCATCCCTGGCGGGATGATGCTGGTCCCTCTGGTACTTGGCGCAATTCTAAATACGCTGGCACCGAATACCGGTGCTTATTTCGGTGGGTTCACAAAAGGAATGATTACCGGCACCGTGCCGATTCTCGCGGTGTGGTTTTTCTGTATTGGCGCGTCAATTAATTTACGGGCAACGGGCACCGTTCTGCGCAAATCCGGCACGCTGGTGATCACCAAAATTGCCGTTGCCTGGGTAGCCGCGATGGTCTGCGCCATGTTTATTCCTGAGAACGGAATTCAGACCGGATTCTTCGCCGGATTATCCGTTCTGGCGATTGTTTCCGCGATGGATATGACCAACGGCGGTCTGTACGCCAGCCTGATGAACCAGTACGGCACCAAAGAAGAGTCAGGCGCATTCGTACTGATGTCGCTGGAATCCGGCCCGCTGATGACCATGCTGATCCTCGGCTCTGCCGGTCTGGCCACCTTCGAACCGCACCACTTTGTGGGCGCGATCCTGCCGTTCCTGATCGGTTTCGCCCTGGGTAACCTCGACACCGACCTGCGCGATTTCTTCAGCAAAGCCACACCGGTGCTGATTCCGTTCTTTGGCTTCGCGCTGGGCAATACCATTAACCTGGGCGTGATTATGGACACCGGCCTGCTGGGCATCGCCCTCGGCATCGCGGTTATCGTCATCACCGGTATTCCACTGATTATCGCGGACCGCGTGATTGGGGGAGGGAATGGGACCGCAGGTGTCGCCGCATCATCCGCAGCAGGAGCAGCCGTGGCGAACCCGGTGATTATCGCGCAGATTAACCCGGCCTTCGAACCGGTCGCTGCCTCGGCCACCGCGCTGGTCGCCGCAGCGGTGATTGTGACCGCGATTGTGGTGCCGATCATTACGGCGCTGTATTCCAAACGCTACGGCACGCTTTCGCAGACGGAAACTGAGCCACAGCCGGTTGAATCCTTACATCATTAAGATTGTGACATGCCCTCTCCGCGGAGAGGGTTTTGGTTTACGCCTCGCCAAACACCTCGCCCACCATCGCATCCGCAAGCCGTTTCGCCGAACAGAGTCTCGGCATCCCCAGCGCCACGGTCTGCCAGCTCTGCGTCACGGACCAGCTCACCGGATGACGCTCCGGATGACACCAGTCGCCCAGCCAGCCCAGCATATCTTTATGATCCATCAACCCCGATGACATCGGCGTGGCGAGCCATTGCTGATAGAAGTGGCGGGTCGCCGGAGAGGCGTTAATCCCCTGCGCCAGATAATTTGCCGCCAGGCTGCGCAAATTATCCTTCAGCATCGCGGCAACATCATCGTTCGCCAGGCGGCAGGCATCGCCAAATGCCCCCCAGCGCAGCTCTTCCAGCGCGATATAACAGCGCCCCGCCAGCGACCAGCCGTCGTACTGCCCGGCCCGCCAGTGGGTAAAAATTTGCTCGCTGTGTTCGCCCGCCTGCACCGTTAACCCACGCTGGGATAACGCTTTTTCTTTATAAGCCGCACGCTGGGAAAAGTGGGAGGAGAGATCGTCGTACTGCTGCATCAGGCCCGGAGACTGTTGCCCCAGGCGGGAGGTTTGCTGTCGCAGTGAGGTCAACTTATCCGTCATCCGCGTTAACGCCAGATGGCCGGGATCAAACATCCCCGCCAGTTTTTCCGCCAGCCCCAGCCGCAGGGCAGCATTTTCGCTGAACATTCCCGTCATCGCCCAGGGACGAAGCTTCGTCTGGGTCATGATCTCCTGAGTTAAACGCTCACGAAATTGCTGCTGCTGAGGTACGAGCGGGGGAAGACGCACCGCGTCCACCCCTTGTACCAGATCGACCATAAACTTCGGATGAATACACTCCAGCGTCCGCCCGGGACCGTCCAGTAGTTGTGTTGTCATAGTTGCTCAGCCGCGAATAAGGTTTGAATATCATCGCGTAACAGTCGGGTATCTTCCTGAATCCACGTCGCAGTAGTAATACTTTGCTGCAACAGCTGGCTGAGCGCCCTTGTGGAGTGCTCGTTTTGCTGGCGCACTGCGAGGCTATCACGCAAGCTTTCCTGTAACCCGGTCAGACATAAAGAGAATTCTGCGAAAAACGTCGCCATGCCCGCCGTAACAGAGACATCGACCTGCGCCACCAAAGCTTTACCGATTTGTTCACAAAATTGATCAATATGTTGTTTAAACCGCTCATGAAGCTGCGCGACGTCAATGACATACCGGGTGCGCGTCACGACGTAATCTTCAAAACCCCAGCCCGGATTATTCAGCCAGCGCGACACCGTCTCCCGCACGCTGCCGGAACCCGACACTTCACCCGCCGGACGGTTCTCCGACGCAATGGCATCCGAAAACAGGCCGCGCGTATTGAAGTTCAGCTGACTCGCCTGGAACGCCGGGAAGCTGATCCGCGCGCGGAAACCGGCGTGGCTCAACTCCTCTTTGATGCGTTTTTCAATCGGACGCATCGCTTCATTCAGAGAACGCGCCAGCGTGGATTCAAGCTGATCGAAGCGCAGCGCCAACTCGCGGCTGATTTTACCCTGCGCATCCAGCATGATCAGCTCGCAGGAGGAGCGGATTTTGCTCAGCACAATCTGCGCCTGCCCTTCGTCGTCCAGCACCAGTTGCCCCATCTCGTCCGGGGAGCTGTTTCGCAGGCTCATGTGCTCAATGCCCGCTAAATCGAGAATATTTTCGCGATTGAAAATGTGGCTAATCGCCTGCTGAATCTGGTTTTTCTGCTGAGAAATAAAGGCGTTAGCCGCATCCAGCGCCTGCTCAACTTCATGCCCCACTTCGTCGCTGACCACATCCTGACGCGTCTGCAGCAGCGCCATATCCTCTTCGAGCCGGGCAATATTCACTTCCAGCTCTTCAAAGGCCACCGTCAGCCCCTGGTAGCGGAAATCGAGGTACTCGCGAGCGTTTTGCGCGTAGTTCAGCAGCTTATGCGAGGCGGATCGCAGAGCGTAGAGCGACGCATTAGCGTAAGCAGCGTAGATCAGTTTGCGGATCGGCTGCTCGAAAAGCGAATCTTCCCACAGCAGATCGGCGGCGTGGCGAATATGCTCCACATCGTCCAGATCCGCCGTGCGCCAGCGACGCCCTAACGCCGCCTCGGCAAAATCCTGCACCCAGCGCTGCTCCTGTGGGTTCGGCAAACGGCCATGGGTCGTGATTTCGTAGCGCGCGCGGTTCGCCAGATAGGCCCACATGGACGACACCGGATAGATCTGCCCCGGCGAAATATTGCCTTTCATCAGCGTGCCGGAGATCATCGCCCGCACCTGCTCTTCGTCATCGCTGTTGCGATCTTTTTGATCGAACTTATTCACCAGGGCGTACAGCGGTACGGATTTCCCGATCGCCGAAATCGCCTGCCGCACCTCTTCATCAGATATGGATTTCAGTTGGGTGTAGTCCATCACCGCCAGCACCGCCGACGAGCGCGCCAGCTGCTCGCTGAGCATTTTCTGCAGATGCGGCTGCCCGGCCTCGTTCGGCCCTGGGGTGTCGAGCAGCGTCAGCTGGCCGAGATGGGAATCCAGCCCCGCCAGATGGACAAACTCCACCTCAATCACCGGGATATGCTCAATCGCCGCGTATTCCGAGAACGGGAAATCCACGCCCAGCGCCTTGGACAAACGCACCAGATCGTTAAGATTTTTCAGGCACTGGAAAATGGGCTGCGCGCCCAGGTAGTGTTTTTCGAAGGCTTCACCCTGCTCGATGCGCCCGAGCAGGGCGTTCATGTCTTTGTCGATCTCGAGGCGCTGGGTGAGCTTTCCGCGATCGTGGTTGCACAATTTCTCCTGCAACTGCTTGATCAGCGTATCGATCGGCGACACGTGGGCGAAATGCAGCACCGGCTCGGTCTGGCCCGGCGTATGGCGGATCAGCGTCGGCAGCGCGGTCATCGGGCGGTTACGGTTTGGCAGCACCTCTGTCCCGACGATGGCATTGATGGTGGTCGATTTCCCGGCCTTCATGGTCCCGACGATCGCCAGCACCATCTCCAGACGGGTAATTTTGCGTAATTCGTTATTGAGCATGGAAAGCTGCGTTTCCACCCCGCGGGTGCTGAAATGCAGAGGCAGGACATTATTTGTCTCCCCGGTCATGGCAGCGGTGGTGCTATCCAGCACCGCAATCGGCATTGATTTCAACGCATCCAGATTCTGCAAAGCAAGTTGCAGAAGCCGCTCTGCTTCCTGGCTTAATTCAAAAATTGTTTGTGTGTGCATGATAAAAGCCTTTCCTTAACGCAAATTTATTACTTTTATTTAGCCGGATAGTTTTAATAATGAAATTTCGGCTTTTTTGATCACGCGTGGAAAATATGTTCAATGAATATAAGCGCCTGATGAGAAACCAAAATATATTCCGGTTGCAGCGTAAAGCGCTCGTACACTCCTCTCGGCAAAAGTAGCCGAAAGATAATGAGCGTAGACCATTTTTTATGTAGCTATAGGATATATCAAAGTAATTTACCCACCCAAAAAGAGAGGTAATTCCCGCTTGCCAAAGGAGGATTAGCAAAATCGGGTGCCGTTGATAAATAACAACTGCTCACCTCACCTTATCCGAAATGACAGTACCTGGCAATTTGCGCAATAAAATATTCGATATATTTCGTCGCGTTGTTTAAATCTTAAGTACGCAGTTAGCATCGCTTAAGTGACTGACAGAAAGTGTCACTGCAGAAAACGCAATTTCACTATTTACAAAAAAAGAATGTCACCGACAAATGTGGGGACTTACGCTATACTTGACGCCTTTTTCGGCAAACTGCCGTGTTTTGGCTGGCGCTTTCCAGCCCCGTTAGCACTTTTTGAGGACTCCAATATGTCACTGCCACACTGCCCAAAATGTAATTCCGAATACACCTACGAAGATAATGGGATGTTCATCTGCCCTGAATGCGCCCATGAATGGAATGATGCCGAACCATCACAAGATAGCGATGCGCTGATTGTGAAAGATGCCAACGGTAATCTGCTGGCCGACGGCGATAGCGTCACCGTGGTAAAAGACCTGAAGGTCAAAGGCGCCTCTTCGATGCTGAAAATCGGCACCAAAGTGAAGAATATCCGTCTGGTCGAAGGCGATCATAATATTGACTGCAAAATTGACGGCTTTGGCCCAATGAAACTCAAATCCGAGTTCGTTAAAAAGAACTGATAAATAAGACTTTGTTCTTTTGTAGGCCGGATAAGCGCAGCGCATCCGGCAAAGCGCCCGGTGGCGCTACGCTTACCGGGCCTACGTATTATTGTACAAATTTCGTACTACACTTAACGGGCTTCTCTTACCTGAGGTAATGATTATGCCGTTAAGTCCCTACATCTCCTTCGCCGGAAACTGTGCTGAGGCCACCGCCTTTTACCAGCACGCCCTCGGCGCAGAAGTCACCTATAAAATCACCTACGGCGAAATGCCCAAAGACGGAAACAGCGAAGAAGGCTGCCCTTCCGGTATGCAATTCCCCGACACCGCGATTGCCCACTCCAACGTTCATATCGCCGGGAGCGAAATCATGATGAGCGACGGCGTGCCCGGCGGTAAAGCCCAGTACGCAGGCTTCACGCTGGTGCTCGACACCCAGGACGTGGCCGAAGGCAAAGGCTGGTTCGATAAGCTCGCCGAAGGGGGCAATGTCGAAATGGCCTGGCAGGAGACCTTCTGGGCGCACGGTTTCGGCAAAGTGACCGATAAATATGGCGTGCCCTGGATGATCAACGTCGTCAAACAGCAGTAATCCTCTGGCGGAGGCGTCCCCTCCGCCTGTCATCCCATTCACCTCAACTCTTCAAACTCCCGCAACCAATACTTAACCTAAATGTCACATTGATCCGCCAGCATGAGGCCACATTTATCGTGAGGCCTGAACATGCAAACTGTCATCCGCGTCGAGAAACTGAGCAAGACCTTTCACCACAACAAGGCTCTGCATGCCGTTGATCTGACCGTCCAGCAGGGCGAAATGGTGGCACTGCTCGGGCCTTCCGGTTCCGGAAAATCCACTCTGCTGCGCCATCTCAGCGGCTTAATCACCGGCGATAAAACGCCAGAAAGTCACGTCGAGCTGCTGGGTAACACCGTGCAGCGCTCGGGCCGTCTGGCGGGCGATATCCGTAAAAGCCGCGCGCAAACGGGCTGCATCTTCCAGCAGTTCAACCTGGTGAACCGCCTGACGGTGCTGGAGAACGTCCTGATCGGCGCGCTCGGCAGCACCCCGTTCTGGCGCACCTGCCTGCGCTGGTTCTCGCCGTCACAAAAACAGCAGGCGCTCCAGGCGCTGACCCGCGTCGGGATGGCCCATTTCGCCCACCAGCGCGTCTCCACCCTCTCGGGCGGCCAGCAGCAGCGCGTGGCCATCGCCCGGGCATTAATGCAAAAAGCCAAAGTGATCCTCGCCGATGAACCCATCGCCTCGCTGGACCCGGAATCGGCTCGCATCGTGATGGAAACCCTGCGCGACATTAACCAGAACGACGGCATCACCGTCGTAGTCACGCTGCATCAGGTGGATTACGCCCTGCGCTACTGCGAGCGCATCGTCGCCTTGCGTCAGGGCCATGTGTTCTACGACGGCGCAAGCCAACACTTTGATAACGAAAGATTTGACCACCTGTACCGCAGCATTAACCGCGTCGAAGAGAACGCGCAGGCTGCTTAATCGACCCCGCTTGAGGAATAGACATGAGCTACAAAGCCGTTGCCGCGCTGGCCTTTACCAGCATGTTCAGCATCAGCACCCTGTTAAGCCCGGCCTATGCGCAGGAGCAGGAACAGGAAAAAGCCCTGAATTTCGGCATTATTTCGACAGAGTCACAGCAAAACCTGAAACCCCAGTGGGAACCCTTCCTGAAAGATATGGAAACCAAACTGGGCATCAAAGTGAACGCCTTCTTCGCCCCGGATTACGCGGGCATCATCCAGGGGATGCGCTTTAACAAAGTCGACATCGCCTGGTACGGCAACCTCTCCGCAATGGAAGCGGTCGATCGCGCTAACGGCCAGGTCTTCGCCCAGACCGTTGCCGCCGACGGTTCTCCGGGTTACTGGAGCGTGCTGATCGTCAACAAAGACAGCCCGATCAATAACCTCAACGACATGCTCGCCAAACGCAAAGATCTGACCTTCGGCAACGGCGACCCGAACTCCACCTCCGGTTACCTCGTCCCTGGCTACTACGTCTTCGCGAAAAATAACGTCTCCACCAGCGAGTTTAAACGCACGGTCAACGCCGGCCACGAAACCAACGCCCTGGCCGTCGCCAACAAACAGGTCGACGTTGCCACCAACAACACCGAAAACCTCGACAAGCTGAAAACCTCCGCCCCGGACAAGCTTAAAGCGCTGAAGGTGATCTGGAAATCCCCGCTGATCCCGGGCGACCCGATTGTATGGCGTAAAAACCTCTCCGAAAGCACCAAAGACAAGATCTACGACTTCTTTATGAACTACGGCAAAACCGCCGAAGAGAAAACCGTTCTCGAACGTCTCGGCTGGGCGCCGTTCCGCGCCTCAAGCGACCTGCAGCTGGTGCCGATCCGCCAGTTGGCGCTGTTTAAAGAGATGCAGGGCGTGAAGGACAACAAAGGTCTGAACGACGAAGAGAAGACCAGCAAAGTGTCAGTGATTCAGGCGCAGCTGGAAGATCTTGACCGTCTGACCGCCGCACTTACCGCGATGACGTCGGTGAATAAAGCGGTGCAGTAATTTGTTCTCCCTCTCCCTTTGGGAGAGGGCCGGGGTGAGGGCATCAGCGCGCACATTTCCCCCTCACCCTAACCCTCTCCCTCAAGGGAGAGGGGATCAACAACCAACGGAGAATTCATGCAAACCATCACCGTCCCACCCCCGAAACGCAGCTGGTTCTCGCTGATCAGCTGGGCCATCCTGCTGGCGGTGCTCGTCGTCTCCTGGAAAGGTGCGGAAATGGACCCGCTGATGCTGGTCAAAGATTCCGGCAACATGGCGACCTTCGCCGCCGACTTCTTCCCGCCGGACTTCAGCCAGTGGCGTGACTACCTCAGCGAAATGGCGGTCACCATGCAAATCGCCGTCTGGGGCACCGCGCTGGCAGTCATCCTCTCCATCCCGTTTGGCCTGATGAGCGCCGAAAACATCGTCCCCTGGTGGATCTACCAGCCGATGCGCCGCCTGATGGACGCCTGCCGCGCCATTAACGAGATGGTCTTCGCGATGCTGTTCGTGGTCGCCGTCGGCCTCGGTCCCTTCGCAGGCGTGATGGCCCTGTTCATCCACACCACCGGCGTGCTCTCCAAGCTGCTGTCCGAAGCGGTCGAAGCCATTGAACCCGGCCCGGTGGAAGGTATCCGCGCCACGGGTGCCAATAAAATCGAAGAGATTCTCTACGGCGTCCTGCCGCAGGTGATGCCGCTTTTAATCTCCTACTCCCTCTACCGTTTCGAATCCAACGTTCGCTCGGCGACGGTGGTCGGCATGGTCGGCGCAGGCGGCATCGGCGTCACCCTGTGGGAAGCGATTCGCGGCTTCCAGTTCCAGCAAACCTGCGCCCTGATGGTCCTCATCATCATCACCGTCAGCCTGCTGGATTTCCTCTCTCAACGTTTGCGTAAGCACTTCATCTGAGAAGCGAGGCTTTGATTTCTATGCACTTATCCAGACATCCAACCAGTTACCCGACCCGCTGGCAAGAGATCGCCGCGAAACTCGAAGTCGAGCTGCGCACCCACTACCGCTGCGGCGACTACCTCCCCGCGGAACAGCAGCTCGCCGACCGCTACGAAGTCAACCGTCACACCCTGCGTCGCGCTATCGACCAGCTGGTCGAACGCGGCTGGGTCCAGCGCCGCCAGGGCATCGGCGTGCTGGTTCTGATGCGCCCCTTCGACTACCCGCTCAACTCGCAGGCGCGTTTTAGCCAGAACCTCCTCGATCAGGGCAGCCACCCGACCAGCGAAAAACTGCTCTCGGTGCTGCGCCCCGCGTCGAGCCACATCGCCGATGCGCTGGGGATTCAGGAGGGCGACAACGTGGTGCATCTGCGCACGTTACGCCGCGTCAACGGCGTGGCGGTCTGTCAGATCGACCACTACTTCGCCGACCTCGCCCTCTGGCCAACGCTGCAACATTTCTCCAGCGGCTCGCTGCATGACTTCCTGTTCGACGCCACCGGCATCGCCCTCAGACGCACCCAGACGCGGATCAGCGCCCGCCGCGCGCAGGCTAAAGAGAGCAAAGTGCTGGAGATCCCGAACATGGCGCCGCTGCTCTGCGTGCGTACCCTCAACCACCGTGACGGCGACGTCAACGCGACGGAATACTCCGTCAGCCTGACCCGCGCCGACATGATTGAATTCACCATGGAGCACTGAATGCATTTCGATACTCCCACCCGCCAGCGCTGGATGAGCGTCCTCGCCCACAGCCAGCCCGCCGCGCTGCGTGAGCGCCTGCGCGTGCTGAACATCCGTCCGGAATACGAAACCATCCGGGCGCCAGAGATTGGCCTGGTCCAGATTCAGGCGCGGATGGGCGGCACCGGTGAGCGCTTTTTTGCCGGGGACGCCACCCTCACCCGCGCGGTGATCCGCCTCAAAAGCGGCACGCTCGGCTACAGCTACCAGCTCGGGCGCGACAAACCGCACGCCGAACAGTGCGCCGTCGTCGACGCGCTGCTGCAGGAACCGACTCATTTTCAGTCGTTAATGGAAACCTTAATTGCCCCGCTGGAAGCCGACCGTGCCGCGCGCATCGCCGCCCGTCAGGCCGAAGTGAACACCAGCCGGGTCGACTTCTTTACGCTCGTTCGCGGAGATAACGCATGACGCTTCAACCTGCTTTCACCCTTGCCGTGCAGGACGCCCAGCACAGTTTTCGTCGTCTGCTGAAAGCCATGAGCGAGCCGGGCGTGATTGTCTCGCTGCATCAGCTCACCCACGGCTGGCAGCCGCTGAACCTCGCCACCACCAGCGTGCTGCTGACCCTGGCCGACGCCGATACGCCGGTCTGGCTGTCGGGCAGCATGGCGAACGACATTGCCAGCCAGAATCTGCGTTTCCACACCAGCGCACCGCTGGTCGATCAGCCGCAGCAGGCCATCTTTGCCGTCGCCGACGAGCAAATCAGCCACGAGCAGCTCAACGCGCTCTCATCCGGCAGCGCCGTCGCCCCGGAAACCAGCGCCACGCTGATTCTGCAGGTCCCAAGCCTGAGCGGTGGCCGCATGCTGCGCCTGACCGGGGCCGGGATCGCCGACGAGCGCATGGTCGCCCCGCAGCTGCCGGAGTGCATCATTCACGAGCTGACCGAACGTCCGCATCCGTTCCCGCTGGGTATCGACCTGATCCTCACCTGCGGCGAACGTCTGCTGGCTATCCCACGAACCACACATGTCGAGGTGTGCTGATGTACGTTGCCGTCAAAGGGGGCGAAAAGGCGATAGCCGCCGCCCATGCGCTGCAAGAGCGCAGAAGACGCGGCGATGAACAGCTTCCCGAGCTGAGCGTCGAGCAAATTGAACAGCAGCTGAATCTGGCCGTCGATCGCGTGATGACCGAAGGCGGGATCGCCGACCGCGAACTGGCCGCCCTGGCGCTGAAGCAGGCCAGCGGTGACAATGTCGAAGCGATCTTCCTCCTGCGCGCCTACCGCACGACGCTGGCCAAACTGGCGGTCAGCGAACCGCTGGAGAGCGCGAAGATGCGCCTGGAACGCCGAATTTCGGCGGTCTACAAAGATATTCCCGGCGGGCTGCTGCTCGGCCCGACCTATGACTACACCCATCGCCTGCTGGATTTCACCCTGCTGGCGAACGGCGAATCCCCGTCCCTTAACACCAGCGACGCGCCGCAGGAAAACGCGCCCCACGTCTTTAGCCTGCTGGCGAATCAGGGGCTGGCGAAGGCCGAAGAGGACACGGGCAGCGTGCCCGACGACGTCACCCGCACCCCGCCGGTCTATCCCTGCTCGCGCTCCTCGCGCCTGCAGCAGCTGATGCGCGGCGACGAAGGCTATCTCCTGGCGCTGGCCTACTCCACCCAGCGCGGCTACGGGCGCAACCACCCGTTCGCCGCGGAAATCCGCAGCGGTTTTGTTGAGATCGACATCGTGCCGGAAGAGCTGGGATTTGCAGTCAACGTCGGCGAACTGCTGATGACCGAATGCGAAATGGTGAACGGCTTCGTGGCCCCCGAAAACGACGCCCCACACTTCACCCGCGGCTACGGCCTGGTGTTTGGCATGGGCGAGCGCAAGGCGATGGCGATGGCGCTGGTCGACCGCGCGCTACAGGCCCCGGACTACGACGAGACGATTTCCGGCCCGGCACAGGACGAAGAGTTCGTGCTGGCCCACGCGGATAACGTCGAAGCCGCGGGCTTTGTCTCGCACCTCAAACTGCCGCATTACGTTGATTTCCAGGCAGAACTGGAACTGCTGAAACGTCTGCAACGGGAGCGCAAAAATGGCTAACCTCAGCGGGTATAACTTTGCCTATCTGGACGAACAAACCAAACGCATGATCCGCCGCGCCATCCTGAAAGCGGTGGCGATCCCAGGCTATCAGGTACCCTTTGGCGGCCGCGAAATGCCGATGCCTTACGGCTGGGGCACCGGCGGGATCCAGCTCACCGCCAGCGTGATTGGTGAAGCGGACGTGCTGAAAGTCATCGACCAGGGGGCGGACGACACCACCAACGCCGTGTCGATTCGTAACTTCTTCAAACGCGTCACCGGGGTGAACACCACCGAACGTACGGAAGACGCCACCCTGATTCAGACCCGTCACCGCATCCCGGAGACGCCGCTGACCGAAGATCAGATCCTGATTTTCCAGGTGCCGATCCCCGAGCCGCTGCGCTTTATCGAGCCGCGCGAAACCGAAACCCGCACCATGCACGCCCTCGAAGAGTATGGCGTGATGCAGGTGAAACTCTACGAAGATATCGCCCGCTTCGGCCATATCGCCACTACTTACGCCTATCCGGTGAAAGTGAACGGGCGCTACGTAATGGACCCCTCGCCGATCCCGAAATTCGATAACCCGAAGATGGACATGATGCCCGCCCTGCAATTGTTCGGTGCCGGACGCGAAAAACGCATCTACGCCGTGCCGCCCTACACCCGCGTCGAAAGCCTTGATTTCGACGATCACCCGTTCAGGGTGCAGGAGTGGGACGAGCCGTGCGCCATCTGCGGGTCCCAACACAGCTATCTCGACGAAGTGGTGCTCGACGATACGGGCAAACGCATGTTTGTCTGCTCCGACACCGATTTCTGCCGCCAACAGAGCGAGGCAAACGGCCAATGAAACCGCTGCTTTCGGTGAACAACCTGACCCATTTGTATGCGCCCGGCAAAGGCTTTAGCGACGTGTCGTTCGAGCTGTGGCCTGGCGAAGTGCTGGGGATCGTCGGCGAGTCCGGCTCCGGCAAAACCACTCTGCTCAAATCGATCTCCGCGCGCCTGACGCCGCAGAACGGAGAGATTCTGTATCAGGATCAATCCCTCTACGGCATGAGCGAAGCCGAGCGCCGCCGCCTGCTGCGCACCGAGTGGGGCGTGGTGCATCAGCATCCGATGGACGGCCTGCGCCGCCAGGTGTCGGCGGGCGGGAACATCGGCGAACGGCTGATGGCAACCGGGGCGCGGCACTACGGGAATATCCGCGCGACCGCCCAGCAGTGGCTGGAGGACGTGGAGATCCCGGCGTCACGCATCGACGACCTGCCCACCACCTTCTCCGGCGGGATGCAGCAGCGTCTGCAGATCGCCCGCAACCTCGTCACCCATCCGAAGCTGGTGTTTATGGATGAGCCGACGGGCGGGCTGGACGTGTCTGTCCAGGCGCGACTGCTCGACCTGCTGCGCGGCCTGGTGGTGGAGCTGGATCTGGCGGTGGTGATTGTCACCCACGATCTGGGCGTCGCCCGTCTGCTGGCGGACCGCCTGATGGTGATGAAAGAGGGTCAGGTGGTGGAAAGTGGATTAACCGACCGTGTGCTCGACGATCCGCACCATCCGTACACCCAGTTGCTGGTGTCGTCCGTTTTGCAGAATTGAGTGGGTTTGCGTCGGGTGGCGGCTTCGCCTTACCCGACCTACGAAAACCGCACCCGGCAAAAATGATCGCACCAAACCCGTAGGCCGGGTAAGCGAAGCGCCACCCGGCAAAAAAGACCGCACCAAACCCGTAGGCCGGATAAGGCGAAGCCGCCATCCGGCAAAAAGAACCAGGAAGCCAACATGATCCGCGTAGAAAACGTGAGTAAAACTTTTGTGCTCCACCAGCAAAACGGCGTGCGCCTGTCGGTGCTGCAAAACGCCTCTCTCGAGGTCAACAAGGGCGAATGCGTGGTGCTGCACGGCCACTCAGGTAGCGGAAAATCGACGCTGCTGCGCTCCCTGTACGCCAACTATCTGCCCGACCAGGGCCACATTCACATCTGTCACGGCGACGAATGGGTCGATCTGGTCCAAGCCCCGGCGCGCAAAGTGCTGGAAGTGCGCCGCGCGACGATCGGCTGGGTCAGCCAGTTCCTGCGGGTGATCCCGCGGATCTCCGCCCTCGACGTCGTCATGCAGCCCCTGCTGGATCTCGGCGTCTCCCGCGAAGCGTGCGCGGCCAAAGCCGCCCGCCTGCTGACGCGCCTTAACGTCCCGGAACACCTGTGGCATCTGGCCCCCTCGACCTTTTCCGGCGGCGAACAGCAGCGCGTGAACATCGCCCGCGGGTTTATCGTCGATTACCCAATTTTACTGCTCGACGAACCGACCGCCTCGCTGGATGCCAAAAACAGCGCCGCCGTCGTCGAGCTGATCGAACAGGCCAAAGCGCGCGGTGCCGCGATCGTGGGGATCTTCCACGACGCCACGGTCCGCGATCGCGTAGCCGATCGTCTTCATGCGATGGGAGTTCCGTCATGATCATCAATAACGTCAAACTGGTGCTGGAAAATGAAGTCATCGACGGATCGATCGAAATTCAGGACGGCGTGATTCGCGCCTTCGCCGAAACCCAGAGCCGCTCGCCACAAGCGATGGACGGCGAAGGCGGCTGGCTGCTGCCGGGGCTGATCGAGCTGCACACGGATAATCTGGATAAATTCTTCACCCCGCGCCCGAAAGTCGACTGGCCGGCCCACTCTGCGATGAGCAGTCACGACGCGCTGATGGTCGCCAGCGGCATCACCACGGTGCTGGACGCGGTGGCAATTGGCGACGTGCGCGACGGCGGCGACCGTCTGGAGAATCTCGAGAAGATGATTAACGCGGTGGAAGAGACGCAAAAGCGCGGCCTGAACCGCGCCGAGCATCGCCTGCATCTGCGCTGCGAACTGCCGCACCACACCACCCTGCCGCTGTTTGAAAAACTGGTGGGCCGCGAGCCGGTCTCCCTGGTTTCCCTCATGGACCACTCGCCGGGCCAGCGCCAGTTCGCCAACATCGAGAAGTATCGCGAATATTATCAGGGCAAATACTCCCTGAATGACGACGAAATGGCGCGCTACGAAGAGGAACAGCTGGCGCTGGCAGCCCAATGGTCGCAGCCGAATCGCCTGGCGATTGCGGCGATGTGCCGGGATCGCCATATTGCCCTCGCCAGCCATGACGACGCCACTCACGATCACGTGCATGAATCCCACCAGCTTGGCAGCGTGATCGCCGAATTTCCCACCACGTTCGCGGCGGCAGAAGCCTCCCGCCAGCACGGGATGAACGTCCTGATGGGCGCCCCGAACATCGTGCGCGGCGGCTCGCACTCCGGCAACGTGGCGGCCAGCCAGCTGGCGGCGCTGGGTCTGCTGGATATTCTCTCCTCCGATTACTATCCGGCGAGCCTGCTGGATGCGGCCTTCCGCGTGGCGGACGATGCGGGCAACAGTTTTACCCTGCCGCAGGCCATTCGCCTGGTGACCAAAAACCCGGCTGACGCGCTCAATCTCGGCGATCGCGGGGTGATTGGCGAAGGCAAACGGGCGGATCTCGTTCTGGCACACCGCAAGGGCGAGCACATCCATATCGATCACGTCTGGCGTCAGGGAAAGCGGGTGTTCTGATGGGAAAACTGATCTGGCTGATGGGGCCGTCCGGCTCCGGAAAAGACAGCCTGCTGTCGGCGCTGCGCCAGCAGGAACACGCACAATTACTCGTGGCGCATCGCTACATCACGCGGGCGGCGAACGCGGGCAGCGAGAACCATATCGCTCTGAGCGAGCCGGAGTTTTTTACTCGCGCAGGGCAGAACTTACTGGCGCTGAGCTGGCACGCGAACGGCTTTTACTACGGCGTGGGCATTGAGATCGACCTCTGGCTGCACGCCGGTTTCGACGTGCTGGTCAACGGCTCGCGGGCCCACCTGCAACAGGCCCGTGCGCGCTATGAACAGGCGCTGATGCCGGTCTGTTTGCAGGTGTCGCAGGAGGTGCTGCGTGAACGCCTGCAGCAGCGCGGGCGGGAAAGCGCGCGGGAGATCGACCAGCGCCTGGAGCGCGCCGCGCGCTATACGCCGTCGGACTGTCATCTGCTCAATAACGACGGAAGTTTGCTACAGTCAGTCGATAATTTGTTATCGCTTATCCGTCAGAAGGAGAAACAACATGCCTGACTGCCAGCTGCGTACCGCCACCCCGGACGATGCACAGGCCGTTTACGGTCTGATCTGCGAACTCAAACAGGCGGAGTTCGATCAGAAAGCCTTTCACGCCGGGTACCTGTTGAATCTGCAGGATCGCAACATGCACTACCATCTTGCGGAGCTGGACGGGCAGATCGTCGGGATGATCGGCCTGCATTTGCAGTTTCACCTGCATCACGCCAACTGGATCGGCGAGATCCAGGAGCTGGTGGTGCTCCCGCAGGCTCGTGGCCTGAAAGTCGGCAGCCAGCTGCTGGCCTGGGCCGAAGCAAAGGCGCGAAGTGTCGGTGCCGAGATGATGGAGTTATCGACCAGCGTGAAGCGCGTGGACGCGCACCGGTTCTATCTGCGTGAAGGGTATGCTCAGAGCCATTTTCGGTTTACGAAGTTGCTGTAAAACAACGCCGGGTGGCGGCTTCGCCTTACCCGGCCTACAAAACCCTGCTGAACCGGCAATTTATTCAATGGGGGGAACCATGGCCCTGACCATCCAACTCACCGGCACCGGCGGTGCTCAGCTGGTGCCGGTCTTCGGCTGCGACTGCGCGGCCTGTCGCCGGGCGCGCCTGCAGGAGGGCTATCGCCGCCGCCCGTGCAGCGCGGTTGTGAAATTCAACGACGCGGTCACCCTGCTCGACGCGGGCATTCCGCATCTGATGGACGACTGGCACGCGGGGAGTTTTCAGCAGTTTTTGCTCACCCACTATCATATGGATCATGTCCAGGGTCTGTTCCCCCTGCGCTGGGGTGTCGGAGCAACGATTCCGGTCTACGGTCCGCCGGACGAAACGGGCTGCGACGATCTGTTCAAACACCCCGGCCTGCTCGATTTCAGCCATACGGTAGAGCCGTTCGTGATGTTTGAGTTACAGGGTTTGCGCGTCACCCCGCTGCCGCTCAATCACTCAAAGCTGACCTTTGGCTATCTGCTGGAGAGCGCCCACAGCCGCGTGGCGTGGCTATCTGATACCGCTGGGCTGCCGGACAAAACGGTGAAATTTCTACTCAACAATCACCCGCAGGCGATGGTGATCGATTGCAGCCACGAGCCGCGCGACGAAACGCCGCGCAACCATTGCGATTTGAACACGGTGATAGCGCTCAACGAGGTGATTGGCTGCCCGCAGGTCATTTTGACGCACATCAGCCATCAGTTTGACGTATGGATGATGGATAACCCGCTGCCCGAGGGGTTTGAGGCGGGGTATGACGGGATGCGATTGGTGTTTGATTGAGGTATTGCTCTTTTCCCCCTCTCCCCGTGGGAGAGGGTCGGGGTGAGGGCACCAGACCGCACAAATATCACCGATCGTAATCCTCCTCCAGCCTGCGCTCATCGTCCTCCAGCTGACGTCGGTCCTGATCCAACTGGCGCTGCCGGTCATCTAACTGACGGCGACGATCCTCAAGCTGTCGGCGGCGGTCATCGTACTGGCGACTGTCAGTTCGGCGGCTCTCCTCATACCGGTCGTCATCATTCTGACGACTGCTCGACGGATTGTACGCTTCCCCGATCGCCTGCTGGATATTCCCGATAGCGTCGTCAATAAGATCAGCGTGGGCCAGATGGCTGGTGAATGACAGCAGGCCAAATATCAGAGCGGTGGTCGTGTGTTTCATAAAGCCAGTCTCGCAGCAGGTGGGCTGGCTTTACGTTAATCAACGGCGGTGTGGGCGAGTAGCGGAGGAATCTCAAAACGAACGCTGCTCCAGCGCCGCAATGGCTTCTATGCGCGTCTGATGACGTCCGCCTTCGAAGCTCGCGTCGAGCCACGCATCGACAATCATTTTTGCCAGCTCCAGTCCGACAACCCGTGAGCCAAAGGCCAGCACGTTAGTATCATTGTGCTGGCGCGAAAGCTGCGCCGAATAAGGCTCGCTGCACACCACCGCGCGAATGCCCGGAAACTTGTTCGCCGTAATCGAAATCCCCACCCCGGTTCCACAAATCAGGATGCCGCCCTCCACTTCTCCGTCGACAATCGCCTGCGCCACAGCGCTGGCATAGCGGGGATAATCTGTTCGCTCCGTTGAGCCGGTGCCTTTGTCGATCACCTCCACTCCGCGGGCGCGAAGATGGGCCAGAATGTCCTCTTTCAGAATGAAACCAACGTGATCACAGCCAAACGCAATCCTGTTCATGAGATGCCTCGTAGTGGGTTAACTTTACGAACCCGATGGAGTTTGTGATTTAAGACCGGTCAGTTGTGCAATAAAACCACAAAACCATCGGATTCCCGCTCAGTTCTACACCGCCACTTTAGCCATTACAAGCGCACCATCCCTCACATATAGCACCAGCAGGCTCAGTAAAAAATCACGACTGAATTTTAATTACATAAATATCATGATGTTAAATACACACTCACAACCAACACTTCACATCACACAAAACTTTATGAATTTATAAATATTGTGAAGTTAGCAGCATATTTCCGCAAAGGAATGTGGTGATATAGTGTCGTCTTCATTTTTAAGGACAAAGAGAGCGATGAGTCAGCCAGAATTTGAAAAAGAGCTTCCCAACGGCATCGGCCTGGCACCGTTTTTGCGCATGAAGCAGGAAGGGATGACCGACAACGAAAGTCGCATTGTTGACTGGCTGTTGAAGCCGGGTAATTTGAGCGATGCCCCGGCCATTAAAGATGTGGCAGAAGCGCTCGCCGTTTCCGAAGCAATGATAGTGAAAGTGGCTAAGCTGTTGGGATTCAGTGGTTTTCGTAATCTTCGCAGCGCGCTGGTGGACTATTTTTCCCAGTCCGAGCAGGTGCTGCCCGCTGAACTCTCCTTTGATGAAGCGCCACAGGATGTGGTGAACAAAGTCTTCAACATCACGCTGCGCACCATCATGGAAGGCCAGTCGATTGTGAACGTGGATGAAATCCACCGCGCGGCGAGATTTTTCGCTCAGGCCAACCAGCGCGATCTGTACGGCGTCGGCGGCTCGAACGCCATCTGCGCGGATATCCAGCATAAGTTTCTGCGCATCGGGGTGCGCTGTCAGTCGTATCAGGACGCGCACATCATGATGATGTCCGCCTCGCTGTTAAAAGAGGGCGACGTGGTGCTGGTGGTGTCGCATTCCGGACGCACCAGCGATGTGAAAGCCGCCGTGGAACTGGCTAAAAAGAACGGCGCGAAAATTATCTGTATTACCCATAGCTATCATTCACCGATTGCTAAACTGGCTGATTATATTATTTGCTCGCCAGCACCAGAGACCCCTTTATTAGGGCGAAACGCCTCCGCGCGTATATTACAATTAACATTATTAGATGCTTTATTTGTTTCCGTTGCTCAACAAAATATTGAACAAGCCACACTGAATATGCAAAAAACCGGCGCTATTGTGGATTTCTTTTCCCCAGGCGCGCTGAAATAATCATAAAACAAGTTAATCCCACTGCGGTGGGATTAACATAACGTACCCTACATTGAGAACACTGCTATGAATAAATATCTGAAATATTTCAGCGGCGCCGCTATGGGCTTAATGTTGTCCACCAGCGCGTTTGCCGCGGCAGAATATGCCGTGGTATTAAAAACGTTGTCTAATCCGTTTTGGGTGGACATGAAAAAAGGGATTGAAGACGAAGCGAAAACGCTGGGCGTCACCGTCGATATTTTTGCCTCCCCTTCCGAGGGCGATTTTCAGTCTCAGCTGCAGCTCTTCGAAGACCTGAGTAATAAGAAATACAAAGGTATCGCTTTTGCTCCGCTCTCTTCCGTTAACCTCGTGATGCCGGTCTCTCGCGCCTGGCAGAAAGGCATCTACCTGGTAAACCTCGATGAAAAAATCGACATGGATAACCTGAAAAAAGCGGGCGGAAACGTGGAAGCTTTCGTCACCACCGATAACGTGGCGGTAGGGGCAAAAGGGGCTGATTTCATTATCGAAAAACTCGGCGCCGAAGGCGGTGACGTGGCGATTATTGAAGGTAAAGCGGGTAACGCCTCCGGTGAAGCACGCCGCAACGGCGCAACAGAAGCATTCAAAAAAGCCAGCCAGATCAAACTGGTTGCCAGCCAGCCTGCCGACTGGGACCGTATCAAAGCCCTGGATGTTGCCACCAACGTCCTGCAGCGCAACCCGAATCTGAAAGCCTTCTACTGCGCCAACGATACCATGGCGATGGGCGTGGCTCAGGCCGTGGCTAACGCGGGCAAGACCGGCAAAATCCTGGTCGTGGGCACGGATGGTATTCCGGAAGCCCGCAAGATGGTGGATGGTGGCCTGATGACCGCCACCGTGGCGCAGAACCCGGCGGATATCGGCGCGACGGGGCTGAAACTGATGGTCGACGCCGCGAAAACCGGCAAGGTGATCCCGCTGGAAAAAGCCCCGGAATTTAAGCTGGTGGATTCGATTCTGGTGACGAAGTAATCCGTAAAAATGCCTGATGGCGCTGCGCTTATCAGGCCTACAGGACTCACCCCGGCCCTCTCCCCAAAGGGGCGAGGGGGAAAAGACGGCTCCGTGCGGTCCCCTCTCCCCTTTGGGGAGAGGGTTAGGGTGAGGGGAAATACGCACACCGATGCCACCACCTACAAATGATTGAGGCCCGTAATGCACACGCCCACTATTTCAATGGCGGGGATCGGCAAATCTTTTGGTCCGGTTCACGCATTAAAGTCCGTTGATTTAACGATATTCCCTTACGAAATTCATGCGTTATTAGGGGAAAACGGTGCCGGTAAATCCACGTTAATGAAAGTGCTGTCGGGAATACATGCGCCGACCAAAGGCACGATCACGATTAAAGGCTCACAGTATGACAAACTCGATCACAAACAGGCGGCACAATTAGGCATCGGCATTATTTATCAGGAACTCAGCGTTATTGATGAATTAACGGTGCTGGAGAATTTATATATTGGTCGTCATCTGACGAAAAAAGTCTGTGGTATGACGGTAATCGACTGGAAAGAGATGCGACTTCGCGGCGCGATGATGTTATTGCGCATCGGTTTAAAAGTCGATTTAGATGAGAAAGTGGCGAATTTATCGATCAGCCATAAGCAGATGCTGGAAATTGCTAAAACTCTGATGCTCGACGCCAAAGTGATCATCATGGATGAACCGACCTCCTCGCTCACCAATAAAGAGGTCGATTATCTGTTTCTGATCATGAACCAGCTGCGCAAAGAAGGTACCGCGATTGTCTACATCTCTCACAAACTCGCCGAAATTCGCCGGATTTGCGATCGCTACACGGTGATGAAAGACGGCAGTAGCGTCTGCAGCGGCCTGGTCAGTGAAGTGACCAACGACGATATCGTGCGGCTGATGGTGGGCCGCGAGCTGCAAAACCGCTTTAACGCCATGAAAGAGAGCACCGGCAACGTCGAGCGCGACACCGTGTTTGAGGTGAAAAACATCACCAGCCGCGACAAGAAAAAAGTGCGCGATATCTCCTTCAGCGTGAGCCGCGGCGAAATCCTCGGCTTTGCCGGGCTGGTAGGCTCCGGGCGCACGGAGCTGATGGACTGCCTGTTCGGGATCGACAAGCGCTCGGGCGGTGAAATCCACCTCAACGGGAAAGAGATCTCGCCGCGCTCCCCGCTCGACGCGCTGAAAAAAGGGATGGCCTACATCACCGAAAGCCGCCGCGAAAATGGCTTTTTCCCCAACTTCTCCATCGCGCAAAACATGGCGATTAGCCACAGCCTGAAGCGCGGCGGTTACAAAGGCGCGATGGGGCTTTTTCGCGAAAGCGAAGAGCGCAAGATTGCCGAGACCCAGCGTCAGCTGCTGGCACTGAAATGCCACTCCGTCGAGCAAAACATCACCGAGCTCTCCGGCGGCAATCAGCAGAAAGTCCTGATATCCAAATGGCTGTGCTGCCACCCGGAAGTGATCATTTTTGACGAGCCCACCCGCGGCATCGACGTGGGCGCAAAGGCCGAAATCTACAAAGTGATGCGCCAGTTGGCTGACGACGGCAAGGTCATCCTGATGGTGTCATCCGAGCTTCCCGAAATTATCGCCGTCTGCGACCGCATCGCCGTGTTCTGCGAAGGACGACTGACGCAAATCCTGACCAATCGCGACAACATGAGCGAAGAGGAGATTATGGCATGGGCATTACCACAAGAGTGAAAGGCGAGCCGGGAGAGAAAAAACCGTTCAATTTCGCCCTGTTCTGGGACAAATACGGCACCTTCTTTATCCTGGCGATTATTGTCGCCATCTTCGGCACGATGTCTCCGGAGTATTTCTTAAACACCAACAACATCACGCAGATTTTCGTGCAAAGCTCGGTGACGGTACTGATCGGGATGGGTGAATTCTTCGCCATTCTGGTGGCGGGCATCGACCTGTCGGTCGGCGCAATCCTGGCGCTGTCGGGCATGGTGACAGCCAAACTGATGCTGGCAGGCGTGGATCCCTTTACGGCAGCCCTGATTGGCGGGGTGCTGGTCGGTGGCGCGCTGGGGGCGATTAACGGCTGTCTGGTCAACTGGACCGGGCTACACCCGTTCATTATCACCCTCGGCACCAACGCCATTTTCCGCGGTATCACGCTGGTGATTTCCGACGCCAACTCGGTCTACGGCTTCTCCTTTGAGTTCGTGAACTTCTTTGCCGCGAACGTGGTGGGCATTCCGGTCCCGGTGATTTTCTCGCTCATTGTGGCGCTGATCCTCTGGTTCCTGACCACCCGAATGCGGCTCGGGCGCAACATCTATGCGCTGGGCGGGAACAAGAATTCCGCCTTCTATTCCGGCATCGACGTCAAGTTTCACATTCTGGTGGTGTTCATTATCTCCGGCGTCTGCGCGGGGCTGGCGGGCGTGGTCTCCACCGCCCGTCTGGGCGCTGCGGAGCCCCTCGCCGGGATGGGGTTTGAAACCTACGCCATCGCCAGCGCCATCATTGGCGGCACCAGTTTCTTTGGTGGTAAAGGGCGCATTTTCTCGGTGGTAATTGGCGGCCTGATCATCGGCACCATCAACAACGGGCTGAATATTCTGCAAGTACAAACCTATTACCAGCTGGTGGTGATGGGCGGGTTGATCATCGCTGCCGTCGCGCTTGACCGGTTAATTAGCAAGTAAGGAATCTGACATGAAAATTTCTCCTTCTCTGATGTGCATGGACCTCGCCAGGTTCCAGGAACAAATCGCCTTTATTGACCAGCACGCCGACTATTTCCATATCGACATCATGGACGGCCATTTTGTCCCGAACCTGACGCTGTCGCCGTTTTTTGTCGGTCAGGTGAAAAAGCTCGCGAGCAAACCGCTGGACTGCCACCTGATGGTGACGCGTCCGCAGGATTACATCGGTGATTTGGCGCGTGCCGGGGCGGATTACATCACCCTGCACCCCGAGACGATCAACGGCCAGGCGTTCCGTCTGATCGAAGAGATACGCCGCCACGGCATGAAGGTCGGGCTGATCCTCAACCCGGAAACGCCGGTGGACGCCATGAAATACTATATTCATAAGGCGGACAAAATCACGGTGATGACCGTCGACCCGGGCTTTGCCGGACAGCCCTTTATCCCGGAGATGCTCGATAAAATCGCCGAGCTGAAAAGCTGGCGCGAGCGTGAAGGCCTCAGTTTTGAGATTGAAATCGACGGGTCCTGCAACCAGGGAACCTATCGAGAGCTGATGGCGGCGGGCGCGGATGTGTTTATTGTCGGCACCTCTGGACTGTTCAATCATGCGGATAATATTGGCGACGCCTGGCAGCTGATGAGCGAGCAAATTCTGGCGGCCCGAAACGAGGTAATGCCTCATGCAAAATCGGCGTAACGTGGTGGCAGGCGTGGATATGGGGGCAACGCATATCCGTTTTTGCCTGCAGTCGGAGGATGGCGAGGTGCTGCACTGCGAAAAACAGCGCACCGCGGAGGTCATTCGTCATGGCGTGGTGTGCGGCGTGGCCGCGATGATCCAGGCGCAGGTCGACCACTTTCAGGCCCGCTGCTGCGGGCTGGTGATGGGCTTTCCGGCGCTGGTCGGCAAAGACAAACGCACCATCATCTCGACCCCCAATCTGCCGCTGCAGACGACAGAGCTGCACGATCTGGCAGGTAAACTGGAAGATGCACTCGGCTGTCCGGTGGAATTTTCCCGCGACGTCAATTTACAGCTCTCCTTCGACGTGGCGCAAAACGATCTTGTGAATCAGCAGGTTCTGGCTGCCTATCTGGGAACGGGCATGGGCTTTGCCATCTGGCTGAACGGTGCGCCCTGGACTGGCGCGCACGGTGTGGCGGGCGAACTGGGTCATATTCCGCAGGGCGACAGGTCACTGCGCTGCGGATGCGGGAATTCGGGATGTCTGGAGACCGTCTGCTCCGGGATTGCCCTGGCGAACTGGTATCAGCAGCAGCCGCGGGAATACGCGCTGGGCGATATTTTTACCGAAGCCGCAGACGAACCTTTTGTCCAGGCGCTTCTCGACCATGCCGCGCGCGCCATCGCCACCAGCGTGAATCTGTTCGATCCCGATGCGGTCATTCTTGGCGGTGGAGTGATGGATATGCCTGGATTCCCGCAGGAGTCGCTGATCGAAAAAATTAAGCAGCACCTGCGCCGACCGTTGCCGTATCAGGCGGTCCGCTTTATCGCGGCCTCCTCCTCTGCCTTTAACGGCGCACAGGGCGCAGCCACACTGGCCCGCAGCCGCTTTACCCCGACACCTTCCGCAGCGCCTGCGCCAGTTGCGCTCGGGTGAAGGGTTTTCGCAGCAGATACGGAGGATCCTCAAATGCGAAAGCGTGCGGGATCTTCCATCATCTGGCTGGCTTTCGTTTTACTTTCAGCAACCAAAACGATCCCATGGCATTTTTGATCGGGAGAGAGGCTCCAGATGCGCTCTTCAGGAATGCAGCCGCCATCGTATACCACCTTGCTGCCGTCATAAGGCCAGAATGCGCTTTGTTCAGTGTCCAGCACGAAGACAACGATGTGGTCAGACTCGCGGGCAATCTTTTGCCAGAGCATTTTCCCGCCGTCGTATTGTTCAAAATCACTGACCAGCGTGATGCCGCATTGCAGAATCAAGGCCTCGTACAAGCGTGTCGCCAGCCCTTTATCTCGCTCGCCGGGGGCCACGCAGATACCCTCAACCTGGACCAGGTTTGCATCTTCCCAGCAGCGCTCGACGGCGACAATATCCTTACCTAACTGCGCTTTGCGCTGCAGATCGAGTGCTGCAACCACCCGATGTCGAGGTACGCCATCAAAGGTTTCAATATCGGCTTCAATGATTGCCGCGCGGGGTGTCTGGCTGTCATAAATCACATGCAGCACGCGCCCGGAAAGCTCAAACTCTTCAACCAGTTGAAATGAACGGGCCACGGTCATCGGGCTATAAGTTGTAGGCATCACAATCATCTGTGAGTCCCCTCTTGTCAGTACCGGCATAATTCCCTTTATATCCCACTCCGCTAAATTTTGCTCAGATTAGCACCGCTTTGTTTGCCGATACGATTGATGAAATCCTAAAAACGTTACCCCGACACCTTCCGCAGCGCCTGTGCCAGCTGCGCTCGGGTGAAGGGTTTTCGCAGTAGCTCCACGTCGGGCAGCTGCGGGTTGTGGGTCGGACGTAAATCCTGGCCGCTGACCAGCAGCACCGGGAGATGCGGGAAATGGGTGCGGACGTGGTGGATCACCTCCGCGCCGCTCATTGTGCCGGGCAGCATCAGGTCGCTGATAAAGAGTTCGATATCAGATGACGCCTCCAGCATCGCCAGCGCCTGTTCGCCGGTTTCGGCCTCCAGCGTCAGGTAGCCGAGCTGATGCAGCTGTTCGCACAGGGTCTGGCGCACGTCGGTTTCATCTTCGAGAACTAGCACCAGCCGATCGCTCTGTTCGGTTTCTGCTGTTGCGGGCATTTCATCGCCTGAGACCACCGCCTGCGCGGAGCGCGGGAGCTGGAGGCGTACGGTGGTGCCCTGCCCCGGCGCGCTTTCGATTTCAACCCGCCCGCCGGACTGGCGCACAAACCCATACACCATCGACAAGCCCAACCCGCTGCCGCTGCCCGTCTGTTTGGTGGTGAAGAAGGGTTCGAACACCTGAGATTTCACCTCCTGCGACATCCCGCATCCATGGTCGATCACCTCCAGCGCGACCATATCCTGCCTGCGCCCGTCGCTGCGGGTCACGCGTTGGTTCCAGGTCCGAATGCGGATCACGCCGCTCTGCCCCTCCATCGCGTCGCGGGCGTTCATCACCAGGTTAATAATCGCGTTTTCCAGCTGGCTGACGTCAATCCACGCGGGCCACGCCGGGTGTTGCGCTTCAATATCCAGCGTCAGAGTGGCGGGCAGCGAGTGATGCATCAGCTCGCCGAGGTTTTCCAGCAGGGGTTTCATCTCCACCGCGTGCGGGTGCAGGGACTGTTTGCGCGAGAAAGCCAGCAGGCGCTGGGTCAGGAGCGCGCCGCGCTCGGCGGCTTTCAGCGCGCGGGTGATGCGCGGCGCATCGGGCGACTCGGGATCGACCAGCTCCAGGCTGCCGATGATCACCGCCAGCAGGTTGTTAAAATCATGCGCCAGCCCACCCGTCAGTTGCCCGACGGCTTTCATTTTTTGACTGTGCAGCAGCGCCTCCTCCAGCCCCACGCGCTCGAGACGGTCGATCTCCATCTGGGTGGTTTTCTCTTTCAGCAGCCGGGTGGTGTGCTCCAGCGACGCGGTGTTGCGGGCAAAAACGTTGAACGCGCGCGCCAGCTCGCCCAGCTCGTCCCGACGCTGGAGCGCGGGCACCGACACATCCGGTTCGCCGTGGGCCAGACGCGACATCGCCCGGGAAATCGCCGTCAGGTTGGAGCCTAAGTTGCGGTAGATGTACCAGCACGCACAGCCGGTAATGATTAGCGCCAGCACGGCGAAGACGCTGATAAAGACGCTGATGGAGCGCAGCTCTTTGTGGCTTTGCGCGGTACGCAGCTCGGACGCCTGCGCCACCTGCGCCACATACTGATTGATATCGCTGTTTAAAATCGCCACCAGCGCTTTGATGTGGAACATGTACCAGCTGATGGCGAGATCGCTCTCTTCAAGCTGCCTGGAGAGGGGAGCGAGCTTGCTCAGCTCGGCATTGAAATCCGGCAGGACAAAGTCGATCACCGGCTGGCGGGCAGTCTGCGGCAGCGTGGTCGTGACCGTATTCAGCTGCTGAATGGTGGCCCGCGGAGACGGGGTTTCAATCGCCGCCATAATCAGCCGGTCCATTTCCGCCAGCTGTCGCGCGTCCGGCACGTTATCGCCGAAGCGACGGTTGATGTCCTGCAAATGGCGCAAAAAACTTTGGCTTTGATAGAGCGAACTGAGCAGCGCGTTGCGCTCGAGATGCCGCCGCTGGCCGCGCTCCAGCATCCCGGTGACGCTCTGCTGTAATTCATTACTCCGACGAATGATTCGTGCCACCAGCGCCGGTTCTTCCTGCGCCAGCGGTGCGTCGGCGAGCTGTTCCAGCGAATGGCGCAGCGCCGTCTGGGTCTGCTTCAGCCTGTCGGCCTCGCTTTTGTATTCCAGCGCCCCCACTACCTGCGAAAGACGCACCGCCGCCGTGGCCACGTTGGCGGTATCGCGCGCCAGATTCATGCTGCCGGTCATGTCATTCAGGGTCTGCTGCTGGACCTGCTCCTGAATCTGGCTGGCATGACGAAAGCCGAGTACCGCCACGCCGCTGACCATCAGCGTCACCGCCACCACCAGCAGATTGAAGATCAGCAGACGGCCACGGGCGCTGGCGAAAAAGGGGGGGCGGCGTGATGGCATAGTTGTTGGCTCCGGTGTGGTGCGGTCTGATGCCCTCACCCTAACCCTCTCCCACAGGGAGAGGGAACTCGTATCCCCCTCTCCCTGTGGGAGAGGGCTGGGGTGAGGGGGAAAATGTGACATCAGTTAACTATTCATAACTATGACAAATATGAACGGCTTCTGACATTTTGCATTTACGAACCTGTGATGGACTGCTGATATCGACCTTCACAGGAGATCCGCCATGAGCAGGACCCCGGTATTAGAGATGCGCAACATTGCCAAAACCTTTGGCAACTTCCACGCGCTCAAGGGTGTGGATCTGACGGTCTGGCCCGGCGAGATCCACGCGTTAATGGGCGAAAACGGCGCAGGCAAAAGCACCCTCATGAAAATACTCGCGGGGGCGTATACCGCCACCAGCGGTGAGATCCTGATCGACGGCCAGCCGTATCACATCAAAGGCCCGAAAGACGCCCTGGCCGCAGGCATTACCCTGATTTATCAGGAGATGCAGCTCGCGCCGAACCTCACGGTGGCGGAAAATATTTTCCTCGGCAGCGAGCTGTCGCGCGCCGGGCTGGTGCAGCGCAAAGAGATGGCCGCGCAGGCCCAGACGGTAATTGACCGCCTCGGCGCCCATTTCAAAGCCACGGATTTAGTGATGAAACTGACCATCGCCGAGCAGCAGCAGGTGGAAATCGCCCGCGCGCTGCACCGCAACAGCCGCGTGCTGGTGATGGACGAACCCACCGCCGCTCTCTCCTCGCGCGAAACTCACCGCCTGTTTGAACTGATTCTGCGCCTGCGCGATGAGGGGATGGCGATTATCTACATCAGCCACCGCATGGCGGAGGTGTACGAGCTCTCCGACCGTGTCAGCGTCCTGCGCGACGGGCAGTACGTCGGCAGCCTGACCCGCGACAAACTCAACGCCTCCGAGTTGGTCAGGATGATGGTTGGCCGCCCCTTAAGCGACCTGTTTAACAAAGAGCGCGATATCCCCCTCGGCAGCGCACGCCTTAACGTTCATCACCTGACGGACGGCAAAAAAGTGCAGCCGTGCAGCCTGCAGGTGCGCTCCGGGGAGATCGTCGGTCTCGCCGGGCTGGTCGGGGCCGGACGTTCGGAGCTGGCGCAGCTGATCTTCGGCGTGCGCAAAGCGACGGGCGGCATGATTGAAGTCGACGGCGAGCCGGTGGTGATCCACTCCCCGCGCGCCGCCATCGACCACGGCATCGGGTTTTTAACCGAGAACCGCAAAGAACAGGGGCTGTTTCTGGAGCTGGCGGCGCAGGAGAACATCACCATGGCGACGCTGGAGCGCGATTCCACCTGGGGCATGCTCGACCGCAAAAAAGCCCAGTCGATCTCCGATGACGCCATCGCCCTGCTCAACATTCGCGTCCCGCACTCCCAGGTGCGCGCAGGTGGCTTGTCCGGCGGCAATCAGCAAAAGCTGCTGATCTCCCGCTGGGTGGCGATTGGCCCGCGCATTCTGATCCTCGATGAGCCGACGCGTGGCGTGGACGTCGGGGCAAAAAGCGAGATCTACCGGATCATGAACCAGATGGCACGCAAGGGCGTGGCGATCCTGATGATCTCCAGCGAACTGCCGGAGGTGGTCGGCATGAGCGACCGGGTCTACGTGATGCGCGAAGGGAGTATTGCCGGGGAGCTGCTCGGCGAAAGCATCACTCAGGAAAATATTATGACGCTGGCAACCGGCGTCAACGACACTCATCAGGCGGTGAACTCATGACACATTCAACTAACCCGCAGCAGGTGGCGAAATCCGCCTCCGCCAAAAAAATGCTGATGAGCGATCTGATGCAAACGGTCGGGATTTTGCCGATTCTGATCCTGATCGTGGCGGTGTTTGGCTTTATCGCGCCGAACTTCTTCACCGAAAGCAATCTGCTCAACATCACCCGTCAGGCGTCGATCAACATCGTGCTGGCCGCCGGGATGACTTTCATCATTTTGACCGGCGGGATCGACCTGTCGGTGGGGTCGATTCTCGGCACCACGGCGGTGGCGGCGATGGTGGTCTCCCTTATTCCCGAACTGGCGATGCTGTCGATCCCGGCGGCGCTGATGCTCGGCATGGTGCTGGGACTGTTCAACGGCGCGCTGGTGGCCTTTGCCGGACTGCCGCCGTTCATTGTCACCCTCGGCACCTACACGGCCCTGCGCGGCGCGGCCTATCTGCTGGCCGACGGCACCACGGTCATCAACTCGAATATCAATTTTGAATGGATCGGCAATAACTATCTCGGCCCGATCCCGTGGCTGGTGGTGATCGCCCTGGCGGTGATTGTGGTGTGCTGGTTCATTCTGCGCCGCACCACCCTTGGCGTTCATATCTACGCGGTGGGCGGCAACATGCAGGCCGCGCGTCTCACCGGGATCAAAGTCTGGCTGGTGCTGCTGTTTGTCTACGGCATGAGCGGCCTGCTGTCGGGCCTCGGCGGGGTGATGAGCGCATCCAGGCTGTACAGCGCTAACGGCAACTTAGGCACCGGCTATGAGCTGGACGCCATCGCGGCGGTGATCCTCGGCGGGACCAGTTTCGTCGGCGGGATCGGCACGATCACCGGCACGCTGGTCGGCGCGCTGATCATCGCCACCCTGAACAACGGCATGACGTTGATGGGCGTGTCCTACTTCTGGCAACTGGTGATCAAAGGGGCGGTGATCATCATTGCGGTGCTGATCGACAAATACCGTACCCGACACCATCAAAGTGCATAACAACAACACCCTACGATAATGAGGAAAACAGCATGAGATTGAAGCCACTGGTTACCGCGCTCTGTGCTGGCGCACTGCTTGCCGCAGCCCCGTTTGCGCAGGCGAAAGATCTGAAATCCATCGGCGTGACGGTGGGCGATCTCGCCAACCCGTTCTTCGTGCAGATCACCAAAGGGGCGGAGCTGGAAGCCCGCAAACTGGCGGGGGATAACGTCAAGGTGACGCTAGTCTCCAGCGGCTACGATCTGGGCCAGCAGGTTTCTCAGATTGATAATTTTATCGCCGCGAAGGTCGATATGATAATTCTTAACGCCGCCGACTCGAAAGGGATCGGCCCGGCGGTGAAGCGCGCGAAAGAGGCGGGGATCGTGGTGGTGGCAGTTGACGTGGCGGCCGAAGGGGCCGATGCGACCATCACCTCCGATAACACCCAGGCGGGCGAAATGGCCTGTAAATACATCACCGACCGCCTGAAAGGCAAAGGCAACGTAGTGATCATCAACGGACCGCCGGTCTCCGCGGTGCAAAACCGTGTCGAAGGCTGTCAGACCGAGTTCAAGCGCCACCCGGATATCAAAGTGCTGTCGGATAACCAGAACGCCAAAGGCAGTCGCGAAGGCGGGCTGGAGGTCATGACCGCCCTGCTGGCGGCCAATCCGAAGATCGACGGCGTGTTCGCCATTAACGATCCAACGGCGATCGGTGCCGATCTGGCAGCGAAACAGGCCCAGCGCAGCGAGTTCTTCATCGTCGGCGTGGACGGCAGCCCGGACGGCGAAGAGGCACTGAAGCGCGAGAACTCCCTGTTTGTGGCAACGCCAGCGCAGGATCCGCAGGTGATGGCGGCCAAAGCGGTGGAGATCGGGTATGACATTCTGCAGGGCAAACCTGCGCCGAAAGAGCCTGTGCTGATCCCGGTGACGATGATCGATAAGAAGAGTGTCGGGACGTATAAGGGGTGGACGGTTAAGTAATATTTGTGCGGTTTGATGCCCTCACCCTAACCCTCTCCCACAGGGAGAGGGAACTTTTTTCTCCCTCTCCCCTGGGGAGAGGGCCGGGGTGAGGGGCCCAGCGCGCACCTAAAAAGGAGTTCCCATGAAACGCTCCGACATCAACGAAATCCTCGGCCACACGCGGCAGTTCTTTTCGATGCATGACGTCCACCTGCCGCCGTTCGCCAGCTTTCCGCCGACCCAGTGGCGACAGCTCGACGCCTGCGCCTGGCGCGAAGTCTTCGACCTTAAACTCGGCTGGGACGTGACCGCTTTCGGCGGCAACAACTTTCTCGCGCAGGGACTCACCCTGTTCACCCTGCGCAACGGCTCGCCGAACGGCACGCCCTACGAAAAAACCTACGCGGAAAAAATCATGCACGTCCGCGACGGGCAGGTCACGCCGATGCATTTCCACTGGCGTAAACGCGAAGACATCATCAATCGCGGCGGCGGAAACCTGATTATCGAGCTGTGGAACGCGGGCGGGCATGAAGAGACGGAAAACACCGACGTCACGGTGGTGGTCGACGGCTGCATGCAGACCCACGCGCCCGGCAGCCAGCTGCGCCTGACGCCCGGGGAGAGCATCTGTCTCACGCCCGGTCTGTACCACAGTTTCTGGGGAGAGCGCGGGTTTGGCGATGTGCTGGTGGGCGAAGTGTCGTCGGTGAATGACGACGAACATGACAACCATTTTTTGCAGCCGCTCTCGCGCTACAACAACATCGAAGAAGACGAACCGGCGGTGCTGGTGCTCTGCAACGAGTACAGCCTGTTTCGAACTTAAGGAGTGAATGATGCCGCTAATTTCTCTCGCCGCCGGGCTGGAACACGCCCGTGAACATCGCTACGCCCTCGGCGCGTTTAACGTTCTCGACTCCCACTTTTTGCGCGCCCTGTTCGCCGCAGCAAAGCAGGAGCGCTCGCCGTTTATCATCAACATCGCCGAAGTGCATTTTAAATATTTGTCTCTCGATTCATTAGTCGAAGCGGTCCGGTTCGAGGCCGCGCGACACGATATTCCGGTGGTCCTCAATCTCGATCACGGCCTGCATTTTGAGGCGGTGGTGCGGGCGCTGCGCTTAGGTTTCAGCTCCGTGATGTTTGATGGCTCCACCCTCAGCTACGAAGAGAATATTCGCCAGACCCGGGAAGTGGTGAAGATGTGTCACGCCGTGGGCGTGTCGGTGGAAGCGGAGCTGGGCGCGGTCGGCGGTGACGAGGGCGGTGCGCTGTACGGTCACGCCGACGAAGCCTTTTTCACTGACCCGGCCCTGGCGCGCGAGTTCGTCGATCAAACCGGCATTGACGCCCTGGCCGTCGCCATCGGCAATGCCCACGGGAAGTACAAAGGCGAGCCGAAGCTCGATTTCGCCCGCCTTGACGCCATCCGCCAGCAAACCGGCCTGCCGCTGGTGCTGCACGGCGGGTCCGGGATCAGCGACGCCGATTTCCGCCGCGCCATTGAGCTCGGCATTCACAAAATCAATTTCTACACCGGGATGTCGCAGGCGGCGCTGGCCTCCGTCGAGCAGCGCATGACTCATCGTCAGCCGATCTACGACGAGTTTGCCGAGCTGCTGTTGGGCATCGAAGAGGCGATCACCGACACGGTGTCGGAACAGATGCGCATTTTCGGCAGCGCGGGGAAAGCCTGATGGAACGCCGGGGCGTTATCGCCGCAGGAAATATGCTCGTCGATCATGTGCATCAGATTGTGCAGTGGCCGGAGCGCGGCTGGCTGGCGGAGATTATTCACAGCGAGCGGGCCACCGGCGGTGCGCCGCTGAATGTGTTACTGACGCTGGCGAAAATGCACGTCGGCCTGCCGCTACAGGCGGTCGGGCTGATTGGCGACGACAGCGACGGAGACTACATTCTGGCGATGCTCGACCAGTACCACGTCAACCGCCAGCGGGTGCAGCGCACCACCTTTGCGCCGACGTCGATGTCGCAGGTGATGACCGACCCCAGCGGACAGCGCACCTTTTTCCACTCTCCGGCGGCCAACCGCCTGCTGGATCTCCCGGCGTTCGATCGGCTCGATCCGTCGATGAAGATTTTCCATCTCGGGTATCTGCTGCTGCTCGACAGCCTGGATCTGCCGGACGACGAGTTTGGCACCCGCAGCGCGCGCCTGCTCTCCCAGATGCGCGATCTGGGGTATGAAACCTCGCTGGATTTGGTGTCGCGCAAAGGCGACCCGCGCTATCAGCCGCTGGTGCTCCCTGCCCTGCGCTACGTGGATTATCTGGTGATTAACGAGCTGGAGGCCGGGGAGTTTAGCGGGCTGGAGATGCGCGACAGCAGCGATGCGCCGAACATTTTACATATCGCCGAAGCCGCGTCGCAGCTGCTGGCGGCGGGCGTGCGTCAGCGCGTGGTGATCCACTGCCCGGAAGGCGCGTGGGGCCAGATGCCGGGCGAGCAGGGCCAGTGGGTGCCGTCCCGTCAGCTGGAACAGGATGAGATTATCGGCAGTGTCGGCGCGGGCGATGCGTTTTGCGCCGGATTTTTATATGGCTGCCACGAGGCGTGGTCCCTGCCTGAGAGCATAGCCCTGGCGCACGCCTGCGCGCGGGCCAGCCTGCTGGCGGCCAATGCCATTGATGGGGCGAAAACGCTGGTCGAGCTGGAGGCGAACCTTTAAGCCGCTTTATCGTTATGAGAAACGTCTGCGGCAAAGACATACCCGAGGCCGCGAATGGTTTTGATCAGCAACGGCTGATGGGGGTTAATTTCGATTTTTCGCCGCAGGCGCATGATCAGCACGTCGATTGTACGATCAAACACCTCGGCGCTTTCGCTGTGGGTCAGCTCCAGCAGCTGTTCCCGGCTCAATACCCGCCGGGCGTTCTGAGCCAGCGCCAGCAGTAAACCGTACTCGCCCTGGGTGAGCGGAACGGTGGTCTGCTGCGGGGAGCTCAGCTCACAGCGGGTGGTGTCGAGCGTCCAGCCGTTAAAGCCTAAGCCCGACGCACGCGGGGCCGTCGGTTCCGCCGCCAGCACGCCGGTTCGACGCAAGACCGCTTTGACGCGGGCAACGACGACGCGCGGATTAAAGGGTTTGCCGATGTAATCATCCGCGCCCATCTCCAGACCGACCACCACGTCCGATTCACTCCCCAGCCCGGTAAGCATAATCACCGGCAGCTCAGGGCGCTGTTTTTGCAGCTGCTGCAAAACCTGCAAACCGTTGATATCCGGCAGCATCATATCGAGTAAGACCAGCGCAATGCCCGGCTCACGCTGGGCCAGCGCCAGCGCATCCCGCCCGGTATGGCAGACGTGCACCGTAAAGACGTGCTCGTTGAGCACATCCTGCAGCAGTTCGCAGACCGCCGTATCGTCATCAACCACCAGAATCGCCGGTTTCATCGCAGGGTTCCGTCAGGGGATTATGTTAAGTCTGACCTATTCTGCAATCGGCTCCAGCCAAATTCCTTTCGGCGTGACGGAATTTCAACCCATGTCACATCCGCTGCCCCTTCGACACGTCAATTTTGACGATTGCCTGCGTCTCGTCAGGGTTTTGACCAAACATCGGCCGTAAAGTCAGGGGATACCCACAATAAAAAAATGGCATAGAAGCTGCATAATGGCGTGGGAAAGCATTGTTTAACTGGAGCGAGACCGATGAAAAAAGTCATCACGGTTTGCCCCTATTGTGCCTCGGGTTGCAAGATCAACCTGGTGGTCGATAACGGCAAAATCGTCCGGGCGGAGGCTGCACAGGGTAAGACCAATCAGGGCACGCTGTGCCTGAAAGGCTACTATGGCTGGGATTTTATTAACGATACCCAGATCCTCACCCCCCGTCTGAAAACCCCCATGATTCGCCGTCAACGCGGCGGCAAGCTGGAATCCGTCTCCTGGAACGAGGCGCTGGACTATGTCGCCAGCCGCCTGAGCGATATCAAAGCCAAATACGGCCCGGACGCGATCCAGACCACCGGCTCATCGCGCGGAACGGGGAATGAAACTAACTATGTGATGCAAAAATTCGCGCGCGCCGTTATTGGTACCAACAACGTCGACTGCTGCGCTCGCGTCTGACACGGCCCATCGGTTGCAGGTCTGCACCAGTCGGTCGGTAACGGCGCAATGAGTAACGCTATCAACGAAATCGATAACACCGATCTGGTGTTTGTTTTCGGCTACAACCCTGCGGATTCCCACCCTATCGTGGCGAATCACGTGATTAACGCGAAGCGCAACGGGGCGAAAATCATCGTCTGCGATCCGCGTAAAATCGAAACCGCACGCATTGCGGATATGCATATCGCGCTGCGCAACGGCTCGAACATCGCGCTGTTGAATGCCCTTGGCCACGTCATCATTGAAGAGAAACTGTACGACCAGGCGTTTGTCGCCGCGCGTACGGAAGGCTTCGACGAGTATCGCAAAATTGTCGAGGGCTATACGCCTGAGTCGGTGGAAGCGATTACCGGCGTCACGGCGCAGGAAATTCGTCAGGCGGCGCGAATGTATGCGGCGGCGAAAACCGCCTGCATCCTGTGGGGCATGGGCGTGACCCAGTTCTATCAGGGCGTGGAAACCGTGCGCTCCCTGACCAGCCTCGCGATGCTGACGGGCAACCTCGGCAAACCGCACGTTGGCGTCAACCCGGTGCGTGGGCAGAACAACGTTCAGGGTGCCTGCGATATGGGCGCACTGCCGGATACCTATCCGGGCTATCAGTACGTCAAGTTCCCGGAAAACCGCGCGAAATTCGCCAGGGCCTGGGGCGTGGAAAGTCTGCCGGAACACACCGGGTATCGCATCAGCGAGCTGCCGCACCGCGCGGCGCACGGTGAAGTGCGTGCGGCCTACATCATGGGTGAAGATCCGCTGCAAACCGACGCCGAGCTGTCGGCGGTGCGCAAAGGCTTTGAAGATCTCGAGCTGGTGATTGTGCAGGATATCTTCATGACCAAAACCGCGGCGGCGGCGGATGTGATTTTACCGTCAACGTCCTGGGGCGAGCACGAAGGCGTCTACACCGCAGCGGACCGCGGCTTCCAGCGCTTCTTTAAAGCGGTCGAGCCGAAGTGGGATCTGAAAACGGACTGGCAAATCATCAGCGAAATCGCCACCCGCATGGGTTATCCGATGCACTACAACAACACCCAGGAGATCTGGGACGAGTTGCGCAATCTGTGTCCGGATTTCACCGGGGCAACCTATGAAAAAATGGGTGAGCTGGGCTATATCCAGTGGCCGTGCCGCGATGAGTCAGAGGCCGATCAGGGCACGTCGTATCTCTTCGCCGAGAAGTTCGACACCCCGAACGGGCTGGCACAGTTCTTCACCTGCGACTGGGTCGCGCCTATCGACAAACTCACCGACGAGTATCCGATGGTGCTCTCAACGGTGCGTGAAGTGGGCCACTACTCCTGTCGCTCGATGACCGGGAACTGTGCGGCGCTGGCCGCACTGGCCGATGAGCCGGGCTACGCGCAGCTCAACACCGCCGACGCCGAACGACTGGGCATTGAGGATGAAGCCCTGGTGTGGGTGAACTCCCGCAAAGGCCGCATCATCACCCGCGCGCAGGTCAGCGATCGCCCAAACAAAGGGGCGGTGTACATGACCTACCAGTGGTGGATTGGCGCCTGTAACGAGCTGGTGACGGAGAACTTGAGTCCGATAACCAAAACGCCGGAGTATAAGTATTGCGCCGTGCGCGTCGAGGCGATTGTCGACCAGCAAAAGGCCGAGCAGTACGTGATTGATGAATATACGAAGCTGAAAGCCAGGCTGCGCGAAAGCGCGATGGGTTAATTCATTACGTATTCAATGAATAAATGGGGTGAGATATTCACCCCATTTTTATTTATATAAATCACATTAATATCATCAATATTATTCTGGAATAGATCTCGCATAAAGTTATGCAACTTTAAAAGAAGTGAATTACATCTTTGCATTTTAATTCAGAAGGATAAGATGGCGGCGGGTGCTTAAGACTTTCTGTTTTAAGCATGATGTTGAGCATTAGTGAGGAGCAGAAAGTGGAAAGCCCCAGGAAAATTTTCATTCACCTGAGGCTACTCTCTTTTAAATCCACATCAACTTCAGCCAGGTTGAGAGTAGCCTCTTATTCTTTTATACGCAAGGAGTAATAGGCATGACGCCATTAAAAACTGTGTTAGGCATTGTATTCATTGTTTGTCTAACTATCGTGATATTTACCTTTATTAATCGCGGCAAGCTTTGCGAGCTGACAATAAAGAGTGAACATCAGGAAGTGGCGGCGAAATTAGCCTGTATTGCTGGTTAATTTTGTGGGCGGGGTAACCCGCCCTGCTTGTCTGGACGTTGAGGTCTTAACGCACCCTTTTTATTCTTCTATAATCGCGACTTTACCCTAAATAATTCGAGTTGCAGGAAGGCGGCAAGCCTGAGAATCCCCAGGAGCTTACTTAAGTAAGTGACTGGGGTGAGCAGGTGCAGCCAACGCGCATGCAACTCGAAGTATGACGGGTATATACTGCGCGCTATGTACCCGGATGATAAGAACTCATGAAAACCCTTTTTACGCTGCTTTTTCTTTTTACCGCGTTAGCTCACGCAGACGAACCCGGCAGCCAGTATAAGCAACAGGCCGAGGCGGGCGATGCGCGGGCCCAGTACTATCTGGCCGACACTTACTTCAGCGCGGGTGATGATACTCAGGCGGAACAGTGGGCCGAGAAAGCGGCCAAAGGCGGGGACATCGATGCGATGGCGCTGCTCTCGCAAATCCACTTTAAACATGCCGACTACGCCGAGTCGAAAACTCTGGCGCAGCAGGCGACCATTGCGGGCAGCAAACGCGGGGCGATCATGCTGGCGCGTCTGCTGGTGAATACCCAGGCCGGGAAAACCGATTATCCGCAGGCGATCAAGCTGCTGCAAACCGCCACGGAGGATATCGACAGTGATTCCGCCGTCGATGCCCAGATGCTGCTGGGGCTGATTTACGCCAACGGCGTGGAGATAGCTCAGGATGATGCCCAGGCGCAGATGTGGCTCAAACGCAGCTCTGCCCTGTCGCGCACCGGTTATGCGGAATATTGGGCGGGTATGGTTTTCCAGCAGGGCGAAAAAGGGTTTATTGCCCCGAACAAACAGAAGGCGCTGTACTGGTTTAACCTGAGCTGTACCGAAGGGTTTGATACCGGATGTGAAGAGTTTGATGCGTTGAGCGGGGAGTAAAAAGCCTGATGGCGCTAGCGCTTATCAGGCCTACAAAAGACAATAATTCATCTGTAGGCCGGGTAAGGCGAAGCCGCCACCCGGCTTTTTTTGACCTTACTGATCCGCGGTCTTATCAAAACGACCCAGCACGTCGCGTTCGTACGCCAGCGCTTTTTTGCGGTCGAACTGATGTTCCCACTTGGCGATCACCAGCACCGCCAGCGCATTCCCCACCACGTTCAGCGCGGTACGCGCCATGTCGAGAATACGGTCCACACCGGCGATAAACGCCAGCCCTTCCAGCGGAATACCGACGCTGCCGAGCGTTGCCAGCAGCACCACAAAGGAGACGCCCGGAACGCCCGCGATCCCTTTCGAGGTCACCATCAGGGTCAGCACCAGCACGATTTCCTGCCACAGCGACAGGTCGATCCCGTACAGCTGCGCGATGAAAATCGCCGCGATACTCTGGTACAGCGTTGAACCATCAAGGTTAAAGGAATACCCCGTCGGCACCACGAAGCTGGTGATCGACGCCGGTGCGCCGTAGGCTTCCATCTTCTCGATAATACGCGGCAGCACGCTCTCGGAGCTGGCCGTGGAGTAGGCCAGAATCAGCTCGTCTTTCAGGATACGAATCAGGATCCAGATGCTCAGCCCGCAGATGCGCGCCACCAGACCCAGCACCACCAGCGCAAAGAACAGAATCGCGAAGTGAACCAGGATCACCAGCTTCGCCAGCGGCCACAGGGAAGCAAAGCCGAAGTTCGCGACCGTCACGGCGATCAGCGCAAACACACCGACCGGCGCGTAGCGCATCACCATGTGCGTCACTTTGAACATGGTTTCGGAGATAGAACGGAACACCGTTACCAGCGGTTCACGGTGCGTTGCCGGCAGGGAGGAAAGACCCAGACCAAACAGCACCGAGAAGAAGATGATCGGCAGCATTTCGCCCTTCGCCATCGACGCCACGATATTGGTCGGCACCAGCGACAGGATAGTTCCCATCAGGCCATGCGCATGGCTTTGCACGTCTGCAGTTGTGCTTTGGTATTTCGAAATATCCACCGTTGCCAGCTGCGACATATCAATCCCGGCACCCGGCTGGAACACGTTCGCCAGCGTAATACCCAGAATGATAGCAACCGTAGTGATCACTTCGAAATAGATGATGGTTTTCGCGCCGATACGCCCTAACTGCTTGGCATCGCCCACGCCCGCAATACCCACAATCAGCGTGGAGATCACAATCGGGACAACAATCATTTTGATCAGGTGGATAAAGATATCGCCCGCCGGGGACAACATGTTCGCCACCAGCCATTCGCGGTCGTCACTGTGATAATGCAGATAACTGCCCAGCAAGATGCCCAGCACCATCGCCAGCAAGATTTGCCAGGCGAGGCTGATTTTCAAATTTTTCATAAAAAAAGACTTCCTCAATGAAGCGCCCTTCCCCTCATGACTGGCAGGAATGGCACATACTGAAAGGGTATGAATTGTGTTGCGTTGGTTTATAGGGTTTTTAACGCGCCGTATCAGTATCATTTGCATGGCCTGCTGCGCAACCCTTAAAGAACGAGGCTTTCCACTGCCAAAAGGTCTTATGACGCTAATTTGTAATAATTCTTATAAATAACCTTTTGTTATAAAAACGCTTTTTTCCAGCCAATTGTGAATAATCCAGATTGTAAATTATTTCCCTTCAAAGTTTCATTTGCTGCTTTTTTCACCTGTTCATTTATTGCGTGATCTGTCGCCCAAATAACAAACAAAGCGACCAAAACCCCTACAATTAACGTTTTTGCGACATATTATTAACATCCTAAAAGGAGAACAAAAGCCATGAGCCAAATACACAAACATGACATTCCCGTAAACATTGCGGACCGTTGCCTGATAAATCCGGAGCAGTACCAGCAAAAGTATCAACAATCCATCTCCGAGCCTGACGCCTTCTGGGGTGAGCAGGGTAAAATTCTTGACTGGATCACGCCGTATCAGAAGGTGAAAAACACCTCTTTTGCGCCAGGCAATATCTCCATTAAATGGTATGAAGACGGCACCCTGAACCTGGCCGCAAACTGCCTGGACCGCCATCTTGCCGAGCGCGGCGATCAAACTGCCATTATCTGGGAAGGCGACGACGCCTCGCAGAGCAAACACATTACCTATAAAGAGCTGCACCGCGACGTTTGCCGCTTTGCCAACGTCCTGTTGGAGCAAGGCATCAAAAAAGGCGATGTGGTGGCGATTTATATGCCAATGGTGCCGGAAGCCGCCGTGGCGATGCTCGCCTGCGCGCGCATTGGCGCCGTCCATTCGGTGATTTTCGGTGGTTTCTCGCCGGAAGCGGTCGCCGGGCGCATTATCGACTCCAGTTCAAAACTGGTGATCACCGCTGACGAAGGCGTGCGTGCCGGTCGCGGCATCCCGCTGAAGAAAAACGTAGATGAAGCGCTGAAAAATCCGAACGTCAAAACCATCACCAACGTCATCGTGCTGAAGCGCACCGGCGGCAACGTCGAGTGGAAAGAGGGCCGCGACCTGTGGTGGAGCGACCTGATTGAGAAAGCCAGCGACCAGCATCAGCCTGAAGCGATGAACGCCGAAGATCCGCTGTTTATCCTTTATACCTCCGGCTCCACCGGCAAGCCGAAGGGCGTGCTGCACACCACCGGCGGGTATCTGGTTTACGCGGCCTCAACCTTTAAATATGTCTTCGACTATCACCAGGGCGACATTTACTGGTGTACCGCCGACGTCGGCTGGGTCACCGGCCACAGCTATCTGCTGTACGGCCCGCTGGCCTGCGGCGCGACCACGCTGATGTTCGAAGGCGTACCAAACTGGCCGACGCCTGCCCGTATGTGTCAGGTGGTCGATAAGCATAAGGTCAATATTCTCTATACCGCACCAACCGCGATCCGCGCCCTGATGGCCGAAGGCGACAAAGCCATCGAAGGCACCGACCGCTCCTCCCTGCGCATTCTCGGCTCCGTCGGCGAACCGATTAACCCGGAAGCCTGGGAGTGGTACTGGAAGAAAATCGGCAACGAAAAATGCCCGGTGATGGACACCTGGTGGCAGACCGAAACCGGCGGCTTCATGATTACCCCGCTGCCGGGTGCGACGCAGCTGAAAGCCGGTTCCGCGACCCGTCCGTTCTTCGGCGTGCAGCCTGCGCTGGTGGATAACGAAGGCAACCCGCTCGACGGCGCGACCGAGGGCAACCTGGTGATCACCGACTCCTGGCCAGGCCAGGCGCGAACTCTGTTTGGCGATCACGACAGATTCGAGCAGACCTACTTCTCGACCTTCAAAAACATGTACTTCAGCGGCGACGGCGCGCGTCGTGACGAAGACGGTTACTACTGGATCACCGGTCGCGTGGACGATGTCCTGAACGTCTCCGGCCACCGTCTGGGGACGGCGGAGATTGAATCGGCGCTGGTGTCCCATCCAAAAATCGCCGAAGCGGCGGTGGTGGGCATTCCGCACAACATCAAAGGCCAGGCGATTTACGCCTACGTCACCCTGAACCACGGCGAAGAGCCGACGCCGGAGCTGTACACCGAAGTGCGTAACTGGGTGCGCAAAGAGATCGGCCCGCTCGCCACGCCGGACGTGCTGCACTGGACCGACTCGCTGCCAAAAACCCGCTCCGGCAAGATCATGCGCCGTATTCTGCGCAAAATCGCTGCGGGCGATACCAGTAACCTCGGCGATACCTCAACGCTCGCCGATCCTGGCGTGGTGGACAAACTGCTCGAAGAGAAGCAGGCCATCGCAATGCCTTCTTAACTCACTTTTTTCTCCCTCTCCCTGTGGGAGAGGGTCGGGGTGAGGGCATCAGACCGCACCTTTCCCCCCTCACCCTAACCCTCTCCCTCAAGGGAGAGGGAATAATAAAAGCCCCTCCTCTACACCAATACTCTGGAGAGTTCTGTGATGAATACTGATATTTATCAACGGATAGAACATAGTGCGCATTTCAGGGAGCTCGTCGAAAAACGGCAACGGTTTGCCTTCATCCTTTCCATCATCATGCTGATTATCTACGTCGGCTTTATTCTGCTGATCGCCTTTGCGCCGCACTGGCTGGGCACCCCGCTGCACGCCGGAACCAGCGTCACGCGCGGCATCCCTATCGGCATCGGGGTAATTGTCATCTCCTTCGTGCTGACCGGCGTCTACGTCTGGCGCGCCAACGGTGAATTTGATCGTCTTAATAAAGCGGTACTGCGTGAGGTAAAAGCATCATGAAGCGAGTTCTGACGGCGCTAGCCGCCACACTGCCTTTTGCGGCCAATGCGGCCGATGCCCTTACCGGCGAGGTACAACGCCAGCCAACCAACTGGCAGGCGATTATTATGTTCCTGATTTTCGTGCTGCTGACCCTGTACATCACCTACTGGGCGTCGAAACGCGTGCGCTCGCGTAATGATTACTACACCGCGGGCGGCAATATTACCGGCTTCCAGAACGGCCTGGCGATTGCGGGCGATTTTATGTCTGCCGCCTCGTTCCTCGGGATCTCCGCGCTGGTTTACACCTCCGGCTACGACGGCCTGATTTACTCCCTCGGCTTCCTGGTCGGCTGGCCGATCATTCTGTTCCTTATCGCCGAACGCCTGCGTAACCTCGGGCGCTATACCTTTGCTGATGTGGCGTCGTATCGCCTGAAGCAAGGCCCGATCCGCACCCTCTCCGCCTGCGGTTCGCTGGTGGTGGTGGCGCTGTATCTGATTGCGCAGATGGTGGGCGCAGGGAAGCTGATCGAGCTGCTGTTCGGCCTGAATTACCACGTTGCCGTGGTGCTGGTGGGCGTGCTGATGGTGATGTACGTCCTGTTCGGCGGGATGCTCGCGACGACCTGGGTACAGATCATCAAAGCCGTGCTGCTGCTGTTCGGCGCAAGTTTCATGGCCTTTATGGTGATGAAACACGTCGGCTTTAGCTTCAACAACCTGTTCACCGAAGCCATGGCGGTTCACCCGAAAGGCGAAGCGATCATGAGCCCTGGCGGGCTGGTGAAAGACCCAATATCCGCCCTGTCGCTCGGGCTCGGCCTGATGTTTGGTACCGCCGGTTTGCCGCACATTCTGATGCGCTTCTTCACCGTATCAGACGCCCGCGAAGCGCGTAAAAGCGTCTTCTACGCCACCGGTTTTATGGGCTACTTCTACATCCTGACCTTTATCATCGGCTTCGGCGCGATCATGCTGGTCGGCGCGAATCCGGCGTTTAAAGATGCGGCGGGGCAGCTGATTGGCGGGAATAACATGGCGGCGGTGCATCTGGCTGATGCCGTGGGCGGCAACCTGTTCCTCGGCTTTATCTCCGCTGTAGCCTTCGCCACGATTCTGGCGGTGGTAGCGGGTCTGACCCTGGCGGGTGCGTCGGCGGTTTCTCATGACCTGTACGCCAACGTCTGGCGCAAAGGGGCGACCGAGCGTCAGGAGCTAAAAGTCTCCAAAATCACGGTGCTGATTCTGGGCGTGGTGGCGATCCTGCTGGGGATTCTGTTCGAGAAACAGAACATCGCCTTCATGGTCGGCCTGGCGTTCTCGATTGCCGCCAGCTGTAACTTCCCGATCATTCTCCTCTCCATGTACTGGTCAAAACTGACCACCCGTGGCGCGATGATTGGCGGCTGGCTGGGCCTGCTGACGGCGGTAGTGCTGATGATCCTCGGCCCGACGATTTGGGTGCAGATCCTCGGCCACGAAAAAGCCATCTTCCCGTACGAATACCCGGCGCTGTTCTCCATTGCCGTGGCGTTCATCGGTATCTGGTTCTTCTCGGCGACCGATAACTCGGCGGAAGGTAACCTGGAACGCGACAAATTCCGCGCCCAGTTTATCCGTTCACAAACCGGTCTTGGGATCGATCAGGGCCGCGCGCATTAATCGTTAATTCTCCCCGGCCGCTCTGGCCGGGGATTCTTTTTCAGAACATCACCCACGCCACCAGCGGTGCAACCAGCACCATTGTCACGCCGGAGAGCATCATCACCAGGCTTGCGACCACACCTTCCTGCTGACCGATTTCATACGACCGTGCGGTCCCCGCACCGTGCGACGCCGCGCCAAATCCGGCCCCTTTCGCCATCCCTTCGCGAATCGACAGTCGCAAAAACAGCATATCGCCCACCGCCATGCCGAACACGCCGGTCACGACGACAAACAGCGCCACCAGATCCGGCTGCCCGCCGAGAGGTTTCGCCGCCGCCAGCGCAAAGGGCGTGGTGACGGAACGCACCGCCAGACTGCGCTGGATCTCATCGGACAAAGTGAACAGACGCGCCAGCCAGACGGAGCTGGTCACCGCCACGACGGTGGCCGTCACCACGCCCGCCGTGAGCGACATCCAGTGGCGTTGGATCACCGCCAGGTTGTCGTAAACCGGCACGGCAAACGCGATGGTCGCCGGCCCGAGCAGCCACAGCAGCCAGTGGGATTCGCCGATGTAGTTTTGCCAGGAGATGTGGCCGAAGACCAGCATCAGCACCAGTAAAATCGGGGTGAAGACCAGCGGCATCAGCGGCAGGGCGTGAAAGCGGCGGTAGAGGCGTTTGTTGGCGAAGTAGATCACCAGCGTGACCACCAGACACAGAACGCTGACCTGAAAGTTAGTCATGCTTCTGCCTGCTGATTTCAAAGCGATAGACTTTATCGACGACCCACGCCGTCGCACCCAGCACCATCAGCGTGCTCAGGGCGATCACCGCGAAAATCCGCCAGCCGTCGACCATCAGCAGCTGCGCGTAGTTCACCACCGCCACCACCGCCGGAACGAAGAACAGCAGCATCTCCGCCAGCAGCCAGCGGGAGCCCGCGCGGATCCAGCTCAACGGGATGACGCGGCACAGAATCAGCGCGAGCATCAGCACCATGCCGACCAGATTGGCGGGCAGCGGCAGGTGCAGCCATGTCACGAGATATTCAGCGAAAACAAACAGTGCGGCATAGAGCAGTACCTGAACCGGTACCTGGAGCCGTTGCACAACAGCAGGCGTAACACGACTTAACGCCACGGCCATGGGGGAATTCCTCAGAAATGAGATGAAGCGCCAGTATAGTGACCACACGAAGTGGACTGAAATGAATTAAAATCATCAAAGGTATAGTTTCGAGGAATAATCATGGACATAAGAACGCTGCGCTATTTTGTCGAAGTGGTTCGCCAGCAGAGTTTTACCCGCGCAGCGGAGAAGTTATTCGTCACCCAGCCCACCATCAGCAAGATGCTGAAAAATCTCGAAGATGAACTGAACTGTACCCTGTTGATCCGCGACGGTCGCAAGCTGCTGCTGACCGACACCGGGCGCGTGGTGTTTGAGCGCGGCCTGGCGATTCTGGCCGAATTCCGCCAGCTGGAGGCGGAGCTTGGCGATATTAACCATCTGAATAAAGGCCTGCTGCGCTTAGGCATTCCGCCGATGGTCGGGATGATGATGGCCGGGCCGATCAGCCTCTATCGTCAGCGCTATCCTGGCGTGGAGCTAAAGATTTCCGAGTTCGGCGGCCTGACCGTACAGCAGGCGGTGATGAACGGCGAGCTGGATCTGGCGATGACCGCCCTGCCCGTCGAAGAGGACAGCGGCCTGGCGACGCTGCCGTTGTTCAGCCATCCTCTTTGCGTGCTGGTCCCGCGCTCCGGGGACTGGATGCACATCGACACCGTAAAACCGGAGTTGCTGGCGGAACATCCGCTGCTGATTTACAACGAAGATTTCGCCCTCAGCCGCCAGCTGATGCAGCTGTTCCACCAGCACGGCGTCAAACCGCGCATCGCCGTGCGCAGCGGCCAGTGGGATTTTCTCGCCGCCATGGTGCAGGCGGGCGTCGGGATTGCGATATTGCCGCAGCCGATTTGCGAGCGGCTGGATAAAAACACGCTGCGCTGGATCCCGCTCGAGAGCGATCTGCACTGGCAGTTAGGGATGATTTGGCGCGACGGGGTTTATTTGTCGCACAGCGCCCAGGCGTGGTTGACGTGTTGTGAGGGGTTTTGGGTGAAGGGGGAGTAGTCGTTTGTTTCCCCTCACCCTAGCCCTCTCCCAAAGGGAGAGGGGACAGTTCGGAGCGGTTTTTCGCCCTCTCCCTATGAGAGGGATAGTTCGGTTTTCTCCCTCTCCCTGTGGGAGAGGGTCGGGGTGAGGGCATCAGGCCGCACCACCCCTACTGCTCAATCAACAACGCTTCCAGCAAATCCAAATCATGCAGCAGCTTCTGCAGCGTCTCATTGCTGATCTGCCTTGTCGCACGCAAATGGTAAAGCTCGGCCCGCTCTGAGCGCAGCGCCGCCAGACGGAAGCGGCGCTCCAGATCCTCTTCCTGCATCGAGCTTTCGACGTCGTTACGCCCATCGGCGCGGCGGCGCAGGTTACCAATGACCCGCGAACTCACCTCTTTCAGCAGCTGATTATCGATGTTCTCTTCAGCATCCGACGCCAGGCGCTCTTCCATCTTCTCGATGGCGACAATCGCCACTTCAGCCGTTGCGGCGCGCGCGATGCGCTCCTCTTTATGCTGCTGCGAATGGTCGGCCACTTCCAGATGTTGCAGCAAGATCGGCAGCATCACCACGCCGATAAACAGCGAGAACAGGATCACGCCCGCGGCGAGGAACACCAGCTCGTAGCGCGCCGGGAAGACGTTGCCGTCCGGCAGCAGCAGCGGAATCGAGAGCACACCGGCGAGGGTAATCGCCCCGCGTACGCCCGCAAACGAGGCGATCAACAGCTCGCGTGTGGACCAGGAGCCAAACTCCATCGGCTTCTTGTGCAGAAAACGCAGGCTGAATTTTTTCATCGTCCACAGCCAGCCGAAACGCACCAGCATCAGCGCCAGATAAATCAGCACGATATCGGTAAACAGCATCCAGGTTTCGACGTTCGGGTCAGCCTCGGCCGCCACCAGCGAAGACTCCAGAATGCCCGGCAATTGCAGGCCCAACAGCAGGAACACCATGCCGTTGAAGACAAACTCCAGCATCGCCCAGGTGCTGTTGGCGCGCAGACGCATCGCCAGCGGCGCGCGGCGCATCACGCCCGCACGCGTGATGGTCATCCCCGCCGCAACGGCCGCCAGGATGCCCGACACGCCGATATGTTCGGCAATCAGGTAAGAGGCAAACGGCAGCAGGAACAGCAGGACGATCTGCGTGGCGGGTTCGTCCCCGCCCCAGCGGCTGAGGAACCCGAGGGAGCGGCCGTACAGCCAGCTCACCACAAACCCGGCCAGGATACCGCCGATGGCCACTTTGAAGAATTCAACGGTCGCGCCGCCGATGGTGAAAATCATCGTTCCCATCGCCACGGCGACGGCAAATTTCAGGGCCACCAGGCCAGAGGCGTCGTTCATCAGCGCCTCGCCCTGCAGGATGCCCATGATTTTCTTCGGTATGCGGCCTTCGCCGACGATACCGGAAAGGGCTACCGCATCCGTTGGCGACAGCACGGCGGCCAGCGCAAAGGCGGGTATCAGCGGAATGCCCGGCACCACCCAGTAGATCAGGAACCCTATCCCGACCACCGTGACGACGACCAGCGCCAGCGCCAGGCCAAATATCTCTCGCCCGTGTTCAAGAAACTCACGCGTCGGCGTTTTCCAGCCGTCGGCAAACAGCAGCGGCGGGATGAACAGCACGAGGAACAGCTCGGGATCGAACTCGACGTGCAGGCCAAACGTCGGCCACGCCAGCAGCGCGCCTATGGCAATTTGCATCAGCGGGAGGGGTAACTGGAAGGGCAGTACGCGGGTGACTACCCCGGAAAGTGAGACCACAAGGGTCATGATGAGTATTGTGAAGAAGATTTCCATGCGTTCCCTGTTTGCGTGTTTCTTATTGTCTAAAACATGAAGCGTCGTGCCTCTATTTTACATTTCCCAGAGTAACGCAAAAGACAACGAAGTGGGGTCCGAAAATAAAAACGGGCGGCCTGAGCCACCCGTTTTCGCAGGAAAAGACAACTTAGATTGCCCAGCCGCCTGCGTAGAACGCCACCAGCGCCACCGCAATCACTACGGTGCCGATGTTCAGCTTGCGCCACTCACCGGAGACCAGACGACCAATCACCAGCGAGGCAAAACCGATCATGATGCCGGTCACGATGTTACAGGTCAGGACGATAAACACGGCGGTAATCAGGCCGGACATCGCATCAACGAAATCCGCAAAATCGATTTTCGCCACGTTGCTCAGCATCAGCAGGCCGACGTACATCAGCGCAGGTGCAGTCGCGTAAGCCGGAACCAGATACGAGAGCGGAGAGAGGAACAGGATCAGCAGGAACAGCACGCCGACGGTGATCGCCGTCAGACCGGTTTTACCGCCTGCCGCCGTACCCGCTGCGGACTCGATGTACACCGCAGCCGGAGCCGCACCGACAAGGCCGGAGAAGACGCTGCTCAGGGAGTCGGTGGTCAGCGCTTTGCCGCCGTCGATAATCTGCCCGTCTTTGTCCAGCAGGTTCGCCTGGCCCGCGACCGCGCGGATGGTGCCGGTGGCATCAAACACCGCGGTCATCACCAGCGCCAGAACGCTTGGCAGAACAATCGGGTTCAGCGCGCCAACGATGTCCAGGCTACCAATCAGGGAGTTGCCCTGGTCGTCGCTCAGGGATGGCATGGCGAAGATACCGGAGAAGTGAACGGTTGGATCGAAAATCAGCCCCACCACCGAAACGCCGATGATGGTCAGCAGAATGCCGCCCGGCACTTTCAGTTTTTCCAGGCCGATAATCACCGCCAGACCAATCAGGGACATGATCACCGGGAAGCTGGCGAAGTGGCCCAGCGCGACCGGCAGACCGTCCAGTGGGTTCTTGATCACCAGACCCACGCCGTTCGCCGCAATCAGCAGCAGGAACAGGCCGATACCGATGCCGGTGCCGTGCGCCACGCCCTGCGGCAAGTTGCGCAAGATCCAGCTACGAATCCCGGTAGCAGAGATGATGGTGAACAGCACACCCATCAGGAACACCGCACCCAGCGCAACCGGCACGCTGATGTGCTGGCCCAGCACCAGGCTGAACGCGGTGAACGCGGTCAGTGAGATCGCGCAGCCAATCGCCAGCGGCAGGTTCGCCCACAGGCCCATGACGATGGAGCCGACGCCCGCCACCAGACAGGTGGCAACGAAGACCGCCGCAGGCGGGAAGCCCGCTTTGCCCAACATGCCCGGCACCACGATGACAGAGTAAACCATCGCCAGAAACGTTGTCAGACCTGCAACCACTTCCTGGCGCACGGTGCTGCCGCGAGCAGAAATTTTAAATAAGGCGTCGAGTGAACCGCCGGTACGCGCTGAAGGCGTAGACATAGCAAACATCCCCTGAGAAATTTTTATCATTCGTCTGTAAGCGTGGTGGACAACTCCACTGCCAGCGAAACGTCAAATCCTTGTGCTGCGTTTGCGACGAAAAGGGGCCGTCACAAAAAAAGCAAACGTTTAGCTCCGCGCTAACAAAACGGGTGTTGAATTGAAGGCAAACGATTATCTAGCGTAATACACGCCCTTTTCAACTGAACTTTATCGTTTATCGCTAAAATTCCCTTATGACGCTGAAGAAATAACCAGAGGATGCGCAAACGTTATCGTGAATGCGCAATTTGATAACAATCTGTCACTCGCCGGGGATATCGAACGGACCACCCTGTTGGATCGCGCGCTGCCAGGCCGGGCGCATTTCGACCCGTTTTTTCCACGCCTGAGTGTGAGGAAGGTTGTCGATCCCGCCGCGCGCCAGCAGGGCGAAGATCGGGTAGGTCATCTGCATATCGGCCATGCTGAGCTGTTCACCGGCGAACCAGGTGTTTTCGCTGAGATGAGATTCGATATAGCGGGCGTGGGTTTCCAGCTGCGGATTGAGCCAGGCTTTTTGCACACCGCCGCCCAGCACTTTGCCGAGCGAGCGCATGCCAAAGGGAATCGGCGGTTTGCCGAGACTGGCGAACACCAGCTTCATCAGCAGGAGCGGCATCAGGGATCCTTCGGCGTAGTGCAACCAGAAGCGGTACTGGATTTTGTTGGCCGCGCTCTCAGGTTTGAGCTGCGACGGGGTGTCGTAGGTTTCCTGCAGGTATTCCAGAATTGCGCCGGACTCGGCGAGGATCAGCCCGTTGTCCTCGACAACCGGCGACTTGCCCAGCGGATGCACTTTTTTCAGCGACGGCGGGGCCAACATCGTTTTTTCGCGCTGGTAGCGAACAATTTGATACGGTACGGACAACTCTTCAAGGGCCCAAAGGACGCGCTGGGAGCGGGACTGGTTCAGGTGGTGGAGCGTCAGCATGGTGTTCTCCTGTGATTCATACAAACTAACTATAGAAAATTGCACAACATGGCGAAAAACTTTTGCCGAGATTCTGCCCACGGCGACTGGCGAACAGCGGGGTTTTGCATACAATTAAAGTGTCAACACAAACCGGAACCTCCCCAACGTGCTCGACATGAGGGGTGTTGATGTCGGGGGAAACCCTCCCGTGAACCAGCGGGATAGAGAGAAAGACAAAGACCGGGAATAAACTAAAGCGCCTTCGTTTGGCGCTTTAGTTTTTTTGGGGTTGGTGCGGTGGTTTTGCCGGGTGGCGGCTGCGCCTTACCCGGCCTACGGGTCCCGTGCCGTTTGCAGGTTTTTTAGGCCGGATAAGCGAAGCGCATCCGGCAACCAGACCGCACAGCCCCTAATCCTCCTCCAACAACCGCGCCCCCGTCCCCTGCGCCCCGAGCGTATCCCCCGGATTTCGCAGCGGACAATCGCTGCGCGACAAACACCCGCACCCGATGCACCCGTCCAGCTCATCGCGCAACGCCACCAGCGTATGAATGCGCCGATCCAGCTCCACGCGCCACTGCGACGAAAGCTCCTTCCACTCCTTCGCGCTCAGCGTATGCCCCTCCGGCAACACGCCAAACGCATCGCCGATGGTCGCCAGCGGAATCCCAATCCGTTGCGCAATTTTGATAATCGCCACGTAACGCAGCACATCACGGGTGTAGCGACGCTGATTCCCGCCGTTGCGGATACTTTTAATTAAGCCTTTGCTTTCATAGAAATGCAGCGCCGAGACCGCCACCCCGCTACGCTTCGCGACTTCCCCCGGCGTCAGCAGCGCCTTAATTCTGGGTAATCTCTTTTCCATAAAACCTCTTTACCTCAAGTTAACTTGAGGAATTATACTCCCCCGCAGAGAAAACGACGAATCAACAGAGAAAGTTGTATCTAAAGAGGGGCAACCTTATGTCGCATCAGCAAATTATTCAGACATTGATTGAATGGATTGATGAGCATATCGACCAACCGTTAAATATTGACGCTGTCGCTAAAAAGTCGGGCTATTCGAAGTGGTATCTGCAGCGGATGTTCCGCACCGTGATGCATCAGACGCTCGGGGATTACATCCGTCAGCGTAGGTTATTGCTGGCCGCGCAGGCGCTGCGCACCACCAAGCGTCCGATTTTTGATATCGCCATGGATTTGGGGTATGTCTCGCAGCAGACCTTTTCCCGGGTATTTCGTCGTGAGTTCGACCGCACCCCGAGCGATTACCGCCACCAGCTGAACTAACTCGTGCGCGGGATCAGCACGCCGACAGGCTGTTGCTGCCAGGTCATAAATTCCTGCGGCGGCATCGCCTTCGCAAAGTGCCAGCCCTGACAATATTGCACGCCGCGCTTCAGCAGCCAGGTCACCTGCTCCGCCGTTTCCACCCCTTCCGCAATGGTTTTCAACCGCAGGCTCTGGGCCATCTCAATGATGTGCTCGGCAATCAGGTGGCTGGTGCTGTTGGTGGTCAGGGTATCGATAAACGACTTATCGATTTTCAGGATATCGACGTTGAGCGAATAGAGGTTATGCAGGTTCGAATAACCGGTGCCGAAATCATCGATCGCCACCTCATAACCCGCCTGGCGGAACGCCTGGATCACCGGCGTAGTTTTCGGCACATCGATGAACCCGCGCTCCGTCACTTCAATTTTAATCTGCTGCGCCCGCACCGCGTACTGCTGCGCTTTATCCGAGATAAGGGCAATCAGACGCGACGAGTGGAAATCCGACGCCGACAGGTTAATCGAAATATACAGGTGCGGATTGTTGCCCAAAAACTCCCCGAGATCGTTAAACACTTCCTCGACGACATAATCGGTAATGCGCTCAATCATTCCCTCTTTTTCCGCCAGCGGAATAAACTCCGCCGGGCTCATCACCGGGCCGTTAAACCCCGGCCAGCGCAGCAGCGCTTCGGCACCCACGCAGCGATTATTTTTAATATCAATGATCGGCTGATAGTGAACGCAGAGCTGGCGCTTATTGAGCGCGCGGTGCAATAAGCGCCCTGGCGAATTAAATTCGCGGTGCGTACGCGACCAGACCAGCAAAATAATAATGCTGCAAATCATTCCCAGCGGCAGGGTCAATGTGGCCTGGTGATAAAGAATTTCATAAAAGCGGGTGTTCGAGGTGGAAACAATGGCGGCAATAGGTCGTTTCGTCGAATTGACGATGGTGTAAAAACGGTCATTTTTCTGGAATGGCTCGTTCACATTTCCGACAAGCGTATGTAATAACGAAATATCGGCCTGTGGACTGGCGGAAAAGAAGGCATTGGTGACCGTATCAAATACGCCCCAGGCCAGAGAATGATCCGTCGACATCACTTCGCTGTAGGAGAGCGGATTGACCACCACGACATAATTCCCGCGCTGCATATATGTCATTTTAAAACCGGCATAAAATGGCGTATCGCGGAAATAATAGATAGAGACGTCGGGTTTACGTTTGTAATTTGCAGTAGGTATCAGATAAGGCTTATCAGGCATCATCACCGTGGAGCAAAGAAACTGCTGACCTTCGGCATAAATTAAATCGGACACATACAGACGGCCACGCACCACGTTCAACATATATTGCCGATGGGCAGGTGAACAAACTTCGCCCTGATATTTTTCGGCAGCGTCGCGGGCTAAATCAACTTGTCCAATAACCAGTTCAGTTTTATCTAAAGCGAGTTGTGCAAAAGAACGTAGCTGACTACTTGTTTCGGTGACGGCTCTGAGCTGTGCAAACCATAGCGCAAGCATCACCGGTAGTGAAACTACCATGATGATCCCGACGACCCTCAGCACCTTGCGCCGTGCGCTACGATTCATTTCCGCCCTATATCCCTGCATGATGTGTGCCTGTAGTAATGAAGGCCGGATGCTTTGATAAACAGGTGATTACGTTGCATGAATCATGCGAAGTTAGCAACTGACTTTTATCATCAGAAACCCAATATTTGGTTATGACGATAATATTTGCCCGTAAGCCAAACTTAAAGAATGGGTTCGATTTTTATTAAGGATAATAAATATCAAAACGTAATGATGAGTTTTAAGATAACACAGCAAGGGCGCATTGATTTATAAATAATCAATTGCGATCACCGTTTTCCCTCTTCCACTTCGTTTGGCGTCATATAACGCTTTGTCGGCGCGCGTCAGGAGTGAAGAGGTATCGCGATGCCCGCAGCCCACTTCCACCACCCCGGCACTAAAGGAGAGTATCAGCGATTTGTCCCCAACCAGCATCGGCCTTTCCAGCAGGATGGCGCGTAAATTTGATGAGAGCGCCATCGCCGCATCACAATCTGTCTCTGATAATAGAAGTAAAAACTCCTCGCCGCCAACCCGGCCCAGCGCCGCATGCGTCGGACTCAGTTCACGCAGACGATCGCAAAAATGCACCAGAGCGGCATCTCCCACCTGATGGCCCCACTCATCGTTAATCTGCTTGAAATAATCCAGGTCAAACATTAACACGCAAAAATAGCTTTGATTGCGTTCCATCACGGCCTGAAGTTGCTGCAAAATAGCCGACCGATTAAAGCATCCGGTCAGATCGTCGGTGGTGGCTTTCAGCGCCAGTTGCTCCTCTGCCTTTTTACGCTCGGTAATATCCAGCCCTATATTCAAAATAGAGCCATCAGGCAGCAGAATATTTGACCACAGGATCGTAAGCTGCGTGCCATCTTTTCTGATGGGCCGCCACTCGTACATGTCCTTGAGGGGCGAGACATTCACGGAATCACGCACCCGCCGTCGGACTTCCGGATCGGGATAAAACAGCGCCAGCGGATCGGGGTGTAAATTAATTTCCGCCATACTCCAGCCAAATACTTTTTCGCACTCAACGTTCCACAGCACACAGCGATTACGCCTGTCGAAGGAGTTCATTAATACCGGGGCACGTTCAAATAACGTTTTATATTGCGTCACCACCAGCTGCATCTCTTTCGCCGTTCTTTCGCGGGAGATCATTTCGGCGAAATAATCTTTTAATTTTTCAACCAGCACCACCACCACATTTTTCAGCGTCGGTAAGGCACATAATCGTTGCGAAAATCCCAGGAAGAAATAGCCGTTGCAGCTTCCGTCACGGGAAGAGAGTTTGCACAGCACGCCGCTTTGTAATTGCGAATAACCCGGATGCTGAGCGGTAAATATCGAGCGGCCAATATTCTCTTTCCAGTAAATCGCGCGCCACGAACGGTGATGGCGTTGCATCAGGGTGCTGGCGAGAAAATCGGTGACTTCAAACGAGTGGCAGGTGACATCCCCCGCGCAGACCACGCGCGGCAGGCCCCGGTCGTCATCCACGCTGACCCACGCCAGCGCCGACCCCAGCGAGCGATTGATCGTCTCCAGCATCTCCGTCAGGGAGCATTGGGACGTTAACAGCGGCATCAGTTTTGCTAAAGCATGCAAAGCCTGCATGCTGTCGTTAACAATTTCGCGGCATGTCTCTTTCATCAGATTTATTCGCAGGTCATTGATTCATAGAAACCAGGCGCAACGAATAACTCAGGATTCGAATAATCTCATTGAGACAATTTATTCCAGGTATCGCATAACTATGTACAGAATTGCATGTGTGTGTGAATAATAAGTGACACCAGAGAATAAAAAGCAATGAATTCAGTAGCCTGAATTATTAATTGTGTATATTTAATTATCCGTTCAAGCATAAGCTATAGGTTTAATACTGTAAATATTGTACAGACCCTTCCAGCCTGTAGAGACTTTTCTATCTTAATGAATTCCTTATAAACACCCTCTGTAAATCACTATTAGCCTGCAAAGATATATTCTGCATACCCATTATTTTCCTTCGATTGGTTAGAAAGCGCACATTTTTGCGGCAACAAGGCTGGCGAATAAAAGAACAAATGTGATATAGTTCACACATATTTTGTAACGCGAAACACTGTTTCATTGTTGTCCGTCAGCTATTCGAGGATCGGTTTTATGGCGACCATTACCACCAGCATGGTTTTACTGCGCTGGCCGTTGTTGAGTGCGGTTTTGATGTTTTTAGCCAGCACGTTGAACATTCAATTACGTAAAGCTGATTTCGCGGGGCTGGCAGTGATCAGCACCCTGCTCGGTCTCGGCGCGGCATGCTGGTTTGCGATGGGGTTGCTCGGCATTACGATGGTGGATGTGGCGACGATCTGGAGCAACATGAAAGTGGTGATGATTGAGGCGATGAGCCATACACCGCCTGACTGGCCGATGGTGATTACCTGATTTAATTGTGCGGTCTGGCCCCCTCACCCCTGCCCTCTCCCAAAGGGAGAGGGAGAAAAAAGTCCCTCGCCAGGCGTGAGGGAAAGCGCCGGACGGTCCCCTCTCCCAAAGGGAGAGGGAGAAAGAAGTCCCTCGCCAGGCGTGAGGGAAACCGCCGGACGGTCCCCTCTCCCTGTGGGAGAGGGTTAGGGTGAGGGCATCAGCCCACTCAAAATATCCCCTTCGCCCGCACCTTCTTCATCTTCTCCGTCGGGGCATCCACCTCGCTCAAATCCCGCTCCTCTGCCCCACTCGCCGCGCGCTCAGGCTCTGGCGAACCAGCCGTTTTTCCGGCCAAACGCAGCTGCTGTAACGCCAGCTTTTGCTGTTCCATCAGCGGTTTTAACGCGGCAATTTCGGCATGAATCTTTTGCAACTGCGCCATCTGTTCATTGGATGAATCATCCACAGTCTGCGGCATCAATTCCCCGAGCAGCTCCGCGAGCGTCAGTTCTTCGCGCCCCAACGATTCCGCCACATGGCGACACACTGCCGGGTCCATCAGGTGCAGCTGCAGGCCCGCCAGATAGACGTTCCGATGAAAAGTGCGGATCTCCATATTGGTATCGTCAATGCTGGCCGCTTTGTCCATGGACTGATGCCAGGCTTGCAGCTGCTGCATCGCGCGCAGATCCGCGCGCGACTGGTCTGGCGTCAGGTGCAGGGACAGATTGACGCGGCGAATCTGTCCCTTACGCATCGTCACCCACCTCGGCCATTAAGGGTTCATCCACCACCTGGGCACCGGCGTCAGAGTGGTACAGGCAGATCTCGCGCGACAGGGCGCTCTGCGGATTTTCAATGCTCACCACGCGATCGCCGAGCGTCGCGTAGACCTCACGAATTGCCCCTTCGATCAGATGCGCACCGCCGCCGACCAGGTAAACGCGGTTCGGGTTCTTGGCGAATTTTTTCGCTTCGTAAGCGACCTGATCGCCCAGCTCCTGAATTTTGATCTCAATCTTTTCGAGGATCTCGTCGATGCGCGATTCGTCGTTAATCACGCTTTTCACGAAGTTGAGATCGTGACGGCGTTTGATCAGCTCGTTGGCCACCAGATAGCTGGAGTCGCTGTCGGCGGCGGCCAGCAACTTGCGCGTCGCGTCCGTGACCATCGCCACGCCGATTTCGTTGTTACCGTAGATGGCCGACACATCATCGAATTCGCCAATCACCACGCCCATGTCGAGGGTGGTGCCGCCGCAGTCGATCACCAGTGATTTGGTAAATTCATTCACGTTCGAGTTGAGCAGATGCGACAGCGCCGCAGGCAGGCTCTCCGGCATCACCTGTACGTCCACGATGCGGAACAGTTCGCCCTTGTTGAGGGAGATGTCGCGCATCAGGTTCTGACGCTTCGCTTCGATCCGCTCTTCGTTTCGCTGGCAGTCGTCCGGCTTGTAGAACTGGGTGATCGGCAGGGTCACTATCACCTCCACGTCGCACGGCGTCATCCCGGTCTGCAGCAGGGCGTGATGCACCGCCAGCAGGTTTAAATCGTCGTACTGGTAGTCGATGTGGGTGGTGGAGAGCGCTTTATCCGAGGTGGCGTCGTAGGTGTATTTGGTGGTGCCGATGGTGTAGTTATGCACCGCCTGGCCGCGCAGCAGCGCCGCGCTTTTCCAGTCTTTGCGGAAGGAGTTCGGCGAGACCACGGTTTTGAGAGTGCCGTTTTCAATCCAGCTGATTTTTACATTGGTGGATCCGTCGTCGATGGCGAATTTTTTACACGTCTGGGTCATGGATTTGTTCTCAATCGTTCTGAAAAATGGGGCCGGGTCAGAGCACGGCTTCGTCAGTTAAGAGGCGGCGGGCACCGAGATAGTGGTCCTGCCAGAAGTTGTCAGAAAGCTGGCTAATGCGAATATTCAGGCCGGTGCGCGGGGCTTCGATAAATTTGCCGTCCCCGAGATACACCCCGACGTGATCCGCGCCGGGACGCTGGTTGATGTTGAAGAACACCAGATCGCCGCGGCGTAATTTGTCCTGCTTAATCTGGCGCAGGGTTCGGTCCTGATACATGCCGTTGGCGGTGCGCGGCAGGTTGCGGCTCAGCACCGGCGTGAAGGCGTAGAACACCAGGCCGCTGCAATCAAAGCCCTCCTCCGGCGTCTGGCCGCCCCAGACGTAAGGTTTGCCGATCTGCTGTTGCAGCAGCTGAATCACTTTTTTCAGCGACGCCTGCAGGCGCGGGCTCATCTTCTCGCCGGGCAGCGGCTCCCAGATCATATCTGTCGAGAGTTTGCCGGGCTGCCAGCGCTTGTGCATCGCCAGCTGCTCGCGGTTTTGCACGCGCTCAAGGCGCTTCGCCTCGCTCTGCTTGCGCTTTTGCTCCGGCGTCACCGGCACCACGGCGATGCGGGTACGCGCTTTTTTCAGCAGCGCTTCGCGGTTGCGCATGCGCGTTTTGGCGGCGCTCTCTTCGTCTGTGACCGACTCACGGCGCGGGGCGGCTTCGACATGTAAGGTTCCAGCCACCATCAGCGCGGCGACAAGCGCCACACGGCGTAGGGTCTGGAGTGTAATGAGGGTCAACATCGTTATTTCTTTGAGATTTTATCGATAATCGGCTTGATCACTTTCTCGCCGTGCTGACCAAAGAACTGGTAAAGCGATTCGCTCGCCGAGTGGGTCAGCACCATGATTTCAATGCGGCGGTTCGAAGAGCTGAGCGGATTCTGCGGGTCGATCAGCATCTGATCGGCCATCCCACTCACCTGCAAAATTTTGCCCGGCTCCAGGCCAGCTCTGGTCAGGACTTTACGCGCCTGCATCGCACGTTCCCCGGACAGATTCCAGTTGTTGTAGAGATCCTGGTCGCGAAAACGGGTGGCGTCCGTGTGGCCGGTAATAATGATTTTGTTGTCGATCTTGTTGAGCGCCGGGGCGAACTCCGTCAGCAGACGGGTGAAGAACGGCGTCAGGATCGCGCTGCTGCGCTGAAACATCTCGCGCTTCTGATCGTCGGTGATCAGGATCCGCAGCCCCTGCGGAACGATCTCCATTTTCAGGTTCGACTGAGCATCGTAGGCCGAGGTGATCTTCATGATGATGCGCGCCAGATCTTCGATCTCTTTCTGAGAACGTTTATTCACGTCCTCCAGGCTTTCGCCTTTCAGCCCCGCCTGGACGGTCATCGGCTTCTCTGACTTCGCGTTTTTCGTCTCGCGATCGCGCTTTTCCGTGACCGCAATTTTGCCGCCGCTACCGTTCGGCTGGGTGATCGGCGTCAGGGAGTGGCCCTCAAAAATCGACTCGCCGTTAAGCTGAGAGACGATCTCTTTGCGCTCCTCCTCCGTCACCGACCCCATGATCCACAGCACCATAAACAGCGCCATCATTGCCAGGGTAAAGTCGGCGAAGGCCACCTTCCACGCTCCGCCATGAAAGGTGTCATGGCTTTTGCGCGAGGAACGTTTGATGATGGTGGTATGTTCTTTTCCGCGAGTGCCGCGCATCAGGATTCACCCGTCATCTGGTTCACCCAGCCGTCGAGGGTGGCGAAGGTCGGCTTGGAATCCAGCGGCAGCATTTTGCGCCCGGCATCCACCGCCAGCAGCGTCGGTTTGCCCGCCACGTGATTCACCAGCACGGTACGCACGCATTCGATCACCGCGAGCTGCTTTTTGGTGTTCTGTTCCATGGCGTTCGCCACCGGGTCCATCAGGCAGTAGCAGAAGAAGACGCCGAGGAAGGTCCCGACCAGCGCCGCCGCCACTTTCACGCCGATCACGGCGATGGAGCCGTCGATAGACTGCATGGTGATGATGATCCCGAGAACCGCGGCGCAGATCCCAAAGCCCGGCATCGCCTCTGCGGTACGTTGCAGGGAGCGGGACGGCTGAAGAAGGTTCTCTTCCATCGCCACCAGCTCCTGCTCCAGAATCCCTTCCAGCTCGTGTTCGTTGATCTTGCCCATCGCCATCAGACGGAAGTTGTCCGAGATAAAGGTGATCAGCGCTTTGTTCTGCAGGATCAGCGGGTATTTCTGGAACAGCGGGCTGCTTTCCGGCACTTCGATGTGCGCGTCCAGCACCTTCAGACCGCCGTCCTGCACCAGCTCCAGCAGTTCAAACAGCAGCATTAATAGCTGACGCTGATACTCATCCGTGTACTCGTTTTTGCGCATAATGCCGCGAAACTGGCGATACATCTCTGCCAGCACCGGGCGCGGGTTGGCGAGCACCATCGCGCCGAGGCCGGCACCGAGAATGATGATGATTTCACCGGGCTGCCAGAATGAGGCGAGGCGTCCACCGGACATGAGAAAACCGCCGACGACGCAGGCGAAAATAATGAAAATACCGAGAAACTTTTGCATATACCTTTCACTTCTGGAAAAAACACTGGATCTTTTGAGCGATCTTTTTATTAAGCTGGCAGACGCGCGCCTCGGTCAGATCGAGAACCAGCGCGATTTCTTTCAGACTCATTTCCTGCTGGTAATAGAGCGTCAGAATCAGTTGTTCGCGCTCATCAAGGCTCGCCAGCGCAGCCTTTAAGGTGCCGCTGGTGACCATTTCGTCCTCCAGCGAGCGGGTGTTGAGGATGCCGGGTAGCGCATCCTCACCTAATAATTCGTCGAGACTTTCCAGCGTTCTGGCGCAATCCAGCAGTAAATACTCGTGGTATTCGTCGGCAGTGATGGACAGATGCTCGCTGAGATCTTCAAACGTCGGCGTGCGCCCCAGCTTGCGGGTGATTTCGCGGATCGCATCGTTGATCTTATGGCTCTTCTGGCGCAGCCGGCGCGGACGCCAGTCCAGCTCGCGCAGCTCATCCAGCACCGCGCCACGCACGCGCTGGGCGGCGTAGGCGCCAAACTGCTCGTCGGGATGACCGTAGCGACGCAGCGACGTCAGCAGACCCATCAGGGCGATCTGCTCCATGTCTTCTTTGTCCATCACGCTGCTGGTTTGCCAGGAGAGCTGCTTCACCACCCGGTGGACCAGCGGCAGGTACGCGTTGACGTACTTTGCTTCGTCAGCCGGGGTCAGCGCGTCATCCGCAATAAAATCCATCATTTCAGTCGACTACCGTTGATTACTGGAAAACCATTTTGCTGATGATCACGTCTTTGAACGGCATGCGCGTATTGAGGCTTTCAAAGCGCGCCGTGTAGGCATTCATCAACGTGTCGCGCAGGGATTCCACGCTCATTTCACGCACGGCGTCGTAGTTCATCGCCGACAGGGCATTGACCGTCGCACCGCGAATGGCCGGAGACATCTCTTCCGCGCGGCTGGTATCAGCGGCAGAATCGGTGGTCAGGGCCAGCTCCAGCAGCAAATAGCGCTCGGAATCGCCGGGGCTTTTTAAGGTCACGACGACGTTTTTGATTTCAACAAATTCCACCACGTTCTCTTTCGACGAGCTGAACAGGTCGGTGATGATGGAACGTTTATGCTCGTCCTGGCTGAGCATGTGCGTGCCCATGACGGTCAGTACAGCGGCGAAAGTGGCGGCAATCAGGGCGATCACCAGCCCTAAAGAAAAAGTTTTAATTGTCATATTTAAACCGTAAGTAATACCGAATCGTCTTTACCGTCAGGGGACTGAGCGTCCTCTGCGGCAATCTCTGCCCCTGCATCAGGCCTGTCCGCCTGGGCTGGCAGCTGTTGTCCGCGTCCCTGCTGCTGCCCGGACTGGGCGGAAACCTGCACGTTCACCTGGACGAAGTTTTGCTCCGTCAGGCTCTGGCGCAGCTCGTTGCTGATCTGCTGGAGCGCGCGCACCGTCTCGCTGTTGCTGGCGCTGATGTGCACCTGCATGCGGCCATTTTCGATTTGCAGCGAAATATCCACTTTGCCCATCTCCGGCGGATCGAGGCGGATGGTGGCGTGCTGCACCTGGTTTTTGACCTGGATCTGCAGGCGATCGTTAAGGGCGCTGTGCAGCTGTTGCGCCCATTTGGTTTCGTCTGCGTCCAGTTTGACCGGCGGCAGATGGACCGTTTGCTTATCCATTACCGTCGAAAACGTCTGCCCGGCTGCCGCCGGTTGCCCTGCACCGGGCAGTACCTCAGCCAGGGTTTTCACCACCTCAGTCGCCAGCGGTTTGGCGAACTCAGCCGCCGGTTCCGGCGTCACGCTGACCGGCGCAGGCGTTTGCGGCGTGAGCGATAACGCGTTGCTCAGAGGCGAATGCCCCGCCGACAGCGTCTGCATCTTCAGCGCTTCCCCGGTTTGCGGTGTAGCTGACGTAGCATTCAGCGTTTTGACCGGCATCAGGCTTGCCATCAGCAGCGTATCCAGCAACGCCTGCGGCGGCGCGGTGGCGTCCGGCGTCGGCAGGTTGCTGTCGGTCGTGTGCGTCGCCGTGTCGTCATCCTCGTCGGTGTCCAGACCCGCCAGCACCATGGTGGTGTCGCGCGTCTGCTCCCCGCCCATCAGGGTATTGATGATGTTGAGCAGCGCATCGTTGAACGCCACGGGCGTCGACTCACCGGAAGGCGTTCCCGGCAGCGTTAACGCCGGGGTTTCCGCTCCAGGCAGCGCCGGGGCAATCGCGCCCGGCTCGGTGGTGGTGGGTGTCGGCGTCAGTTGCGAGAGCAGCAGATTCATCAGATCTCTCCCGCATCGGCAAACTGCGCGTAGGCGCTTGCCCCTTCGCGGTTGCGACGCGCGCGCGCCATGTTCTGTTCAAGCTCATCGCGCTGCTGCTGGCAAAACTGACTCACCTGCTGATGGACGAGTTTGAGCGCCGTTAGCGCATCACGTTTTTCTGCCGTCAGCGTCTGCCCTTTCAGCGACATCAACAGCCCGGCTATCTGCGCATCGACCTCCTGCATTTTCGGCCAGTCGTGCTGACTGGCCGCATGCTCCAGGGAACGCGCCAGAAAACGCATCACCTGTAAATCATCCATTCTGCTGCCCCATTTTTTCCCAGCCGTCCTGCAGGTTGCTGAGGATCACTTCCACCTCTTCAACATGCTCGACGGAGAGCTTATGGCTGGCGTCATACAGGCGATAAACGCAGTAGTCGTAAAGGTTCGCGAGGCTCAGCGCCAGCTCGCCCCCTTTGTCAAAGTCCAGCGCGCTGGTCAGTGCGTTCAGAATATCGATGCACTTATTAATGCTCTGCACCTTGCGGTCGTACCGGCGCGCGGCGATGTGGCTTTTTGCGCGCACCAGTTCGTCCATCAGACCGTTAAACAGCATCAAAACCAGTTGATGCGGATTCGCTGCCGCCGCCTGAATCGCTAAATCGGATTGCTGGTAATGCCCGAAGCCCTGCTGTTCGTTCCCGTACATAAAAACTGTCTTTCCCTTAAGCTAAACCAAACATACTCATGGTGTTGTTCATCTGCGCCATGGCCTGCTGCAACTGGGTAAATTGCTTCAGGTAGCGGTTATACGAGGAGTCGTACCGCGAATTCATGGCTTCCGTTTTGCTGTCGATATCGCTCTGCTGGCGGTCGAGCACTTCCTGACGCCCTTTCAGCAGGCCGGTGGTCGAGTTGAGGTAGCGGTCGAGGGATTTATCCATCCCGGCGATCAGCCCCTCTTTGCCGTTGAACAGGCCGGTCAGCGCCTGCGGGTCGGCGGTCAGCGCGGCGTCGAGCTTTTTGCTGTCGATCTCCAGCTTGCCGTCTTTGTCCGCCGTGATACCGAAATCGGACATGCGTTTGCCGCCAAACTGGGTGCGCAGCACGTCGTTCAGCTCGCGATCGAGGGACGCCATCGTGGCATCACCCGCAAACGCCCCGCGCTCCTCCCCGTCACCGCTGCCGCTTTTGGTCAGCTTTTGCAGCGTGTCCTGCAGGGTGTTGTAGGAGGTGATGAACGTCTGCAGCTGCTCTTTCGTTCCGGCGGTGTCGGTACCGATGGTGATGGTCAGGGGTTTGTCGGCCTCGGTCTTCGACGTCAGCTCGATGGACACCCCGTCGATCAGCTTGTCCAGCGTGTTGCTGCTGCTGGTGAACTCCATCTCACCCATGCGGAATTTGGCGTCCGCCGCTTTCGAGATCTGTTTGGCATTCGCTGAATCAAAACCCGAGGTGCCGCCGACGGTGACTTTGTTTGCTTCGCCGCTTTCGTCGCTGCTCAGCATCAGGGTCACTTTGCCGTCGGTACGAATCAGCGACGCCGTGACGCCTGGGTTATCTTCATTGCCGTTAATGGCTTTGGTGAGATCGCTCAGGCTGTTAACGCTGTCCATATCGACGGTGATGGTTTTCGCATCTGCCCCTTCGCCAAGGGTGATGTCCATCGTGCCGGTGGCGTTTTTGATGGAATCATCCGTCAGATCGCCGAAGCCGATCTGATGCGCGGACGCCAGCTGATCGACTTCGATGTTATACGTGCCCTTCTGCGCATTGGAGTTGGCCGTGACGGTCGCAATCCCTTCGCGGTTAACGGTGGCGACGTTTTTCAACATCCCGTCATTAACGTTGTTCAGCCCTTTAATGGCGCTGCGAAAATCGGTTAACGCGGTGCGAAGCGCGTCCAGCGCTTTTTTCTGCGACGTCATCGTGGCTGTTTTGGTCTTCAGCTGATTCTGGATCGACATGATGTCGTAGGACGCCAGCGACTGGGCCAGCGTGGTCGGATCAATGCTGCTGAAATCTGCCATAGTAGTTGTCTCCGTTCGCACCTGTTGCTAAACCATGCTCAGTTAATGCAACCATCGTGCCAGTTTTTAAATGCCGTTAATTCAGTGAGTTACGTTTTACAGGGAAGGCAACTTTCCCCGAATGGGAAAAGGAAGGAAGGGGAAAGGCCGCAAACAAAAACACCGCCTTACAGCGGTGTTTTCGTTGAAAAAGGTCGGGATTAGCCCAGCAGGGACATCACCATACCGGACATGCTGTTGGACTGCTTCAGCATGGACATGCTGGTTTGGGCCAGCATCTGGTTACGGGTCATGCTGGAGGCTTCGGAGGCGAAGTCGGCATCACGGATGTTGCCCAGCGCCAGGTCAGTGTTGTCTTTCATGTTCGCCAGATTAGCCGCGGTGTGGCCCAGACGGTTGATGTTGGCACCCAGTTTAGAACGCAGGGTACCGACTTCAGCGATGGCACCTTCAACGCTTGTCATCATCGCCTGTGCACCAGATACCGTGGTCAGCGCGCCGGAAGCAGTCAGTGCGCCCATACCGCCGGAACCGGTCACGTTATCCAGCTCAGTTTTCACATTCACTTTCAGGTTTTCGCCCTCTGAAGCACCGATCTGGAAGTTCATCTCTTTGCTGAACTTACCTGATGCACCAAACAGGTTTTCACCTGCGTATTTGGTGTTGCCCATAATGTTCTTCAGTTCAGCGTTAAGCTCGTCCATTTCAGACTGCAGCGCAGCGCGGTCTTCAGTACCGTTAGTGTCGTTCGCGGCCTGGGATGCGAGGTCTTTCATGCGGTACATGATGTTGCTCACTTCATCGAAAGCACCTTCTGCGGTCTGCAGCAGAGCCGTCGCGTCAGAGATGTTGCGCTGTGCAACAGCCATACCGTTGCTCTGACCCTGCAGGCGGGTGGCGATTTGCAGGCCAGCCGCATCGTCCGCTGCGGAGTTGATACGTTTACCGGTGCCCAGACGTTCCATCGCAGTAGACAGCATGCTGTTGGATTTATTCAGTGCGTTAGTAGAAGCCATGGAAGACGCGTTAGTGAAAATAGAAAGTGCCATGTTAGTAATCTCCTTGTGAACCTGTCTGTCAGGCTCTTCTCTCTGGTACTCAAGTAAAACGACACAGCGAAACGGAGAATTAAATCGGTGATGAAAAAAAATTTAAAAAGACGTCTATAAGAAAAAGCCTGGTCTTACGAATAAAAGCATACATTGCCAAAGCAAATTAAAAATAAAGGCGACACACTCTTTCCTTAACTTAAATTCAACTTAAAAATAATTAATGTTTTTTCTTGTCAAAATGTAACGATATTTTATCCAGCTGAAAGTAATAAAACATAGAATTCACATAAGGGAACAAGTTGTTAATATAAAAAACAACTACAGATCACTATTAACGTTTAACGATTCTCATTAATGCCTGCGCAGAGAATTAACTTAATAATTTGTTGCACATCACACTTTTATCGCGTAAAAATGTGTCACGGAAGAGAAACTTCCTAATCTCATCCCGGAAACAGCGGAAAATGATGGGTGACACTTCACCCTTCCGCCGAGCGAAATCCCTGATTACGTCGTAATACCGCTCGTTTTTTGCATAATCTCCGCAGGCACGCGGCAATTCTCAAACGAATTTTAAACGGAATTAATGATTAATTTACATTAAGCATTGTGTGATTTTTCTGCACGCTGCGCGGATGATTAATTGATTCAGGAGTGGCTGTTCACCACCAATTGCCATGAGAAAAAAATATTATACCGTCAATAACTGGCTCGTAGATTTGCCCTCTGGTTCGCTCATTAGTTTAGTGACAGGTGAAAGAAAACGTCTCGGTGAATATCAATTAAAACTATTAGACGTACTTCTTGAAAATGCAGGAAAAATTCTCACCCGCGAGGAATTGACGACGCTGGTCTGGGAACGTCGGGTTATTGGTAATAATAGCCTGCCGAATGCGATTCACGCGTTACGCTCGGCGTTAGAAGACGACGGCAAACAGCAAAGAATTATTAAAACGATCCCTAAAAAGGGGTATTTACTCGAACAGGCCTGGTGCCGTTTCGTTGAAAAAGAGAGTGAAGAGATTGATCTGCCGGAAACGGAGATCGACGGCTTTGTGCTGCCGACGCTGAGCCCGACCGCTGAGAATAGCGCTGCGGAAGAGGCGGAAACTGCGCCTGACACCGCGATGGTGGCCGAGCCGGCTCCGGCGGATCTGCCCGTTCCGGTCGAGGGCTCCCTCGTCGGCCCCGCCCGGCCCAGGTTTCAGCATCCGTTGATCACGCTGGCGATATTGCTGGTGACGATCCTCATCGGCGCCGTGGCCGGCTGGCAGTACGCCGGGAGTCAGGGCCCGAAGATTGTCGCGTCGGAGCAAGAGGTCGCGGTTTACAGCAATATTCGTATTTATGAGCTCTCCGAGTCCAACCGCCTGGAAATGAGCAAAGAAGATTTTTACAGCAAAATCAAAGACACGCTTTACGCCATTAATCAGCAGATCAAGACGCAGTCCGTGACCATGACGGTCTATTACCAGAGCGTCGATCAAACGCTGAACTACACCTTCGCGCTGAAAAGCCGCTGCGACAATAAACAGCTGGCGATGGCGATTTACCACTGGCGCATCGACCCGACGCAACTGAACAACCTGATACTGCGAGAAACGAGGAGAAAAATCAGTGAGATGGAAACCTGCTCTTAACTGGAAAGTGGCCCTGTTTTGCTTTCTTCTGGTGGCAAGCGCGGTAGCAGGATTGCGGGTGATGCAAACCCCGTCCATTCCGCAGAGCAATGTGGAAGGTTTTTTGCAGCTGGGCTTTTACGATTTGATGTCGAGCCGAAAAGAGATTTACGACTCGCATATGCAGACGGTCAACGGCTCGATTTTAACCACCATCACCAGCCCGAACGACAACCGTTTCGTGCTGAAAGGAAAATTTACCGGCATCAACGAGCAGAACAGCCGTCTGTTTTTCTCCTACACGCCGATCTACTACAGCACCGCGCAAAAAGGGCTGATGATCGACGGTCTGGTGGATATGCTGCTGCACATTAATATCTGGATGCAGCCGCTGTATGTCGGCAATCAACAGCTGGTTGTCGGGCAAAGCGGAGCGATATTTTTGTATCCGTTGAAGAAATAATAATACCCTCACCCTAACCCTCTCCCTAAAAGGGAGAGGGGGTTGATCGAGCGATTTGCATTTACAGTATTAATCTACTCCATCGAAGTAAAACATATTAATACTGAATGTATTAGAATCTGGCAGGGGCTGTTTATTATATATCCCACTCTATTCTTCTCTCGCCAGCCCTTCAGAATAGCTTACCGCCCGAAACCCTGCCCAGGTGCGCTGTCCGCAGGCCCTCCCCCTCCTGCGAAGCTTGTGCAAGTGTCTGGAATCCCACTTCTTTGTTTTTAGGATTTTGTTCAGGACTATAACCTGGGTGATTCTGTTAACATTCGTAAACGCCTTCTGATTGGATGATGCCGAACGTATTTCATCAAGTTATCTTTCTTGGTGACTTATTCCTCTACGGTATAGGTGCAAATAACAGATCAGTTATTTTAAGAAAATTATAATTTATGCAGACCTTTTATTGCGGTCACTCTGCTTAATTGTTTTAACAGGAAGTTAAACCATTTTATGCGCATTTTTTTAAAAGGATTACCCCTTGCAGTAGGCGGTGTATTGCTGTCAGCAAACAGCTATGCCCTCCCGACATTAGCGGATCAGGAACTCATTCGTCAGCAAGAGAGCCAACGTGCGCGTGAGGCAGCATTAGCGCCTCCGACGCCAGATGTGCGGCTTTCGGCACCGGCGTCTTCTTACGGTCGCTTACAGTTCCCGCATGAAACACCCTGTTTCCCGATAAATCGCGTCGAATTATCTGGATACAGCTCCCTCCCCCACTGGCTGCCATTGCAGAAAATAGCCGATCAAGCTGTAGGCCGCTGCTTAGGCTCCAGCGGTATTAACCTGTTGATGAGCGCCCTGCAAAACCGGCTGATCGACCATGGATATGTCACTACCCGCGTCGTGGCCCCCCAGCAGGATTTGACCCTGGGCACGCTCGCGCTTGCGGTGGTTCCAGGAAAAATCCGCCATGTTGTGCTCACACCGCAAAGCGACCATTACGTCACTCTCTATACCGCCTTCCCGGCCCATGACGGTCATTTGCTGGATTTACGTGATATTGAGCAAGGGCTGGAGAACTTACAGCGCGTGCCAACCGTGCGGGCCAGCATGGAAATGGTGCCAGGCGAAAAGCCGGGGGAAAGTGATATCGCCCTGAGCTGGCAACAAAAGCGCCTGTGGCGAGTGGGGGTTTCGCTTGATGACTCTGGCTCGCGTAGCACCGGGCGCTATCAGGGCGGCTTAACCCTTTACGGCGATAACCTCTTGAGCCTGAGCGACACACTCTATCTTTCCGCGGGCAGCTCGCTTCACGCCCCGGCAGGAAAAGGGACTCACAACTACACCGGTCAATACTCCCTGCCCTTCGGTTACTGGGCAACCAGCTTCACCGCCAGTAACAACAGCTACTACCAGACCACCGCGGGTCTGAACGGGGATATCCGCTACAGCGGAGACAGCAATAACCTCGACTGGCAGCTCAGCCGTGTGCTGCACCGCAACGCCAGCCAGAAAACATCGTTCACTTACGACGTGATTGCCCGCGATTCAAAAAACTATGTCAACGGAACCGAAGTGGACGTGCAGCGTCGCCAGACGGCGGCCTGGAAAATCGGATTACAGCATCACCACTATATTGCCGCCGCCACGCTGGATGCAGGTATCAGCTATCAGCGCGGCACGCGCTGGTTTGGTGCCATTCCTGCCTCCGAAGAGTCTTACGGCGAGGCAACGGCACTGAGCAAAATCCTGCAACTCAATGCCCAGCTTGATGCACCTTTTGCGCTTGGGACACAGAATTTTGGCTACAACGTGCAGTACCTGCGTCAGATAAGCGACACCCCACTCACGCCGCAGGATCAGTTTTCTATCGGCGGGCGCTGGACGGTGCGCGGCTTTGACGGTGAACGCACGTTAAGCGCCGACAGCGGCTGGACCCTGCGCAACGAACTCTCATGGCAAACGCCGCTGCCCAACCATCAGCTTTATCTCGGCCTGGACTACGGTCGAATCAGCGGTCACGGCAACGATTACAACCTGGGTAATCATCTAGCGGGCGGTGCTGTGGGCATTCGCGGTGGCTTATGGGGCGCGAGTTATGACGCCTTCGCCGGTATCCCGCTATCCAAACCCGAGGGTTTCACTACCGATCCGGTCACGCTCGGCTTCAACCTGAACTGGCAGTACTGATATGCGTATTAACGGATTTGATGTGATTGCGCCGGGCGTGCTAGGCGGTGAGGCCAGTTCAGCCGAAGTGCTGGGTGCGGCGGTCTGGCTATGGATGCATTCCGAATTCCACCGCGAGCTGGCGCTGGACACGCTGCCGACCGTTCTGCTCCCCATTATCAAAAAACAACAGTATCTGCTGGCAAGCGAAAACGGCAAGCCGGTGTTTTTCCTGAGCTGGATGTGGCTGGACGAAGCCGCCGAGCGTCGTTACCTGGAAGCACCCGGCATCATGACGCAAGAGCGAGACTGGCTGAGCGGACCGCGCCTGTGGCTGCGTGACTGGGTCGCGCCTTTTGGGCATACCCTGGTGATGAAAAACCTGGTGGCAGACTACCTGTTCCCGGAAAACTGCATGCGAGCGCTGTATCACCGCGGTGCCACTCGCGGCAAATGCGTCAAAAATTTTCGCGGCGCAAAAGTCAGTCGGCAACAGGCTGACGACTGGCGCGCTGCGCACCCTCTGACTGTCTTACTCAAAGAATTCCCTGCAAGGACGCAATCATGAACAAGAACCTTTATCGGATTGTCTTTAACAAAGCGCGTGGCATGTTGATGGTGGTGGCCGATATAGCGGCCTCAGGACGTGGGTCGTCCGGCCCCTCTTCGGGGATGGGACATACACTTTCCCAACACATCAGCGCCCTGTCCCGCCTTAACTTCAGTCTGTTACTGGCGCTGGGCTGTGTCAGCGTTTCCGTGCAGGCGGGGATTGTGGCGGACGGCAGCGCTGCGGGCAAACAACAGCCGACGGTGATTAACAGCGCTAACGGCACCCCACAGATCAATATCCAGACCCCGAATAGCAACGGCGTTTCGCATAACAAATACAGCCAGTTCGATATCGACGGAAAGGGTGCGATCCTCAATAACTCGCATAACGCCACGCAAACTCAGCTGGGCGGCATGGTCAACGGCAACCCGTGGCTGGCCAAAAGCGAAGCAAAAATCATCCTGAATGAGGTGAACTCGCGCAATCCCAGCCAGCTGAACGGTGTGCTGGAAGTGGCGGGTAAAAAGGCGCAAATCATTATCGCCAACCCGGCCGGGATCACCTGTGACGGTTGCGGGTTTATCAACGCCAACCGCACCACGCTGACCACCGGCGCACCGCAGTTCAGCAACGGTCAAATTACCGGCTATGACGTGCGCCAGGGGGAGATTGTTATTCAGGGGCGCGGGATGGACACCACCTCCCAGGACAGCACCGATATTATTGCCCGTGCGGTCAAAGTAAACGCCGGAATTTGGGCCAACGACCTGAAAGTGACCACCGGCAGCAATGTGGTGAATGCCGCCCATGAAACCATCACCCGCACCACACCGGATACCAATACTCGTCCGCAGTTGGCGGTCGATGTCTCACAGCTGGGCGGCATGTATGCGGGGAAAATCCGCCTTATTGGCACTGAAACCGGCGTTGGCGTACGTAACGCGGGCACGATAGGCACTTCCGCAGGCAACGTGACGATCACTGCAGACGGACGCATCGAAAACAGCGGTGTGATAAACAGCGTGCAGGACTTAAGCGTCAGCGCGTCCGGAGGCATTCAAAACAGTGGCGTTCAGTACGCCTCGGGCAACACCACCCTCAGCACCCCGGCGGATATCGTCAACAGCGGCACGATGGCTGCCGCCCATGAAACCACCCTCAACGCAGGCAGCCTGAACAGCTCCACGTCTGGCGTATTAGCTGCCGGGATGAACAGCGACGGCAAATTGGGCAATTCAGGCGACCTGACGCTCACCACTTCCGGGCAGCTCAGCGCTCACGGGCAGAACCTCGCGGCAAACTCACTCAATGCAAAAGGCGCAGGCGTTGATTTCAGTCAGAGCCAGACCTGGGCCCGCGACATCAATGCCACCGCGACAACCGGCAACCTGAGCACCGCGCAGGGCAATATCGCGGCGGCGCAAACCCTCACGCTGAACACCAGGGGTCTGTTAAATAACGATGGCGGCAGACTGGAAGCCGACCGTTTGCTGCTCGGGGGCAGCACGCTCTCCAATCAGAGTGGTGTGATTAATCAGCTCGGCGAGCACGATCTCTCGCTGACCCAGACCATCGCTATCAATAACAACGACGGCACCATTGCCAGCAACAGCCATAATCTCACGCTCAACACCGCCAAACTGACCAACCGGCAGGGCAGCATCATTCATGCCGGTAGCGGGAAATTAGCGTTGAATACCGCGCAAGTCGACGCCACTGGAGGCACCATCGCCAGCAACGGCGCGCTGGATTTACAGGGTAAAAACCTGGTGTTGGACAGCGCGACTACCCAGGCCGACAGCATCACGGTTAACGCCGACAGCCTGTCACACCACGCCGGTAATATGACGCAGACCGGCAGCGGAAAAATGACACTCACCGTCAGTGGTGGGCTGGATAACAGCCAGGGCAACGTGGCCTCGAATGGTGATGTCGCCCTCGCGGCAGGCAGCCTGAACAACCAGCAGGGGCAACTGCTGTCTGCGGGCCACGCCCTGACGCTTACCAGCGCCGGTGCCGTGGATAACCGCAGCGGATTTATCGCCGCCGACGGTTTGCTCAACATCAGCAGCAGTAGTCTGGATAACAGCGCCGGATTAATGCAAAGCGGCAGTACCTTCACGCTCAATACCCACGGTGGCGCGCTGGTTAACCAGAACAGCGGCAATCAGGGCGGCATTATCAGCCTGGGCGATTTAACGCTCTCCAGTGGCAATATCGACAACCAGCACGGCACCCTCTACAGCGGCGATAACGCCTGGCTTACCACCGGCAGTCTGAACAATACCGCGGGGCAACTGGTCTCGGTCAATGCCCTCACCTGGGGCGGCCAGACGCTGCAAAATGATAATGGCGGTGTGATTCAGAGTGGCGGCAGTCTGGTGCTCGACACCCACGGCGCAGCGCTCAGTAATACCCACAGCGGCGAGTCTGGCGGCATCACCAGTGGCGGGAAGTTGACGGTCAAAGCCGGTGAGGTGAATAACCAGTCTGGCACAGTCTACAGCGCCGACAGCACCTGGCTTAACACGGGGAACTGGAACAACACCGCCGGATTACTGGTGGGGGTCAGCGGCCTGAACTTCAGCGGCGGTAAACTGATCAACGATAACGGTGGCCTGATCCAGAGCGGCGCTGAACTGGTGCTGGAAACTCACGGCGAACAGATCAGCAACACCCGCAACGGCAATATTATCAGCCAGGGCGATTTGCACCTCAGCGCAGGCGACGTCAGTAACCAGTCCGGCACGGTTTACAGCGGCGCGAATGTCTGGCTCTCCACGGGGAGTTGGGATAACACCGCCGGGCAGCTGGCGGGCGTCGGCTCGCTCAGTTTCAGTGGCAATGCGCTGTGGAATGACAACGGCGGGCTTCTCCAGAGCGGCGGTAATCTGACGCTCGACACCCATGGGGCGGCGCTCAGCAATACACAGAACGGCACGATCTCCAGCGCCAAAGATTTGCAGCTGAGTGCCGGCGATGTGAACAACCAGGCCGGGGTGGTTTACAGCGCAGGCAACGCGCAGTTTGCCACCGGAAGCTGGAATAACACCGCCGGTCTGCTGGCTGGCGTCGGATCACTCAGTTACAGCGGTAGCACCCTGCGAAATGATAACGGCGGTGCCGTGCAAAGTGGCGGCGAGCTGCTGCTGGATACCCACGGCGCGTTGCTCAGCAACAAAAATAGCGGCGAATCTGGCGGCATCACCAGCCAGGGCAGCATGACGCTGAACAGCGGCACGCTGGATAACGAGCTCGGCGCGATGATCAGCAACCAGCAGATTGCACTGAATACCGCAGAGGTGAACAACGACGCTGGTTTACTGGTGGCATTGCAGGGGTTGGATGCCGCTACCGGCGCACTCAGTAATCACGGCGGCGCTATTCAGTCCGGCGCGGGTTTAAGCTGGAACACGCGCGGCAATAGCCTGAACAACCTCGACGGTTTAATCAGCGCCCAGAACAGCCTTACCCTGAACAGTGGGGACGTGGCAAACCAACAAGGCTTGTTGACCAGCGGCGGGGATTTCACCCTCACCAGCGGCTATTTTGATAATCGAAATGGGCGCATCGCCGGAAAAAGTGACCTGACGCTGAACAGCACCGGGATAAACAACCAGCACGGAGGCCTCCAGGCACTGGGCGATATGGTGCTCAACGCCACGCATGCGATCGTCGACAACACCGCCGGGCTTATCCAGAGCGCACAGCAAATCGTGATGAACGCGCAGCAGGTGGTCAACCTGAACACCCACAGCGATGACCAGTCGCTGGGTATTCAGGGTGGCAATATTGTGGTCACTGCCGACACGTTCAACAATCTTAACGGCGATGTCCTGGCCAACAACAGTGTCGGCCTGAACCTCGGCGGACAGTTGAATAACAGTCATGGCCTGATCACCGCCATGCAGCTTGCGCAGATCCGCGCCGGTTCAGTGATCAACAGTCAGGGCGATATTGAAACGGGCAGCGGCCTAACGATTAACAGCACCAGCCTGACCGGTGACGGCAAACTGCTTTCTCTCGGCGATATGTCCCTCGGGCTTGCCAGTGATTTCACCAACGTAGGAACGATTCAGGCCAATGGCAATCTGGATTTCACCACCTCGGGCAACGTCACCAACCAGAACCTGATGCAGGCAGGCGACACCTTCACGCTTCACGCCGCATCATTGAATAACACCGTGGATGGCGAATTGAGTGCGGGCACACTTGATGTGAATGTCAGCGGGACGCTCACCAACCGTGGCCTGCTGGACGGTTACACCACCCATCTGAGCGCGCTGACGCTAAACAACACCGGCACCGGACGTATTTACGGCGACTGGCTATCGATTGACGCCCGCACGCTCAACAACAGCCGCGAAGGTGGCATGGCCGCAACCATCGCTGCCCGCCAGCAGCTGGATATAGGCGTCGGGGTCCTGAATAACAGCAGCCACGCCCTGATTTACAGCGACGGGAATATGTATCTGGGCGGCAGCCTCGATGAGAACTGGCTGGCTACCGGTCAGGCCATCGCAATCAATAATCACAGCGCGACCATTGAGTCTGCGGGCAATATGCGGCTCAACGTCGCCACGCTCAACAACATCAACGACCACTTCACCACCGAAAACGTGCTGGTGTCGCAGGAGCACATTTCCGAATACAACGTCGATCGTCTCGGTAGTCAGCTTTATAACGAGAACGACTACAACATCAGCATGTACAAGGATGAGACCTGGATAATCTGTATCGAGGGCGTCATCTGCAACACCACCAACGGCGACAAGTTCACCCACTACGACTACACCCGCACCATCACTGAAGACCGCGTGCTGGAAAGTGATCCAGCACAGATCATTTCGGGCGGCACGCTGACGATTAATGCGGGGGATGTGCTCAACGATAAGAGCCAGATCGTCGCGGGCGGCAACCTGAACATCAATGCCACCAACCTGAACAACGTGGAGGTCCCGGGCCAGCGGCAGATCCTCGACGAAGGTACCGCCACGCGCTACAAGCGTAAACAGAGCAAAGGCGGTGACTCCCCGAGCGTTAAAACCTCGGACTACACCCCTCCGGCCATCATCCAGGAAATAAGCCTCAACGCCAGCACTATGGCCGACCACAGCCAGGCAGGCGGCAGTGGCCTGACGGTGGATGCGCATCAGGAGACGTCCGTCAGCGGCACGATTCAGGGCGGTGGCAATCTCAGCATGGGCGACATCGCCGGGCCGAACGGCGCGGGGGCACTGGCCTCCGGCCCGGTCGGCTCAGTCACCATTCCTGGGGTGAGCGGCGGCCCGTCCATGAGTCTGTCCCCAGGCAAAACCTTTGAAGTGAACCTGCCGGGCGACAGCCAGGTGGTGCGCATGGTCGGGCCCAACACCCGCATCCCGGACAACAGCCTGTTCAAATCACATCCCGAGAGCAACAGCCCGTACCTGGTGGAGACCGACCCGCGTTTCACCAACAAGAAGCAGTGGCTCAGCTCCGACTACATGATGAATGCGTTCATCACCGACCCGAACAACATCCAGAAGCGCCTCGGTGACGGCTTCTATGAACAGCGCCTGATCCGCGAACAGGTGGTGGCGCTGACCGGGCAACGCTACATCGGCAACACGCAAAGTGACGAAGAGCAGTACAAAATGCTGATGGATAACGGCATCGCCTTCGGGCAACTCTGGGGCCTGAAACCGGGCGTGGCGCTGACGCCGGAGCAGATGAGCGCCCTCACCTCCGACATCGTCTGGATGGTCAGCCAGACCGTACAGATGCCGGACGGCAGCACCCAGCAGGTGCTGGTTCCGCAGGTATACGCGAAGGTCAAACCGGGCGACCTCGACGGCAGCGGCGCCCTGCTCGCCGGGCGCAACGTCAACCTCAACCTGAGCGGAGACCTGACCAACAGCGGGCGCATCAACAGCAAAGACAACACGCTGGTGCTGGCGAACAACATCAACAACCTCGGCGGCATCATCAGCGGTAACGATGTGGCGCTGCAGGCGCGCACCGACATCAACAATATCGGCGGCACGATTCAGGGCGGCGACAGCCTGCTGGCCATCGCCGGGCGGGACATCAACGTCACCACCACCACCCGCAGCGCAGTCAGCGCCGACGGCAACTTCGGACGCACCAGCATCGACCGCATCGGCAGCATGTCCGTGAGTAATGACGGCGGTTTCCTGGGAATGCAGGCCGGGCGCGATGTAAACCTCACCGCCGCGTTGCTCAGCAATAGCGGCGAAGACAGCCAGACCACGGTGATCGCGGGCAACAACCTGAACCTGAACACGGTAGAAACCGGCAGCCACGACAGCCTGAGCTGGGGCCGCGACGACTGGCTGAAACGCTCGCAGAGCAGCGACACCGGTACGGTTATTCAGGGTGGCGGCAATGTCTCGATGGGGGCGGGTCATGATGTGAATATCACGGCAGGCACGGTTTCGGCGAACCAGCAGTTGACCATCCAGGCAGGCAACGACCTGAATATCGTCAACGGCACTTCGTCTGACAGCTTCGAGCAGTACACGAAGCAGACCGGCAGCAGCAGTATGACCTCGAAAACCACCACCGTGGACCACAACCGCGAGAGCAACCAGCTTGCGGTCGGCAGCCAGCTTGACGGCGACGGCGTGACGCTTTCAGCGGGGCACGACCTGCTGGTTCAGGGAAGCAGCGTGGCGGGTTCACAGGACGTCAATCTGATTGCCGGGAACAACCTCACCGTCACGGCCGCGACCGAACAGCACGACGAGATGCATCAGCATCAGGAGAAAAAATCGGGCTTAAGCGGCACCGGCGGTATCGGCATCAGCTACGGCACGAATGACCTGAAAACCACCGACACCGGCACCTCGCTGACCAGCGCAGGCAGCACGGTAGGCAGCATCAACGGCGACGTGAATATGGTGGCGGGCAACGGGCTGACCATCAAAGGCTCGGACGTGCTGGCAGGCAATGACATTGCCCTGCAGGGTAAACAGGTGGATATCCTCGCCGCCGACAATGATTCCAGCTCGAAGCACACCGTCGAGCAGAGCAGCAGCGGGCTGACGCTGGCGCTCTCCGGCTCGGTGGGCAGCGCGATTAACCAGGCGGTGACCAGCGCGAACACGGCGAATAAGGAAAAAGAGAGCAACGGGCGGATGGCGGCGCTGGACGGCATGAAGGCAGCGCTGTCGGGTGTGCAGGCGTATCAGGGTAACGAACTGAATCAGGCTCAGGGCGGCGACCCGGCGGCGGTGATAGGTATTAACCTCTCTTACGGCAGCCAGTCGTCAAAATCTGAGCAGACGCAGACGAATCACGACAGCCAGGGCAGCACGATACAGGCGGGGAACAATCTCAGCATTAAGGCTACCGACAGCGATGTGAATGTCACCGGCAGTCAGATACGCGCCGGAAATGACATCACGCTTGATGCCGCACGCGACGTGAACCTGATTTCGGCAGAGAACACCCACAGCCTGGAGGGCAAAAACGAAAGCCACGGTGGCTCGGTGGGCGTTGGGATTAACTTTGGCAGCGGCAGCAACGGTATCTCGGTGAACGCCAGCGTCAACAAAGGCAAAGGCAGCGAAACCGGCAACGGCACCACCCATACCGAAACCACGATAGATGCCGGGAATAACCTGACCATCGTCAGCGGGCGCGATACCACGCTGACGGGCGCGCAAATCAGCGGCGATAAAGTGACGATGGACGTGGGCCGCGACCTGACGCTGACCAGCGAGAGGGATTCTGACCAGTACGACTCAAAACAGCAGAACGCCAGCGCGGGCGGCAGCGCGAGCATGGGCGGTGGGTCCGGATCAATAAATCTGAGCCAGGACAAAATGCACAGCAACTACGACGCGGTGCAGGAGCAGACAGGCATCTTCGCCGGGAAAGGCGGGTTTGATATCACCGTCGGCGAACATACGCAGCTGAACGGCGCGGTGATCAGCAGCACCTCTGCGCCGGAAAACAATCTGCTCGACACCGGCACATTAGGCTTCAGCAACATCGACAACCACGCGGAATATGAGGTGGAGCACCAGAGCGCAGGGCTGAGTTCGGGCGGCAGTATCGGCGGTCAGTTCGCGGGGAACATGGCGAACGGTCTGTTAGTCGGTGCTAACGGCGAAGGCAGCGCGGACTCGACCACCAAATCCGCTATCAGCGACGGCACCATCACCATCCGCGACAAGGACAAGCAGACGCAGAACGTCGATGACCTGAGCCGTGACGTGGCGAACGCCAATCCGGGACTGGACGTTATCTTCGACAAGGAAAAAGAGCAGCGGCGGTTGCAGGAAATCCAGGCGATTGGGGAAATTGGGAGCCAGGCGGCGGATATCGTGCGCACGCAGGGGCAGATAGAAGCGACGAAGAAAGCCACTGAGAAAATGAAAACCGTCACACCGGAAGAGCGGGAGGCGGCGAAAACTCAGTGGCAGAAAGAGCATCCGGAGAAACCGGTGACGGATGAGGATATCAATGGTCAGCTGTTCCAGAATGCGTATAACGAGGCGTTCAGCAAATCGGATTACGGGACGGGCGGCAGTATTCAGCAGGGGATCCAGGCAGCAACCGCCGCTATTCAGGGCCTGGCGGGTGGCGATATGGCGAAAGCGCTGGCGGGTGGTTCTGCGCCGTACCTGGCTGAAATGATTCACGATATGACGACTGACCCGGTCACTGGCAAGGTGAACACCGAAGCCAACCTGATAGCCCATGCAGTTGTCGGGGCGGTGGTTGCGCAGATTAACGGTAACAGCGCATTAGCTGGCGCATCCGGTGCCGTGGCGGGTGAATATATTGCGCAGCAGCTCTATCCGGATATCCCTCGCGACAAGCTGACGGAAGAGCAGAAGCAGACGATATCTGCGCTCTCCACGCTGGCGGCAGGCATAATCGGCGGGCTGGTCGGTGACAGTACAGCCGATGTGGTAGCCGGGGCGCAGGCCGGGAAGAATGCGGCGGAGAATAATAACCTGAGTCTGTTGGCCAGAGGCTGTGCAATAGCTGCACCTTGCCGGACGAAGGTAGCGGAGCAATTGCTGGAGATAGGAGCGAAAGCAGGTATTGTGGGTCTTGCCGGAGTGGCAGTAAAAGACCTGGCGGATAAGATGACATCTGATGAACTGGATCATCTTGTCACCCTGGAAATGATGGGTAATGATGAAATCACCAGTAAGTACATTGGTTCACTGCAAGATAAATATGGCCCTTTGCATACTGGTGGAGATCAGTTAGCTGGTACAGAGAGTATCGAAAAACTGGAGAATCCGGTTCTGGATACAAATAAAGGGACAACACTAGTTACACCGGATCAGTCAGATAAGAATGGTTCTATTATTACTGCATCGCCGGAAAGCCAACCCGGAAAAAATGATGGAATTTTCATCAATCCAAGACCAAAAGAAAACACAGGCACAAGTTACGCATCTGAATCATTCGATAAAAATGGTTCTATTAGTGCAGATGATTTCTTTGAGGGAACGACGTATACAGACAAAGTCAAACAACAAGTATCTTCTGGCGATTATCACTCATTCCCGGAATCTGTGGATGGTCATGCCAGTCAAGGAACGATATCTGTAATCACTGGCGGCGACGGTGTTGAACGATTGAAGCTAGAAATATCAGGGAGTTACCGTGGGAAAGAAGGTGTATTTGAATATATCCGCGAACCAGATGGTTCTATAAATCACCGTCTTTTTGTACCTAAACAATAAATGTAAGTGGTTATATAAATGATCAATCAAATACTGGAACTGTATTCTCGTTGTGGGAAAAGCCTTTTAGATAAAGGGATTAATGATGCTGTGCTACCTATGTCTGTCGCGAACAAAGCTCTGGAATTGTTTTCAGAAGCTAAATGGACAGTACTTGGGGGGGATGTTTACCAGCAAAACAATAATAAAATGGAGAATATTTATGCAGACTGGCACTGCAATTTGTCTGATTATTCTGAAAGTTGTAGTTATGCTAAAGAACATTTAAGCAAACTAAAAGGTGATAATATTTATATCTCTTTCACGATAAAAAGCTAAAAAGCCCCCGGCCACAGAGCCGGGTGGTTTTACCTGTTATTCAGCCAAAGTGCAGAGCATCTATTATCAGGGGTATCGTTCAAGAAACCAACGGCATAATTAAGCCTTCGATTCTTCAGTTTAAGTGGCAGCAATCATGAAACATATTGGATTTATGGGAGAAAGCTCACTTGTAGGATTGGGTGATACTTTAGAGATGATTGATTTTTTTGACGTTTTCAGTAAAAAATCCAACAGTACGGAGACGATGATATTGAAATATCGAATAGACTTAACAGGGAGTATATAAAACCAGAATAACAAAACGGTTGATAATGATAATTAAAAAATTCAAGGAAGCATTATACCTTGGTGAGGATAAGTATTAAAAATTTTATCAGGAATCATCCCAACCATTAATAATTATGATGAATTACAAATGGTGAATAACTTGCCAAAAGAGACTATAGCTGCAATTTCTCTGGCGATACCAGTACTGAGTAAAGCGGTTGCTCCTGCTGTTGGAGAATGGCTTGGAACTGCTGCCTTAACTGAGCGTGCTATTGGTGCTGGTGGTAATATTGGGGCCTCTAGTAAAGAAATAATAAACACATTTATTAATGACAAAGGAAATATCGTCATTGAAAAGGTTAAAAAATGAAATACATTATGTCTTTTTTAATATTGTTTATTGTTTATTCGTTCACACTGTCTATCTTGTTTGCTGGGCTAAAGCTATCTGTCGAGGTTTTTTTCTATTTTAGCACTAAAACATTTAACATCAGCCTTGATGATATATATTATATTTTATCTGTTGGGATCGGGGTAGGTTTTCTACTTAGTTTTGTTATTTGTCTTCTTCAATACTTAAACAACAGAAAAAAAAGTGGTAAGTAATAGGAAGTTATTATTTTATCAGCGATGATTTGAGGACCCAACCTCTTCTATCAGATGCAGGTTGGGTATGCTGCCGTAATAGATAGTCATTTTAGTGGCGAATGTTAAATACCGAATACTGGTGCACTTTATTTTATAACGATGCAGCGCCCTAAAAATTGCTAATTTTTAAAGAGTTACAATAAATTTTTTCTTATTAAGGATGATTTATGTCAATGAAACACACTGTATTAATCGCTGCGCTTCTGTCTGCGCTAAGTGCTTCTGCTGCCGTACAGGCTGAAAATTCTATTACCGCTGGTTACGCACAATCTCATGTTGAGGGTTTTGGCACCACTAACGGTATGAATTTAAAATATCGTTATGAGTGGAATTCTCCGTTGAGCGTTATCACATCATTTACCTTTATGACGGATTCAGAGAGCAGTTCTTATTACGTTGATCGAGATAAAATTGATCGGCATGTGAAGGTGAAATATTACTCGCTGGTTGCTGGCCCGGCCTGGCGTTTTAACGAGATCGTTAGCGTCTACGCCCTGCTCGGAGCCAGCTATAATAAAGTTGATTACAACTATAACTGGAAAAACTATCAAGGACCTGGTGAATACGTAGACATGGGTAATATCGTTAGCGGAAGCCATGATTCAACATCACTGGTTTATGGAGCCGGTGTTCAGATCAGCCCGCTTGATAATTTTGTCATTGACGTGGGTTATGAAGGTTCAAAACTGGATGATGGCGCTAACGATCATGCAGTTAATGGTTTTAATATTGGTATTGGTTATCGGTTCTAATTTTATAAATTAAGAGCAGGACAGATCCTGCTCTTCTAATTATCGAAACTTACTTGCTTTCAAGCGTCACTTTCGCCGTTACGCCCTGCAAAAATGCCAAAACCTGCTGTTGCTCTTTTTCTGGTAAACCGTTAGCAGTTTTGCTCATCACTTTCATTAATGCGGATTCTTTTGGCAAAGTGGTAATAACCAGACAGCCGGGCATAACCCGCACATCCAGCGGCGTACCGGTGGTAAATCCAGCTTCGTCCATCCAGTGCCCGTTCAGACGCAAACTGGCGCTGCGGGTATAGCGTCGGGTTCTCTCGGTCTTGCGATCGTAGTGGCGGATGCTGACATAACTCACCGTCATGCGTCGCACGTTTTTAGAAATACATTTTGCTTTCTCTTTCGCCGCCTGGATGCCAGATTTGCGTACAGCTTAGCGATTTCTGGAAATATTGGCCAAAGTTTCAGAATCTGTTTTGGCAATAGTGACTTCTGGCTTAATATTTGTGTCAGCCATATTCAACTCCGTATTAGCTGTTTGTGGTGGGTGCGCTAACCCCTTTACATCGCGCTCTTTAATAATCTGAATTTATCTCTTTATGTTACTATCCTGTGGTGGCCTTATTTTTATCTGTGCCTAATTGTTATCAACTTGGCAGATACAAAAATAAGCGTTAGTGATTTAAAAAAGCAATTTAGTGATTGGCCGATTAAAAGGTTAGATAAAGTAATTATTATTGACCAGTCTGGAAAACCAATACGAATTAAGTAAGGTGGATAAATGTCAATTGATATAGTGTGTTACACATCAATAAGTATTGATGTGTTGAAAAAAAGATTGGATATGATGAGGGAAACGTTCGCTTATCTTTTTGACGGTCCGTATTTTATGTTCGAACCACATATGATTTTAAGCTACCGAGAACTGGAACTTATTAATGATTGTGTTGAAAAGTACAATCAAGAGACTAAATTATTAATTGCTGAAGAATTTGGCCTAAAAGAACCAAAGTCATATTTTTTGATCTCAGTAAATGATAAGTCTTTCCCTGAACTGAATACTGCTGAAATAGCAGATCTGTTCAGGCAGGAGTTAGGCGCAAGTAATGTGATTGTGCTTTTAAATGGCGAAGAACTAATTTAGATATTGTGATGTTCCCGGCCTAAATGACCGGGAACTCGCTATCAGTTATTCCTTACAGTGCCCGTTCTCACGATAACGTTATGGGCGGTAGTCAGGTGAAAAAAGTTTAACAGCGCAAAAATTCCGTGGAGGAAGTACAACAGACAAAAATGGCTGTAACGTGCTGTACCCAGATGTGAAAGACCTGTCGAAGCTGACGGAAGACCAGAAGCAGACGCTGAGTACGCTGGCAAGTATATCGTCAGGTATGGCGGGGGGGATCGCTGGTGGGGATACTGCGGGAGCAGCTGCCGGGGCGAGCGCCGGGAAGAATGCGATTGAGAACAACCTAGTTGCAGGTAATGAAGATGCGCAGGCTGCATGGATACAACAGTACGGAATTGATATGGCGAGCTGTGGCGATGCGCCTGGTTCTGCCAGTTGTCAGAAAGCTCAAAATGAAAGAGATGCTGTAGCATTTGCTCTTGCTGCGGGCGGGACGGCTTCGCTCTCTGGAGAAGCACTGGCTATGTGGGGATTGGGGGCAAGTGCAAATGCTGGAATAAGCTATCTTGCGGATGGCACAATAGATCCGGCCAATGCTGTGATTGCTGGCTGGGTTAACGTTATCAGTATGGGTAATGGTCTGGCGGGTACTGTTGGCTGGAATGCTGCTGGCGGTGCGTTTGGGAACTGGATAGATGATAAAGATCCAATTTCTGGAGCTGTTTCCAATGGCATTGGTTCCACTGTAGGATACGGTATTGGAAAGGGTGTTGCCTGGGGTTCCGAGAAAGTTACAAATGCAGTAGGGAAATGGGTAACAAATGGCTGGGATCCTAAATTTGACCAAACATGGATAAAATATGCAGAAGTGAATCGAAACGATATTATTCGAGAAGGTATGAAACCGAGCAATATTCCAGGTACTGCTGGCGACATTGGGGGTTCGATAGGTTCAGAGCTTGGTGGCAAAGTTGCTGATCAAACGATTGGAAAATTAAAAAAATGAATTATTCATCTCGAATCATCGCCGGGCGATTCATCATCTGTATTTCAATGTTTTTCTTATGCATTATTGGTATGATTTTAGCTGCGTTGATAACAAAACTAGCATTTGCAACATTATTATGGCTTGTCGGCGATTATTTTAATATAACTTGGAGTGAACTTATTTATGCAATCAAATTAGGGGGCGTTGGCGGTGGAATATTAGGCGGGGGATGGGTAATATTCTTTCTTTTTAGGGGTAAAGGGTTTTAGTAAAAGATAAGCTTAAAACCCGACCTATCCGACGGGTTTTGCTTTGTCTAACTTACACCGACTCAGGCATCACCTTAGCCGCCACTCCCATTAAAAACCGCCTCACCTGCTCCTGCTCTTTCTCCGGCAATCGGTTGATCTTGTTCAGGTCTTTCATAAATGACGTTTCCGCCGGGCGGGTGGTAATAACCAGACACCCCGGCATCACCCGTACATCCAGCGGTGTGCCGGTGGTAAACCCAGCTTCTTCCATCCAGTGGCCGTTCAGGCGCAAGCTGGCGCTGCGGGTATAGCGCCGGTTTATCTCGGTCTTGCGATCGTAGTGGCGGTGATCAAATTGCTGTACAGGGGCCAACAAATACAGGCGGAGATCAGCAGTTTGACCAAGATGGCAATCCACCCACACTGGCAACACAGAGAACAGCTATACACCGATAACCAATACTGGGAACACTGACGGTGTAATTGAAACTGGTGGGAACACAACCACCACCCCGATTGCTGAGCAAAATAAGGACTATCTGACTTATTATCAGACAAGAGTAATTATGTACCAAGTCCCAAACATGCCCCTGGTGGATGGGGAACACCGATGGATTTAAGTGATTCTCAAGCCCAAGATGTTTTAAATAATTCAATCCAGGGCGGAAAACAAAAGTATGGATTGAGTGATGGGAAATTGTATGAGTTTCAGCCTGATAACGCTGGTGGATGGCATGGGTATCCAGTTCCTGGTATAGAGGTACCACCTAAAGTATTACGTGAATTCCTTGCTCGCGGTGATATCAGTAAAGCTGAGTACAACAAAATGATTAAAGGAAAATAGTCATGAATAAATTGCGCATATCTTTAATTGAAGGACCACAACTGGTTGGTTTTCAGGTGGTTGATCTTTCAGTTGTAAATGACAGGAACGCGACCACTATTTTCCATGGGAAAGTAGACTTGTCTGAATTGCTTGATTGGTTCAAAGAAAATGAGCATGAGATTAAATCATCAAATTTACCTATAGATAGGGTAGATGGTAGATCATTAGCCAGAAAAATACGGCATTTTTATGAAAATGTTGATGTGGAAGATGATGAAATTGTTGATCTAATGTTTGATTATCGGTCCCATCACTGTCTCCGATTTGCAGCTCGTGGGACTCTCATTCCTGAAATTTATATCGGGAAATCAGAAGATAATTATGAAGTATCAATGTCTGGTACTGATAGTGAATGGGAATATTTTATTGATATTGAAGATTTTTATAATCATTTAAAAAAATTAGGGTAATCCCAGCCTTCACGGTTGGGATGTTTTTTCTTGCCAATGCCATAAGCCAGTACACCATATGTATCTTCAGATGGTGTACTGTGTGGTGAGCGGCAATTTTAGTGGCAAAACTTGCGTTCCGGATGCTGAAATTCCAATTCTATAATAAAGGGGGGGAATAAAATGATCATTGGCAATCCTTATCAAATCGCAATACAAGTGGAACAGGTGGATTTCTTATGTTCTCCGAGTGGAATGTTTAACTTCATTATCAATGACATGCTCATCCCTGGTAAAGGGACTACTATAGACCTTTATATCGTAATATCTTCATTAAAAGAGAGTCTGGAGGCAGGGCTTATAAAAATCCATGAAGATATCGGTAATGTATCTGTGGAAGAAATGGATTTTTCAGAAGGAACACCTAAAAAATTATTATCATTAAATGTTGCTGAGTTGTATGACTATGGGTGTAATTTCTGGCTAGGATTTGATGGCTGTGAAGAAAGGCTAATTTATACTTTGGATTTCGAAGGTAGTTTTAACGAATGTCGTTTCCCTAGAGGGACGTTAGAAAGGTTGATTAGGACATTGCCTTTGGCAGACACGCTACTCATGGATAAAACCAACGATGTTATCGTTACAAAGCTAAATTAGCTTATAGAGTTAGTAAAACAAATACCAGCCTTCGCAGTTGGGATGTTTTTGCTTGTTAGTGCCAAAGCGTAGACCACTAACCGCATCTGATTTTAATATTAGAGCCGATTATCGGTTCTAATATTATGAATAAAGAGCAGGAAAGATCCTGCTCTTTTAATTATCGAGAATTAATTTTTTTCAAGTGCCACTTTCGCCGTCACACCCTGCAAAAATGCCAAAACCTGCTGTTGCTCTTTTTCTGGTAAACAATTAGCAGTTTTGCTCAGCACTTTCATTAATGCGGATTCTTTTGGCAAAGTGGTAATAACCAGGCACCCCGGCATCACCCGCACATCCAGCGGCGTGCCGGTGGTAAATCCAGCTTCCTCCATCCAGTGCCCGTTCAGACGCAAACTGGCGCTGCGGGTATAGCGCCGGGTTTTCTCGGTGCGGCGATCGTAGTGGCGGACACTGACATAACTCACCGTCATACGCCGTACGGTTTTAGAAATACGATTAGCTGTATCTGCCTTTGCAGAGACGCCATTTTTGCGTGCAACTTCGTGGTTTTCGGAAATATTCGCTAAAGTTCCAGAATCTGTTTTGGCGATAGCGATTTCTGGCTTAATATTTGTGGTAGCCATTTTCAACTCCGTTTAGTTGTTTTTGGTCAGCGGTATGAAGGTGCTGGTTACACTTTCATATCGCGCTTTTTAATAATCCGAGGTTATATGTTTAGTTATTCCACCATTGTTGATTTACGTGTTTTTTTGTACGTTCATTATATCGTACTGAATAAAAACACAGTATATGACAAGTGTGTAGATTTCATAAAATGCGAGGGGCATTCAGAAAACAATACAACGTCATGTAACATTGCATTGTAGAAAGATTTAGGAGGAAAGCTTAACGCAGAACAACCCTACCCAAAGTTTTAAACATATAAATAAGTATCGGTAATGCCAACAGAGTTTTGTAATGAGATCTGTACTACTACCTGTTATCCGTGATATTAGCAGCAATGAATAATGTTATTAGCCTTGTCGAAGGATAGGTTGCTTAAGGTAAAAACAGCATACTATAATTGCATTTTTAATTAGCCTTGTGTTGTACTGGATTGGGTGCGGCGGTGCCACTGTATTAACTGACGAACCCACCAAATTTTTATCTCATATTAAGGATGATGTATGTCAATGAAATACTCTGTATTAACCGCCGTTTTTCTGTCTGCGTTGGGCGTTTCTGCTGCGGTACAGGCAGAGAGTTCTATTACTGCAGGATATGCACAGGCTCATGTTGAAGGTTTCAAAAACATCAATGGCATGAACCTGAAATACCGTTATGAGTGGGATTCTCCGCTAAGCATTATCACTTCATTTACTTTTATGACAGGTTCCGAGAGCAGTTCTTATTACGTTGATCGCGATAAAATTGATCTGCATGCGAACGTAAAATATTACTCGCTGGCTGCAGGCCCGGCCTGGCGTTTTAACGAGATCGTTAGCGTCTATGCCCTACTCGGTGCCAGCTATAATAAAGTTGATTACAACTATAACTGGAAGAATTACGAAGGCACTCGTGGTTTAGTTGATATGGGTAATGTCGATGGTGGAAGCCATGATTCCACATCCCTGGTTTATGGAGCCGGTGTTCAGATCAGCCCGCTGGATAATTTTGTCATTGACGTGGGTTATGAAGGTTCAAAACTGGATGATGGTGCGAACGACCATGCAGTTAATGGTTTTAATATTGGTGTCGGTTATCGATTCTGATCATAAACCCAAAGAGAGCGGACTCATTTCCGCTCTCTTTAAATTATAACCGTAAAGTTTGCTTTTGATGAAGTAAACAAAATCATGAAACAAATTTTAATCACGCAATAGTATAATTCGAAGTACATCTAAACTATCAAGAAGACAAGTGCAATTTTTATATTCCCATCAAATTAATATGCTTAGTTTTAAGGGTTGATGTATGAAGTTTGTAAATATGTACCTGACGTTATTTTCGGTAATTTTATTATCTGGTTGTCAACTTGATATGAAGCGCTCAGTGGAAGATTATACAGGGAGCGATGCAGCAAAAATAAGAGTCCTGGATAAAGGCAAACTCAGCCTTGTTTTTTATGAGTTGGATGGTGATTGCTATAAAGAGTTTGAAAGCAGAAAACTGACATCAGCCTTTCACCTGTCATTGTTGAGTACAGCTGATTACAGTGCTGGTTCTGCCAAAAAAATAAATATGCACACTCCGAGTAGCTTTGGTAATGAAAAGGTAAAGGAATACGCAATAAAACCGGGGCAACGCCTCATGGTCATGAGCAGTATGAACGAGGCAGATTATTATGGGAATAATCGTACTTATGAGAAACGGGTTTCTTTTATTCCTGAGCAGAATCATGAGTATGAGATTTATGTTAAAGACCCAGAGTATATAAAAAGCGCCGGGGATATTATTATTAGTGATTTAACGACACATGAAAATTTAAAAAACTGGCAGGATAAGATCTGTAAGAAAAGTGGGCTTTTCTAGCAAACTGAATACTGACGTTAACACTGAGTATTGTAGTGATCTCAGCCCTTATGGTTAGGATCTTTGATCTGTCACTCAGAATCACCGCAAATGAAGAGCAGGCCACAACCTGCTCTATAAATTATCGAAAACCCTCACCCCAACAAATTCTTCACCGTCACCTGATGAACATTCCCCTGCGCTGCCAGCGCTTGCGTCAGCAATCCAAACTGCTTGCCGCTCCCGGCTAGTGCATCTCCCAGCGCGCGCGCCGTTTCGAGCGCTTCGCCCGGCGTGTAAACCGTCGACATATCCTGAATGCGCGTCGCGACGCGGTCCTGATGAAAATGTAATTTGCTGCGCTCGCGAGTAATCTGGTCCAGCGTCTGCTGCAACTTCTTCCCGTCGCCACGCTCCCAGCGACTGACTAACAAACCAATCTCATCTTCGCGGCTGGTTTCCGCCTGCGGAGCCAACAGGGTGAACGCATCCGCCGGGAAATGTTGTCCTTCGCCGCGCACGCTGAGATGCTGGCTGACGCGCGACCAGCGGGCTTCGTCGACCTGGAAAGCGACCTTCCCCTCGGGGGCCAGCGTCGCGTTAATGCCTAAGCGGCCCAGTCCCACATTGAGATGCGCCAGCACCTGACGCGGTGAGGAGTTTGCAGGCAGCGCCACGGCTGTCAGTTCGCGCTGGCCGCCGCCGAGCTGGAACACCAGCGTCTCGCCCTGCGGCTGTTCCAGCAGTTTTTCAACGCCCGGCAGGGTGAAGTTCACCTGGCTTTTTTGCTGGAGCGTGATGTTGAAGTTGCGATCGATCGTCCCACCCGACAGCTGTCCGCGCTGATGCAGCAGCGTGTTCAGGCCCGACGGGGCTGAACCTTTCTGATGACGCAGCACCAGCAGTTGGGTCTCGGCTTCTGACAGATAATTGTCCGCCTGCTGAACCGCCGTCAGCTGCTGATTAAGCTGGACGTTATAGCGCATCGGACGGCGCGAAAGCAGCGCCGCCTCGGGGAATGGCGCCGTCGCGCGCGGGGTGTTCGCCACGCGCTCGGTGCGGGTAATTTGCGCCGGTGCCCCCGGCGACGTCCGGACGGCGGACGCGGTGCTGGAGGCGGTGGTGGTTTTTAATCCTACCTGCATAACCATTACAACATGCTGAAGAGCGAGAGCTGACTGATCATGCTGTACGCTTTGTTAGTGACCTGTACCGAGTTGGTGTACAGCTGAAGGTTGATGCTGGTCGTCGCCCAGTCGGTATCCGACAGGTCGCGCACCACCTGATCGTTGGCGGTGCTGACGTCCGTATGGGCATCGCCGAGCATGGTCAGTCGGTTCTGGCGTCCACCCAGATCGGTCAGCTGCGCCGCCACTTTGTCGCGGGTATCAGACGAAAGGGATAGCATCTCGTTCATCTCATCCTGATAGTCGCTGACCGGAATGCTCGGGTCCTGCATTTTCTCACTCAGGGCTTTCAGCTTGTTCAGCATCTCCAGATCGGTGCCGTTACCAAACGCCTGCACGACGTTGGTGTTTTCGGTGACGTTCACCCCGTTGGCGACCGTGGTTTCCCGCGTGCCGTTGTTGCCCTGGTAAATGTATTTCCCCTGCGCCTCATCCCAGACCACCGGTTTGGCGTCCGTTTTGGTGCCGGAGAAGAGATAGCTACCGTTTTCGTTCTGGGCGTTGATCGACGCCACCAGCGAGTCGAGCATCGACGACAGCTCGTTGCCAAAACCCACCATATCTTCGCTGCTGTGTGTGTCGCCGTTCGCCGCCGCCAGCAGTTTGTCATTGAGCGACAGGAGCTGGTTGCTCATCGCGGTAACGTGCGCTTCCTGGCTGGACAGCGATCCGCTAAGACGCGAGATGTTGCTCTGATACTGCTGAATAGCCGACTGCTCGCGGTTGAGCTGCACCAGACGGGTCGCGGCCACCGGGTCGTCCGACGGGACGTTGATTCGCTTCTGGGTCGCCATCTGCTCCATCAGCTTGCTCATACGGGTGCCGTTGACGCCAAGCTGCGCCATCATGGCGTCGGAATTATAAAGACTACTGATTCGCATAATTTCGTTCCTTCACAACCCTTAGAACAGGCCTAACAGGTCGGTAAAAATCTGGTTGCCGGTGGCAATCACTTTGACGTTGGACTGATACGCCTGCATGTAAACCTGCAGGTTAATCGCCTCTTCGTCCTGGTTGACCGCGCTGAGGTTATTGCGCTGCAGCTGCGCCTGGTCAAACACCGCCTGGGCTGCCTCAAGCTCACTCTTCGACTGTTTGCTGGCGATACCGATGTTGGAGATGATCGCCGCCGCCCCTTCGTTCAGGCTCATGTTGCCCATCCCGCCGATATCGACCTTTTTGTTTTTCAGGTCGATCAATGCCTGCAGGTTGTCGCCGTTACCCTGCTCGTCCTTATTTCCGGAGAGCGCCAGTTCGTCAGGTTTGAGATCGTTGACCTGCAACATGCCCGCCGGATTGGTCAGATCGAAGGTAAACAGCGGTTTGCCCGGATTGCCGTTCTTATCGAAGCCCTGCGCCAGCTGATCGTTAAACAGCGTGGCGACGGTCTCCGCCATCCCCTGCACGGAGGCCTGCATATCCGCCAGATCGCCGGTTTCGTAGTCGTACAGCGCGCCGAGCTGGCCGCCGGTCGACGGGTTGAGCGAGAAATCGCTGCCGGAAAACTTCAGGTTTAAGACGGAGTTACCTTTGGCGTCGGTGGTAGCGCTGAGCTGCCCGGCCACCTTGCCGCTCACCAGCGGCTGACCGTTTTTCATCGACACGGAGTAGCTGCCGTTGCTGTCTTCCGTGACTTTCACGTCGCTATAGGTGCTGAGCTGTTTCACCAGCTCGTCACGCTGATCGCGCAGGACGTTGCTGTTCCCGCCCGTCGAATCCATCTCCATGATTTTCTTGTTGTAGTCGGCGATCCCGGCGGTCAGGGTGTTCATCTGATCGACCATGGTGTTGCGCTGATTACTGACCGAGGTTTTCTGGCTGTCGATGAAGTCGTTCATGTTGTTGAAACGGGTCGCCAGAGATTGCGCCTGGTTCAGCAGCTGCTGGCGGTTGGCTTCGCTTTCCGGCCCGGCGGTTAACGCGCTCAAGGCCGAGAAGAAATCATCCAGACCGTTACCCAGACTGGTGGAGTCGGTGCCAATCACCTTCTCCAGCGAGCTGAGATACTGGTTGTTGATCCCGTAGTAGTTGGCTTTGCTGTTGCTCTGCCACACCTGGCCCGTCAGGTACTGATCGGAAATGCGGCGGATGCTGTCCACCTGCACGCCCGCCCCGGCGGACATGCCGCCCGGCCCCAGGGTGGTGACGGAGCTCTGGATAATGCCCTGACGGCTGTAGCCCGGCGTCAGCACGTTGGAGATGTTCATGGAGGTCACGCTCATCCCAAACTGCGCTGCCTGCAGGCCGCTAAAGGCAATGTTGATCATGTTCATGGATTACTCCTGCCCGCGGCGTATTACCGGAACGACGGGGGGCGTTAATGTCTTCGGATGTTCCTGTAAAGCGACCATTCCCTGCGAATTCTTAAGCGGCGCGCTTTCCTGCGGGCCGAGCTGGGTGATGATCATCTGGGCGATGCCGGTGCTGCGCTGGGACGCCAGCTGGGATGCCAGCTTGTCGTCGTAAAAATCGCGCATCATGCGCTGCTGTTTGCTGTCGAACGGATTGTTGTCCACCAGCGCTTCGGAGGCTTTACGCATTTGCTGGAGCATCGAGCGCAGAAAAATGCCTTCGAACTGCTCCGCAGCCTGCTCGAGATTCTGCGGTTTGACCTGGCCGGTAAAATCGCCGGGCAGAACGCTGGTCTGGGGTTTGATCGCCTGTAGCATGGTCTCTCCTTAAATCACAACCAGTTCAGCATCGAGCGCGCCCGCTTCGTGCAGGGCCTGCAGGATCGCCATGGTGTCGTCTGGCGACGCGCCGAGGCTGTTGATGGTGTTCACAATGCTGCGCAGGCTGGTGCCCGCCGCGATGGTTACCATCTGACCGCTGCCGCGATTAACATCGACGTCGCTTTGCGGCGTGACCACCGTCTGGCCCTGGCTGAACGCGCCCGGCTGGCTGACGTTCGAGGATTCACGAATGGTCACGGTCAGGTTGCCGTGAGACACCGCCGCAGCGCGCACCACCACGCCGTCGCCGATCACCACGGTGCCGGTGCGGGCGTTGAACACCACGCGCGGCGGCTGTTTGCCCGCATTAATTTGCACGTCTTCCAGCATCGACATAAAGGCCACGCGCTCGCCCGCCGACAGCGGCGCGTTGACCGTCACGTTGGTGGCGCTCTGCGCGGTCGCCGTGCCGGAGCCAAACGCACTGTTCAGGGCCACGGCCACGCTGTTGGCGGTTTTAAAACTTGGGCGTTTGAGGTTGAGGATCACCTGGTTGTTCTGCTGGAAATCAGATGGCACTTCGCGCTCGACGGATCCGCCATTTGGCACGCGGCCCACGGTTGGGGTGTTGATGGTCACGCTCGATCCGCTGTTGCCTTCGGCTTTCACGCCGCCGACCACCACGTTGCCCTGCGCCAGGGCGTAGACTTCGCCGTCGGCCCCGCGCAGCTGCGTCAGGAGCAAGGTGCCGCCGCGCAGGCTTTTGGCATCGCCAATCGACGAAACGGTGATGTCGATACTCTGCCCGCGCGCATAGCCCGGCGGAAGCGTGGCGCTGATCGCCACGGCGGCGACGTTTTTCACTTTCGGATCGATTTTGGTCGGCAGCTGGACGCCAAACTGGCGCAGCATGTTAGTCACCGACTGGCTAGTGAATTTCACCTGGTTTTTATCGCCGGTGCCGTCGAGGCCGACCACCAGGCTGTAACCCACCAGCTGGTTGCCGCGCACGCCCTGAATATCGACCACATTCCCCAGGCGCTCTGCGCTGGCCGCCGTCGTCCAGAGCAGCATCAGAAATAGCATTGCTTTACGCATCGCAGACTCCATTAAATTGGGAATAGCGGATGGTTGAAGAAGCGCGTCAGCCAGCCTGCGGAGTTGGAGTCGCTGAGCGCCCCGCGTCCGGCGTAGGAGATGCGCGCGTTGGCGATCCGCTGGGAGGAGACCGAGTTATCGCGCTCCACGTCTTCCGCACGCACCAGTCCGGTGACGCGCATGTATTCATCGCCCTGATTGAGGGTCAGCCATTTTTCACCGCGCACCGCGAGCACGCCGTTAGGCAGCACTTTGTAGACCGCCACGGTGATGGCCCCGCGCAGGCTGTTTTGCTGCTGGGAGGTGGCGTTGCCGTTGAAATTGCGGCTGCCGTCAATGGAGCCGGAGAGCTTATCCACGGAGTGACCAAAGGCTTCCGGCACGCCAATCGAGACGTCATTTTTCTTGCCGAAGTTGGTCCGCGCCTGTTTGCTGGCCTGGGTGGATTCGTCCAGTTTCACCGTCAGGATGTCGCCCACGCGATAGGCGCGGCGGTCCTGCGTCAGGGACCAGTTGTAGTTGCCGTTATACAGCCCGCCGCCCTGCACTTTGGTGGTCGGCATGGAGAAATCTTCTGGCGGCGCGTAGGCCGCATCATCTTTTTGCACTAACAGCGCCGGGCTTTCACACCCGGCCAGCAGCAGCGCAACAAATCCAATAACTAACTGCTTTTTCATTTCTTTTTCACTTCACGCGTTACATCGACTGCGTGACAAATTTGAGCATGTCATCCGCCGCCGAGACCATTTTGGCGTTCATCTCGTAGGCGCGCTGAACGGTGATCATATCCACCATCTCTTCCACGACCTGAACGTTGGAGCCTTCCAGCGAGCCCTGTTCGAGCTGCCCGAATGCCTCTTCGCCCGCCACGCCTTCCACCGCTTCACCGCTGGCGGCGGTTTCGCGATACAGGTTGCCGCCGAGGGCTTCCAGTCCGGCCGGATTGACGAAGTTCACCAGGGTGATCTGTCCCAGTTCCACCGGGTCAGCTTCGCCCGCGACCGTCGCGGTGACGGTGCCGTCTTTGCCGATCTGCAGATCTTTGACGTTGTCCGGCAGTTCAATCTGCGGCACCAGCGGCAGGCCCTGAGCGTTGGTCAGCAGGCCGTCCGGGTTTTTCTGGAAGTTACCGGCGCGGGTGTAGGCGATATCGCCGTCGCTGGTTTCGACCTGGAAAAAGCCCTGGCCGGTGATGGCGACGTCCAGCGTCTGTCCGGTGTTCTGGATGTTGCCGGTGGTGAACTCTTTCTGGGTGCCGACGATTTTGACGCCAGTACCGAACTGAATACCCGTCGGCGAGGTGTTGTTCTGGTCAAGCTGACCGCCCGGCGTGCGCTGATTCTGATAGAACAGATCGGCGAACATCACGCGATCGCGCTTAAACCCGGTGGTGTTGACGTTCGCCAGGTTGTTGGAGATGGCGCTCATCTTCGCGTCTTGCGCGGCAAGACCGGTTTTACTGATCCATAAAGCGGGATTCATGGGTTTTCCTTTTCGCTAAGCGGAAAAAAATCAGGCGTTACGCAGCAGGCGATTGCCCGCTGTCGCCAGATCTTCTGCCGCCTTCATCATTTTGATTTGCGCTTCGAACTGACGGTTGAGCGCGATGCTGGAGACCATCTCGTTAATCGCCGAGACGTTCGAGGTTTCCAGGTGGCCGGAAACCACTTCCACCTCTTCGGTACGCGGATTGACGTTGGCGTTGGTCACCAGGAAACCGGCGCTGTTTTTGCTCAACTGGTCAGCGGCGATATCCACCAGCTTGATGCGGTCGACGTCCATCGGCGCGGCAATATCACCGTCGTCCGCCACGATAGTGATCACCCCGTCGTCGGCGATGCTGACGGACGAGAACGGCGGGAGCACGATCGGGCCGTTGTCGCCGGAGACCGGCAGGCCGTCGATGGTCAGATCGCCTTCCGGGCCGACTTCCATCTGGCCGTTGCGGGTGTAGACCTCGCGGTTGCCGCTGACCAGCGCAATCAGGCCGCTACCTTTAACAGCGACGTCAAGATCGCGCCCGGTTTCACGCGTCGCGCCCGGCGTCAGATCGACGCCGCCCTGCTGCTGTTGCACCAGAAAACGGGAGGCATAACCCTCCCCCTGAATCTGCTGCGACATCGCGCTGTCAAGATCGTGACGAAAACCCTGGGTGTTGACGTTCGCCAGGTTATTCGCGTGGATCTGCTGCTGGGCGAGGCTGCGGGACGCCCCGCTCACGGCGGTATAAATTAAGTGGTCCATTACAGGGCCTGGAACAGCGAATTCATCATGCTGTCGTTGGTGCTGATCACTTTGGTGTTGGCCTGGTAGTTACGCTGGGCGGTCATCAGCCCGACCAGTTCGGCGGTGAGATCGACGTTAGAGCCTTCCAGAGTGTTGGAGCTGATCGCCCCCAGCAGGCCGGTGCCCGGTGCGCCCGTCAGCGGCGTGCCGGAACTGGCGGTTTGCGACCAGGTGGTGCCATCCTGGGACGAGAGGCCGTTCGGGTTGGAGAAGCTCGCCAGCACCAGCTGGCCCTGCAACAGGCGCTCGCCGTTGGAGAAGGTGGCGTAGACGCTGCCGTCTTTGTCGATCATCTGCCCGGTACGTTCGCCCGAGGCGTAGCCGTTACCGCTGTTTTTGCTGACCGAGAAATCAGAGCCGAACTGGGTGGTGCCGCTGTAGCTCAGGGTCAGTTCGATGCCTTCCGCGCCAGGAATATCTGCATTAACGGTCACCGGCCCGGTCGGCGCCTGCAACACGCCCTGCTCGGTGAAGGTCATTTTCTCGGTGGTGCCGAGATCCTGATCGTCCATGTAGTAGTGCACTTCCCACTCGTTGTCCGAGGTTTTCACGAAGTACTGCTTCATGGTGTGTTCGCGGCCCAGGGAGTCGAACACCTGCGTGGCGTAGGTATGGTTGTAGGATTTTTCGTCCTTCGGATCAAAGGTGGCGTTTTCCGGCAGCTTTTCGTTGGCGTTCAGGTTGGCGGTAAAGTCGAGAGTGCTGGTCGCTTTCGCCGGAATCGAGCCGCTGCTGATGGTCAGATTGCCGATGGTGCCGGTCTGTACCACACCGTTAGCATCGACCGGATAACCCTGCAGGTACATGCCCAGGTTGTTGATCAGGTTGCCGTTGTTGTCGGTTTGCATATAGCCCGCGCGGGTGTAGGCGGTGGTGCCGGTGCTGTCGCGCATCATAAAGAAGCCGTCGCCGTTGATCGCCAGATCCAGGCTGTTGGCAGAGGCAAAAATGGTTCCGCTTTTGGAGATACTCTGCGCCACGCCGGTGACGCCCACGCCCAGCGGCTGGCCTTCGGCATATAAAGAAGCAAACTCAGCGCGGCCGGATTTAAAGCCCACGGTGCCGGAGTTGGCGATGTTGTTGGAGATCGCCCCAAGCTGTTGGTTGATGGCATTCAGGCCAGAAACTGCAATATCAAAGCTCATAGTAATTCCTGATTAACTCGTTAATCCCTTAGGGGTTTTATCGCTGGATTGACCAAACTGGGTGATGTTGTTGTACGCCACTTCGCCGATGCCGGTGATGTTGAGCACGGTCGCGGTGCCGTCGAGCGGGATGCGCACGTTGCTCACCACGCCGCCGACTTCGATCGGCACTTTGGCCGGTTCGTTGTCGGTCATCACGGTCATGGTGTACTTGCCCTCTTTCAGCCCCAGTTCCTGCGGGTCGATAGTGAAGTCCACGGAACCGGCTTCCTGTTTGCCCAGCTCGATTTTGGTCTCGGTGCCGCTTTCGTCTTTGACGATCACCGTGACGGTGTTGGCGGCATGATCCAGCGTCAGACGGCCTTCAATGTTGGTGCTGCCGTCGGTGTTGATGGTGTCGGTCTGAACCATCACCTTCTGGCCCACCAGGTTGCCCGTCGACAGGGTTTGCAGGTTGTCCATCAGCACCGCGTTGTTGGCCATTAATTTCGACATGGTCTCCATCGACTGCACCTGGGTCAGCTGCGCGAGCTGGCCGACGTATTCGGTGCCGTCGGTCGGATTCAACGGATCCTGGTTCTGGATTTGTGCCACCAGCAGCTGCATAAACAGGTTGTTCATCCCCGCCGCGCTATTGTCATTGGCGGATACACCGCTGTCGTAAGTGGTGGTACCGGATTGAGTGGAAACGCCATTCACGCTCATCTATTACGCCTCGCCCAGACGCAGCAGGCTCTGCTGCATGCTTTTTACATTGTTAAGAACATCGACGTTGGTTTCGAAGTTGCGCGACGCGGACATCATGTCCGCCATCTCTTCCACCACGTTGATGTCGGGATACCAGACGTAACCGTCCGGGTTCGCCATCGGGTGATGCGGTTCATACCGCTGCACCGCATTGCCGGATTCCACCACGTCCATCACCTGCACGCGGGCGCCGGACAAGCCGTTGTTGTTCAGCAGCTCGTCGTTCTGGTACACCGCCGCGAAGACCGGACGACGCGCTTTGTAGACGCCCGCTTCTGCCGTCGCCGCGGTGTCGGCGTTGGCGAGGTTACTGGCGACGGTGTTCAGGCGGACGGTTTGTGCCGTCATGGCCGAGCCTGAGACTCGGTAGATATCGGTAAAAGCCATTAATCGTTACCTGATTCAATTACTTGCCTTCAATGGCCTTCTTCAGGCCAGTGAATTTCATGTTTAAAAACGCCAGGCTCATCTGGTAGTCCTGAACATTTTTAGCAAACTCTGTTTGTTCCACATCCAGCGCGACGGTGTTGCCGTCCGAGGAGGGCTGATAGGGCACGCGATACATCTTCTGCGCCGCCGAGCCTGGAAAGAAATCCCGCTGCGAACGTTGCATCTCCGCGGCAAAATCAATATCTTTAGCCTGGAAATTGGGTGTATCGACGTTAGCCAGGTTTGCTGAAAGCAGTTCCGCCCTGGAAAGTCGAAGTGCTACAGCTTGCGGATGAACGCCCAATGCCTTATCAAAACTAATACTCACAACTCACTCCTTCGTGATGGTGGACAGTGCCGATAGTCCGTGTTGCTGCAATCTTTAAAGCAACTATCGTGCCAGGTTTATAACATCATGATTCATAGCGTTTTATCACCATCTGCACCGCATAACGGGAAGGGCTTTTTCCGCCTCACCCTGGCCGCAGCATTACTGTGCTTTGCCGCGACTTCCGCCGCCGCGCCCCCGACGCCTGCCAGCGCCCGTAAGCAGGTGCATACCCGCGTCCAGCAGGCGGCTTCCGACACCATTCGCCAGGAAGCGCAGCGCAATCGCTGGGAGGATTACCAGGCGAAGCTCAATCTGTTTATTCCTTCTGAGATCTCGCAATACGCCCCGTGTGGCGCGCCGCTGACGGTCAGCATGCCCTCGGGCGAGCGCCTCGATCTGCGCAGGCTGCGCTTTGACGTGCGCTGTGACAGCGCGAACGGCTGGGAAGTGGCGGTGACGGTCAAACCGGATATCTATCTTTCCGTGCTGATGGCCAAAAACACCCTTGAGCGCGGGCATGTGCTCGGTCCCTCCGATATCACCCTGAAGAAGTTCAATATCAGCAACTTGCGCAGCGGATACATTACCCATCCCGACGACGTGGTGGGCCTGACGCTCAAGCGCCGCGTGCGTGAACTTCAGCCGTTGAGCATGAGTCAGCTGGATTCGCCGGTGATGGTCGAGCGCGGTCAGCGGGTGCTGATGATTGCCGATCAGGACGGCGTCGAGGCCCGCACCATGGGGATCGCCACCAAAAAAGGGCGCAAAGGCGAGATGATCAAAGTGAAAAATGAGAGCAGCGAGCGGGAAGTGACCGCCATCGTCAGCGACATGGGCGTGGTCCGAACAAACCTCAGCGCGAAAAATTAAAAAACTTTACGCCGGGTTTAAGTTTCGCCCTCAGCGCGTCGCTTTACAGGGGTAAGGAGATCGGAAAGGTTTTTTCCGCCCGCCAGATAGCTGACGCAACCTGCACAAACAAGAAGATGGAGTAAGCGATGAAAGTGACATCCCCACAGTACGCCATGACGAGCGCGATCAATCAGTCCAGTGCGACAGCACAGACTCGCACCGCAGGTGCTGAGGAGATGAAAGTCGCACGCACCACTGCCATTGACCCGGTTCTCGGAGATGCGCAGACGCAGCTGGCTACGATGCCAGAAGTCGATATGGCGCGCGTCGCCAGCATGAAAGAGGCTATCGCCAGCGGGAAAATCAGCGTCGATCTCGATGCCCTGACCAGCGCGATAGAGCAATACTATCAGAGGTAAACATGAGTAACGCCGCACAGAGCGTCAAAACGCTGATCCAGGGGATGGTTGATGACCGTAACCGTTACGGCCAGCTGAAATCCCTGCTGAAGGATCAGCGTCAGCTGCTGATCGCGCGCAACGCGCAGGAACTGGAGGCGCTGAACGCCAGCATTTTCACAGTGTATGAGCAGCTTCTGGAAAACAGCCGACAGCGCTATCAGCTCCTGACCCAGCTCGGGATCCCCGCCGGCGCGCACGGCCTGCGTACGCTCTTCACCCGCCTGCCCGCCGCCAATCAGTCACAGCTCAACACGCTCTGGGATTCGCTGGAGCAGATCGCCGCCGAATGCAAAACCCTGAACGACAGCAATGGCATGGTGCTGGCGATGCAGCAGGACGTTCTGCAAAACCTGTTTAACGTGGGCGAGCCGGAGAACTGGCTTTATCGGCAGGTGTGAGATGATTGGCTTTTACATGGAAACCATCGAGAACGCGCAATTTTATTCCCGCGTGATCAACGCCCTGCCCGCCGACGAGCAGCAAGCGATTGTCGCGATTTCCCCCTGGGAGCCGATCTCGGAGTGGCTCAGCGAAAATCTCAGCGACATCACTCTGTGCCGCATCGCCGGGGAAATGAATCTCCCCACACCGGACGCTTTTCAGCAACAGAAGCCCTCGCTTTTTAGCCGCATTGATAGCGATATCCGTGGATCACGCGAATTTTTGATTCAGAAGCTGGAGTATCAACGCTGTTGGAACATTTATCTGTATATCCTGCTCCAGCTGATGAACAAACCAGAGCTGAACGGCCTGAGGAAAATGATCCTGTGCTCAGGAAATGGCCTGGCTGAACTGCCCGCCACGCTCTTTTGCCAGCAGCGCAGCATCACAACGCGCTACATCGAACTGTCGAATTTTCCCAACAAAGTGTTTATCGATCCGCAGGGTTCCAACGCCCGCTCTGCGCTGGCACTTAACCCGAAATGCCTGGATGCGCTGCCCGACGTGCCGGAGGATTTCCACACCCAATGGATGATCGGGTACGAAGCTGAAAAACGCCAGCCGCCGCTGCAGGCGCGCAACAACCCTTGTGAAAAGCTGATCGCTGAGATTTCTCAGGACAGGGTTCTTGGGCATCAACGTGGTTTTATTTTTCTGCCGCTGCAGGTCTCATACGATACGCAGCTGTGGCTCAATGCCGATCTGCGCAACGAAGAGGCCGTCCGGCACGCCAGTCGCCTTGCGCGTCAGGAAAAACGCGATTTGGTGGTCAAAATTCACCCGGCGGAAACGGAGCCATCGGAGCTGGTCAACATTGCCAAACTGCAGCAACGCTACAAATTCAAAATTACCCAGGAAAACACCCTCGATCTGATCAAAGCCTCTTCCCGAGTGGTCACCATAAACTCAACCGTCGGCCTGGAAGCGAAGCTGTATCACAAGCCGGTAGAGGTGTTGGGGCGAGCGTTTTATCAGAATTTTAGCCACGAGCAGCTCAAAAAATATCTCCATCGCTATCTGTTTACCGGGGTAGAAGTGCGGGCAAGCGCGCCCATTCCCGCAGATATCGCACGCGCATTTATCAGGCACTGATCATGAAAGAAACGATTCACTGGGCCGCCTTTTCCCGGATTGTGTACATCAATCTGACCCACCGCCGCGACCGTAATGTCCATATGAGACGACAGTTACGCGAGCTGAACGCCCCCAAAGAAAAAGTGATCCGTTTCGAGGGAATTAAAGCCACGCCCGGTGCGGTGGGTTGCGTCAAATCGCATATTGCCGTGCTGGAGATGGCAATAGCGGAAGGCTGGGAAGATGTGCTGATTCTGGAAGATGACTTTGAGTTTATCCGCGACGGGCAAAGCGTTGCCAGACTTAATGCCTGGCTAAAAACACTCGGCGCCATTAACTGGGACGTCGCCCTGCTGGCGGCCAATTATCAGCTCGTGACACCGCTGAAAAGCATTGATTATCTGATACGGGTAAACCGGGCATGGTGTTCCTGCGCGTACCGGGTGAAGCGCCACTACTTCGCGACCCTGCGCGAGAATTTTCGCCAGAGCCTGGCCATGCTGGAGCAAGAAGACGCCCCACAACATGCCGTACTGGACGTGAACTGGTGGCACCTGATGATGAAGGATTGCTGGCTGGGGCTTTATCCGTGCGCCGGTTTTCAGATCCCGGATAAAAGCGATATTGAAAACACTGTCGTCGATTATCGCCCTTTATTCTTTAAACCTCTGGACGCGATTTCTTAAAGAGGAATTAGAGCCGCCAGTCAACATCGCCCGGCGGCACTTCGTTTGCACGGGCCTACAAAAACCGAGTAAGCCCAGGCCGGGCATTTTCCTCAGTGAAACCCCAGTTGCACTTGTTGCAGCAATCCAGTGATTTCAGCCGTCAGGAAAATAAAAAATTTCTCTTTATGCAGTGTACGCTCCTGCACGTCCTGCGGGATAAAACGCGCCATTTCGTTTCGGAAGGCATCGCCTTTTATAATATCGGGTAAGCGTGCGAGCATCGTGGCGACTTTTCCCGAATAATCCTCCACGGAGTAATCTGAGACTTTGTTTTTTATCCAGTCCATACGCACGATGGCGCCTTGTTGCTTCAGCCAACGCAAATCCCAGATATCTCGGTTGCGGACATAACGTTGCGTATTTACCAGCGAAACTAACTTATCAGCCATTATTTCATCCAGCGATTCGGCTAATACCAGCGTGTCGGAGTATCCATCGGGCAGAAATTCATAGTTTGCCAGCAACGCTTTGGGTTCTCGCGAATAAGAAGGAATATTCGCCACTTCGATTTTGATTCGTTGTCTGGGCAGATCTCTGCGTTCAGGCGCGGTCGTAATAGAAACCTGCCATTTATCCACGTTCAGACCTGCATATTCAGGCTCATCTTTGAGTTCCGCGGGCTCTTTAACCGAAACCTCAAAACCATAGCGATCGCCAATATAGCGCTCCAGACAGGTTTTCATCGCTTGTAGCTGTTTACTGTTGAAATCGACACCACCGGAAAAATCTAAATCTTCACTAAAACGCGGTGCGCCGTAACAGAGACGCAGCGAAGTCCCTCCCTGAAAAGTCAGCTGATCCAGCAGCCCATTGGCATCAAGACAGAAAAGGATATCGTAATGCAGAAGCTCTTTCTCAATCACCGGACGCATATGGGCACGCCCGGTCCCCTGCATGGCAAGCTCGGTGAGTTGGACAAAATTCGCTTTATTTGTCATTTAATAACGCCTTTTCGTTAACCAGATGAACATTACGACCGACTCGTTTTAAATCCCGCAGAGCACATTCAGGCGTAGCGATCCTTAACGGACGATTGACCTGCACCATTCCCGCCAGAATATCCTGCTGAGAGCGTTTGGTATGGGTAAACTCAATGGTACCAAAGGGGGTGTGATACGTGCCTTTTCTACCGGTCGTCATTACAGTGAGCCTGTCGATGGGGATCTGTGAAATGACGCCATATTCGCTTAAAGCGGACTCCAGACTGACATAGTTATACTCACCCCGTCTTAGCGCTCGGGCGATATGTTCGATGGCGTAACTGTCGCCACTATGAGCAAGGTTGAACAGATAAACGCCGCGCACAGGTCGAGTCAAAATACCTTCTTTCACCAGACGATTTAATCCTGCCTGGAGCGTTTTCGGGCTGTCTTCGGCAAACATCTTGCTCAGATCGGCGAGCGTAAAGACGTAGCGCCCTCGTTTGTCCCATTCGGTGAGTTTTTTTAGTGCACTGGCTCGGTTCATAAGTGGACGTTTACACCCTCTTTTTATGGCTTTGGTGTCCACATAACTATAATGCGATATTAAGTAGACATCAAACCCACAAATTTATGGTTTTGATGTCTACTTAAATTAAAGAGCTACTACCCCGGCCCGCAGGCGGGGCGTCTTCATTAGTGCGGCAGCTGCTCTCTGGCCCAGCGGGGCGCTTTGAGATCGCCGGCAAACATCCACATCAGCTCACACAGCAGCGCTTTCAGCGTCTTCTCGGTTTCCGGCAACAGCGATTGTCCGCACAGCACCAGCGTTAGCGACTGGCAGTAGTCGCACAGGGCTTCGGCATCCGGCTCAAAATACGGGGCTGATTCAGGCAGCGTATCGACGGTAAAACGTTCAATCAGGTGCGCCGGGATCGGTTCGCTGAGCGTCGGGCGCAGCAGCGCCAGACAGGCCCCGATGCGGCCTAACAGCGCCATTTTCTCCACGGGTTCGTGGCATTCCATCAGGGTTTCGGCAAAGCGATCGCAGCAGTCGGCGAGATCGGTGAAATCCGTCGCAGCGCTGAAAGGGAGGGTGAGGAGATCGTGGGCTGGGGTAAATAGGGTGGTCATAAAGAAAACTCCACTAGGTAATAAATCATTACCGCCAGCGGAAATGCTAATTTCACGGGTGGCGGAACCAGACGGCGTTAGCATTACCGGCCTTAGTGGACACCGGCGCGTCTTTCGACGCCACCGCCCGGCCCGCCATTGAGGTGAAGCCGTGCGCACGACACAAAAAAAGCGCTGGCGCGCCGGTGTGTCGCCACTAAGATAATACAGGATGCTAAACCCGGCACCTGATTTTGCAGGTGCGGGAAAAGAATACGGTCAGAGCTTTATTTTTAAAATAGTCATTACTGGAAGGAGTATCTAATTTTCGAATGTAATTGCAGGGAGACGAATTACATTAATTAGTTCAAGCAATGCGTTGACGTAATTTATTCGCGAGTATTATTGTTTAATAAATGACGCGAAAAATATCGCTTCTTTCATCTATTTTCTGGTTGTAGGATGAGTTGTCAATACCAACACGGATGAGAGGGTTATTGAATGTCAGTTAACGAAAGGATTGATCCAACATCAGGAACCCGGATAAAGCCCGATGGAGTAAGACTCCTTACGATACGTGAGATCGCCCTTGCTAAAACGTTGTTCGGGGGAAGCCTCATCTACAGTAAGATATGGGTGCATCGCGAAAGTTACCTCCCATTCAACCTGCAACCTATCGATATTGCAATGACTCCCAACGGTGAACTGTGGTTCCGAGAAGAAACCTATTCACACGATTTCTCTTTAGATCTCCTGGAGAAGAAGCACAGATTCATGCATGAAATGGTTCATGCCTGGCAAGCTCAAAAGGGAATGTTTGTCAGAACACGGGGTTTGTTCTCTCGTTTCGCTGATTACAGTTACAGCCTGGATAAAGCTGATCTCCTGCACTATGGATTAGAACAACAAGCATCCATAGCCAGTGATTATTGGCTACTACTTCACAATAGCTTAAAAGATTATTGCGACTTACATGTATATCGTGATTATAACCCTGATGAATCTGTTTACTCTTTGATTCAAAAATATAAAGCAGTGTTAAAAGGATTTCCTGGATGAAAAGATTAATCATCATTCCTCTAATATGTTTGCTGTCTGGTTGTCCAGGAGGAAGGCCAGCACCTGAAATCGGATATACTTACATAAATGGTGAAAGACTTTGTTTCAGCGTTAATAAAAAAGACGTCTTGAATTATTACCGTATTGAATCAGACCAGGAGGAAGGATATTCAGTGATAAAACACGATTCAAATCTAAATCTTTCCTATCCCGATGACTGCATTAATATAAAGTGGGAATATGGTTATAGCTATGCTATTTCATACGGTTTAAATGGCAAACATTATATTCATGAGTTTTTTATTAATAACAACGGACAACTAAGAGAATTGAGGTAATAAGAATGTCGCTACCCGCCTATTTATTTTTATATGATGAAAACGGAATGAAAGTCACCGGGGAATGTACGGCGCCAGGCCGGGAGGGTGCCATAGAGGTGATGAACAGCAGTTATGGCATACGAACCGGTGTCGATAGCCATACCGGAAGCCTGACAGGGACCCGACAGCATGATCCCGTTGTCATTCATAAGCAGTTAGACAAAGTCAGTCCCTATCTTGCTAATGCCATCAGCGAATCAAGACGATTACAGAAAGCCGTCATTAAATATTATGAGATTATCGAGGCGGGGATTGAAGTCGAGATCTATCGCATCACACTGGAAAGCGTCGTGATCTCGTCCTTAGATTTTACCCATGTCTATTATCCAGGGAGTTCCGCACCGAATATGCATGAGGTTGTGGGACTGAGATTCCGTGCGATTGAATGGAACTATGTCAGAGGGAATATTAAATATGACGATGCATGGATGAAGAAAAAGAAAGAAGAACTCAAATGAATAGTAGTAGACATCAAAGCCATAGATTTATGGTTTTGATGTCTACTTAAACTAAAGAGCTGAATAAGCCATCAAATCAACGACAACCCACACAGCAACGTGTAGTCCGCAGAATTCGCCCCTTTCCACACATTCCCGCGCTGCCAGCTGAACCAGGCGCTGAACAGGGCTACCACGTCGTCGTGGGTCAACTGGGCGTTGTCTTCCAGCCACATGGCGCACAGCATTTTCAGCTGGAACATCATCCGGGTGAGGGACATCAGCACATCGCCGTAGTTGTCGGCGTTCGGGCCGGGCAGGCATTCGCCGTAGAGTTTATAGATCAGGGCGTTGCGCAGGATATGCGGCTGATCTGTCAGGAGCGTGTTGCGGGCGGTCACTGCTTCCAGTTCACGTAAACGATCCTGCAGGCGGGCAGGCTGCATCACCGCCAGTTCGCTGAGCTTCAGCATCATGCTCATTTTCTGCATCGCGGGCAGGTTCAGGGTCAGGCGCATCGCGCCCATCTGCTCCAGGGCCTCCACGCGGTTGACCTCAATCGGCGGCAGGAGCTGCAGCTGTTCGTCCAGAATTCCACGCTCGGCCAGATCCGCGAGCTGCTCACCCATCTCCAGCAGCAGCTGCGGGTCGCATTGATCGTTATCGAGATAACGCTGGGCTTTACTCAGCAGCACGCCGGTCGCGTACAGGCTGCTTTCGAGGGTCAGCGCCGGGTGAACCGCCAGGTTGATACACTGCTGATTCAGGGTTTCGTCCCACGCGCTCAGCCCCAGCTCGCTCTCCGGGCGGGTGGTGGAGGTATGTAGAACAAAGGCTTGCGGGTTGAGCAGGATTTCGCGGGCCGCGGTTTCGCAGCCGGCGTCGAGGCTGTCGCGCTGCTGATTTTTCAGTTTTAGCTGCGTGGCGGGCCAGTCGTCCGCGCGGTTCTGGCAGGCAGGACAGTCGCACGGTCGCACGCGCTCGGCGAAGCGAATGACGTACTCGGGTTGGTAGTGCTCAATCAATTCCATAAGGTACTCCGGCCGCGGGCGTCGCGGCCCTTTTTCATTGAAAGTTTTTGCGAAAAAACCAGTGGGTGCAATCGACACTCTTTCCGCTTTCGCGGTCGGATATCTCGGGTAAAAAAGCGAAGCTCGGCTGCAGGCCAAGCCAGCAGTGGGCCTGCATTGGCGCAGGCCAGCAGGCATCAAGGCTGTACTGTTGCGCGATGGCCTCCCGGTAGTGGGCCAGCAGCTCGGGAAGGTATTTGCCGTTCACGGCATAGGCGCAAGCGCAGTCGGCGCGGGTAATGCGGGCCACGCCGGGCAAGGCTTTCAGGGGGGAAATGCGCTGGTAGCGCGCGCCCAGCAGCAGCCCCTGCCAGTCGATATGTTCGAGGCGGGAAAGCAGCTGGTTGACCGTTTTGATCGACATCTCTTTGCGCACGTATTTCACCGACGCATCCAGCAGCAGCACGCTGCGCCAGCCTTCACGCATCGCGGTGTCCAGCACCTCACAGTGCGTTTCCAGTTCGCTCTGCATACCGCGAGCAAAAGGCACAAGCTGACTGTCGTTCAGACCGAGCGCGGCCAGCGCCTGACGTTGGTTTTCAAGCTGCTCGGGCTGGTCGTACATCACCGCCACCTTATCGAGCGCCGACCACTGCACGGAGGTGCTCAGCGGCGCGTGGCTCAGGCGGCGATAGTGGCTCAGCAGATTGCGGTCCGAGACGAAATCGTCCAGCGTCAGATCCGTCGGCTGGCTGGAGCCGAGCACAAAATCTTTGTCATAGGTATTACTGCTGTGCGAGATGCACAGAATCGCCTGCTTGGGGTCAATCTGAAACACCGGCGACGTGAAGTTGTTCAGGAACGCCTGCTCTTCCGCCAGCACCGCCGTGTCTTCGTAGCGGTGGTTTTTCAGGAAGTTGCGGTGATAGGCAAACGTCCCGTTCAGGGCGTGGTGCGCGCCAAACGCGTGGGTGCGATAGATTTTGTCGAGATGGCTGTACCAGATATAAATCGTGTCGCTGCCGGAGAAGAGCGCGTTGTTGCGCTGCATCTCGCCCACCTGGGCGCTGATTTTGTTCGGCGGATAGTAATCGTCATCGTCGAAGCAGACGATGTACTCCCCTTTCGCCAGCGCGTTGAGCATGTTGCGTTTTTTGCCGAGATCGAGGCGCTCCGGGCTGTGGATGTAGCGCACGTTGTCCACGCGCGCATCGACCATCATCGCGATCAGATCTTCGTTGCTCTCCGCCGAGTCGTCGAGGATCACCAGCTCGCGTTTATCCGCCGGATAGTCCTGATACTGAAAGAGATAGAGCAGATAGGGCAAAAACGCCCGGCGATCCCAGGTCGGGCAGATCACGCTGACGAAAGGGTGCTCTGTGGTTTTTTTCTGCTGCTGGCGTTTGAGCAGCGTCTGCATCAAATTCGTAGCCATCTTATCGCTGTCGCTGTGCCTGCTGTTGTCTTAACCAGCACTGCGCGGAAACCGCGTCAGTGACCTTCTGCTCGCGGCGCTCCTGCGCCTGACGCAGATCCTGACGACGCCCGTCGAGCACCAGTTCGAGGCTCTTCTCCCGGCGCGACTCCGCCAGCAGATTGCCCTGCAACTTCTGCGCCTCGACGGTCGCGAGCGCCTGCTCCTGTCGCTGCCAGTCGATCACGCGCTGGATATTGCGCTTGTAGAACGACTGGTTGTTGAGCATGGTCGCGTTGCCCTGGATCTCCGGTGCGCTGTGGTTAACGAGATTCGACAGGGCGTGGATGTTCTTCTCCAGACGCTGGCACAGCTGCTGCTGGGTGGCGAGTTTGCTGCTCAGGTCTTTCACCGCGCGGTGGCGCAGCAGATGGAGTTGTTCGAGGGTGTGAATCAGTTTGCTCATCGTCGATTATCCTGCTTTCGCCAGTACGTTGAGATCGGAGATGGTTTTGTCGAGCAGGGCCGCGTCCTGCACTTCCTGCTGTAAAAAGCGGGTGATGGCCGGGGCGAGGTTGACCGCTTTATCGGCCATCGGATCGGCACCGGCGACGTAGCCGCCGAGCGGGATCAGCGGCTTGATGCTCTGGTATTCGGCGTACAGCTGTTTAAGGGTTCGCGCCGAAAGCTGGTGCTCGCGCTCCGTCACCTGGCTCATGCAGCGGCTGATGGACTGCCCGATGTCGATGGCCGGATAGTGCCCCGCTTCCGCCAGATGGCGCGACAGAACGATATGCCCGTCGAGCACCGCACGGGCGCAGTCGACGATGGGATCCTGCTGGTCATCGCCTTCGGCCAGCACTGTGTAAATCGCGGTCATCGAGCCGTGGCTTTCGCTGTTGCCCGCACTTTCCACCAGCCGTGGGATCATGCCAAACGCCGACGGCGGATAGCCTTTGGTAGCAGGCGGTTCGCCGAGTGAGAGGGCGATTTCGCGCTGGGCCATGGCGTAGCGGGTCAGGGAATCCACCAGCAGCAGGACGTCTTTGCCCTTGTCGCGGTAGTAGCTGGCGATGGTGTGGCACAGCTCGGTGGCCTTGATGCGCATCAGCGGCGATTCGTCCGCAGGCGCGGCGACAATCACCGATTTACGCCGTCCCTCTTCGCCCAGCGAATGTTCAATAAATTCTTTCACTTCGCGACCGCGCTCGCCGATCAGCCCCACCACCACCACTTCGGCCTGGGTGTAACGGGTGATCATCCCGAGCAGCACGCTTTTACCTACGCCGCTCCCCGCCATCAGCCCCACGCGCTGGCCTTTGCCGATGGTCAGCAGGCCGTTGATCGCCCGCACGCCGACGTCGAGCGGCGCAGCCACCGGCTGGCGGCGCAGGGGGTGAACCTGCGGGAGTTGCTGCGGGAGCACCGTGTCGCCGGAGAGTTTACCTTTATCGTCGATCGGTTCCCCGAGGCCGTTGACCACGCGTCCGAGCCACTGATCGCCAATCAACACGCCCTGCTGTTTGTCCATCGGATAGACGCGCGCGCCCGCCATCAGGCCGGACGGCTGTTTGAAGGGCATCAAAAAGGTCACGTCGCGATCGAAACCCACCACCTGGGCTTCGATAAACTCGCCATCCGCGCTTTCAACCTGACACAGCTGGCCGACGGCGAGACGACACCCGACGCACTCCAGCAAAATCCCCGCCACGCGCACCAGACGCCCGGCCACGCGGGCGAGGTTGATGTTGTCGATGGAGCGCAGAACCTGCGCGAAATCGGTATCACTCATCGCGGGATTCCGGCAGGAGCGTCTCTTTCAGCACGTCCATGCACTGGTCCAGACGGTGCTGGCATCCGACGTCCATCTCGGTGGTGTTGGTCACCACGCGGCATTCACCGGGGGCAAGGTCGGGGTCCGCCATCAGCCCCCACTGGGTCACTTTCTCGGGCTCGGCTTCGCTGATGCGGCGATGTTCTTCGCTGTTGAGCATGACGTTGATCTGCTCGGGTTGCTGGGGCAACGCGCTAAGCGCTTCCTCCACCAGGGTCAAAATCTGCGTCGGATGCAGGGTCAGTTCACAGCGGATCACCTGGCGGGTCACTTTCTCCACCAGCTGCAATAGCTCTTCGCGACGGCGCTGTTCGTAGCCCGCCATAAAGGTTTCCATCGACTGAATGATCTCATCCAGAGGGTGCGCCGCGTCGAGAAACTGCTGGCGTGCCTGGGTTTTGCCTTCGGATCGCCCTTTGCGCACGCCCTCGTCAAAACCGAGGCGCAGCCCTTCCTGATAGCCCTCTTCTTTGCCCTCTTCCAGGCCCTGGGCAAATCCGCGGTTCAGGCCGTCCTGAAACCCCTGCTGGAGCTGCTCCTGGATCGCCGCGCCGTCTACCGCCGCGGGAATGTCCTCCGCCACGCTGTGCGCCGGGCGGCGTTTGCGCAGCGGCGGGAATTTGTGCAGACGGGGTTTGATCACCGCCTGTCGGGTCGGGGTCAGCGCGCTGAGCGGTAAGCTGTGCTTTTTAAACATGGTTACTCCATGGTCTGTTCGGCAAACAGCTGCACCTGAATCTCACCCTCTTCCGCCAGCTGGCGAACGGTGGCCATGATCTCTTTACGCACATGGTCGACGCGGCTGACCGGAACCGGCCCCAGACGCGTGGTGGTGGATTGCAGCAGCGTCACCTGACGCTTCGGCATAACGTTGAAAATGGTCTGGCGCAGGACCGGCTCGGTGCCTTTCAGGGCCACCGCCCACTCCTCAATGGCGATCTCTTCCATCAGGCGCTGCAGCGTGGCTGGCGTCTGGCGGCTGAGGATGAAGAACTCGTACATCTCCTCTTCCAGCTCATCGACTACGCCCGCATCACGCTCGCGCAGCTGATCCAACAGCTGCTGCTGGTTGGACGGAATACGGTTCACGATGTTGGCCGCGTGTTTGATGCCGACCACTTTCGAGCCGTGTTCCGACAGCACCGCCACGCCGCGTTCAATCAGGCGGTCCAGCTCGTCAATCACGTCGCGGTTGACGTCGTCAAGGCGCGCAATACGCCAGACGATTTCATCCTGGCGCTCCTGCGACAACGCGCTAAGCACGCTGGCCGCCACGTCCGGCGGCAGGAAGGCGAGGAATACCGCCTGGAGCTGCAGGTGCTCCTGCTCGATCAGCGCCGCCAGCTGCGGGACATCGACCCACTGCAGGCGCGCCATACGGTGGCGGATCTCATCCCCGTAGATGCCGTTGATCACGCTACTGGCGATTTCGCCGCCCAGCGCTTTCTCCAGAATGCTGCGCAGATAGCTACGGGACGCACCGTTGATCCCGCTCTGCTCGCGGTAATCGTCAAAGAAGTTGTTCATCGCATAGCGCGCGTGGTCGACCTTCACGCCATGCAGACGGGCCATCGTATCGCTGAGCAGGATCACCTCATCGCGGTTCATCTTCTGCATCAGCTTCGCGGCGGCCTCTTCGCCCACGCTGAGCAACAGAATGGCGGCCTGCTCGAGGCGGCTGCGTCCACTTTTGACGCTGCTTTTACTGCTCTTGTTTATTAGCTGTTCGCTCATTGCTGTTGATCCATTGTTTCAGTACTTCAGCCATACGTTCGGTTTCGTTTTCCGCCAGCATCTGCAGGTATTCCACCTTGGTTTCAAGGCCAGAGCTGAGTGGCGGCAATTCGCTATCCTGATTAAACGCAGGTCCTGGTAAGCCGGTCAGGCCGTTTTCGGTAGTGACCAGATCATTTTCCGGTGCGTCGTCGTGCGTTTTCGCTTCGATGGCTTCAGCCTCAAGCGGTTCGCGGCGACCCAGGCGCTGCGCCAGCGGACGCACGCCGAACAGCAGGGTGAGCAGGGCCAGAAGGCCGATGCCGCCCGTTTGTCCCCAGTACTGAATGGACGGGTCTTGCCACCATTTCAGCACCGGCAGGCCGTCGACCGTCATATCGACAAAGGTCAGGCGGTCCAGCGTCAGGGAGTCACCGCGATCTTTTTCAATACCGGCGGCGTCTTCCACCAGGCGCGTCAGGGTGGCGAGTTGCTCTGGCGTCATGGAGGCCAGCGACGGTGCCGCCTGATTCAGGGCCACCGCCACGCGCAGTTTCTCCAGCTTGTAGCCGGGATGGCGGATGTGGCGGATATCGCGATCGAAGGCGAACTTACGCTGCTCCTGGGTACGGTTGGTGAGCGAGCGCGGATCGCTGGTCTGGGTTTGGGTGGTTTGCTGTTGCGCGGCGGCAGGTGCTGCACCGGCGGCGGGAGCGGTCACCGGGCGGTTGCTCAGTGAACCTGGAATGCCCATCGCCAGCTCGTTAGTGGTGTTTTCGCGAGAGATGTTCTCGTCGCTCACCAGCGGCTCTTTCCCGAGGCGCTCCTGCGTCTCTTCCACGCTGCTCATGTCCACGGACGGCGTGACGCTGATGCGGTAGTTTTCGCTGCCAAACAGCGGCGTCAGCAGCCCGGCGATGTTGCTGGTGGTTTCGTGTTTGATTCGCTCAATGACATCGCGCCCCTGGCGGATGCTGGCCATATTGGTGGTGCCCTGCTGGCCATTTTCCGACAGCAGATTCCCCGCCTGATCGACCACGCGCACGCTGTTGGCCTGCAGACCGGGCACGCTTCCGGCGACCAGCTGGACGATGGCGGCAACCTGCTGCTCATCCAGATGTTTGCCGTAGCGCAGTTGCAGCATCACCGAGGCGCTGCTCTGCGGTTTGTTGGTCATCACGAATGAGCTGGATTCGCTCAGGCCGAGATGCACGCGGGCGCTTTCGACCGGGTCGAGAGCCATAATGCTGCGCGCCAGTTCACCTTCGAGGCTGCGCTTGTAGCGAACGTTCTGGATAAACTGGCTACTGCCGAGCATCTCCTCTTTGTCCATCAGCTCATAGCCGTCCGGCGTCACCGCCGTAATGCCTTTCGCCGCCAGCGCCATGCGCGCGCGCGGGAGTTTGTTCTCCGGGATCAGGATCTGGCCGTTGTCGGGGTTGATGCGATAGGCAATCGCCTCGGCGCCCAGCACTTCCACCACCTGCGCCACAGGAATATTTTCCTGGCTGCCGTACAGGGCAACATAGCCCTGATTGCTGCGCCACAGGGAGAAGACGATCGCCCCCACCAGCAGCACACCGCCTGCGGTGATGAGCCACTGGGGTTTCAGCCGCCCGGCAGGGAACGGGATAGAGGAGAGTTTTTCTTTTAACTTATTCAGCACGGAGGAGACCTTAGAGCGGAGTATTCATCACTTCGTCGAGCGCAGTGGTGAGTTTGTTGCGAACCTGCATCATGGCGGAGAAGGCCACGCTCGCCTTCTGCGATTCGATCATCGCACCAGCCAGATCGTCGCTCTGTCCCATTTCAATCGCTTTTTGCTTCGCCCCAGCGGAGTGCTGCACCGCATCGACGTTATCAATGGCGTTGTTGAGCACCTGTGAGAAGGAGAGATTGCCTGCGCCCGCCACTTCCGGGAACGACGCGCCGGGGGCGATCATCTGCCCCTGATTCACGCCAGACGCGGCCATCGCGGCGGTGTTGTGCATTTTGCTAAGCATTGCCTGTTGGCTTGCCTGGAGTCCGATAGCGGAAATTTTGTCCATGGGTGATGTCTCTTCTGCCGTTACGAGTAGCAACCGGCATCAATGCCTTCTTCGCGCATCGACGCCAGGCGATAGCGCAGCGCGCGCGGGGTGATTCCCAAAAAAGCCGCCGTTTTGGATTTGTTGCCGTTGTGGCGTTTCAGCAGTTCGAGGATGTACTGGAACTCCGCCATCCGGCCGTGGAGTTTGACGTTGCTCATCGCGCTGGCCGCGCTCTGCTGCTCGCGATAGGCGGGCATCACGTCGAGGTCGGGCATGTCGACCGTGGGGATCATCACCGGCAGGCCGAAATCGACCGCGGTGATCTCTTCGCCGTTGCTCAGAATCATGCCGCGCTGAATGACGTTCTCCAGCTCGCGCACGTTGCCCGGCCATTCGTAGGCCAGCAGCGCGTGGCGCGCTTCGTCGCTGAGGCGAATATTGCCTTTGTGGAAAGCTTTATATTTGGCAATAAAACGCAGGGCCAGAGGAATAATGTCCTGACGACGTTCGCGCAGGGGGGTGATATGAATCGGCACCACCGAAATACGGTAAAACAGATCCTGACGAAAACGCCCTTCGGCAATTTCCTGCTGCAAATCTTTATTGGTGGAGGCGACCAGACGAATATCCAGCGGAATACGTTTATGGCTGCCCAGACGCTCAACTTCTTGCTCCTGCAAGACGCGTAATAATTTCGCCTGCAGGGCCAAGGGCATATCGCCGATTTCATCGAGCAATAAGGTTCCGCCGTTGGCCTGTTCGAATTTCCCGGCCACGCCGGTGACCGCGCCGGTAAAGGCACCTTTTTCGTAGCCGAATAAAATCGCTTCGAGCATGCTTTCCGGAATCGCCGCACAGTTCACACCAACATAAGGCGCATCTGCACCTAATGCATTCTCATGAATATAGCGGGAGATACACTCTTTACCTGTTCCGGTCTCGCCAGTAATAAGTACCGATACATTATATTTAGCCACGCGACGCGCTAATGAAAATACATTGACGCTTTCTGGCGCGCTGGCAACAAATCCATTTTCATTACGGGCTTCATGTTCAATAACAATACTCATAACAACTCACCAACAATTTAATCAATTCATTAACCTGAAACTGCTGCACAGATATTCCGCCACGCGGCGTGGATATTTATAAATGCATAAGTTCGATATGGGTTACGAAAGTCACTGGATACATGAGAGCATCTGAATTTATGACTGAAGCGCATTATAACGGCGGGGGGTGAGAAGTCTTGTTTTTAATGGGTATTAAAATATTAATCCATACATATCATGAAGTTACAAAAGTTATTAATCTTAATCTGCGCCTGCTAAATAAGGAATTAATAACCCCGACAATCTTGTGCCGATCGCCTAAAAAGAGTCTAATTCTTGTCCCTAATAAAACAGTGCACGTCTGGATTTATCGCTGGCGGGTTTTTCCTCCTGATAACGTATAGCGACACGGTTTTAATAAACTTAAATTTTTTTAGATACGATTTGCGTTTTTGTTTAATTGATAAACCTGAACGCGCATCACTCTTTTATGCGGAAGAACTATGCAAGCAGCTCCTCAGCGAATTAGAATCTACCAACGTCAGGCGATTCCCGACATGGTGAAGCTCGATGTGAGCAAGCTTGGTCGCCCCTGGCATAAATTACCTAAGTTGATGAATGACAGCTTCGATATCTTTGATTCGCGACTGAGCATCTATTTTCTTAAAAAACTGCGGGTGAATGTCGCGCTGGAGTCGATGATTTTTGCTATCGACCAGACGCATAAAAATACGCAGCTCTTTTCCACGCCGTTGGGTTCAATTGCCTTTAGCATTGAGCGCTCGTTATTACTGCACATTCTTCACGACTATTATGGTCTGGGAAAAGAGAGCGGCAATATTCTGCCGGACACCAGCCAGCCGGTGACGAAAACAGAAGATCGCCTGAAAACCAAAATTGGGCTCGATCTCACGCGCCTGCTGATTGATAAAGAGACTTTCGGTCAGGACCTGGAAATAAAGAGCGACAACACCACCATTATTAATCAATGGGCGTGGTGTGTGACCTTTAGTCTCGAAGGTTATGAACACGGGAGCTTTACCCTGTTATTTGATAACCAGCATGTCGATCACATGCTGATGACCATGCGCGACCCGTCAACGGACAGCGCCGCAGGCAAGAAAGCCACCCCGGACCGTTCGCAGATCGAGCGCCTGTTTTACAGCCTGCCGCTCAAACTCAGCGGCAAGGTCGCCAGCCTGAATTTGACCGTCGCCCAGCTCGCCAAAATTAAGCCGGGCGACATTATCCCTATGAGCATCAACGATCCCGTTCCTGTGTATATCGGGAAAGAGCAGATTTTTGACGCCAACATTGCCGAAGACCACAGCAAGTTATTCCTGTGTGGATTTAACGACAGAACCATCGAGAAGCCTTATGAGTGATCTGCAACAAGAATTGAGCCAGTCCCTGGATTTCAGCGATCTCAACCTCGGCGACATGCCGCGCGAAGAGACCGTTGAGGGCAATATCCGCCTCGATATTCAGGAAGAGCCCGCGAGCGTGAACGACATCGACGACCTGCGCAAAATGGCGCTCTTTAGCCGCATTCCCGTCACCCTGACGCTGGAAGTGGCGTCGGTGGAGATTTCGCTGGCCGAGCTGATGACCGTCAACCACGATTCGGTGATTGAGCTGGACAAAATGGCCGGGGAAGCGCTGGACATCAAAGTGAACGGCATTCTGTTTGGCAAAGCCGAAGCGGTGGTGTTGAACGACAAATACGGCCTGCGCATTCTGGAATTCAACAGCAAAGAACTGGGTGAACTGACGCGATGAAACCGCTGCTTCGCGCCGTGGCACCCGCGCTGCTGATTGCCGGGCTGCTCTTCTCGCCGCAGCTGTTTGCGGCCAACGGCGATATCACCCTCTTTAGTTCGGCCACCACCGACGGCGGCCAGGATTACAACGTCAAAATTGAAATCCTGATCATGATGACCCTTCTGGGTCTGCTGCCGGTGATGCTGCTGATGATGACCTGCTTTACGCGCTTTATCATCGTGCTGGCGATCCTGCGCCAGGCGCTCGGGTTGCAGCAAAGCCCGCCGAATAAAATCCTCACCGGCATCGCGCTGGCCCTGACGCTGCTGGTGATGCGCCCGGTCTGGACCACGATTTACGACGAGGCCATCGTGCCGTTTCAGAATGACGAAATCACCATGAAACAGGCGCTCGGCAAAGCGGAAACACCGCTCAAGCACTACATGCTGGCGCAAACCAGCAATAAAGCGATGGCGCAGATGATGGACATCGCCAAAGTCACGGGCGATCCGCGCGAGCAGGATCTGACGGTGGTCACCCCCGCGTACCTGTTAAGCGAGCTGAAAACCGCCTTCCAGATTGGCTTTATGATCTACATTCCGTTCCTGGTCATCGACCTGATTGTTGCCAGTATTTTGATGGCGATGGGGATGATGATGCTCTCACCGCTGATTGTCTCGCTGCCATTTAAGCTGATGCTGTTTGTGCTCTGCGACGGCTGGACGCTGATCGTCGGGACGCTCACCTCCAGCGTGCAAGGGATATAGCCATGGTGACGATGGATATTGCCGGTGACATCATGGCGAGCGGCATCAAACTGGTGCTGATTATCTCGGCGGTGGCCATTATTCCAAGCCTGATCGTCGGCCTGTGCGTCAGTATTTTCCAGGCGACCACGCAAATTAACGAACAGACCCTGAGCTTTCTGCCGCGTCTGCTGGTGACGCTGGCGGTGTTGATCGTGGGCGGCAAATGGATGCTGACCCAGCTGGTCGATTTTACCGTCAATATCTTTCACCAGGCGGCGGCGCTGGTAGGCTGACGGCCATGGGCATTGATATCCACACCCTGATTAACCCGCTGATGGCGCTGGTTCTGCCGTTTGTGCGCATCCTGGCGTTTATCCACTTCTGCCCGGTGCTGGACAACCGCGCCTTTAGTAAACGCATCAAAGCGGCCCTCGCGCTGGCGCTGTCGGTGATTATTACCCCGATGCTGCCGGAAAAAGTGCTGCTCACCGGGCTGCTGTCGGTGCGCACCATTTTGCTCATCGGCGAGCAGATGCTGTGGGGCATGCTGTTTGGCATGGCGATGCATCTGGTGTTTGTCGCCCTGCAGACCGCCGGACATATTCTGTCGATGAATATGGGCCTCGGGATGGCGATGATGAACGATCCGGTCAACGGCAGTTCGACCACCGTGATTTCGCAGATTATTTACACCTTCTGCGGCCTGCTGTTTTTCATCATGGACGGGCATCTGCTGGTGGTGACGATCCTGTTTAAAGGTTTTGTCTGGTGGCCCATCGGCCAGGCGATTAATAAACCAACATTATTATTAATCGTCCAGAGCCTGGGCTGGATCATGTCCGCGGCGACCTTAATCGCCATTCCGACCACCTTCGTGATGCTGATTGTGCAGGGCGGGTTTGGCCTGCTGAACCGTATTTCCCCCACCCTGAACCTGTTCTCGCTGGGCTTTCCTATCAGCATGCTGTTTGGCCTGCTCTGTATTTCGATGATGATGACCAATATTCCCGACCACTATCTCAACCTGACCAATGAAATTCTGGCCAGGCTCGAAGCCGTAAGGAGCCACTGATGGCCCAGGGCGGAGATAAGAGCGAAAAACCCACACCCCAGAAACTGCGCAAAGCGCGGGAAAAGGGCGATCTGCCGCGCTCGAAAGATCTGACCATGGCGGTGGGGCTGCTGACTTCGTTTATTACCCTGAGCAGCTTTTTTCCCTATTACCAGCAGCTGATTAGCGAGTCCTTTACCTCGGTGGGCATGATGGCCGGGCGGCTGGACGACAGCGGCGCGCTGAGCCAGTTTCTGATGCTCAACGTCTCGGTGATCCTGCGGTTTATCGCCACCCTCGCGCCGATTCCGCTGGCCTGTATTGTGGCGAGTCTGATCCCCGGCGGCTGGATTTTCACGATGTCGAAGCTGAAGCCGGACTTTAAAAAAATCAGCCCGTTAAGCGGCATCAAGCGCATGTTCGCCGCCAGCCATTTCGTTGAAGTCGGCAAGATGATGCTCAAGTGCGGGGTGATTCTGGCGGTGCTCTACTCGATGGTGCACAGCTCGCTGAACCCGCTGCTGCATCTGCAGAAGCTCAACCTCAACCAGGCGATCCACGCCGGTTTCGGCATTTTTCACCATGTGCTGATCTACTTTATTTCAGTGATTGTGATTTTTGCCCTGCTCGACGTGCCGCTGACCAAATTCATGTTCACCAAAAAGATGCGCATGACCAAGCAAGAGGTGAAAGAAGAGTACAAAAACAACGACGGTAACCCGCAGATCAAAGGGCGCATCCGCCAGCTCCAGCGCCAGATGGCGATGGGCCAGATCAACCGCACCGTGCCGGAAGCGGACGTGATCATCACCAACCCAACCCACTTCGCGGTGGCGCTGAAATACGATCCGAACAAAGCCGAGGCGCCCTACATCGTGGCGAAAGGCGTTGATGATATCGCGCTCTACATCCGCGAAGTGGCGAGCCAGCACCAGATTGAAGTGGTGGAGTTTCCGCCGCTGGCGCGCGCGGTGTACCACTCCACGCGCGTGAACCAGCAGATCCCGGCTCAGCTTTTTCGCGCCATTGCGCACGTGCTGACCTACGTCATGCAGCTCAAATCCTGGCGCACCGGCCAGCTTGAGGCCAAACCGAGCCTGAACAGGCAGATCAACATTCCAAAAGAGGTATTAAAAACCCATGGCGAACAGTAAGTCGCAGCAGATGCTTGCCATTCTCCGTCAGGGCCGCATCGGCGTGCCGATATTGCTGCTCAGCGTGCTGGCGATGGTGATGCTGACGTTGTCCCCGCTGATGCTGGATATTTTGTTCACCTTCAACATCGTGCTGGCCGTGACGGTCCTGCTGGTGGCGGTGAACATGCAGCGCCCGCTCGATTTTGCGGTGTTCCCGACGCTCCTGCTGATCACCACCCTGATGCGACTGACCCTGAACGTCGCCTCCACGCGCGTGGTGTTGCTCCACGGTCACGAGGGGGAAGGCGCCGCCGGTAAGGTCATCGAAGCGTTTGGACAGGTGGTGATCGGCGGCGATTTCGTCGTCGGTTTCGTGGTCTTCATCATCCTGATGATCATCAACTTTGTGGTGGTCACCAAAGGGGCCGAGCGTATTTCCGAAGTTTCGGCGCGCTTTACCCTCGACGCCCTGCCCGGCAAACAGATGGCGATCGACGCCGACCTGAATGCGGGGCTGATTAACCAGAAACAGGCGCGCGATCGGCGTAAAGAGGTGTCGAAAGAGGCCGACTTCTACGGCGCGATGGACGGGGCATCGAAGTTTGTCCGCGGGGATGCCATCGCCGGGATCATGGTGCTGGTGATTAACGTCATCGGCGGGATCTGTATCGGTATCTTCAAATACGATCTCGATGCCAGCCACGCCTTCCAGCAGTACGTCCTGCTGACCATCGGTGACGGCCTGGCGGCGCAGATCCCTTCCCTGCTGCTGGCGACCGCCGCGGCGATTATCGTGACGCGCGTGAGCGACGGCGATGACGTCAGCGACGAGATCAAAACTCAGCTGCTCGCCAAACCGCATGTGCTCTACACCGCCGCGTTCGTCATGTTTATTCTGGCGATTGTTCCGGGCATGCCGCACATCGCGTTTCTGTGCTTCACCGGGTTGCTGCTGTTTGCCGCCTGGCGGCAGAGCAAAGTGGTTAAACCCGCCGAGGAAGAGACCGATTACGAGGCGATCACCGACGCGCTGGGCCAGGACGCCGCGCCCGCGATTAACTGGGAAAGTATTCCGCTGGTGGAGCCGATTGGCCTGAATCTGGGGTACAAGCTGGTGACGCTGATTGACTCCGCCAAGGGCAGCCCGCTGTCGCAACGTATTCGCGGGGTGCGCCAGGTGGTGTCCGAGCAGTGCGGCGTGCTGCTCCCGGAGATTCGCATTCGCGAAAACTTCCGCCTGAAGCCCGCGCAATACGCGATTTATATCAACGGCATCCGCACGGCGCTGGCGGAAGTGTATGCCGAAAAACTGATGGCGATCCCGGGGTCTGAGCTGTACGGCGAGATCGACGGCGTACTGGATACGGATCCGGCCTACGGGATGGCGATCGTCTGGATCGATCCGGAGCAGAAAGCCAAAGCGCTGAACCTGGGTTATCAGGTGGTGGACTGCGCCAGCGTGGTGGCAACGCACGTCAACAAAGTGGCGCGCGAGCATTTGCCGGAGCTGTTTAACTACGACGACATCACTCACCTGCACTCCCGCCTGGCGCAACAGGCGCCGAAGCTGGCCGAGGATCTGTCGAACGCTCTCAACTTTAGCCTGCTGCTGCGGATCTACCGCCAGCTGCTGCTGGAGCAGGTGTCGCTGAAAGATATCGTGACCATCGCCTCGACGCTGCTGGAGAGTTCGGCGGTGACCAAAGATCCGATCCTGCTGACCTCCGACGTGCGCTATGCCCTGCGTCGCGCGATTATTCACAACATCAATGGCGATCGGCAGAAGCTGTCGGCCTACACGATTGATAACGCGCTGGAGAATATGCTGCTGGGGGCGCTGAATCAGTCGCAGCAGGGCGGAAAAGTGGCGCTGGATAGCTTCCCGGTGGACCCGAACATTCTGACGCAATTGCAGAACACGATGCCGATCATTCAGGAGCAGATGAAAGCCAAAGGGATGCCGCCGCTGCTGCTGGTGACGCCGCAGCTGCGACCGTTGATTTCACGTTATGGGCGTTTGTTTGCCAGCAATTTGAATGTGTTGTCGTATAACGAGGTGCCGGATGATAGTGATTTGACGATTGTGGGGACGTTGTCGTGAGATCATGTTTGGCAATCATGCCGGTTAATCCTTTTATGAGCTTAGTGGAATTGTTCCGTTCACTTCATATCCTCTGCTTCCTGTCTGTTTCTCTGCGGTGAACGTGTAAAGGGCGCTCGCCGCCGCGCCCTTTACAATCCCGGCTCCCGGTCAGGAAAATCGCCGCTTCGCGGTGCCCTCAGCTTATTCCTTGCGGCTTTCGGGTCGGGCGCGATCCTGCATCCATGCAGGTCGCACCCTCTCGGCGCTTCCCTGCGCCTCGACCCGGCCTCCAGGAAACGCTTCGGCGATTTTCAGCCGGACTCGCGATCCCTCAACCTTCACAGCCGTATGAATGTGGCACCGGTGTGGGTCCCCGCAGAAATCGGCGAACCGGAGGCCAGATGACAAGGGCTGGACGCCAGGGATGGCGGCCAGAGGCGAAACGAGACAGTGATGTCGAGTCGAGCCGACCGCAGGCAGATGGCCGGGAGGTGAGCGCAGTGCGAAGCACCGATTTCATGGCGGGGCGCGGGGATTGACAAGGGGGCCGCGCAGCCCCCTTGTCACGTTCACAGGTGATACAGGTTTTATATTCTGCTGAACATAAGGTGAACGGAACCACCTCTAATGCTTAATGGATCAGCATCCATAGCAAAGCAGCCGCTCACCTTACTCATCCAAAAACCGCAACTTCCACCCCGCCAGCGTGCGGGGCATTTTGCGCTGATCGCTGCCGTCGGTACTGTAATAGCTAAACATCAACCCACCCTCTTTGGCGGGTGAAATCCGCCCGGCCCAGATCTCCCCTTTCGGCGTGTACATCACGATGGCCGTGCGTTTGTTGGCGGAGCCCTGCACCCACATGGAGATCACGCGGGCACCGATGTTGTCGATATCATCCTGATAAATATAAACATTCGCGCTATTCACGAAGTTCTGGTAATCGTCGCCCACCAGCGCGCGGAATTTGTCGTCGAGGGCGGCATCCGGGAAAATCCCCAGCGTCAGCAGCGTCGCTTTTGGTCGCGGATCGCTTTCGGCCATTTGGTACGCGCCGTCGAGGAACACCCCGGCGGGCATCGACATGCGACAGCCCCAGTCCGAGTTGCTGTAGACCTGCAGTGAGCCGTCGTTTTTGGGGATCAGCAGCAGTTTGCAGTTGGTGGTGTCCACCACCCGCTCCACCACCAGCATCCCGTAAAGTTTGCGCGCCTCGGCGGTGAACTCATCTTTGTTCAGGCCCGCCCATGCGCGGATATCGAGGGTCTCGCTCCACTGGGCGCTACGGCTAAACTGAATCACCCCGCCGCTCATATTGGGCGCCAGCATGTTCCACCATTTTCCTTCCCATTTGAAATCACGATTGGTATCGGAAAGCGCGCTGATCCCCGCGTAGTACGCGCGTTCAATGCAGGTATCGGTGGTGCATTTTTCCAGCAGCTTTTCCCAGTCGCGATACTCTTTGTCGTTTCCTGCCACCCCTTCCTGATGAACCGCCTGCTGATAAACCACGGACAAGGTGCTGTCGAGCCAGTGCAGGTTGTCGTTATTACAGATGGTATTTTCCAGCGGCGTTACGGCTCGCTGGCAGTTCACTGCCATGGCGCTACCGCTCAGTAAGAAGGTGAGGCAAAACAGAAAACGGCAAACGCGAGGGATCATATTTGTTCAACTTTCATCCAATAATAGGGCTATTGTGGCGAATGGATCCACGCTTTGCAATATAAACCCATTCACGATAACTATATGAATAGATAATGAAAATGAAGTGTTAAGTTCTGTTTGTTTTTTGTCGCATTAAAAGAGGGGATGTATAAATTATGGACGCTTAATGATGAAAATTGATAGTAGCAATCTCACCATGGCTACAGTTTCAGCCTACAGTTCACAAACAAACTCTTCGCGAAGCCCATTAGGTATAAAACGTTCTAGCGGAAATGCCTGTCCGCAAAGCGGCTATTGGCAAATTGATAATCCGGCGGTCACCAACGTGGTGAATGTGAAAAAGGGTGACACCATGCCCTGGCAGAATGGTTATCCGGTTAACTGGAAGCTGATTGAATATGATCTGAAGAACGAATAATCTCGCTATTATTATTTTGCACGGGAAATTTTATTTCCGCCTTTCGGGTAATATTATTTCCCATTACTCCCTATTTCTTCCTCCAAACTATAGCCCGTAATTATATTTCTACCTCATTATAGTGATTGTTTTTATCGATCGATAACAGATATTCGATCGACTTTGACAATTAAAAACGGTGCAGGTACGATCCTCTGAGTACCCTCGAATAATGTTAATTTATTGTTTATTACGATAAATTTTTGTGTGCGTCCCATGTCAGCTAATTTGGTCAAAACCTGGAGCCATCAGTGATCACGAGCTTGAATTTCCGAAAGCCGCTGAATATCTGTTTTTCAGCCCTGTCTATTACTCTGGTTATCGTTTGTTTCCTGATCACGCTGGCACAATGGGCTGATATTAAAGAATCCTGTAAAAGACAAAATCGGCTTTATATCAATAACGTCACGCTGTTTTTTAATAAATACCTCAGCGGCTATGAAGATATTGTGCGCGAAATGGCGCGTACCGCTGCGGATCAGCATAAATTCAGTACATCAGAACATGACGATTTAGCGCTGAGAAACTGGCTGATCGAACGTCTGCGTATCATGCCGGATGCCGTTTCAATCATTCATGCCAGTAATGATGGTCACTACACTCGCCTGCCCTATATCGAGAGTAAAGAGACCTGGGATCCGCGCAAAGAGCCGTGGTTCAGCATCGCCGTTGAGGACACCGACACTGCCCATTACAGCGTGACCAACGATATTTTCACCCACAAAGAGCGCGTACTGACGATTTCACTCCCCGTCATCGACGGCGTCGACGGCTCGAACGACGGCGTACTGGCACTCAATCTCGACGCCGAAAAAAGCGAAGCGATCCTCAATGCCACTTACCCGCCGATGAAAAGCCGAACCTTTGTGATGACCAAAGAGGGCCAGATGGTCATAAGCCCCGGTTATAACATTGCGGACAGCACCCTTCAGGCCATCGCCCGCAACGCGAATGCCTTTCGCGGCGAATTCTTTCTGAACGGATATTACTATTTTTATCGCACCATCGGGCCGCAGGAGTGGTTTGTCGTCCAGGAAGTTGCCGAAAGCGAGATGAAACAGCTGGTACGCCACGGCAGCATCAAGGTCCTCTATGGAATGGTGCTCACCCAGGTCATTCTTTTATTTTGCTGGTGGGTGCTGCGCGCGGCGCTGAATACCATCTACATGCGCATCACCAACGGCATCAGAAATGGCACGATCAAGCAGACCGCCGTTGAGGAGCTGCTGTTCGAGGAGATCCACAGCGCCCAGCAGAGGCAGGAAAAGATCGCCCAGGATGCTCTGACGGACGGGCTGACGGGTCTGGCAAATCGCCGCGCGTTTGATAACGATGCAGAACGCTATAACGGCCTGGCCAATACCCATATCGCCATGATTGACGTCGATAATTTCAAGAAAATCAACGATACCTGGGGCCATACGGTCGGAGATGTGGTGCTGAAAACCCTCGCTGAGCTGGGGTTACGCTTGCGGGGTCTGGAAAATATCACGCTCTATCGTTACGGCGGCGAGGAGATCGCCGTGCTGTTCCGCGATGTTTCGGTGGAAAAGGCACAAAGTTACCTCGAAAAGTGGCGAATTTCAGTGCACACGCGGAGTTTCCGCGAAGCCGATCTGCGGGTTTCGTTCAGCGCCGGGCTGTGCAAAATGGGCGGGGCGTCGCTGTCTGACGTGGTCGCTCAGGCCGATCAGCTGCTGTATCAGGCGAAAAAAACCGGTAAAAACAAAATCCTCGCAGGCTAAGGCCAGACAGCTCCCATCTTGCCTCACCCGTTTAAGTCTGACGCCCTTTGTGTCGTTTTAAACGGGTAACGTTATGGCTATGAGGCTGGCATGGAAAAAAGTACACATTTTGTCGTCCAGTGTGTCGAAAAAAACAGGCTCGATGCTGGCATCGATTTTGTCATTCAACCTATTTTCGATCTCTCGCGCTTCGTCTGCATTGGCGGCGAAGTGCTGGTGCGCGGCACCCATCGGCGCAATATCGTGCCGCCGAATCTCTTTATCAGCCAACTGGAAGAGACGGGCGGAATATTGCCGATGGGCGACTACGTCATGGCGCAGGCGTTTAAATTTATCACCCGTCAGCCGCAGGCACTGCGCGAGTATCAGCTGTTTACTCTCAATATTTCGCAGGTGCAGTTGAACGACGCCGGTTACGCGGCGCGCGCCATTCACCTGATGCAACAAAACCACCTTTCGCCGCGACATTTCATTTTCGAAATTACCGACAGCGTTGATTGCCCTGACGATGCGGTCAGGCAAAATCTTGCGCAGCTCAGTGATGCCGGAATTCATCTTGCCTGGGATGGGATTGATGGCCTGGATACGCTAAAAGCCCGGCTCGCCGTCTGGTCGACGGACTATATTAAGCTCGACAGAAGTTGCCTGGCGTCGGCGAATATCGATCACACGTTTTTGCTGCTGGATTACATCAATGAGCTCGATATCGACGTGATTATCGAAGGCGTTGAAAACTATACCCATGTCTCCACCATGCTGCGCCACGGGGTGAAATATGGACAAGGTTTTCTCTTCTCTCGCCCTCTCAGCAAAGAGCATTTCCATCAGGAATATATGCAGCCCGAGCATTAACAGACTGCCTCGCCCTGCCACGCGTATAAGAAAAATAACCCCATGTATCAGCAATATATTCTCAGAACAAAAAAGAACAGGGTTATCGCCTCGTGTCTGACCTTTCTGCTGACGTTAATGGTGACCGCGTCTCTGGCGCTGATCGCCATGCAGAACAATAACAAAAAAAATATCGAGGACGAGGCGAACTATTTACAGCATATTCTGGACGGTTTTTTAAACGATGCTCATTCTGCCACGCAGCAGGCCGCGGGTCTGGTCGGGAAAGTGTGCGATTTCACGGTGGAAAAACAGCTCAATATGATCCCCGGCCGGTATATGCACATTTACTCGATTAACGTCGTGAAAGATAACCATATTGATTGTTCGTCGCTGCTGGCAAATAAACATGTCGACGTCCGGGATATTCTTCGCAGCGGGAAACAGATCTGGATGTCGCCTTCGGTGAGCGCAAAGGATATCAAGGTGATCGCCTTTAAAACGGCTCTGCCGCAGGGGGATGTGTACGTCGCCTCCGATATCCGTTTTCTGCTGGAAGTGATGCGCAGCAGTTCGGCGGGCAGAAAGCTGGCGCTGGAGGTGTCTGGCAAAACCCTCACCGCGGCGGGCCTGTCAGACCTTCCGCTCAGCTCGCCGCACTTTAGCCGCTACACGCTTTTTCCCGCCCATTCCCCGCTTTATACCCTGGCATGGGAAGAGCCACGGCTGGATGAGGCGGTGAAAGCCATGGCGAAATCCTGGCTCTCCATCGGTTTTATCCTCGCAATGTCGTTCATTATGGCGACCGTCGTCTGGCTGCTGGCCACCCGTCGTCACTCGCTCTACACCCAGCTGGCGCACGCGATTCGACAGCGTCAGATCCACCCGCACTATCAGCCGCTGATTTGCGCGCACAGCAATGTCGTCTCCGGGGCGGAGATCCTCGCTCGCTGGCATCATGACGAGCTGGGGTTTGTGCCACCGGACGTGTTTATTCCGGTGGCGGAACGCACGGCGCTGATTATCGAACTGACGCAGAGTCTGCTTGAGCAGGTGGTGGATGATTTACAGCAGGGTATCGTCGCCCTTAAACCGGGTTTTAATCTGAATCTCAATATCAGCTACAGCCATCTGGCGGACGACGGATTCGAGGCGTTTGTCGATAACTGGGCACCGGTGTTTGCCGCTCTCGGCGTGACGCTGGTATTTGAAATTACCGAGCGCGAAAACATTGATATCAGCGAGGCGATGGCGCACAAGATTACACACATCAAAACGCGCGGGATCAAAATCGCCCTGGATGATTTTGGCACCGGGTTTTCCAACCTGGCGTTTATCTCCAACCTGCGCCCCGACAGCATTAAAATCGACCGCATGTTTGTCCGGCAAATCTCTCGGGATGTGGCGACGCCGCTGATCGACTGCGTGATTGATATGGCGAAAAGGATGAACATTCTCACTACCGCAGAGGGCGTGGAGTATGACTATCAGGTGGCGTATCTGAAGGCGAATCAGATCGACTGTCTGCAGGGGTATTACTTTTCAAAACCGCTCGCGTTTGGCGATTTCGCGGTGTTTTTACGAAATTACGCGGTGGGATAAAACAAAAAGCCCCGAGAGGGGCTTTTTAGTTGTGGGTTGCCGGGTGGCGGCTTCGCCTTACCCGGCCTACAAAACCACACACAATGCGGTGTTGTAGACCAGTGGGCAAAACCACATCAGAACGGGATATCGTCGTCGAAATCCATTGGTGGTTCGTTAGACGGTGCCGGAGCGGACTGCTGCTGCGGACGAGACTGCGCGCCGCCACTGAACTGGTTGCCGCCCTGAGGCTGCTGAGGCTGGCCCCAGCTACCCTGCTGCTGCTGACCGCCGCCTGCTGGCGCACCTGCACCACCGCCCTGACGGCCACCCAGCATCTGCATGGTGCCGCCAACGTTCACTACCACTTCGGTGGTGTACTTCTCTGCACCGGCCTGGTCGGTCCATTTACGGGTACGAAGCTGACCTTCGATATACACCTGAGAACCTTTACGCAGATATTCACCGGCCACTTCTGCCAGTTTGCCGAACAGCACAACGCGGTGCCATTCAGTCTGCTCTTTCATCTCACCGGTCGCTTTATCACGCCAGGATTCGGAAGTAGCCAGCGTAATGTTGGCAACTGCGCCACCACTCGGCATGTAGCGTACTTCCGGGTCCTGGCCCAGATTACCGACGAGAATCACCTTGTTTACGCCTCTGCTGGCCATGATCGTGTCTCCTGAATACGTTTCTTAATAGTGTAAGCGCGCGAGTGTACCATTTCCACGTCACATTTTGATAGCTGCGACAGTGATTCCACAGAACTCGCACTCACTAAACATTGTTGCACATTAAATCAGAAGCTGCATTCCAATACTGTATATTCAAACAGGTCAGATTGTGTCATAATTAGCCGTTTCTGCCGTTTGTCCTTCAAACAAACCAGGCATCCGAGTCTCTACCGGGAAAGGTGAATGGATAAGATCGAAGTACGGGGCGCCCGCACCCATAATCTCAAGAATATCAACCTCATAATCCCTCGCGACAAGCTGATTGTCGTGACCGGACTATCGGGTTCTGGCAAGTCATCACTGGCTTTCGACACCTTGTATGCCGAAGGACAGCGTCGCTACGTTGAATCGCTCTCCGCCTATGCGCGTCAGTTTCTGTCGCTGATGGAAAAACCGGACGTCGACCATATCGAAGGGTTGTCGCCGGCGATCTCCATCGAACAGAAATCTACGTCGCATAACCCGCGTTCCACCGTCGGTACCATTACCGAAATTCATGACTATCTGCGTCTGCTGTTTGCCCGCGTGGGCGAGCCGCGCTGTCCGGATCATGACGTGCCGCTGGCTGCGCAAACCGTCAGTCAGATGGTGGATAACGTGCTGGCGCAGCCAGAAGGCAAACGCCTGATGCTGCTGGCCCCGATCATCAAAGACCGTAAAGGCGAGCACACAAAAACGCTGGAAAACCTGGCAAGCCAGGGCTACATCCGCGCCCGTATCGACGGGGAAGTGTGTGACCTGTCCGATCCGCCGAAGCTGGAGCTGCAAAAGAAACACACCATTGAAGTGGTGATTGACCGCTTTAAAGTGCGCGACGATATGACGCAGCGTCTGGCCGAGTCGTTCGAAACGGCGCTGGAACTCTCCGGCGGCTCAGCGATTGTCGCTGACATGGACGATGCGAAAGCCGAAGAGCTGCTCTTCTCCGCGAACTTTGCCTGCCCGATTTGCGGGTACAGCATGCGCGAGCTGGAACCGCGTCTGTTCTCGTTCAACAACCCGGCGGGGGCATGCCCGACCTGTGATGGCCTGGGCGTGCAGCAATATTTCGATCCGGATCGCATCATTCAGAACCCGGAGCTTTCCCTGGCCGGTGGCGCGATTCGCGGCTGGGATCGCCGTAATTTCTACTACTTCCAGATGCTGAAATCGCTGGCCGAACACTATAAGTTCGACGTCGAAGCGCCGTGGGCGAGTTTGAGCCCAAATGTGCATAAAGTGGTGCTGTCGGGTTCCGGCAAAGAGAACATCGAGTTCAAATACATGAACGATCGCGGTGACACTTCCGTGCGCCGCCATCCGTTCGAAGGCGTGCTGCACAATATGGAGCGCCGCTACAAAGAGACCGAATCCAGCGCGGTGCGCGAGGAGCTGGCGAAGTTCATCAGCAACCGCTCATGTACCACCTGTGAAGGGACGCGTCTGCGTCGCGAGGCGCGTCATGTGTTCGTTGAAAACACCGCGCTGCCGACCATCTCAGACATGAGCATCGGTCACGCGATGGACTTCTTCACTAACCTGAAGCTCTCCGGCCAGCGCGCGCAGATTGCCGAAAAAGTGCTGAAAGAGATCGGCGATCGCCTGAAATTCCTCGTGAACGTCGGTCTGAACTATCTGTCACTTTCTCGCTCCGCAGAGACGCTCTCCGGCGGTGAAGCGCAGCGTATCCGTCTGGCGAGCCAGATTGGTGCCGGGTTAGTCGGCGTAATGTACGTGCTGGATGAGCCGTCCATCGGCCTGCACCAGCGCGATAACGAGCGTCTGCTCGGCACGCTGATCCACCTGCGTAACCTCGGCAACACGGTGATTGTGGTTGAGCACGACGAAGATGCGATCCGCGCCGCTGACCACGTCATCGACATCGGTCCTGGCGCGGGTGTCCATGGCGGCCAGGTGGTGGCAGAAGGAACATTGGCCGACATCATGGCCGTTCCGGAGTCCCTGACCGGTCAGTTCATGAGCGGTAAGCGCAAAATTGATGTGCCGAAACAGCGTGTTGCAGCCAATCCAGAGAAAGTGCTGAAGCTGACCGGCGCTCGCGGCAACAACCTGAAGGACGTCACGCTGACGCTGCCTGTCGGGCTGTTCACCTGCGTCACCGGGGTGTCAGGTTCCGGTAAATCGACGCTGATTAATGATACCCTGTTCCCGATTGCCCAGACCCAGCTGAACGGTGCGACGCTGGCTGAGCCTGCGCCGTATCGCGACATTCAGGGCCTGGAGCATTTCGATAAAGTGATCGATATCGACCAGAGCCCGATTGGCCGAACGCCGCGCTCGAACCCGGCGACCTATACTGGCGTGTTTACGCCCGTACGTGAACTGTTCGCCGGTGTTCCTGAATCACGCTCGCGCGGCTATACGCCAGGACGTTTCAGCTTTAACGTGCGCGGTGGCCGCTGTGAAGCCTGTCAGGGCGACGGCGTGATCAAAGTCGAGATGCACTTCCTGCCGGATATCTACGTGCCGTGCGATCAGTGCAAAAGCAAGCGCTATAACCGCGAAACGCTGGAGATTAAGTACAAAGGCAAGACTATCCACGAAGTGCTGGATATGACCATTGAAGAGGCCCGTGAGTTCTTCGATGCCGTACCTGCACTGGCGCGTAAGCTGCAAACGCTGATGGATGTGGGGCTGACCTACATTCGTCTCGGTCAGTCAGCGACGACGCTCTCCGGCGGTGAAGCGCAGCGCGTGAAGCTGGCGCGTGAGCTGTCGAAACGCGGCACCGGTCAGACGCTGTATATTCTGGATGAGCCAACCACCGGTCTGCACTTTGCGGATATCCAGCAGTTGCTTGAAGTGCTGCATCAGCTGCGCGATCAGGGCAACACTATTGTGGTCATTGAGCACAACCTGGACGTCATCAAAACCGCAGACTGGATTGTGGATCTCGGTCCGGAAGGCGGCAGCGGCGGCGGTGAAATCCTCGTCTCGGGTACGCCAGAGACGGTGGCAGAGTGCGAAGCTTCGCACACCGCGCGCTTCCTGAAACCGTTGCTCGAGTCTTAAACGGAAAGCTGCTGTCGGGTATTTTCCGGCAGCAGCTCAAAAGCCTGCTTGTAAGAGGCATCGACTAAATAGTAAATCTGCGAATCCGGCAGCGAGCCGTCGAGATAGACGGTGCTCCAGTGCGCTTTATTCAAATGCTTGCTCGGCCGCACATCGCTGTGCTGCTGACGCAGTAAATCCGCCAGTTCCGGGCTGGTTTTTAACGATGCCGCCGGACGCCCTTCGACCTCTTTCACCATCGCAAACAGCACGTCTGCCACCTTGATCTGCGTGGCTTTCCAGTCGCTGTGGACACTTTGCCCCGCGCCCGGTTTATTCATGCAGTATTGAAGTATCTCCGAAATTGTCATCTTTGCTCCCCTGTAAATGGGTTGAGTGCGACCTGAGGACCTGCCCCTTTAAGTGTGCAGCAAGACGACAAAAGGTAAACCCGGCCAGGCCTGATTTGTTCAAAAAATCATCGCACGTCAGTATTCCGAATTAACAATCACCTCTTCACCGAAGGATCCCGCCATTGGCAGCGGACGATAGGTCGAGTTGGAGGCGCGCAGAACGCGGATGCCACGAGCACCGACTTCGCGGGCAGCAGAGATATCGTTATCCGAATCGCCGTAGAACACTTTGATATTTTTCTGCTCCAGCCACTGGGTTTTGGTGTTTTGCCCGTGCTTGTCCCCGGCAAAGATCACCGGATTCATGTTGGCTGCCGGAATCGAAAAATCGCCCTGCAGGGTTTTGCTGACGGTTTCGGTTTTGGTCTGGCTGCGACCGGTGACGAAATAGATGCTGTCGCCGCGTTTGACGTGCATCGCAATCAACGCGCGACCCACTTCTTTCGGGATGCTGAACTCGTCCCAGCCGTTGTTCATTTTTTCCCAGAATTCCGGGTTTTTCAGGTACTCCTCGCTATCCGGCGACCAGGTTTTTTTGCCGCGCCAGAAGCCAGGGCTGGAAAAGAGGACGGTATCGTCGATATCAAAACCGACAGCCATTGGCGCGCGGCCCATCAGGCTGTTTTCGATTTGCGCCACGGAGACCCAGTGAATGGGGGCTTGTTCAGCCAGAATGGCGGCGGTGGTTCCGGTGTAGACCGGCGTTGGCGCGGAAGCTCTTGCACCGACTGCACTATTAAGCGAGAACAATAAGCAGGCGGCGCTGAGCGCCAGTGTGATCTTGCGCATGTATTCCCCTGAATATTCAGTTTGTTATCGTTTTAAATTGAGCGAATGGTCAAAAATCTACCAGACCTTAACCCCTGAGCCAGGTGAAGGGAAGGAAATTTTTGAGATTATCCCTGGTAAAGGGAGGGATATCACAAAGCGTGAGGATGAAAAAAGCCGGGTAGCGGCTGCGCCTTACCCGGCCTACGTTTAGGTTTTGTAGGCCCGGTAAGCGCAGCGCCACCGGGCGCTAAACCGCACGGAAGCCAATAATGTAAGTAAGTGCTTACATCACAGCCGCAAACGCCTGCGCGACGCGCTGGACGTTGTGTGCGTTCAGGCCCGCGACGCACATACGGCCGCTGGCGATCAGGTAAACACCGAACTCTTCGCGAAGACGATCGACCTGCTGTGCGCTCAGCCCGGTGTAGCTAAACATGCCGCGCTGCTTGAGCAGATAATCGAAGTTATGCTCCGGTAATGCGCTTTTCAGGGCATTCACCAGCTCCTGACGCATCGCCAGAATACGCTTACGCATCCCTTCCACTTCGGCAAGCCAGGTCGCTTTCAGCTCGTCATCGCCCAGAACCGTCGCCACCACCTGCGCACCGAACGCTGGTGGGCTGGAGTAGATGCGGCGAACCGTCGCTTTCAGCTGGCCCAGTACGCGCCCGGCTGCATCTGCGTCTTCACAGACAATCGACAACCCGCCGACGCGCTCGCCGTACAGAGAGAAAATTTTCGAGAAGGAGTTGCTGACCAGAGCTGGCAGCCCGGCGCTGGCAATCGCGCGGATCGCGTAGGCGTCGTCCTCCATGCCCGCGCCAAAGCCCTGATAGGCGATGTCGAGGAACGGGATCAGATTGCGCGCTTTCAGAACTTCAATGACCGCATCCCACTGGCTGTTGGTCAGGTCCGAGCCGGTCGGGTTATGGCAGCACGGATGCAGCAGCACGATGCTGCGCTCCGGCAGAGTATTCAGTTTTTCCAGCAATGCCTCGACGCGCACGCCTTTGGTGTCGTTGTCGAACCACGGATAGGTGCTGACGGCAAAGCCTGCGCCTTCAAAAATCGCGACGTGGTTTTCCCAGGTCGGATCGCTGACCCACACACCAGAATCGGGGAAATATTTTTTCAGGAAGTCCGCGCCCACTTTCAGCGCGCCGGAACCGCCCAGGGTCTGGATCGTCGCCACGCGTTTTTGCGTTAACACCGGGTGATCGGCGCCAAACAGCAGCGGGGCGATGGTGTTGCGGTAGGTATTCAGCCCTTCCATCGGCAGATAGAGCGACGCACCGTGCGGCACCGCGTTCAGGCGCGCTTCGGCTTCGGCCACCGCCTGCAGCTGAGGAATAATGCCGTCTTCGTTGTAGTAAAGACCGATGCTGAGGTTCACTTTGTCGCTGCGTGAATCTTCTTTGAAACGCTCCATTAAGGAGAGGATGGGGTCGCCGGCGTAGGCGTCAACTTTCTGGAACACGCGATGTATCTCCGGATTTCTGTCAGGCAGGGATTTCAACAATAAACCGGAAGCGCGGGAAGGTCGAGGGGATGTTAATAAAGAGATAAATGCCGGGCGATACCCGGCATTTAAAGAGACTTAATCGACGTATTTCATCGCCACCCGCGACGTCAGGCGTGTGATAAGTTCGTAAGCACTCACTTTCGTGATTTCAGCAATGCGCTCGACGGGCAGACCTTCGCCCCACATCACCACCGGGTCACCGGCTTTATTATCGGCATCCGGTCCGAGATCGACGCAAACCATATCCATCGCCACGCGGCCGACAATCTTCACTTCACGACTGTTGACCAGCACCGGTGTACCGGACGGTGCCGCGCGCGGATAGCCGTCGCCGTAGCCCATCGCCACCACGCCCAGACGCGTATCACGCTCGCTCACCCAGGTGCCGCCGTAGCCGACCGGTTCACCCGCTTTGTGCTCGCGCACGGCGATCAGGCTGGAGACCAGGGACATCACCGGCTGGAAGCCAAAGTCCGGGCCCCAGGGTTTGCCCTCCAGCGGCGATACGCCGTAGAGAATAATGCCCGGACGCGCCCAGTCGAAGTGCGACTGCGGCCAGAGCAAAATACCGCCGGACGCCGCAATGGAGCGCATTCCCGGTTTGCCTTCGCAGAAGGTGTTGAAGATATCGAGCTGCTGTTCCGTTGCGCCGCACTCTGGCTCATCGGCACGCGCAAAGTGGCTGACGATGTTCACCGGCTGACGCACGTTTTTGCACTGGCTCAGGCGCTGATAAAAGGCCTCGGCCTGCTCCGGACGCACGCCCAGACGGTGCATACCGGTGTCGAGTTTCATCCACACGGTGACCGGCTCGCTCAGCGTGGCGGTTTCCAGTGCGGCTAACTGCTCTTCGTTATGCACCGCGGTGTGCAGATGCTGGTCGGCAATGGTCGTCAGATCGGCGGCTTCGAAAAAGCCTTCGAGTAACAGTATCGGCTGGGTGATACCGCCCGCGCGCAGGCGCAGGGCTTCTTCGAGACGGGCGACGCCAAAGGCATCGGCATCAGGGAGCGTTCGCGCGGTCTCAAGAAGACCGTGTCCGTAAGCGTTCGCTTTCACGACTGCAACGAGCTTGCTGGCAGGCGCCAGTTCACGCAGACGTTGCAGGTTGTGTCGCAGAGCGCGGCGGTTAATGACTACAGTTGCCGCTTGCATTTGAATTTGAAATCCTTGCCGTTAAGAAAGAGTATTCCTCTAAATCATTTGCGTCACAGCAAGGCGGCAAGCCCGTGAATCCCCGGGAGCTTAGTCAACTAAGCGACCGGGGTGAGCGGGCGCAGCCAACGCCGCTGTGGCGCGAAGGATGACGAGGAATTATTCGTCGTCGTATTGAGGTCCCGCGTAGTTATCAAAACGCGACCACTGACCGTTAAACGTCAGACGCACCGTCCCAATCGGGCCGTTACGCTGCTTACCAATAATGATTTCCGCGATGCCTTTCATGTCGCTGTTCTCGTGATAAACCTCGTCACGATAGATGAACATGATCAAGTCGGCATCCTGCTCGATGGAGCCGGATTCACGCAGGTCGGAGTTGACCGGGCGCTTATCGGCGCGTTGTTCCAGGGAGCGGTTAAGCTGCGACAGGGCCACCACGGGGACCTGTAACTCTTTCGCTAACGCTTTGAGAGAGCGGGAGATTTCGGCGATTTCCAGCGTACGGTTATCGGAGAGCGACGGCACGCGCATCAGCTGCAGGTAGTCGATCATGATAAGGCCGATGCCGCCGTGTTCGCGGGCGATACGGCGCGCGCGCGAGCGGACTTCCGTCGGCGTCAGACCGGAGGAGTCATCGATGTAGATGTTTCGTTTTTCCAGCAGAATGCCCATGGTACCGGAGATGCGCGCCCAGTCTTCGTCGTCAAGCTGGCCGGTACGAATGCGGGTCTGATCCACACGCGACAGAGACGCGAGAGAACGCATCATAATCTGGTCGGAGGGCATCTCCAGACTGAAGATCAGAACCGGTTTATCCTGCAACATCGCCGCATTTTCGACGAGGTTCATCGCAAAGGTCGTTTTACCCATCGACGGACGCGCCGCGACGATAATCAGATCCGACGGCTGCAAACCGGCGGTCTTTTTGTTGAGATCGTCATAACCAGTGTTCACACCGGTGACGCCGTCGTGCGGCTGCTGGAAAAGCTGTTCGATACGCGCGACGGTGGAATCCAGGACTTCGGCGATGTTTCGCGGCCCTTCGTCTTTGTTCGCACGGCTTTCGGCGATTTTAAACACGCGGGATTCGGCGAGATCCAGCAGGTCTTCGCTGGTGCGGCCCTGCGGGTCAAAGCCCGCTTCGGCGATCTCATTCGCCACAGCGATCATCTCACGGACAACGGCGCGTTCGCGCACGATGTCGGCGTAGGCGCTGATATTCGCCGCACTTGGCGTGTTTTTCGATAATTCTGCCAGATAGGCAAAACCACCGACAGAATCGAGCTGCCCCTGGCGCTCCAGAGACTCAGCCAGCGTAATCAGATCAATCGGGCTACCGGCTTCCTGCAGGCGCGCCATTTCGGTAAAGATATGGCGGTGTGGACGGGTATAAAAATCATCGGATACCACGCGCTCGGCGACATCGTCCCAGCGCTCGTTGTCCAGCATCAAACCGCCCAACACCGACTGTTCCGCTTCAATCGAGTGCGGCGGGACTTTGAGTCCGGCGACCTGCAAATCGCGCTCGCGAGGCTCAGTCTGTTTGTTGAAGGGTTTATTTCCTGCCATAGTGAATGGATTACCATAAATTGAGAGACGGGGAAGTATAACCGTCTGCAAATGAATCGACAAAGGAGTTCAACGTGGCAACTCGTATCGAATTTCACAAGCATGGTGGTCCTGAAGTCCTGAAGGCGGTGGAGTTTACCCCCGCAGTACCTGGGGAGAACGAAATCCAGGTCGAAAACAAAGCGATTGGTATCAACTATATCGATACCTACATCCGCGGCGGTCTCTATCCGCCACCGACCATGCCGAGCGGCCTGGGAACCGAGGCAGCAGGTGTCGTGGTGAAAATCGGCAGCGGCGTGAAGCATATTAAAGAAGGCGATCGCGTGGTGTATGCCCAGTCGCCGCTCGGCGCGTACAGCTCGATTCACAACGTGCCCGCCGATAAGGCCGCCATTCTGCCGAACGCGATCTCCTTTGAGCAGGCAGCGGCGTCATTCCTGAAAGGGCTGACCGTCTATTATCTCCTGCGTAAAACCTACGAAATCAAACCCGATGAGCAGTTCCTGTTCCACGCCGCGGCGGGCGGTGTCGGGCTGATCGCCTGCCAGTGGGCCAAAGCGCTGGGCGCCAAACTGATCGGCACCGTCGGCAGCGCGCAAAAAGCGCAGCGTGCCCTGCAGGCGGGCGCGTGGCAGGTGATTAACTATCGCGAAGAGAGCATCGCCGAGCGCGTGAAAGAGATCACCAACGGCAAAAAGCTGCGCGTGGTCTATGACTCCGTCGGAAAAGACACCTGGGAAGCATCGCTCGATTGCCTGCAGCGTCGCGGTTTGATGGTGAGCTTTGGCAACGCTTCCGGCGCAGTCACCGGCGTGAATCTGGGCATTCTCAATCAGAAAGGCTCGCTGTATGTCACGCGCCCTTCCCTGCAAGGCTACATCACCACCCGTGATGAACTGACGGAAGCCAGCAACGAGCTGTTTTCGCTAATTGCCAGCGGCGTAATTAAAGTGGATGTGGCAGAAGCGCAGAAATATCCGCTGAGCGATGCGCAGCGCGCGCATGAAGTGCTGGAGAGTCGCGGGACGCAGGGGTCGAGTTTGCTGATCCCATAAAAAGAATTAGGGCTTCCTGTAGGAAGCCCATTCTTTTTTTAGTTCGGCTGTATGTAGGGTACAGCTCGATGAATTCTTTAACGGCAGCCATAGTGACAGATTCGATAAGTAAATCCTATTCTGTTCTAAGCCTCGCTGCCGGAAAAGTTACAGGTATGTGACGAACGCCTCAATACCTTAGTAACGAAAGCGGTTATTGCGCTGATACTGCGGGACTTTTGGCGCTTTTATCGCCCGAATCACCCACACCACAGCGACCGCTAACAACAGCCACGGCAGCAGTTTAATCATCAGCGCAAACAGCCCGCCGATAAACATCACCACCGTCGCCACCACCAGTGCAGCCAGAATGCCAAGCAGCGAAATTCCGGTCGCCATCAGCATGACAAAAAATCCAATCACAAACAGCAGTTCCAGCATGGCTCTCTCCCACATGAATACCTCAGATATGCAGTGGGTATTACAAGAAACGTGCCAAAGTTAACTTATTGAATCCAAAACAAAACGCCCCGCGAACATTCGCAGGGCGTGGTGAATTTGACGAACTTTTGGTGAAAATTATCGCTTGTCAGCGACCAGACGCAGCGCCTGCTCGAGGACTTCGATATCTGCCCCGGCTTTGTGGGCATTTTCGCTCAGGTAGCGACGCCACTGACGCGCCCCCGGAATGCCCTGGAATAAACCGAGCATATGGCGCGTCACATGGCCCAGATAGGTACCGTTGCTCAGCTCGCGCTCAATGTACGGATACATGGCGCGCACCACGGCAACCGGGTCTTTATCGGTGCCGTCCACGCCGAAGATCTCACGATCCACCGAGGCCAGAATGCCCGGATTTTGATACGCCTCGCGGCCCACCATCACGCCGTCCATGTGTTCTAAATGGGCTTTGGCTTCGTCGAGAGATTTGATGCCGCCGTTGATCGACATGGTCAGATGCGGGAAATCACGCTTGAGCTGATACACGCGCGGGTAGTCCAGCGGCGGAATTTCACGGTTCTCTTTCGGGCTGAGGCCCGACAGCCAGGCTTTACGCGCGTGGATGATAAACGTCTCGCACTCACCTTTTCCGGCCACCGTATTGATGAAATCGCACAGGAATTCGTAGCTGTCCTGGTCGTCAATGCCAATACGGGTTTTGACCGTCACCGGAATCGACACCACGTCGCGCATCGCTTTGACGCAATCGGCCACCAGTTGGGCATTGCCCATCAGGCAGGCGCCAAACATGCCGTTCTGCACGCGGTCAGACGGACAGCCGACGTTGAGGTTGATCTCATCGTAGCCGCGCTCTTGCGCCAGTTTCGCACAGTGCGCCAGCGCCGCCGGGTCGCTCCCGCCGAGCTGCAAGGCAACCGGATGCTCTTCTTCGCTATAGGCCAGATAGTCGCCCTTGCCATGAATAATCGCCCCGGTGGTCACCATTTCGGTGTACAGCAGCGTGTGGCGAGAGAGCTGGCGCAGGAAATAGCGGCAGTGTCTGTCGGTCCAGTCGAGCATCGGCGCGATGGAAAAACGGTGTGCAGGGAAATTTGACTGTGATTCTGACGACATGGCGAAGTTTTAAGCATTTGGTGGAAAAGGGGCGCTACTATAGCACAAAGAAAAGCCGGAGGCGCATGGCCTCCGGTCGTCTTAGAAGGTGACGCTCAGCTGCGCGCCCGCGCCCCAGGTTTTGTCTTCCCCGTACAGGCCCATCAGATCCACATGGACCGCGTTGAACGGCGCAAAGCCAAGACCGCCGGTAAAGACGTTGCTGTCGTTGTCTTTCACGTCCGCACGATAACCGGCACGCACCGCCAGCCAGCTGAGGGGCGTGACTTCCGCACCGACGCCGACATACTGGGAGTTTTCTTCGCTTTTGAAGCCTTTGGTTTCGGTCAGATCGCCATCGGCGGTGAGCGTCACCAGATCGTTGTGCCAGGCCACGCCAGCGGTCACCAGCGGACGGATCTGGTAGGTATCTTTGTAGTTCACTTCCTCACCCGTGCGGCCATTACGAATGCGCACATCTTTGGTGTCGATATCACGCGACATCAGGTTTTGCCCGCTCAGGCCCACCGTCCAGTGCTCGCCAAAATCAGCGGTCACACCGGCATCGACGTTGAAACCGGTATCGTCCGTGCGATAGCGGCTGTTGTTCCAGTCATCGCTGTCGTAGGTGTAGATGGAGGTGGTGTAGTTATAGAGCCAGGTTTTTTGCAGCTTTGGCGTGATACCGACAGAGACCGGTACATCGGCGATATCAAACTGACGCGCCACCGCCACGCCGTAATCCGAGACAATTGCTGCCCGGCCAGACGCGGTGGAGTTGAGGTTTTTGGTGATTTGGTCCGAACCATTCAGGGCAGCATCCAGCGCGACGCTTCCGGCCACCAGTTTGCTGTTCTGGATACTGCGCAGATAATCAATATCCTGCTGGTCGATGGAAGAGCTGACGCGCGCGTGGGCGTAGCCTTTTGCCACAAAGGCAACCGCCAGAACATGGTTGGGAATGCTGACCGCAATTCCGGCACCGGCGTTAGCGCGGGCGGTTTTGCCTTTCAGATCGTCCAGTTCGTCAGCAAGATCTTTCGCCGCGCTCTGGAACTGGTTCACGGATCCTAAGGGATTGGCGATGATCTCAGCCGGTGTCAGGCTGTTGATCACATTGTCGTAGTGATCGACTTTATCGCTGATATCGTCGATCTGATCCTGCAGATTGTCTTTGTCGGTGATCTGCGCGCCGACCGAAGGCAGAATCACGGTAATGTCGTCATCCGGTTTTGCCTTTGCCAGCAGCGCCGGGTTTATGAAGGCTCCACTACCGTAATTGCCCGAAGCAACGCCCGTACCACCCATCGCGTCACTACGCGCTTCTGCCCAGGTATTAGCGGCGGACGCCTCGTTTGCCACAAACAGGGAGACAGCGATGCTAACCACCGAAAATTTTAAATGTTTTTTCACAGTATGCTCGTTTTATAGTCTGTTATTTAACAACCCTGTTATCTCTTAAACAGGGACGAACTATTGCTGTGAATAACATCAAAAAGACACGCTATTTCCTTAAGTTAAATCTTCCGGTTGGCCTGTTGTAATTTGTGACGGCCCTCAATATTTATAGAAGAGGAAATTATTTTCGCCCAGGTTTTCCGTCGTGCGGGCCAAAAAACTGCGGGGGATGGTCCACCCAGCGGTCCTCTCGGGTGGCGGCATACACCGGATTGAGCGGGTAATAGATGCGGTTGTGTTTTTTGTTCGCCTCACCCACGACCAGCAGCCGAACCTCTTCCTCGGTGTTGTTGATAAAGGTGTGGCAGACCCCGGTTCCGGCCGGAAAACCGACGCTGTCGCCCGGCTCAAGTTTCCATAAATAACCGTTAATCCATGCCTGCGGATGCCCTTCAATCACGAAGATAAACTCCTCTTCGTCGCTTTCGGCGTGGGGATAGGAAGTGCGACGGCCCGGCGGCAGGCGTTCATGGTGAATACCGATCCGCCCCAGCCCCAGTTTTCGGGCCAGCGGCGCGCCGATAGCGAAGAGTTCGTCACTGTCCGGGTAAGTCGAATCGTCGGCACCTTCGACGTCGCGCCAGTGTCGGATGCAGTCAGGTCTTTTCATTCTGTTTATTCCCTTGTTTCGATGCGTCAGGTATAGCACACCGTGGCGGATCTCGGCGTTTTCAGCAGAACATGGTAAAGTGAGGGTTTCCAGACTCCATACTCCGAGGTGCGACATGGACAAGACCACGATGCAAGATCTGCTGGCGCAAGCTGAAAAGCTCTGCGCTGAACGCAATGTGCGCCTGACCCCGCAGCGCCTTGAAGTGTTACGTCTGATGAGCCTGCAGCGCGGTGCCATCAGCGCCTACGATCTGCTCGACCTGCTGCGCGAAAGCGAGCCCCAGGCGAAACCGCCAACGGTCTATCGTGCGCTGGATTTCCTGCTGGAACAAGGGTTTGTGCATAAGGTTGAGTCGACAAACAGTTATGTGCTGTGCCATCTGTTCGATCAGCCAACGCACACTTCAGCCATGTTTATCTGCGATCGCTGCGGTGCGGTCAAAGAAGAAGGGGCGGAAGGCGTGGAAGACATCATGCATTCGCTGGCGGCGAAAATGGGCTTTGCCCTGCGCCATAACGTGATTGAAGCGCACGGGTTGTGCTCGGCGTGTGTCGAAGTGGAAGCCTGTCGCCATCAGGGCGAGTGCCAGCACGATCACTCCATTTTAGTGAAGAAAAAACCGCGCTAAAAACAAAGCGGGCGGCTGTTAAGCCGCCCTCAGGGATTGTACTTCCGTGTACAACGGGTAGAACTCTGTTACCAGCGGTAGTCGTTGCGTTTTTCCCAGTCAACGACCTCTTTTTCCGCCTGATCTTTCGCGTAGCCGTAACGTTCCTGAATCTTACCGACCAGCTGTTCGCGTTTACCTTCAATGACGGTCACGTCATCATCGGTCAGTTTACCCCACTGTTCTTTCGCTTTACCTTTGAACTGTTTCCAGTTACCGCCGATTTCGTCTTTATTCATAATCATATCCTCATCGTTCGGTTATCACGTAAAATTCGTGTCGTCCGTTACGTTCATTTCTGCTGGACGTGATATTAATTGTAGATAAGGATTTGGCAGACGTTGAGAGATTCAGAATCTTTAACCATTTCGTCAAACGAAGCCACTACGCAAACCAGGTATTGTTGCGCCAGTGGCGCCGCCAGATCACCGCCAGAGAGAGGCCGCGCAGAGCGAGGAACACCGCCAGGGCCAGCCACAAACCGTGATTGCCAAGCCAGGGCAGCGTGAAAAGCGTCAGGGCAAAACCGGCCGCCGCGACCGCCATGCTGTTGCGCATCTCGGCCCCGCGCGTCGCACCGATAAACATGCCGTCGAGCAGATAGCACCACACCCCCACCACCGGTAAAACGACCTGCCAGAGAATGTAGTGATTTGCCAGCTCGCGCAGCTCAGGCAGCGAGGTTAAGAGCGCCACAATATTCGTTCCGAACAAAGCGTAGACGAGCGCAAAGCTTAGCGCCACCAGGCCCGACTGCCGACAGGCCGCCCGCCACACCTCCTGCAACTGCCCCGTTTCGCGCGCACCGTACGCCTGCCCTGAATGGGCTTCAACCGCATAGGCAAACCCGTCCAGCGCGTAGGCGGTGAAGGTCAGCAGGGTCATGAGGACCGCGTTCACCGCCACGATCTCCGGCCCGAGCCGCGCGCCGAATACCGTCAGCGCGCCAAAGCAGAGTTGCAGCAGCAGCGAGCGGAGCATGATGTCGCGGTTAAGCGCCAGCAGTTTGCGGATATTGCCGTGCCACGCGGTTTTCAGCATCGCGAGTGTGATGCCACGCATCGCCAGCACGCGTTTCACCATCCACAGGCCGATGAAGAAGGTGCCGTATTCCGCGACAACCGTCGCCAGCGCGGCCCCCTGCACGTTCATGTGCAGGCCCATCACCAGCCACAGATCGAGCACGATATTGAGCAGGTTTCCCACCACCAGCAGGATCACCGGCGCGCGGGCGTACTGTACGCCGAGCAGCCAGCCGAGCAAAACGAGGTTAGCCAGCGACGCCGGGGCGCTGAGCCAGCGGATTTCAAGGAACCGTCGCGCCTGTTCGAGCACGGCTTCACTACCGCCGACGACGTGTAGAGCCAGATCGATTAGCGGCGTACGCAGCAAAACAATCAGCAGCCCTGCGCCGAGCGCGAGGATCAGTGGCTGGACCAGCGCACGAGCCAGACGAACCGGATCTTTAGCGCCAAACGCCTGGGCCGTCAGCCCGGTGGTGCTCATACGTAAAAAGAGCAGCAGCATAAAGAGGAAGCTGGTCGCCGTTGCGCCGATGGCCACGCCGCCGAGATAAACAGGGGAATCCAGATGGCCAATCACCGCCGTATCGACCAGCCCGAGCAGGGGAACGGTGATATTGGAGAAAATCATCGGCAGCGCGAGACGCCACAATGCCTTGTCTGAGGGAGTCAGCAGAGACATGAGAAAGTACCGGGAAAGATAAGAGACAGTCAGGCTGCGGAAAGACCGCAGCCTGTCAGAGAGACATTACAGCCATTCGCCGTTGCGGATCACGCCCACAGCCAGACCTTCGATGGAGAAAGACTGTTCGCGGAGATCGACCACAATCGGGGAGAACTCGCTGTTTTCTGGCAGCAGCTGTACCGTGTTGCCCTGTTTTTTCAGGCGTTTCACGGTCACTTCGTCGTCGATGCGCGCAACCACAACCTGGCCGTTACGCACATCCTGGGTTTTGTGAACTGCCAGCAGATCGCCGTCCAGAATGCCGATGTCTTTCATGGACATCCCGCTGACGCGCAGCAGGAAATCGGCACTGGGTTTGAACATCGCCGGATCGACCTGATAATGCCCTTCAATGTGTTGCTGTGCCAGCAGAGGCTCACCTGCTGCGACACGGCCCACCAGTGGCAGACCCTCTTCTTCTTCCACCAGCAGGCGAATGCCGCGTGACGCACCCGAAACAATCTCAAGGACGCCTTTACGCGCCAGCGCTTTGAGGTGCTCTTCAGCGGCATTTGGAGAACGGAAGCCCAGACGCTGCGCGATTTCCGCACGCGTTGGTGGCATTCCCGTCTGGCTGATGTGATCCCGAATAAGATCGAACACCTCTTGCTGTCTGGCCGTTAACGCTTTCATTCCGCCCCCTGGGTGTATATACAGTTATGCTGTGAGTATATACAGTCAAAGGTGATTTTGGAATCAAAAACTGCACAAAAAACCAGAGACTTATTCGATTCCTGAAGGCTTATCGAAAATGTGACCAAAGAAGCGTGATCCAGGTGATGGCAGCGATGATAATCGCCAGCAGCACAGCGGCAGAGCCCATATCTTTTGCGCGGCCCGAGAGTTCGTGGAAATCAGACCCGATGCGATCCACCACCGCTTCGATAGCACTGTTCAGAATTTCCACTATCATCACCAGAAGGACTGAACCAATGAGAAGCACGCGGGTAATAGGATCAACATCGAGGAAACAGGCGATGATTACCGCGACGACGGCGGCAACCCCCTCCTGGCGAAAAGCAGCTTCATTGATCCATGCGGCGCGGAAACCTTTCCATGAATATCCGGCAGCTTTGATGATTCGGGTTAACCCAGTGGTATTATTGGCCATTAAAAGAACCTTTTCTTAGATTTAGCGTCAGTAACTATAGCTGTAGCGCATTGCCATGCAGCCTGAAGTATGACCGGTAACAACAGAAATTTTGCGCGCTTTCTGTTATCCTTGCGCCGCATTTGCATTATTAACCAGAGGCTTTACATCGTTTATGTCCGGCTGGCCACGAATTTACTACAAATTACTTAATTTACCATTAAGCGTCCTGGTAAAAAGTAAGTCTATCCCGGCGGAACCCGCGCTGGAATTAGGGCTCGATACCTCGCGCCCAATTATGTACGTTTTGCCTTATAACTCGAAGGCAGACTTACTGACGCTGCGCGCCCAGTGTCTGGCGCACGACTTACCCGATCCGCTCGAACCCCTTGAGGTCGACGGAACGCTGCTGCCGCGCTACGTGTTTATTCACGGCGGGCCGCGCGTGTTCACCTATTACACGCCGAAAGAAGAGTCGATTAAGCTGTTCCATGACTACCTCGATCTGCACCGCAGCAACCCCAGCCTGGATGTCCAGATGGTGCCGGTGTCGGTGATGTTTGGTCGTCGTCCTGGACGTCAGAAAGGCGAAGAGAATCCGCCGCTGCGCATGCTGAACGGCATTCAGAAATTCTTTGCCGTCTCATGGCTGGGGCGCGACAGCTTTGTGCGTTTCTCCCCTTCCGTTTCGCTGCGCCGCATGGCGGATGAGCACGGCACGGATAAGATCATTGCGCAGAAACTGGCACGCGTGGCGCGTATGCACTTCGCCCGTCAGCGTCTGGCGGCCGTTGGCCCGCGCCTGCCAGCGCGTCAGGATCTGTTCAACAAACTGCTGGCCTCGAAAGCCATTGCTCGCGCCGTCGAAGACGAAGCGCGCAGCAAGAAAATCTCTCACGAGAAAGCCCAGCAGAACGCGATTGCCCTGATGGAAGAGATTGCGGCCAACTTCTCCTACGAGATGATCCGCCTTTCCGACCGTATCCTGAGCTTCACCTGGAACCGTCTCTATCAGGGGATTAACGTCCACAACGCCGAGCGCGTGCGCCAGCTGGCCCACGACGGCCACGAAATTGTCTATGTGCCTTGCCACCGCAGCCACATGGACTATCTGCTGCTGTCCTACGTCCTTTATCATCAGGGACTGGTGCCACCGCACATCGCCGCCGGTATCAACCTGAACTTCTGGCCAGCCGGCCCGATTTTCCGCCGTCTGGGTGCGTTCTTTATTCGTCGTACCTTCAAGGGCAACAAGCTCTACTCTACGGTGTTCCGCGAATATCTGGGCGAGCTGTTCAGCCGCGGCTATTCCGTTGAGTATTTCGTCGAAGGTGGCCGCTCTCGTACGGGCCGTCTGCTTGACCCGAAAACCGGCACCCTGTCGATGACCATTCAGGCGATGCTGCGCGGCGGTACGCGCCCTATTACGCTGGTGCCGATCTACATCGGTTACGAGCACGTGATGGAAGTGGGCACTTACGCCAAAGAGCTGCGCGGCGCGACCAAAGAGAAAGAGAGCCTGCCTCAGATGCTGAAAGGCCTGAGCAAGCTGCGCAATCTCGGTCAGGGCTACGTCAACTTTGGCGAACCGCTGCCGCTGATGACCTACCTGAATCAGCACGTTCCCGAGTGGCGCGAGTCTATCGATCCAATCGAAGCGATTCGCCCAGCCTGGCTGACGCCGACGGTGAATAACATCGCCGCCGATCTGATGGTGCGTATTAACAACGCCGGTGCGGCTAACGCGATGAACCTGTGCGTCACGGCGCTGCTGGCGTCTCGTCAACGTTCTCTGACGCGCGAACAGCTGACCGAACAGCTCGATTGCTACCTGGACATTATGCGTAATGTCCCGTATTCCGCCGACTCTACCGTTCCATCTGCGACCGCCGGTCAGCTGATCGACCACGCGCTGCAGATGAATAAGTTCGAAGTCGAGAAAGATACGATCGGTGACATCATCATTCTGCCGCGTGAGCAGGCGGTGCTGATGACCTACTATCGCAACAACATCGCTCATATGCTGATGCTGCCGTCCCTGATGGCGGCGATCATCACTCAGCACCGCCGCATTTCCCGTCAGGAACTGCTGCGTCACGTTGAGACGCTCTATCCGATGCTGAAAGCTGAGCTGTTCCTGAGTTGGAGCAACGAAGAGCTGGCCGTCGAGCTGGATAAACTGACCGCCGAGCTGTTGCGTCAGGGCCTGATCGCGGTGAAAGACGATGAGCTGCATATCAATCCGTCACGCTCCCGTACCCTGCAGCTGCTGGCAGCCGGTGCGCGTGAGACGCTGCAGCGCTACGCCATCACCTTCTGGCTGCTGAGCGCGAACCCGTCCATCAACCGTGGAACCCTGGAAAAAGAGAGCCGCACCCTGGCTCAGCGTCTGTCCGTGCTGCACGGCATTAACGCGCCTGAGTTCTTCGATAAAGCGGTGTTTAGCTCTCTGGTGCTGACGTTGCGTGATGAAGGCTATATCAGCGATGCGGAACCTGAAGAGACGATGCGGGTTTACCAGATGCTGGCGGAGTTGATTACGTCTGACGTTCGTTTGACGATTGAGAGTGCGACGCAGGACGAGTGATAAAAAAGCCGGGTGGCGGCTTCGCCTTACCCGGCCTACGATTTAGCACAACATGTAGGCCCGGTAAGCGTAGCGCCACCGGGCTTTTTTTTCAGGCAAAGTAACTCATCGCCAGCCCCAAAAACAGCACCAGCCCGACGTAGTTATTATTCAAAAACGCTTTGAAACAGGCTTCGCGCTCGCGGTTCGCAATCAGCTTCTGCTGATACACAAACAGCATTCCCGCCACCAGCACCGACCAGTAAAACTCCCAGTTCAGGGCGTTCAGATAGCCAATCAGCACCATCAGCCCTAACACGGCGACCTGCAAAATTCCGATGATCAGCTTATCGTGACGACCAAACAGAATCGCCGTCGACTTGATGCCAATTTTCAGATCGTCATCGCGGTCGACCATCGCGTACTGGGTGTCATACGCCACCGCCCACAGGATGTTGGCGAGGAACATCAGCCAGCAGCTTAAGGGTACAGATTCACTGACGGCGGCGAACGCCATCGGAATCGACCAGCCGAAGGCCGCGCCCAGCACCACCTGCGGCAGATGGGTATAGCGCTTCATAAACGGATAAACCCACGCCAGCGCCAGCGCCGCCACCGAGAGCAGAATCGTCATCGTGTTAAGCGTTAAGACCAGCAGGAAAGCGAGTAATACCAGCACCACAAACAGCGTGCGGGCCTCTTTCTCCGAGACCTGGCCGCTCGGCATCGGGCGGTTGGCGGTGCGTTTCACGTGACCGTCAAATTTGCGGTCGGCATAATCGTTCACCACACAGCCCGCGGCACGCATCAGCCAGACGCCGGCCACAAACACCGCCAGGATCCACAGCGGCGGCAAACCAGGGGTGGCGACCCACAGCGCCCATAGCGTTGGCCACAGCAGCAAAAAAGTGCCGATGGGTTTATCGGTGCGCATCAAGCGGTGAAAAGCCAGCAGCTTGTCCTGCGTCAGACTCCACTCCATTTTCAAATCCTCTTAGTACAACGGCGATGCAGGCAAAAAGAGTTCTGTCAGCATGAGCGGCTTGCCGCTTAAGCGCAGGCGGGAACGGCGTCCCCACAGGTCTGCATCGCGACCAATCTCAATAAAATCACGGGTGAGCTCAGACGACGTGAAAAGATAACGTCCCAGCGGGGTTTTACCCAACTGTTGCAGCGCCAGTTCCGGGCCGCACAGGGTCGATTCCGGGACCACCGTCCGCCCGGCAAGCCAGGGTTCACCGTCGGCGCAGAGTAAAATCTCGCGCAGCCAGTAGCGCTCCTCTTTCGGCAGCAGCGGCAGTTCACTGGCGACGTCTTCAGGCGCGACAAAGCCTTCCTGAATCAGCGTGACCGTGACTTTTTTCCCCTGCTGCTCAAAGCGTTTCGTCATGGAATCTTCCAGCAGCAGCCAGTCCAGCTGTTCCGGGTCAAGCGCGGGGATGTGTTCAAAATAGCGCAGCGCACGCAGTTGCGTTAGCGCAGGGTGTGACATGCCAGACTCTCCGATACATAACGTCTGGCTATTGTATCGCAGAAAAGCAGATTGGGGGCGGCCAAACGCGGTTTAGCGATCATTATCGCAACAGCGGTGCAACAGCTTTTTGCCGCACAAAAAAAAGTGCGCCCACTCAGGCGCACTAAACTACTGACAAAATCAGCACTGTGGGGAGACGGTCACCCCTTGCCTTTTACACTGCTGATAAAGGTGGAACGGGCAGTGGTCGAACCTAAACGCTCAGCTTCATCAAGCAGCTTCAGCGCTTTGTCTACATCGCCGCGATCAACTGCCTCTTTGATGGCGCGATTGAAGTAACTTTCGGTGTCATTAAGCATCGGCTCGGCTTTCTTCGCCGGAGCAGGCGCCGGTGCCGGGGCAGCAGCAGGCGCAGCGGCGACCGGTGCGGCATAGGCCGGAGCCGGAGCGGCGGTGTTACCTACGGTCACAGGGCCAGGGCCGGATGAGCCAAACAGTGGGCCGACCAGCACGCTGGAGGCAGAGGAAGTGCTCACTTTCAGTTTCAGGGTGCCGTCCGTGGTGTGACGCGCTTTCGGGTCCGGAATATCCGGCACCGCATTGCCCGTGCCTTTGGCGTAGGCTTTGGCCGGGTCCACCAGCGTCGTGGTCTGGGTGAGATCCTGCGGCGTAGTGAAGACCAGCACATAAATTTTCTGCTGACCCAGCGCAGGCGTCAGGCGCATCACCCCTTCCAGGCGATCGGCGCTCATTACACCCGGTTCCTGATAGGTGAAGTAGCTGCTCGGGAAGAACGCCGATGGCGTCATGTTCTGATCCAGAATCAGCACGTTCGGCGCGAAGACGTTCGTTTGTTTGTCGACGATACTGGTCAGCGTCAGGTTTAGCTCTCCAATGTTCGCCGGGATACTCCAGGCCGCGACCGGACCGGAAATGCCGGGAACATTCAGCTGTTGGCCGCTGGCAGAAAGATCGGTGCTTTGGGTTTTAGACTGGTCGACAGGGGTCCAGACCAGCTGTTGCAGCGCAGAAGCCGGGATGGCCGGGGCCGCCGTGGTGTTCTGCGGGACGAAATTGACATCGGCAAAACTGACTGCCGGTACGCTTGCCAGCAGGCCAGCGGTCAGGCAGAGGGCAACGAGACTTTTGTTCATTTTCATTTTATCACCTCAGATATCAAGCGCAGCGGTGGCCAGGCAATAGCGCGCGACGCTTAAATCAGAGGGGCTTGCGCCCCTCCTTTGTTTAGCCATTACGTGAGATTAAGGACGGATTACCACCAGATTTCCATCTGAGCACCGAAGCTCCACTCGTCGGTGTCGCCGCGGCCCAGGCCAGCAGTCTGCATACCGAAGTTAGAGTTGTACTTAGAGTTAGTGGAAATTGGGCTACCGGAAGTGTCATAACCCCACTTCTCATCCCACTTCGCGTAGGTTGCGAAGACGCGGATTGCCGGACGGGACCAGATGCTGTCGCCCGCCTGCCACTGTTGCGCCAGGGTGATTTTGTACTGGTTGTTTTTGTCGCCGGTGTTCTGGGATTTGACGTTGTCGTAGCCCACTTCCAGCAAGGTACTCATGATTGGCGTCCATTTGTACATTGGGCGCACACCCACGGTGTACCATTTGGTGCCGTTGCCGTTATCCCAGTCGATGTCCTGGTACATACCGACGTACATCAGGTCCCAGCTGTCGCCCAGGGAGATTGCGCCGTGGTCGAGGATACGCAGCAGGTGGCCGTTGTTGTTGATGCCGTAGGCATACAGTTTGCCATCGGTGTCGTCATTACCCAGACCAATGCCCGCGCCCTGAGACAGGCCTTTACCCTGAGAGGTCATGGAGTCGGTGGCGTACTGAACCACAAATTTGTTAAAGCCTTTCAGCATGCTCTGGGTATGTTCTGCAGTGAACATCCAACCATCTTTAGAGGCATTTGGCTGCAGGTAGTAATCGTCGTTTACGTTGGTGTGACCGTAGTCAACGCCCAGTTCCAGCGTGCCGCCTGGGTTGATTTCCATCTGCGCTAAACGCACGTCGAAGACGTCGTTCGCGGTCTCAGTGGTGAAATCACGCACGTTGTTGCTGGCGAAGGTAGAAGAACCGCCCGCTTCAGTCGAACGGGTCACGGCCATGGAGAGTTTACCAAAGCCGAGATCCACGTTTTCCAGACCTGCGCCCGGACCGGAGATATCCCAGTAGTAGAAGTCGATCATGTGAACGTCATGACGCTGATAGAAGCGCTTACCGGCCCACATGGTGGAACCTGGCAGCCATTCAATCAGGTTTTTACCCTGCACGTTGGCTTCACGGAAGGCTGGGTCAGTGGCTTCCCAGTCGTTCTGCTGTGCAACGGAGTACGCGACGTTGGTGTCGAAGTAGAAGCTCTTATCGCCTTCTTTCCACACTTCCTGGCCCAGTTTCAGCTCAGCGTAAGTTTCACATTCGTTACCAAGACGGTATTTACTTTGTGCACCCGTTGCCTGGAAGCACTGTTGCGCGCCGCCGCTACCGGTCCAGCCGATACCCGAACGGGCGTAACCTTTAAAATCGACGGCACCCGCGTGAGCAGACAAAATGCCTGCTGTCACGGCGATTGCCAGGGGAAGTTTGCGCAGAGTAATCATTATTCTATCTCCTGAGATCATTGCTTTTCTTATTACACTTCCCCATTTGCACTGCCTCTTCGTTGGCTGCATTCGCTCACCCCGGTCACGTACTCATGTACGCTCCCGGGGATTCACTCATTTGCCGCCTCGATGCAGCACAAATGGTTTTGTGTAGTTTTGTTGGAATGCTTAAACGCCTGGCTCTTTATGCAGCCGACGACATGCAGTGCCATCCTCTCGGAACAGATGGCAACGCTCTGGCGGCAAACCGATAGCGAATGTGGCACCCTCTTCTACCAACACCACGTCGTTCTGGCGGTAAACCAGGTTCTGACGGATGGCGGGGATCTGGATATGAATCTGTGTTTCGTGACCAAGTTGTTCGACGACCTGCACTTCACCTTCCAGCGTCACATCGGCGATCTGACTTGGCAGTAAATGTTCAGGACGAATACCCAGGGACATGTTTGCCCCGACCTGTACGTTAGCGCTGTCCACTGGCAGCCAAATCTGCTGACGGTTCGGCAGTTCCACCTGTACCTGTTCGATAGCCGTAGCGGTCACTTTCACCGGCAGGAAGTTCATCTTCGGCGAGCCAATAAAGCCCGCAACGAAGCGGTCAGCCGGGTAGTGATAGAGCTCCAGCGGTTTCCCCACCTGCGCGACGCGGCCGGCGTCCAGCACCACGATTTTGTCGGCCAGCGTCATCGCTTCGACCTGATCGTGGGTGACGTAGACCATCGTGCGGCCAAGGCGTTTGTGCAGACGGGAGATTTCAATACGCATCTGAACGCGCAGGGCGGCGTCCAGGTTAGAGAGGGGTTCATCGAGCAGGAACACGCGCGGTTCCGCCACCAGCGTACGGCCAATCGCCACGCGCTGACGCTGTCCACCGGAGAGTGCTTTCGGTTTACGCTCCAGCAGGTGTGCCAGCTGCAGCACTTCCGCCACCTGAGTGACGCGCTGATTAATCACATCTTTTTTCGCCCCGGCCAGTTTCAGGCCAAAGGACATGTTTTCGGCAACAGAGAGATGGGGATAGAGCGCATAAGACTGGAACACCATGCCAACGCCGCGTTCGGCGGGCGGGATATCGTTCATGCGGGTTTCACCAATAAACAGATCGCCACTGGTGATGGTTTCAAGTCCAGCAATCATACGCAGCAGTGTTGACTTACCGCAGCCTGATGGGCCCACAAACACCACGAATTCACCTTCGTGGATGTCGAGATTGATGTCTTTAGACACCACTACGTCGCCCCAGGCTTTCGTTACATTCCGCAGCTGTACGCTCGCCATGCCCTTCTCCCTCGTTACAACCTGTCACCGACAGAAACATTCAACATAAGTTCACTATGGGGTATCGATAACTTCTGCAAATCCTCCACCCCCTGCCTTTTTCATGGGGGAGGAGGCGGGAGGATGAGATAACCGGTTCTGCCACCGCGCCGGGCGGGCTCTGGGGAATTTCGTGATGCAGGCTGCAATATTCAGTGGGCTTTTATGTGCGCCATGACTCATAACTTAAATTTATGCAACGCAGATCACACAACGCGGGGGTGGGGCGTAGACCTAAGGAGGATGGAAAGAGGATGTCATATAAGGAAACTGAGTGACGTTGAACCACCTCAATATCCACGAGCACATCACCAAAAAGGATGGCAGATATGAAGATCAAGACTGGCGCACGCGTTTTCGCATTGTCCGCCCTGGCAGCAATGATGATTTCCGCACCGGCTCTCGCCAAAATTGAAGAAGGTAAGCTGGTTATCTGGATTAACGGCGACAAAGGCTATAACGGCCTGGCCGAAGTGGGTAAGAAATTCGAAAAAGACACCGGCATCAAAGTCACCGTTGAACACCCGGACAAACTGGAAGAGAAATTCCCTCAGGTTGCGGCAACGGGCGATGGCCCGGACATCATCTTCTGGGCGCATGACCGTTTCGGCGGCTACGCGCAGTCTGGCCTGCTGGCAGAAGTCTCCCCGGATAAAGCGTTCCAGGACAAACTGTTCCCGTTCACCTGGGACGCCGTGCGTTACAACGGTAAGCTGATCGCCTATCCGGTGGCCGTTGAAGCCCTGTCTCTGATTTACAACAAAGACCTCGTACCGAACCCGCCAAAATCCTGGGAAGAGATCCCGGCTCTGGATAAAGAGCTGAAGGCGAAAGGTAAGAGCGCGCTGATGTTCAACCTGCAAGAACCGTACTTCACCTGGCCGCTGATCGCTGCCGACGGCGGGTATGCCTTCAAGTTTGAAAACGGCAAATACGACGTCAAAGATGTGGGCGTGGACAGCGCTGGCGCGAAAGCGGGCCTGGGCTTCCTGGTGGATCTGATCAAGAACAAACACATGAACGCGGATACCGATTACTCCATCGCGGAAGCGGCGTTCAACAAAGGCGAAACCGCGATGACCATCAACGGTCCGTGGGCCTGGTCTAACATCGATAAAAGCAAAATCAACTACGGCGTGACCCTGCTGCCAACCTTCAAAGGCAAGCCGTCTAAACCGTTCGTTGGCGTGCTGAGCGCAGGTATCAACGCCGCCAGCCCGAACAAAGAGCTGGCGAAAGAGTTCCTCGAAAACTACCTCCTGACCGATCAGGGTCTGGATGAAGTGAACAAGGACAAACCGCTGGGTGCCGTCGCGCTGAAATCCTTCCAGGATACGCTGGCGAAAGACCCACGCATTGCGGCCACCATGGATAACGCCCAGAAAGGCGAAATCATGCCGAACATCCCGCAAATGGCGGCGTTCTGGTATGCCACTCGTACGGCGGTGATCAACGCAGCAAGCGGTCGTCAGACTGTCGATGCGGCACTGAAAGACGCGCAAGGTCGTATTACGAAGTAAGACGTGTTGTAACCCCCTCATCCCGGCCTTCTCCCTCAAGGGAGAAGGAGAAACCGCCCCCTCTCCCTCAGGGAGAGGGTTGGGGTGAGGGTTGTTTAATTGCTGTTGAGGAAGATTCCCCATGGATATCATTAAAAAGAAACACTGGTGGCAAAGCGACACGCTGAAATGGTCAGTGATAGGTCTGCTGGGCTTACTGGTGGGATACCTTGTTGTTTTAATGTATGTGCAGGGGGAGTACCTGTTCGCCATCATGACGCTGATTTTGAGCTCAGTTGGCCTCTATATTTTCGCTAATCGTAAAGCCTATGCCTGGCGCTATGTCTATCCGGGCGTGGCCGGGATGGGACTGTTCGTCTTGTTCCCGCTGATCTGTACTATCGCAATCGCCTTTACCAACTACAGCAGCACCAACCAGCTCGCGCAGGAACGCGCCGAACAGGTGTTGATGGACCGTTCTTATCAGGCCGGTAAAACCTTTAACTTTGGTTTATACCCGGCGGGTGACGAGTGGAAACTGGCCCTGACCGATGAAGGGACCGGTAAAAATTATCTCTCCGACGCCTTCAAATTTGGCGGCGAGCAGAAGCTGACTCTGAAAGAAGCAAGCGCCCTGCCGGAAGGCGAGCGCGCGAATCTGCGTATCATCACCCAGAACCGCCAGGCGCTGACCCAGCTGACGGCGATCCTGCCGGACGAAAGCAAAGTGATCATGAGCTCCCTGCGCCAGTTCTCCGGCACGCAGCCGCTCTACACCAAAGCCGATGACGGCACGCTGACCAACAATCAGAGCGGCGTGAAGTATCGTCCAAACAACGAGATCGGTTTCTACCAGTCCATCAACGCCGACGGCAAATGGGGCGATGACAAACTCAGCCCAGGCTACACGGTCACTATTGGCTGGGATAACTTCACCCGCGTCTTCACCGACGAAGGGATTCAGAAACCGTTCTTCGCGATCTTCGTCTGGACGGTGGTCTTCTCGGTGCTGACGGTGATTTTAACCGTCGCGGTCGGCATGGTGCTGGCGTGCGTGGTGCAGTGGGAATCCCTCAAGGGCAAAGCCATCTACCGCGTGCTGCTGATCCTGCCCTACGCCGTGCCGTCGTTTATCTCGATTCTGATTTTCAAAGGGTTGTTCAACCAGAGCTTCGGTGAAATCAACATGATGCTCGGCGCGTTGTTTGGCATCAAACCGGCCTGGTTCAGCGACCCGACCACCGCCCGCAGCATGATTATCATCGTCAACACCTGGCTCGGGTATCCGTACATGATGATCCTGTGCATGGGCCTGCTGAAAGCGATTCCGGACGATCTGTACGAAGCCTCGGCGATGGACGGCGCAGGTCCGTTCCAGAACTTCTTTAAGATTACGCTTCCGCTTCTGATCAAGCCGCTGACGCCGCTGATGATTGCCAGCTTCGCCTTTAACTTTAACAACTTCGTACTGATTCAGCTGCTGACCAACGGCAGCCCGGACCGCCTCGGCACCACCACGCCCGCCGGTTATACAGACCTGTTAGTGAGCTACACCTATCGCATCGCCTTCGAAGGCGGCGGCGGTCAGGACTTCGGGCTGGCGGCCGCAATTGCCACCCTGATCTTCCTGCTGGTCGGCGCGCTGGCGATTGTGAACCTGAAAGCCACACGAATGAAATTTGACTAAGGAGGGCACTCACTATGGCTATGGTACAACCCAAATCTCAGAAACTGCGCCTCCTGGTGACGCACTTAGGGCTGTTGATTTTTATCGCCGCCATCATGTTCCCGCTGCTGATGGTGATCGCCATCTCCCTGCGCGAAGGGAACTTCGCGACGGGCAGCCTGATCCCGGACCAGATCTCCTGGGAGCACTGGAAGCTGGCGCTGGGCTTTAGCGTCGAGCACGCCGACGGTCGCGTGACGCCGCCGCCGTTCCCGGTGCTGCTGTGGCTGTGGAACTCAATTAAAGTGGCCGGCATTACCGCCATCGGGATTGTGGCGCTCTCCACCACCTGCGCTTACGCCTTTGCCCGTATGCGTTTCCCGGGCAAGGCGACGCTGCTGAAAAGCATGCTGATTTTCCAGATGTTCCCGGCAGTGCTGTCACTCGTCGCGTTGTACGCCTTGTTTGACCGTCTCGGCCAGTACGTGCCGTTTATCGGTCTGAACACCCACGGCGGGGTGATTTTCGCCTACATGGGCGGGATCGCGCTGCACGTCTGGACGATTAAGGGCTATTTCGAAACCATCGACGGGTCGCTGGAAGAAGCGGCGGCGCTGGATGGGGCCACGCCGTGGCAGGCCTTCCGCCTGGTGCTGTTGCCGCTGTCGGTGCCGATTCTGGCGGTGGTCTTTATTCTGTCGTTCATCGCGGCCATTACCGAAGTCCCGGTCGCGTCGCTGCTGCTGCGTGATGTGAATAGCTACACGCTGGCCGTGGGTATGCAGCAATATCTCAACCCGCAAAACTACCTGTGGGGCGACTTTGCCGCAGCCGCTGTACTCTCTGCTATCCCGATCACCGTGGTGTTCCTGCTGGCTCAGCGCTGGCTGGTCAACGGCCTCACGGCGGGCGGTGTAAAAGGTTAAGTTTCATCGTGTTATGCCACTGCAACCCTCAACTTTGACGTAATGTATTGACCCTAACTTGTGACTGTTGTTTGGCGGCCCTCGGGCCGCCATTTTTTTATTCGCGTTTCAGCCGCTTAGAGTTGCACAGCCAGAGGGTAATGACCAACAGCAGGATCGCCGCCGAGTAGATCAGCACGTCGAGAGGAGACTTATGATCGACGATGATCAACCGCACTATCGCGGTGATGCCGATATAGACAAAGTAACGCAGCGGGAAGTGAAAGCCAGACTGAAAGTACTTCACAATCAGGGCGATAAATTCGAAGTAGAGAAAGTAGACCACCAGTCCTTCAACCAGCTCATATTTGCTGGTTTGTTCAGGGGCGAACAGCACATCCGCCAGATGTACCGTCTCTTTGCCGAGAAAGACCACCAGTATCAGGCCAAGGCTCAACAGACCGAGGCTCAGCACGGTCTGGAGGACCATTGAGATAAACTCAACGCGCGGGCGAGTCAGGGATGTCATACAGCACCTCATTCTCTGGAGCGAAGTACCTGTATAACGCAAAAATGTGACGGAGATCTATATTTTTTGTTTATGTTTTGTGCAAACCAGAACAATCGCCCGGTGGCGCTTCGCTTACCGGGCCTACATTCCCGTAGGCCGGATAAGCGCAGCGCCATCCGGCGAAACAGCCTTAACGGAAGTTAACCGACCGGTCGCTGGTCATATCGTACAGCTGGAACTTACGTCCAAGCTGCTGCCCACCGTCGCGCGTCAGCGGCGTCCAGCCGATCGCCGCGCGGCTGCGGGTCGGACCTGACGAGAAGAGATCCAGCGGAATCGAGACGTACACCCCTTTGGTGAAATCCCCTTCCCCGTACTCGTCCGGCGACACGTTGGTGATGGTCGCGTAGCCCCCCACCACCACGCCGCTGTCGAAGCGTTTGGCGATCTCCAGCGTACCGCCCTTATCGCCCGCCAGATACTGCCCGACGCTGGCTTTCACCAGCACGTCCTGGGCAAACGACGGCGTCCAGTAGGCGGTCAGGTGGCCGGTCTTCACGCTGTAATCGGTGAACTTCATCATGTCCTGCGCGCTACGCCAGTCACGCTGTTTCACATAGTTCGCATCCAGGCCGAACGCCCAGTTGCTGTCGACCGGACGATACAACACTTCCGCCCCCGCGCCGCCGTACATGGTTTCCAGATAGCCGCCGTAAACCTGGCCGTAGAAGCCGTTGCCGAGGTACTGGAAATAGTTGGCCTGCAGGTTATTCACGTACACATCGTTCTGCACATATTCACGCACGCGGGTACGCACGCGCGGCAGCTTCGAGTCGCTCGGCGGGTTGGTGTAGTTAAATTTGTCGTAGTTATTGGCGAGGTTGCCAAATACGCTGCCGGTGATCAGAAGGTGATCCGTCATCCACAGATCCGCCGTCGCCATCACGCCCAGCTGATACATGTAGAAGTTTTCCGGGCCGCCGACGGACTGGTTCAGGATCGGATCGATATGGAAATCGAAGCGCGATTTGTCGATATACCAGCCCTGCTCGGTGGTTTCCGGCACCACCGGTTCGATGCGTTTTTGCACCAGCTCCGTTTCGTGCCCCAGCGGCTCGCCTTCAAGATGACGCTTCAGGCTGGCGACATCCGTTTCCGTGGTCACCTGCGGCATGTTCAGACGGTTTTCCGTCACGCGGATCGTGCGGATCCCGTCCGGCAGATCGTTCATCACGATCCTATTCGCCCGTTCGATCCCTTCATGGGAATCGCGATATTTCACCTGCTCACCCGTGACATACAGCGTGTCACCTTTGGTCTGAATCTTCGGATCGGCGAGGCCCGCGTTGTATTTCAGTAACGTCAGCTGATTCGCCACCACCGAGTGCTGCAGGATCGCATCCTGCGGCTGCGGTCGATACGCCGGGCGCGAATTGTCGTTATAGGACGGACGCATATCGTTAAAGTTGGTGCGCAGGGTGACACCAAACATAAAGGTGTTCCCGCGCTCGTAGCTGAGGTTAACGTCGGCCCAATCGGTGACGCGGTAAATGGCGCCGACGTTAAACTTGCTCTTCTGTTCGAGCTTACCCGCAAAATCTTGCGTGTAGTTGTTGCCTTCGTACTCCAGCTTCAGACGCAGCGGTTGCCACGGCGTCTGGTATTCCACGCCGCCAAACAGCGAGGCCGGGCCGTGGAACATCTGGTCGCCGTTGACCGAACCGGCTTTCTGGTAGCTGTTATCGCGGTAGCAATATTTGTCGCTGTAGGAGCAGAACGGGTTTTTCACGTTGCCGCTGGTGCCGAGATATCCCCAGCCCATCCCAAGAGAAAAGTCGAACGGCCCCCAGGCTTTATTGGCGACGATGTATTCCGCATCAAACAGGCCGGTCCCGCCGATATCGCGCGCCCCGACGGAGACCTGCGGCATCCAGAAGCTCTCTTCCCACAGGCGCAGTTTGACGTCGAAGGCTTTGTCTTTGTAGGTCTGATCGCCCGAAAACGCCTCGACGCTGCTGTACTGTTTGGTGCGCACATCGGTGTAGCGCAGAGTGGTTTCGAGCCACGGGAAGAGCTGTACCGACGCGGAGTAGTAGCGGTACTGATCGTTATCGCGATAGTTGAGGCTGATTTCCCCCTCGCGCGCCATGCGTGCCGTGGGGGTTTGCATCAGCCCGACGCCGCCGAAGTCTGACTGCGACGGCCCGACGGGCGCGGGAAAGGTTTCGGCGTGGCAGGCGGCGCTGACGCAAAGCGCCAGCATGCTGTAGAGATAAGTTCTTTTCATTAATCCGGTATCCGATGCGTCAGGGAGTGAAGGATGTCGGAGTTCAGCCCGTCATACGCCTTCGTCCAGAAGTGATCGGCAAAGCCGACAAAAATCACGCTGCCCGGCATCGGCTCGATATGGCGTTTATTCCAGTACGCCACCGGGGCCTTTTGCGTGCGGCCATCGGGATAGACCACCCACGCATAGCTGCGATCGGCGCCGTCCAGCAGGCTTTGGTCGTCGAGATAACTCGCCAAATCGCGCCCCGGCGTAAATGGCTTTTTCCCCGGATGGCTGACCAGACCCATCACCGTGACGGTGGTCGGCTGCGGCGTGATCCACAGGCTGTACTCCCCTTTCAAAGTCGGATTGCCCTTCTCGGCCACGCGTACTTTGTCCGGGTCGAGATTCACCAGCTGACGTCCCGTGACCTGTATCGCCTGAAGCTGCTGGCGCACGGCGTTGATCGCCGCTGCCGTATCGCCCGTTTCCTGCTCTGCCAGACCCGTCAGCCGGGCCAGCAGCGCCTTGTGTTTCTGTTCGGCCACGACGCTTGCCTGACGCTCGCTGATTACTGCCCCCGGCCACCAGCTGTTCGCCAGACGCGGCTGCCCGACCAGATCGATCAGGTGTTCGGCGTTGGAGAGGGTTTTCGGCTCGTGACTCCCTGGGGTGTAGACCTTTACGGTCCCCGCAGACCAGGCAATCGGCGCTGTAAGCGTCAGAAGGAGTGCAGCAGAAGTGATAATTTTCATGGTTTCGCCGCCTTGATGAGGGTGGCTTTCACCGGGAAGAAGTTCGCGCCAAGGTATTGCAGGGACTGACGAATTTGCCCTTCGTCATCCACCCAGAAACGGTTATGCCAGCGGGCCTGGTCGGTCGTGACCTCTTCGTCAAGGATGCGAACCTGAGTCTGGTCGCTGCCCACGGTGACGGTGTCGGTGCCATCCCAGCGGAAAACGGAACGCGCGGTGGCGTAGCGCACCTGCTTGTGCTCCGTCCAGCCCATGGTGCGCGTCCAGCTTGCGCCGTCGACGATTTGATTCGGTTTGATCAACGGGTCTTGCGCGAGGTTGTTCACTTCAAGCAGGTTGTCGCCGCCGAGCAGGGTTTTCACGATACGCCCGTGCTGCGTCACGATGGTGGCCTGATCCTGCGTCACCCATTTCTGCTGCCCGTTTTCGGCGAAAGCGAGCACCACAAACAGCTGCGGCCCCTCGTTTAATTGCATGTACTGGCTGGCGTAGGGCATATTCTGGATATCGTCATCCGTCAGATGCACGCCCGGCGTGCCGAATACGCTGTCCCACAGTGAGTGTCCCAGCCCTTTGGTGGTGGCTGAGCACGCCTGCAACAGCAGGCAAAGCAGAATAATTGCAGGTCGCTTCACGACTCTTCTCCGAAGGGGTGAAATAACCACACCGAAGTGTGGTTATGGTAATACACCCGTGATTACTGAGTGCTTGTTGTCGTGGTGGTCGTGGTTCCGGTATTGGAGCCATCACCGCCACCGGTTGCCGCCAGAGCGACACCCACGGCCGAGCCTACGGTGCTGGTCGCGGTCGCGGTAGAACTCCCCGCTGACGCAGACGTCGCTGCCGAGCCTGCTGCTTCCCCGACCTGAACCGGAGCCGCATAGACAGACGTCGCCGCAAGCGCAGATATGGCAAAAATGCCATACAGTACTTTCTTCATAACAATTTCCCTTCAATGAATGAATGGAGATTTGCCCGAAAAGAAATTCAGGCGGATTCGAGTATACACAACTAAAGCAGACGGATTGCCGTGCGGGGAAATAGCGGGACGGTTTTAGGATAAATGGATGAAAGGAAATATCAGCGGAGGGAAAATATTAATCAAGACGTATAAATTCAACAAGTTATAATATAATAAAATATCAGCAAGGCTCCGTATTTTCCTAAAATGACCCTTAGTCATTAACAGGGTAATTGGCCTTTTCGGATTAACCTCAGAATAGAAATTTGCGCCAGGTAACGGACAACCGGAATTATCCGATAAAAAAATGCCGGCATTTCGCCGGCATTGTTCAGGGAATATTAATTATCCACGCCAGGATTTATAGCGATTAATCAGACCATTCGTTGAACTGTCATGGCTGTTAATATCTTTGTCATCACCCAGCTCTGGCAGAATGCGGTTCGCCAGCTGTTTGCCCAGCTCCACGCCCCACTGATCGAAGGTGAAGATATTCAGGATCGCGCCCTGAGTGAAGATTTTGTGCTCGTACAGGGCAATCAACGCACCCAGGCTGAACGGCGTGATTTCGCGCAGCAGGATGGAGTTGGTTGGGCGGTTGCCTTCGAAGACTTTGAACGGCACTACGTGGTCCAGCGTGGCCGGATCTTTACCCTGGTCACGATATTCCTGCTCAACCACGTCGCGGGCTTTACCAAACGCCAGGGCTTCGGTCTGCGCGAAGAAGTTAGACAGCAGTTTCTGGTGATGGTCGGACAGCGCGTTGTGAGTCTGCGCCGGCGCGATGAAATCACATGGGACCATTTTGGTGCCCTGGTGAATCAGCTGATAGAACGCGTGCTGACCGTTAGTGCCCGGCTCGCCCCAGATGATTGGGCCGGTCTGGTAATCCACGGCGTTGCCGTTACGGTCAACGTATTTGCCGTTGGATTCCATGTTGCCCTGCTGGAAGTACGCCGCGAAGCGGTGCATGTACTGGTCGTACGGCAGGATCGCTTCGGTTTCTGCGCCGAAGAAGTTGTTGTACCAGATACCGATCAGCGCCAGCAGCACCGGCAGGTTTTTTTCAGCCGGAGTGGTGGAGAAGTGCTTGTCCATCGCGTGCGCGCCGGAGAGCAGCTCAACGAAGTTGTCGTAACCTACGGACAGGATGATCGACAGACCAATCGCTGACCACAGGGAGTAACGACCGCCGACCCAGTCCCAGAACTCGAACATGTTTGCGGTGTCGATGCCGAACTCGCCCACGGCTTTACCGTTGGTGGAGAGCGCCGCGAAGTGTTTGGCGACGTGTTGGTTATCGCCCGCCGTTGCCAGGAACCAGTCGCGCGCGCTGTGGGCGTTGGTCATGGTCTCTTGCGTGGTGAAGGTTTTAGAGGCGACCAGGAACAGGGTGGTTTCCGGGTTCACTTTTTTCAGCACTTCGGCGATGTGGGTGCCATCGACGTTGGAAACGAAGTGCATGTTCAGATGATTTTTGTACGGACGCAGCGCTTCGGTCACCATGAACGGGCCGAGGTCAGAGCCGCCGATACCGATGTTCACGACGTCGGTGATCGCTTTACCGGTGTAGCCTTTCCAGCTGCCGGAGATAATGGCTTCGGAGAAGGTTTTCATCTTCTCGAGCACCGCGTTCACTTCCGGCATCACATCTTTGCCGTCGACGATAATCGGAGTATTGCTACGGTTACGCAGCGCGACATGCAGGACAGCGCGGTCTTCGGTGCGGTTGATCTTCTCGCCGGAGAACATGGACTTGATGGCCCCTGCCAGATCGGTCTCTTTCGCCAGATCCTGCAGTTTTGCCAGCGTCTCTTCGGTGATGCGGTTTTTGGAGAAGTCCACCAGCATCTGATCGTCGAAGGTGGCGGAGAATTTGCTGAAACGGTCGCCGTCTTTCGCGAACAGGTCCGCGATGGTGACGTCTTTCATTTCGTCGAAGTGTTTTTGTAGTGCCTGCCAGGCAGAAGTCTGCGTTGGATTGATGTTTTTCATTAGCAATACTCTTGTGATTTGAGAATTGTGACTGCGGTCGATTGTAGCGCCTGCGCGCAGAAATTGTGATGGTTTTTATGCCATTGCCCTGGTCTGCATCAAACGGGCGTGAAAAGTCCCAAAAGTATAGTCGCTACAGCCAGCCCTATCGCGGTGGAATGTCCTTCAGATCGCCGTAAAACGAGGGATAAAATAATGGCTTGTTATTAGTCCTGTTACTGAGGGGTACCCCCCCATGAAAAATCCGCATAATCCCAGCGTTGACAGGACTCCCCCCGCATTTTATTTATAGGGCGGTATTTGCGCCTGCACCTGTCATCGTTTCGTTCTTGTGCCAAGGTCGCTTTATTCTTTCCCTGACACGAGGATGTTATGACGAGTTTTGTTGTCGCCAAATTTGGCGGTACCAGTGTGGCCGATTACGACGCCATGAACCGCAGCGCCGACGTGGTGCTGGCCGATCCGACGACCCGCCTGGTGGTGCTTTCTGCCTCGGCTGGCGTGACCAATCTGCTGGTGGCCCTGTCAGAAGGACTGGAAGCGACCGAGCGCTTTGTGAAGCTCGACGCGCTGCGCAAAATTCAGTTCGATATCCTCGAGCGCATGAAGAACCCTCAGGTGATTCGCGAGGAAGTTGAACGTCTGCTGGAAAATATCACCACCCTGGCGGAAGCGGCCTCTCTGGCGACGTCTACCGCGCTGACCGACGAACTGGTGAGCCACGGCGAGCTGATGTCCACCCTGCTGTTCGTTGAGATCCTGCGTGAGCGCGACGTGCTGGCGCAGTGGTTTGACGTGCGTAAAATCATGCGCACCAGCGACCGCTTTGGCCGCGCCGAACCGGACGTGGCGACCCTTTCCGAGTTGTCGAAACAACAGCTGGCCCCGCGCCTGGCCGAAGGGATTGTCATCACCCAGGGCTTTATCGGTAGCGAAGCCAAAGGCCGTACCACCACTCTGGGCCGCGGCGGCAGTGACTACACCGCTGCCCTGCTGGGCGAGGCGCTGTACGCCACCCGTGTGGATATCTGGACCGACGTCCCTGGCATCTACACCACCGATCCGCGCGTAGTACCTGCCGCAAAACGTATTGATGTGATTGCCTTTGAAGAGGCTGCCGAAATGGCGACCTTCGGCGCGAAAGTGCTGCATCCGGCGACTCTGCTGCCTGCCGTGCGCAGCGATATTCCTGTCTTTGTCGGCTCGAGCAAAGATCCAAAAGCAGGCGGGACGCTGGTGTGTAAAAGCACCGAAAATCCACCGCTGTTCCGCGCTCTGGCCCTGCGTCGTAAGCAAACCCTGGTCACCCTGCACAGCCTGAACATGCTGCACTCCCGCGGTTTCCTCGCGGAAGTGTTCGGGATTCTGGCGCGCCACAATATCTCGGTGGATCTGATTACCACCTCTGAAGTGAGCATTGCGCTGACGCTGGACACCACCGGCTCGACGTCGACGGGCGATACCCTGCTGACGCAATCCCTGCTGATGGAGCTGTCTGCCCTGTGCCGCGTTGAAGTCGAAGAGAACCTGGCCCTGGTGGCGATTATCGGCAACCAGCTGTCACGCGCCTGCGGCGTGGGCAAAGAGGTCTTTGGCGTGCTGGATCCGTTCAACATCCGCATGATTTGCTACGGCGCCTCCAGCTACAACCTCTGCTTCCTGGTCCCGGGCCACGAAGCCGAGCAGGTCGTGCAGAAACTTCACCATAATTTGTTTGAATAAAATTCCTTAGCACGATAAACAATACCAATAGCCGGGCTCGAACCCGGCTTTTTTATAACTAAATAACACAACGACAATACTGCAAGGAATTCACTATGTTATCCGCAATCACGCGGCTGTTCCCGCTCTGGGCGCTGCTGCTCTCTGTTCTCGCCTATTACACGCCATCGACCTTTACCCCCGTCGGCCCGTGGGTCACGACGCTACTGATGCTGATCATGCTCGGCATGGGCGTGCATCTGAAAATCGACGATTTTAAGCGCGTGCTGTCACGCCCTGCTCCGGTCGCAGCGGGGATTTTCCTGCACTACCTGGTGATGCCGCTGGCAGCCTGGCTGCTGGCGATGGCCTTTAAAATGCCGCCGGATTTATCTGCCGGGATGGTGCTGGTGGGCAGCGTTGCCAGCGGTACGGCGTCGAATGTGATGATCTATCTGGCGAAGGGCGACGTGGCGCTATCGGTGACCATCTCGTCGGTCTCAACGCTGGTGGGGGTGATCGCCACGCCGCTGCTGACGCGTCTGTATGTGGATGCGCATATTCAGGTGGATGTAATGGGCATGCTGCTGTCGATCCTGCAAATCGTGGTGATTCCGATTGCGCTCGGTCTGGTGATTCATCACCTGTTCCCGCGCGTCGTGAAAGCCGTGGAGCCTTACCTGCCTGCGTTTTCAATGGTCTGCATCCTGGCGATCATCAGCGCCGTGGTTGCCGGGTCGGCATCGCATATTGCGTCGGTCGGTTTTGTGGTGATAATCGCGGTGATTCTGCATAACACCATCGGGCTGCTGGGCGGTTACTGGGGCGGGAAGCTGTTTGGCTTTGATGAATCGACCTGCCGCACGCTGGCGATCGAAGTGGGGATGCAGAACTCCGGCCTCGCGGCGGCGCTCGGTAAGATCTACTTCTCTCCGCTGGCGGCGCTGCCTGGCGCATTGTTCTCGGTCTGGCATAACCTGTCCGGCTCGCTGCTGGCGGGCTACTGGTCAGGAAAACCGATTGAAGCGCAGCCGAAAAAAGAAGTGGTGAAAGAAAACTAATTCACTTCGCGCAAACCGCGGCTTGCTTTACACTGAAGCCTCTACTCTCAAGAGGCTTCAGGTATGTCCACACCGAGATTGACCCAGAAAGACATGACGGAAAGCGAGCAGCGCGAGCTGAAAACCCTGCTCGATCGCGCACGGATTGCACATGGTCGTACTCTGACAAACGCTGAAACCAATCAGGTGAAAAAAGAGTACATCGACAAGCTGATGGCCGAGCGTGAAGTCGAAGCGAAGAAAGCCCGCAAACTCAAAAAAGCGCAGGCTTATAAGCCAGATAAGGAATCCACATTTTCGTGGACTGCCAATACTTCACCCCGTGGAAGGCGCTAATTTAGCGCCCTTTCTTTTTACGGCCTGGCTGTACGAAGCGTTTTCCGGCAGGTTTGTTGCGCTCTTTTTCTGCGGATTTCGGCGCGCTGACCACAGGCCGTTTTATCCCCTGGCTTTTCGGTTTCGCTTTGGCTTTCGGCTTAGCCTCGGAAGATGACCCTTCAATCAGCTTAAACAGCTCAATCAGTTCATCCCCGGTCAGATCGCGCCACTCGCCCTGCGGAATACCGGCGACGCTGACGTTCATAATGCGCGTACGCTCAAGCTTCGTGACCTCAAAACCAAAATGCTCGCACATACGGCGGATTTGACGGTTTAAGCCCTGCACCAGGGTAATGCGGAACGTGAACGGTGCCTCTTTTTTGACTTTGCACTTCTTGGTGACGGTCCCGAGAATCGGCACGCCCGCGCCCATCCCGCGAATAAAATCATCCGTCACCGGCTTGTTGACCGTAACCAGATACTCTTTCTCATGATCGTTACCGGCACGCAGGATTTTGTTCACCAGATCGCCATGGTTGGTGAGGAAAATCAGCCCCTGCGAATCTTTGTCCAGACGCCCAATCGGGAAGATGCGGCTGCTGTGGTTGACGAAATCAACGATGTTATCCCGCTCGCCATCTTCCGTGGTGCTGACAATCCCCACCGGTTTGTTCAACGCGATAAACACCAGGTCTTCTTCGTCCCGGGGCTCTATGAGCTGGCCATTCACTTTCACCACGTCGCCGGGCACCACCTGATCGCCAATGGTGGCGCGTTTGCCATTGAGGAAGACGTTGCCTTGCTCGATGTAACGGTCAGCCTCGCGACGCGAGCAGATTCCGCTCTCGCTAATGTATTTGTTTAATCGGGTTGATTGGGTGGGCAGCATAATTTCTCCTTAATGGGCGAAATATACCTTAGGTTTGGGCTGGTAAAAAGATTAGCCGACGGTAACTGAGACAGGTTTTCCCAGTTTGCTCAGCATCATCACAAGCGTGTCGAGGGTAAACTTGCTGGTTTTGAGATTCACCACATCGGATACACGCGGGCGAGAGACGTTAAGTCTCGCCGCTGCATCTGCCTGCCGCATTTTATTATCTGAAATCCAGCTGGAGATCTCTTGCATCAGTTGGCGCTTGATCAGCAAAAGCTGTTCGACCTCCTTTTCGGCATCCAGCTTCAGGTATTTCGCTTCACTTTCCTCAAACCCCAGATCGGCAAAAATGTTGGCATCCGCCCCCGTGACATGACGAATATTGCAATCAACGTTATTCTTCATTTCGATTCCTCATTTCATCGAGCGCCGCCTGATAACGGGCTTTTGCAATTCGTATATCCTGTTCGGAAGTTCGCTGCGTTTTTTTCACAAAGCAATGCAGCACGTACACAGCATCGTCAAAACGGGCCAGATAAATGATCCGCCAGGCACCCGTCGCTCCATGAAGCCTGATCTCAGCGACGCCTCTGCCTATCTCTGACATCGGTTTCCAGTCAGCAGCCTCCAGGCCCGCCTGTAACCGATGCAGCTGATACCCGGCGTCTTTACGGATTTCCTCCGGGAAACCGAGCAAATCATCAAGCGCGCTTCCCATCCATGCGACAGGACGCATCGTTGGTTTTTCTAATAACATAACACATCCCTGTATAAAATTTTATACATCACTAATGACAAAACGTTGCAGCGCAGATTTACCAATCACCTGCGTTGCAACGTTAAATGTGAAGTGGGATTGCGTCACGCCCGACAGCAGGAAACTGCGAGGCGCTTTCAGAACTAATACTCATCCCTCTCATCATCTTCATCCGGCTGTTCCATCACGCTGTAGGCCACCGAGCAGAACAGGGAGTTGAGACGCTTCATATCGCCGAGCAGCCCCAGGTGCAGGGAGCTGGTTTCGATACTTTGCACGTTCTGCTGATGCAGGCGGTCAACGTGGGCGTGAGAGTAACGTCGGTTGAGAATGCGGAAGCGGTGCTTGTTGCGGCGCAGACGGCGGGCGCTCGGCACATCGCCGGAGAAGAAGACCGACATCGCCAGCTGCAGGTTGCTGAGAAGCTGATCGTGCAACGCATCCAGCTCAGTCACCCCCTCGAGGGAGAATGCCCGGCGGGCGGCCAGGGATTTATCGGCGATTTCACTCCCCATACGCTCGACGATATCGGAGGCCTGCTCCAGGTTAAGAGACATCTCGATAATCTCTGCCCAGCGGCGGGACTCCTCTTCCGCCAGCTCATCCTGCGGCATGCGCGCCAGGTAGAGTTTGATGGCGGTGTAGAGCACGTTGATATCGTCGGCCAGTTTGCGCAGCTCTTTCTCTTCGCGCGGCTCGCCGTGCATCACCTTCTTCAGGCCATCCAGCATGGTCTCCATCGCGTCGCCCATGCGCAGGGTCTCACGCGCGGCATTGGCCAGCGCCAGCGCCGGGGTATCCAGCGCCGAGGTGTCGAGATGCTTCGGTTTCAGACGAGCGTCCAGTTCGGGTTCATCGCGGATCATGCGCTTACAGAACCGCGCCATCGGCCCGGCAAACGGCACCATCGCCAGGCAGCGCACCAGGTTGTAGAAGACGTGGAAATAGATCACCAGCTCGGCTTTCGGCAGCGGCAGGTTATCCATCAGGTTCGCCAGGGGATGGACAAACGGCAGGATGATCAGGCTGCCCACCAGCTTGAAGAGTAAACTCCCGAGCGCCACGCGGCGGGCGGCGGCATTCGCGCCGCTGTTGTTGAGCATCGCCAGCAGGCCAGAGCCGAGATTCGCGCCGATCACCAGGCACAGCGCGACCGGGAAGGAGATCGCCCCGGCGGTGGTCAGCGTCGCGGTGAGCAGCACCGCCGCCAGGCTGGAGTAACTGATGATGGCAAACACCGCGCCGATCAGCGCGTCGAGCATGATATCGCCCGTGAGCGAGGCGAAAATCACCTGTACACCGTTGGCCTGAGTGATCGGCGTGACCGCCTGGACAATCAGCTCCAGCGCCAGCAGGATCAGCCCGAGGCCAATCCCGACGCGGCCCAGTTGCCCTTCGCGGGTCTGCTTGCGGCCGAGGAAGAAGATCACGCCGATGAAAATCAGCAGCGGCGAGAGCCAGGAGAGATCGAAGGTCAGGATTCGCGCCATCAGCGCGGTCCCGACGTCTGCGCCGAGCACAATCACCAGCGCCGGAGTGAGCGCCACCAGGTCCTGCGCCACGAACGAGGTGACGAGCATGGTGGTGGCGTTACTGCTTTGTACGAGGGCTGTGACGCCGATCCCCGCGCAGAAGGCGAGCGGCTTCTTCTCAACGCTGCGGCTGAGGACGGTGCGTAAGCGTGCGCCAAAGACGCGCATCACGCCGGTACGGACAATGTGCGTGCCCCAGACCAGCAGGGCGACGGCCGATAGCAGGTGTAACAATGTCAGCACGGAAGTGGGTTCTCCTTATTGTTGTCGGTTATCCTTTGGCTTCTTTGCCGGGCGGCACTGCGTTTGCCCGGCCTACGGTCTTTTGTAGGCCCGGTAAGCGAAGCGCCACCGGGCTGAGTTTTTTAAGTATAAGAGTTATTGCGACAGAAAGAGACAGGGCGCCCGATGAGCGCCCTGTTAGTTGTAAGGAAAAGTGAAATTAATCCGCGTCGTAGCCCAGATTCGGGGCCAGCCAGCGTTCCACTTCGGAGACGCTCATCCCCTTACGCAGCGCATAGTCTTCCACCTGATCGCGCTGGATTTGCGCCACGGCGTAATATTTGCTGTCAGGGTGGCTAAAATACCAGCCCGAAACGGACGCGCCCGGCCACATGGCGTAGGATTCCGTCAGTTTCATCCCGGTGTGGGTTTCCACATCCAAAAGCTGCCAGATGGTGCCCTTTTCCGTGTGTTCCGGACAGGCCGGATAGCCTGGTGCCGGACGGATACCCTGATAGTTTTCGCGGATCAGCTCCTCGTTGCTGAGGTTCTCATTCGCCGCGTAACCCCAGTGAACTTTACGCACCCGCTCATGCAGGTATTCCGCGAAGGCTTCCGCCAGACGATCGGCGAGAGCTTTCAGCATGATTTTGTTGTAATCATCGTGCTGCGCTTCATACGCGTCAGCGAGCGCATCCTCTTCCAGCCCACCGGTCACGGCGAACGCGCCGATGTAGTCCGCTTTGCCGCTGAGTTTTGGCGCGACGAAATCGGCCAGGCAGTAGTTGGCAAAACCGACTTTCTCGGTCTGCTGGCGCAGATGACGGCTCACCGCCAGCACGTTGGTGCGGGTTTCATCGCGATAAATTTCGATGTCATCCCCAACGCGGTTCGCCGGAAACAGGCCGACGACGCCCCGCGGATTGAGGCTCTTCTCGGCACTCAACTGGTCGAGCAAATCGTTGGCATCTTTGAACAGGCGCTGCGCCTCTTCGCCGACCACTTCATCCTCAAGAATGCGCGGATATTTCCCCGCCAGAGACCAGGTCATAAAGAACGGCGTCCAGTCGATGTAATTGCGCAGGGTTTCGATATTCGCGGTCACCTCCTGCACACCCAGACGGTGCGCCACCGGCGGCGTGTAGCTCGCCCAGTCGAAGGCCAGATCGTTTTCGCGTGCCGCAGCCAATGTCACCGGCGGAGTGCGCGGTTTTTTGCGGGCGTGCTGGATGCGAACGGTGTCGTACTCTTTGCGGGTTCTGGCGACAAAATCGTCGTGCTGCGTCGCAGAAAGCAGGGCTGACACCACGCCCACCGTACGTGACGCGTTCTGCACGTAGACCGTCGGCCCGCTGTAGTTTTGCTCGATTTTCACCGCTGTGTGCGCTTTCGAGGTGGTCGCGCCGCCAATCAGCAGCGGAATGGTAAAGCCCTGGCGCTCCATCTCTTTCGCCACGTTGACCATTTCGTCCAGCGACGGGGTGATCAGCCCGGAGAGGCCGATCAGATCCGCGTTCACTTCACGCGCGGTTTTGAGGATTTTGTCTGCCGGGACCATCACGCCCAGGTCGATGATTTCGTAGTTATTGCACTGCAGCACCACGCCGACGATATTTTTGCCGATGTCGTGCACGTCACCTTTGACGGTCGCGATCACCATCTTGCCGTTGGTCTGGCCTTTCTCTTTGCTGGCCTCAATGTAGGGTTCGAGATAGGCCACCGCCTGCTTCATCACGCGCGCGGATTTCACCACCTGCGGCAGGAACATTTTGCCCTCGCCGAATAGGTCGCCGACCACGTTCATGCCGTCCATCAGCGGGCCTTCGATCACCTCAATCGGGCGCGTCGAGAGCTGGCGAGCCTCTTCCGTATCCAGCTCGATAAACTCGGTGATGCCTTTGACCAGCGAGTATTCCAGACGCTTTTTCACATCCCAGGCGCGCCATTCAGCCTGCTGAACTTTTACGCTTTCATCGCTTTTGCTGCCGCGATATTTCTCCGCCAGATCCAGCATGCGTTCGGTGGAGTCGTCGCGGCGGTTAAGGATCACGTCTTCCATGGCGTCGCGCAGTTCGGCGGGCAGGTCGTCGTAAATCGCCAGCTGTCCGGCGTTGACGATCCCCATGTCCATGCCGTTGCGGATGGCGTAGTAAAGGAACACGGCGTGGATGGCTTCACGGACCGGGTCGTTACCGCGGAACGAGAATGAGACGTTCGAGACGCCGCCGGAAATCAGGGCGTGCGGCAGCTCGCGTTTGATGTCTTCGCACGCGCCGATAAAGTCCTGCGCGTAGTTGTTATGCTCTTCAATCCCGGTCGCGACGGCGAAGATATTGGGGTCGAAAATGATGTCTTCGGGCGGGAAACCGACCTCTTCGGTCAGGATCTTGTACGCCCGCCGGCAAATCTCAATCTTGCGCTCGCGGGTATCGGCCTGGCCGACTTCGTCGAATGCCATCACCACCACGGCGGCGCCATAGCGACGCACCAGTTTGGCGTGGTGGATAAACGGCTCGATCCCCTCTTTCATTGAGATCGAGTTGACGATGCCTTTGCCCTGAATGCACTTCAGCCCTTTCTCGATAACCTCCCACTTAGAGGAGTCGATCATGATCGGCACGCGGGCAATGTCCGGCTCACCGGCAATCAGATTCAGGAACCGCACCATCGCCGCTTCGGCGTCGAGCATCCCTTCATCCATGTTGATGTCGATGATCTGCGCGCCGCTTTCCACCTGCTGGCGGGCAACGTCCAGCGCTTCGCTGTATTTCTCTTCTTTGATCAGGCGCTTGAATTTGGCGGAACCGGTGACGTTGGTACGTTCACCGACGTTCACGAACAGGCTGTCATCGGCAATGGTCAGCGGCTCAAGACCGGCCAGACGACAGGCGACCGGAAGCGTCGGCAACTGGCGCGGCGCTAAGCCGGCCACCGCGTTGCTCATGGCGGCGATGTGTTCCGGCGTGGTACCGCAGCAGCCGCCGACGATATTCAGAAAGCCCGACTCGGCCCACTCGCGGATCTGCGCGGCCATGGTCGTCGCATCGAGGTCGTATTCGCCAAAGGCGTTCGGCAAACCGGCGTTCGGGTGTGCGGTGACATAGCACTCGGCGATGCGCGAAAGTTCCTGCACATACTGACGCAGTTCGTCCGGACCGAGGGCGCAGTTCAGGCCGAAGGTCAGCGCATCGGCGTGACGCAGGGAGTTGTAAAAGGCTTCCGTCGTCTGGCCCGAAAGGGTACGTCCGGAGGCATCCGTGATGGTGCCGGAGATCATGATCGGCAAGTCGACACCCAGCGCTTCCATCTCTTCCTTCACCGCAAAGATCGCGGCCTTGGCGTTGAGGGTGTCGAATACCGTCTCGATCATGATCAGATCGGAACCGCCTTCCACCAGCGCTTTGGTCGATTCACGATAGGCAGCCACCAGTTGGTCGAAGGTGACGTTGCGGTAGGCTGGATCGTTGACGTCCGGTGAAATCGAGGCGGTACGGTTAGTCGGGCCAAGCACCCCGGCCACGTAGCGCGGTTTTTCCGGCGTGCGGGCAGTCCACGCATCGGCGCAGGCGCGCGCCAGTCGGGCGGCCTCAAAGTTGATTTCCGCCGACAGGGATTCCATCTGGTAATCCGCCATGGCGATGGTTGTCGAGTTGAAGGTATTGGTTTCAACGATGTCCGCGCCCGCCTCGAAATAGGCGTTATGAATCGCCGCGATGACATCCGGCTTACTTAGCACCAGCAGGTCATTGTTGCCTTTCAGGTCACAGGGCCAGTCGGCGAAACGCTCACCGCGGAAATCGTCTTCACTGAGACGATAGCTCTGGATCATGGTGCCCATGCCGCCGTCCAGCACCAGAATTCGTTCATTTAACTGCGCACGCAGTTGATCTACTTTGCTGCTCACACTCGCTCCCGACAACGCTCAACAAGGCCAAAAGGCTGCGATCCATACTGGCATAATCTCGCAGGAGGGAGAAGTCACGCAGCGTTAACATGAGACATGTTCACTATCACTCCTCCGATCAGTCAGGATAACGGTTGCAAATTCACCAAATAAAACGAAAATGATTTCCACGATACAGAAAAAGGAATCCGTCATGGTCGCTACCGTTCCCGCAAAACGCGGCAGAAAACCTGCTGCCACTACCGCGCCGCCTGGCGGACAAGTTCAGTCGCTGACGCGCGGATTAAAGCTGCTGGAATGGATTGCGGAATCCCACAGCAGCGTGGCCCTGACCGAACTGGCGCAGCAGGCTGGCCTGCCGAACTCCACGACGCATCGTCTGTTGAGCACCATGCAGCAGCTCGGGTTTGTTCGCCAGGTGGGCGAGTTGGGCCACTGGTCTGTGGGTGCGCACGCGTTTATCGTCGGCAGCAGCTTTTTGCAGAGCCGTAACCTGCTGGCGATTGTCCACCCCATCCTGCGCACACTGATGGAAGATTCCGGTGAGACGGTCAACCTGGCGGTGCTGGATCAGAGCGACCATCAGGCGATTATCATCGACCAGGTGCAGTGTACGCAGCTGATGCGCATGTCCGCGCCGATTGGCGGCAAACTGCCGATGCATGCGTCGGGTGCAGGGAAAGCGTTCCTGTCGCAACTGAGCGAGGAGCAGGTCACCGGCCTGCTGCACCGTAAAGGGCTGCACGCCTATACCCATGCGACGCTGGTTTCCCCCTTGCACCTGAAAGATGATTTGGCCCAGACGCGCAAGCGCGGCTATTCGTTTGATGATGAAGAGCACGCCCTGGGCCTGCGCTGCATCGCGGCGTGCATTTTTGATGAGCACCGCGAACCCTTCGCGGCGATCTCCATTTCCGGACCGATTTCACGCGTGACCGACGACCGCGTGACCGAGCTGGGCGCGCTGGTGATCAAAGCGGCGAAGGAAGTGACGCTGGCGTATGGTGGGATTCGCTAAGATGTTTTGCCCGGCGGCGGTGCGCTTACCGGGCCTACAAAACCTGAACGTAGGCCGGGTAAGGCGTAGCCGCCACCCGGCGTTACATCGCGTATCGAATGCTAAAACGCTGCCGCCTGCGGTAGGCGTACACATCTTCCACATAACCCTTTTTAATGCGGGTTTGCAGGCTGCGCCAGTAGTCGGCGCGGAACAGATCCTCGTGCATCTCTTCAAATAAGGGCCCGATGCGCGGGTCGGCGCACAGCCAGTGGTGAAACTCCTCCGGGAAGACATCGCCCGGCGAGACGCTGTACCAGGGTTCGCTGGCGAGCTCATCTTCCGGGTAGCGCGCGGCCGGAATATCGCGGAAATTCACCTCGGTCATATAGCAAATTTCATCGTAATCGTAGAACACCACGCGGCCGTGCCGGGTCACGCCAAAGTTTTTAAACAGCATATCGCCGGGGAAAATATTGGCCGCTGCCAGCTGGCGGATAGCGTTCCCGTACTCTTCAATCGCATCGCGCAGCGCCTGGCCGTCCACCTGCTCCAGCCAGATGTTGAGCGGAACCATACGGCGTTCAATGTAGAGATGGCTGATAGCAATCTTATCGCCCAGATCGGTGATTTTGCCCGGCGCTTCCTGCATCAGCAGCGCCATGAGTGCCGGGTCGATCTGCTGCTTATCCAGCACAAAATTTTCGAACTCTTGGGTATCGGCCATGCGCCCGACGCGGTCGTGCTCTTTAACCAGCTGATAGCAGGCGCGGACGTGGGCTGCCGTCATCTCTTTCTGCGGGGCGAATTTATCTTTGATGACCTTAAAAACGCGATCAAAACCCGGCAGCGTAAACACCAGCATTACCATCCCGCGAATACCGGGAGCTTCGATGAACTGCTCGTCGGTGCGGGTGATGTAGTGCAGGTATTCGCGATAGCTCTCCGTTTTCGCGTGTTTCTGGCAGCCAATTGCCATGTACAGTTCGGCGGTGGTTTTGATCGGCAGCAGCTCGCGCAGCCACTCAACCAGCGCGGCGGGATGCGGGGCATAGACCATGAAATAGGAGCGGGCGAAGCCAAAGACGATGCTCGCCTCGGCGCTGGTCGTCAGGCAGGCGTCGACAAAGAGCTCGCCATCATCCGTGCGATGGATCGGCAGCAGAAAGGGGATTGTGGCCGTGGGCGAAATCAGTTTCCCGACCAGCCAGGCGGCTTTGTTACGGAAAAAGAGCTCATTAGCTACCTGCAAATGGCTGCGCTGGAGCACTTCTGCGCCGAAGGTTTCCGTCAGATGAGCGACGATGTAACCCACATCGCGCGCCTTGTTTTGCCACGGCAGGCGCAGGGGTAAATCTGAGAGCATTTTGCTTAACAGGCTTTCCCAGCCGTGCTCCGGAAAGAAATCCTTCGCCAGCGGGCGCGGGATCGTACGGAAGCGACGCTCAGGCTGAGAGCTGAAAATAAATAACCGCTCAGGAGATAGCGAGCGGTGGTCAAATAACCGGCAATAGACGGAGTTGAAAAAGCTCTCCGCAATCTCGAAGCGCGGGTAATCCGGCAACAGATGGGTGTAGTGTTCTTTCACACGGAGCAGGAAATCCGCGTCGGGGCTTTTGCCGTCGGTGATGCAGCGCAGTTGTTCCACCACCAGACCAACGTGATGGTCATAAAGGTGGATACGCTGCTTCATCGCCTGTTGAACGGCGTGCCAGTCGGCGTGTTCAAAGCGCTGCTGTGCACCAGAAGTCACTTCCAGAAAACGGCCATACTGCGCGTCGAAGCCCTGCAGGATGGTTTGTGCAATCAGTAACTCCAGGCCACGTGACATGCTTTTTTCCCCACCATGATGCGGGTATCGCCGGATGGCGCATTCGCTTATCCGGCCTACGGAACCCTGTAGGCCCGGCAAGCGGAGCGCCGCCGGGCAATCAGACTCAGAACTGTGACTCTTCCGTCGACCCCGTCAGCGCGGTCACGGAAGACGCGCCACCCTGAATGATGGTGGTGACTTTGTCGAAGTAGCCCGTGCCCACTTCCTGCTGGTGTGAGGCGAAGGTGTAGCCCTCTTTGCTCGCCGCAAATTCCGGCTGCTGCACTTTTTCCACATAGTGTTTCATGCCCTCGCCCTGCGCGTAGGCGTGGGCCAGGTCGAACATGTTGAACCACATGCTGTGAATGCCCGCGAGGGTGATGAACTGGTATTTGTAGCCCATCTCTGACAGCTGCTGCTGGAAGCTGGCGATGGTTTTATCGTCCAGATTCTTCTGCCAGTTGAACGACGGCGAGCAGTTGTAAGCCAGCAGTTTGCCCGGGTATTTGGCGTGGATCGCATCGGCAAAGCGTTTTGCCAGCGCCAGGTCCGGCGTCGAGGTTTCACACCACACCAGGTCGGCGTACGGGGCATAGGCCAAACCGCGGCTGATAGCCTGCTCAATCCCCGCATGAGTCCGGTAGAACCCTTCGCTGGTGCGCTCGCCGGTGATGAATTCGCTGTCGTACGGGTCGCAGTCGGAGGTAATCAGATCTGCCGCATCCGCATCGGTACGGGCGATAACCAGCGTCGGCACGCCCAGCACATCCGCCGCCAGACGTGCGGCGACCAGCTTCTGAATCGCTTCCTGCGTCGGGACCAGCACTTTGCCGCCCATGTGACCGCATTTCTTCACGGACGCCAGCTGATCTTCAAAGTGAACCGCCGCTGCACCGGCTTCGATCATGGATTTCATCAGCTCAAACGCATTCAGCACGCCGCCAAAGCCCGCTTCGGCATCGGCCACGATCGGCAGGAAATAGTCGACGAAGCGCGGATCGTTCGGTTCGATTCCGGACGCCCACTGGATCTGATCCGCACGGCGGAAGGTGTTGTTGATCCGATCGACCACCGACGGCACCGAGTTCGCCGGGTAGAGCGACTGATCCGGATACATACTCGACGCCAGGTTGGCGTCAGCCGCGACCTGCCAGCCGGAGAGATAAACCGCTTCGATACCCGCTTTCGCCTGCTGCAACGCCTGACCGCCGGTCAATGCGCCGAGGCTGTTGATGTACCCTTTTTTCGATTCACCGTGCAGCAGACGCCACATTTTTGCGGCACCGAGCTGCGCCAGCGTGCATTCCGGGTTGACCGAACCGCGCAGTTTCACCACTTCCTCTGCGCTATACGGGCGGTTGATGCCTTCCCAGCGCGGTTGAGTCCACTCTTTTTGTAATTCTTCGATTTGTTGGGTACGGGTTTTCATGTGCAGATGCTCCATATTGTTATGTGGTGGGTTCAGGCCAGCAGGCGGTAGCCGGGCAGAGTCAGGAAGTCGATAAGTTCTTCTGAGGTGGTGATTTGTTCCATCAGGCGGGCGGCATCGTCGAAACGGCCACTGCTGAAGCGGTGTTCGCCCAGCTCGTCCTGAATCACCAGCATCTCTTCGGCGAGCATCTGGCGGAACAGGGATTTGGTCACCGGTTTGCCGTTATTGAGCGCTTTCTGGTGATGGATCCACTGCCAGATGGAGGTACGGGAGATCTCCGCCGTGGCAGCATCTTCCATCAGGCCGTAAATCGGGACGCAGCCGTTGCCCGAGATCCAGGCTTCGATGTACTGAACCGCCACGCGAATATTGGCGCGCATACCGGCTTCGGTGCGTTCCCCCTCGCAGGGCATCAGCAGCTGTTCAGCCGTAATCGGGGCATCGTCGTCGCGGGTGACGAACAGCTGATTTTTGCTATCGCCCAGCACGCTGTTAAAGACGTCCATGGCGGTGTCTGCCAGGCCTGGATGGGCAACCCAGGTGCCGTCGTGACCATTGCGGGCTTCCAGCTCTTTGTCCGCTTTGACTTTAGTCAGCACCTGATTGTTGCGCTCGGCGTCTTTGCTCGGAATGAAGGCCGCCATGCCGCCCATCGCGAACGCGCCGCGCTTGTGGCAGGTCTTGATCAGCAGTCGCGAGTAGGCGTTGAGGAACGGCTTGTCCATGGTGACTGCCTGACGGTCGGGCAGGACGCGTTCCGGGTGATTTTTCAGGGTTTTGATGTAGCTGAAGATGTAATCCCAGCGACCGCAGTTCAGGCCGACGATGTGATCGCTCAGGGCGTGCAGGATTTCGTCCATCTGGAACACGGCCGGCAGCGTCTCGATCAGCAGGGTGGCTTTGATGGTGCCTCGCGGCAGATTGAAACGATCTTCCGTATAGCTAAAGACTTCGCTCCACCAGGCGGCTTCCTGCCATGACTGCGTTTTTGGCAGGTAGAAATAGGGGCCACTGCCTTTTGCCAGCAGGCTTTTGTGGTTATGGAAGAAGTAGAGGGCGAAATCAAACAGGCTGCCGGGAATGGCTTCGTTGCGCCATGTGACGTGTTTTTCCGGCAGATGCAGGCCGCGCACGCGGCAAATCAGGACCGCCGGATTGGGTTTGAGCTGATAGATTTTTCCGGCTTCGTTGGTGTAGCTGATACTGCCATTGACCGCATCGCGCAGGTTGATCTGCCCCTCGATCACTTTACGCCAGTCCGGCGCCAGCGAATCTTCAAAGTCGGCCATAAAGACTTTTACGTTGGCATTCATGGCGTTAATCACCATTTTTCGCTCAACCGGGCCGGTGATTTCGACGCGGCGATCCTGCAAATCCTGCGGGATGCCGCGAATTTTCCAGGCAGAATCTCGAATGGAAGCAGTTTCCGAAATGAAGTCTGGCAGCTTACCGTTGTCGATGTCCTGCTGCTGCTGGATACGGGCGGCCAGCAGTTTATTGCGCTTTGGTGCGAAGCGCGTCACCAGCTCTGTCAGAAACTCGACGGCATCTGGCGTCAGAACCTGCTGTTCCAGCTCACCATGCGGTTGGTTAAACGCCAGTTCATCGGCGGTCGTTGCCTGTTGATTCATTTCTCTGCTCCTCACCCAAGATCCAAAAAAGAGTCCCCCATCGCGAGCGAAAGATCGTTACGTAGTTTTCGCTCAGCAAAATTAAGACTATCTATTATTTTTCCAAAATCAAAAACAATTTCCATTTTAATTATAAAATGCAAATATCTTATTGATTATGTTGAGATTAAAAATAGAACAGATGATGAGTGTGGTTTCGGAAATAAAAAAGGCACCCGAAGGTGCCTGATCTGGAATGCTGAAACGCTTTAGGATCGTTCTGGGCAGGAGATTACTCCAGCGTTGGATTCATGTGGCGCAGATCGTATGGCGTGATCTGGTAGACGTAATAGTTGAGCCAGTTAGTAAAGAGCAAGTTTCCGTGACTGCGCCAGGAGGCTCTGGGTGTGTTTTGCGGATCGTTTTTAGGGAAATAGTTGTACGGAATTTCCGGGGTTAATCCCGCTTCCAGATCGCGGAAAAATTCGCTCGCCAGGGTGTGGGCGTCGTACTCAGGATGACCTGTGACGAAGGCGATACGTTTGTCTTTGCTGGCGAACAGATAGGCATCGCCATCTTCCGTTTCGGCCAGGATCTCGAGATCGGTGTAATCACGAATCAACGCGGCCGGGAAATCTGCATAGCGTGAGTGCGGCGCGAGGAAAGAGTCATCAAAACCGCGCGTCAGCAGAGCATGCGGATGAAGAATATGGTGTTCGTAGACGCCTGACAGCTTATCCGCTCGGGTTTGTTTAGGAATGCCGTAGAGAATATTCAGAGCCGCTTGTACCGCCCAACAGACAAACAGCGTTGAGGTGACGTGATCTTTCGCCCACTCGAGGACCTGTTTGATCTGCGGCCAATAGGCCACATCGTTGAATTCGACCAGACCCAGCGGCGCGCCGGTGACGATCAGGCCATCGTAATTGTCGTTACGGATATCTTCGAAGTTGCAGTAGAAGTTGTTCAGATGCTCGGAGGGCGTGTTGCGCGATTCACGGGCATCAATGCGCAGCAGCTGGATATCTACCTGCAGCGGCGAGTTGGAGAGCAAACGCAGAAACTGGTTTTCCGTCTCGATCTTTTTGGGCATCAGGTTGAGGATAAGAACCTTCAGAGGGCGAATTTCCTGACCTGTCGCGCGCGAGGCCTTCATCACGAAGACGTTCTCTTCACGCAAGAAATTAACGGCTGGTAGCTCGTCCTGCACCCTAATCGGCATAACCTTATATCCTCACAGCATACGTATAAACGTTTAGACATCCAGATAGCTGACAATAACCAGGAATCGGGCGAATGTCGAGTCTGTAAGAGGAAGGTGAGAAAGTTTCACGGAGGATTTTTAGAAAGGACAAAAACGCAAAAAGGCCATCCTTGCGGATGGCCTCTTCACTTAATTGATGCCTGGCAGTTCCCTACTCTCACATGGGGAGACCCCACACTACCATCGGCGCTACGGCGTTTCACTTCTGAGTTCGGCATGGGGTCAGGTGGGACCACCGCGCTAAAGCCGCCAGGCAAATTCTGTTATCAACACGCATCTCTGCACGTCGATTAATCTGTTATCAGGCTGAAAATCGTCGTCTCTGCTTTCGCCAAAACATCTTCGGCGTTGTAAGGTTAAGCCTCACGGTTCATTAGTACTGGTTAGCTCAATACATCGCTGCACTTACACACCCAGCCTATCAACGTCGTAGTCTTCAACGTTCCTTCAGGACTCTCAAGGAGTCAGGGAGAACTCATCTCGGGGCAAGTTTCGTGCTTAGATGCTTTCAGCACTTATCTTTTCCGCATTTAGCTACCGGGCAATGCCATTGGCATGACAACCCGAACACCAGTGATGCGTCCACTCCGGTCCTCTCGTACTAGGAGCAGCCCCCCTCAATTCTCCAGCGCCCACGGCAGATAGGGACCGAACTGTCTCACGACGTTCTAAACCCAGCTCGCGTACCACTTTAAACGGCGAACAGCCGTACCCTTGGGACCTACTTCAGCCCCAGGATGTGATGAGCCGACATCGAGGTGCCAAACACCGCCGTCGATATGAACTCTTGGGCGGTATCAGCCTGTTATCCCCGGAGTACCTTTTATCCGTTGAGCGATGGCCCTTCCATTCAGAACCACCGGATCACTATGACCTGCTTTCGCACCTGCTCGAGCCGTCACTCTCGCAGTCAAGCTAGCTTATGCCATTGCACTAACCTCCTGATGTCCGACCAGGATTAGCTAACCTTCGTGCTCCTCCGTTACTCTTTAGGAGGAGACCGCCCCAGTCAAACTACCCACCAGACACTGTCCGCAACCCGGATTACGGGTCTACGTTAGAACACCAGCCATTAAAGGGTGGTATTTCAAGGTTGGCTCCACGCAGACTGGCGTCCACGCTTCAAAGCCTCCCACCTATCCTACACATCAAGGACCAGTGTTCAGTGTCAAGCTATAGTAAAGGTTCACGGGGTCTTTCCGTCTTGCCGCGGGTACACTGCATCTTCACAGCGAGTTCAATTTCACTGAGTCTCGGGTGGAGACAGCCTGGCCATCATTACGCCATTCGTGCAGGTCGGAACTTACCCGACAAGGAATTTCGCTACCTTAGGACCGTTATAGTTACGGCCGCCGTTTACCGGGGCTTCGATCAAGAGCTTCGCGTTGCCGCTAACCCCATCAATTAACCTTCCGGCACCGGGCAGGCGTCACACCGTATACGTCCACTTTCGTGTTTGCACAGTGCTGTGTTTTTAATAAACAGTTGCAGCCAGCTGGTATCTTCGACTGGTTTCAGCTCCGTCCGCAGGGACTTCACCTACACACCAGCGTGCCTTCTCCCGAAGTTACGGCACCATTTTGCCTAGTTCCTTCACCCGAGTTCTCTCAAGCGCCTTGGTATTCTCTACCTGACCACCTGTGTCGGTTTGGGGTACGATTTGATGTTACCTGATGCTTAGAGGCTTTTCCTGGAAGCAGGGCATTTGTTACTTCAGCACCGTAGTGCCTCGTCATCACACCTCAGCGTTAAAAAAGGTCCGGATTTACCTAAACCTTCCGCCTACATGCTTAAACCGGGACAACCGTCGCCCGGCTAACATAGCCTTCTCCGTCCCCCCTTCGCAGTAACACCGAGTACAGGAATATTAACCTGTTTCCCATCGACTACGCCTTTCGGCCTCGCCTTAGGGGTCGACTCACCCTGCCCCGATTAACGTTGGACAGGAACCCTTGGTCTTCCGGCGAGCGGGCTTTTCACCCGCTTTATCGTTACTTATGTCAGCATTCGCACTTCTGATACCTCCAGCACCCCTCACAGGACACCTTCAACGGCTTACAGAACGCTCCCCTACCCAACAACGCCTAAGCGTCGCTGCCGCAGCTTCGGTGCATGGTTTAGCCCCGTTACATCTTCCGCGCAGGCCGACTCGACCAGTGAGCTATTACGCTTTCTTTAAATGATGGCTGCTTCTAAGCCAACATCCTGGCTGTCTGTGCCTTCCCACATCGTTTCCCACTTAACCATGACTTTGGGACCTTAGCTGGCGGTCTGGGTTGTTTCCCTCTTCACGACGGACGTTAGCACCCGCCGTGTGTCTCCCGTGATAACATTCTTCGGTATTCGTAGTTTGCATCGGGTTGGTAAGCCGGGATGGCCCCCTAGCCGAAACAGTGCTCTACCCCCGAAGATGAGTTCACGAGGCGCTACCTAAATAGCTTTCGGGGAGAACCAGCTATCTCCCGGTTTGATTGGCCTTTCACCCCCAGCCACAAGTCATCCGCTAATTTTTCAACATTAGTCGGTTCGGTCCTCCAGTTAGTGTTACCCAACCTTCAACCTGCCCATGGCTAGATCACCGGGTTTCGGGTCTATACCCTGCAACTTAACGCCCAGTTAAGACTCGGTTTCCCTTCGGCTCCCCTATACGGTTAACCTTGCTACAGAATATAAGTCGCTGACCCATTATACAAAAGGTACGCAGTCACCCCATAAAAGAGGCTCCCACTGCTTGTACGTACACGGTTTCAGGTTCTTTTTCACTCCCCTCGCCGGGGTTCTTTTCGCCTTTCCCTCACGGTACTGGTTCACTATCGGTCAGTCAGGAGTATTTAGCCTTGGAGGATGGTCCCCCCATATTCAGACAGGATACCACGTGTCCCGCCCTACTCTTCGAGTTCACAAAGTGTGCATTTTTGTGTACGGGACTATCACCCTGTACCGTCGGACTTTCCAGACCGTTCCACTAACACACGCGCTGATTCAGACTCTGGGCTCCTCCCCGTTCGCTCGCCGCTACTGGGGGAATCTCGGTTGATTTCTTTTCCTCGGGGTACTTAGATGTTTCAGTTCCCCCGGTTCGCCTCATGCCACTATGTATTCATGACATGATAGTGTGTCGAAACACACTGGGTTTCCCCATTCGGGTATCGCCGGGTCAAAGGTTCATATCACCTCGCCGACGCTTATCGCAGATTAGCACGCCCTTCATCGCCTCTGACTGCCAGGGCATCCACCGTGTACGCTTAGTCGCTTAACCTCACAACCCGAAGATGTTTCGTAAAACATCTCGTGTTGCGAAAATTTGAGAGACTCGAACACACCGTCACTCTGTTCTTATTACGGAGAACAGACGCAGCGTGTCGTTTCAATTTTCAGCTTGATCCAGATTTTTAAAGAGCAAATATCTCAAACATGACTCGGAAGTCAGTTTTGAGATATTGAGGCAGGTGACTTTCACTCACAAACCAGCAAGTGGCGTCCCCTAGGGGATTCGAACCCCTGTTACCGCCGTGAAAGGGCGGTGTCCTGGGCCTCTAGACGAAGGGGACGTGTAGTCTCAATCGCAAGACGCCTTGCTATTTACTTTTCATCAGACAATCTGTGTGAGCACTACAAAGGCAGGTTCTTTCAGGTAAGGAGGTGATCCAACCGCAGGTTCCCCTACGGTTACCTTGTTACGACTTCACCCCAGTCATGAATCACAAAGTGGTAAGCGCCCTCCCGAAGGTTAAGCTACCTACTTCTTTTGCAACCCACTCCCATGGTGTGACGGGCGGTGTGTACAAGGCCCGGGAACGTATTCACCGTAGCATTCTGATCTACGATTACTAGCGATTCCGACTTCATGGAGTCGAGTTGCAGACTCCAATCCGGACTACGACGCACTTTATGAGGTCCGCTTGCTCTCGCGAGGTCGCTTCTCTTTGTATGCGCCATTGTAGCACGTGTGTAGCCCTACTCGTAAGGGCCATGATGACTTGACGTCATCCCCACCTTCCTCCAGTTTATCACTGGCAGTCTCCTTTGAGTTCCCGGCCGAACCGCTGGCAACAAAGGATAAGGGTTGCGCTCGTTGCGGGACTTAACCCAACATTTCACAACACGAGCTGACGACAGCCATGCAGCACCTGTCTCACGGTTCCCGAAGGCACTAAAGCATCTCTGCTAAATTCCGTGGATGTCAAGAGTAGGTAAGGTTCTTCGCGTTGCATCGAATTAAACCACATGCTCCACCGCTTGTGCGGGCCCCCGTCAATTCATTTGAGTTTTAACCTTGCGGCCGTACTCCCCAGGCGGTCGACTTAACGCGTTAGCTCCGGAAGCCACTCCTCAAGGGAACAACCTCCAAGTCGACATCGTTTACGGCGTGGACTACCAGGGTATCTAATCCTGTTTGCTCCCCACGCTTTCGCACCTGAGCGTCAGTCTTTGTCCAGGGGGCCGCCTTCGCCACCGGTATTCCTCCAGATCTCTACGCATTTCACCGCTACACCTGGAATTCTACCCCCCTCTACAAGACTCTAGCCTGCCAGTTTCGAATGCAGTTCCCAGGTTGAGCCCGGGGATTTCACATCCGACTTGACAGACCGCCTGCGTGCGCTTTACGCCCAGTAATTCCGATTAACGCTTGCACCCTCCGTATTACCGCGGCTGCTGGCACGGAGTTAGCCGGTGCTTCTTCTGCGAGTAACGTCAATCACTGTGGTTATTAACCACAATGCCTTCCTCCTCGCTGAAAGTACTTTACAACCCGAAGGCCTTCTTCATACACGCGGCATGGCTGCATCAGGCTTGCGCCCATTGTGCAATATTCCCCACTGCTGCCTCCCGTAGGAGTCTGGACCGTGTCTCAGTTCCAGTGTGGCTGGTCATCCTCTCAGACCAGCTAGGGATCGTCGCCTAGGTGAGCCATTACCCCACCTACTAGCTAATCCCATCTGGGCACATCTGATGGCAAGAGGCCCGAAGGTCCCCCTCTTTGGTCTTGCGACGTTATGCGGTATTAGCTACCGTTTCCAGTAGTTATCCCCCTCCATCAGGCAGTTTCCCAGACATTACTCACCCGTCCGCCGCTCGTCACCCGAGAGCAAGCTCTCTGTGCTACCGCTCGACTTGCATGTGTTAGGCCTGCCGCCAGCGTTCAATCTGAGCCATGATCAAACTCTTCAATTTAAGTTTGATGCTCGTGAATTAAACTTCGTAATGAATTACGTATGTTCACTCAGAGACTTTGGTATTCATTTAGCGTCTTGCGACGTTTAGAATCCATGTCACTTTGAGTGCCCACACAGATTGTCTGATAAATTGTTAAAGAGCAGTGCAACGCGGCTTTCGCTCACCGTTGCGAGGTGGCGTATATTACGCTTTCCTCTTTCAGAGTCAACCCTGAATCTCAGGATTTTTTCTCTTCAACCGACCCGGTGGTTAGTGTGAAGTGATTCACATCTGCCGTGTCGATGGAGGCGCATTATAGGGAGTTCTCGTCAGGCCGCAACCGCTAAATGACAGAAAAATGACTGACTGCTGCATTCCACAGCAAAACCCCGCCTTATACCCTTTTGCACACAGACTTATCCACAACACGACGAAAATTTGAAAATTAACGAGCGATGCGCAAACGTTTTCGTTAAAATGCACGCGCCATGCAAGGATGCCCCGTCAGGTGTGTTAGATGAGTTTTTCACAGGAAAATTCATCTAACGCTCTCTGTAATCGTGAAATCCAGGGGATTTACCATGCAACAACGTCGTCCAGTCCGCCGCGCTCTGCTCAGTGTTTCTGATAAAGCCGGTATCGTCGAATTCGCTCAGGCACTTTCTGCACGCGGTGTAGAGCTGCTGTCCACCGGCGGTACCGCTCGCCTGTTAGCAGATAAAGGTCTGCCGGTAACCGAAGTGTCCGATTACACCGGTTTCCCGGAAATGATGGATGGACGTGTAAAGACCCTGCATCCAAAAGTGCACGGCGGCATTCTGGGCCGTCGCGGTCAGGATGACGGCATCATGGAACAGCACAACATCGCGCCGATCGATATGGTGGTGGTTAACCTCTATCCGTTCGCGCAGACCGTGGCCCGCGAAAACTGCTCTCTGGAAGATGCGGTTGAGAACATCGACATCGGCGGCCCGACCATGGTGCGCTCCGCCGCGAAGAACCATAAAGATGTGGCTATCGTGGTCAAGAGCAGCGACTACGACACTATCATTAAAGAAATGGACGCCAACGACGGTTCGCTTCTGCTTGAAACCCGTTTCGACCTCGCGATTAAAGCCTTCGAACACACCGCCGCTTACGACAGCATGATCGCCAACTACTTCGGCAGCCTCGTCCCTGCCTATCACGGCGAGAGCAAAGAGCCTTCCGGCCGCTTCCCGCGCACCCTGAACCTGAACTTCATCAAGAAGCAGGATATGCGTTACGGCGAGAACAGCCATCAGAACGCCGCCTTCTATATAGAAGAAGAGATCAAAGAAGCTTCCGTTGCCACCGCCCAACAGGTTCAGGGCAAAGCGCTCTCCTATAACAACATCGCTGATACCGACGCGGCGCTGGAGTGCGTGAAAGAGTTCAGCGAGCCAGCCTGTGTGATCGTCAAACACGCGAACCCATGTGGCGTTGCGGTGAGCAGCTCTATTCTGGAAGCTTACAACCGCGCGTACAAAACCGACCCGACCTCCGCGTTCGGCGGCATCATTGCGTTCAACCGTGAACTGGATGCCGAAACGGCGCAGGCGATTATCTCCCGCCAGTTTGTCGAAGTGATTATTGCCCCTTCCGCCACAGAAGAAGCCCTGAAGATCACCGCCGCCAAGCAGAACGTCCGCGTGCTGGTATGCGGTCAGTGGGCTGAGCGCGTTTCGGGTCTCGATTTCAAACGTGTTAACGGTGGTCTGCTGGTTCAGGACCGTGATCTGGGGATGGTCACCGCAGGCGATCTGCGCGTGGTCAGCAAACGCCAGCCGACCGAGCAGGAACTGCGTGACGCGCTGTTCTGCTGGAAAGTGGCGAAATTCGTTAAATCCAACGCCATTGTCTATTCCAAAGAGAACATGACCATCGGCATAGGTGCGGGCCAGATGAGCCGCGTCTACTCCGCGAAAATCGCCGGGATTAAAGCAGGCGATGAAGGGCTGGAAGTGAAAGGTTCCGCGATGGCCTCTGACGCCTTCTTCCCGTTCCGCGACGGTATTGATGCCGCAGCAGCGGTTGGCGTCACCTGTGTGATTCAACCGGGCGGTTCAATCCGCGATGACGAAGTGATTGCTGCTGCCGACGAACACGGCATCGCGATGATCTTCACCGACATGCGTCACTTCCGCCATTAATCCCGGAGCAAAGAATGAAAGTATTAGTGATTGGTAACGGCGGCCGCGAGCACGCCCTGGCATGGAAAGCGGCACAATCGCCGCTGGTTCAGACCGTCTTCGTAGCGCCGGGCAACGCCGGTACCGCACTGGAGCCCGCTCTGCAGAACGTCGCGATCGGCGTGACCGATATCCCGGCGCTGCTGAGCTTTGCCCAGAACGAGAACATCGATCTGACTATCGTCGGCCCGGAAGCGCCGCTGGTCATTGGCGTGGTGGATGCGTTCCGCGCCGCCGGTCTGAAAATCTTCGGCCCAACGGAAGGCGCGGCGCAGCTCGAAGGCTCCAAAGCCTTCACCAAAGATTTCCTCGCGCGCCACAAAATCCCGACCGGCGAATACCAGAACTTCACCGAAGTAGAACCTGCTCTTGCGTATCTGCGTGAGAAAGGCGCGCCGATTGTGATCAAGGCCGACGGTCTGGCCGCCGGTAAAGGCGTGATCGTGGCGATGACTCTCGAAGAGGCCGAAGCCGCCGTCCAGGATATGCTGGCAGGTAACGCCTTTGGCGACGCGGGCCATCGCATCGTCATCGAAGAGTTCCTCGACGGCGAAGAGGCGAGCTTTATCGTGATGGTCGATGGCGAACATGTTCTGCCGATGGCCACCAGCCAGGATCATAAGCGTGTAGGCAACGGCGATACCGGTCCAAACACCGGCGGCATGGGAGCTTACTCCCCTGCGCCAGTGGTGACTGACGAAGTCCACCAGCGCACGATGGATCGCATCATCTGGCCTACCGTGAAAGGCATGGCGGCAGAAGGCAACACCTACACCGGCTTCCTGTATGCGGGGCTGATGATCGACAAGCAGGGCAACCCGAAGGTCATCGAGTTCAACTGCCGCTTCGGCGACCCGGAAACTCAGCCGATCATGCTGCGCATGAAATCCGACCTGGTCGAGCTGTGCCTGGCCGCCTGCGAAGGCAAGCTGGACGAAAAAACCTCCGAGTGGGATGAGCGCGCGTCTCTGGGCGTGGTGATCGCCGCCGGTGGTTATCCGGGCAACTATAACAATGGCGATGAGATCCACGGTTTACCGCTGGAAGAAGTCGACGGCGGGAAGGTGTTCCATGCGGGAACGAAACTGGCTGACGACGATCGCGTATTAACTAACGGGGGCCGCGTCCTGTGCGCCACCGCACTGGGTCACACCGTTGCCGAAGCGCAGAAACGCGCTTACGCACTGATGAAGGATATTCACTGGGACGGCAGCTTTAGCCGCAGTGATATCGGCTATCGTGCGATTGCCCGCGAGCAAGGCGAGTAAGAAGACCGTTTATTCCCCTCTTCGACAGGGAGAGGGGATCATTCGTAGGCCGGATAAGCGTCAGCGCCATCCGGCACCTCCCCACAGAATCAGAAATTCTTTTCCGTCGGCTGCCACGTGCAGAAATCTTCGTTCGCCACCAGCAGCAGCTGCGATCCTTCCGGCGCTTCAAGCCAGGCAATACTCACTTCCATCGATGAGTGACGCTGACGGCGTTCGATATGTTCTGTCGCCCAGGCTTCAAGATCCGGCTTCACGGTTTGCCCTTCGCAGGTGGTCACGGTGCCATCGGAATGCCAGCGTCCCTGGCGCAGCACCACGCGTCCCTGACGCAGCGCATCGCTGGTCTGGCGCACCTGAGTGGCGCGATACCGGTACAGAGCGATTTGATCGCTGGAGAGCTGCTGTTTTTGGCCGCTGATTTCGCGCTGCATAAAGCTCAGCTCGCCGTGGTCATCAAACCGCACGCGGACGTGTTCGGGGGTTTTACTGTAGATATTGAGTTCAATCAGCGACAGGGTGTCGCCTTGCCAGCGGTACTCGGCGGTAGAGGTGTTGCCGTTGTGCCACGGGCTGAATGCGGAGAGCAGGTGAACATCGTCACCGGAATCTTTACGCCAGACCCGCACCGCGCCCTGGTCGTCAGCGTATCCGCTGGCGGTAAAGGGCGGCAGAGAGGAGTCATGGCTACAGGCAGAGAGCAACAGCAGGCCTGCCAGCGCAAGCGGACGGCGCCAGAAAAACAAAAGGGGCGAAACCGCCCCCTTGTCAAAACTGTTCACTGCCACGCCGTCTTACTTAACAGCGTCTTTCAGTGCTTTACCAGAAACAAATGCCGGTACGTTTGCAGCGGCGATTTTGATTTCTTTACCGGTCTGCGGGTTGCGGCCAGTACGCTCAGCGCGGTGGTTCACTTTGAAGGTACCGAAACCAACCAGTTGTACAGCATCGCCTTCTTTCAGAGACTCAGTAATAGCAGCCAGGGTGGATTCCAGAGCAGCTTTAGCCTGCACTTTAGACAGATCAGCCTTGTCCGCAATTACATCAATCAGTTGAGTCTTGTTCATAAGTTATCCTTTCAATGTGTTTATCGCTTGCTAAGCATCGAGTGCGACGAAAATGCCAAAAAAGCACTCTCCTGCATACACGCACCGATAGCCACTTTTTTTCGCCCCCCAAATGTAGACCAGACGGGGGGCAGAAGGGAAGAGTCGAGGTGCGACAAAACAGGCGTTAAATCACGTTTTATTGTCTCATTGGTTAAAAATTATACCAATATTACTCTCACCCGCCTCGCGTAAGTCCGCGCGCAGCCCTTTTATCAGCTCAATATCGCGTTCTTCGCAGTCGGCTAAAAGTCGGAATATTTCCCACTGAATATCCCACTCCTGCTCAACGGCAGGGTTAGCACGCAGCTCTTCGTCGGTCATTTCGCGACCTTCCTGGGTCATTTCCAGCATCGCCACGGTAGTAATCGAAGCCTTGCTGACTTCGATGGCATGCTCCAGGGTTTCACCGCTCAGACGGGAGTGAAGCAGTTCGCTCAGCGCCACGCAGGCGTCAATGGCCGGGTAGACACCGTACAGATCGTAGTCGTCCGCAGAAGGGATCGCCTCTTCCAGCTTTTCGAGCTGAGAATCGAAATTCACCTTGGCGTCTTTGACCGTCAGCGTTTCCCAAATCAGGTCGAGAATACGGCGATAAATCTGGCCTTCACCAAATCCAGTCTGCTTGCAGAAGGTGGCATAGTTGGGATACATGCGCTCGCACAGACAGGCCATAAAGGTGACGTGCTGCCAGCTTTCCAGCTTCTCAAGGCGCAGATGAATCGGGTTTTGTAACATGATGATGTCTCGAATCGGAAATTAGCCGCAGTTTACCTGAATCAACGCTGAATTTCCTGCCAACGAACAAATGCCGGACGCGCCGATGCGACTGCATCAGCCCAGCGCGTCGGCTCCGGTAAACGGTAGCCTTTCATACAGCGCTGCACCCATGCCAGCGCGCTGTCGGTGCTCACGCGATGCCCCGTCGCGATAAACAGCGGATTACACCGTGCTTTGCTGCGCCAGACCCACGCCAGCTGTTCGCCTTTATCCATCAGCGGTGCCAGGGCGCCGGGCTCGGCGGAGAGCGGCTCAAATTTGCCACATAGGCGTTTCTTCGCCACGCCAATCGTCGGCACATCCACCAGCAGGCCAAAATGGCTGGCGACGCCGAGGCGGCGCGGATGGGAAATCCCATGACCGTCGACGAACAGCAGATCGGGTTTTTGCGAGAGTTGCTCCCACGCTGCCAGCAGCGCGGGATATTCACGAAAGGAGAGAAAACCGGGAATGTAAGGCATGGTGGTGGCGATACGCGCCACTTTGTACTCCACCAGCTCCAGCCCGGGCCAGGTTAAGAGCACCATCGCGGCTCGCGTCACTTCCCCGCCCTGCTCAAACCCGACATCGGCTCCGGCGATCAACGCCGGAGGATTTTTGTCAAAACGATCCACGCGGGAAACCGACGAGGCCAGTTCGATTTGCTGAGCGCGTAACGACGCGAGATCCATACTCACTCCTACTGGTGATACGGCGCAGAAAGCCGGTGTACTGCCTCCACAAACGCGCCCGCATGTTCTGGCGGAACGTCCTGGTGGATGCCGTGACCGAGGTTAAAGACATGGCCTTCGCCCTTGCCGAAACCGGCCAGGATCGTCGCCACTTCTTCTTCGATACGCGCAGGCTGTGCGTAGAGCATGGACGGGTCCATATTGCCCTGCAGCGCCACTTTGTCACCCACGCGACGACGCGCGTCGCCAATGTCGGTGGTCCAGTCGAGACCCAGCGCATCGCAGCCGGTCGCGGCCAGCGCTTCGAGCCACTGCCCGCCGCCTTTGGTAAACAGCGTCACCGGCACGCGACGGCCTTCGTTTTCACGCAGCAGGCCATCGACAATTTTATGCATGTAGTACAGGGAGAACTGCTGATAATCGCGCCCGGTCAGCACGCCGCCCCAGGTATCGAAAATCATCACCGACTGCGCGCCCGCTTTGATCTGAGCGTTCAGGTACAGGGTGACGCTCTTCGCCAGTTTGTCGAGCAGGGCATGCAGCGCCAGCGGCTCCGCATACATCATCTTTTTGATCACCGTGAAGGCTTTGCTGCTGCCGCCTTCCACCATGTAGGTCGCCAGCGTCCACGGGCTGCCGGAGAAGCCAATCAGCGGTACGTCGCCCTTCAGTTCGCGGCGGATGGTGCGCACCGCATTCATCACGTAGCCCAGCTCCTGTTCAGGATCGGGGATCGGCAGCTTATCGACGTCAGCTTTGCTCTTAATCGGCGAGGTAAAGCGCGGGCCTTCGCCGGTTTCGAAGTAGAGACCCAGCCCCATCGCGTCCGGGATGGTCAGGATGTCTGAAAAAAGGATCGCCGCATCGAGCGGGAAACGGCGCAGCGGCTGCAGCGTGACTTCGCAGGCCAGCTCGGCGTTTTTGCACAGGGACATGAAATCGCCCGCTTCGGCGCGCGTGGCTTTGTATTCCGGCAAATAGCGGCCCGCCTGGCGCATCATCCACACCGGGGTGATATCAACGGGTTGGCGCAGCAGCGCACGCAGATAACGATCGTTCTTCAGTTCGGTCATTTTTGCAGTTCCTTAAGCGTCATGCCGCCAGTGTAACATGTGATTCATTCATAGTCGGCCCGACACATTGCCACCGTATCTTCTATCAGTCGGCGCGCCACGGTTCCCGGCGGCGGGAGGAGCGGTAAATCGTCGTAGCGATACCAGTTGGCTTCCAGCAGCTCTTTTTGGTCGATCACAATCTCGCCGCTGTCATAATCCGCCATAAAAGCGGTCATGAGAGACATGGGGAACGGCCACGGCTGGGAGGTAACGTAACGCAGGTTTTTCACCTTGATGCTGCTCTCTTCCATCACTTCGCGGGCCACGGCCTGCTCAAGCGTCTCGCCCACTTCGACAAACCCGGCCAGCACCGTATGCACGCCGTTGCGATGGCGAGTATGTTGCGCCAGCAGAATGGAGTCATCACGACGAATGGCGACGATAATGCACGGGGCGATTTGCGGATAGTAGCGCTCGCGACAGTGGTTGCAGAGCATAGCCCACTCGGTTTTACTCCGGTGCATGGTGTGCCCGCAGTAGCCGCAATATTTGTGCGATCGGAAAAACTCGGCCAGCTGTACGCCGCGCCCGGCCAGCTGGAACAGACCGACATCGAGATCCAGCACCTGACGAACCGATCCCATCTCGTGATGGCGATGCTGCTGGATCAACCACACGGGATCGCCCTGCCATTCGCCGATCTTCAGCGCCTGTTGCCCCGCAAGATCGAAATTTCCGGCCTCGCCGTAAGGCAATTCTCCGCCGGGCAACCATAATTTTTGTTCGTGGCTGACGATCCACCAGCCGCGATCTAATTTTTCAATTATACGATCCATATCTATTGCACTACCTTTGCTTCACAGGCATGTTGATAACAATATTCTTACATTTTTGGGTGGCCAGCTTTTTCATCTTAACCTTGTGGAGTCAAACATGCTAAACCAGCTACAAAGCCTGACAGAGCGCGTTGGAGGAAGTCATCACCTGGTCGATCGCTGGCTGCACGTGCGCAAAAATTTGCTTGTTGCCTACTACAATCTGGTTGGCATTAAGCCTGGCAAAGAATCGTATATGCGGTTGAATGAAAAAGCGCTGGATGATTTTTGTCAAAGCCTGGTCGACTACCTTTCCGACGGTCATTTTAATCTATATGAACGTATTATTCGCGAAATGGAAGGGACGACGCCGTATTTAGCGGCGACCAAACTCTATCCGCTGCTGGAGGCCAATACCCAGCAAATCATGGACTATTACGACTCAACGCTCGAAAACGCCATCGACCAGGACAATTATCTGGAGTTCCAGCAGGCGCTTTCCGATCTCGGCGAGGCGATGGAAGTCCGTTTCACGCTGGAAGACAAGCTCATCGCCCTGGTGCTGGACAGCGATCTGAAGGCCAGCAACGAAGACAACATCGCGCGACCGGCTTGAGTTCTTAAGCGTTAACGAGTAATTTACAAATATCGCGTCTGCACTGCAGGCGTGTTTTCTTGTCGGAGTGCCCAGTACAGAAATGTACGGGCTGAGACCGTTAATTCGGGATCCGCGGAACCTGATCAGGCTAATACCTGCGAAGGGAACAAGAGTCAAAAAGCTGTTGTATCGCCCTTCCCTGGGTGATCACTTCTCTTAGTTCATCCGTCGTCTGACAAGCCACTCCTTACTTTTTTGGAATGAGCTATGTCTGCCACTAAACTGACCCGCCGCGAACAGCGCGCACAAGCCCAACACTTCATCGACACCCTGGAAGGCACCGCTTTCCCGAATTCTCAGCGCATCTACATCACCGGTTCGCAGGACGATATCCGCGTGCCGATGCGTGAAATCCAGCTCAGCCCGACGCTCATCGGCGGCAGCAAAGATAATCCCCAGTTCGAAGACAACGAAGCGGTACCGGTTTACGACACCTCTGGTCCTTACGGCGATACGGATGTAGCCATCAACGTGCAGCAGGGTCTGGCAAAACTGCGCCAGCCGTGGATCGAAGCACGCCAGGACAGCGAATCTCTGACCGACCGCAGCTCAGCGTATACCAAAGAACGCCTGGCCGACGATGGTCTGGACGAACTGCGCTTTACCGGCCTGCTCACACCGAAACGCGCCAAAGCGGGCAAATGCGTGACCCAGCTCCATTACGCACGCTCAGGTGTCGTCACGCCGGAGATGGAGTTCATCGCCATTCGTGAAAACATGGGCCGCGAGCGCATCCGCAGCGAAGTGCTGCGCCACCAGCATCCGGGCGAAGGATTTGGCGCTCGCCTGCCGGAGAACATCACCCCGGAATTCGTGCGTGACGAAGTCGCCGCCGGACGGGCGATCATCCCCGCCAACATTAACCACCCGGAATCGGAGCCGATGATTATCGGCCGCAACTTCCTGGTGAAAGTGAATGCCAACATCGGTAACTCCGCGGTCACCTCCTCCATCGAAGAAGAGGTCGAAAAACTGGTGTGGTCGACCCGCTGGGGTGCGGACACGGTGATGGACCTCTCCACCGGCCGCTACATCCACGAAACCCGCGAGTGGATCCTGCGTAACAGCCCGGTGCCGATCGGCACCGTTCCGATCTACCAGGCGCTGGAGAAGGTGAACGGGATCGCCGAAGATCTCACCTGGGAAGCCTTCCGCGATACCCTGCTGGAGCAGGCGGAACAGGGGGTGGACTACTTCACTATTCACGCCGGGGTTCTGCTGCGCTACGTGCCGATGACCGCCAAACGTCTGACCGGGATTGTGTCGCGCGGCGGCTCGATTATGGCGAAATGGTGCCTGTCACATCATCAGGAGAACTTCCTCTACGAACACTTCCGCGAGATTTGCGAAATCTGCGCCGCGTACGATGTCTCCCTGTCGCTGGGCGACGGTCTGCGTCCGGGCTCCATTCGCGACGCCAACGACGAAGCGCAGTTTGCTGAGCTGCACACCCTCGGCGAGCTGACCAAAATCGCCTGGGAATATGACGTGCAGGTGATGATCGAAGGCCCGGGCCACGTGCCGATGCAGATGATCCGCCGCAACATGACCGAGGAGCTGGAGCACTGCCACGAGGCGCCGTTCTACACCCTGGGGCCGCTGACCACCGATATTGCACCGGGCTATGACCATTTCACCTCCGGCATCGGCGCGGCGATGATCGGCTGGTTTGGCTGCGCCATGCTCTGCTACGTCACCCCGAAAGAGCACCTCGGCCTGCCGAACAAAGAGGACGTGAAGCAGGGGCTGATCACCTACAAAATCGCCGCCCACGCCGCCGATTTAGCCAAAGGCCACCCTGGGGCGCAGATCCGCGACAACGCCATGTCCAAAGCGCGCTTCGAGTTCCGCTGGGAAGACCAGTTTAACCTGGCCCTCGACCCGTTCACCGCCCGCGCCTATCACGATGAAACCCTGCCGCAAGAGTCCGGCAAAGTGGCGCACTTCTGCTCCATGTGCGGGCCAAAATTCTGCTCGATGAAAATCAGCCAGGAAGTGCGCGACTACGCCGCGAAGCAGGTGATTGAAGTCGGCATGGCCGATATGTCGGAAAACTTCCGCGCCAAAGGCGGCGAAATCTACCTCAAAAAAGAGGAGGCGTAATGGTTCAGCCCAATTTTCCAACCGTGCCCCGGCGCTTAGGGCTTTATCCCGTCGTCGACAGCGTGGAGTGGATTGAGCGCCTGCTTGAGGCTGGCGTGAAAACAATTCAACTGCGCATCAAAGACCAGCGTGATGGCGAGGTCGAAAGTGATGTGTCTGCCGCCATCACACTGGGGCGTCGGTATGACGCCCGGGTGTTCATCAACGACTACTGGCAGCTGGCGATTAAGCATCAGGCGTACGGCGTGCATCTCGGGCAGGAGGATCTGGAAACCGCCGATCTGAACGCCATCCGGAATGCCGGCCTGCGCCTCGGCGTGTCGACTCACGACGATATGGAGATCGATGTGGCGCTCGCCGCACGACCGTCCTATATCGCCCTCGGCCACGTCTTCCCGACGCAAACCAAACAGATGCCCTCGGCCCCGCAGGGGCTGGCGCAGCTGGCACGTCACATCGAACGTCTGGCCGATTATCCGACCGTGGCCATCGGCGGCATCAGCCTTGATCGCGCCCCGGCGGTGCTGGAGACCGGCGTCGGCAGTATCGCGGTGGTCAGCGCCATTACTCAGGCGGTGGACTGGCAGGCAGCGACTGCACAGCTCTTGCAACTGGCGGGAGCGGGCGATGAATGACAGCGACTTCATGCGCTACAGCCGCCAGATCCTGCTGGAGGATATCGCCGTCGACGGTCAACAAAAGCTGCTCGACAGCCGGGTATTGATTGTCGGACTGGGCGGGCTCGGCGCGCCTGCTGCGCTGTATCTGGCCGGAGCGGGCATCGGGACGCTGGTGTTAGCCGACGATGACGACATCCACATCAGCAATCTGCAGCGGCAGATCCTGTTCACCACCGAGGATGTGAACGCGTCAAAAGCGCAGGTCACCAGCCAACGGCTGAACGCCCTCAACCCTGAAATTGCGCTTATCACCGTGCAACAGCGACTGGACGGGGAAACCCTGCACCAGGAAGTTGCCCGCGCGGACGTGGTGCTGGATTGCACCGACAATATGGCGACACGCCAGGCGATCAACGCCGCCTGTGTGGCGCTCAATACCCCGCTCATCACCGCCAGCGCCGTTGGGTTCGGCGGGCAAATGATGGTCCTGACGCCGCCGTGGACGCATGGCTGCTACCGCTGCCTGTGGCCAGATGACGCAGAGCCGCAGCGCAACTGCCGCACGGCCGGCATCCTTGGGCCGGTGGTCGGGGTGATGGGAACTCTGCAGGCGCTGGAAGCCATCAAGCTGCTCAGCGGAATGGAGACGCCGCGCAATACGCTGCGCATGTTCGATGGCCGCTCGGGTAACTGGCGACATCTGGCGCTCCAGCGTGCCGGCGGGTGCAGCGTCTGCGGAGGACATCATGCGGATTCTGTTTAACGATGAACCGATGCAGTGCGCGGAGGGGCTGACCATCGCCACGCTTCTCGACCAGCTACGCCAGTTGAAACCCGGCGTGGCGCTGGCCCTTAACCAACAGATCCTGCCGCGCGAGCGGTGGGAACGTCAGCAGGTGCGCGATGGCGATCAGATCCTGCTTTTTCAGGTCATCGCGGGAGGCTGACATGTTACGTATTGCCGATAAAACCTTTGATTCACATCTCTTCACCGGCACCGGAAAATTCGCGTCGCCACAGCTGATGGTGGATGCCATTCGCGAAAGCGGCAGCCAACTGGTGACGCTGGCGATGAAGCGCGTGGACCTGCGCAACCACAGCGATGCGATTCTGGCACCGCTGCTGGCGGCAGGCGTGACGCTGCTGCCCAACACCTCCGGGGCGAAAACGGCAGAAGAGGCGGTGTTTGCCGCCCAGCTGGCACGCGAAGCGCTGGGCACCCGCTGGCTGAAACTGGAAATTCACCCGGACGCGCGCTGGCTGCTGCCCGACCCTATCGAAACCCTGAAAGCCGCCGAAATTCTGGTTAAACAGGGCTTCACCGTTCTGCCCTACTGCGGCGCGGACCCCGTGCTCTGCAAGCGCCTTGAGGACGTCGGCTGCGCGGCGGTCATGCCCCTCGGCGCACCGATTGGCTCCAATCAGGGGCTGGAGACCCGCGCGATGCTGGAGATCATCATCGAGCAGGCCACCGTTCCCGTGATCGTCGATGCGGGCATCGGCGTGCCAAGCCACGCGGCACAGGCGCTGGAGATGGGGGCCGACGCCGTACTCGTCAACACGGCCATTGCGGTGGCTGACGATCCGGTAATGATGGCGCGCGCGTTTCGTCTGGCCGTCGAGGCGGGCGTGCTGGCGCGTCACTCCGGGCCAGGATCGCGCCATTTTCAGGCGCAGGCCACCAGCCCGCTTACCGGCTTTCTGGAGGCGTACTCATGAGCACCTTCGCTGACCGCTGGCGGGAGCTAAACTGGGACGATATTCGTCTGCGGATCAACAGCAAAACGGCGGCTGACGTCGAGCGCGCCCTGAACGCGCGGCATCTGACCCGCGAGGACATGATGGCCCTGCTCTCCCCTGCCGCCAGCGCCTGTCTGGAGCCGATGGCGCAGCGCGCACAGCGGCTCACGCGCCAGCGTTTTGGCAACACGGTGAGTTTTTACGTGCCGCTCTATCTCTCCAACCTGTGCGCCAATGATTGCACCTACTGCGGTTTTTCCATGAGCAATCGCATCAAGCGCAAAACCCTCGACGCGGAAGAGATCGCCCGCGAATGCGCCGCCATCCGCGAGATGGGTTTTGAGCACCTCCTGCTGGTCACCGGTGAGCACCAGGGAAAAGTGGGGATGGATTATTTCCGTGAGCATCTTCCCGCCATTCGTCGTCGGTTTTCATCGTTGCAGATGGAAGTGCAGCCGTTATCCGAAAACGAATATGCAGAGCTGAAAACCCTCGGGCTGGACGGCGTGATGGTCTATCAGGAGACTTATCACGAAGCCATGTACGCCCAGCATCACCTGAAGGGGAAAAAGCAGGATTTCTTTTTCCGCCTTGAAACCCCAGACCGGCTGGGGCGTGCGGGGATCGATAAAATCGGTCTCGGCGCGCTGATCGGGCTGTCCGACAGCTGGCGTGTGGACTGTTTTATGGTGGCGGAGCATCTGCTGTGGCTCCAGCAACACTACTGGCAGAGCCGCTACTCGATCTCTTTCCCGCGACTTAGGCCCTGCGCGGGCGGTATCGAACCGGCGTCGATCATGGACGAACGCCAGCTGGTACAGGTCATCTGCGCATTTCGCCTGCTGGCGCCGGAAGTGGAGCTGTCATTGTCGACCCGGGAGTCCCCGGAGTTTCGCGATCGGGTGATTCCGTTAGCCATCAACAACGTCAGCGCCTTTTCCAAAACTCAGCCTGGCGGGTATGCGGACAATCATCCCGAGCTGGAGCAGTTTGCTCCGCACGATGGCCGTCGACCTGAAGAGGTGGCCCAGGCGCTCAGCACGCAGGGATTACAACCGGTGTGGAAAGACTGGGACAGCTGGCTGGGACGCGCCTCGCAGTTACGCTGAAACGGCCTGCAACGGCGCGAAAAGCTCTCGAGGCGGCTCGGAGCGTTATCATCGGGCGATTGCTGACTTTCGCCCGTTTTTTTAACCTGTCAGGGTCAGCAGCGGATGCTGACCAGGGCGAAAAGCTTCTTCCTCGTTTCGCCCTGCCTTCACAAACCAGGAAGTTTCGCGCCAGTTATTAAGATAAATCATTCGGCCTGCTACGCTGAGACGTATAATAAACCAGCACCCATTTGGACTATTACCTCTTCTGGACTCCTGACGACTCATGCCTGTTCATAGCAGAAAGCTCTCTTTCACAACGCCAATCCTGGTGAGTTTTGCAGGGATCCTGATCGGTTTCGTTCTGATCGCCGTGTTTATCACCCTGACGCAGAGAAAGGATTTTGTAGAGGATTATCATAAGATTAACAGTAATTTCACCCACAACCTGGCGGTGAACTATACGGAATCTATCCTGCGTGAAAACGACCATATTCTCGGGCGGGCTGTCACCTTCTTCTCCCGCAACGACCAGCTCGGCAACATGGTGAATGTCGATCGCGAGAAAGGATTGCAGGTCCTGATGCAGTTACAGAACCTGATGCCGAACGTGTCGGCGATTTCCCTGGCTGACTCGCAGGGAAAATACCTGCGCGCCCCCGAAGTCTTAGCCAGTGACAGTAGCAAACTGTTTGATCCCCGCATCCGCCCGTGGTTCGTCGGGCAGGCTCAGGCCAGCACCTTAAGTCGCTATACCAGCCCCTATACGGATTACTTTACCCATCATCCCACCATCACAATTTACCGGCCCGTGATAACGCCGGAAGGCAGACTGAAAGGCACCCTCGCATTTCATCTGGATCTGACCGCCATGGGCTATACCCTGCGCCAGATGGTCTCTCCGGTACAGGGTGAATTCTTCGTCGTGGAGCGTGATGGAAAAGTGGTGCTTCATCCCGATACCAGCGCCCTGTTTAAACCCTATGTCAGTGAAGAGCTGATGGCTAAGATGACCAGCGGGGAAGGACATACCTACGATCGTAAAACGGGTTACTGGTATTACTATTACGCCTTTACGAATCCGGACTGGCTGGTCATTTATCGCGTGTCAAATACCACACTAACCGACATCACACGCCACGAGACCAACATTGTCAGCTGGGGATTTGCGCTGGCCGCCATCGTGATTATCCTGTTTGGCCTCTATCTGCGCCACGCATCGCGTACGGTGCTGATGAACATCATCAACGCCATTAAAACCGGCGAGGTAAATCAGGCACCGCGGCTGGAGGCAATGCTCAGTAAAGCCATTCTGAAGAACAAAGAGCGCGAGCGAGATTATGTGCGCCAGGCGACCGTGGATGCCCTCACCGGCTGTAAGAATCGCCGCGCCTTCGACAGCGATATCGCGGCGCTGATGAAAGAGCATCAGCCCTTTGCGCTGGCCCTGGTGGATATCGATAATTTCAAATCTATTAACGACACCTGGGGTCATCTGAGCGGCGACATTGTGCTGCGCAACGTCGCCCGGGAAGGCATCCAGGTGATGCAGCCTCAGCATATTTCCGTCTATCGTTACGGCGGTGAGGAGTTTGCCGTTGTCTTCCCGGCAGAGCATCTCGAAACCGCCTTTGGCCTGCTGGAAGAGTGGCGACTTCAGGTAGCGGAACGTACCTGGCGGGAAGAGGCGTTGCACGTCACCTTCAGCGCCGGGCTGGGCGAGTGGCACTTCGAGCCGCTGGAGCAGTTAATTGGCAGCGTGGATGAGGCGCTCTACAAAGCCAAACAGCAGGGCAAAAACCGTATTCTTCTGACATCTACTCACTCATAACGCCGCTTTCCAGAAGCCCGCTTTTGGCGGGCGCATCCCTTCGTCGGTAAAAATTGTAACCGGTTTCAGAAAAAGCAGATTTCTTTGTGATGCCTCACACACAATCGTGGTAAAGCGGTTGTTGAAGCGGCCTGCACGGGATAATTATCAAGAAACACATGTACATCGAGGCTGACTATGAAGAACATCGTTTTATGCTGTGCGGCGGGTATGTCTACCAGCATGCTGGTTCAACGCATGAAAGACGCCGCAGATAAAAAAGGCGTTGAAGTGACCATCAAAGCCGTTCCGGTTGCTGAATTTAAAGACAATATTGCTACCGCCGACATCGTATTACTGGGGCCACAGGTTAAATACGAACTGGCAAAACTTCAGGCTCAGGCCGAACCGCTGGGCAAAAAAGTCGCGGTGATCGACATGATGGATTACGGCATGATGAAAGGCGATGTCGTTCTTGAAAAAGCCCTCAAACTGCTGGAGTAAGACATGGAAGATTTAGAAACGACCATCATGGAGTTGCTGGTAAACGCGGGCGCGGCGCGCAGCGCTGCTTTAACCGCTCTGCAACTGGCACGTAAAGGGGATTTCGCGGGCGCCGAACAGGCGATGGAAGAGTCGCGTGAATACGTGAAGCATGCGCACACCATTCAGACGCAGCTGATTGGCCTTGATGAAGGCACAGGCAAACTCCCGGTGAATCTGATTACCGTCCACTCCCAGGACCACCTGATGAACGCGATGGTGATTCAGGATCTGGCGGGCGATATGATCGAACTTTATCGTCGCTTACCGCTGCTGAACTGAATAAATACAGACGTAAAAAAACCCGCCGAGGCGGGTTTTTTGTTGTCGGGTGGCGCTACGCTTACCCGACCTACGCTCCGTTACCCGGCAATTTTCACCGCCGGGCATCAACGATTAATCGTTGTCAGAGCCGCCCAGACCTGCGTTCAGCAGTTCTGCCAGGCTTGCAGAAGCATCTTCCGCAGTGACCTGAGGTGCCGCTGGCAGTTCGCCCGCAGCACGACGACGCATACGATCCTGGTGGTAAGCATAACCGGTACCAGCCGGGATCAGACGACCCACGATGACGTTCTCTTTCAGACCGCGCAGTTCATCACGTTTACCTGCAACAGCTGCTTCGGTCAGGACACGCGTGGTCTCCTGGAAGGATGCTGCAGAGATGAAGGACTCGGTTGCCAGAGACGCTTTGGTGATACCCAGCAGGTCGCGGGAGTACAGCGCCGCCACTTTGCCGTTCGCTTCCAGATCGCGGTTCGCAATCTTGACGCGGGAGTATTCCACCTGCTCGCCTTCCAGGAAGTCCGAGCTGCCAGCGCTATCGATGGTTGCTTTACGCAGCATCTGACGAACGATAACTTCGATGTGTTTATCGTTAATCTTAACGCCTTGCAGACGGTAAACGTCCTGTACTTCGTTGGTGATGTAACGCGTAACCGCGTGAACACCACGAAGACGCAGAATGTCGTGCGGCGCTTCTGGACCATCGGAAACCACGTCACCACGTTCTACACGTTCGCCTTCGAACACGTTGAGCTGACGCCACTTAGGAATCATCTCTTCGTATGGCTCGCTACCGTCTAACGGAGTGATAACCAGACGACGTTTCCCTTTGGTTTCTTTACCGAAGGAAATGATGCCGCTGATTTCCGCAAGGATAGCTGGCTCTTTCGGACGACGTGCTTCGAACAGGTCAGCAACGCGTGGCAGACCACCGGTGATGTCCTTGGTACCGCTGGATTCCTGAGGAATACGCGCCAGGGCGTCACCCGCACTGATCTGAATACCATCTTCCAGCTGTACAATCGCTTTACCTGGCAGGAAGTACTGAGCAGGCATATCGGTACCTGGGATCAGAACGTCGTTACCGTTGGCATCAACGATTTTCAGTGCCGGACGCAGATCTTTACCACCCGCGGTACGTTCTGCAGAATCCAGAACCACCAGAGAGGAGAGACCGGTCAGCTCGTCGGTCTGACGAGTAATCGTCTGGCCATCGATCATATCGGTGAAGCGAATGAAACCTGCCACTTCGGTGATAACCGGCATGGTGTGTGGATCCCAGTTTGCTACGGTCTCGCCGCCAGCAACCTGCTCGCCATCGCCTTTCGCCATCACAGCACCGTAAGGGACTTTATAGCTTTCTTTGGTACGACCGAATTCGTCGATCAGCTTCAGCTCGGTGTTACGCGAGGTCACAACCAGCTTGCCAGCGGAGTTAATAACCGACTTGGCGTTAGACAGCTTGATGCTACCCTTGTTTTTCACCTGAATGCTGGATTCAGCAGCCGCACGAGATGCCGCACCACCGATGTGGAACGTACGCATCGTCAGCTGTGTACCCGGCTCACCGATGGACTGTGCCGCGATAACGCCGATTGCTTCACCTTTGTTGATGATGTGGCCACGCGCCAGGTCACGACCATAGCAGTGGGCACACACACCAAAGTCGGTGTCACAAGATACGACGGAGCGCACTTTCACGGAGTCAACAGAGTTCTCTTCCAGCAGGTCACACCACTGTTCGTGCAGCAGAGTGTTGCGTGGAACCAGAATGTCTGCGGTACCTGGCTTCAGAATGTCTTCAGCAGTCACACGACCCAGAACGCGATCGCGCAGTGGCTCTTTAACATCACCACCCTCGATAACCGGGGTCATGGTGATACCTTCGAGGGTGCCACAATCGTCTTCGGTCACCACCAGATCCTGCGCAACGTCAACCAGACGACGCGTCAGATAACCGGAGTTAGCTGTTTTCAGTGCGGTATCCGCCAGACCTTTACGAGCACCGTGCGTGGAGATGAAGTACTGGAGTACGTTCAGACCTTCACGGAAGTTCGCGGTGATTGGCGTCTCAATGATGGAACCATCTGGTTTCGCCATCAGACCACGCATACCTGCCAACTGACGAATCTGTGCTGCGGAACCACGCGCACCGGAGTCGGCCATCATGTAGATGCTGTTGAAGGAAACCTGCTGCTCTTCTTTACCTTCACGGTTAATGACGGTTTCAGTTTGCAGGTTGTCCATCATCGCTTTGGAAACGCGATCGTTCGCCGCAGCCCAGATATCGATAACTTTGTTGTAGCGTTCGCCCGCGGTAACCAGACCAGACTGGAACTGCTCCTGGATTTCGGCAACTTCGGCTTCTGCTTCGCTGATGATCTCGTATTTCTTCTGTGGGATCACCATGTCATCGATACCAACAGATGCACCTGAACGCGCTGCATATGCAAAGCCGGTGTACATCGTCTGGTCAGCGAAGATAACGGTCGGTTTCAGACCCAAAATGCGGTAACAGGTGTTCAGCATTTTGGAGATCGCTTTCTTGCCCAGCGCCTGGTTGACGATGGAGAAAGGCAGACCTTTCGGCACGATCATCCACAGAATCGCACGACCTACGGTGGTGTCGATAATGCTGGTTTTCGCAACGAATTCGCCATTAGCATCTTTTTCGTATTCAGTGATACGCACTTTAACGCGCGCATGCAGAGAGGCCAGGCCAGCGCGGTAAATACGCTCAGCTTCTTTAGGGCCAGTCAGCACCATGCCTTCGCCTTTGGCGTTAACACAGTCACGGGTCATGTAGTACAGACCCAATACAACGTCCTGAGAAGGAACGATGATTGGCTCGCCGTTCGCAGGTGACAGGATGTTGTTGGTAGACATCATCAGCGCACGCGCTTCGAGCTGGGCTTCCAGCGTCAGCGGTACGTGAACAGCCATCTGGTCACCATCGAAGTCGGCGTTATATGCCGCACAAACCAGCGGGTGCAGCTGAATTGCTTTACCTTCGATCAGAACAGGTTCAAACGCCTGGATACCCAAACGGTGCAGAGTTGGTGCACGGTTCAGCAGTACCGGGTGTTCGCGGATCACTTCGTCCAGGATATCCCAAACGACAGCTTCTTCGCGCTCAACCATTTTCTTAGCGGCTTTGATGGTGGTGGCGAGGCCACGCAGTTCCAGCTTGCCGTAGATGAACGGTTTGAACAGTTCTAGTGCCATTTTCTTCGGCAGACCGCACTGATGCAGACGCAGGTATGGACCTACGGTGATTACAGAACGACCGGAGTAGTCAACACGCTTACCGAGCAGGTTCTGACGGAAACGACCCTGTTTACCTTTGATCATATCGGCCAAAGATTTCAGAGGACGTTTATTAGAACCGGTGATCGCACGACCGCGACGACCGTTATCCAGCAGGGCGTCGACCGCTTCCTGCAGCATACGTTTTTCGTTACGTACGATGATGTCAGGCGCAGCCAGATCCAACAGTCGTTTCAGACGGTTGTTACGGTTGATCACGCGACGATACAGATCGTTCAGGTCGGACGTTGCGAAACGACCACCATCCAGCGGAACCAGCGGACGCAGATCTGGCGGCAGAACCGGCAGAACGGTCAGGATCATCCACTCTGGTTTGTTACCAGACTGAACGAACGCTTCCAGCAGTTTGATACGCTTGGTCAGCTTCTTACGCTTGGTTTCGGAGTTGGTTTCGTTCAGCTCTTCACGCAGCTGCTCGCACTCTTGCTCCAGATCCATGCTTTTCAGCAGGGCCTGGATAGCTTCCGCACCCATTTTTGCGTCGAATTCGTCACCGAACTCTTCCAGCGCGTCCAGATACTGTTCTTCGGTCAGAATCTGGTTACGTTCCAGATTCGTCATCCCGCCTTCGATAACCACATAAGATTCGAAGTACAGAACACGTTCGATATCGCGCAGCGGCATATCCAGCAGCAGGCCGATACGGGACGGCAGAGATTTCAGGAACCAGATGTGAGCAGTCGGAGACGCCAGCTCGATGTGGCCCATGCGCTCACGGCGCACTTTGGTCTGGGTCACTTCAACGCCGCACTTCTCACAGATCACACCACGGTGTTTCAGGCGCTTGTACTTACCGCACAGGCACTCGTAATCTTTTACTGGCCCGAAAATACGCGCACAGAAAAGGCCGTCACGCTCAGGTTTGAACGTACGGTAGTTGATGGTTTCCGGCTTCTTAACTTCACCGAAAGACCATGAACGGATCATGTCTGGCGAGGCCAGAGCAATTTTGATCGCATCAAACTCTTCGGTTTTAGTTTGCGCTTTCAGAAACTTTAATAAGTCTTTCACGGATTTGCTCCCGTCGGAGTTAGCACAATCTGGTGCCGGGTTATTAATCCGGCACCAGTGACCTGTTTGAGCGAGAGTTACTCGTCTTCCAGCTCGATGTTGATACCCAGGGAACGGATCTCTTTCAACAGTACGTTGAAGGATTCCGGCATGCCCGGTTCCATCTGATGGTTACCGTCGACGATGTTTTTATACATCTTCGTACGGCCGTTCACGTCATCAGACTTAACGGTAAGCATTTCCTGCAGGGTGTATGCCGCGCCATATGCTTCAAGCGCCCACACTTCCATCTCACCGAAGCGCTGACCACCGAACTGTGCCTTACCACCCAGCGGCTGCTGAGTAACCAGGCTGTAAGAACCGGTAGAACGCGCATGCATCTTGTCATCAACCAGGTGGTTCAGTTTCAGCATGTACATGTAGCCAACGGTAACCTGGCGCTCGAATTGCTCACCGGTACGACCGTCGAACAGTGTGATCTGACCGGAAGTCGGCAGGCCACCCAGCTGTAACAGTTCCTTGATTTCAGACTCTTTCGCACCATCGAAGACCGGTGTTGCGATCGGCATACCTTTTTTCAGGTTCTCAGCCAGACGCAGAACTTCGTCATCGCTGAAGGTGTTCAGGTCAACTTTCTGACGAACATCAGTGCCCAGATCGTACGCACGCTGGATGAATTCGCGCAGTTTCGCGACTTCTTCCTGCTGCTTCAGCATGGCGTTGATTTTCTCGCCGATACCTTTCGCAGCCATACCCAGGTGAGTTTCGAGGATCTGACCAATGTTCATACGAGACGGTACACCCAGTGGGTTCAGCACGATATCTACCGGCGTACCGTTAGCATCGTGAGGCATATCTTCGATCGGGTTGATCTTGGAGATAACACCTTTGTTACCGTGACGACCTGCCATTTTATCACCAGGCTGAATCTGACGTTTAACGGCCAGATAAACCTTAACAATCTTCAGCACGCCTGGTGCCAGATCGTCGCCCTGAGTGATTTTGCGGCGTTTCGCTTCGAGTTTTTTCTCGAACTCGTGTTTCAGTTCGTCGTACTGCTCGGCCAGCTGTTCCAGCTGACTTTGTTTCTCTTCGTCGGCCAGGCCCAGTTCCAGCCAGCGGTCGCGCGGCAGCTTGTCGAGCTTCTCAGCTTCAATGCCACCGGAGACCAGCGCTGCGTAGATACGACTAAACAGGCCAGCTTCGAGGATCTGCAATTCTTCAGACAGGTCTTTCTTCGCCTGCTTCAGCTGCATCTCTTCGATTTCGAGCGCACGTTTGTCTTTTTCTACGCCATCGCGAGTAAAGACCTGAACGTCGATAACCGTACCGGAAACACCGTTTGGTACACGCAGAGAAGAGTCTTTAACGTCAGACGCTTTCTCACCGAAGATCGCACGCAGCAGTTTCTCTTCTGGCGTCAGCTGGGTTTCACCTTTCGGCGTAACCTTACCAACCAGAATGTCGCCGCCGGTCACTTCTGCACCGATGTAAACGATACCGGATTCATCAAGTTTAGAGAGCGCAGCTTCACCCACGTTCGGGATGTCAGCGGTGATCTCTTCTGGCCCCAGCTTGGTGTCACGGGACACACATGCCAGTTCCTGAATGTGAATCGTGGTGAAACGATCTTCCTGAACCACACGCTCGGAAACGAGGATGGAGTCTTCGAAGTTGTAACCGTTCCACGGCATGAACGCTACGCGCATGTTCTGACCGAGTGCCAGCTCACCGAGATCGGTAGACGGACCATCTGCCAGCACGTCGCCGCGCTCAACCGGCTCACCCAGGGAGACACACGGCATCTGGTTGATGCAGGTGTTCTGGTTAGAACGGGTGTACTTCGTCAGGTTATAGATGTCGATGCCTGCTTCGCCCGGATACATCTCGTCTTCGTTAACTTTGATAACGATACGGGAAGCATCAACGTACTGAACAGTACCGCCACGTTTAGCAACTGCGGTTACACCGGAGTCAACGGCAACAGCACGTTCCATACCGGTACCAACCAGCGGCTTATCAGCGCGCAGAGTCGGAACCGCCTGACGTTGCATGTTCGCACCCATCAATGCACGGTTGGCGTCATCGTGTTCCAGGAATGGAATCAGGGACGCACCAACAGAGACGATCTGCTGAGTGGAAACGTCCATGTAGTCCACCTGATCATTGCTGAACAGGCTGGATTCGCCTTTGCTACGGCAGGTAACCAGATCGTCAACGAAACGACCTTCTTCGTCCAGGTTGGTGTTCGCCTGAGCGATGACGTAGTTACCTTCTTCGATAGCAGACAGGTAATGAATTTCGTCGGTGACAACACCGTCAGTCACTTTACGGTACGGAGTCTCAAGGAAACCGTATTCGTTAGTCTGTGCGTACACGGACAGGGAGTTGATCAGACCGATGTTTGGACCTTCAGGCGTTTCGATTGGACATACGCGACCGTAGTGAGTCGGGTGTACGTCTCGAACTTCAAAGCCTGCACGTTCACGGGTCAGACCGCCTGGGCCGAGTGCAGAGATACGACGTTTGTGCGTAATCTCGGACAGTGGGTTGTTCTGGTCCATGAACTGAGACAGCTGGCTGGAACCAAAGAACTCTTTCACTGCGGCAGAAATTGGCTTGGCGTTGATCATATCCTGAGGCATCAGGGTATCCAGATCGCCCAGAGACAGACGCTCTTTCACCGCACGCTCAACACGTACCAGGCCAACGCGGAACTGGTTTTCCGCCATTTCGCCTACGGAACGGATACGACGGTTGCCGAGGTGGTCGATATCATCCACTTCGCCTTTGCCGTTACGGATATCAATGAGCTTTTTCATCACTTCGATGATGTCTTCTTTGCTCAGGATACCGGAACCTTCGATCGCGTCACGCAGCAGAGAACGGTTGAACTTCATACGACCAACCGCAGACAGATCGTAGCGGTCTTCGGAGAAGAACAGGTTCTCGAACAGGCTTTCAGCCGCTTCACGAGTTGGTGGCTCACCAGGACGCATCATGCGGTAGATTTCTACCAGTGCGCTCAGACGATCGGTCGTTGGGTCGACGCGTACAGTCTCAGAGATGTACGGACCGTGGTCCAGATCGTTGGTGAACAGCGTTTCGATACGTTTGTGGCCAGACTGGCTCAGCTTAGCCAACAGATCCAAGCTCAGCTCCATGTTAGCCGGGCAGATCAGTTCGCCAGTAGATGCATCAACGTAATCTTTTGCTGCCACTTTGCCCGCGATGTATTCAACCGGAACTTCGATGTGTTTGATTTCATCTTTTTCCAGCTGGCGGATATGGCGCGCAGTGATACGGCGACCTTTTTCCACGTACACTTTGCCGTCGGATTCGATGTCGAACGACGCGGTCTCACCACGCAGACGTTCCGGCAGCAGCTCCATTTGCAGCTTGTTGTCGCGGATCTCAAAGATCACTTTCTCGAAGAACAGGTCAAGGATCTGCTCAGTGGTGTATTGCAGCGCACGCAGAATGATGGTCGCTGGCAGTTTACGACGACGGTCGATACGGACAAACAGGTTGTCTTTCGGATCGAACTCGAAGTCCAGCCATGAACCACGGTAAGGAATGATACGCGCGTTATACAGTACTTTACCGGAAGAGTGTGTTTTACCTTTATCGCTGTCGAAGAAGACGCCCGGGCTACGATGCAGCTGGGAAACGATAACACGCTCTGTACCGTTGATGACAAAAGTACCGTTGTCCGTCATGAGTGGAATTTCACCCATGTAGACTTCTTGTTCTTTAATGTCTTTAACGGTGCCTTCTGGCGCTTCGCGCTCATAGACAACCAGACGCAGTTTGACGCGCAGCGGTGCGGAATAGGTCACACCACGGATCTGACATTCCTGAACGTCAAATACCGGTTCGCCAAGGCGGTAGCTGACGTACTGCAGCTCAGAATTACCGCTATAGCTTTTGATTGGGAATACGGAACGGAAGGCTGCTTCCAGACCATACTGCCCTTCAGGATCTTGCTCGATAAACTTCTGGAACGAGTCAAGCTGGATAGAAAGGAGATAAGGTATATCCAGAACTTGTGGACGTTTACCAAAATCCTTACGAATACGTTTTTTCTCGGTATAGGAGTAAACCATTAGGGTTCCTCAGCTCGCTGACAAGTCGACCCATCTGTCCGACGAAGGGACAGTTTGTGCAACACCGTTTTGTTGATCGGAAAATTGAATACTTTCCGCAATACCTGTTGCTATCACGCTTAAACCATTTCGTTGCGATTTACACAGAGCGAGCACCCTGTCGCAGTATATTAAGGCGTCGATAGAAACAAGCATTGTCAGGACAACCAGCAGTCAAACAGTGTGAAATGCTACTGGCGCCTTACAGCGCAAAAAGGCTGGTGACTAAAAAGTCACCAGCCATCAGCCTAATTTCTCAGGCTGCAACCGGAAAGGTTGGCTTATTTAACTTCAACTTCTGCGCCAGCTTCTTCCAGAGATTTTTTCAGTGCTTCTGCGTCATCTTTGCTCACGCCTTCTTTCAGAGCGGCTGGAGCAGATTCTACCAGGTCTTTAGCTTCTTTCAGACCCAGGCCAGTTGCGCTACGTACTGCTTTGATTACAGCAACTTTGTTAGCGCCAGCAGCTTTCAGAATTACGTCGAATTCAGTTTTTTCTTCAGCAGCTTCAGCCGGGCCAGCAGCTACAGCTACAGCAGCAGCAGCGGAAACACCGAATTTTTCTTCCATTGCAGAAATCAGTTCTACAACGTCCATTACGGACATAGCTGCAACTGCTTCAATGATTTGATCTTTAGTGATAGACATTTAAATTGTTCCTGAAAATCAGAATAAGTTTATACGTAAGCGAATGCTTGATAAAGAAAACGGCTATTAAGCAGCTTCTTTTGCATCGCGAACAGCAGCCAGAGTGCGAACCAGTTTGCCAGCCGAAGCTTCTTTCATGGTTGCCATCAGGCGTGCAATTGCTTCTTCGTAGGTCGGCAGGGTTGCCAGGCGATCGATTTGCGATGCCGGGATCAACTCACCTTCAAAGGCTGCGGCTTTGACCTCAAATTTTGCATTCGCTTTCGCGAAATCTTTGAACAGACGAGCAGCTGCGCCCGGGTGTTCCATAGAATATGCAATCAGGGTCGGACCAACGAACGCGTCTTTCAGGCACTCGAACTGAGTACCTTCAACAACACGGCGCAGCAGGGTGTTACGAACAACACGCATGTATACGCCGGCTTCGCGACCTGCTTTACGCAGTTCAGTCATTTTGTCTACAGTTACGCCGCGGGAATCCGCAACTACTGCAGACAGCGCGCCTTTGGCTACTTCGCTGACTTCAGCAACAATCGCTTGTTTGTCTTGAAGATTTAAAGCCATTAGCTTTGCTCCTGGATGTTTGCCGGAACTCATGTTCCGGAACTCACTTCACTCTTCCCAACGGAAAGAGCGTCTTAATACGGTGAGCAGAAACAAGCCAGAGTATCAGAAATAATCTTAGCGTTCTGTCACCGTCTACGCAGGGCATTAAGCCTCTTTCGAGACACCTGCGGTCTTCGACGGAGGCCTGGATTAGGCCAGGCTCCAACGAACAAATCTTTTTACCTGCTAACTTTCGTTAGCAAACGTGGGGGTAAGATTGTAGACAAATCCACCGCCCACGTAAAGGTATTAGTTTGCAGCAGCGCTCAGGCCAGCCTGGTCAACTGCAACACCTGCACCCATAGTGGTGGAGATGCTAATTTTCTTGATGTACACGCCTTTCGCCTGAGTTGGTTTCGCTTTTTTCAGCGCAACCAGCAGAGATTCCAGGTTTTCTTTCAATTTGTCAGCGTCGAAGTCCACTTTACCGATGGTAGTGTGGATGATGCCGTTTTTGTCGTTACGATAACGAACCTGACCTGCTTTAGCGTTCTTAACCGCTTCAGCAACGTTAGGCGTTACAGTACCGACTTTAGGGTTTGGCATCAGGCCGCGTGGACCCAGAACCTGGCCCAGCTGGCCAACAACGCGCATTGCATCCGGGGAAGCAATAACAACGTCAAAGTTCATTTCGCCTTTTTTGATCTGATCAGCCAGATCTTCCATACCTACCAGTTCAGCGCCGGCAGCTTTAGCAGCTTCAGCGTTTGCACCCTGAGCAAATACAGCTACGCGTACGGAACGGCCAGTACCGTGTGGCAGTACAGTTGCGCCACGAACGTTCTGATCGGATTTACGAGCGTCGATACCGAGGTTTACAGCAACGTCAACGCTTTCAACGAACTTAGCGGTAGCCAGTTCTTTCAGCAGAGCGATAGCTTCGGTGATCTCGTATTGTTTGGTCGCATCAACTTTGTCACGGATTACGGACATGCGCTTGGTCAGTTTAGCCATTTCTTAGTCCTCCACTACCAGGCCCATGGAACGTGCAGTACCTTCAATGGAGCGAGTCATCGCTTCAATGTCGGAACCAGTCATGTCGGCAGCTTTGGTCTGCGCGATTTCCTGCAGCTGAGCGCGGGAAATTTTACCCACTTTGTCTTTGTTCGGCTTACCGGAACCAGACTTGATACCAGCCGCTTTTTTCAGCAGAACTGCTGCCGGCGGGGTCTTGGTAACGAAAGTGAATGAACGGTCAGCGTATACGGTAATAACAACCGGAATTGGCAAACCTTTTTCCAGGGATTCAGTTTTTGCGTTGAACGCTTTACAGAATTCCATGATGTTAACACCCTGCTGACCCAGAGCTGGACCAACCGGTGGACTTGGGTTTGCCATACCAGCTGCAACCTGCAGCTTAACGTAGGCTTGTACTTTCTTAGCCATTCTAAAATCCTCTAAATGGGTTATAGCGCCTCAAGGAGGCTCCCCGTGATAAATATCGTCTTACGGGCCGAGACCCATAAAAACAAAAGGCGCGAAATTGTATTCCAATCTCGCGCCCTGTGCAACGATTAAATCGCCGCTTTTTTGATCGGCTGCTTAGGCTTTTTCTACCTGGGCAAAGTCCAGTTCTACCGGGGTCGCACGACCGAAGATAGAAACAGAAACTTTCAGGCGGGACTTCTCATAGTCCACTTCTTCCACCACACCGTTAAAGTCAGCAAACGGACCGTCGCTAACACGAACCATTTCACCCGGTTCAAACAGCGTTTTAGGACGCGGCTTATCACCCACCTGCTGCAGGCGGTTCATAATCGCATCAACTTCTTTGTCGCTGATTGGTGCCGGACGATCGGACGTGCCGCCGATAAAGCCCATTACGCGCGGGACGCTGCGCACCAGGTGCCAGCTTGCATCGTTCATCACCATCTGAACCAGCACGTAACCCGGGAAGAATTTGCGCTCACTTTTGCGACGCTGGCCGCCACGAATTTCGACCACTTCTTCGGTCGGAACCATGACGTCACCAAACAACTCTTCCATATTGTGTAATTTGATATGCTCACGCAGCGAAGTGGCTACGCGGCCTTCAAAACCGGAGAACGCCTGAACGACGTACCAGCGCTTTTTAGGGGCTTCAGACATCTTAGAACCTCAGGCCAGTGATAAAGGAAACCAGGCGAACCAGAATACCATCCAGTCCCCACAGGATCAGTGACATGACAGCTGTCACCGCTGCCACAATCAGCGTGGTGTGCAATGTTTCCTGGCGAGTCGGCCAAATGACCTTGCGAACTTCGGTTCGCGCTTCGCGGGCAAAAGCAACGGTCGCTTTACCTTTTGTCGTCAACAGCGCGACACCACCCGCTGCAGCAATAAGAATTACTACGGCCAGCGCACGCAACGGCAGCATCATGTCACGATAAAGGTAGTTACCTACAATAGCCACAATCAGCAGCACGGCAACAACTACCCACTTCATCGCTTCCAGGCCGCGACCGCTCCCTTGAGCTTCGGTATTCGCACTCATAAACCAACCTGTCAGAAGTATTCTACAAACAATTTCACCCCGCATTAGCGAGGCGATCCAACCCGAAAAAACAAACGCTTCTCGGACTAAACGCCCTCTACAGAGCCTGTCTCAGCAATGATTATGACAAATAAAATCACTGATGAGCCAGGTTCTGGTTCGAAAGCGTGCAAAAAGGGCATCAAATGATGCCCTTTTATTGCGCATTGCGTCAAATGTTATCAGCGATTAGCTGAGAACTTTAGCAACAACGCCTGCACCAACAGTACGGCCGCCTTCACGGATTGCGAAACGCAGACCGTCATCCATCGCGATTGGGTGGATCAGGGTAACAACCATTTTGATGTTGTCGCCTGGCATTACCATCTCAACGCCTTCTGGCAGTTCGATGGTACCGGTCACGTCAGTTGTACGGAAGTAGAACTGTGGACGGTAGCCTTTGAAGAACGGAGTATGACGGCCGCCTTCATCTTTGGACAGGATGTAAACTTCAGATTCGAATTTGGTGTGCGGCTTGATAGAGCCTGGCTTAGCCAGTACCTGACCACGTTCGATTTCTTCACGTTTGATACCACGCAGCAGAACACCAACGTTCTCACCAGCACGGCCTTCGTCCAGCAGTTTGCGGAACATTTCAACGCCAGTACAGGTAGACTTAGCAGTCTCTTTGATACCAACGATTTCAACTTCTTCGCCAACTTTAACGATACCGCGCTCTACACGACCGGTAACAACAGTACCACGGCCGGAGATGGAGAATACGTCTTCGATAGGCAGCAGGAACGGCTTGTCAATCGCACGCTCTGGTTCTGGGATGTAAGAATCCAGGAAGCCAGCCAGCTCAACGATTTTAGCTTCCCACTCTGCTTCGCCTTCCAGCGCTTTCAGAGCAGAACCACGGATGATTGGAGTATCATCACCTGGGAAGTCGTACTGGGACAGAAGTTCACGAACTTCCATTTCTACCAGTTCCAGCAGCTCTTCGTCATCAACCATGTCGCATTTGTTCAGGAACACGATGATGTAAGGAACGCCAACCTGACGACCCAGCAGGATGTGCTCACGAGTCTGAGGCATAGGGCCGTCAGTCGCAGCAACAACCAGGATTGCGCCATCCATCTGAGCAGCACCGGTGATCATGTTTTTAACATAGTCGGCGTGGCCCGGGCAGTCTACGTGTGCGTAGTGGCGAGTCGGGGTGTCATATTCAACGTGGGAAGTGTTGATGGTGATACCACGAGCTTTTTCTTCTGGTGCGTTATCGATCTGGTCGAATGCACGAGCAGAACCACCGTAGGTTTTAGCCAGAACGGTAGTGATTGCAGCGGTCAGCGTTGTTTTACCATGGTCAACGTGGCCGATAGTACCGACGTTAACGTGCGGTTTTGTACGTTCAAACTTTTCTTTAGACATCGATTGTCCCTCTAAGACACGGATAAATCGGTGATATCACCACATCAACCAGGCAATATGCCTGAACTGTTGAATGCTTTTAAAGGTAAACAGAGAGAAACAGGGAGGAGAAGTGAAGTGGTGCTGATACCCAGAGTCGAACTGGGGACCTCACCCTTACCAAGGGTGCGCTCTACCAACTGAGCCATATCAGCACGTCTTGGAGCGGGCAGCGGGAATCGAACCCGCATCATCAGCTTGGAAGGCTGAGGTAATAGCCATTATACGATGCCCGCATCCTGAAACTCGGCTACCCAGTTCTTTCTGTAACAAAAAAGAGATTTCTCTCTTTTTATGTTTTGAGCTGATTGATGTTTTAGCCAGCTCAGGCGGCGATAACGCTGCCAGAAAGTGGTGGTGGGGGAAGGATTCGAACCTTCGAAGTCTGTGACGGCAGATTTACAGTCTGCTCCCTTTGGCCGCTCGGGAACCCCACCGGACTTGATGGTGCCGACTACCGGAATCGAACTGGTGACCTACTGATTACAAGTCAGTTGCTCTACCTACTGAGCTAAGTCGGCATCAAGTAGCGCGCATTCTATGGGGGCATGCGCAGTCATGCAACTAAAAAATTGCATAAAATGTTCTTTCGCTCAGATTTTGTGCGCCAGAAGGGAAAAACGCTGATATTTCGCCCATTGGCGTTTAAATATTCAGCATAAGCCCCGCAAATAACCCACCTATAGCGTAGCGTGATGCCCTGCGCGTAATGCATCACTTGTCTATATTTTTTCTTATTATTCCCGCCATCTGGTGTTAACCTCCTGCCCATTGTCCAAATTTAACTACTAAGTGATGAACCGCTGCCGACAAGAAGGCGTTGCTGCGCAGATAAAGGGTTCACAGAACACGCTTATGAGCAAAAAAGAGCAATCGTTAATGACACCCTATCTACACTTTAACCGCAGCCAGTGGGCCGCTTTACGTGACTCCGTCCCCATGACCTTAACGGAAGGGGAAATCGCGCGGTTAAAAGGGATCAACGAAGACCTGTCGCTGGAAGAGGTTGCCGAGATCTATCTGCCGCTCTCCCGCTTGCTTAACTTCTATATCAGCTCCAATCTTCGTCGTCAGGCGGTGCTGGAGCAGTTCCTTGGCACCAACGGCCAACGTATTCCTTATATCATCAGCATCGCGGGCAGCGTGGCGGTCGGGAAAAGCACCACCGCGCGTGTTCTGCAGGCGCTGCTGAGCCGCTGGCCGGAGCATCGTAGCGTTGAGTTGATTACGACAGACGGCTTCCTGCATCCGAATGAGGTGTTAAAAGAGCGCGGCCTGATGAAGAAGAAAGGCTTCCCGCTTTCTTATGATATGCACCGTCTGGTGAAATTCGTGTCGGATCTGAAATCCGGCGCGCCGAACGTCACAGCTCCGGTTTATTCCCATCTGATCTACGATCGCATCCCGGATGGTGACAAAACGGTGGCCCAGCCGGATATCCTGATCCTCGAAGGGTTAAACGTGCTGCAAAGCGGCATGGATTATCCGCATGACCCGCATCATGTGTTTGTCTCTGACTTCGTCGACTTCTCTATATACGTCGATGCGCCGGAAGACCTGCTGCAAAACTGGTATATCAATCGCTTCCTGAAGTTCCGCGAAGGGGCCTTTACCGACCCGGACTCTTACTTCCATAACTACGCCCAGCTTTCAGAAGAGGAAGCGGTTAACGTGGCGACGTCGCTATGGAATGAGATCAACTACGTGAACCTGAAAGAGAACATCCTGCCGACGCGCGAACGTGCGAGCCTGATCCTCACCAAAAGTGAAAATCACGCCGTCGACCAGATTCGCCTGCGCAAATAGCGAGTCAGCAGACATAAAAAAACCGGCGATAATCGCCGGTTTTTTTGTTTACGCGTTATGCGTGCGGTTTTTCACCGTTTTCATCCTGGTCGACCGCAAAGCAGGCCACCAGTTGACCGCCGTAGTCTTTCAACTGCGGCTGCAGCTGAGTACAAGGACCGAAGCGGCGACGACAACGCGCGTTGAACGCACAGCCCGGTGGCGGGTTCAGCGGACTCGGCAGCTCGCCCGTCAGCTTTATACGTTCGCGGCGATCGTCCGGGTTCAGGCGCGGTGTGGCAGAGAGCAGCGCCTGGGTGTACGGATGACGAGGATTATTAAAGATCTGGTCTTTGGTCCCCTTCTCCACACAGCGGCCCAGGTACATCACCATCACTTCATCGGCGATGTGCTCCACCACCGACAGATCGTGGGAGATAAACACATACGACAGCCCCAGATCCTGCTGCAAATCCATCATCAGGTTCAGCACCTGCGCACGCACGGAGACGTCGAGCGCAGAGACCGGTTCATCGGCAATCACCACATCCGGGTCGAGCATCAGGCCACGGGCAATGGCGATACGCTGACGCTGGCCGCCAGAGAACATGTGCGGATAACGGTCGTAGTGCTCGGTTTTGAGCCCCACTTTCGCCATCATCGCCAGCGCTTTTTCACGGCGCTGCTCTTTGTTGAGATCGCTGTTAATCTGCAGCGGCTCTTCCAGAATCTGTCCCACTTTTTTGCGCGGGTTCAGAGAACCGTACGGGTTCTGGAACACGATCTGGATTTTCTGCCGACGCAGCTTTTGCGCCTGCGGATCGTGCTTGAGCAGATCCTGGCCCTGATAGTACAGCTCGCCGCCGGTTGGGGTTTCAATCATCGTCAGCAGACGACCCAGTGTGGATTTCCCACAGCCAGATTCCCCCACCACGGCCAGCGTTTTGCCGCGCTCAAGGGTAAACGACACCCCATCCAGCGCTTTTACCAGGCGTTCCGGGGCAAAAATCCCCTTCTTCACCGGGTAGTGTTTTTTCAGATCGATGGCCTGCAACAGGTGCTGGTGTTTGGTGGCCTCTTGCGTACTCATAGTGTTGGCCTCCCGGCATCATCAAGTGGGTAGTGACATTTCGACTGACGGCCATCGTGGAGGGTATTCAGCTCTGGCTCTTCAGCACGACACTTATCGGTCGCATACGGGCAGCGCGGATTCAGCAGACAGCCCGTCGGGCGGTCATATTTGCCAGGAACGACGCCAGGCAGTGACGCCAGACGCGCTTTATCCTGAGCAAACTCCGGCAGCGCACGCAGCAGCGCCTGAGTATAGGGATGACGCGGCGCACGGAAGATATCGTGCGAGCTCCCGGCCTCCACCACTTGTCCGGCATACATCACGATGATTTTGTGCGCGGCTTCCGCTACCAGCGCCAGATCGTGAGTAATCAATACCAGCGCCATATTCTCTTTTTGCTGCAGCTCAAGCAGCAGTTCGATGATCTGCGCCTGAATGGTCACGTCCAGCGCCGTCGTCGGTTCATCTGCAATCAGCAGTTTTGGCCGACAGGCAATCGCCATGGCGATCATCACTCGCTGGCTCATCCCACCGGACAGCTGGTGCGGATACACGTCCAGACGCGACGCCGGGTCAGGGATCCCCACCTGCGTGAGCAGGTCGATCGCGCGCTGGCGACGGGTTTTCTTGTTGCCGCCCTGATGCACCTTGATCGCTTCCATAATCTGGAAACCGACGGTGTAGCACGGGTTAAGGCTGGTCATCGGGTCCTGGAAGATCATCGCCACTTCAGCGCCCACCAGCTGGCGGCGCTGCTTCTCGGAGATACGCTTCAGATCCTGGCCGTTAAACTCCAGGCTTTCCGCCATCACGCGGCCCGGATAATCAATCAGCCCCATAATCGCCAGTGAACTGACGGATTTACCGGAGCCAGACTCGCCCACGATACCGACCACTTCACCCTGATTCACGCTGTAGCTGATACGGTCTACGGCACGAAACTCGGAGCCCACGTCACCGAAGTGCACCGATAATTTATCTACATTTAATAACGCCATCTCGTGCCTCTTACTGCTTCAGTTTGGGATCAAGTGCATCACGCAGACCATCACCCATCAGGTTAAATGCCAGCACCGTCAGGAGGATCGCCAGACCCGGGAAGGTCACGACCCACCACGCGCTTTGCGCGAACTGCAACACATCGGCGAGCATCGTGCCCCACTCCGGTGTTGGCGGCTGCGCACCCATGCCCAGGAAGCCAAGAGCAGCCATATCGAGAATGGCGTTAGAGAAACCGAGCGACGCCTGAACAATCAGCGGCGCAAGGCAGTTCGGGAGAATATTGACGAACATCTGGCGCAGCGCGCCCGCACCCGCCACGCGTGAAGCGGTGACGTAATCGCGGTTCACTTCCACCAGCACCGCCGCACGCGTCAATCGTACGTAATGCGGGAGTGCAACGAACGTCAGGGCAAGTGCTGCGTTACCGATCGACGGCCCAAACACCGCCACCAGCACCAGCGCCAGCAGCAGGCTCGGCAGCGCCAGCATGATGTCGACGATACGCATAATGATGTTATCGACCAGACCGCCGAAGTAGCCCGCCACCAGTCCGAGGATAACCCCCAGGATCAGCGACAGCACCACCACCAGACAGCCCACCAGCAGCGACAGACGCGCACCGTACATCAGGCGCGACAGCACATCGCGGCCCACGTCGTCCGTACCGAGCAGATGGGTGAGGGTGCCGCCATCCTGCCAGGCTGGCGGCGCCAGCAGCACGTCGCGGAACTGATCCGCCGGGTTGAAAGGTGCGAGGAAGTTCGCAAACACGGCAATAATGATCATGATGGTGACATACACCAGCCCGACCACCGCGCCCTTGTTGCGTTTGAAGTAGTGCCAGAACTCCTGCAGCGGCGTCATTGGCACCGGGGCAGCAACAGCTTTATTTTGAGTAACTTGTGACATGATGGCCCCTTACTTCTTATGACGAATACGCGGGTTCACCACGCCGTACAGCAGATCGACCAGCAGGTTGACGAGGATAATCATCGTCGCCACCAGCAACACACCGCCCTGCACAACCGGATAATCACGGCGCTGCAGCGCGTCGATCAGCCAACGTCCCAGGCCCGGCCAGGAGAAGATGGTTTCGGTCAGGATCGCCCCGGCCAGCAAGGTCCCCACCTGCAGACCGATAACGGTCACCACCGGCAGCATCGCGTTACGCAAGGCATGGACGATAATGACGCGCATACGGGTCAGCCCTTTGGCGCGAGCGGTACGGATATAATCCTCGCCCAGCACTTCCAGCATCGACGAACGGGTCATACGCACGATCACCGCTAACGGAATTGTCCCGAGCACCATCGCAGGCAGGATCATGTGCGCCAGCGCATCAATGAAGTTGCCCTCTTCGCCCCAGATCGCCGTATCAATCAGCATAAAGCCGGTGAGCGGGTTGGAGTCATCGAGGAACACCATGTCGCTCACGCGCCCGGAGACCGGCGTCAGGTTGAGCTGCACCGAGACCAGCATGATCAGCATCATGCCCCACCAGAAGATAGGCATGGAGTAACCGGTCAGCGCCAGACCAACGGCGGTGTGATCGAAAATAGAGCCGCGCTTAACCGCAGCCAGTACACCGACGGGAATACCGACAGCAACGGCAAAAATCATGGCGCAGATACCGAGTTCCAGCGTCGCTTTAAAACGCGGCACAAACTCGTCCCACACCGGAAGACGGCTTTTCAGCGAAATCCCTAAATCACCGTGCAATACACCCCAGATATAGTGGAGGTACTGCTGCCACATCGGCTTATCGAGGCCGAGTTCGGCCAGCAGCTGCGCATGGCGTTCAGGGGAGATACCACGCTCACCCGCCATAATCATTACCGGGTCGCCGGGGATCATATGGACGAAGGCAAAAGTGAGAAGGGTGATACCGATAAACGTGGGGATGACAAGTCCCAGACGTCGGAGGATGAACTGCAACATATCCCGTACTCTCTCTAGAGACTCACAGCCTGGAACCGTGCGTCTGTATTGCTCACAACTGCCGGGTGACGCTACGCTTACCCGGCCTACTCTCGTAGGCCCGCGCAAGCGCAGCGCCGCCGGGCACTAGGGTACTCACGTACCCCTTACATTTTTAATTATTCGATTGAGACGTTTTCGAAGTGGTGTTTGCCCAACGGATCAACCACATAGCCTTTGACTTCTTTACGCACTGGCTCGTAAACGGTGGAGTGAGCCACGATCAGCGCCGGAGCCTGGTCATGCATCACTACCTGAGCCTGTTTGTACAGTTCAATACGCTTGTTGTGATCGTCGGTCGCACGTGCCGGTTGGATCAGGTCTTCAAACGGCTTGTAGCACCAGCGAGAGTAGTTAGAACCGTCTTTCGCCGCTGCGCAGCTGAACAGGGTGGCGAAGAAGTTGTCCGGATCCCCATTGTCCCCGGTCCAGCCCATCATCACGGCCTGATGTTCACCTGCTTTGGCGCGTTTCAGATACTCGCCCCACTCGTAAGTGACGATCTTGGCCTGAACGCCGACTTTAGCCCAGTCAGCCTGAACCATTTCCGCCATACGGCGCGCGTTCGGGTTGTATGGACGCTGTACCGGCATCGCCCACAGCTCAACGGTAAAGCCTTTATCCTGGCCTGCTTCTTTCAGCAGCGCTTTCGCTTTCTCAGGATCGTAGGAGTAGTCTTTAACGTCGTCGTTGTAGCCCCACATGGTTGGTGGGATCAGGTTCTTAGCAGCCACACCCGCGCCCTGGTAAACGGCTTTGATGATCGCTTCTTTGTTCACCGCGTAAGTCAGCGCCTGACGCACTTTCACGTCATCAAACGGTTTCTTCTCGGTGTTGAAGGAGAGGTAACCCACGTTCAGGCCCGCCTGCTCCAGCAGGTTGATGTTTTTGTCCTGCTTCATGCGAGCGATGTCAGCCGGGTTCGGGTACGGCATGACCTGGCACTCGTTTTTCTGCAGTTTGGCATAACGCACGGATGCGTCAGGCGTGATGGAGAAGACCAGACGGTCGATCTGCGGCTTGGTGCCCCAGTAACCTTCGAACGCTTTGTACAGAATACGGGAGTCTTTCTGGTACTGCTGCAGCTGGAATGGACCGGTACCGATTGGGTTCAGATCCACTTTTTCCGGAGTGCCCGCTTTCAGCATGTTGTCCGCGTACTCTTTTGACAGAATAGAGGCGAAGTCCATAGCCAGGTCAGCCAGGAATGGCGCTTCTGGACGGCTCAGTACGAACTGAACGGTTTTGTCGTCCACTTTTTTCACTTCGGTGATCAGATCCGGCAGACCCATCCCTTCGAAGTACTCATAGCTGCCGCCAGAGACTTTATGGTACGGGTTCTGTGCGTTCTTCTGACGGTCGAAGGAGAAGACAACGTCATCCGCAGTCAGCTCACGCGTCGGTTTAAAATCTTTGTTGTCCTGCCACTTCACGCCCTGGCGAAGATGGAAGGTATAGGTCTTGCCGTCTTCGCTGACTTCCCACTTCTCAGCCAGACCCGGAATCACTTCCGTGGTACCGGTTTTGAATTCAACCAGACGGTTATAGATAGGTACGGAGCTTGCGTCGTACGTGGTACCAGAGGTGAACAGCTGTGGGTTAAAGCCTTCCGGCGAGCCTTCAGAACAGTAAACCAGGGTTTTTGCCTGTACGCTTGCTGCGACGGTGAGAGCGACCAGGCTCAGACCAAGCTTCAGCATCCCTGACTTCTTCAAGGAAATACTCATTATTCTGCTCCAATGTGATGTTTTGCTTTGTTGTGTTACGCCGCCTGACCTTTATTTATTTTTTACCCGGTCCGGTCGGTGATGCCCGAAGGCGTGATAAGGGTTGGAGATTCCTTTCAGAAGAGCGTCGGAGTTGCAGCGCAGATCCTCCCTGAAATGCCCCTCGTGCCCTACAATCTGTCAACAGAATGTGAAAACGTCAATACAGGTGACGGGGATTTACGTTGAGGGTGAGAAACGGCAAACAAAGATTAAAAAAACTTTAGGCGTCTATTTTCAGCAGGGAAATTTATGCTACTCCTCATCTTGCAGCACAACTCTCTTCATATTTCGCAACAATCAGTGATTAACATTTATTCAGATCGCGTAAATTTTCTTACAGAATGGCGATTATCTGCGCAGTAAATGCCACGAACGTTAAAACGCACAGCGGAAAATGCTGAGGTTATCCATAAGCAACGCGAAAAAAAATCAATCCATATATAAAAAAATACAATGGATTATGTCACAAAATCGTTAACAGGCAGGGGAATGCGGGGATAAGGAGCGTTTTGGCCGGTCGGCGTGGATAAGCCCATAATGCAAAAAGGGCTAACCTTGCGGTTAGCCCTTATTTAAATCTGGTCGGCGAGAGAGGATGACTCGCCACTACGTGGCTCGCCCTGCGGGCCGTTGCTAAAGCAACCTTCCCCGGAGATTCTCATCCTCACAAACTCCAGACGAAAAAAAACCTGCTTTAAAAGCAGGTTTTTCGAATGTGGTCGGCGAGAGAGGATTCGAACCTCCGACCCACTGGTCCCAAACCAGTTGCGCTACCAAGCTGCGCTACTCGCCGAATGCGGAGCGCATCTTACTGCTGGGGTGCGCCCCCGTCAATCCCTTATCTGCAAAAAGCCATTCGACTGGCGAGAAACTCGCCAGCTCGGTTACTTAGCGGCTTTTGACGCGCCCTCAGGGATGTGACACCAGTTGTTATTCTCGTTAATCCCGCCGTCTGGCGAGGTATAGCCGAGGCAACCCATAATGGTGTCGTACAGCTCAACGTGACGGCGAGGTACCTTCATCGCGGCTTCTTTTTTCAGCTGCTGGAACATCTTCTCTTTATCCGGGTTCTCCAGATACTTATCCGACATCCAGACCATCATCGGCACGCGGAACTGCTCCGGTGGCGCCATTTTGCGCGGCGTACCGTGCAGGTGCTCAAAATCGTTGATCGATTCACCGTGGTCGGCGGCATAGAAAACAATCGCCTTCTTGTCGCGCACCTGGTCAATCACGCTCTCGATAAAGTGATCCACATACATCACCGAGTTATCGTACGAGTTAATCAGCTGCTCTTTGGTGCAATCCTTATCCACGCCCACGCACTCCGGCGTCCATTTGGCAAAGCTGCGCGGATAACGCTGGGTGTAGTTGAAGTGCGAGCCTTTGGTATGCAGGATGATCATGTGTTTACCATCCTGATTGTTGCTCAGAGAACCCTTCATCTCGTCGATCAACAGCATATCGTCGACGCTCTTACCGCGGTTACGCGGCTCGGCACCGATCTGCTCACGATAGGCAATGTTCTGCGCCATGGTGTTGCTGTAGAACCACATCTCGCTCTGCATCGCATAGAGATCGGCACTGAACCCAAGCTGATGCAGCACCGAGAAGACGTTCTGCTCTTTCAGGGTACGCTGCGGGTTATCATCCGCCCCACCCTCGCGCACAAACATGCAGCGCAGCGACAGCTTGGTCGCCGTATCACAGGAATAACCTCTATAGGCGACCAGGTTTTTCTCCTGCGCCAGTTTCGGCGTGGTGTCACGATCGTAGCCCAGAATCCCCATATGATCCCAGCGCGTCGTTTCACCGATGATAAAGACCACATAAGTGTCGTCGATATCTTTCGGGGCTTCGTAGGTGAACTCCTTTGCCGGATTCCGCAGGGATTTATTATCCGAGGACTCATCCACCTGCGCCCAGGCATATAAGCCCAGCGCGGAAATCCAGTTAGAAGGCAGATAGGAGTTGGCGACTACGCCACCGTAGCTTGGCAAATCCACGCCAGAGGTACGTTCGTCATTCTTCTGCTTCACTTCAAGCAGACGAATCGGGCCCCAGACCATCAGCCCGGCCAGCAGCACAATCGCCACGCTTCTGATACGCTGCCCCGGCGTGCGCATCTGACGCAGCAAGGTATAGCGGCAGCGGTTGCTCCAGATCAGCAGCAGCGGCAGCGCGCTCACGCCCACCAGCCACAGGATGAAGTGCAGACCGACGACTTCTTTTGAGAGATCGATATCCGTCGTCATGACTGAGGCAATAATGCCGTAGCCAATAACCACGTTCATAAATGTCATGTAATAACTGGCACCCGCCGAACAGAGCACCACCAGCGAAGCCAGAACGCGCCAGATGCGGCGACCAAACAGAGAGAGCAGACGTAATAAGAAAAAAGTGACCAGAACAGTACCGGCCAATTCAACAACCGCGGCGATTCCTTTCCAGACGGTAAAATCCTGCGCGTATCCGTCAAACCGACGGAAAAAAACAGCGCCATTCATAAACAGGCCGATGTACAACGCCAGCAAAAAACTCAGCTTTTGTTGAGTCATCGATTTAATATATTTCATGCAAGCTACCCGGAAAAAGGGACAGTCACGACATTCACTTTTGACTGCAAAAGTGAACAGAGTAGATATTCGCTCAGGGGATCGTTATCAGAAACGTCTAAAGCGTGGTAAGTAGACCACAGAGAAGGGGAAAAGTGGCAGCAGAGAGTGTGATTGCAGTAGATATTTACAAAAAATCAAGTTCGATAACAGAGTGGGTCAAAAAACGGACATTAAGGCAGTGAAAAAAAGGCCGGAAACTCCAGCCTTTTCAATCATTCATCAGGCATGTGCTTCGTTAAAGACTTCACGCTGCGGCTGGCGAATGGTGGTGGAGAGCGCCAGAGAGATAATCAGCAGCGCGAAGATCACGCAGAAGGTGACATAGAAGCCGCCGAACAGCGAGGCAATCAGCGACCCGCAGATGCTGCCGATACCAAAACCTAAATAAATCACCCCATAATTCTTCGCCAGATTATTCAGGCCAAAGAATTCGCTTACCAGCGACGGGAAGACGGTGATGGTGCCGCCAAAGTTAAAGGCTACACAGGCAATCGCCGCGAAGAAGGTCATCTCGTTCAGCGGGGCAAACAGCAGGGCCGCCATACCGACCAGAGAGACCACTTGCCCAAGCGTAATCACACGGATACGGGCGATTTTGTCGGAGAGAATACCCAGCACCAGACGACCGGAGAGATTCGCGATGGAAATCACCGTCACCGCGTTCGCCGCCGTCAGCGCATCCAGTTTCACCATCCCTTGCGCAATATCTTTCGCCACGCCAATCACATACAGGCCGCTCATGCACGCGGTCAGGAACATCACCGCCAGCATCCAGTACTGCGGCTGACGCATGGACTGGGCCAGGGTGAAGTCGTTTTCCACCACGCCGTTAACGGTTTTGACTTCCTGCTGCGGGGCATCTTTCATCAGGGTCGCGCCGAACAGAATCATCACCAGCACGATAGCGCCCCAGATCATGAAGGTCTTTTCCAGGCCCACGGAGGTCAGCAGATGGGAGTCGATAAATTTAAACCCGAGGCTGCCCAGGCCATAAGAGCCAATGGAGAAGGCTGAGATCAAGCCTTTACGCTCCGGGAACCACTTCACGCAGTTCGACAGGGTCAGCAGGTAACCCGCGCCGTCCGCCAGACCGACCAGCACACCGGCACTCAGCCAGAGCATCATCAGGTTGCTGGAGTGCGCTGTCAGGAAGAAGCCGACACCTAACAGAATGCCAGAGGCCATGGTGACGCGCTTCACGCCAAAACGCTCCTGCAATTTCCCGGCGACGGAGGAGGACAACGCCAGGCCGAGGCTCAGCAGGCCGAAGGAGAACGCGACCTGACTCACCGGTGCGCCGAGTTTGTCGGAGAGCGCGCTGTTAAACAGGCTCCAGGTATACACCGATCCCAACGCAAATTGCGTCACGATGGTGCCAAAGAGGGTCAGCCAACGAGTGCGGTTGTAAGTTGATGTGTTCATGGCAGTTGTCCTGCAAGAGAAATTAAGGGAATTCGCTGCAGACAACGATAAACAAAACCTCAAATTAGCAGGGGGAAAACGGCATGAAATGCAGTTGAGACGGAATGAAATGCCTGGATTCTGGAATGAATGACCTTGCCGGGAAGCGCGAAACGCATTTTGTTAGTGCCTGCTATCGCTACAAGCCCGGCTGTTATTGTATTTAAGATGTTATCGTCAGGTTGATTTCAGTAACAAAATTAAAATCTCGCGCTCACACCCAGCGTATAAAGATAATCAGCCCCGGTCATGGTGCTATCGGCCTGGGATAACGATGCATAGGCCGCCATATGCGGGTAAAGCAGCACGTCGGCCCCCACAGTAACATCCATCCAGTTATCGTACTGCATCGAGGCAGGCAGACGACTCATCCCGGACTGGGACTTCCACTGATTATCGCCAAACTGCTGGTTATAGCTGATCTGCGCCCAGGGCCGGAGACCGCCCACGCGCGTGTCCACCCGCCAGCCAAGGGTGCTCACGCTGGCATGCCAGAGCGGATCGGTTAACGCCTTACTGCCGTTATCGCCAAACTCGTTGTAAACCATTGGCGACGAAGCGTCGTAATGCCACTCGGCGACAGGCCCGGTGGTCACATTGTTCGTCACCGGAATATTGACGCTCAGACTCATGGTACTGGCGGATTCGGCAGGATAATTTTCCGGCGAATTCAACGCCACACCTGGAACATTCTGGGAAGAACGGATCCGCTCCGCGAGAATATCCTCATAACGCGGTTGGTGATCGGCGTCCCATGTATAGCGTTCGGTCGTATTATTTTGCGCGTCCGAAACGATATATTCCTGTTGCCAGGCGTATGCTGTGCTACAAAAAAACAAACAGACAGGTATTCCCGCCAGGCCAGTAAAGGCATGGCGACCACTGATTATTTTTATCATCATCAAAGCGACTCCAGAAAGAGCCGAATTCGGCGATATTTGTCATTGTTAGAGAGAGGTATGAGGGCAAAGCCCTTAATTAAATATTGTCTTTTTAAGACACACGTCAAGCCAGCCAGGTTGATTTTTTTACGGGTTAAAATCATTAAGGATGAAAACCAATGCAACGTTGCGGATGGGTAAGCCAGGATCAGCTCTATATCGACTATCACGATAAAGAATGGGGCGTGCCGGAAACCGACGGTCAAAAGCTCTTTGAGATGATCTGTCTGGAGGGGCAGCAGGCGGGTTTATCGTGGATCACGGTACTGAAGAAGCGGGAAAACTACCGCAAAGCCTTCCACCATTTTGATCCCGTTGCGGTGGCGGCCATGACCGAAGAAGACGTCGAACGGCTGGTACTCGACGCCGGAATCATTCGTCATCGCGGTAAAATTCAGGCCATCATTGGCAACGCCAAAGCGTATCTGGCGATGGCCGAAAACGGCGAGCCGTTCTGTGAATTTGTCTGGTCGTTTGTCGACAACACGCCGCAGGTGACACAGGCCGCGACAATGGGTGAAATCCCGACGTCGACACCCGCCTCCGATGCCCTGTCTAAAGCACTGAAAAAGCGCGGCTTCAAATTTGTTGGCACCACGATTTGCTACTCTTTCATGCAAGCCTGCGGCCTGGTGAACGATCATATCACGGGCTGTTTCTGCCACCCTGGAGGCCAACATGATCCGCAAATGGCAAAGTGAAAACACCGCGCCGCTGCTCAGTTTATGGCTTGAAAGCACCACCGACGCGCACCCGTTTATCGACCCGCAATACTGGATAGAGAGCGAGACGCTGGTGCGCGACGCCTATCTTCCTTCCGCCGAAACCTGGGTGTGGGAAGAGGAAGACGAAGTGCGCGGGTTTATCAGCGTCATGCAGTCGCAGTTTATCGGCGCGCTGTTTGTCGCCACCGCGCATATGGGCAAGGGGATTGGCCACGCGCTGATCCACCATGTGCAGCAGCACTACCCTTATCTCAGCCTTGAGGTTTACCAGAAGAACAGTCGGGCGGTGAATTTCTACCATGCGCAGGGTTTTCGCATTGAAGACAGCGCCTGGCAGGAAGAGACTCAACACCCGACGTGGATCATGAGCTGGCAGGCGGATCAAACGCCGTAAGCGTCAGCTCGGGCCCCTGATATTTCTCGACCCAGGCCAGCGCCGTGTTTCCCGCGCAGCCGTTCCCCAGCTTCGAGCTGGGGAGATCTTTGGTGAGCACGTTCACCGCGCCGTTTTTGCAGATCCCGCCTTCCGTCAGATCCAGATCCGGCCAGGCGCCCTGGTGAATGCAGATCACGCCGGGCTTAATCCCTTCGCTCACCACCGCGCCCGCCAGCACCTGTCCGCGTGCGTTCCAGACGCGCACCACATCGCCGTCAACAATCCCGCGCGCCTTCGCATCTTCCGCATGTAGGGTGATCGGCTCACGTCCCGCCACGGCATAAGTTTCACGCAGCGACGAATAGTTGAGCTGGCTGTGCAGACGATGCGCCGGATGGGCCGAGAGCACCTGCAGCTGTTTCGGCTGCGCATTACCGTGCCACTCGTCCGGCTCCAGCCACATCGGATGTGGTGGACAGTCGGCATAGTTAAAGCTGGCAATGCGCTGCGAGGTGATCACAATTTTGCCGCTTTCCGTTTTCAGCGGATGGTTTTGTGGGTCGCGGCGGAAATCGGCGAAACGGACAAACTGCACGTTCTGCTCGCTCTCCGGCATTTCGATAATCTCGTTCGCTTCCCAGAACCGGGCGAACGGCGGCAAGGTCACGCCCTGAGACGCGCCGCGCTCTCCGGCGATCTGGTAAAACGTCTCCAGCCAGTCGAGATCGGATTTGCCTTCAGTGAAACGCTCTCGTCCGCCCTCTTCCCAGCGCTCGCTCAGTTCCGCAAACACCTCAAAGTCATCCCGCGCTTCATCGCGCGGCGCAACGACGCGTTTCATCGGCACCATGTGCTGATTGCTGTAGTCGCCGGTCATGGTGAGATCGTTACGCTCGAACGAGGTGGTCGCTGGCAGGACGATATCGGCGTGTTTGGCCGCCGCCGTCCAGAAGCATTCGGAGATCACCACCAGCTCCGGCTTCTGCCAGGCACGGATCAGGCGGTTAGTATCCTGATGATGGGTAAAGTTCGCGCCGCCCGCCCACCAGACAAAACGGATATCCGGGAAATGGCGATCCAGGCCGTTGTGCTGATAAAAGCCGCCGGGGTTTTCCAGCGCTTCGACGATGCGCGCTACCGGGATTTTATCCACGGCATCTATGCCGTCTTTGACGGAGCCCTGCATCGAGGCCAGCACCGCGGCGCGGCGCGTCGGGTTCCCGCCGTTGGCAAAGTGATACGACAAACCAAAGCCGCCGCCCGGCGTACCGATCTGGCCCAGCATCGCCGCCAGCGTCACCAGCATCCAGTGTTTCTGCTCGCCGAACTGCTGGCGCTGCATCCCCCAGCCGGACATCAGCATGGTGGTGTTTGCGTGGAACAGCGCCGCCAGTTCGCGGATTGTCGCCGCCTCTATGCCGCAAATGTCGGCCGCCCACTCGGCGGTTTTGGCGATCCCGTCGGTTTTGCCCGTCAGGTAGTCGGCGAATGAGTCATAGCCCGTGGTGCAACGACTGAGGAACTCTTCGTCGTGCCAGCCGTTTTCCACCAGCGTATGGGCGATACCCAGCATCATCGCCACGTCGGTTCCCATATGCGGGGCCAGCCATTCGACGCTGTCGCCGAAGAAATCGACGGTTTCCGAGCGCATCGGATCGATACAGATCAGCCGCTTACCGCTCTTGCGCAGCGCATCAAAATAGCCGATACCCTGCTCATCCGAGGCGTTCCACGCAATCTTGAGGGTGTTGAGCGGATTAGCACTCCACAGCACCACCACGTCCGTATGCTCCAGCACCAGCGGCCAGCTGGTTTGCTGCTGATACACTTCATTTCCGCCGACAACATAGGGCATGATCGCCTGTGCCGCGCCGGTCGAGTAGTCACCGAGATGCCCGGTATAGCCGCCCGCCAGACTCATGTAGCGCTGCAGGAGCGTCGCCGCTTTGTGCAGCACGCCGTTCGAACGCCAGCCGTAAGAGCCCGCGAAAATCGACGCCGGGCCGTGGGTCTCACGGATACGTTTGTGCTGGGTGTGGATAAGCGCCAGCGCATCGTCCCAGCTCACCCGAACGAATTCATCCTGCCCGCGCGTCCCCTGTGGATTATCGGGCGACGCCAGAAAGCCCTTACGCACCATCGGCCAGCGTACGCGCGTTTTGCTGTGCACCTGATCGCGCACCACGGTTTGTAACGAATTCGGATGCTGCGTCGGCAGCGCCCCGCGCGAGGAGAGGACATTTTCGCCATCGGTTTCAACCAGCATCGGGCCCCAGTGGGCGGCGGTCAGAATCGTTTTTATTGAAGTGGTCAAGCGTGCGCTCCTGGGTTTGTCTGTTGCAGGTGTGACGGCCTTCTTTGAGGCTATTTAAGATTTGGACACAAATTTCAGAGTTAGCCCTGGAATTTTCTGCGTCTCTGGGCGTCATAATCAACCGCCACGCGCTTCGTGGCAAAGAATAAAAAGGATTAAGGAAATAAGATGAATAAACGCGTACTTGTCATTGCGGCTCTGGTCAGCGGCGCGCTGGCGGTTTCTGGCTGCACAACCAACCCTTACACCGGCGAACGTGAAGCGGGCAAATCCGGCATCGGCGCGGGTATTGGCTCATTAGTCGGCGCTGGCGTTGGCGCACTCTCTTCCTCGAAGAAAGATCGCGGTAAAGGCGCACTGATTGGTGCCGCAGCGGGCGCTGCTCTGGGCGGCGGCGTGGGATATTACATGGATGTGCAGGAAGCGAAACTGCGCGACAAAATGCAGGGAACAGGCGTGAGCGTGACGCGCAGTGGCGACAATATCATCCTGAATATGCCGAACAACGTGACTTTCGACAGCAGCAGCGCGACGCTGAAACCGGCCGGCGCCAACACCTTGACCGGCGTGGCGATGGTGCTTAAAGAGTACAATAAAACCGCAGTGAACGTGACGGGCTACACCGACAGCACCGGCAGCCAGGATCTGAACATGCGTCTGTCGCAACAGCGCGCGGATTCCGTCGCCAGCTCGCTGATCACCCAGGGCGTTGCGGCAACCCGTATCCGCACCAACGGCATGGGCCCGGCGAACCCAATCGCCAGCAACAGCACGGCAGAAGGCAAAGCGCAAAACCGCCGTGTTGAGATCACCTTGAGTCCTGTGCAGTAACCTTGTTGCCGGGTGGCGGCTGCGCCTTACCCGGCCTACATTCGAGGATTTTGTAGGCCGGATAAGCGCAGCGCCATCCGGCATGAAGCACTTGCCATCGCTGATTTTCCCGCTAAGGTGTTCTCACTAATCCTAAGGGAATCAGCGATGAGCAAATCAGCACGGCCCACCATCAGCGACGTGGCGAAAGCCGCCAAAACCGGTAAAACCAGTATTTCCCGCTACCTCAACGGCGAGAAACATCTGCTTTCCGACGCGCTGCTGGCTCGTATTGAGCAGGCCATCGCCGAACTCGACTATCGTCCCAGCCTGATGGCCCGCGGCCTGAAGCATGGTCGCACCCGCCTGATCGGCCTGATCATCGCCGATATCACCAACCCCTACTCCGTCAACGTCCTGAGCGGCATCGAAGCCGCGTGCCGCGAAAAAGGCTTCACTCCGCTGGTGTGTAACACCAACAACGAAGTCGACCAGGAGTTGCACTATCTCGATCTGCTGCGCAGCTACCAGGTGGAAGGCATTGTGGTCAACGCCGTCGGGATGCGCGAAGAGGGGCTTAACCGCCTGCAACAGTCGTCCCTGCCAATGGTGCTCATCGATCGCAAAATCCCGGAATTTGCTTGTGACGTCGTCGGGCTGGACAACACCCAGGCCGCCACCACGGCAACGGAACACCTGATCGAACAAGGTTTCGAAGCCATTTTGTTCATGAGCGAACCGCTGGGGATGGTCAACACTCGTCGCGACCGCCTGAGCGCATTTCGCGCTACGCTGGCGCGTTATCCCGGCGTGATTGCCGAAAATGCCGAAATCCCCCTGCACGAAGCCGACCAGATGGATAACACCCTGCGCCAGTTCCACACCCGCCATCGCGGGATGCGCAAAGCGGTGATTTCCGCCAACGGCGCGCTCACGCTGCAGGTGGCCCGCGCCCTCAAACGCATTGGCCTGAACTGGGGCAGCGATATCGGCCTGCTCGGCTTCGATGAACTCGAATGGGCCGAACTGGCGGGCGTCGGCATTACCACCCTCAAACAGCCCACCTGGCAGATCGGCTATGCCGCCGTCGAGCAGGTGGTACGCCGCATTGAAGGCATGACCGACACCGTACGCGAGCAAGTTTTCTCCGGCGAGTTGATCGTACGCGGCTCCACCTCCCGTTAACCCCTTCGTGATGACGATCATAAATTCAACATCCTGACCTTTTCTTTGGAACCGGTTCCATCTAGCGTAATACCTATCAGCTATGAATGGGAGTCAGCCAATGGGCAGGAAAATCATCGTCGTCACCGCCGCGTATGGCGCGGATCAGGTCCGTCAGGCAGGCGGCCAGCGGGCCATGCTGCCGGTTATAGCCTCGGGCGGTGCCGATGGCGTCGAGATCCGCCGGGAACTGTTCAGCGAAGAAGAGTTACAGTCTCTCCCCACACTCGCGCAATCCATCGAACTGCTCGGTTTGTTCGCCTGTTACTCCGCCCCCGCGCCTCTTTTGATGCCAGACGGCACGCTCAACCCGGATCTGCCGCGCTATCTGCAAGAAGCCAGTACCCTCAATGCCCTGTGGCTGAAAGTCTCGCTGGGCCATTTCCGCGATAAGCAGCCCCTTGAAGCACTGCGAGAGTTGCTCGATGAGAGCGGCATGGCGCTGGTAGTGGAAAACGATCAGACCGACTGCGGCCAGCTCGCGCCGATGCAGCGTTTCAAGGCAGCCTGCCGGATGATGGAACTGCCGGTCACGCTCACGTTTGATACCGGAAACTGGCTATGGGTCGGTGAATCACCGGAAGAAGCCGCGCGTCATCTGGCCCCGGCGGTGAGCTATATCCACGTCAAAGCCGCGGTGCCGCATCATCAAAATTATCGCGCCATCGCCCCGGATCGCGCCGATGCGCGCTGGATGGATCTGCTGGACCAGCTTCCGGCAGACGCCCCGCGCGGGATTGAGTTTCCACTGGAAGGGCCCGATTTAGCGGCGGTCACCCGCCATTACGTCAATCTGCTGCGTGAGGAGACACGCCATGTCTGATTCTCTGGACGTCATCACCATCGGCGAAGCGATGGCCATGTTTGTCGCTACGCAAACGGGCGAACTGCGCTCGGTCGAACAATTTATCAAACGCGTCGCGGGCGCGGAGCTGAACGTGGCAACCGGTCTGGCGCGCCTTGGGCTCAAAGTCGGCTGGGTCAGCCGCGTGGGCGACGACAGTTTCGGCCACTTTGTGCTGGATTCCCTGAAAAAAGAGGGTATCGACGCCGCAGGCGTGACGCTCGATGGCCGTTTCGCCACCGGTTTTCAGCTCAAATCTAAAATCGAAAATGGAACCGATCCCATTGTGGAATACTTCCGTAAAGGGTCCGCTGCCAGCCATCTCTCGACGCAGGATTACCATCCCGCTTACTTTGCCTCCGCGCGGCATCTGCATTTAAGTGGCGTCGCAGCAGCGCTGTCTGCCAGTTCCTATGCCCTGCTCGATCACGCGGCCAGTGCCATGAAAGCTCAGGGCAAAACGATCTCGTTCGATCCAAACCTGCGCCCGGTGCTGTGGAAAAGCGAAGGCGAAATGGTTGAAAAACTTAACCATCTGGCGTTCCAGGCCAACTGGGTTCTGCCTGGCCTGAAAGAGGGCATGATCCTCACCGGGCAGCAAACCCCGGAAGGGATCGCTGATTTTTATCTCGAACGCGGCGTGGACGCCGTAGTGCTGAAAACCGGTGCCGACGGCGCCTGGTTCAAAACAGCCGACGGCGAGAAAGGTGCCGTCACGGCGGTGAGGGTCGACAACGTTGTCGACACCGTCGGAGCAGGAGATGGATTCGCAGTAGGAGTGATTAGCGCCCTGCTGGAAGGAAAAACGCTGCAACAGGCCGTCGCACGCGGGAACAAAATCGGCTCGCTGGCCATTCAGGTGCAAGGCGACAGCGAAGGATTGCCCACAAGAACACAATTATCCGAGTAACAACAATTAGCCACCGTGTACCCTACAGACAACGGCGGTATAAACCTCAACCACAGAGGCAAGCCCATGAACACATCGACCAATGCAGTCAAACGCTGGTGGTACATCATGCCTATCGTGTTTATCACGTACAGCCTGGCGTACCTTGATCGCGCGAACTTCAGTTTCGCTTCCGCCGCGGGGATCACCGAAGATCTGGGGATCACCAAAGGCGTCTCTTCTCTGTTAGGCGCCCTCTTCTTCCTCGGGTATTTCTTCTTCCAGATCCCGGGCGCGATTTACGCCGAACGCCGCAGCGTGCGCAAACTGATTTTTGTCTGCCTGATTTTGTGGGGGGCCTGCGCGTCACTCACCGGGATGGTCAATAACATTCCAGCCCTGGCGGCCATTCGCTTTATTCTCGGCGTCGTTGAAGCCGCCGTGATGCCCGCGATGCTGATCTACATCAGCAACTGGTTTACCAAATCAGAACGTTCGCGCGCCAATACCTTCCTGATCCTCGGCAACCCGGTGACGGTGCTGTGGATGTCGGTGGTATCGGGCTATCTGATTCAGTCCTTCGGCTGGCGCCATATGTTCATCATCGAAGGCTTCCCGGCGATCATCTGGGCATTCTGCTGGTGGGTGCTGGTAAAAGACAAACCGACGCAGGCGACCTGGCTGTCTGAGAGTGAAAAAGCCGCGCTGCAGGCCGAGCTGGATAAAGAACAGCAGGGGCTGAAAGCGGTGCGTAACTACGGCGAGGCGTTCCGCTCGCGCAACGTCGTCCTGCTCTGCATGCAATATTTCGCGTGGAGCATCGGGGTGTACGGTTTCGTGCTGTGGCTGCCGTCGATTATCCGCAGCGGCGGTGAAAATCTCGGTATGGTGGAAGTGGGCTGGCTGTCGTCGGTGCCGTATCTGGCGGCGACCATCGCGATGATTGTGGTGTCGTGGGCATCGGATAAGCTGCAAAACCGTAAGCTTTTCGTCTGGCCGCTGCTGCTGATTGCCGGTTTCGCCTTTATCGGCTCCTGGGCCGTTGGCGCCAACCATTTCTGGGTCTCTTACACGCTGCTGGTGATCGCCGGGGCTGCGATGTACGCGCCGTACGGCCCGTTCTTTGCCATCATCCCGGAAATGCTGCCGCGTAATGTGGCCGGTGGCGCGATGGCGCTGATCAACAGTATGGGCGCGCTAGGCTCCTTCTTTGGCTCCTGGTTTGTCGGCTATCTGAACGGCGCAACCGGCAGCCCGGCGGCCTCGTACATATTTATGGGGGTGGCACTTTTCGCTTCGGTGTGGCTTACTTTGATTGTTAAGCCTGCTAATAATCAACAGATCCCTGCCGGCGCACGTCACGCCTGAACCCTTTAAAATCAACGGAGATTAGCATGAAGCCGTCCGTCATTTTGTACAAAGCATTGCCCGACGATCTACAGAAACGCCTTGAGGAACACTTCACCGTCACCCAGGTGAAGAACCTGAGCCCGGAGACCGTGGCGCAGCACGCAGACGCCTTTGCCAGCGCGGAAGGGCTGCTCGGCTCGAGCGAAAAAGTGGACAGCGCACTGCTGGAAAAAATGCCGAAGCTTCGTGCCACTTCGACCATTTCGGTCGGGTACGACAACTTCGACGTCGACGCGCTCAACGCCCGCAAGGTTCTGCTGATGCACACCCCGACCGCGCTCACGGAGACGGTGGCAGATACGCTGATGGCGCTGGTGCTCAGCACCGCGCGCCGGGTGGTGGAGGTCGCCGAACGCGTGAAAGCGGGCGAATGGACCAAAAGCATCGGTCCCGACTGGTTTGGTGTGGACGTTCATGGCAAAACGCTGGGGATTGTCGGCATGGGACGTATCGGCCTGGCGCTGGCCCAGCGCGCGCATTTCGGTTTTAACATGCCGATTCTGTACAACGCGCGTCGTCAGCACAAAGAAGCCGAAGAGCGTTTCAATGGCCGTTACTGCGATCTGGATACGCTGCTACAGGAAGCGGATTATGTCTGCCTGATCCTGCCGCTGACAGATGAGACTCATCATCTGATCGGCAAAGCAGAGTTCGCGAAAATGAAAAAATCAGCCATCTTCATCAACGCAGGCCGTGGGCCGGTGGTGGATGAGAAGGCATTGATTGAAGCATTACAAAACGGGGAGATCCACGCGGCCGGTCTGGATGTATTTGAGCAAGAGCCGCTGCCGGTCGATTCGCCGCTGCTGACGATGCCCAACGTGGTTGCCCTGCCGCACATCGGTTCGGCGACGCATGAGACGCGCTACAATATGGCGTCCACGGCGGTGGATAATCTGATCGATGCGCTGAACGGGAAGGTTGAGAAGAACTGCGTGAACCCGCAGGTCAAATAATCACAAACCCTGAAACGAAAAAAACCCGCCAGAGGCGGGTTTTTAAATTCTTGTGCTGCTGAGTTGGAAGCTTACAGGCTTACAACGTTACCAGCTGCTGGGCCTTTAGCGCCGCTTTCGATGGTGAAGGAAACTTTCTGACCTTCGTCCAAAGATTTGTAGCCTTCGTTCTGGATAGCAGAGAAGTGTACGAATACATCTTTAGAGCCATCGTCAGGAGTGATGAAGCCGAAGCCTTTATCAGCGTTGAACCATTTTACCAGACCAGTCATTTTACCAGACATAGAAATTACCTTTTTAAAATACGTTTTGCCTTCCGGCGCGATGATGGAATGTGTTACAGATTTTTAAGCGATGAAGGAAGGGTCACTACGAAGGTATCTTTGGATAACTCATCTGGACTACTTAACTAAACTGCTTTAGGTCTGTGTAACAAACCGACAGGAATAGTTATACCGATGTGGTAGACGAATGACAAGCATTATTTTTATCAGCCTGTAAAAAACCCCGCACCAGGCGGGGTTTTTCTTTTATTCCGTCGCGGTGACTGCCGCGCTCCAGGCCTGCGTAAAGGCCTGGTGCTGAGAGGCGAGCGGCCCAATCAGCGTGTTGTACTGGCTGGCTTGCTGTGAGGTCGGGAACTGAATGCCGTTCGAGACAAAGCTCACCTGCGTCCCCTGCTGGGAGATGAAATCGCCCACCTGCACCAGCTGCTGGCTAAAGATCTGCGCGGCTGGGATCAGCGGCTGCATCGCATCTGATGGTTTGGTGACGACTTTCTCGTACACCTGATCAAACACGGGCTTGAGATCTTCACCCTGCTTCAGCGCAGAACGCGCCGCATCGGCCTGCATTTTGGCATTCTGCAGCTGCTGGCTCAGCACGCCAAGCGCACCGTTAGACTGGCGCAGCGGCTCGCGCTGAGTCATATAGTCCTGCGGAACGCGGATCGCATTTACGCTGTCCACAACCGGACGAAGACCAGAATCCATCGCCTGATTCACCTGCTGTGAATAACCATAAAGGATGGCGTAATCGGAAACGAAGGGACCAAACTGTTTTTTCTGATCCGCAGTCAGCGTCGGCAGATGCTCGCCACTGCGCATCACGGTATTTTGTAGAAAATCGATAAACGCTTTACGCTGATCGCCTTCTTTATCGAAACACCCACTCAGGCTAACTACCATCAATAACGCCGCAATAGGCGCAAACCAGCGAGAGCAGGACTTTCCTGTCGCCATTTTAATACTCCTTTCACCCAAAAAACGCACACCGGCACACGCGTGCCCGACGCTGACAAGGATAGTCCAGGTCAGGCTGGCAAGATACTATTTTCATGCAAAACGGCTATTGCCGTTTTTTTTCTTACGATTTACAAAAAAATATCAACCAACTCCTGTTTCGATTAATCAGGCAATTAGGGTCAGTCACTCTTCTGCTGAAACGAATAAGTCGATCGTTACCGCACGATTAGTCACAGACGTGACGATCTTATGCACTCTTTTGAGGCTATTCTTAATTGGCTCTCTGATGTTCACGATCCCGCTGTGTGATTTAAGAGGAGTTCTTAATGGAATCTAAAGATCCTATGTTTGAGCTGTTAACCAGCCTGGAACAAATTGTTTTTAAAGATTTATCGCAGACAGTCACCCCGTCCCAAAAGACGAATCCCTTTACTGAATTTGAGCGATTACGCAAAGGGACAGGGTTAAAAATTGATGATTTCGCCCGAGAGATGGGCGTCAGTGTGGCCATGGTGCATGAGTGGGAATCAAAACGTGTAAAACCCTCCACGACCGAGCTTAAACTGATGCGCATGATTCAGGTTGCTTCAACAGTCAGTACGCCGTAAGTAAGTACGTTCATGTTACCGCCCCCGCTACTGCGGGGGTTTGTATTTTAGAGCCTTTCACAACGCCACCCTTTCTCCGTCCACACCAGTTCATGGGTCAGTTTAAGCCCATCGAGGAAAACCTGATCGTGCGACACCACCAGCAGCGCGCCGGGGAAATCGGCCAGCGCCGCTTCAATCGCCTGCACAGACGCCAAATCCAGATGGTTGGTCGGCTCATCCAGCAGCAGCAATTGCGCAGCCTCTTCCCGCCACAGCACACAGGCCAGCGCCGCTTTCAGGCGTTCACCGCCGCTCAGCGTCCCTAACGGCAGGGAAACTTTATCCGCTCCCAGCTGAAGCTGCGCCAGACGGCTGCGCAGCACACCCTCTTCCAGCGGCGTGTCGTGCAAATTGAGATGCGTCATCACCGACTGCGTGAGATCGAGCTGCGATAAATGCTGATCGAGATACGCGGTTGTCACCGATACGCTGCACGAGCCGGAAACAGGTTCCTGTTTCCCGAGGATTATCTTTAACAGCGTCGATTTTCCGCAGCCGTTCGGTCCGCGCAGCGCCACGCGCATCGGCCCGTCCATTCGCCAGTTAACAGGCGGCGTATTCACATACGGCAGAACCAACGCCTCCAACACCACCGCCTGCTTGCCCTCGGCGATGCGGCTCCCCGGCAGGGTAAACATCACGGGGCTGTCTTCCTCCACGCGTTCCCGCGCCTGGCTGACGGCGGCGTTCAGAGCATCATTCTGCTCGTGATGCTGCTTACGCCACGTCCCGGGCCGCTCTTTCGCCGCCATCTTATATTTGATCCGCTCAAACGAGGCGATATTCAGGGTATCGACGGTGCGCAGGGTTTGCGCGGATCGCCGCTGGCTGGCGTCATGCTCTTTATGCATACGCGCGCGGGTGCGTTTGCGCTCGGTGGCGGCATGTTCCAGCGCCGCGCGCGCCGCCTGCTGTTCGGCATCCCGCTGGCGTTGGTAGTCCGCATAATTACCGCCATACGCGCGCAGCCCGGCACCGCTGAGTTCCAGAATGCGCGGCACCTGCGCCAGTAACTCACGATCGTGCGACGCGACCATCACTCCGCCAGACCAGCGCGCCAGCTGGGCGTAAAACCACTCCCGCCCCGGTCGATCGAGGTGGTTTGTCGGTTCATCCAGCAGCAGATAGTCAGCCCCGGAGGTAAAGGCTCCGCACAGCAAAGCACGCACGCGTTCTCCGCCGCTGAACTCTGACGCGGGTTTATCGGGATCAAAAGGTGGCAGATGGGCCGTGAGAAACGCCGCGGTGAGTCGTTCCGCTAAGTCCCAGTAGCCGTCGAGACATTCCAGATCCTCCGGCTGGTAATCGCCGCTGTCGATGCGTCGACGGGCCGCGAAAATCTGATCGTAGCCCAGCAGTTCCGCCAGCGTCGTGTGCGCAGAAATATCATGCTGCTGCGCGACATACGCGTGCGTCCCCAGACGCTCAATATGCCCGCTCGCCGGAGAGTCCAGCCCGGCCAGCAAACGTAAAAGGCGCGTTTTACCGCTGCCGTTACGCCCAACCAGCGCACAGCGCGACGGCTCAAGAGAGAAATTCAGTGGACCAAAAAGGGTATCGCCCGTCGCAAACTGACAGGTGACCTGATGCAAAATAAAAGAAGGGGATTGCGCAAAATGAGCCATAAGCACTCCTGAATGAAATCAAAACATCCCCTGCCGACGCGTTCGCGTTTAGCAAGGATCGAAATTCATCAGTCGTGTTTGTTCATTTTCGGGATGCGCTCCAGGAAGGAAAAGTTAACGCGATAAAGGATAACGGCACTCAGGCCAGAATTTCAAGGTTATTTTTTCGCCATAAAAAAAACCCGCCGAAGCGGGTTTCAGAACCTGTAGGCCCAACCGGGCAAAGCAGATTACTGCAGGAGCGAAATGTCCGCCACGCGCAGGAACAGCTCACGCAGTTTTTCGAGCATAGAGAGACGGTTAATACGCAGCTCTTTGTCTTCTACGTTCACCATCACTTTCTCGAAGAAGGCGTCGATCACTTCACGCAGCTCAGCCAGTTCCACCAGCGCTTCCTGATAGCGTCCTTCCGCGAAGTACGGCTCCAGCTTGTCGCGCAGCACCACAACCTGCATCGCCAGGGCGATCTCTTCCGGCTCTTTCAGCGTCGCGGCGTTTACACGCTCGGTCAGCTGTTCGTCGGACTTCGCCAGAATATTGGAAACACGCTTGTTGGCCGCAGCCAGCGCGGACGCTGCTTCCAGCGTACGGAAGTGGGAAACTGCCTTCATGCGCGCATCGAAATCGGCCGGACGAGTCGGACGACGCGCCAGCACCGCCTGAATAGTGTCGACGGTGTAGCCTTCGTCCTGATACCAGGCGCGGAAACGGCCCAGCATAAAGTCGATAACGTCATCCACCACTTTGGCGTTGGTCAGCTTGTCGCCATACAGACGCACCGCTTCTTCGGTCAGCGTCTGCAGATCCAGATTCAGGTTCTTCTCAACGATGATACGCAGCACGCCCAGCGCCGCACGACGCAGTGCAAACGGGTCTTTGTCGCCTTTTGGATGCTGGCCAATACCGAAGATCCCCGCGAGGGTATCCATTTTATCGGCAATCGCCACAGCACAAGCCACCGGGTTGGACGGCAGATCGTCACCCGCAAAGCGCGGCTGATACTGCTCGTTCAGCGCAACGGCAACGTCTTCCGCTTCGCCATCGTGGCGCGCATAGTGCATGCCCATCACGCCCTGGGTGTCGGTAAACTCGAAAACCATGTTTGTCATCAGGTCGCACTTAGAGAGCAGGCCTGCGCGGGTCGCGTGATTCACATCCGCACCAATCTCACGAGCAATCCAGCCGGACAGCTCTGCGATACGATCGGTTTTGTCACGCAGCGTGCCGAGCTGTTGCTGGAACAGAACGGTTTGCAGGCGTGGGAGGTGATCTTCCAGACGTTTTTTACGGTCGCTATTAAAGAAGAATTCCGCATCCGCCAGACGTGGACGAACCACTTTCTCGTTACCGGAGATAATCTGGATCGGATCTTTCGATTCAATGTTCGCCACGAAGATAAAGTTCGGCAGCAGTTTGCCGTCCGCTGCGTATACCGGGAAGTACTTCTGGTCACCCTTCATGGTGTACACCAGCGCTTCTGCCGGAACGGCGAGGAATTTCTCTTCGAATTTGGCGGTCAGCACCACCGGCCATTCCACCAGCGAGGTCACTTCTTCCAGCAGACTTTCGCTCAGATCGGCGTTGCCACCGATTTTGCGCGCCGCTTCTTCCGCGTCCGCTTTGATTTTGGCTTTACGCTGCTCGTAATCGGCAATGACTTTGCCGCGCTCCAGCAGGATCTGCGGGTACTGATCGGCATTGTCGATGGTGAATTCTGGCTCGCCCATGAAGCGATGGCCGCGAATCACACGATCGGACTGAATACCCAGGATAGTCGCAGGGATCAGCTTATCGCCCAGCAGCAGGGTCACGGTGTGAACCGGACGCACGAAGTGCACGTCGCTTGCGCCCCAGCGCATCAGTTTTGGAATCGGCAGTTTTGCCAGTGACGTGGCGATCATGTTTGGCAGCAGCGCTTCTGCGCTTTCGCCTTTCACATGGGCGCGATACAGCAGCCACTCACCTTTGTCGGTCGCCAGACGCTCGGCCTGGTCAACGGTGATCCCGCAGCCACGAGCCCAGCCTTCTGCGGCTTTGCTCGGTTTACCTTCGGCGTCAAACGCCTGGGCAATCGCCGGGCCGCGTTTTTCCACTTCACGATCGGGCTGAGAGGCCGCGAGATTCGCAACTTTCAGCGCCAGACGGCGCGGAGCGGCAAACCACTCGACGTTGCCGTGTGCCAGGCCAGCGTTATCCAGCTCAGCCGTAAAGTTCGCAGCAAAGGATTCCGCCAGGCTGCGCAGGGCTTTTGGTGGCAGCTCTTCGGTGCCGATTTCCACCAGGAAAGTATTCTCAGACATGGCCGCCTCTTATTTATTTCGGTTGCACATCGGGAAGCCAAGGGCTTCACGGGACGCGTAGTAAGCTTCTGCAACGGCTTTGGTCAGCGTGCGAATGCGCAAAATATAGCGCTGACGTTCAGTCACGGAGATCGCTTTACGGGCGTCGAGCAGGTTGAAGCTATGGGCGGCCTTCAGAATACGCTCGTAGGCTGGCAGCGGCAGCGGAGATTCCAGCGCCAGCAGCTGCTGCGCTTCTTTCTCGTACTGCTCGAAGCAGGTGAACAGGAAGTCCACGTCCGCGTATTCGAAGTTATAGGTGGATTGCTCCACTTCGTTCTGATGGAACACGTCGCCGTAGGTGGTTTTACCCAGCGGGCCGTCGCTCCAGACCAGGTCGTAAACGCTGTCTACGCCCTGAATGTACATGGCCAGACGTTCCAGACCGTAGGTGATTTCGCCGGTGATCGGCTTACACTCAAGACCGCCAACCTGCTGGAAGTAGGTGAACTGCGTCACTTCCATGCCGTTCAGCCACACTTCCCAGCCCAGACCCCAGGCACCCAGCGTTGGGTTTTCCCAGTTATCTTCCACGAAGCGGATGTCATGGATGGTCGGGTCCACGCCCAGCTCTTTCAGGGAACCAAGGTACAGCTCCTGGATATTGTCCGGGGAAGGCTTAATCACCACCTGGAACTGATAATAGTGCTGTAAGCGGTTCGGGTTTTCGCCATAGCGGCCATCCGTCGGACGACGGGACGGTTGCACATACGCGGTGGCCATAGGTTCAGGCCCCAGCGCACGCAGGCTAGTCATCGGGTGTGAAGTGCCGGCGCCAACTTCCATGTCCAAAGGTTGAACAATGGTGCAGCCCTGACGAGCCCAGTAATCCTGTAATGTCAGGATCAGGCCCTGGAAGGTCTTGGTATCAAACTTTTGCATAGTATTTCGTGCTGGATACGTGTGGTTTTAAATGGAAGGAATCAGTATACCCGCTGACTGCAAGATATACAGTACGAAACGGGTTTGTTTAGGCAAAATTGGGGAAATAAGGCTCTTAGCGCATGGAGAGATGCAAAAACTGCCCATCCGCATCAAAAGAGCAGACAAAGCCCTCTTTACGCGCCGTAAACCCGCGCATCTCATAGCTGCCCTGAAATTGCTCAAAGCCAGTCACATCAATTTTCTGCGAACCGGTGTTATAGCGATGGGCGGCCTGATCCTTACACAGCTGCTCCATATTTAACGAACGTTCCGGGCTGACTTTGCTTTTCTGCGCCCGTTGTACCGGAGCGTCTTCCTGTGAGCTGCACCCTGTAAGCAAAACGAGCAGAATCAGTGACGCAGCGCGCGTGATCATCATTTTTATTACCGCCGTGTTTTCTGGCTGTTATTTTTAATATTAAAACTTTATAGATTATGGCCCGGCATTCTGCGAATCTCGCGACTTTCGTTCAAGCCCGCCCAGATAAACTCAGAATTATCCAGTGAGAGGCTAGCACACAATGACAGTCAGACCGTATTTACCGCCAGAACAGAGGAACTGATGCAGTCAAAAATTAGCTGGATTGATAATTTGCGAGGGATAGCCTGTTTGATGGTTGTGATGATCCACACCACGACCTGGTATGTGACCAATGCTCACAGCATCAGCCCGATGAACTGGGATATTGCCAATATCCTCAACTCGGCGTCGCGCGTCAGCGTCCCGCTGTTTTTCATGATTTCCGGCTATCTGTTTTTCGGCGAGCGCAGCGCGCAGCCGCGCCACTTCCTGCGTATCGGCCTGTGCCTGCTGTTTTATAGCGCCGTGGCGCTGCTCTACATCACGCTGTTTACCTCGATTAACGGCGAGCTGTCGTTACGGTATTTGCTGCAAAAACCGGTGTTTTATCACCTGTGGTTTTTCTTCGCCATCATCGTGATTTATCTGGTCTCTCCGCTGATTCAGGTGAAAAACGTCGGCGGAAAGATGCTGCTGGCGCTGATGGTGGTGATTGGCCTGCTCGCCAACCCCAATACCGTTTCGCAGAAAATTGGCGGTTTCGAATGGCTGCCGATCAACCTCTATATCAGCGGCGATACCTTTTACTATGTGATTTACGGGATGCTGGGCCGGGCGATTGGGATGCTGGATACGCGCAAAACCTGGCTGACGTGGCTGTGCGCCGCTCTGTTTATCGCGGCGGTGGTGGTTATCTCTCGCGGGACCTTGCACGAGCTGCGCTGGCGCGGAAATTTTGCTGATACCTGGTATGTCTACTGCGGCCCTATGGTCTTTATCTGTGCCGTCTCTCTGCTGACGCTGGTGAAAAACACCCTTAACGCGCGCCCGCTTCCCGTCCTGGGGCTCATCTCGCGCCACTCGCTGGGCATTTACGGTTTTCACGCGCTGGTGATCCACGCCCTGCGCACCCGCGGTGTCGAGCTAAAAAGCTGGCCGCTTCTGGATATTGTCTGGATTTTCACGGCGACGCTGCTGATCAGCCTGTTGCTGTCGATGCTGCTACAGCGCGTGGATACCCGCCGGTTTGTCAGCTAATTGCGCGCTGTTTGGCCCGGTGAAACTGGCGTGGGGATGAAAACCCGGCGGCGATGGACGCCTGCTCCACGCCGCGCCCCTGCAGCAGCCACTGCTGGGCAATCGCCAGCCGCAGCTGTTCCAGATAGTCGCGCACGCTGATCCCCAAATGCTCCTGAAACAAGCGCGTTAAATGCCGGGGACTGACGTGCGCCAGAGCGGCAATATCCGCCAGTTGCCAGCCCTTTTGCGGCTCGGCGGTGAGCGCATCCTGCGCGCGGTGGATCGCCGGATGCAGATGGTTGCGATAGCGCAGCCAGGGTGAAAGCTGCGGATCGTCACCCGAGCGTCGGAACCACACCACCATTTCCCGCGCGACCGTCAGCGCCTTTTCCGGCCCGCACAGACGGTTCATCAGGTGCAGCGCGAGATCGATTCCAGAAGTTATTCCCGCGCTGGTCCAGATATTCCCGTCCTGCACAAAAATACGATTCTCTTTGATTACCGCCCCTGGCGCTGCGTCGCGAAGACGGGTGATCACATCGTGATGGGTCGTGCACTGCTTCCCGGTGAGTAAACCCGATTTGGCCGCCAGCAGCGCGCCGGAACAGACGCACATCACGGTGATAGCCTGGCGGTGAATCGCAGGCTGCAGGCGCATCAGCCAGTGCTGAACGCCTAATGCCTGAGGGGTCGAAAACTGATGACGTGAGTCGCTCACGCCCGGTAAAACCAGCAAACTGCCGTCGGGAAGCGTGTCAGGTAAAGGCGAAATGCCCCCCATCGTCAGACCAATCGAGGTGGGAACGTCCGGCTGCGGGCCGATGTAGTGCAGGCGAAACGCATCGCCCGCCAGCACAAAGGTTTCTGCCGGGCCGGACATATCCAGCGCCAGCACTCCCGGCAACATCACAAACCAGACGTCGATACTCATCAGAGCGACTCCAGCGTCTCCGCCACAGTTTTGATTTCAGCAAAACGCCCGGCCAGCACCGTTTCCGTGCGATGGCGCAGGTCGTCGGTATTGAGCGTGACGCCCTTCCAGGTCATCGGAAAAGTCAGGGTGGCTTCGCTGACAAAAGTCACCGCATAGCCGAGATCTGACGCCACCCGCGCGGTGGTTTCGCAGCACTGTTCCGTACGCAGGCCGCAGATGACCAGATGGTTAATATCACGCTCGCGCAGCCAGTGGTCAAGGCCCGTATCCGTAAAGGCGTTATGCACATGCTTGTGGAAAACCACCGCAGGCTGATGACGTAAAAAGGACATCGGCGTAACAAAACCGCTTTCCAGCGAGAAGGGCCCCTTATCGTCGACATGGAAGATATCCACAACCGGAATCTCACGGGATTCACAGCCCTCAATCAGCCCAAGAATGGCCTGCTGAAAAGCCTGAAATCCCTCTTCCTGCCAGTATTCGCGATGATGAAAAGACTGCTGAGTATCGATATTGATTAATGCGGTGCGCGACATGGTAATGCTCCTCGCCAGTGGGTGTATCTCTATACTGACGAGGAGCGAGCATCACGAGAAGACCAAAAAAGGACATCCTCACGCCGCTTCGGGACAACCTACCTTTACGACATTAGCGGCAGGAGCTGTTGGTAGATTTTGCGGAACACTTCCCGGCGTTCGGCGTAGCGCGCATGGTGCGCCGCGTCCGGCTTGTGCTCCTGCTCCAGCGTGAGCTGCGGCAGAAGCTGCGTCAGGGGTTTGTCAGGGTTGACGGCAATCTGCGCCAGACGCGCCGCCCCCAGAGCAGGTCCTATGTCCCCGCCAGTGCGGTAATCGAGCTGCAATCCGCTGATATCCGCCAGCATCTGCCGCCAGTAGCTGCTTCTTGCGCCTCCGCCAATCAGGGTAATACTGGTCGGTTTGAGTCCGCAGTCATGGACCACATCCATCCCGTCCGCCAGCGCATAGCCGACACCTTCCAGCACCGCGCGCGCCAGTTCGGCCGGGCCATGCTGATGGGTTAAGCCGAAGAACACGCCTTTCGCTTCCGGGTTGTTGTGCGGCGTGCGCTCGCCGGAAAGATAGGGCAAGAACCACACGGCCCCCGCCTCTTCGTTGGCCTGCTGGGCCGCCGAAATGAGCGCCGGAACATCCTTGAGTCCGGTCAGGTTTGCCGCCCAGTCCAGACACGACGCGGCGCTTAACATCACCGACATCAAGTGCCATTTCCCCGGCAGCGCGTGGCAGAAGCTGTGTACCGCGCTCTCTGGATTGCTGCGATACCCGTCGCTGACCGCGAAATAGACGCCTGAAGTGCCAAGCGACAGCATTGCCTGTCCGGCATCGACCATCCCCACGCCCACGGCACCCGCCGCATTATCGCCCCCGCCCGCCACTACCGGCACGGCAGGCATATTCCAGCTGTCGGCAATCGACGGATTGAGCACGCCGGTGATCTCACTACCCTCGAAGAGCGCAGGCATGTGATCTCGGGTCAACTGGCAGGCATCCAGCATCGCCTCGCTCCAGTCGCGTTGAGCGACATCGAGCCACATCGTCCCCGCCGCGTCCGACATGTCGCTGGCGAAATCGCCAGTCATGCGAAAACGCAGATAATCTTTTGGCAGCAAGACCTTTGCCACCTGCTTAAAAATATCCGGCTCGTGGCGCTGCAACCACAGCAGCTTAGGCGCGGTAAAGCCCGGCATCATCAGGTTACCGGTGATTTGCCGTGAGGTCGGCACCCGCGCTTCGAGGAGCGCGCACTCTTCTGCACAGCGACCATCGTTCCACAAAATCGCCGGGCGCAGCACGCGGTGCTCGCTGTCCAGCAAGGTTGCACCATGCATTTGACCGGCAATACCCAGCGCTTTGACCTCACGCAAACTGTGCTGCTGGCCCAGGGCTTTGATCGCGCGATCCGTCGCCTGCCACCACGTTTCGGGATCTTGCTCTGACCATAGGGGATGTGGGCGCGAGACGTGCAGCTTCTCAGTCTGCGAGGCCAGCACGTCGCCCTGCTCGTTTAACAGGATGGCTTTCACACCCGATGTGCCAAGATCAATCCCGATATACATAGTGTGGATTCCTTAACTGAAAATGCCCGGTGGCGCGAGGCTTACCGGGCCTACGATGATTTTAGGCCGGGCAAGCGCAGCGCCGCCCGGCATTATCGATCACTTATCAAACAGGTAATGATTCACCAGGTTTTCCAGCAGTTCCTGATGACCGCTCTGATGGCTCGGCGCCAGACTATGCTGTTCAGCGTACTTCGCGATCTCGGCAAGGGATAACTGCCCTTTCAAAATTTGCTGGCCGAGTTCACTGTTCCAGCCGGAATAACGCTTCGCCACACGTTTATCCAGCTCGCCGTCTTCAATCATGCGGGCAGCCACTTTCAGCGCCAGCGCCATGGTATCCATCGCGCCAATATGGCCATAGAACAGATCGTATTTATCGGTGCTCTGACGACGCACTTTGGCGTCAAAGTTCAGGCCTCCCGTCGTGAAACCGCCCGCTTTGATGATTTCATACATCACCAGCGCATTTTCTTCCACGCTGATCGGGAACTGGTCGGTGTCCCAGCCAAGCTGCGGGTCACCGCGGTTGGCATCGACAGAGCCGAAGATTCCCAGCGCAATAGCCGACGCGATTTCATGGTGGAAAGAGTGCCCCGCCAGCGTCGCGTGGTTGGCTTCGATATTCACTTTGATCTCTTTTTCCAGACCAAATTGCTTGAGGAAACCGTACACCGTCGCGACATCATAATCGTACTGGTGTTTGGTGGGCTCCTGCGGTTTAGGTTCAATCAGCAGGGTGCCGCGGAAACCGATTTTGTGTTTGTGATCCACCACCATCTGCATGAAGCGGCCAATCTGTTCGCGCTCCTGACGCAGATCGGTGTTCAGCAGCGTTTCGTAACCCTCGCGGCCGCCCCACAGGACGTAGTTTTCGCCGCCCAGCTTATGTGTGGCGTTCATGGCGGTCACGACCTGAGTGGCGGCCCAGCTGAACACTTCAGGATCCGGGTTGGTCGCCGCACCCGCGCCGTAGCGAGGGTTGGTGAAGCAGTTTGCCGTGCCCCACAGCAGCTTCACGCCACTTTGCTGCTGTTTTTCACCCAGATAATCCACCATCTGGGCAAAGTTGTTCAGGTACTCTTTAAGCGATGCGCCTTCCGGAGAGACGTCCACATCGTGGAAGCAGTAATACGGGACGTTCAGTTTGTGGAAGAACTCGAAGGCCACATCCGCTTTGCGCTTCGCCAGCTCCAGCGCTTCGCCTGGCTGCTGCCACGGACGGTCAAACGACCCCACGCCGAACATATCCGCGCCGTTCCAGCAGAAGGTATGCCAGTAGCAGGCGGCGAAACGCAGGTGATCTTCCATGCGCTTACCCAGCACCAGCTCGTCCGGATTGTAGTGACGAAATGCTAGAGGATTGGTGGATTTCGGGCCTTCATAGCGAACGCGATCGAGTTGGTCGAAATAAGCTTGCATATTGAACTCCATAATCAAGAGGTGCGGCGAGTCATCGATAATGGAGTAATAGTGAATACACATTGCAGGTTGCTCAATTACGTTATTTCACACTGCTATTGAGAGAATGCACAAACGTGCGCTGGCTCGCAAAAATAATACGCAGGCAAAGGATTTTTCGGCGCTTATTCCAGAATCATGTGTAATTAATAAGTTGCGCATTTTAAAATCAGATCGCGGTCATAAATTCGCAAATAAACCAAATATCGTAATGAGAAGATAAAAATCTGTAATTGCGAGTTTCCCTTTCCCCGTTAAGAATTTGCTGCGTATCTGGCAGTGAATGATTCTTTTGTCCAAGCCTTACCACCCTACAAAAAAGGTAAAATAATGATGACGATAAGAAACCTGTGCCTTACTCTCTGCGCTTCGCTAGTGCTCACAAGCTTTGCGGGGCATGCAAAAGAAGTCAAAATCGGAATGGCCATCGACGACCTGCGCCTGGAGCGCTGGCAAAAAGACCGCGATATTTTTGTGAATAAAGCGGAATCTCTCGGCGCAAAAGTGTTTGTTCAGTCTGCTAATGGCAATGAAGAGACGCAAATGTCGCAAATCGAAAATATGATTAACCGCGGCGTTGATGTTCTGGTCATTATTCCTTACAACGGTCAGGTGTTAAGTAATGTCGTCAAAGAAGCGAAACAAGAGGGAATTAAAGTTTTAGCCTATGACCGAATGATAAATAACGCCGATATCGATTTTTATATTTCCTTCGACAACGAAAAAGTCGGTGAATTACAGGCGCAAAGCCTGGTCAACAAAGTGCCGCAGGGGAATTATTTCCTGATGGGCGGCTCACCTGTCGATAACAACGCCAAATTATTCCGCGAAGGGCAGATGAAAGTTCTCAAGCCTTATATCGACGACGGAAAAATTAAAGTGGTGGGCGATCAGTGGGCTGACGGCTGGCTGCCAGAAAACGCGCTGAAAATTATGGAAAACGCGTTAACCGCGAATAATAACAAAATCGACGCCGTCGTCGCCTCAAACGATGCCACCGCGGGCGGTGCGATTCAGGCGCTGAGTGCCCAGGGCCTGGCCGGTAAAGTGGCAATTTCCGGACAAGATGCGGACCTGGCAGGCGTGAAACGTATTATTGCCGGTACGCAAACCATGACGGTCTACAAACCCATCACCGAGCTCGCCACTACTGCCGCTGAAATTGCCGTCGAACTGGGCAACGATCAGCAGCCTAAGGCCGATTCCAAGCTCAATAACGGCCTGAAAGATGTCCCAGCCCGTCTGCTGACGCCAATCGAAGTCAACAAAGAGAACATTGACGCCACGGTTGTAAAAGACGGTTTCCACAAGAAGAGCGAACTGTAACCCCGCATCGCCCCTGCTGTGCGGGGGCCCCCTCAGATCATGTGGAGCAGTTATGCCTTACTTACTTGAAATGAAAAGTATCACCAAAGCCTTTGGCGCAGTGAAAGCTGTCGACAACGTGAGCCTGCGCTTAAACCCCGGCGAGATTGTCTCTCTGTGCGGCGAAAATGGCTCCGGCAAATCCACGCTGATGAAAGTGCTGTGCGGCATCTATCCGCACGGCAGTTACGACGGGGAAATCGTCTTTGCCGGTGAAACCCTGCAGGCCACCCACATTCGCGACACGGAGCGCAAAGGTATCGCCATCATTCACCAGGAGCTGGCGCTGGTGAAGCATCTCACCGTGCTGGAGAATATTTTCCTCGGCGCGGAGATCTCGAATTTCGGCGTGCTGGACTACGACAGTATGACCCTGCGCTGTGAAAAGCTGCTGGCCCAGGTCAGCCTGCATATCTCACCAGACACCCGCGTCGGCGACCTGGGGCTGGGGCAGCAGCAGCTGGTTGAAATCGCCAAAGCGCTGAACAAACAGGTGCGCCTGTTGATCCTCGACGAACCGACCGCCTCCCTGACGGAGCAAGAAACCGCGGTGCTGCTGGATATCATCCGCGACCTGCAGCACCACGGCATCGCCTGTATTTATATCTCTCACAAACTCAACGAGGTGAAAGCTATCTCGGACACCATCTGCGTTATTCGCGACGGGCAACACATCGGCACGCGAGAAGCCGACGGGATGAACGAAGACGACATCATCACCATGATGGTGGGCCGCGAACTCACTGCGCTCTACCCCAACGAACCGCACACCACCGGGGATGAAATCCTAAGAGTCGAGAATCTGACTGCCTGGCATCCGGTGAACCGCCATATCAAACGCGTCAACAATGTCTCCTTCTCCCTGCGGCGCGGGGAGATCCTCGGTATTGCAGGTTTAGTCGGTGCCGGGCGAACCGAAGCCGTCCAGTGCCTGTTTGGCGTCTGGCCGGGCCGCTGGGAGGGCAAGATTTACCTCGACGGTCAGCCCGTGCAGATCAACAGCTGCCAGCAGGCGATCGCTCAGGGTATCGCGATGGTCCCGGAAGATCGTAAAAGAGACGGCATTGTGCCGGTCATGGCCGTGGGGAAAAACATTACCCTGGCGGCACTCAACCAGTTTTCGGGTGCGCTGAGCAGCCTGGACGATGCCGCTGAACAGCAGTGCATTCTCCAGTCTTTAGCGCGCCTGAAAGTCAAAACCTCGTCGCCCGAATTAGCCATCGGGCGGCTGAGCGGCGGTAATCAGCAGAAAGCGATTCTGGCTCGCTGTCTGCTGCTCAATCCGCGCATCCTGATTCTGGATGAACCGACGCGCGGGATCGACATCGGCGCAAAATATGAAATCTACAAACTTATTAACCAGCTGGTGCAGCAGGGCATCGCGGTGATTGTGATCTCGTCCGAACTGCCCGAAGTGCTCGGCCTGAGCGATCGCGTCCTGGTGATGCACGAAGGCAAACTGAAAGCCAATCTGAAAAACCAAAACCTGACCCAGGAACAGGTGATGGAAGCCGCCCTGAGGAGGGAACGTCATGTCGAAAAGCAACCCGTCTGAAATCAAAGCCCCTGCGTCTGCGCCAGGTCTGTTCCCGGGATTTAAAACGCTAAACCTGCAGGTTTTCGTCATGATCGCGGCCATTATCGTCATCATGCTGTTCTTCACCTGGATGACCGACGGCTCCTATTTAAGCGCGCGAAACATCTCCAACCTGCTGCGCCAGACCGCCATTACCGGCATTCTGGCGGTCGGGATGGTGTTTGTAATTATCTCGGCAGAAATCGATCTGTCGGTCGGCTCGATGATGGGGCTACTGGGCGGCGTCGCGGCGATTTTTGACGTCTGGCTCGGCTGGCCATTGCCGCTTACCGTAGCGGTCACGCTGGTGCTCGGCCTGCTGCTCGGGACCTGGAACGGCTGGTGGGTCGCGTATCGCAAAGTCCCTTCGTTCATCGTCACCCTTGCGGGAATGCTCGCCTTTCGCGGCATTCTGATCGGCATTACCAACGGCACCACCGTGTCGCCGACCAGCGCGTCGATGTCGCAGATTGGTCAGAGTTATCTCTCCGACGGCGTGGGCTTCACGTTTGGTGCTATCGGTATGATGGTCTTTATCGCCTGGCAGTGGCGCGCCAGAATGCGTCGTCAGGCGCTGGGGCTCACCTCGACGGCTTCAACCTCAGTCGTCGGACGCCAGGCCCTGACCGCCGTTATCGTGCTGGGGGCCATCTGGCTGCTGAATGATTATCGCGGCGTACCCACGCCGGTGCTTATCCTGACGCTACTATTGCTGGCGGGGATGTTTATGGCGACCCGCACCGCCTTTGGTCGGCGTATCTACGCCATCGGCGGCAACATTGAGGCGGCACGTCTGTCGGGTATCAATGTGGAGCGCACCAAGCTTGCAGTTTTCGCGATTAATGGTCTGATGGTGGCCATCGCCGGGCTGATTTTAAGCTCGCGCCTCGGTGCAGGTTCGCCCTCCGCCGGGAACATCGCCGAGCTGGATGCTATCGCCGCCTGTGTCATTGGTGGAACCAGCCTCGCAGGCGGCATCGGGAGTGTTGCGGGCGCGGTGATGGGTGCGTTTATTATGGCGTCGCTGGATAACGGAATGAGTATGATGGACGTTCCGACCTTCTGGCAGTATATCGTTAAAGGCGCCATTTTGTTGCTGGCAGTCTGGATGGACTCTGCGACCAAACGACGGGCATAACGCCGCGTTGTCACTGATTTGGGAAAGATAAGCCATGTTTGAGAAGCGTCACCGCATTACGTTGTTATTCAACGCCAACAAAGCCTATGACCGTCAGGTCGTCGAGGGCGTGGGTGAATATTTGCAGGCGTCGCAATCGGAGTGGGATATTTTCATCGAAGAAGACTTCCGTACCCGCATTGAAAACATCAAAGACTGGCTGGGCGATGGCGTGATCGCCGATTACGACGATCCCGTGATTGAGCAGTTGCTGACCGACGTCGACGTCCCGATTGTGGGCGTCGGCGGCTCGTATCACTCACCCGAGAAGTATCCTCCGGTCCACTACATCGCGACCGACAACCACGCGCTGGTCGAGAGCGCCTTTCTGCATTTAAAAGAGAAAGGCGTACACCGCTTCGCCTTTTACGGCCTGCCCTCTTCCAGCGGCAAAGGCTGGGCGATGGAGCGCGAGTATGCGTTTTGCCAGATTGTGGCGCAGGAAAAGTATCGCGGCGTGGTTTATCAGGGGCTGGAGACTGCGCCTGATAACTGGCAGCACGCGCAAAATCGGCTCGCCGACTGGCTGCAAACCCTGCCGCCGCAGACGGGCATTATCGCCGTTACGGATGCGCGCGCGCGTCACGTTCTCCAGGTCTGCGACCATTTGCACATCCCGGTTCCCGAAAAGCTGTGTGTGATTGGTATCGATAACGAAGAGCTCACGCGCTATCTGTCGCGCGTGGCCCTGTCGTCGGTGGCACAAGGGACGCGGCAGATGGGCTACCAGGCGGCCAAGTTACTTCATCGCCTGCTGGATAACGAAACCCTGCCTCTTCAGCGCCTGCTGGTTCCGCCCGTTCGCGTGGTGGAACGCCGCTCGACGGACTATCGCTCCCTGAACGATCCGGCGGTGATTCAGGCGATGCACTATATCCGCAATCACGCCTGCAAAGGCATCAAGGTGGATCAGGTGCTGGATGCGGTCGGTATTTCTCGCTCAAATCTGGAGAAGCGCTTTAAAGAAGAGGTTGGGGAGACGATCCACGCGGTGATTCACGCCGAGAAGCTGGAGAAAGCCCGCAGCCTGCTGATCTCAACGTCGCTGTCGATCAATGAAATCTCGCAGATGTGCGGCTACCCGTCTCTGCAATATTTCTATTCGGTGTTTAAGAAGGAGTATGACACCACGCCGAAGGAGTACCGCGAGCGGTACAGCGAAGTGCTGGTGTAGTGCTGGTATAACAAAGAAAAACGCCTTCCGATGGAAGGCGTTTTTTTGGATGACTTACATATGAGCGGCGATTAAGCGCTGGTTATCCTGGTACATCGCAAACAGGTAGTTGTTGTAGCTCTGACCCTGCGTTGAATAACCTTTCAGCTTGTGAATCATGGTGCTCGCGGTTACTTCCTGGTCCGCTTTACGCAACTGAGCGCGTGACTTACGGAACGAAGAGTAGGCCGGGTGCGTGTTCAGGTTCACCACGTAGGCATTCACGGAATCTTTCACTGATTCGAACTGCGAATAGCCTTTCACTTTGCCAGGCACGTTGTTACAGCGGCCTTTGGCGCATTTCATGCCGAAGAGATTATTGTTGTTACGCGCCAGTTTTGACGTGCCCCAACCACTCTCGGCTGCTGCCATGGTTGCCACCATGCTGCCTGGAATAATATCCACACGCTCAAGCAGTGAGTTCCACGGCACGCGGCGGGTATTACCGTTCCAGCTCACCTTGTAGCGCGTCGCGATGTCTTTCAGACGTGCGCGTTCGCTTGGTGACCAGCGGCTTTCATACTGTTTCGAAACCAGCCAGTTACGGTCTGCAGTAATCGCAGAATTTTGGCTTGTAATATAAGGCATTACCGTCCGGAGAAACGCTTTTTTCCTTGGTGTCCCGGAAGGGTATTTTCGCAAATCAGGAAGTGAACTGCTCTTTACACTATTGCGAGAATACTCTTGTTTACTGCTAACCTTACTCTTACTGCTGGTCGTCGTCTTTATGACGTGGGCTTTTTTACTCGTTGTATCCGTGTGCGTCTTCGCAAGCACCTCACCTGAAAACATCACGGTGAGCAACATGAGTATCGTAGCCCCAAATCGTCGTATGGGAGTCGATATCATTAGGTCTCCTGGTCGGATATATACATTCCAACACCTTATTTTTTTCACAAAATTGAGAGCGGAATCTCAAATCATATCAAAAATAGTCTTCCAGAGCATCCAAAGAAATAGTCCAATTCCGAAACTATGTCACCTGAAACTTGCTCACTTAACCATCATTTCTACAAATTTGTGTGCGATATCGCAGATAACCGCCTAATTTTGCGCGAGATCACTCACCCTTTCGGCTCATCCTGCCAGAAAACGCAGGGGGAGGAGTCCTCGCCATAAACCTGATGGCACACTGGTTAAAATGGCCGCGACAGGAAAATGGAATGAAACGCTCAGCTTTAGCCCTTTTGCTTTTACCCGCGATGGCAAATGCAGACTGGTCATCTCCTGGCTTCTCCACGTTCAATGCCGAAGCTGCTGGGGTGTTCACCAGCCACGCGAAGTTTGCGAAGGGTACTCGCCCGCTGACGTTGAGTTTTGACAACGCGTGCTGGCAGCCGACAAACCCGATTAAACTCAATGAGATGATGTCGCTAAAACCTTGCGAAGGAACGCCGCCTCAGTGGCGTTTATTCCGCGAGGGCGATTATCAGATGCGCATTGATACGCGCTCAGGCACGCCGACGCTCATGCTCACAGTGCAAAGCGCCGCAGAGAAACCCGTCGCGGATGTCACTCGCCAGTGCCCGAAATGGGACGGCAAACCGCTCACCCTCGATGTTAAAAACACCTTCCCGGAAGGCTCCGTCGTCCGGGATTTCTACAGCCAGCAGACGGCCACGGTGCAGCAAGGAAAAATCACCCTGCAGCCCGCCGCGAACAGCAACGGTCTGCTCCTGCTTGAGCGGGCAGAAACCGACAAAGCTGCGCCATTCAGCTGGCAAAACGCCACCGTCTACTTTGTGCTGACGGACCGCTTCGTCAATGGCGACCCTTCTAACGACAACAGCTATGGCCGCCACAAAGACGGCATGCAGGAGATTGGCACCTTCCACGGAGGCGATCTCAAAGGGCTCGCCAGCAAACTTGATTATCTGCAGCAGCTTGGCGTCAACGCGCTGTGGATAAGCTCCCCGCTGGAGCAAATCCACGGCTGGGTCGGGGGCGGTACCAAAGGCGATTTCCCGCACTACGCCTATCACGGCTACTACACGCAGGACTGGACAAAACTCGACGCCAATATGGGCAGCGAAGACGATCTGCGCCATCTGGTCGACGAGGCACACCAGCGCGGCATCCGCATTCTCTTTGACGTGGTGATGAACCACACCGGCTACGCTACACTTGCTGATATGCAGGCGTTCCAGTTCGGCGCGCTGTACTTGCAGGGTGACGAGCTGAAAAAGACGCTGGGCGAACGCTGGACCGACTGGAAGCCCGCCGCCGGGCAGAGCTGGCACAGCTTTAACGACTACATCAATTTCAGCGACAAAGCCGGGTGGGAAAAGTGGTGGGGCAAAAACTGGATCCGCACCGATATCGGCGACTACGACAACCCCGGCTTCGACGATCTGACCATGTCGCTGGCCTTTTTACCGGATCTCAAAACCGAGTCCACCACCCCGTCCGGTTTGCCCAATTTCTACCGCCATAAGCCGGACACCCACGCCAAAGAGATCGCCGGGTATACACCGCGCGATTATCTCACCCACTGGCTCAGCCAATGGGTGCGCGATTACGGCATTGACGGTTTCCGCGTCGATACCGCCAAACACGTTGAACTCCCCGCCTGGCAAGCGCTGAAGGAGCAATCCACCCAGGCGCTGAAAGCGTGGAAAGAGGCCAACCCGGATAAAAAACTCGATGACACACCGTTCTGGATGACGGGTGAATCCTGGGGGCATGGCGTGATGCAAAGCGAGTATTACCGCCATGGTTTCGACGCGATGATCAACTTTGACTATCAGGAGCAGGCCGCCAAAGCCGCCGATTGCCTGGCCGAAATGGACATGACCTGGCAGCAGATGGCGGAAAAACTGCAGGGATTCAACGTCCTGAGCTATCTCTCCTCCCACGACACGCGCCTGTTCCGCGAGGGCGGCCAGCGCGCGGCAGAACTGCTGTTGCTCTCACCTGGCTCAGTGCAGATTTACTATGGTGACGAGTCCGAACGTCCATTCGGCCCGACCGGCTCCGATCCGCTGCAGGGAACGCGCTCGGACATGAACTGGCAGGATGTCGCAGGCGATCAGGCGGCGACCGTTAAGCACTGGCAAATTCTCGGGCAGTTCCGGGCGCGCCATCCGGCCATCGGCGAAGGCACGCAAACCACGCTCTCCCTCAAGCAGGGCTACGGTTTCGTGCGCCAGCACCAGGACGATAGCGTGATGGTGATCTGGGCCGGGAATCAGTAGCGCCATCGTCGTCCCCTTCCAACGGAGGGGGACGTTTTTATCAGAACAATTCACCACGCAAACACAAATCAGCGAAACAAAACCACGATCCCGACCTCTTCCCTCGATTTGCACCCGCACGATGCTAGCGTTATGGTTACCCACTTTCATTATAAGAATGCCAGAACACCTGCTATGACGTTTTCACTTTTCGGCGACAAATTCACCCGCCATTCAGGCATTACCCGCCTGATGGAGGATCTCAACGACGGGCTGCGCACACCGGGCGCTATCATGCTCGGCGGCGGAAATCCGGCCCAAATCCCGGCCATGAACGACTACTTCCACAACCTGCTGGCGGAGATGCTGCAAAACGGCAAAGCCACTGATGCGCTGTGTAATTACGACGGTCCGCAGGGCAAAACCGAACTGCTGACCTTGCTGGCTGAAATGCTGCGCGACGAGCTGGGTTGGGATATCGAACCACAGAATATTGCACTGACAAACGGCAGCCAGAGCGCATTTTTCTACTTGTTTAATCTCTTTGCAGGACGTCGCGCCGACGGCACCACTAAAAAAGTGCTGTTCCCGCTGACGCCGGAATACATCGGTTACGCCGACTCCGGGCTGGAAGAGGATCTGTTTGTCTCGGCGCGGCCGAACATCGAGCTGCTGCCAGAGGGCCAGTTCAAGTATCACGTCGATTTTGAGCACCTGCATATCGGCGAAGAGACGGGCATGATTTGCGTGTCGCGCCCAACCAACCCAACGGGCAACGTCATCACCGACGAAGAGCTGATGAAGCTAGATGTGCTCGCCAACCAGCACGGCATACCGCTGGTGATCGATAACGCCTACGGCGTACCCTTCCCCGGCATTATCTTTAGCGAAGCCCGCCCGCTGTGGAACCCCAATATTGTCCTGTGCATGAGCCTCTCAAAGCTCGGCCTGCCGGGCAGCCGCTGCGGCATCATCATCGCCAATGAAAAAATCATCAGCGCTATCACCAACATGAACGGCATTATCAGCCTGGCGCCAGGTGGCATGGGCCCGGCAATGATGTGCGAAATGATTAAACGCAACGACCTGCTGCGCCTGTCGAATGACGTGATCAAGCCGTTTTACTATCAGCGCGTCCAGGAGACGATCGCGACCATTCGCCGCTACTTGCCCGAAGATCGCTGTCTGATTCATAAACCGGAAGGGGCGATTTTCCTGTGGCTGTGGTTTAAAGACTTGCCGATCACCACCGAGCTGCTCTATCAGCGCCTGAAAAAACGCGGCGTGTTGATGGTGCCAGGGGATTACTTCTTCCCGGGCCTCGACAAGCCGTGGCCGCATACGCATCAGTGCATGCGCATGAACTACGTGCCGGACCCAGAGAAAATCGAAGCCGGGGTGAAAATCCTGGCTGAAGAGATTGAGCTGGCGTGGAGCGAAGGCAGCCGCTAACGGCTCACCGCAAGACAACAAAAAAGGCCAGATGTCGACATCTGGCCTTTTTTTTCACCACTTAGCCGCGAACGGTAAAGCCAAGTTCTTGTGAGATCGCTTGCGCCGTTTCACGCAGCGGTTTGAGCAGATTCTTCTCCCCCACCTGCTTCATACGCGAGGTCGACAGGGAAATGGAGATGGCATAAGGCACGCGCCCGTGAATATCAAACACCGGCACCGCGATGCAAGACACGCCCAGCTCGTTCTCTTCTTTGTCCATCGCCATGCTGTGGGTGCGAATCTCCGCCAGTTCATCGTACATGGCGCTCAGTTCAGTGATGGTATTGCGGGTCAGGGGCTGAATCTGCTCCTGATGACTCTGCCAGTAGCTCGCCACGTAATCCTGATGGCCAAACGCCATGTAAATTTTACCCATCGCAGAACAGAAGAGCGGCATGTGCTGGCCGATATAGGCGCGCGTGCGCAGCATTCCCGTCGTCGGCTCCAGCTTGTAGATCAGAATCGCGTGGTCATCTTCCCGACTGGAGAAGTTCACCGTTTCGCCGGTCACGATATTCAGATTTTCGAGATGCGGCGCCGCCACGTGAATGATGTTGAGCGACGACAGCGCTTTTTGTCCGACGGCGATGAATTTGGTGGTCAGGCGATAACTGCCCGCCGCGGGCGCGGGAGTGACGTACCCGCACGACTGCAACCCCTGCAACAACCGATGCACGGTGCTTTTGTTTAGCCCGGCAAGTTCCGACAAATGCGCCAGCGGACACCCGTTCGGGTAGTTACTGAGGATCTCAATCAGCATCAGGCCGCGAAACAAGCTCTGGCTACCTGCTGGCCTCTCTTTTTCTGGCGTCATTTCGCTCTCTTTCATGCTCATCAAATAGCTCTCCGTTAATCGCGTCCTGATGGTAGCGCAAAGTGTGGTTCAGTTCACGATCTCAGCACAAAAAACACAATGCATTGATTTTACTGGTTTTTGAAAAGCATGAATGTCGTTGATCTAACAAAATTTGATCGCTATATTTGAAATCAGATTTCGCATTGTGGAATTTAGAGATAAAAAAGCACTCACATGCGCCCCTCATACGAACAGGAGAACAGGGATGAAAGTGACCTTTGACGAGTTGAAAGCAGCCTTCAATCGGGTACTGCTCAACCGCGGCGTTCAGGCCGATACCGCCGACGCCTGCGCAGAGATGTTTGCGCGCACCACCGAATCCGGCGTTTATTCGCACGGCGTAAACCGCTTCCCACGTTTCATTCAGCAGCTGGATAACGGGGACATCATTCCTGACGCCCAGCCGAAGCGCGTCACCACCCTGGGTGCTATCGAGCAGTGGGACGCCCAGCGCTCCATCGGCAACCTGACCGCTAAAAAGATGATGGATCGCGCCACCGAGCTGGCCTCGGATCACGGGATTGGGTTAGTGGCGCTGCGCAACGCCAACCACTGGATGCGCGGCGGGAGCTACGGCTGGCAGGCCGCCGAGAAAGGCTATATCGGTATTTGCTGGACCAACTCCATCGCCGTAATGCCACCGTGGGGCGCGAAAGAGTGCCGCATCGGCACCAACCCGCTGATCGTCGCCATTCCATCCACGCCGATCACCATGGTCGATATGTCGATGTCGATGTTCTCCTACGGCATGCTCGAAGTGAACCGCCTCGCCGGGCGCGAACTGCCGGTGGACGGCGGCTTTGACGACGAAGGCAATCTGACCAAAGAGCCGGGCGTGATCGAGAAAAACCGCCGTATTTTGCCGATGGGTTACTGGAAAGGTTCCGGCCTCTCTATCGTGCTCGACATGATTGCCACCCTGCTCTCCAACGGATCGTCCGTGGCGGAAGTGACGCAGGACAACAGCGATGAGTACGGCGTGTCGCAGATCTTCATCGCCATCGAAGTGGACAAGCTGATCGACGGCCCAACCCGCGATGCCAAACTGCAGCGCATCATGGATTTCATCACCACCGCCGAACGTTCAGACGACGACGTCGCCGTGCGCCTGCCGGGGCATGAATTCACTCGTCTGCTGGAAGAGAACCGTCGCAATGGCATCACCATTGATGACAGCGTGTGGGCGAAGATCCAGTCGCTGTAAGGAGTGACGCATGATATTCGGACATATTTCACAGCCCAACCCCTGCCGACTTCCGCAGGCGATAGAGCGGGCGCTCGAATTTTTACGCACAACCGATTTCACGGCACTGGAACCCGGCGTGGTGGAGATCGACGGACGCAATATCTACGCGCAGATCCTCGATCTCACCACCCGGGAGCACCACCAAAACCGCCCGGAAGTACATCGCCGCTATCTGGATATTCAATTTCTGGCGTGGGGCGAAGAGAAAATAGGTTTTGCGATTGACACCGGAAATAACGAAATAAGCGAATCATTGCTGGAACAGCGCGACATTATTTTTTATCACCAGATGGAAAACGAATCGCTGATTGAAATGGTCCCAGGTAATTACGCCATATTTTTCCCGCAGGATGTTCATCGACCGCAATGTCATCAACACAAGGAGTCGGCCATTCGTAAAATTGTCGTCAAAGTGGCTGTCAGCGAATTGATTTAATTTTTTAAAATTAAACAGGAAAGCGAAATGACTCACACCGATTTTATTATTGGTGCGTACCCCTGCGCACCTTCGTTCCACCAGCAAGGGGAACAGGACGAGCGTGAATTCTGGCGTCAATTAGCCGATACGCCCGACGTTCGCGGCATTGAACAACCCTGTTTGGAAAACCTGCACCCGTTCGGGGATGAGTGGCTGTTCCGCCACACGCCGGACGACTGGCAAATTGTGGTCACGGCGGTGATGGAAACCATGCGTCGGCGTGGCACCCACGGCGGGTTTGGCCTGGCGTCTGCTGACGAAGATCAGCGCCGCGAGAGCGTGGCGTTTTATCGCCATCTGTTAGCGAAAATCGTCGCGGTCAACGCACGCTTCCCCGGCAAAGTCACCGCCCTGGAAATGCAGGCTGCACCGCAGGCGGGCAACGCTTGCGTCTCGCAGGCCACCGACGCGTTTTCTCGCTCAATCCGCGAAATTGCCGCCTGGGACTGGCCGTGCGATCTGGTGCTCGAGCACTGTGACGCCATGACCGGCAGCCAGCCGCGCAAAGGCTTTTTGCCGCTGGAAAACGTTCTGGACGTGCTGCAGGGCACCGATATCAGCGTGTGCATTAACTGGGCCCGCTCGGCCATTGAAGGGCGCGATACGACGCTTCCGGTGAAACATGTTCAGGCGGCACTGCAGGCGGGTAAGCTCGGTGCGCTGATGTTCTCCGGCACCACGGCGACCGGCGAATACGGCGACTGGCAGGATCTTCACGCACCCTTTTCACCGTTCTGCCCTGAAAGCTTAATGACACCTGAAAGTGTAAATGAATTATTTACTGCGGCGAGCGCCGCAACATTGAAATTCTCCGGTATCAAACTACTGGAAATAAATGCTAATGCTGACGTCAGTCATCGCATCGCCATTTTGCGCGACGGTATTAGCGTTATGAAAAAAGCAGCACAATAAAAATAATAATCTTATTCCCGAGCCGATTACCTTAATGAGACATTAATTATGACTAATTCTTCTCATGCTCTACAGGCGGATATTCCGCGCCAACGCTGGTTGAGAATAATTCCCCCTATTCTTATCGCCTGCATTATCTCTTATATGGACCGCGTCAATATCGCCTTCGCGATGCCGGGCGGTATGGATGAGGAACTGGGGATCACCGCCACCATGGCGGGTTTAGCAGGTGGGATATTCTTTATTGGTTATCTGTTCCTGCAAGTTCCCGGCGGCAAAATTGCCGTGCACGGTAGCGGTAAAAAATTCATCGGCTGGTCGCTGGTCGCCTGGGCGGTGATTTCCGTTCTGACAGGCATCGTTACTAACCAGTATCAACTGCTGGTCCTGCGCTTTTTACTCGGCGTGGCGGAAGGCGGGATGCTGCCGGTGGTGCTGACCATGATCAGCAACTGGTTCCCGGACGCCGAGCGCGGTCGCGCCAACGCGATTGTGATCATGTTCGTGCCGATTGCCGGGATTATCACTGCCCCGCTTTCCGGCTGGATCATCACCGCCCTCGACTGGCGCTGGCTGTTCATCATTGAAGGGCTTCTCTCCCTGGTGGTGCTGGTGCTCTGGATGCAGACCATCTATGACCGACCGCAGGAGGCGAAGTGGATTTCCGAGGCCGAGAAAAACTATCTGGTCGAGACGCTGGCCGCCGAGCAGCGCGCCATTGCGGGCAAAGAGGTGAAAAATGCGTCCCTGGGCGCGGTACTGTCGGACAAAACCATGTGGCAGCTGATCGCCCTGAACTTCTTCTACCAGACCGGCATTTACGGCTACACCTTGTGGCTGCCGACCATTCTGAAGGAGCTGACCCATTCAACGATGGGCCAGGTCGGGATGCTCGCCATTCTGCCGTACGTCGGCGCGATTGCCGGGATGTTCCTGTTCTCGGCCCTCTCTGACCGCACCGGCAAGCGCAAGCTGTTCGTCTCCCTGCCGCTAATCGGTTTTGCCCTGTGCATGTTCCTCTCCGTGGCGCTGAAAGAAAACATCTGGCTGGCGTATGCCGCGCTGGTCGGCTGCGGCTTCTTCCTGCAGTCGGCAGCGGGTGTGTTCTGGACCATCCCTGCGCGTCTGTTTAGCGCAGAGATGGCAGGCGGCGCACGCGGTGTGATTAACGCGCTCGGTAATCTCGGCGGGTTCTGTGGTCCTTACGCGGTGGGCGTGTTGATCACCTTGTACAGCAAAGATGCGGGCGTGTATTGCCTGGCGATCTCTCTGGCCCTGGCCTCGCTGCTGGCGCTGCTGTTGCCTGCGAAATGTGACGCCGGAGCACAGCCCAATCCGACGGTGAATCCGCACAAGCGCGCGGCCTGATGCCCTCACCCCGGCCCTCTCCCACAGGGAGAGGGTGAAAAAACGTAGGCCGGGTAAGCGAAGCGCCACCCGGCAACAGCAACCAAGAACGTAGGCCGGGTAAGCGCAGCGCCACCCGGCAACAGCAACCCAGAACGTAGGCCGGGTAAGCGCAGCGCCACCCGGCAACAGCAACCACGAACCGAGAATCGCAAAGATGAGTGAAAAAGAGCCCTTCTGGCTGGGTATCGATTGTGGCGGTACTTATCTGAAAGCCGGTCTGTACAACAGCCAGGGAAAAGAACACAGCATCGAACGTTGCCCGGTCGCCACGCTCAGCCCCCGTCCGGGCTATGCCGAACGCGACATGCACCTGCTCTGGCAGCGCTGCCACGAGACGGTTGCCGCCCTGCTGAATCGCACGGGCATTAATGGCTCCCAAATCAAAGGCATCGGCATCTCCGCCCAGGGCAAAGGCCTGTTCCTGCTGGATAAACAGGATAAGCCATTGGGCAACGCCATCCTCTCTTCCGACCGCCGGGCTTTAGAGATCGTCCAGCGCTGGCAGCAGGACGCGATCCCCGAAAAACTCTACCCGCACACCCGGCAAACCCTGTGGACCGGGCATCCCGCTTCGCTGCTGCGCTGGGTCAAAGAGCACGACCACCAGCGCTACCACCAGATCGGCTGCGTGATGATGGCCCATGACTATCTGCGCTGGTGCCTGACGGGCAAAAAGGGCTGCGAAGAGAGCAACATTTCCGAGTCCAATCTCTACAACATGAACACGGGCGACTATGACCCGCAGCTGACGCGCTGGCTGGGCATCAGCGAAATCGACAGCGCCTTGCCGCCCATCGTCGGCTCAGCAGAAATTTGCGGGGAAATCACCGCTCAGGCAGCCACCCTGACCGGTCTTGCGGCGGGTACGCCCGTCGTGGGTGGTCTGTTTGATGTGGTTTCCACCGCGATCTGCGCCGGACTGCACGACGAGCACACGCTCAACGCCGTGATGGGCACCTGGGCCGTCACCAGCGGGATTGCGCACGGCATCCGCGATAACGAACCCTTCCCGTACGTTTATGGCCGATACGTTCACCCGCAGCAGTACATCGTTCACGAAGCCAGCCCGACCTCATCCGGCAACCTCGAGTGGCTCACGGCGCAGTGGGGCGATCTCTCTTTTGACGAGATCAATCAGGCAGTTGCCAGCCTGCCGAAAGCGGCCAGCGATGTCTTCTTCCTGCCGTTTCTCTACGGCAGCAACGCCGGGCTGGAGATGACCAGCGGTTTCTACGGCATGCAGGCGCTGCACACCCGCGCCCACCTGCTGCAAGCGGTTTATGAAGGGGTGGTGTTCTGTCACATGACCCATCTCAACCGCATGCTCGAGCGCTTTACCGATGTTCAGGCCCTGCGCGTCACCGGCGGCCCGACCCATTCCGAGGTGTGGATGCAGATGCTGGCGGACGTCAGCGGTCTGGCAATCGAACTGCCGCAGGTCGAGGAGACCGGCTGCTCCGGCGCGGCGCTCGCCGCCCTCGTCGGCACCGGGGTTTATCCCGATTTCTACGCCGCGCAGCAAAGCCTCAAGCACGACATCCGCACCATCGAGCCGGACATGCAGGCCCACGCCGCCTACCAGCACAAATATCACCGCTACCAGCTACTGATTTCAGCATTGCAGGGCTTTCACGCCCGAATTAAGGAGTACAACCTATGAGCCGACCATTACTACAGCTGGCGCTCGACCACACCAGCCTTCAGGCCGCCCAGCGCGATGTCGCGCTGCTGCACGATCATGTCGATATCGTCGAAGCCGGCACCATTCTGTGCCTCACCGAGGGTCTTTCGGCGGTACGCGCGTTGCGCCAGCAGTGCCCGGACAAAATCATCGTCGCCGACTGGAAAGTGGCCGACGCAGGAGAAACGCTGGCGCAGCAGGCCTTTGACGCGGGCGCGAACTGGATGACGATTATCTGCGCCGCACCACTGGCGACCGTGGAAAAAGGCCACGCGGTGGCTGCCGCGCGCGGATGCGAAATCCAGATGGAGCTGTTCGGTAACTGGACCCTGGACGACGCGCGCGCGTGGCATCGCGTCGGGGTTAAACAGGCGATTTACCACCGCGGACGCGACGCCCAGGCCAGCGGCCAGCAGTGGGGCGAAGACGATCTCGCCAGAATGAAAGCTTTGTCAGATATCGGTCTGCAGCTCTCCATCACCGGCGGCATCACCCCGGCGGATTTACCGCTGTTCCGCGAGATTAACGTTAAAGCCTTTATCGCCGGACGTGCGCTGGCTGGGGCCGCCAACCCATCGCAGGTGGCAAATGAGTTCCACACGCAAATCCGCGACATCTGGGGAGAATAACCATGCGTCAGCATCCGTTAGGAATTTATGAAAAAGCGCTGGCAAAAGATCTCTCCTGGCCGGAGCGCCTGGTGCTAGCCAAAAGCTGCGGCTTTGATTTCGTCGAAATGTCGGTGGATGAAACCGACGAGCGCTTATCCAGGCTGGAGTGGAGTACCACCCAGCGCGCCTCGCTGGTCGAAGCGATGCTGGAAACAGGCGTCGCGATTCCGTCCATGTGCCTGTCAGCGCACCGTCGTTTCCCGTTCGGCAGCCGCGACGAGTCCGTGCGCGAACGCGCGCGCGAGATCATGACCAGGGCTATCAAACTGGCGCGCGATCTGGGGATTCGCACCATTCAGCTGGCGGGTTACGACGTCTATTACGAAGAGCACGACGCAGGCACCCAGCAGCGCTTCGCGGAAGGGCTGGCGTGGGCGGTAGAACAAGCCGCTGCCGCGCAGGTGATGCTGGCCGTGGAGATCATGGATACCGCGTTCATGAACTCCATCAGCAAGTGGAAAAAGTGGGATGACATGCTCAAGTCGCCGTGGTTTAGCGTCTATCCCGACGTCGGCAACCTGAGCGCGTGGGGCAACGATGTCACCGCCGAACTGACGCTCGGCATTGACCGGATCGCCGCCATCCACCTGAAAGACACGCAGCCAGTCACCGAACAAAGCCCAGGACAGTTTCGCGATGTGCCATTCGGTGAAGGCTGCGTCGATTTCGTCGGCGTGTTTAACACCCTGAATCAGCTCAACTATCGCGGCGCATTTCTCATTGAAATGTGGACTGAAAAAGCCAAAGAGCCGGTACTGGAAATTATCGAAGCACGGCGCTGGATCGAAGCCCGTATGCAGGAAGGAGGCATGACATGCTAGAGCAACTGAAAGCGGAAGTCCTGGCGGCCAACCTGGCGCTGCCCGCCCACGGGCTGGTGACCTTTACCTGGGGCAACGTCAGCGCCGTGGATCGCGAAAGTGGCCTGATGGTCATCAAACCCTCAGGCGTCGAGTATGAGGTGATGACCGCAGAGGACATGGTGGTCGTGGAGATCGCCACCGGCAAGGTCGTGGAAGGCAGCAAAAAACCCTCCTCAGATACGCCAACGCACCTGGCGCTGTATCGCCGCTACCCGGTGATAGGCGGCATCGTCCACACCCACTCACGCCACGCGACCATCTGGTCGCAGGCCGGGCTGGATCTCCCGGCGTGGGGCACCACCCATGCGGACTATTTCTATGGCGACATTCCCTGCACGCGGCTGATGACCCACGCCGAAATCGCCGGGGAGTACGAGTATCAGACCGGAGAAGTGATTATCAAAACCTTCGAGGAGCGCGACTTAAATCCGATGCAGATCCCCGCCGTGCTGGTCCATTCCCACGGTCCTTTTGCCTGGGGCAAAGATGCCGCCGACGCCGTCCACAACGCCGTCGTGCTGGAAGAGTGCGCCTATATGGGCCTGTTCTCCCACCAGCTTGCGCCGCAATTGCCGACCATGCAGCAGGAACTGCTGGACAAACATTACCTGCGTAAGCACGGAGCGAACGCCTATTACGGCCAGTGATCAGCCGGAATTAATATGTTCCTTACAGTACCGCCGTTTCCAGACGGCGGGGGTTAGCCCGGTATGTTTACGAAATATCTGACGGAAATAGCCGACATCGTTGAAGCCGCAGCGGGCGGCAACTTCCGTGAGGGAAGCCGAATCATCAAGCAACAGCTTCTCCGCAGATCGGACGCGCTGGCGATGGATCGCCTCGGTCAGGGTTAAATGAAAGGTGCGCCGAAAAACGCGCCCGAGATAATCCGCATTACAGTGCAGATCTTTTGCCAGCTGCGACGTCGAGAGGCTGAGGTGAAATTGCGTGCGGATAATTTGTTTCGCCTTCCACGCAATCGTCGTGCCCGATTCGTCCTTATTCTCCTCACTTCCAGGCGACAGGGAAATTTGCTGGAGTATCAGCAAGAGCAAGAATTCCAGTGCGGCGCTGCGCTGGAATTTCTCCTGCTCCATCAGAAACTGGCGGAAAAGAGAGACCACACAGGATGCGTCCTGGACGCGGCAATATTGTTCGATGGCGAGCCTGGTAAAACCCTCTAATTCCGACGGCTGGCCTTCGATATCAAAATGCAGCCAGTAAAACCGCAGATCGGCCGGGAAATCCTCCGTTCCCACGTGGCGACGATTCGGCCACAGCAGCAAACTCTCTCCCGCATTCACGGTAAAAACTCTGTTTTCCTCCTGGATCGTTAGTGTCCCTTTTTCAACAAAGATAATTTCCCATGAGGTCAGCTTGCGCGCAGGGTGACGCCCGACGCCGCGTGAAATGAACAGTCCGCCGTTTTGTACCTTAACCGGAAGCGCTATGGATAATTCGAGCATGAGTATTCATTTTCCCGCTTTAAAACGTCTGATTAAGCCTCTTTCATATTGATTATTAATGAATAATTGCTTATTCGCTAGATCGAAATCACATTTTCATCATCAGGTCGGAATCGTCACCTTTTTATACTTTTCCCTTCCCTTGTTGGCATCGACTTTCAGTGCAGAATTAATCGGGTACCTTGCAGAACATAATAAAATCCTATTCACGAGGAGTTATAGAATGACTTCCACTCCGATTACGCAAACCGATGTCGTACAACAGGCCGCCGACGATCGCCTGTCCGTACGCGAGAAAATTGGCTACGGCCTGGGTGATGCTGGCGGGACGGTAATGACCTGCCTGATCATGAACTTTCTCACCTTTTTCTATACCGATGTCTTTGGTTTAACGCCCGCGCTGGTCGGCACGCTGTTTATTGCCCTACGCGTATTTGACGCCATTTCCGACCCGATTATGGGGGTGATTGCTGACCGGACCCAGAGCCGCTGGGGGCGCTTTCGTCCGTGGCAGCTGTGGATCGCTTTCCCCATCGGGATTATCGGCGTCCTGACCTTCACTGTGCCGGAAGCGAGTATGGGGGTCAAAATCGCCTGGGCGTTCGGCACCTATCTGCTGTTGTCCGTCGGCTACACCGCGATCAACGTGCCCTACTGCGCGCTGATCAACACCATGACCACCCGCCACAGCGAGGTGATTTCCTGTCAGTCCTGGCGCTTTGTGCTGTGCGGCGTGGCGGGATTTTTAGTCTCCGTCGGCCTGCCGTGGCTGGTTGAGGCGCTGGGTCAGGGCAATGTGGCGCAGGGGTATCAGCTGGGTGTCGGCGTGCTGTGCGCCATCGCCGTGGTGATGTTCCTGTGCTGCTTCTTCTGGGTGCGCGAGCGCGTCCCGCTGGCACTGATGGGCCGCTTTACCCTGCGCGAGCATCTGGCTGGGCTGCGTAACAACGATCAGCTTTTATTGATGCTGGTGATGTCTTTCCTGCTGATTAACGTCTTTAACATCCGCGGCGGCGGGTACATGTATTTCATCACCTACGTACTGCAGGGCAGTACGGCTTATACTTCGCTGTTCTTCACCATGGTGACCTTTGCCGCCATTCTCGGTGCGGTGATCGTCAGCCCGCTCACCCGTCGTATTGATACGGTGAAACTGTACTCCACCACCAACCTGGTGCTGGCCGCGCTGGCGTTAGGGATGTGGTTCCTGCCAACCGGCCCGGCGTACCAAACCCTGTGGCTGGCTGTGATTCTGGGCAACGGGGTGATCCTCGGTTTTACGCTTCCCCTGCACTTTTCGCTGATGGCTTTTGCCGACGACTACGGCGAGTGGAAAACCGGCGTGCGTTCATCAGGGATGAACTTCGCCTTTAACCTCTTTTTCATCAAGCTGGCATGGGCCTCCAGCGCGGGGATCATCAGCCTGGTCTTTATCTTCGTCGCCTATCAGCCCGGCGTGGGCAATCAAACCCCTGCGTCGCTATCCGGTATCACCACCATGGAAACGCTGCTGCCAGCCCTTTTCCACTTGCTGCTGGCGATCTCGATTCGCTGGTGCAGACTCAATAACCCGATGATGTCGCGCATTTCCACCGACCTGCGCCAGCGTCACGTTCAGTCCTGAGGAGAACAACATGTCCATCATGGAACCCGACCTGCATAAGCTCAAAATCAACGATCCCTTCCTCGGCCAGTATCAACAGCTGGTACGTGATGTGGTCATTCCTTATCAATGGGATGCGCTAAACGACCGCATCCCGGAAGCAGAGCCGAGCCACGCTATAACCAATTTCCGTATTGCTGCCGGGCTGGAGCAAGGGGAGTTTTACGGCATGGTTTTCCAGGACAGCGATGTCGCCAAGTGGCTTGAGGCCGTAGCGTGGTCCCTGTGCCAGAAACCCGATCCGGCGCTTGAGAAAACCGCCGACGAGGTGATTGACCTGGTGGCCGCCGCCCAATGCGACGATGGCTATCTCAACACCTATTTCACCGTGAAGGCACCGGGCGAACGCTGGACCAACCTCGCGGAGTGCCACGAACTTTACTGCGCCGGGCATATGATTGAAGCGGGCGTGGCGTACTTCCAGGGCACCGGCAAACGCACGCTGTTAGAGGTAGTGTGCAAACTGGCGGACCACATCGACAGCGTGTTTGGCCCCGGTGCAAACCAGCTGCACGGCTACCCGGGTCATCCCGAAATCGAGCTGGCGTTAATGCGCCTGTACGACGTCACCCAGGAGCCACGCTATCTGGCCCTGGTAAAATATTTCGTTGAGGAGCGCGGCGCGCAGCCGCATTTTTACGATATCGAATATGAAAAACGCGGCAGAACGTCGCACTGGAATACGTACGGCCCGGCGTGGATGGTCAAAGACAAAGCCTACAGCCAGGCGCATCAGCCTCTCGCCGAGCAGCAAACGGCCATCGGGCACGCCGTGCGCTTCGTCTACCTGATGACCGGCGTGGCGCACCTCGCGCGACTGAGCGGGGATGAAAGCAAACGTCAGGACTGCCTGCGCCTGTGGAAGAACATGGTGCAGCGTCAACTCTATATTACGGGCGGGATCGGCTCCCAGAGCAGCGGTGAAGCTTTCAGCAGCGACTACGATCTGCCGAACGATACGGTCTATGCCGAAAGCTGCGCGTCGATTGGCCTGATGATGTTCGCCCGCCGGATGCTGGAGATGGAAGCGGATAGCCAGTACGCCGACGTCATGGAGCGGGCGTTATACAACACCGTGCTGGGCGGGATGGCGCTGGACGGCAAACACTTTTTCTACGTGAATCCGCTGGAGGTGCATCCCAAAACACTGGCCTTCAATCATATCTACGATCACGTGAAACCCATTCGTCAGCGCTGGTTCGGCTGCGCCTGCTGCCCGCCGAATATCGCCCGCGTGCTGACCTCGCTGGGTCACTACATCTACACCGCGCGCCCGGATGCGCTCTTTATCAACCTCTACGTCGGCAACAGCGCGGTGATTACGGTGGGCGATAACGAGCTGCAGCTGCGTATCAGCGGTCACTATCCGTGGCAGGATCAGGTGAACATCGACATCACCTCGCCGGTTCCGGTCGAGCACACTCTCGCGCTGCGACTGCCGGACTGGTGCGACACGCCACGGGTGGCACTGAATGGTGAAATCGTGACCGTCGATGTGCGTCAGGGATATTGTTACCTCACCCGCCGCTGGCAGGAGGGAGATTCCATCACCCTGACGCTCCCGATGCCGGTCCGCCGTCTGTACGGCAACCCGCAGGTGCGCCAGCAGGCGGGCAAAGTGGCGGTGCAGCGCGGCCCGCTGGTCTATTGCCTGGAAGAAGCGGATAACGGTCCGGGATTACACAATCTGTCGCTGCCCGCCGATAGCGCCTTCCGTGTTTTCGAAGGGAAAGGGTTATTCGCCCACAAGATGCTGATTCAGGCTGAAGGCATTGCACACCGCGCCACTGAGTCCGAATCGCAACCGCTCTGGCAATATGACCGCGCACCGACTGCATCACACAATCAGACGCTGACATTTATTCCGTGGTTTAGCTGGGCCAACCGTGGAGAAGGCGAAATGCGGATATGGGTGGATGAGGTGTAAAGCCCGCGGAGAATGTCGCAGGATAGGGCATGGAAGTGATCTCATTGAATTATTGGCATAATCAGTAGATCACTATATCCATGCCCGTTCTGTTTTCCCCGCTACATGATGCTGGGGATTCCTAAGGGCATAACGTGGGCTAAATGTCAGTGTGGTGCTTTGCTTAATGTTAACTGTAGACCCGCTACGGCGGCGAGCTGTGCGAGTGTCGTGACCGTTGGGTTTCCGTTTTCTGATAACGCCCTATAGATACTTTGCCGAGCCAGTCCTGTCTCTTTAGCCGCTTTTGTAATTCCACCGCGAGCTTCTAATACACGTCGTAAAGCTATGAGGAAGCCACCTAATCCGCCTTCCTCATTTATATCTTCGAGTGCGGTTTTTAGGTAAAGATCAGCGTAATCAGGATCGGCTCGTAATTCTTCAATCATGAGCTTGTCACGGTCTACAGCCGGTGCGATTGCGGCCGCCTCGCGGGCAGCCCCCTTTTTGTGAGCTACTGTCATTTTGTCACCCTCGCTTTAAAATCTTTGAGGTATTCAACTGCTTTGTCTATATCGGCGTCCTGTGTTTTCTTCGTTCCGCCGATGTGTAAGAGAATGATTTCACCGTCTTCTAACGAGTAGTAAACACGATAGCCTGGGCCGTAATTAATTCGTAACTCCCAAACTCCATCTCTTTCAAACTTGTGGTCCCCGAAGTTACCCGCTTCGGCCCGGTCTATCCTTGTATCAATCTTTGCTGCTGCTATCCGGTCTTTGTTTTTTAGCTTTGTCAGCCAGTCATTGAAGGGCTTTTCGCCGTTTGCGTCCGTGTAGAACTGAGACTTGTACATCTCGTTTCCCTTACTCACCGCACATGTTTTTATTGTCACTTAAAAGAGACAAAAAGACAAAGGTGAATAGGTAAATTTAACTTAAAAGAGACAGCGAATCCGTATACCTGAGTAAGAGCACCCAAGCAGCCTCTGAAAGGAAGGCGCTACGCAAAGAGAATGTGCAAGAGAGAGGGTTACATCTGAATTTGCAGGCAGGATCGTAAAGCCCGACGACGCTAAACCTACCCGGCCTGATAATCGCAGGTCGGGCAGGCACAGCACCACCGGGGAAGGGAGTGAAGCAGCCCTCATCCCTGAGGACCGCTTGTTGAGACTTAGAAGCGCCAGCTCACGCCGGTCATCAGCACGAAGCTGTCATCGCGATCAACCATCGGACTGTTTTTGACGTCATCCGGCAAGACGGTGTAAGCCGCGCTGGCGTTCAGGAACAGGTTCTGCGTCAGTTGATACTTTGCGGTCAGCGCAACGTACGGGTTCCAGCTGTCACCCGCGCTGTATTCGTTCAGGCCGCTGTGACGAGACTCTTTTCCGGAAACACCGTAGTAGTAGTCATTGAAGTTTTCGTCGTAGTAGAACACGCCCACGGCTGGAATCAGCGTCAGACGCTCCATGCGGATCGGATGGAAGTAGGTAATCTCACCGACCACGCCGCCGCTTTCGTCCATTGCATCGCCCGCGACGCCGAACTTCAGGCTACCCCAGCTTTCGTGGCGATAGTACGCGCCGCCCACAAACACCGACGCTTTGCGCTCGTCGAGCTGCTTCATCGCGTGATCATCGTTGTCGTCGGGATCGAAGTGCAGCGGCATCCAGGACGCCGTCAGGCTCAGTTCATTCTTACTGTCTTTCCAGAAGGCCCAACCGGCCGTGGTCTGACGCACGTAGAAGTTATCGCCTTCATAACTAATCAGCGGAACCGCCGTCGTATTTTCGTTATACCCTTTGTAAGGCGATTCATTGAAAACAGCGCCCGCACCCAATGAAAATTCACCCGCCATAGCGGATGAGGCGAAAAATAACGTTGCGGTGATGAGCAAATTCTTTTTGATAATCATTCCCTGTATCCATTAAATGCCTAACAAACGAGGCGAATAATAATGGTTACAAATTTGCCGATGCAACGAAGTAGTTTATATAATATTATATATAAAATCATATAGATGGGCGTTCGTGATGAATAATTTACAGATTAAGCCGCGTGAGTTAAAAATTATCTCCGTCATTGCTGCAACGGGCAGCATTGGCGACGCCGCCGCTTTGTTAGGGATGGCGCAGGCGAACGTCAGTAAATATCTTTCGGATTTCGAAACCCGCGTCGGATTGAAAGTCTTCGAACGCACGACGCGCCAGCTGGCGCTGACGCAGTTTGGTGAGGTATTGCTGCCTTATATAAATGCTTCACTGGATAAAAATATCCAACTCATTAATTTTATTGCCGACTACAAGCATGAAAAAAGCGGACGGGTGACGATTTACGCCCCCACCGGCATCATCACCTACCTCGCCCGCCATGTGATCCACCAGCTCGAAGAGATCGGCGATATCCGCATTTGCCTGAAAACCTATAATCCGAATCGCAACGAATTGTCTGAAGGGGTCTCTTTCCCAGACGACTGCGATATTTTAATTACCTATGCTCAGCCGAAAGATGAAAGCCTGGTGGCTTATCAGCTGACAAAATATTCCGTCACCGCCTTTGCCACTCCGGAATATATACTAAAACGTCCAATTAACAGCCCGGACGATTTAATTAAACACTCCTGTATTTTATTGGATTCCATTCTGGTTGACGATGCCAATATCTGGCGTTTTCGCGTTCACGGCAGCGAAGAAGTTCGCGATTATAAAGTCACCGGAAACTATATTTGTGATAATACGCAAACGGCGCTGGAACTGGCGCGTAATCATCTTGGTATTGTTTTTGCGCCAAAAGAGAGCCTGAAAAGCGAGATTGAACAGGGGATTTTAATGCCCTGCTTCTCGCATCAGGAGGAGTGGTGGCTGGATCTGACGGCTATTTTCCGCAAGCGGGAATATCAGCCGTGGCGCGTGCAATACATTCTGGATGGAGTGCTGAACAGTCTTCGCGAACGTATTAAGCAGGCCGTCCCGGGGGCGACCTGCTCAGAATAATTAAAACAGTCCCAGCGGTTTATCTGAATAACTCACCAGCAGACATTTCGTCTGTTGATAGTGATCCAGCATCATCTTATGGGTTTCACGCCCGATGCCCGACTGTTTATATCCGCCGAATGCCGCGTGGGCCGGATAGGCGTGATAACAGTTGGTCCAGACGCGCCCGGCCTGAATGCCGCGCCCCATTTTGTACGCCAGATTCCCGTTACGACTCCAGACCCCGGCTCCCAACCCGTATTGCGTATCGTTAGCCAGCTCCAGCGCCTCTTCCGGCGTTTTAAAGGTCGTGACCGCCAGCACCGGGCCAAATATCTCCTCCTGGAAGACGCGCATACTGTTTTTGCCAAACAGAATCGTCGGCTCAAGGTAATACCCGTCTTTCAGATCGCCCTCCAGCACTTTACGCCGACCACCGGTCAGGACATCCGCGCCCTCTTTTTTACCGATATCGATGTAGTTCAGGATGGTGTCCAGCTGCCCATGCGAAACCTGCGCCCCCATCTGCGTCACGCTATCCAACGGGTTACCGCTGCGGATTGACTCCACGCGGCGAATCGCGCGTTCCATAAAGCGTTCATAAATCGATTCCTGCACCAGCGCGCGGCTTGGGCAGGTACAAACTTCGCCCTGGTTAAAGGCGAACAGGGCAAATCCTTCCATCGCTTTGTCGAAGAAGGCGTCCTCTTCGTCCATCACGTCGGCAAAGAAGATGTTCGGCGATTTGCCGCCCAGCTCCAGGGTTACGGGAATGATGTTCTGCGTGGCGTACTGCATGATCTGCTGCCCGACTTCCGTCGAGCCGGTAAAGGCCACTTTGGCGATGCGTTTTGAGGTCGCCAGGTATTCGCCGATCTCACCGCCCGCACCGTTCACCACGTTGATCACGCCCGGCGGGACCAGATCGCCGATGATTTCCATCAGCAGAAGCACCGACAGCGGCGTTAAACGCGCCGGTTTGAGCACCACACAGTTGCCTGCCGCCAGCGCAGGCGCCATTTTCCAGCTCGCCATCAGCAGCGGGAAGTTCCACGGAATAATTTGCCCGACCACGCCCAGCGGCTCCTGGAAGTGATAGGCGACAGTGTCGCTGTCGACTTCACTGATCCCGCCCTCCTGGGCGCGAATACAGGAGGCAAAATAGCGGAAATGATCGATTGCCAGCGGGACGTCTGCCGCGGTGGTTTCACGGATCGGTTTGCCGTTATCCCAGGTCTCGGCCGCCGCCAGCAGCTCCAGATTTTGCTCCATGCGGTCGGCGATTTTGAACAGGATCGCCGCGCGGTCCTGCACGGAGGTGTGCGCCCACTTCTCTTTCGCTTTGTGCGCCGCATCCAGCGCCAGATCGATATCTTTTTTGCCAGAGCTGGCGATTTCACACAGCGGCTGCCCGGTGACTGGCGTCAGGTTTGAGTAATATTCGCCATCGACCGGCGCGACCCAGCCGCCGCCGATGAAGTTGTCGTACCGGGGTTTTAGCTTGAGGGGATAACCATACTCGCCAGGCTGCATACGCGTTGAGGGAGGATTGTTCGTCATGACCGTCTCCTTGCTGTTGGTGTCTAACAAGGGTAGTCACAGCTGGCGATTTTCTCGCCAGCTGCTTACGGCTTTACGACGCGTATCACGGATTCGATCGCGCGCTTATTGCTCGGTCTTCGGGAACAGGAGGGAATCGCGCAGCAGATGGTCATTGCCGCGGCGGCGCGTGAAGCCGATACGATTGAAATACTCCAGAATTTGAATCGCCAGTTTGCGACCGACGTTCAGGCGATCGCGGAAATCGGCGGCGCAGGTCGATCCCTTCTCCTGATCCAGTTCGCGGATCAAACTCGCGAAAGTCACGATGCGATCGTTACGGTAATAACGATCTTTAACGATCGCGGTAATTAGCCCCTGCTGCGCGGCGTGGCGTAATACCTGGCGCATCACCACTTCATCCGTCGCCGTTTCACGAGCCAGATCGCGAACCCACCAGGGCTCGTCGCCAAACAGCGGGGCCACTTTTTGCCAGATCGTTTCCTGCTCGGAGGTAAACCCGGCTTTGTGATCGGGAAGATGCAGCCAGCCGTGATGACTGTGGATCACCCCGCTTTCGCGCATCTTTTCAATCAGCAGCAGCACCAGCGCATCGTCTTCCATCGGCAGCGCCATGCGGCGCAGGCGTTCGCGGCCTGGGCCTGGCTCGTCCTGATGCTGTTCGTGATAGGTGGCGAGCGTGGTCAGCACTTTGCGTTGCCAGCGGGCGGCCACCGGGGCATTCAGCAGGCTGTACCCGGCCTGGATAAAGCCCGGCTGCTGCGTGAGCTGACGCAAACCGTCACCGCTCAGCTGGCGCGCCCAGGCGAAATCCACCAGGTTCACCGCGCCGCGATCGAGGTGCACCGCCAGCGCGGCCTGGTCCTCTTCCGCCTGCGCCAGTGCCGCCAGCCATTGCAGGTATTCCGGTTTACGTTTCCCGCGGCGCGGCGGATTGAGCGTCACCACCCGAGCCCCTGCCAGGGTGGCGCGCGCCGAGATATCGCGCAGCACCAGCCGGTCGTTATCCGCCAGCCACAGAGGGGTATCCAGCACCAGCTCCGCCAGGTCGTTTTCCAGCAGCGAGACCCGCCCGGTCACGTGGCTGGCGGCGTGATGAATATGCAGCGGCTGCCACTGGGTCAGCGGCGTGTGGGTGTGCAGAGAGACAATCACGCGCTCGGACGGCTCCGGCGGCGCGTCGGCCAGCAGCCAGTCGCCGCGATTGAGCTGATCTTTTTCCGCATCGCCCGCGATGTTCAGGGCAATACGTTGCCCGGCGTGCGCCTGTTCTGAAGGCTGATTCTGGGCGTGCAGGCCGCGCACGCGCATCGGCTTGTTCGCGCCCGTGAGCCACAGGCTGTCGCCCACTTTAACTTCTCCGCTCAGCGCCGTTCCGGTCACCACCAGCCCGGCCCCTTTTACGGTGAAAGCACGGTCAATGGCCAGGCGGAAGCGGTGATCGCTCGCGTGCTGGCGGTCAGGAAGTTGCAGCAAGTGGTCGCGTAAAGCGTCGATTCCACGGCCTTCTGTCGCGACGGTGACAAACACCGGCGCATCGGCAAAACCAAATTCCAGCAGCGTGGTGCGGATCTCTTCGCGCACTTCGTCAATGCGATGCTCTTCGACGCGATCGGCTTTGGTCAGCGCGACCGTCAGCTGCGGTTTGCCCGTCAGCTGTAAAATCGCCAGGTGCTCACGCGTTTGCGCCATTACACCGTCATCACAGGCCACCACCAGCAGGGCGTGATCGATCCCGCCCACCCCGGCCAGCATATTGGCGAGAAACTTTTCATGCCCCGGCACATCAATAAACCCGAGCACGCGACCGTCCGGCTGCGGCCAGTAGGCATAGCCCAGATCGATGGTCATGCCGCGCTTTTTCTCTTCCGGCAGACGGTCGGCATTCACGCCGGTAATGGCCTGTAAAAGGGTGGTTTTTCCGTGGTCTACGTGACCGGCAGTGGCAATAATCATTTCAACAACATCTCCAGAAACCGTTCTTCATCTTCAAGGCAGCGCAGATCCAGCCACAGACGACCATCATAAATACGCCCGATGACAGGCGTAGGCAGCGCACGCCAGCGCGCAGATAAACTTTCGAGCTGGCTTCCGCGCCCGTCGCGCGGCGTCAGAGTCAGCGCAGCGCTGGGAAGGCGATCAACGGGCAGCGACCCGCTGCCGATCTGCGACTGACAGGATTCGACCCGCACGTCGAAATCGACGTAGTGCGCGGCGACTCTCGGGAGCAATAATTCAGCCTGCGCACGAATGGAGGCCGCATCGCGCGCCAGCAGGCGCAGCGTCGGCAGGCGCTCGGCCAGTTTTTCCGGATGGAGGTAGAGACGCAGCGTCGCTTCCAGCGCGGCGAGGGTCATTTTATCCGCGCGCAGGGCGCGTTTCAGCGGGTGCTGCTGGAGCTTCGCAATCAGCTCGCGTTTGCCCACCACAATCCCGGCCTGCGGGCCGCCGAGCAGTTTGTCGCCGGAGAAACTCACCAGGCTCACGCCCGCGGCGATCATCTCCTGCGGCATCGGCTCTTTCGGCAGACCGTACTGGCTGAGATCCACCAGCGAACCGCTGCCCAGATCGGCAATCACCGGCACGTTCAGCTCGCGGCCAATCTCTGCCAGCTCCGCCTCTTCCAGCGTTTTAGTGAAGCCTTCGATCTGGTAGTTGCTGGTGTGGACCTTCATCAGCAGGGCGGTATTTTCGTTGACCGCCGCGCGATAATCTTTGGCGTGAGTGCGGTTGGTGGTTCCGACTTCGTGCAGTTCGCATCCCGCCTGACGCATCACGTCCGGAATGCGGAACGCGCCGCCGATCTCCACCAGTTCACCGCGTGAGACCACCACCTCTTTGCCGCTCGCCGTCGCCGCCAGCATCAGCAGGACCGCCGCCGCGTTGTTGTTCACGATGCAGGCATCTTCCGCGCCGGTGATCTGACAGAGCAGATCGGCCAGAGCGCGATCGCGGTGTCCGCGCCCGGCACCGTCCAGATCGTACTCCAGCGTCACCGGGGAGCGCATCGCCTGGGTGACCGCCGCAATCGCCTCTTCCGCCTGCTGCGCGCGGCCTAAATTAGTGTGCAGCACCGTTCCCGTCAGGTTAATCACCGGGCGCAACGCGCTATGCGTTTGCGCGGTCAGCCGTTTCTCCGCTTCTTGCGCCCAGTCTTCACACCACTGTGGCAGCGCGTTTTGCGTCTGGATGTGCAGGCGAGCTTCGTCCTGCATCTGATTCAGGAGCGCCACCATGCGGGTGTGTCCGGACTGTGCAAGCAAAGCAGTGAAGTGGGGATCGCGCAGCAGGCGATCGGTCGCGGGGATTTGGCTGTAAAGGGAACGATGAGTAGTCATTAACATGCCTGGCGGTTGGAAGGCCTTCCCCCCTCCCGACGGGAGAGGGAGTCAACGTGCGGGGGGATTGTACCGCGTACCACGGTGAAGTGTTATAACCCGTATCAAGCCTTTGGCGGTTCGGTGCGGGCAAAACTTTCCCGCTGGAAGAGGGTTTCGGCCAGTTTGACCAGCAGCGGACGGTCGACGCACCAGCCGGGTGAGACGCGGCGGAAGTTGAGATAGCCGATCGCGCAGGCGATGGCGATGGTCGCCAGATTCACCGTATCGGTGCTGATTTTTCCGTCCTGAAGAAGCTGCTCGCACATGTCGAGGCTGCGGCTGATTTTCTCCCGCTGGCGCACCAGCTCCGCCTCAGACTGTTGCGCCGCAGGACGCGCCTGTTCGCGGACAGACACCAGCCCGGCATCCATGATGCCGTCGGCCAGCGCTTCGATCTGTTTCACCATCAGCGCCGCTTTCGGCTCGCGGGGCACCATCGCCGGGGCAATGCCGAGCAGCTCGATGTATTCCGCAATAATGGGAGAATCAAACCAGGTTTCGCCATCATCGGTCACCAGTGCCGGGACTTTGCCCAGCGGGTTGTACTGCGCGACGCCGGTTTCTGCCTGATAGGGCTGTTCGTTCACGAACTCGAAGGTGATCCCTTTTTCCAGCAGGAGAATCGAAATTTTACGCACGAAGGGGCTGGTGTAGCTGCCGATGAGTTTCATTGCCTGATCCTTTACGCCAACAAAAGGGTAAGTATGGATCAGGCAATGAAAAATGTGCAGGTCTGTTAGCACCGGGTGGCGCTTCGCTTACCCGACCTACTCGACGGGCAGGCTTTAATGGTCAAGATAAAGGTAATGCATCCAGCTGGTCATGCGCAGCAGCACCTTCCTCATCACCGACACATGCGAGAAGTGATCGGAATAGACCGCCACCTGCGCGTAGATCCCGTCCGGCAGCGCATCTACGTCGGCATTAGGGTCCAGATCGATGGTGGCGAGCACCCCGTCTGTTCCCGGCACGACCGTCAGAGATTGCAGCGAGCCTTGCGCCTGGTAGGAACCACCCGGCACCACCGGTAAAATACTGCTCAGCTTGCCATGGAACACCTGCCCCGGCAGCGCATTAAACACCACTTCCGCATCGTCACCCGGTTTCAGGCGCAGGAGCGAGTTCTGGCGGAACTGCGCCACAATCTGGCGTTTCTGCTCAGGAATAAAGACCATCACCGGACGCAGCGGCAGCGCGGCGGCGTAAGTTCCGGGGCGGATCAGCACCTGGGTGACGTACCCGTCGCTCGGCGCACGCACAATCGTCTGATCGAGGTTATATTTCGCCTCGGTGAGCTGGGCCCGCAGGCTGACAATCTGCGACTGCTCGCCGTTGACCATGCTGTCTAACTGGCTTTGAATTTGGCTCTGATCGGCAATAGACGCTTTCACCATCGCATCCTGCGCCAGATAGTTCTGCCGCGCGTTGTCGATGTCGCTTTCAGAGAACGGATTCACCCGAGCCTGGCTGCCTTTGAGGTAACGCTGATAATCCTTATACAGACGGTCGCGCTCCGCCGAGACGCGGGTCGTATTGGCCTGGGCTTCCGAAAGCTGGGCTTTCAGCACGTCGATATTGTGCGTTGCCGTCACCAGGTCGGCCTGTAATCGGTCGACTCGGGCCTGATAACGCACCGGATCGAGTTTAAATAACACATCGCCTTTTTTAATCAGCTGGTTATTTTTATCCGTGACTTCACTCACCACACCTGTCACCTGCGGCGTGATCGGAATAGAAATAACCGCCTTTTGCGCCGTAAACGTATAAGGGTGGTTATAGTTCATTAATAAAATGAGTCCGGCGACGATAAATACACCACCTAATGCGGCGGTGGCGAGCGTCCACTGATTCACCGGAATACGGAATATTTTAAAGATCGCCCACGCAAAGGCGACGTAAGTCAGAATGATCAACAGATCCATGATTAGCTCTCCGGCGTATTTTTATCTGCGGGGACGTGCTCCGCGGCCAGCCGGTTTTCCAGCTCGGCAACGCGTCTGGAGAGGGCATCGATATCGGGTTGTTGCGGGGACTGCGCACCATGGTTCTGCATGCCCCATCCGCGCTCGGGCTGATACAGCGTGGCCCAAATCCACAGGAACGGCCAGATAACATGAAGGGTGAACAGACTGACCCAGCCTGCCGTATGAATGGCATCGGCATGGGGGTGATTACGTTTTTTGGCCATCAAATAGGGGATGTCATGAATCGCGATGATCCCGTAGAAAATGACAAGGAACACGAAAACTAATACGCCCAGCGCGAAATAGTTAAGGAACATATTTGCCTCACTAAAATAGCTTCAACTCTTTAAAAATATTAAATGGTAAGCAACCAAATTAACTTTCATACTGCGCAAATCTTTTGCACATATAATTTAGAGCCGTGGAGTATTATTTTTAAAATAACTCCGCGCAAGTTTAATAGCGTGACAAAATATATCCTGACTAAGAATCGACTTAAGTTTACATTAGCAGATTAATCCTCATTACGCCTTTTCTCCATAACACTAAGGGATGACGATGACGTGAAAGGATGAGTTGCTGAGTTACAGCCTGGCTGAATTGACAAAACAGATGTAGGCGACGATCACACCTGGAGAATTCTGCCTTCAAATTTATTGTGAAGATGATCACAAACATCCAACAAACACGCCAACGCGAAATGTGATTTCAGTCACAGAAAAGCGTCAATCACGGCTGATTTAGCCCGTCTGTATTTTTTTTACACACCGCTTTTGTGACACGGATCACTTCATTTTTAGCCCCACCCCCTACATTTACGTGATTGAGATCACACAAAATTCCGCTGTCTGGACAGTTGAACGATTCAGTGCCAGATTTCACAGCATCAGAACAGGGCTCGGCTACCTCTGCCGCCGCACATTAACGATAAACCTCGGGCCGCAAGCCTAAGCGTAAACAGAAGAAGGGGTGTTTTATGTCATCCGATATCAAGATCAAAGTGCAAAGCTTTGGTCGCTTCCTGAGCAACATGGTGATGCCAAATATCGGCGCGTTTATCGCGTGGGGTATCATCACTGCGTTATTTATTCCGACAGGGTGGTTGCCGAACGAAACGCTGGCGAAACTCGTTGGCCCAATGATTACCTATCTGCTGCCACTGCTCATCGGTTATACCGGTGGTCGTCTGGTTGGCGGCGATCGCGGCGGCGTGGTCGGTGCGATTACCACCATGGGCGTGATCGTCGGTGCGGATATGCCGATGTTCCTCGGCGCGATGATTGCCGGTCCTTTAGGCGGCTGGGCAATTAAGAAATTTGACGTCTGGGTTGATGGCAAGATCAAATCCGGCTTCGAAATGCTGGTGAACAACTTCTCCGCTGGCATCATCGGTATGATCCTGGCGATTCTGGCGTTCCTCGGCATTGGCCCTGCGGTTGAAGTGCTGTCGAAAGTGCTGGCCGCTGGCGTTAACTTCATGGTCGTGCACGACATGCTGCCGCTGGCGTCTATCTTTGTTGAACCGGCGAAAATCCTGTTCCTCAACAACGCCATCAACCACGGTATCTTCTCACCGTTGGGTATTCAGCAGTCCCATGAACTGGGCAAATCCATCTTCTTCCTGATTGAAGCGAACCCAGGTCCAGGTATGGGTGTTCTGCTGGCGTACATGTTCTTCGGTCGCGGCAGCGCTAAACAGTCTGCAGGCGGCGCGGCTATCATCCACTTCCTGGGTGGTATCCACGAAATTTACTTCCCATATGTTCTGATGAACCCACGTCTGATCCTGGCCGTTATCCTCGGCGGTATGACCGGTGTGTTCACACTGACTATGCTGAACGGCGGCCTGGTTTCTCCGGCGTCTCCAGGCTCCATCCTGGCGGTTCTGGCGATGACTCCGAAAGGCGCGTACTTCGCGAACATCGCGGCAATTTGTGCGGCCATGGCGGTCTCCTTCGCGGTCTCAGCCATCCTGCTGAAAACCAGCAAAGTGAAAGAAGACGACGATATCGAAGCAGCGACCCGTCGCATGCAGGATATGAAATCTGAATCCAAAGGCGCGGCAACTCCGCTGTCTGCTGGCGAAGTGTCTAACGACCTGAGCCACGTGCGCAAAATCATCGTCGCCTGTGATGCCGGTATGGGTTCAAGCGCCATGGGTGCTGGCGTGCTGCGTAAGAAAGTCCAGGATGCGGGCCTGACCCACATCTCCGTGACCAACAGCGCCATCAACAGCCTGCCGCCAGATGTCGACCTGGTTATCACGCACCGCGATCTGACAGAGCGTGCGATGCGTCAGGTGCCACAGGCGCAGCATATTTCTCTGACTAACTTCCTCGACAGCGGCCTGTACACCAGCCTGACTGAGCGTCTGGTGGCAGCACAGCGTCACACCGACAACGAAGTGAAAGTCCGTGATAGCCTGAAAGACAGCTTTGATCCAAACGACAGCCACCTGTTCCGTCTGGGCGCTGAGAACATCTTCCTCGGTCGTACTGCGAGCCACAAAGAAGAAGCGATTCGCTTTGCCGGTGAGCAGCTGGTGAAAGGCGGTTATGTCGAGCCAGAATATGTGGATGCGATGCTGGAACGTGAGAAACTGACCCCAACCTACCTGGGCGAGTCCATCGCGGTTCCGCACGGCACGGTTGAAGCGAAAGATCGCGTGCTGAAAACCGGCGTGGTGTTCTGTCAGTACCCGGCAGGCGTGCGCTTCGGTGAAGAAGAAGACGACATCGCCCGTCTGGTGATTGGTATCGCCGCTCGCAACAACGAGCACATCCAGGTGATTACCAGCCTGACCAACGCCCTGGATGACGAATCCGTCATCGAGCGCCTGGCGCAGACCACCAGCGTGGAAGAAGTACTGGCGCTGCTGAACAAGTAACGTTCGCCCTCACCCCTGCCCTCTCCCCCGGGAGAGGGAGTAAAATGGGGTGCGGTCTATCCCCTCTCCCTTTGGGAGAGGGTTAGGGTGAGGGAAATGCCTCACCCCAGCCCTCTCGGGTCAAAACATTGATGAAGGTTAATACTATGAAAGCATTACATTTTGGCGCAGGTAATATTGGTCGTGGTTTTATCGGCAAACTGCTGGCAGACGCGGGCATTACGCTGACATTCGCCGATGTGAATCAAGTGGTGCTCGACGCCCTGAATGCCCGTCATAGCTATCAGGTTCACGTCGTGGGAGAAAACGAGCTGGTTGAAACCGTCTCCGGCGTGAATGCGGTCAGCAGCATTGGCGACGACGTCGTTGATCTGATCGCAAGCGTTGACCTGGTGACCACCGCCGTCGGTCCGGTTGTGCTTGAGCGCATCGCCCCAGCCGTGGCGAAAGGCCTGGCAAAACGTAAAGCCCTGGGCGTTACCACCCCGCTGAACATCATCGCCTGTGAAAACATGGTGCGCGGCACCACGCAGCTGAAAGGCCACGTGATGGCCGCTGTGGCGGACGAAGATAAAGCCTGGGTCGAAGAGCACGTAGGCTTTGTCGATTCTGCCGTGGACCGCATTGTTCCGCCGTCAGAGTCAGCGACCCACGATCCGCTGGAAGTGACCGTTGAAACCTTCAGCGAGTGGATTGTCGACAAAACCCAGTTCAAGGGCCAGCTGCCGAACATCCCAGGTATGGAATTAACCGATAACCTGATGGCATTTGTCGAACGCAAACTCTTCACGCTGAACACCGGGCATGCTATAACCGCGTACCTCGGAAAATTGGCCGGTCATCAGACCATTCGTGATGCGATTCTCGATGAGAAAATCCGCGCGGTGGTAAAAGGTGCCATGGACGAGAGCGGCGCGGTCCTGATCAAACGCTACGGTTTTGATGCTGAGAAACATGCGGCATACATTCAAAAAATCCTCGGTCGTTTTGAAAACCCGTATCTGAAAGATGACGTTGAGCGCGTGGGTCGTCAGCCGCTGCGTAAACTGAGCGCGGGCGATCGCCTGATCAAGCCGCTGCTCGGCACGCTGGAATACGGTCTGCCGCACGCTAACCTGGTGAAAGGGATTGCGGGCGCGATGCACTATCGCAGCGAGCAGGACCCGCAGGCGCTGGAGCTGGCTCAGCTGATTGATGCCAAAGGCCCACAGGCCGCGCTGGCCGAGATTTCGGGCCTTGAGGCCAATAGTGACGTGGTTGTGGAGGCGGTTAACGCATATAACGCAACCAAATGATTCAGGATCAGGCGCAGGTCATCCTGCGCCCGAACGACAGATTGTCAGATATGCAGGCAATAATGGAACAAACCCAGGCCTTTGAAAACCGTGTGCTTGAGCGTCTGAATGCTGGCAAAACCGTACGAAGTTTCCTGATTGCCGCCGTCGAGTTACTCACCGAGGCGGTGAACATTCTGGTACTTCAGGTGTTCCGCAAAGACGACTACGCGGTAAAATATGCTGTAGAACCGTTACTGGACGGCGACGGACCGCTGGGCGATCTGTCGGTGCGCCTGAAACTGATTTATGGTCTCGGCGTGCTGAGCAGGCACGAGTATGAAGACGCTGAACTGCTGATGGCCCTGCGCGAAGAGCTGAATCACGACGGGAATGAGTACACCTTTACCGACGATGAAATTCTCGGCCCGTTTGGCGAGCTGCACTGCGTGAGCGCCCTTCCCCCGGCCCCGCATTTTGACAACAGCGATCCTGAACTGTACGCGATGCAAAAGCTTCGTTATCAACAGGTTGTCCGCTCCACGATGGTCCTTTCCCTGACTGAGCTGATTTCACGAATCAGCTTAAAAAAAGCGTTTCAGAAGTAAGCCTGCGCACATTGGTGTATCCTTCCCTTAATTCCCCCGTTTTTAGAGCTATATGTGATGAAAGAAGTCGAAAAGAATGAAATTAAACGCCTGAGCGACCGCCTGGATCTGATCCGCCACCAGCAGGCTGATATGTCGCTGGTTGAGTCCGCTGACAAATACGCCGAGCTGGAAAAAGAGAAAGCGACGCTGGAAGCGGAAATCGACCGTCTGCGCGCGGTCAAAGGCCACAAGCTGAGCAAAGAAGCGCAGAAGCTGATGGACATGCCGCACCGCCGTGCGATCACCAAAAAAGAACAGGCCGACATGGGTAAGCTGAAAAAAAGCGTCCGCGGTCTGGTGGTGGTCCACCCGATGACCGAGCTGGGCCGTGAAATGGGCCTGAAAGAAATGACCGGTTTTTCGAAGACGGCGTTCTGATTTTTCCCCTCACCCTAACCCTCTCCCAAAGGGAGAGGGAATTGTCTTGAGCCCCCTCTCCCTTTGGGAGAGGGCTGGGGTGAGGGCACCAAACCGCACTATTTAAAATTGGCCCAACCAATCCCCTGACCAACCTTCCCCTGGTTCACACTTCCATCAATTCCACTCACAAAATCATTGCCCACCCATAACATTTGATTAACCATTTGTTGTCATTACCCCTACATCACAATATTGGCAGGACCACTTTTACACAGACTGTGACGCCGAGATGAGCGCAGACTCACCGCGAAGCGGGCTGTGCGGTCCTCAGGAGACCTGCAATGAGCCTCTGGCAACAAAACTACGATCCGGCCGGGAATATCTGGCTGTCGAGCTTGATCGCATCGCTGCCGATCCTGTTCTTCTTCTTCGCGCTGATTAAACTCAAGCTAAAAGGTTATCTCGCCGCGACGTACACCGTGGCGATTGCGCTGCTGGTGGCGCTGTTCTTCTACAAAATGCCGGTCGACCACGCGCTGGCGTCGGTGGTTTACGGCTTCTTCTACGGCCTGTGGCCAATCGCCTGGATCATCATTGCGGCGGTCTTCGTCTATAAAATCTCGGTGAAAACCGGGCAGTTCGACATTATTCGTTCGTCGATTCTTTCCATTACACCCGATCAGCGTCTGCAGATGCTGATTGTCGGTTTCTGCTTCGGGGCGTTCCTCGAAGGGGCGGCGGGCTTTGGGGCGCCGGTGGCGATCACCGCCGCACTGCTGGTCGGGCTCGGCTTTAATCCGCTGTATGCCGCGGGCCTGTGCCTGATCGTTAACACCGCGCCGGTGGCATTCGGTGCGATGGGGATTCCGATTCTGGTGGCCGGACAGGTGACCGGTCTGGACAGCTTTGAGATCGGCCAGATGGTGGGCCGTCAGCTGCCGTTCCTGACCATCATCGTGCTGTTCTGGATCATGGCGATTATGGACGGCTGGCGCGGCGTGAAAGAGACCTGGCCTGCGGTGGTTGTCGCGGGTGGCTCTTTTGCTATCGCCCAGTATCTCAGCTCCAACTTCATTGGCCCGGAACTGCCGGACATCATCTCTTCCCTGGTGTCGCTGGTCTGCCTGACGCTGTTCCTCAAGCGCTGGCAGCCGGTGCGGGTCTTCCGCTTCGGCGATATGGGCGCGGCGCAGGTCGATCAGACGCTGGCGCGCACCCATTACAGCGTCGGGCAGATTGTTCGCGCGTGGTCACCGTTCCTGTTCCTGACCGCCACCGTGACGCTCTGGAGCGTCCCGCCGTTTAAAGCGCTGTTCGCTCCGGGCGGCGCGCTGTACGACATGGTGATTAATATCTCCGTGCCGTTCCTCGACAAAATGGTGGCCCGCATGCCGCCGGTCGTTCACGAAGCGACGCCGTATGCCGCGGTCTACAAGTTCGACTGGTTCTCTGCAACCGGCACGGCGATCCTGTTTGCGGCTATTCTTTCTGTGGTGTGGCTGCGCATGAAACCAGCCGCCGCTATCCAGACTTTTGCCAGCACGCTGAAAGAACTGGCCCTGCCGATCTACTCCATCGGGATGGTGCTGGCCTTCGCGTTTATATCTAACTACTCCGGCCTCTCCTCGACGCTGGCGTTAGCCCTGGCCCACACTGGCCACGCGTTCACCTTCTTCTCGCCATTCCTCGGCTGGCTGGGGGTGTTCCTGACAGGTTCCGATACCTCGTCTAACGCCCTCTTTGCCGCGCTACAGGCGACCGCCGCGCAGCAGATTGGCGTCTCGGATGTGCTGTTAGTCGCGGCGAACACCACCGGCGGCGTGACGGGCAAGATGATCTCCCCGCAGTCCATCGCCATTGCCTGTGCGGCGGTTGGACTGGTGGGGAAAGAGTCTGACCTGTTCCGCTTTACCGTCAAACACAGCCTGATTTTCACCTGCATGGTGGGCGTGATCACCACGCTTCAGGCCTATGTCTTAACCTGGATGATTCCATGATAGTGATGCCCAGACGCCTGTCCGACGAGATCGCCTCTCGCGTGCGGGCGCTGATTGAAGAACAACAGCTGGAAGCGGGCATGAAATTGCCCGCAGAACGGCAACTGGCGGCGCAGCTTGGCGTGTCGCGCAACTCACTGCGCGAGGCGCTGGCGACGCTGGTCAGCGAGGGCGTGCTGCTGAGCCGTCGCGGCGGCGGCACCTTTGTCCGCTGGCAGCACGACGACTGGTCCGAGCAAAACATCGTTCAGCCCCTCAAAACGTTGATGGAGAACGACCCGGACTACAGTTTCGATATCCTCGAAGCCCGCCACGCCATTGAAGCCAGCACCGCCTGGCACGCGGCGATGCGCGCCACGGATGCCGACAAAGAGAAGCTCAAAGCCTGTTTTGAAGCGACGCAGAGCGATAATCCGGATATCGCCTCGCAGGCGGACGTGCGTTTTCACCTCGCCATTGCCGAGGCCTCGCATAACGTAGTGCTCCTGCAAACCATGCGCGGATTTTTCGATCTGCTGCAATCCTCCGTCAAACAGAGCCGCCAGCGCATGTATCTCGTCCCGCCGGTCTTTGCGCAGCTCACGGAGCAGCACCAGGCCGTGCTCGACGCCATTCTCAAAGGCGATGCCGACGCCGCGCGCAAAGCGATGATGGCGCACCTCGGCTTCGTCCATACCACCATCAAACGATTCGATGAAGATCAGGCCCGGCAGGCGCGCATTACCCGCCTGCCCGGCGATCATGATATTTCCAGGGAGAACAAAGCATGATTATTTCCGCAGCCAGTGACTATCGCGCCGCGGCGCAGCGCATCCTGCCCCCATTCCTGTTTCACTACATCGACGGCGGGGCGTACTCCGAATACACCCTGCGCCGCAACGTGGAAGACTTGTCCGAGGTGGCGTTGCGCCAGCGCGTGCTGAGGAATATGTCCGACCTGAGTCTGGAGACGAAGCTGTTCAACGAGACGCTCTCAATGCCCGTTGCCCTTGCGCCCGTTGGCCTGTGCGGCATGTACGCTCGTCGTGGTGAAGTGCAGGCGGCTGCGGCTGCCGATGCCAAAGGCATTCCGTTTACGCTCTCGACGGTATCCGTCTGCCCAATCGAAGAAGTGGCCCCGACCATCAAGCGCCCGATGTGGTTCCAGCTGTACGTCCTGCGCGATCGCGGCTTTATGCGTAACGCGCTGGAGCGCGCTAAAGCGGCGGGCTGTTCAACGCTGGTGTTTACGGTAGATATGCCCACGCCAGGCGCGCGCTATCGCGATGCGCACTCGGGCATGAGCGGTGCGAACGCGGCCATGCGCCGCTACTGGCAGGCGGTGACGCACCCCCAGTGGGCGTGGGATGTCGGCGTGAACGGTCGCCCGCACGATCTGGGTAATATTTCGGCCTATCTCGGCAAACCGACGGGGCTGGAAGATTACATCGGCTGGCTGGCGAATAACTTCGATCCGTCGATTTCATGGAAAGATCTGGAGTGGATCCGCGAGTTCTGGGACGGCCCGATGGTGATCAAAGGGATTCTCGATCCGGAAGATGCGCGCGACGCGGTGCGTTTTGGCGCAGACGGGATTGTGGTGTCGAACCACGGCGGCCGCCAGCTGGACGGTGTGCTCTCTTCCGCCCGTGCGCTGCCAGCCATTGCCGACGCGGTGAAGGGCGATATCGCGATTCTGGCCGACAGCGGCATCCGCAACGGGCTGGACGTGGTGCGTATGATTGCCCTCGGCGCTGACAGCGTGCTGCTGGGCCGAGCTTATCTGTATGCTCTCGCGACTCACGGCCAGGCGGGCGTGGCGAATCTCCTGAACCTGATTGAGAAAGAGATGAAAGTGGCGATGACCCTGACCGGGGCGAAAACTATCGGGGAGATCAGCAAGGATTCGCTGGTGCAGGAGCTGAGTCAATTACCTGCGGCGCTGGCTCCGCTGGCGCGAGGGGACGCGGCTTAGGTTGGGTGCGGTCTGATCCCCTCACCCTAACCCTCTCCCCAAAGGGGCGAGGGGACTAAACGGTGCACCGGGTGAGGGTTAGGGAAATATCTGCTATCCTGCCCCCGCATTTTAAGGGGGCTGCATGCTTAACATCGTATTATTCGAACCAGAAATCCCGCCGAACACCGGGAATATCATCCGCCTGTGCGCTAACACCGGTTTTCGTCTGCACATCATCGAGCCAATGGGTTTCACGTGGGATGACAAACGCCTGCGCCGCGCCGGGCTGGATTATCACGAATTCACCGCCGTGGTGCGTCATCACGATTATGCCGCGTTTATGGAAGCAGAAAAGCCGCAGCGCATGTTTGCCCTGACGACCAAAGGCACGCCAGCGCACAGCGCGGTGAGCTATCAGGAAGGGGATTATCTGATGTTTGGCCCTGAGACGCGCGGCCTGCCTGCCACTATTCTTGACGCCCTGCCCGCCGAGCAAAAAATCCGCATTCCAATGATGCCGGACAGCCGGAGCATGAACCTGTCGAACGCGGTGTCGGTGGTGGTGTATGAAGCCTGGCGCCAGCTGGGGTATGCCGGCGCGGTTTTGCGGAGCTGATAGTGTCGGGTGGCGCTTCGCTTACCCGACCTACGGGCTTGCGCCACCGGGCGGGGTGTTAAATCCCGTCACCATACTCAAAGGTATGGTGAATACCGTTGAAATGCTGATCCATATCCATCGCCGGTTTATCGCTCTCCGGCTTGCCGACGATACGCGCCGGTACGCCAGCGGCAGTGGTATGCGGCGGAACGGGCTGCAACACGACGGAACCCGCGCCAATCTTCGCGCCACGCCCCACTTCGATATTACCGAGAATTTTCGCCCCCGCGCCAATCATCACCCCTTCACGGATTTTCGGGTGGCGATCGCCGCTGGTTTTACCGGTACCGCCGAGGGTCACGGATTGCAGGATAGAGACGTCATCTTCAATGACCGCCGTCTCCCCAACCACAATGCCCGTGGCGTGGTCGAGCATGATCCCACGGCCAATTTTCGCCGCCGGGTGGATATCGACCTGGAAGGTCACGGAAACCTGGTTTTGCAGGAAGATGGCCAGCGCGCGGCGGCCCTCGTTCCACAGCCAGTGGCCGATGCGGTAGGCCTGCAAAGCATGGAAGCCTTTCAGATACAGCAGCGGCGTGGAATATTTATCGACTGCCGGGTCACGCGTACGCACCGCCTGAATATCACAGGCAGCGGAGGCAATCATTTCAGGATCGGCGGCATACGCCTCTTCCACCACTTCGCGAATGGCAATGGCGGGCATGATGGAGGAAGCCAGTTTGTTGGCGAGCATATAGCTCAGGGCGCTGCCGAGGTTTTCATGCTTGAGTAGCGTCGCGTGGTAGAAACTGGCCAGCATCGGCTCGCAGTCGGCCAAAGCCCGGGCTTCGGCTTTAATATTGTTCCAGACGATATCCAGTTCTTCACACGGCATTGCATACTCCAGGCGGTATCATAATGACCGGCCAGTTCTGCGCCAGCCGGGTCATTCAGGTGACTAAGATTCCCTGCGATTAGTTACTGCTGCGCTCGTCCTTGCGTGAGCGACCTAACAGGGTTAATGCTGCCTCGCGCGCATTTTTTCCGCAATACAATACCTGATAAATTTCCTCGGTTATTGGCATTTCGACACCAAATCGGTGCGCCAATTCCCGAACTTCTTTGGTATTGCGGTAGCCTTCAACCACCTGGCCAATCTTCTCCTGCGCACCGATCACATCCATGCCCTGTCCGAGCATCATGCCGAAACGGCGGTTACGAGACTGGTTGTCGGTACAGGTCAGCACCAGATCGCCTAAACCGGCCATGCCCATAAAGGTGGCAGGGTCGGCGCCAAGCGCGGTCCCGAGACGAGACATTTCGGTCAATCCGCGAGTGATCAGCGCCGTACGCGCGTTCGCGCCAAAACCGATACCGTCGGACATCCCGGCACCAATCGCGATGACGTTTTTCACCGCGCCGCCCAGCTGCACGCCGATGAAATCAGGGTTGCTGTAGACACGGAAGCTCTTACCGCAGTGCAGCAAGTGCTGAAGATCGTCAGAGAAGGTTTGATCGGTGGAGGCCAGGGAGATCGCCGTCGGCAGGCCTGCGGCCAGCTCTTTGGCGAACGTCGGCCCGGAAATCACCGCAAGCGGAATGTCATCCCCAAGGATTTCTCGCGCGACATCCTGCAAGAGACGCCCGGTTTCCGCTTCGAGACCTTTCGTGGCCCACACAATGCGCGCATCGGGGCGCATCAGCGCTTTAATTTGATGCAGCACCTGGCCAAAGACATGGCTCGGCACCACCACCAGAATGTTGCGGCTGGCGGCCAGTGCGGTCGCGAGATCGCTTTCGAGATGCAGCGAATCAGGGAAAGGCACGTCAGGAAGAAACGCCACGTTGCAGCGGTCGTGTTGCAACGTCGCGATATGTTTGGGATCGTGGCCCCAGAGAACCACTTCGTGACCATTTCTCGCCAGAGTGATGGCAAGAGCGGTGCCGTACGAGCCGGCACCGATCACAGTCATTGACGCATTAACTGTACTCATCAGGCATCCTGATGTTGGTCAGTACCTTCGCCAGCTTGCTGCTGCAGATAGTTCATGAACAGCGCATCGAAGTTCACTGGCGCAAGGTTCAGCTGCGGGAATGTACCGCGGGAGACCAGGCTGGTGATGCATTCGCGAGCATACGGGAACAGGATGTTCGGGCAGTATGCACCCAGGCAATGCGCCAGCTGATTACCTTCGATACCGCCCACGGAGAAGATACCGCCCTGCTGTACTTCGCACAGGAATGCAGTCTCTTCGCCCAGCGCAGCGGTAACGGTCACACGCAGCACAACTTCATACACGTCATCTGCCAGTTGAGTAGATGCGGTATCCAGATCAAGTTTAACCTCTGGCTGCCAATCTTTCTGGAAAACGTGCGGCGCATTTGGAGCTTCAAAAGAGACATCTTTGGTGTAGATGCGCTGGATCTGGAAACTCATTTCGTTGTTGTTTTGTTCTGACATGGAAATACCCTTTTTAATTGTCCTAAAACGCTATCACAGCAGGGGATCGAGCCCGCCGCTTGCATCCAGCGCATACAAGTCATCACAGCCGCCAATGTGCTGCGCATCAATAAAAATCTGCGGAACCGTCGTGCGGCCACTACGTTTGATCATCTCTTCACGTTTTGCCGCATCACCATCAATGGGCAGTTCCTGGAAAGTAACCCCTTTGCTGTTCAGCAGCGCTTTTGCACGATGGCAAAACGGGCAGGTCGCTTTGGTGTAGATTTCAATATTGGCCATCACGTCGTTCCTCTTATTTACCGCGAACTAAAGGCAGGTTTTCACCGCTCCAGCCAGAGACGCCGTCTTTCAGCACGAAGACTTTATCGAAGCCGGCTTTGGTGAGTGCGCTTGCTGGGTCCTGAGCCTGCATCCCGGTACCGTCGACGACGATAATCGGTTTGTCTTTATGCTTTTCCAGCTCGCCAAGATTGTTGGCTTTGATTTCTGTCGGCAGCAGGTTAATAGAACCGGCAATGTGACCTTTACGGAAATCATCACGTTGGCGCAGATCCACAACGACCGCGTCTTCTTTGTTGATGAGGCGCGTTGCTTCGCCACGCGTAATGACCTTAACTTTAGACGTAAGACCTTTAAACGTAGTGAACAGCACAGCGGCCAGTAAACCAATCCACGCGATACTCAGTACAGGGTGGCGGCTAACAAATTGCATAATTTCTTGCATGGGGGGTAACAACTCCCGACGTAGTGATTAAAAAAACCAGGACAGGAGTATACCTGTGCGTTGTGGCAAATACAGCCAGCGAGAATAAGCTAATCCATTTTCTGCGGCATGCCACGAAAAAAAAGCGTCAAAATGAGGATAGCCGCTGCCTGTGCCAGCGCTTTCTTTGATCTTCTGTGGCTACTTTATCGATTCAGCTGTAGTAAAATCAGGCAAATTTTTTGTCTCTTGAGCATGAGGATGTCGCAATGTCGGTCTCTAAAAAACCTATGGTACTGGTGATTCTGGATGGTTATGGCTATCGCGAAGACAGCCAGGATAACGCCATTTTCAACGCTAAAACCCCGGTCATGGATGCGCTGTGGGCAAAACGTCCGCATACCCTGATTGACGCTTCAGGCCTGGAAGTGGGCCTGCCAGACCGTCAGATGGGCAACTCCGAAGTTGGACACGTCAACCTGGGCGCAGGTCGTATCGTTTATCAGGACCTGACCCGTCTGGACGTTGAAATTAAAGAACGGACGTTCTTCACCAACCCAACGCTGACTGGCGCGGTGGATAAAGCGGTGAAAGCCGGTAAAGCCGTTCACATCATGGGTCTGCTCTCTGCCGGTGGCGTTCACAGCCACGAAGATCACATCCTGGCGATGGTTGAGATGGCAGCCGAGCGCGGCGCAGAAAAAATCTATCTGCACGCTTTCCTCGACGGTCGCGACACCCCGCCGCGCAGCGCGAAATCTTCTTTGCAAACGTTCGAAGATAAATTTGCTGAGCTGGGCAAAGGCCGCGTGGCGTCCATCATTGGCCGCTACTTTGCCATGGACCGCGACAACCGTTGGGATCGCGTTGAACAAGCTTACGACCTGATGACTCAGGCGAAAGGCGAATTCCAGTTTGATACCGCTGTTGAAGGTCTGGAAGCCGCTTACGCGCGCGACGAAAACGACGAATTCGTGAAAGCGACCGTGATCCGCGCTGAAGGCCAGGCCGACGCCGCGATGGAAGATGGCGATGCGCTGATCTTCATGAACTTCCGCGCTGACCGTGCTCGTGAAATTACCCGCGCTTTCGTGAACAGCGATTTCGACGGTTTTGCCCGTAAGAAAGTTGTGAACCTCGACTTCATCATGCTGACCGAATACGCCGCAGACATCAAAGTGCCTTGCGCGTACCCACCAGCATCGCTCGCCAACACCTTCGGCGAATGGATGGCGAAGAACGATAAAACCCAGCTGCGTATCTCCGAAACCGAGAAATATGCGCACGTGACCTTCTTCTTCAACGGTGGCGTAGAAGAGCCGTTCAAAGGCGAAGATCGCATTCTGATCAACTCCCCGAAAGTGGCGACCTACGATCTGCAGCCGGAAATGAGCTCCGCTGAGCTGACTGAAAAACTGGTCGCGGCGATCAAGAGCGGCAAGTACGACACCATCATCTGTAACTACCCGAACGGCGACATGGTCGGTCATACGGGCGTGATGGAAGCGGCGGTGAAAGCGGTTGAAGCCCTGGATCATTGCGTTGATGAAGTGACCAAAGCGGTAGAAGAAGTCGGCGGCCAGCTGCTGATTACGGCTGACCACGGCAACGCAGAACAGATGCGCGATCCGTCTACCGGTCAGGCACATACTGCGCACACCAACCTGCCGGTTCCGCTGATCTACGTGGGTGAGAAATCTCTGAAAGCAGTGGAAGGCGGCAAGCTTTCCGACATCGCGCCGACCATGCTGACGCTGATGGGCATGGAAATCCCGCAAGAGATGACTGGCAAGCCGCTGTTCATCGTGGAATAATCCCTCCCCATGAGGGGAAAGGCGATTTTTTCAATCACATGGGTCGTGAAACCGTTACGGTTATCAGTCAGGCCTCTGCTTTACGCCAGCGCACTCAGCGCTGGCGTATTGCTGTGCGCCGCATCCGCCCACGCTGACGATCGCGATCAGCTCAAATCGATTCAGGCCGATATCGCCGCCAAAGAGCGCGCGGTACGCCAGCAGCAACAACAACGCTCCTCTCTGCTCGCGCAGTTAAAGCAGCAGGAAGAGGCGATCTCCGCCGCCGCGCGCAAACTGCGCGAAACCCAGAACACCCTCGCCGTGCTGAATAAGCAGATCGATGAGATGAACGCCTCGATTGCCAAACTGGAGCTCCAGCGAGCCAGCCAGGAACGCAATCTTGCGGCGCAGCTCGACGCCGCGTTTCGTCAGGGTGAGCATACGGGCATTCAGCTGATCCTCAGCGGGGAAGAGAGCCAGCGCGGACAGCGCCTGCAGGCCTATTTTGGCTATCTGAACCAGGCTCGCCAGGAGACCATCGCGCAGCTCAAACAGACGCGGGAAGAGGTCACTTCGCAGAAAGCCGAGCTGGAAGAGAAGCAGAGCCAGCAGCAAACTCTGCTTTACGATCAGCAGGCCCAGCAGGCGAAGCTGGAACAGGCGCGGAACGAACGTAAGAAAACCCTCTCCGGGCTGGAGTCTTCCATTCAGGAAGGCCAGACGCAGCTGGGCGAAATGCGCGCCAACGAATCCAAACTTCGCAATTCTATTGCCCGCGCCGAAGCGGCCGCCAAAGCGCGTGCCGAAAAAGAGGCGCGCGACGCTCAGGCCGTGAAAGACCGCCAACAGGAAGCGTCCCGTAAAGGCTCAACCTATAAACCGACAGAAAGCGAGCGCTCGCTCATTTCACGTACCGGCGGTCTGGGTGCGCCACGCGGGCAAGCCTTCTGGCCGGTTCGCGGCTCAATCTTGCATCGCTATGGCGAACAGTTGCAGGGTGAGCTACGTTGGAAGGGTATCGTGATTGGCGCGTCGGAAGGCAGCGAAGTCAAAGCGATCGCCGATGGCCGCGTGATCCTCGCCGACTGGCTGCAGGGTTATGGCCTGGTGGTGGTGGTTGAGCACGGGAAAGGCGACATGAGTCTTTACGGCTACAACCAAAGCGCGCTGGTCAGCGTCGGTACACAGGTCCGCGCAGGACAACCTATCGCCCTTGTGGGCAGTAGTGGCGGTCAGGGCCGCCCGTCACTCTATTTCGAAATTCGTCGCCAGGGTCAGGCGGTCAATCCACAGCCGTGGTTGGGAAGATAAGTTTTGCTTCAATTTCGTCGTCTTGTTCTCTCCGTCGTCAGTGCACTGGCGCTGGCTTCACCGGTTTACGCAGGCAAATTAGCGATCGTCATTGATGACTTTGGCTATCGTCCGCACAACGAAAATCAGGTGCTGGCGATGCCGTCGGCCATCTCCGTCGCCGTCTTACCTAATGCGCCGCACGCGCGTGAAATGGCGACCAAAGCCCACAACAGCGGGCATGAAGTCCTCATCCACCTGCCGATGGCTCCCCTGAGCAAACAGCCGCTGGAAAAAGACACCCTGCGGCCGGATATGAGCAGCGACGAGATCGAGCGCATCATCCGCGACGCCTATGGCAAAGTGCCGTTTGCAGTCGGGCTGAACAACCATATGGGCAGCGCGATGACCTCCAGCCTGTTCGGGATGCAGAAAGTGATGCAGGCGCTGGAGCGCTACAATCTCTACTTCCTCGACAGTATGACCATCGGCAACAGCCAGTCGATGCGCGCCGCGCAGGGCACTGGCGTGAAGGTGATTAAGCGCAAAGTGTTCCTCGATGACACGCAGAATGAAGCCGATATCCGTTTCCAGTTTAACCGCGCTGTGAAACTTGCTCAGCGTACCGGTTCGGCGATCGCCATTGGGCACCCACATCCGTCAACGGTCCGCGTATTGCAGCAGATGCTACCGACACTGCCTTCGGACATCACGCTGGTCCGCCCAAGCGATCTCCTGAACGAGCCGCAGCTGGACACCTCACGACCAGACAACTCCACGCCGCCAGGCAGCAACCCGCGCACGGAGCCGAAAAATCCGTTCCGCGGCGTACAGGTTTGCAAACCGAAACAGACACCAGAACCGGTCTACGCAACCCGATTCTTCACGGTGATAGGTGAGAGCGTGAGCCAAAGCTCGCTGGTGACTTACCTCCAGCACCAGTGGCAGGGCTGGGGTAAGAAAGCGTAAGGGTTATTCAGTAAGATGAGAGTCCGCTGTTTTATTTGCCGCGGACTCTTTTTTATCCTGATGCTGATACCAGGCTTTGAAATACTTCAGGAAGCTATAGGACGTGGCATACAGACCCGTCACCACCCCCACTTTCCCCTGTCGCCAGGCACCGCTGAAAAGATACCATTTGAAGAACGCGCCGATACCGCTGATGATTCCGCGCCCAATCGAAGGCCGCACGTTCTGGTATTTCACCAGCCGCGACGTGTAGCTGTTCAGCTTATTAAAGACTTCATGAAGATTGTAGAAGGTGTCGTGGCGAACACGCCCTGGCATTTTGATCGCCTGAAGCGCGCCCTCCACTTTGTCATCCACCGGGCGGTGATTAAACCGGGCGTGAGTGCGATTAAACAGACGCACCGGGAAATCCGGGGATGAAATGGGATAGAGGGTCCGGACTTCTTCACCCAGCACATGCCAGTAGCGCGCAATACGCCAGGCCTGGTTTGCTGCAGGCTCTTCGCTCGCTTTGAGCGCCAGAATAAAATCGACCGTTTCAGCGTCGAGGATCTCATCGCTGTCCATGCACAGCACCCAGTCGTTACTCGCCAGATCAATCGCATGATTCATCTGCGCGCCATGCATCGCATACGGGTGATAGTGAGGAGAGAGGCCGTATTCCCGGCAGATCTTGAGTGTGGCATCCGTGCTTCCTGAATCCACCACGACGAATTCATCCGCCACCGCGAGAAGCGGCGGAAGCACTTCACGCAGCAGACGTGCGGAGTTACAGGTCAATAAACAAACGGTAAGCTTGAACATAGGCGCTGTAAAAGTAAACGAAACTTAAACAGACTTTATAAGCGTGTGGGTAAAAAAGCGAAGTAAAAATCGAAATAATCCGATTGCGGATGCCAGAAGTGTGAAAGAAACGAAAAAAAAGCGCCCGCAGGCGCTTTGACTGTTAATCCCAGCTCAGGATCACTTTCCCTGACTGGCCCGAGCGCATCGCGTCGAAGCCTTTCTGGAAATCATCAATGCCGAAATGGTGGGTAATGATCGGCGTCAGGTCCAGACCGGACTGGATCAGCGCTGCCATTTTGTACCAGGTTTCAAACATCTCACGGCCATAAATGCCTTTGATGAACAAGCCCTTAAAGATGACTTTGTTCCAGTCGATGGACATGTCTGACGGAGGAATACCCAGCATGGCGATGCGGCCACCGTGGTTCATGGTGTCGAGCATGGTACGGAACGCAGGCGGCGCGCCGGACATTTCCAGGCCCACGTCAAAACCTTCGGTCATACCGAGTTCGTTCATCACGTCGCTCAGGTTCTCTTTCGAGACATCCACCGCACGGGTCACGCCCATTTTACGCGCCAGAGACAGGCGATACTCGTTCACGTCGGTGATCACGACGTTGCGCGCCCCCACGTGTTTTGCCACCGCCGCAGCCATGATGCCGATTGGACCCGCGCCAGAAACCAGCACGTCTTCGCCGACGAGGTCGAACGACAGCGCCGTGTGCACCGCGTTACCGAACGGGTCGAAGATAGACGCCAGATCGTCAGAAATATTGTCCGGGATTTTGAAGGCGTTGAACGCCGGGATCACCAGATACTCGGCGAAACAGCCCGGGCGGTTCACGCCCACGCCCACGGTGTTGCGACACAGGTGCGTGCGACCGCCGCGACAGTTACGGCAGTGACCGCAGGTGATATGCCCTTCACCAGAGACACGATCGCCGATCTTAAAGCCCTTCACTTCCTGGCCGATACCAACCACTTCGCCGACGTATTCATGGCCGACAACCATCGGAACCGGAATGGTTTTTTGCGACCACTGATCCCAGTTGTAGATGTGAACGTCCGTGCCGCAAATCGCGGTTTTACGAATTTTGATCAGCAGATCGTTATGACCGACTTCCGGCTCCGGCACGTCGGTCATCCAAATCCCTTCTTCCGCTTTCAGTTTGGATAACGCTTTCATCACACGTCCTCAGGCAATCACGCCCAGTTGTTTGCCGATGCGGGTAAAGGCTGCCACCGCACGCTCAATTTGTTCAGGCGAATGCGCCGCAGACATCTGGGTGCGAATACGCGCCTGACCTTTTGGCACCACCGGGAAGAAGAACCCGGTGACGTAAATCCCCTCTTTTTGCAGCTCGCGGGCAAAGTTTTGCGCCACCACCGCGTCACCCAGCATCACCGGGATAATCGCGTGATCGGCCCCGGCCAGCGTAAAGCCTGCTGCGGTCATTTTTTCACGGAACAGACGGGCGTTAGACCACAGGCGATCGCGCAGCTCAGCGCCCGACTCCACCATCTCCAGCACTTTGATGGAGGCAGAGACAATCGCCGGAGCCAGAGAGTTAGAGAACAGATACGGACGGGAGCGCTGACGCAGCCACTCAACCACTTCCTTGCGCGCCGCGGTATAGCCACCGGATGCGCCGCCGAGCGCTTTGCCCAGCGTGCCGGTGATGATGTCCACGCGGCCCATCACGTCGCAATATTCGTGGGAACCGCGACCGTTCTCACCGACAAAACCGACGGCGTGTGAGTCATCGACCATCACCAGCGCATCGTATTTGTCTGCCAGATCGCACACGCCTTTCAGGTTAGCGATCACGCCGTCCATGGAGAACACGCCGTCAGTGGCGATCAGCACGTGACGAGCACCCGCTTCGCGCGCCTCTTTCAGACGCGCTTCCAGCTCCTGCATATCGTTGTTGGCGTAGCGGAAACGCTTCGCTTTACACAGACGCACGCCGTCGATGATCGAGGCATGGTTCAGGGCATCAGAGATAATTGCGTCTTCCGCGCCCAGCAAGGTCTCGAACAGACCGCCGTTGGCGTCGAAACAGGAAGAGTAGAGAATCGCATCTTCCATCCCGAGGAACGCCGCCAGCTTGCTCTCAAGCTGTTTGTGGCTGTCCTGGGTGCCGCAGATGAAACGCACGGAGGCCATACCAAAACCGTGGGTGTCCATGCCTTTTTTGGCAGCGGCAATCAGCTCAGGGTGATTCGCAAGACCTAAGTAGTTGTTCGCGCAAAAGTTGATCACTTTACTGCCATCAGCGACGGTGATGTCCGCCTGCTGCGCAGATGTGATAATACGTTCTTCTTTGAACAACCCTTCCGCGCGTGCGGTCTCCAGGTCGTTGTTTAACTGTTTGTAAAAATCACCACGCATTGCAATTCTCCAGACTCGGCAAATTTCGGCACATATTACCCAAACCTATACGTCGATACGAGATGACGCATCATCAGTTATCGTTTTTGCAGCATAAATCACGTGTACCCCTGCTGCATATCGGTGAATGGCTGAAGGGTCGCCATACTAATGATATGATATGAGTATTCGTGTTCGGGATCGTCCCCGGACGCCACACTACAAAGGTTACTGTTATGATCATCGTTACCGGCGGCGCGGGCTTTATCGGCAGCAATATTATCAAGGCCCTGAATGACAAAGGCATCACCGACATTCTGGTTGTCGACAACCTGAAAGACGGCACCAAGTTTGTGAACCTGGTCGATCTGAACATTGCTGACTACATGGATAAAGAAGATTTCCTTATCCAGATTATGGCAGGTGAAGAGTTCGGCGAGATCGAAGCCATCTTCCACGAAGGCGCCTGCTCTTCCACCACCGAGTGGGACGGCAAGTACATGATGGATAACAACTATCAGTACTCTAAAGAGGTTCTGCACTACTGCCTGGAACGTGACATTCCGTTCCTGTACGCCTCTTCTGCGGCGACCTACGGCGGCCGTACCTCTGACTTTATTGAATCGCGCGAATACGAGCAGCCGCTGAATGTCTACGGTTACTCCAAATTCCTGTTCGACGAATACGTGCGTCAGATTCTGCCAGAAGCGAATTCCCAGATCGTCGGCTTCCGCTACTTCAACGTCTACGGACCGCGCGAAGGCCACAAAGGCAGCATGGCGAGCGTGGCATTCCATCTGAACACCCAACTGAACAACGGCGAAAGCCCGAAACTGTTCGAAGGCAGCGATGGCTTCAAACGCGATTTCGTCTACGTGGGCGATGTGGCGGCTGTGAATCTGTGGTTCTGGGAAAACGGCGTTTCCGGTATCTTCAACCTCGGTACCGGTCGCGCGGAATCCTTCCAGGCCGTGGCCGATGCGGCGCTGGCTTACCATCAAAAAGGCAGCCTTGAGTACATTCCGTTCCCGGAAAAACTGAAAGGTCGCTACCAGGCATTCACCCAGGCGGATCTGACCAACCTGCGTGCCGCGGGCTACGACAAGCCGTTCAAGACCGTTGCCGAAGGCGTGACGGAATATATGGCCTGGCTGAACCGCGACGCGTAAGACATTAAGATGAAAATACTGGTGATTGGCCCGTCATGGGTGGGCGACATGATGATGTCGCAAAGTCTCTATCGCACGCTCAAGGCGCGCTATCCCCAGGCGATAATCGACGTGATGGCACCCGCGTGGTGCCGTCCGCTGTTGTCGCGCATGCCGGAAGTCAACGAAGCGATCCCAATGCCGCTTGGCCACGGGGCGCTGGAAATTGGCGAACGCCGCAAGCTCGGGCATAGCCTGCGCGAGAAACGTTACGATCGCGCGTATGTCCTGCCGAACTCCTTTAAATCTGCCTTAGTACCGTTCTTTGCTGGCGTGCCGCACCGCACCGGCTGGCGTGGCGAGATGCGCTACGGTCTGCTCAACGATGCGCGCGTGCTGGATAAAGCCGCCTGGCCGTTAATGGTCGAGCGTTACGTGGCCCTGGCGTACGACAAAGGCGTGATGCTCTCGGCGAAAGATCTGCCGCAGCCGCTGCTGTGGCCGCAGCTGCAGGTGCATGACGGCGAAAAATCGCAGACCTGTAACGCGTTTGGTCTGTCGGCTGAGCGCCCGATCATCGGCTTCTGTCCTGGCGCAGAGTTCGGTCCGGCAAAGCGCTGGCCGCACTATCACTACGCCGAGCTGGCAAAGCAGCTGATCGACGAAGGCTATCAGGTTGTACTCTTCGGTTCGGCGAAAGATCATGAAGCGGGCAATGAAATCCTCGCCACGCTGAGCAACGAGCAGCAGGCATGGTGCCGCAATCTGGCCGGTGAAACCCAGCTGGAGCAGGCGGTGATTCTGCTGGCAGCCTGTAAAGCGGTCGTCACTAACGATTCCGGCCTGATGCACGTCGCCGCTGCGCTGAACCGTCCGCTGGTCGCGCTCTATGGCCCAAGCAGCCCGGACTTCACGCCGCCGCTGTCCCATAAAGCGCGCGTGATTCGTTTGATCACCGGTTATCACAAAGTCCGCAAAGGCGATGCAGCAGAAGGCTATCATCAGAGTCTAATCGACATTACGCCGCAGCGTGTCCTCGATGAACTCAACGATCTGCTGTTGAACGATGAAGGATAACGAATGCGGGTCTTGATCGTAAAAACCTCTTCGATGGGCGATGTCCTGCATACGCTGCCGTCCCTGACGGATGCGATGCGCGCCATCCCCGGCATTCGTTTTGACTGGGTGGTGGAAGAGGGCTTCGCGCAAATCCCCACCTGGCATGAAGCGGTCGACCGCGTGATCCCGGTGGCGATTCGGCGCTGGCGCAAAGCCTGGTTTTCCGCGCCAATCAAAGCCGAGCGCAAAGCCTTTCGCGAGGCGGTTCAGGCTCAGCACTACGATGCGATAATCGACGCCCAGGGGCTGGTCAAAAGCGCCGCGCTGGTCACGCGCCTGGCGCACGGCGTCAAGCACGGTATGGACTGGCACAGCGCCCGCGAACCGCTGGCGAGCCTGTTCTATAACCGGCGCCATGCCATTGCTAAACAGCAGCACGCTGTAGAACGCACTCGTGAGCTGTTTGCGAAAAGTCTTGGCTATGTGAAACCTGACACTCAGGGCGATTATGCGATCTCGCAGCATTTCTTAACGGGATCGCCGCATGACGTTCAGCCCTATCTGATCTTCCTCCATGCCACGACGCGCGACGACAAGCACTGGCCAGAATCTCACTGGCGGGAGCTGATCGGCCTGCTCGGCGACGCAGGCGTGCGGATTAAACTCCCCTGGGGTGCCCCCCACGAAGAGGCGCGGGCCAAACGTCTGGCGGAAGGATTTGATTACGTCGAGGTTCTGCCGCGCATGAAACTCGATGGCGTCGCCCAACAGCTGGCGGGGGCGACCGCGGTCGTCTCCGTGGATACGGGGCTAAGCCACCTGACGGCAGCCCTCGATCGACCTAATATTACGCTTTATGGCCCAACCGATCCGGGCCTTATCGGCGGCTACGGGAAAAATCAAATTATCTGCCGCCCGGACCTTTCATCGCAGCTGAGCGATCTCAGCGCCGCTGCGGTTTTTGCGCAATTAGAGCCTTTGCTGGCAGCAGAGAGAGCCTATGTCTGATTTTTTCTCAGCGGAGCGACCGCCAAAACGCGTGCTGATCATCAAGCTGCGTCACCACGGTGACGTCCTGCTGACCTCACCGGTCTTTACCGTTTTGAAAAAAAACTGGCCGGATGTAGAAGTCGATGCGCTGGTGTATGACGATACCCAGGCGATGCTCACCAGCCATCCGCATATCGACCAGGTGCATACCATTGGCCGAAACTGGCGCAAGCAAGGGTGGTTTGCACAACTCCGCCTGTATCGCGCGCTGGTCAATACGCTGAAAGCGCGTCATTACGACGTGCTGATTAATTTGACCGAACACTGGCACGGCGCGCGTCTGGCTCGTCGTCTGAAACCGCGCGTCTCCGTGGGCTTTAAGCCGGATAAACGCAGCGGGCTGGCACGTCGTCGCTGGGTGAAGTCCTTTACGACTCTTTATCCGGCGATTCAGGATAACAGCCGTCACATGGTGGAAGTGAACCTCGACGCCCTGCGTCGGATCGGGATTCACCCGCAACACGAAGAAGATAAACATACGCTGTTTGTACCAGGCGATGCGGCGGAAGCCTCAATTGCCGAAAAACTGGCCGGTTTCGGGCTTGCCAGCAAATCCTACATTCTGGTGCACCCGACATCACGCTGGATGTTCAAAGCCTGGGATATCAAAAAGCTCGCGGCGACCATCGACAACCTCGCCTCGCGCGGGTTACCGATTATCCTCTCCGCCGCCCCTTCGAAAGAAGAGACGGCGTACATGGATGAACTGCGTGCATCTCTCAGACAACCCGTGTTTGATTTAAGCGGGCAGCTCAATCTGAAAGAGCTGGGTGCGCTGATGAAACACGCCAGGATCTACTTCGGCGTCGATTCCATGCCAATGCACCTCGCCAGCGCCGTCGGCACGCCAACCGTGGCCATCTTCGGCCCGACGGGTGCCATCAAATGGGCGCCGTGGGGCGTAAACTATCGTGTTATCACCGCCGGATTCACCTGCCAGCCGTGCGGCAAAGCGGGCTGTGGGGATGGCGGCGTGTCGGACTGCATCACGGCGATTACGCCTCAGCAGGTCCTGAGCGCCATTGATACGCTGCTGCTGGAATATCCGGCATGAAGCTGGCGATCGTCCGACAAACCTATAATCCCAATGGCGGCGCGGAGCGTTTTGTCTCCCGCGCGCTGAACGTCCTGGCACAGGATACGGCGCTGAACGTGACGCTGATTGCCCGCCAGTGGGAAGACGCCGCGGGCTGGAACACGCTGACGGTGAATCCGCCGTTTCGTAATCGCCTGAGTCGCGAATCCGGCTTTGCCGAGGCCGCCGCCGCGCAGTTTGCGCAATTTGATATCGTGCAGAGCCATGAGCGAATTCCAGGCGCGACGATTTTCCGCGCAGGCGACGGCGTTCACGCCACCTGGCTTGAGCAATACAGCCGGATTTTGTCGCCGCTGGCGCGCTGGGCGCAGTCACTGAGCCGCTATCATCGCTATATTTTGCAGGCCGAAGCGCAGATGTTTACTCATCCGCAGCTGCGGAAAGTGATCTGTAATTCGAAGATGGTTCGCGACGATATCGCCCGTCGGTTTGCCCTGGCGGACGACAAATTGACGGTCATTTATAACGGCGTCGATACCCAACATTTCTCGCCTGACGTGCGCAGGTTGTCTCAGCGCGATGCGTGGGGGATTCCGCACAATGCACCCGTGCTGGCATATGTCGGTTCCGGTTTTAGCCGAAAAGGGGTAGCGACCGCGCTGCGCGCAATTGTGCCGCATCCTGACGTCTGGCTGGTGATCGCCGGGCGCGACAAGCACGCACGCAAATTCGAAAAACTGGCTCAGACACTCGGCGTGGCTTCACGCGTTCATTTTCTGGGTCCAGTCGCTGATGTGCGTCAGGTATACGGCACCGCGGATGCATTGATTCTGCCGACTCTTTACGATCCGTTCCCGAATGTCTGCGTCGAAGCGCTGGCCTGCGGCCTGCCGCTGATGACCAGCCATGGCTGCGGTGCGGCGGAATGGATCGAAGAGGGTACTAACGGTTGGGTACGCGATGCGCTGGACAGCAACGGCTATCAGCAGGTGGTCGGCGAATGGCTTACAGGCCGAAAACTGGGGCGGGACTATTCAGCAGCGGCGCGCGCCACTGCTGAGCCTTACACCCTGGAGAGAATGGCGAAAGAGCTACAGGCGCTCTATCACGATCTCTTACGCTGAGCGGCATCGGAGAAGACCTTTTCCATCGCATCCAGCATGCATTCGCGCGTAAAATGGGCGCACAGGTAGTCATATCCCTGCTGCGCCAGCGTCTCGCGCAGATCCGCGTCGTCATACAGTTTTACTATCGCATCCTGAAGGGCGGATTCATCGCGCTGAGCAACCAATAATCCTGTCTGACCGTCAATTACCGCATCCGCCGTACCGCCTGCATCCGTGGCGATAGTCGCAATACGTGAGGCCAGGGACTGCAATACGCCCTGCGGCACGCCTTCCATATCGTGCGAAGGGCTGAGGGCAATATCAAACGCCGGGAACCAGCGCTCCGGATCGCTGCGATGCCCGGCCATCAGCACGCGCTGCTGTAACCCCAGACCGGTGATTTCCTGTTCCAGTGTCGCCTTGTGTGGCCCCTCACCGACGATCGCCAGCTTGATATGCGGGTTATCGATCTTCGCCAGGGCGCGCAGCAATACGCTGTGGCCTTTGTTAGGACGCAGATGTGAGACCACCCCGAGCCAGAAATCATCCTGTGACAAACCGCAGTGCTCGCGAGCCTGTTGCTTATCGGCAGGATGAAAACGCTGAGTGTCCACGCCGCTTGGCACCGAAGTGCTCTGCGCCATCGGCACGCCAATATCCGCCACCTGATGGCGAAGCGCTTCACCCGTGGTCACAATGTGGGCACAAGCTTTGCTAAACAGCCAGCGGGTAGTCCAGTTGCTGCGCGGTACCCCTGATGCATGACGGGTACGCACCAGTGGGACAGGATTCAATAGCGTCAGATTGGCGAGTGCTACCAGCCAGGTATCGGCAGAATTGTGACTATTGATGACATCAATTGAGCTTCGGTTGTTTTTTATCCAGCTACGCAGCAACTGCAGATTTTTGAGGTTTTTTCGCCTCAGCGGCATTGTCACCACCGTCAGCCCGGCTTCACGGGCAAGAGCATGCAGCGGTGCGGTTTCCGGACACAAAATTGTCACCTGATGGCCGCGAGCAATAAGGCCAAGCGATTCGTTGATAATGCGAAGAGGTTGCCCGCCTTTGCCACCGTCTGCTTCAGTGTGAACAATATGCATACATTTCCTGTTAATGGGCCGAAATCGAACTTTTCCTGCATTATATACATTGCCAGCCGCAGAATGCACAAAGTCAGCATTAGCCTGAAGTCTTGGATTATTCTTGCTTACAAACATTGTCCTTCTGTAGTTAAGTCATCTGTGGTACTTTTCTCTCGCTTTTATTCCCATCGGAACTCCGTGGAATTATCGTATAGCACTGTTAACTAACCGGTATAAAAGCCTAAATCCTTAACCAGTACCATAAATATGACAAATATTCGCAACATCCTGACGGGCCTTTTAGTACCGGCTGTACTGGCTTTGTGTTTTGTCTGGCCAATCCCGAATGACCAGCTTCCTTTTCACCGCAATGGCCTGATCTATCCCATCGTCGCAGTGGCACTGGGTCTCTTTTTTAGCTCAGCCTCGGCCAGAAAAAATCTTGACCTAAGCAAAATCAAGTTCGTTCTCATTGCAATATGGGTGTTAACCTTCTTTATCCTGATTAACGGCTTTTTTGTCGCGCCAGATATTAAAGAGATGGTTTCCACCTGGGACGGACAATGGTTGCGCCCGGTATTACTTTTCTGCGCGGGCCTGGTGCTATTGCCAGCCATTCAAAGCCAGTATCCCTCTATTTCTGCAGCGCGCTATTTCACCCTGATTGTGCTCTTTTTCTGGGGGGTCGTCTGTATCCATTTACTGGATACCATCTGGCTTTACTGGCGCGACGGAGTGATTCACTGGGGTGAAACGCGGATTGTTTACAACCGCACGCGCATGAGTTTCCAGGTAAACATGATCACCGGTTTCCTGCTTGCAGAATTACTGGCGCGCGGCCTACTGCATCAGCGCTTTTTACGCCTGAAGACCCCATTCCTGGCCTTCATGCTGCTCTGTAATCTGATTTGTACCGCACTGGTTGATACCCGCTGGGGCACTATCGGTCTTGTTGGTAGCTTATTCTCTACCTTTGTGCTGCTGAGCCTGCACAGCATGCGCCGCAGTCGGGTGGTGTTAACGGGTGGCATTCTGCTGGGTATCTTTATCGCTTCAGCGTTACTCGGCTATGCATCATGGAAAACCGATCCGCGCTGGCAGAGTCTGGAAACCGACGCGATTACAGGTTGGAATGCACCTTTTACCAGTTTCTGCTACAACAAAACGAACGGGACTGTGCCACGCAATGAATTGGGCCGCCCAATGAACCATTCTAATGGCTGTCGCGCCAGCTTCTTCCATCAGGGTTGGAAACTGGTCGCTGAACATCCTTTAGGTATGGGGCCGCGCAAAGAGGCGTTCCGCTACGTGCTGCGCCGCGATACTCAGGATAACCGGATTAATATTCCGCACAGCCATTACGGCCTGATTGAGTTTGGCATCCAGAATGGATTTGCCGGGATTGCAGGCTGGCTGATCTTGCTGGCTGGCTGCTGGTACGTTGGATGGCGTGAATTCCGTCACGGTAACACTATGGTAGGGATGTTCTTGTTACTGTTTACTATCGGTTTCTTCTCCAGAACCATGGTCGATCACAACCTGAAAGACCACTATCTGGAGCAATACCTCCTCTTGACCGGGCTGCTGATCGGGATGTGCGCGTTACGGCCGACCAAAGCAGATGAAACCCTATCCTGAGTCACTAGACCGCGCGCCGAAGCTAATCCGCCTCGGCGCGCTCATATCGAACTCTTTAGCCTGTCGGCTGTCGAATTGCCATCGAACGTTAGGGTTGAACACGTTGATTGCTGCCGCAGCGCGGAATAATACGGAGTATGCATGTCTGGAACGCCTCAATTAAGCCTCGTTGTCGCTGTTTATAACGGCGAATCCTTCCTGAGCGCTTTTTTTGACAGCATTAAGAAGCAGAACCTGGAAAGTCTGGAACTGATCGTCGTCAATGACGGTTCTACGGATGGTTCTGCGGAAATTATCGCGAGCTACGCCAGCGAATTTAGCGATTTTCAGGTGATTGTTCAGCCCAACGGCGGCGTCTCCGCAGCGCGTAATACCGGTCTTGCGGTCGCGAAAGGGGAGTATGTCGCTTTCCCGGATATCGACGATGTTATCTATCCAGGCATGTATCCGCGCCTGCTGGAGATCGCCTATGCCGGTAATCTTGACGTCGCTACCTGCAACGGCACCTATATCTATGATGATGGTCGTCCGTCGAAGAAAATTTTCCCGTCTGACAAACTGACCTCCACTGGCGTTCTGGACGGGCCGACCTGGCTGCAAATGGCGCTGGAATCACGCAAGTTCTTGCACGTGACCTGGCTGAATATCTATCGCCATGCCTTTCTCAAAGAACAAGGTTTTACCTTCGAGCACGGCCTACGCCATCAGGATATCCCGTGGACGACAGAAGTATTGCTGACCGCCAAACGCGTTCAGTATGTGGATGAAGTCTTTTATGATTATCTGATTCACTCGGCGTCGGTTTCCCATACGCCAGGTACTGACGATACGCGGATGCGCTCGTCTCGCCACTATATGAAAATACTGGAGATGCTGGAGGCTATTAATCTGCGCCATCCGGAACAGGTTAAGCGTGTTCCTGCCTGTCACTGGCAGATCGCCAAAGAGGGTTTGGGGATCCTGCATAGCATCAACAACATCCAGGATATGGCGAAAAAACGCGAGATCACCCAGGAGCTGTTCGATCGTGGCATCTGGTCAATGATCTGGAAAAATGCGCGTGGCTTACGTCAACGCTGGCGTCTGGGACGTCGCTACTTTCGTCTTAAAAAAATTCTCGGCTAACGGACATGATGAGTAAACTCAAACTACACGCGGTTTCCCGCGCTGATTTTATTGCTAAAAACTATGCTGACTTCCAGACATTGCTGGATAACCGCGTAAATCCGGATAGCATTCCTGAACGTTTTTATTGCGGAGGTCGCGGCGGCTGGACTTTCCAGACCACCCTGGCGCTTAAACACTATTACGGTGACGATATTGAGTGCTCATTTGGCTCAGAGTGTCGGGCAGATGCCATCAACCTGATGCACAACGATGACTTTGGCTCTCGCGTGAAGCCGTGGCGCGGTTTAACCGTGGTCGCTCGTGCCGATCGTCCACCGGTCATTGGCGCTGATGTCGTCGTCGATCAGAACCCGGAAGTCGACGGTCACAGTAATCGTATTTTCGTGCCGTACTGGCCGCAGCCTGGTGTGAAGCCCCGTGAACGCACGGATGAAACCGTCAAAACCGTGGCTTTCTTTGGGCGCGTAGACAGCTTCCCGGAAGCTTATCGCGAAGGCGATTTTAAACAGCGCCTGGCGGAGCAAGGCATCGAGCTGCGCATCTCATTTGATAACTGGACGAACTACCAGGACGTGGATGTTTGTATCAGTTTCCGTAAATCTCACGATCATAAACTTGCCCGCAAACCCGCCAGTAAGCTGATTAATAACTGGCTGGGCAAGACGGTAATGGTCTGTGACGACGAACCCTCTTACCGCGCAATTCGCGAAAGCGAGCTGGATTACCTGATTGCGAAAAACCCGGATGAGGCGTTCGAGGCTATTATGCGCTTAAAAAATTCTCCTGAGCTGTATCGTCAGATGCGTGAACAGGGTGATAAACGTCTGCAGGTCTATTCCCGCGAGGCGGTCGCCGCGCGCTGGTATGCCCTGTTTCAGGATACCTGGCGTAAAGGATTGCACACTCGCCCCACACTGGTTCGCGCGCTGCGCTTTGGATTCGGTAAAGCCATTCGTCCGCTGACTAAAAAGTTCTGAGTTGGATTGAGTCTGAACATGTTTAAAACATCTACACAATCATCACTCACGCCACGTCGCAATATCCTGCGCACGCTGGTGTTGACGCTGGCTTTCCTGGTGCTGTTTTCGCTTTCCGAAATCATCATTCTGTTAAAAGATCACGTTTACCAACCGAAAGCCGGAGATATCTCCCTTTATCTGATCATTTCGTTTTTAGCAGCCATAAGCGCACGCTTCTTCCTCACTCGCCTGCTGCTGGCCGTGACATTTATCGTGCAGATCTCAGAAGCGGTTTATTACCAATTCTACGGTCAGTTCTACGGCCCCAGCGAAGTGTGGCTGGCTTTCGTTGAAACAAAAGATATTGCCAGTGGGATTACCGATAGCCTCGGTTCGCTGGGCATCTACTTTGCCATCATGATCGTTGCAGTGGTATTTGCACTGGTCTTTACCCGCCGGATGGCACCGCAGTGGCATAAATGGCTGGCAATGCCATGTCTGCTGGCTATCGTGGTGATGTTTGCCGGGCAGTTCTATAAAGCGATCGACGGGCAGATGTATAAGTTCAACCCTGATCTTCGCCACTCACTGCTGCGTAACGGTTTGTCGGCCATGAGCTTCAGCGCCATCCGTCTGATCCCGGAAGCGCTTTCCGGCGAAAACCAGAGCGTCACCCATTATGAGCCGTACAAGGTCACGCCTGTGGAAGGCTCGCACGCGGGTAAATACTCCATCATCCTGGCGATTGGCGAGAGCCTGAACCCGCACCACGTGAGCGCCCTGGGCTACGAGCGTGATACCACGCCAGAACTGAAAGCGCTGATGCAGCAGTATCAAGGTACGGGTCGTCTGATTGTCTCTAACGCCGTGTCGACGCGCGTGGCTATTCCGATGCTGGTGAACAACCTGCGCGAACCGGACAACTACGGCGCGTACAAATCGAAATCGACCAATATCTTTGCTAATGCGAAAAAGCAGGGTTATCAGACCGCGTTCATCTCGGCTCAAGGCCTGGAAGGGTTAAGCAATTGGATCGGTATCCACGATATTGATCTGTGGGAAGATACGCAGATCCGCCCGGCTCCCGATGTCGGTGCAGATGTGGTACTCACTCCGTCTGTCGAAAAAGCCGCTCTGGACTGGAACAAGCCGTTCCTGATGGTGCTCAATAGCCGTGCGCCGCATATTCCTTACGAGCGTAATATCCCACAAGGCTTTGCTAAATTCTCCACGCCACGTCTGAGTGATGACGTTGCGCAGAAGAAAAATGAGTACGACGATGCCGTTCGCCTGTACGACAAAGAACTGGCCTCTGCGATTCGTACCACGATGGCAAAATCTAAGCTGCCGGTGCTGGTCTTTATCACCTCGGATCACGGGGAGCGCGTAGGCGACGGCGGCTTATTCGGCCACTCGGTCGTGGAAATGCCGATTGCTCAGGTACCGTTCCTTTATTTCAGCAACGATCCGGCCTACTCCATGAATGCCATTAGCCCGCAAATCCCGTTGAACCACTTCCAGGTGGCAACGTTGATTAACAAAATGCTCGGCTATTCAGTGAGTAACCCGAATCAGAAAGACGACAGTTTCTTCATTACCGGTGGAGATATTCGCGGCCTGTCGGAGCGTGTGACCTACCATTTGAATGCGCTTCCTGAAGCAGAGCGGTAATCCACAAGAGACTAAACGGGCAAGTGATTGCCCGTTTTTTTTGCTCTAAATGAACGCAACACCGCCAACCGGGCGAGCAAAAACGCCAAAGAGATAGCTTTACCCCGCCTAAATGCTTAGAATTTGCCCGCCGAAACTCAAAAACGGATAATCGCTTGGAATTGTTGTATACCGCCCTGCTCTACATTATTCAGCCACTGGTGTGGCTGCGACTGCTGCTTCGTAGCCGTAAAGCGCCTGCGTACCGAAAACGCTGGGCTGAACGTTATGGCTATTGCCGCAATAAGGTCGCCCCGGACGGTATTTTGCTGCATTCCGTTTCTGTCGGCGAGACGCTGGCCGCGATCCCGTTGGTCCGCGCCCTGCGCCACCGCTATCCTTCGCTGCCGATTACCGTCACCACAATGACGCCGACCGGCTCCGAACGCGCCATGTCGGCCTTCGGTAAAGATGTCCATCACGTCTATCTGCCGTACGATTTACCCTGCGCCATGAACCGTTTCCTCAACACCGTGCGTCCGAAGCTGGTGATCGTGATGGAAACCGAACTGTGGCCGAATATGATTTCCGCCCTGCATGCCCGTAAAATTCCGCTGGTCGTCGCTAACGCCCGCCTGTCGGAACGCTCGGCCAAAGGCTACGGCAAGCTGGGCAGCTTTATGCGCCGCCTGCTGGCGAAAATCACGCTGATCGCCGCCCAAAACGAAGAGGACGGCGCGCGCTTTATCTCCCTGGGATTGAAACGCAATCAGCTCGCCGTCACGGGTAGCCTGAAATTTGATATTTCCGTCACGCCAGAACTCGCCGCCCGCGCCGTCACGTTGCGCCGCCAGTGGGCCCCGCGCCGCCAGGTGTGGATTGCCACCAGCACGCATGACGGCGAAGAAGAGATTATCCTGCAGGCGCATCGCAAGCTGCTGGAGAAATTCCCCGATTTACTGCTGATTCTCGTTCCTCGCCATCCGGAGCGCTTTATAGACGCGCGTGAAATGGTGCAGAAAGGCGGATTTAGCTTCACCCTGCGCAGCAGCGGTGAGATCCCATCCGGCAGCACCCAGGTGGTGATTGGCGATACGATGGGCGAACTGATGCTGCTGTACGGAATTGCCGATCTGGCCTTCGTTGGCGGAAGCCTTGTCGAGCGCGGCGGTCATAACCCGCTGGAGCCGGCCGCACACGCCATTCCGGTGCTGATGGGCCCGCACACATTTAACTTCAAAGATATCTGCGCTAAATTGCAGCAAGCCGATGGCTTAATTACCGTAACCGACGCGGACTCGGTGGTGAAAGAGGTCTCGACCCTGCTCACCGACGAAGATTACCGCCTGTGGTACGGTCGTCATGCCGTCGAAGTGCTGCATCAGAACCAGGGCGCGCTGACCCGTCTGCTGCAACTTCTGCAACCTTATCTGCCTCAGCGGAGCCATTAATGTCCAAGCGTCTGTCGGTCGTGATGATCGCCAAAAACGCCGCTGACCTGCTTCCGGACTGCCTGGCCTCTGTCGCCTGGGCCGACGAAATTATCCTCCTCGATTCAGGCAGCAGCGACAACACCCTTGAGGTCGCCCGCGCCGCGGGTGCAAAGGTCTTCATCGATACGGACTGGCAGGGCTACGGCATTCAGCGCCAGCGCGCACAATCTTTTGCCACCGGCGATTACGTGCTGATGATCGACACCGACGAGCGCGTGACGCCGGAATTGCAGCAATCCCTTCAGTCAGTGCTGGCCTCGCCAAAACCTGGCGCAGTTTATAGCATCGCCCGCCGCAACTATTTCCTCGGACGCTTTATGCGCCACAGCGGCTGGTATCCCGACCGCGTCATGCGCTTGTATGAACGCGAGCGCTACCAGTACAACAGCAATCTGGTGCACGAATCGCTGGAGTGCGCGAACGCCGAGGTGATCAACCTGCAAGGCGATTTGCGTCATCTTACCTGTCGGGATTTTTCCAGCTTCCAGCGCAAACAGCTCAGCTATGCAACCGCATGGGCGCAGGAGCGCCACCAGCGCGGCAAGAAAGCCTCGATTGCCGGTATCTTCGCTCACACGCTGGGCGCGTTTCTGAAAACGCTGGTACTGCGCGCAGGCATTCTGGATGGCAAACAGGGCTGGTTACTGGCGGTGGTGAATGCCCAGTATACTTTCAACAAATACACCGAGCTGTGGGCACTGAACCGCGGCTACTCAGAGAAAGCGTGAGCCATGAGCACAAAAGCGATTTATCCGGGTACCTTCGATCCGATCACTAACGGTCATCTTGATATCATCACCCGCGCGGCCAGTATGTTTGACCGGGTTGTTCTGGCGATTGCCGCCAGCCCGAGTAAAAAACCGATGTTCGATCTGGATGAACGCGTCGCTCTGGCGACCGCTGCGATCGCACATCTTCCGAATGTGGAAGTGGTGGGGTTTAGCGATCTGATGGCGAATTTTGCCCGCGCGCAAAAAGCCAACATTCTGATTCGTGGGCTGCGCGCCGTGGCTGATTTTGAATATGAGATGCAGCTGGCGCACATGAACCGCCATCTGATGCCGGAGCTGGAAAGCGTGTTTCTGATGCCGTCGAAAGAGTGGTCGTTTATCTCGTCATCGCTGGTGAAAGAGGTGGCACGCCACGGGGGCGATGTGACGCACTTCCTGCCGGCAAACGTCCATCAGGCGCTGATGGACAAGCTCAGGTAACTTACTTCTGGCACTGGCGGCAGTAAAACGTCGCCCGCTGCGCATGTTTGGACGCCACAATCGGCGTCCCGCACACTCTGCACGGCTCCCCTTTTCGGCCATACACCTGCAGCTCCTGGGCAAAATAGCCCGGCTTCCCGTCACTTTGCAGGAAATCCTTCAGCGTAGTTCCGCCCTGCTCTATCGAGCGCAGCAGAACGGCTTTGATCACTTTCACCAGCAGCTCACACTCTTTATCAGATAGCGAAGAGGCCAGCCGATCGGGATGGATCCCGGCAGCGAACAGGGATTCACTGGCATAAATGTTCCCGACGCCCACCACCAGCTTGTTATCCATCAGCCAGGGTTTGATCGGCGTTTTCTTCTTCGCGCACTTCGCCTTCAGGTATTCGGCGTTGAAGTCTGCACTGAGCGGTTCAGGGCCGAGATGGGCCAGCACGTTATGCCCTTCCAGCTCTTTGGTCCACAGCCAGGCACCGAAGCGGCGAGGATCGGTGTAGCGCAGCACCTTGCCGTTACTCATCACCAGATCGACGTGGTCGTGTTTTTCGGCAGGCAGCTCTTCAGTGAGGATGCGCAGGCTCCCTGACATTCCCAGGTGGATAATGATCCAGCCATCGGGCAGCTCCAGCAGCAGATACTTGGCGCGACGCTGCACGCTGAGCACAGGCTTGTCGCTGAGGGCGTGGATCTCATCGGAAACAGGCCAGCGCAGACGGCCATTACGAACGACGGCATGCAGAATGGTCGCCCCCACCAGATGGGGTTCAATTCCACGACGGCTGGTCTCTACCTCAGGTAATTCAGGCATGTTTCCTCCTTTGAGATACACAGAATGCAAAAAACCCCGCGATTGCGGGGTTTTTCTTCAAAGAAAACTAAAATTATTTGATTTTAGCTTCTTTGTACAGCACGTGCTGACGGACAACTGGATCGAACTTTTTCAGTTCCAGTTTTTCCGGCTTAGTACGCTTGTTCTTCGTGGTGGTGTAGAAGTGACCTGTACCAGCAGAAGAAACCAGCTTGATTTTCTCACGAATACCTTTAGCCATGATTTATTTCCTCGTTAAGTACTTAGTACTTTTCGCCACGGGCACGCAGTTCGGACAGAACTGTATCGATGCCTTTCTTATCAATAACACGCATACCTTTAGCAGATACACGCAGGGTGACAAAACGCTTCTCGCTCTCAACCCAGAAACGGTGAGAGTGCAGGTTCGGCAGGAAACGGCGTTTAGTCGCGTTCAGTGCGTGGGAACGGTTGTTACCGGTCACCGGACGCTTGCCAGTAACTTGGCAGACTCGGGACATGTCTATTCTCCAAAAATCAAATTAGCTCGAGCTTCGTATGGGGTATCGGCGCCTCGTCAGGCTTTACAGCCCGGTCATCGCGGTTCTAAGCGAACTCTCGATTGCCAGGCCCAAATGCCAAACCCGAGATTCTCAAAGGTGGCGTAGTATACGCTGACTCGACGATGTGCTCAAGTCCCGAACAGACAAAGATCCCGATGGATCGCGCGAAATGGTCTAAATCCAACCATGTTCGGCAAAAGAAACATACTCTCCACGACCGATAACTAAATGGTCAAGCACACGAATGTCCATGAATTGACAGCATTTGATGATACGTTCAGTGATCTCTTTGTCAGCTTGACTTGGTTTAGCGCAACCCGAGGGGTGATTATGCGCGAGGATCACGGCGGCTGCATTCACTTTTATCGCTTCGCGGACAATTTCTCGCGGATGAACCTCCACGTGGCCCAATGTACCCGAGAACAGCGGGCAGTGTTTTAACACCCGATTCTGGTTATCCAGAAAGATCACCATAAAGATCTCGCGCTCGGCATCGGAGAGCTGACTCTGTAAGAAATCCCGCGTCATTTCAGGGCTTATCAGAGGGTTATCCTCGAGCATACGCACGCTATGATAGCGTCTCGACAGCTCCGCAATCCCCTTGAGCTGGGCATATTTCGCCACGCCAATCCCTTCGACATGCTTGAATTCCACCAGCTCCGCGTTGAGCAGACCATAAAGTGAGCCGAAATGCGCCAGCAGCTCCTCCGCCAGCGTGAACACACTTTTCCCAGGCGTACCGGTGCGTAAAAAAAGTGCCAGCAGCTCGCTGTCGGTCAGCGAAGTGATCCCAAAATGGAGCATTTTCTCGCGCGGTAAGAGCGGTAAGGTGACATCCATATCTCTTCTCCCTGTTTTTCTCTCATGCTGACACAGGAATTGCCGCCGCTCGACAGGCACTTTTCGTTCTTGCGTAGCGCCTCGCAAAGTGCAGCACGGACAAAATCACGTCACTTTTGGGATTGTGATAAAATGCCCGCTCTCTGGTGAAACCCAACAGGAAAGAATCATGATGAGCCTGGCCGGTAAAAAAATCGTTCTTGGCGTGAGCGGCGGCATTGCTGCCTATAAAACGCCAGATCTGGTGCGCCGTTTGCGCGAGCGCGGGGCCGATGTGCGGGTCGCAATAACCGAAGGCGGTAAGGCCTTTATCACGCCCCTGAGTTTGCAGGCAGTGTCGGGATATCCGGTCTCTGACAGTCTGCTGGACCCGGCAGCCGAAGCGGCGATGGGCCACATTGAGCTCGGCAAATGGGCCGATCTGGTGATCCTCGCCCCCGCAACGGCCGATTTAATCGCACGCGTTGCCGCCGGTATGGCAAACGACCTGGTATCGACCATTTGTCTCGCCACGCCCGCCCCGGTCGCCGTGGTGCCGGCCATGAATCAGCAGATGTACCGCAACGCCGCCACCCAGCATAACCTGGAGGTTCTGGCCTCTCGCGGCCTGCTGATATGGGGCCCCGACAGCGGCAGCCAGGCCTGCGGTGATATCGGCCCAGGACGCATGCTGGATCCCCTTGCGATTGTCGATATGGCCGCCACCCATTTCGCCCCTGTCAACGACCTGCAACATCTCAACATCATGATTACGGCAGGCCCGACGCGCGAACCGCTCGACCCGGTGCGTTACATCACCAACCACAGCTCCGGCAAGATGGGCTTCGCCATTGCCGCCGCCGCGGCAAAACGCGGTGCCACGGTTACGCTGGTGAGCGGGCCGGTTTTGCTACCAACACCCGCCTCTGTGCAGCGTATCGACGTGACGACGGCGCTGGAAATGGAAGCCGCGGTTCAGGCTCACGCGCAGAAACAGCAAATATTTATCGGCTGTGCGGCCGTCGCGGATTACCGTGCAGAAACGATTGCCGAGGCGAAAATCAAAAAGCAAGGCGATGAATTAACGATAAAAATGGTGAAAAATCCCGACATCGTCGCCGGTGTTGCCGCATTAAAAACCCACCGACCTTACGTCGTTGGATTTGCCGCAGAAACGAATAATGTGGAAGAATACGCCCGGCAAAAACGTACCCGCAAAAATCTCGATTTGATTTGCGCGAACGATGTCTCGCTGGCGACGCAAGGATTTAACAGCGACAGCAATGCACTGCACCTTTTCTGGCAGGATGGAGATAAAGTCTTACCGCTTGAGCGCAAGGAACTCCTGGGCCAACAATTACTGGACGAGATCGTTACCCGTTATGATGAAAAAAATCGACGTTAAGATTCTGGACCCGCGTGTTGGTCAGCAATTCCCGCTGCCGACCTATGCCACCTCCGGTTCTGCCGGTCTTGACCTGCGTGCCTGTCTCGACGACGCCGTAGAGCTGGCGCCGGGCGCGACCACGCTTATCCCGACAGGTCTGGCGATTCACATTGCCGACTCATCGCTTGCGGCAGTGATCCTGCCTCGCTCTGGCCTGGGTCACAAGCATGGTATCGTGCTGGGCAATCTGGTTGGGCTTATCGATTCTGACTACCAGGGTCAGCTGATGGTCTCCGTCTGGAACCGTGGCCAGGACAGCTTCACCATTGAGCCGGGCGAACGTATCGCGCAGATGGTCTTTGTGCCGGTGGTTCAGGCTGAATTTAATCTGGTGGAAGATTTTGACGCCACCGATCGCGGCGAAGGCGGCTTCGGCCACTCAGGGCGCAAATAAGCCCAACGATACGCATCTCACAGCGTCATAACGCGATAACACACCGCAAACGACAGTTTGCGGTCGCTGTGTGGATGCTCGCCGTAAAAGCGCTTATTTTCAGGGGTATTTTGTAACATGGCAGAAAAACAAACCGCGAAAAGGAATCGTCGCGAGGAAATACTTCAATCTCTGGCTCTGATGCTTGAATCCAGCGATGGCAGTCAACGCATCACCACCGCAAAACTGGCGGCCTCCGTGGGTGTGTCAGAAGCGGCGCTGTACCGTCATTTCCCCAGCAAAACGCGGATGTTTGACAGCCTGATCGAATTTATCGAAGACAGCCTGATCACCCGTATCAACCTGATTTTAAAAGACGAAAAAGACACCACGTCGCGCTTACGTCTGATCGTGCTGCTGATTCTGGGATTTGGTGAACGCAATCCGGGTCTGACCCGCATTTTGACCGGCCACGCGCTGATGTTTGAGCAGGACAAACTTCAGGGGCGCATCAATCAGCTTTTCGAGCGTATTGAAGCGCAGCTTCGTCAGGTTTTGCGTGAGAAGAAAATGCGTGAAGGCGAAGGCTACGTCACTGACGAAACCCTGCTGGCCGGGCAGCTTTTGGCTTTCTGCGAAGGGATGCTCTCCCGTTTTGTGCGCAGCGAGTTTAAATATCGCCCGACGGACGATTTCGATACCCGCTGGCCGTTAGTGGCCGCACAGCTGCAGTAAACCTCTTGCCGGATGGCGGCTACGCCTTATCCGGCATGGGTGACACGCAGGCCCGGTCAGCGCAGCGCCACCGGGCAATTCACTCAGACGCCGAACTCTTCCCGATACGCCTGGACTGACGCCAGGTGATCCGCCATCTCAGGCTTCTCTTCCAGATACGCAATCAGGTCTTTCAGGGTGATAATCGACGTCACTTTGCAGCTGTAATCGCGCTCCACTTCCTGAATCGCCGAAATCTCACCGCGGCCACGCTCCTGACGATCGAGAGAGATCAGCACGCCTGCGAGCGTCGCGCCGTTAGCCTGAATGATCTCCATGGATTCGCGGATCGCGGTTCCGGCGGTGATCACATCGTCCACCAGCATGATCCGGCCCTGCAGCGCGCTACCGACCAGATTACCGCCTTCGCCGTGGGTTTTGGCTTCTTTACGGTTAAAGCAGTACGGCACGTCGCGGTCATGGTGTTCCGCCAACGCCACCGCGGTGGTGGTGGCAATTGGAATGCCTTTGTAGGCCGGGCCAAACAGCAGATCAAAATCAATCCCGGAATCTACCAGCGCTTCGGCGTAGAAGCGGCCTAAAAGAGCCAGATCGCGCCCGGTATTAAACAGGCCGGCATTGAAGAAATAGGGACTTTTACGCCCGGATTTCAGCGTAAATTCGCCGAACTTAAGAACCTGCTTGTTAAGCGCAAACTCAATAAACTGGCGCTGATAGGGTTTCATGGATTTGCTCCTCATCTTACTTTTCTACGGACAAAAAAAAGGGCGACAACGTCGCCCTTAAAATCAATTTTCTAACGCCGCTTTCTGCGTCGCGACAATGGATTCGATTCCCCCTCGGGCTAACGCCAGCAAGGTAAGAAGCTCTTCATGGGTGAACGGCTCGCCTTCTGCCGTGCCCTGTACCTCAATGATGCGACCGTCTTCGGTCATCACTACGTTCATGTCTGTTTCTGCTGCGGAGTCTTCAACGTATTCCAGATCGCAAAGGGCTTCGCCTTTGACAATCCCAACGGATACCGCGGCAACCATCCCTTTCATCGGGTTGGTTTTGAGCTTGCCCGCAGCAACCAGCTTGTTCAGCGCATCGGCAAGAGCGACGCAAGCGCCGGTGATGGACGCCGTACGCGTGCCGCCATCTGCCTGAATCACGTCGCAGTCGAGGGTAACAGTGAATTCGCCCAGGGCTTTCAGATCCACCGCCGCGCGCAGTGCGCGAGCAATCAGGCGCTGGATTTCCATCGTGCGGCCGCCCTGCTTGCCTTTCGCCGCTTCGCGAGCGTTACGGGTGTGGGTGGCGCGAGGGAGCATGCCGTATTCGGCGGTGATCCAACCCTGGCCCTGGCCTTTCAGAAAACGCGGTACGCCTTCGTCGATAGAGGCGGTGCACAGCACTTTGGTGTTACCGAATTCAACAAGCACGGAGCCTTCAGCGTGTATTGTATAGTTACGGGTCAGGATGACAGGGCGCACCTGATTGGCGCTACGGCCTGCTGGACGCATGATGATATCTCCGGCTTGAAACGAATGTGGCTGCGCATTATACGGATTAAACGCGCTTATTCCTATCCTGACAAAGCCCCGAAAGCTATAATCCCCCCATCTCTCCTCTAAAAACGGACATGTCTATGATTCGCAGTATGACCGCCTACGCCCGGCGTGAAATCAAGGGTAGCTGGGGTAGCGCTACCTGGGAAATGCGCTCGGTAAACCAGCGCTATCTGGAAACGTATTTCCGTATGCCGGAGCAGTTTCGCAGCCTTGAGCCGGTCGTTCGCGAACGTATCCGTGCTCGCCTGACGCGCGGTAAAGTGGAATGTAACCTACGTTTTGAACCCGATGCGAGCGCCCAGGGGGAGCTGATCCTCAACGAAAAACTGGCTAAACAGCTGGTGAACGCCGCGAACTGGGTCAAGATGCAGAGCGACGAAGGTGAAATCAACCCCGTTGATATCCTCCGCTGGCCTGGCGTAATGGCGGCCGGTGAGCAGGATCTGGATGCGATCACCACCGAGATTCTGGGTGCGCTCGATGGCGCGCTGGACGATTTTATCATCGCCCGTGAAACCGAAGGCCAGGCGCTGAAAGCGATGATCGAGCAGCGTCTCGAAGGCGTCAGCGCAGAAGTCCTGAAAGTACGCGCCCACATGCCAGAAGTGTTGCAGTGGCAGCGCGAACGCCTGCTTGCCCGACTCGAAGACGCCGAAGTTCAGCTGGAAAACACCCGTCTTGAGCAGGAGCTGGTCCTGATGGCGCAGCGCGTTGACGTGGCCGAAGAGCTGGATCGTCTGGAAGCGCACGTCAAAGAGACCTACAACATTCTGAAGAAAAAAGAAGCCGTTGGTCGTCGCCTCGATTTTATGATGCAGGAGTTCAACCGCGAATCGAACACGCTGGCCTCCAAGTCAATCAATGCCGAAGTCACCACTTCTGCGATCGAACTGAAAGTGCTGATTGAGCAGATGCGCGAGCAGATTCAGAACATCGAGTAATCGTCAGGGTAGCTCAACGCGAGCTACCCATTACTTTTTCTCACGCTTAAAAACCCACACCACACAAGAAAACCCTTCACTGCCCTGCTAAAGAATCTATTCCCCTATTAGTTTAACTAAGCCAAATCGCTTCGCCTTAGAAAATCTCAATCGTGATCCACACCACAAAAGGCTACTCTGTCGCCAGTTTCTCTGGAGGCGATAATGCTTTTACATATTCTCTATCTGGTCGGTATCACCGCTGAAGCCATGACAGGCGCGCTGGCTGCCGGGCGTCGTCGTATGGACACTTTTGGTGTCATCATTATCGCCACTGCCACGGCGCTGGGCGGGGGATCGGTTCGCGATATCCTGCTCGGACACTACCCGCTCGGCTGGGTCAAACATCCCGAATATGTTGTCATCGTAGCCGTTGCCGCGGTGCTGACGACAATTGCCGCCCCTGTCATGCCACACCTGCGTCGACTGTTTCTGGTCCTGGACGCATTGGGGCTGATCGTGTTCTCCATTATCGGTGCGCAAATCGCGCTGGATATGGGTGAAGGCCCGATCATCGCTACCATCGCCGCGGTCGTGACCGGCGTATTTGGCGGCGTGTTGCGCGACATGTTCTGTAAACGCATTCCGCTGGTCTTCCAGAAAGAGCTCTACGCAGGGATTTCGTTTGCCTCTGCGGTGCTGTATATCGCCCTGCAGCATTATGTGTCGAGCCACGATGTCGTCGTCATCGCCACGCTGCTGTTCGGTTTCACCGCGCGTATGCTGGCGCTGCGTCTGAAGCTGGGGCTGCCCGTGTTTCATTACACGCACGACTCGCATTGAGTTCTTAACAAAAAGACAACGGGCAGAAAAAAGCACTTTTCGTGGGCTTATAATATATTCAAAAACGAATACAATACCGTTCTGTAATCGCCCTGGAAATTTGCGTTAAGAACCGATGTCACTTGCCAAAACCTCTGTACTTATCCTTGATAAAAAGATCGGCAGCCATTTTTTAATCCTGCTGCTGATCTCTGTGCTTATACAAATATGGCCAGTGTACTTCACGCAACCTGCACGGTTTGTGGTCCGCATTGCGATCTGTAATAGTCTTCTGTTGCTTGGCGCTTCCTCTATCTACCGGTATATACCCGGCAAAATTATTGCGTTTATTCTTACCGCTCTGCTGACGCTCAATTTTGCTATCGCTTTCAGCACCTGGAATGTTTACCAGAGCGAATTCAACACCGTCTTTGCCATGAGTATTCTGGCAACCCATATGGCTGAAGCGAAAAGCATGTCGGGGCTCTACATCAGTAGCTTCCCCGTAATCGCTGCCTATTTTGTTATCACCTGGTATGCCATTAAATCATTAAGCGATAACCTCTCTGATCGGGCAAAAGTCATCAGTATTGTCTTACTTGTGGGTTATATGGGCTGGTACTCCACCGCAAACTGGCTAAAAAAACGCAAAGATCTGGAAGTTTACTATCCACTGAGTTCGCGGATCCTGACCAACACGCCGTTTTACACGGGTTCAGAATTTATTATTGCCCATCGGGATAGCGCCCTTGCAAACAAAATCAGCCAGCAAAATGTGCATTATCCCGCCTTGCAATATCGTCAAACGGGCATAGAAAACTATGTGGTGATCGTCGGTGAATCCGCGCGTAGCAGTAATATGCAGCTTTACGGTTTTGATCAGGAGACCACGCCTGTAGAGTCAGCATTTAAGAAGAACGCCCTCGTCTTCACCCATGCCATTGCCCCTGCCTCAGCCACGGTACTGGCCGTACCGATGATTATGAGCAAAGCCGATCCAGACAATTTTACTGTCGATAAGCTTGCCGACAATATTGTCAGCATCGCCAGAAAATCAGGCTATTATACTGAATGGATCAGCGCACAAGGCAATTCGGGAAAGAGCAATAATTACATTGTCGCCATTGCCTCCACGAGTCAAAAAGCACAGTGGATTAATACCCAATATGATACTGAGCTTTTACCCGCTCTGGATGAAGCGCTGAAAAAACCCGGTAAGAAATTTATCGTGCTGCACATTAACGGAAGTCATGAGATGGCATGCGACCGCTATCCGGAATCAGCAAACATTCTCGATACGGGAAATAAATACGAAGATTGCTACAACAATGCGATTCGATTCACCGATTATTTTATCGGCGAGGTGGCGAAACGCTTACAAAACAGCGCCTCTTCAATGCTTTACTTCTCCGATCACGGGCTGGAAAAAAATCCGCAGCTGGATTCCATTTATATGCATGGCTCCCGTAACCCAAGCAAAGAGGCGTACGAAGTTCCGCAGTTTATCTGGTATAGCCAACCCGCACTATCAGCCCAAAAACGTCAACTCGGTTGGGTCCCTGGCTTCTGGCCCACCGCTAATAACTACTGGCTTATGCTGAGCTGGCTGGGTATTTCAACAGGTAATGAGAACTGCAGTTCAGTGCTCGAAACCTGCTACCAGGAGCCAACATTACTTCCGGTGATGGATGGTGGCCGTCATATTTTCGATTACGATCAGTTGCGTGAGACATTCAGTTCTCCGGGCAAAAACACGCCATGGCGAAAGGCCAAAACCGGATCCCTCTAAAACCCCTGAACGCCCTGCTTACCCAGCCAGGACACCAGGGTATCGATCGTAGGATCATGGAAAAACTCAACCAGCTTTCGCGCTTTTTCCGGGCCGACGCCGGGAAGCTGGCTCCAGCTTCCCGCATCAGTATCGCGTAATTGCTGCCACGAAGAGGCATTCAGCGCTTTCGCTGCCGCCTGCGGTAATGGCACACCCAGCGCGCCAATCCACCGAATAAAAGGCTGCTGTCGCGCGAACTCAAAGCGATGCCATAGCTGCAAACCCCGACCCACATTCAAACCCGGCGTATTTTGAAGCTGCTCTTTGCTCAACGCCAGCCATGAGAAGATATGCTCAAAATGATGAGTCTGATGCAGCAATCGCCAGCCTGAATCCCCTGTCCCTTCAATATTGAGAATGCGCTTCGAACTCAACCAGACCAGACGGGCAAAAAACTGCTCCAGGCAATCGGGCGAAGCATAGAAACAGGTCAGCGGGCTGAAATGCGGCTCGGGCGGCACAGATTTGGTTCGCTCGGCGTCACGCCATACGACTTTATCGAAGCGCGGTATGCCTTGCCCGGCAAGACTCACCAAAATCTGATCGCCAGGCGCAATGTCCAGCGTTCGCCATCGCCCAACGGAACCCAGGCTCACTCGCTGCACACGTTTGTCGCCCAACAGCACAGGCTCAAGAGTGGCAACCACGGCTATTTTTCCCGTACGCCCAACGGCAAACTGGATGGCTTTAACTTCAGCAAGCTGAGAGACGGGCGAGTATTTCCACGCAACCACCCAGTCTCCCTCCCCGGGCAACCAGCGCTCGCCCGCAGGTTCGATCGCGGAGCGAATCACAATGCCGTCAGTGGCAAACGGCAGAGGTGATGTCAGCCAGTCGATTCTGTTTTGCTCGACCTCATCTGCGGTTTGAACAGCGCGCGTATAACGCCCAGTCAGCGGAAAACCCGCCCTGGACAGTTCCGCAAGACGTTGCGACATATCGGCTGGCCCATCTGGCCAGGCCCAGATAAACACGCCAAGATTATCGAGCACCGAGCTATCATTCTGGCGCATCATCATTCCCGCCACTTTGGCCCTGGCGTTCATGCCCCCCATCTGCTGCTGGATATGCCCTTCGCTTCGCAAAAACAGCTCGCCTTGTAGAACGCTCTCCGACAATGGCCCTTGTAGGGTTAAAGGTATCGACGGGATTTTTTGTACTCGCGCCGTCCAGTCTTCACCTTTTATCCCATCGCCACGGCTGATGGCCTGCACTAATTTTCCCTTCCGATAGACCAGCGTGACTGCGACACCATCCACTTTGGGTTGCACCCACAGGTCATGATGGGCATGCATCCACTGACGTAGCTCCTCCTTCCCCTCCACCTTGTGCACGCCCGTATGCGCAACAGGGTGTTTGACCGTCCCGCTGACCGAGGGAACATCATCCGATAGCGGCTCATCGCTAAAGCAGCGCCGCCATTGCGTGAGCCTGCCACTCAGTTGATCGTAAACCTCGTCGCTGACCTCGCTTTTTCCTTCCTGCCAGTAGGCTTGATTCCAGCGGGCGACCTGCGCGCTGAGTTCCGCAATTTCCTTTTCCGCTCTGGCATGCGACCAGGCGGGGCAAACCGCCATTCCGTAGCCATTCCACAGCATTAACACCACTCCAGCCCATTTCCACATCGTCACGCCTCCCTGTTTTGCGCAAGGTATACCCCTCCCGTTTTGACCTGACTATCTGCAAAGTCACGATTTACGAGGCGGCTTCAGCGTTTTGTTTTGATTGCAGCAACGGGCGGGGAAAACCGGAAAACGGTACGCAAAAATCAACAATGCAGTGGAAAAAGTGTGACAAAGACTACGTCACAGAGCGGCGACGTGTATAATAAGCCCGTATGTAAGACTTCTTCGCTAACACATACAAAAGACTCTCATGGCTCAAGGCACGCTTTATATTGTTTCTGCCCCTAGTGGCGCGGGTAAATCCAGCCTGATTCAGGCGTTGTTAAAAACCCAACCGTTGTACGATACGCAAGTGTCGGTTTCTCACACCACGCGCGCTCCGCGTCCGGGTGAAGTACACGGTGAACACTATTTCTTTGTTGATCACGATGAATTCAGAACGATGATTGGCCGAGACGCGTTCCTTGAACACGCTGAAGTTTTCGGTAACTTCTACGGGACATCCCGTGAAACCATCGAGCAGGTTCTGGCAACCGGCGTCAATGTGTTCCTGGATATCGACTGGCAGGGCGCGCAGCAGATTCGCGCGAAAATGCCACAAGCGCGCAGCATCTTTATTCTGCCGCCGTCGAAGGACGAACTGGACCGCCGCCTGCGTGGCCGCGGCCAGGACAGCGAAGAAGTGATCGCAAAACGTATGGCGCAGGCAGTTGCAGAAATGAGCCATTACGCCGAATATGATTACCTTATTGTGAATGATGATTTTGATACTGCCCTTGGCGATCTGAAAACCATCATTCGTGCAGAACGTCTGCGCATGAGCCGCCAGAAGCAGCGACATGACGCATTAATCACCAAACTGTTGGCAGACTGAACGCACATTCAGTATCATGCCCAGTCCTTTCTTCATCTGTGGAGCATTTTAAGTATGGCACGCGTAACTGTTCAGGACGCTGTAGAGAAAATTGGTAACCGTTTTGACCTGGTACTGGTCGCCGCGCGTCGCGCTCGTCAGATGCAGTCCGGTGGCAAAGATCCACTGGTACCAGAAGAAAACGATAAAACCACCGTTATCGCATTGCGCGAAATCGAAGAAGGTCTGATCAACAACCAGATCCTCGACGTACGTGAGCGCCAGGAGCAGCAAGAGCAGGAAGCCGCAGAACTGCAGGCCGTAACCGCCATTGCTGAAGGCCGTCGTTAATTAAACCTGCGGGTCGCCCTTGTATCTGTTTGAAAGCCTGAATCAACTGATTCAAACCTACCTGCCTGAAGACCAGATTAAGCGTCTTCAGCAGGCGTATCTCGTTGCACGTGACGCTCACGAGGGCCAGACACGTTCAAGCGGTGAACCCTATATCACGCACCCGGTAGCGGTGGCCTGTATTCTGGCCGAGATGAAACTCGACTATGAAACGCTGATGGCCGCGCTGCTGCATGACGTGATCGAAGATACCCCCGCCACCTACCAGGATATGGAACAGCTGTTTGGCAAAAGCGTTGCCGAACTGGTGGAAGGGGTCTCTAAGCTTGATAAGCTGAAATTCCGCGATAAGAAAGAGGCGCAAGCCGAAAACTTCCGCAAGATGATTATGGCGATGGTGCAGGATATCCGCGTCATTCTCATCAAACTCGCTGACCGTACCCATAATATGCGCACGCTGGGCTCATTACGCCCGGATAAACGTCGCCGCATCGCGCGTGAAACCCTCGAAATTTATAGTCCGCTGGCACACCGTTTAGGTATCCATCACATTAAAACCGAGCTGGAAGAGCTGGGTTTTGAAGCGTTGTACCCGAACCGCTATCGTGTGATTAAAGAGGTGGTCAAAGCCGCGCGCGGCAACCGTAAAGAGATGATTCAAAAAATCCTCTCTGAAATCGACGGGCGTTTGCAGGAAGCGGGAATTCCGTGTCGCGTAAGCGGCCGCGAAAAACATCTCTACTCTATCTACTGCAAAATGGTGCTCAAAGAGCAGCGTTTTCACTCGATCATGGACATCTACGCGTTCCGCGTCATCGTTCATGATTCTGACACCTGCTACCGCGTGCTCGGCCAAATGCACAGCCTGTACAAACCGCGTCCAGGGCGCGTCAAAGACTACATCGCCATTCCAAAAGCGAACGGCTATCAATCTTTGCACACCTCGATGATCGGGCCACACGGCGTGCCTGTTGAGGTGCAAATCCGCACCGAAGACATGGACCAGATGGCGGAAATGGGTGTTGCTGCGCACTGGGCTTATAAAGAGCACGGTGAAACCAGCACCACCGCACAAATCCGCGCCCAGCGCTGGATGCAAAGCCTGCTTGAACTCCAGCAGAGCGCCGGGAGTTCGTTTGAATTTATCGAGAGCGTTAAATCCGATCTCTTCCCGGATGAGATTTACGTTTTCACGCCAGAAGGGCGCATCGTCGAGCTGCCTGCTGGCGCCACGCCGGTCGACTTCGCTTATGCAGTGCACACCGATATCGGCCATGCCTGCGTAGGCGCACGCGTCGACAGGCAACCTTATCCGCTGTCGCAGCCGCTCACCAGCGGTCAGACAGTCGAAATCATTACCGCACCGGGCGCTCGCCCGAATGCCGCATGGCTTAACTTCGTCGTCAGCTCCAAAGCGCGCGCGAAGATCCGCCAACTGCTGAAAAACCTGAAACGTGACGATTCCGTCAGCCTTGGCCGTCGCCTGCTCAACCATGCGTTGGGTGGCAGCCGCAAGCTGGCCGAAATTCCGCCAGAGAACATTCAGCGAGAGCTGGAGCGCATGAAGCTCGCCTCGCTTGACGATCTGCTGGCAGAAATCGGTCTCGGCAACGCCATGAGCGTCGTGGTCGCGAAGAACCTGCAGCAAGGCGAAGCCTCCGTTGCGCAGCCTACGACGCAGGGCCACGGTCATCTGCCAATTAAAGGCGCTGATGGCGTGCTGATCACCTTCGCCAAATGCTGCCGACCGATTCCAGGCGATCCGATCATCGCCCACGTCAGCCCTGGTAAAGGTCTGGTTATCCACCACGAGTCCTGCCGTAACATCCGTGGCTATCAGAAAGAGCCCGAGAAGTTCATGGCCGTTGAGTGGGATAAAGAGACCGAGCAGGAATTTATCACCGAAATTAAGGTGGATATGTTCAACCACCAGGGCGCACTGGCGAACCTGACAGCGGCGATTAACACGGCCACTTCCAACATTCAGAGCCTGAATACGGAAGAAAAAGATGGCCGCGTCTATAGCGCGTTCATTCGCCTGACCGCGCGCGATCGTGTGCATCTGGCGAATATTATGCGCAAAATTCGCGTGATGCCGGACGTCATTAAAGTCACCCGTAACCGAAATTAGTGACATGAGATCTGAACGTTATGAACGTATCTGTGAGATGCTCGCCAGACGTCAGCCCGATCTGACGGTGTGTATGGAGCAGGTCCATAAACCTCATAACGTCTCCGCCATCGTCCGCACCGCGGATGCCGTTGGCGTGCATGAAGTTCACGCCGTCTGGCCGAGTAAAAACATGCGCACCATGGCCTCCAGCGCGGCCGGGAGCAACAGCTGGGTGACGGTCAAAACCCATCCCACGATTGCCGACGCCGTTGCAGAGCTGAAAGGCAGCGGCATGCAGATCCTCGCCACCCATCTTTCCGATAAAGCCGTCGATTTCCGCGAGATTGATTACACCCGTCCCACCTGCATTCTGATGGGTCAGGAGAAAACCGGGATCACTCAGGAAGCGTTAGAGCTGGCGGATCAGGACATCATCATCCCGATGATCGGTATGGTGCAGTCGTTGAACGTCTCCGTCGCCTCGGCGCTGATTCTGTATGAAGCCCAGCGCCAGCGCCAAAACGCGGGGATGTACGAGCGTGAAAACAGCATGCTCCCGGAAGACGAGCAGCAGCGCCTGCTGTTTGAAGGCGGTTATCCGGTGCTGGCTCGCGTGGCAAAACAGAAGCAACTCCCTTATCCCCACGTCAACGCGCAGGGCGAAATCGAAGCCGATGCCGCGTGGTGGTCCACCATGCAGTTTGCAGGCTAATCCATGAAAGGCCATCTGCTTGATGCCGTTCCGCTCAGCTCCTTAACGGGCGTGGGCGCAGCGCAAAGCAGCAAGCTGGCGAAGATCGGCCTGCACACCGTGCAAGATTTACTTCTGCACCTCCCTCTGCGCTATGAAGACCGCACACAGCTTTACGCCATCGGCGATTTGCTGCCCGGCATCTACGCCACCGTGGAAGGCGAGGTGCTGAACAGCAGCATCACATTCGGCGGTCGCCGGATGATGACCTGTCAGATCAGCGACGGCTCCGGCATTCTCACCATGCGTTTTTTCAACTTCAACGCAGCGATGAAAAACAGTCTCGCCGCCGGTCGACGCGTGCTGGCCTACGGCGAAGCCAAACGTGGTAAGTACGGCGCGGAGATGATCCACCCGGAATACCGCGTGCAGGGCGATCTGAGTACGCCTGAACTCCAGGAGACGCTGACGCCGGTTTACCCCACGACGGAAGGCATCAAGCAGGCTACGCTGCGCAAGCTGACCGATCAGGCGCTTGAGCTGCTCGATACCTGTGCCATCGCCGAACTGCTGCCGCCTGAGCTGGCGCAGGGCATGATGAGCCTGCCGGAAGCGATCCGCACATTGCACCGCCCACCGCCGTCCTTACAGCTGAGCGATTTAGAGAGCGGTCAACATCCGGCCCAGCGGCGGCTTATCCTTGAAGAATTACTGGCCCATAACCTGAGCATGCTGGCGCTTCGCGCGGGTGCCCAGCGTTTTCATGCCCAACCCCTTCCTGCCCGTGATGATTTAAAAGATAAGCTGCTGGCCTCCCTGCCGTTCAAGCCGACTAACGCCCAGGCGCGAGTCACCGCCGAGATCGAACGCGATATGGCGCTCGACGTGCCGATGATGCGCCTGGTGCAGGGTGATGTCGGTTCCGGTAAAACCCTGGTTGCTGCCCTCGCGGCACTGCGCGCCATCGCAAACGGCAAGCAGGTGGCGCTGATGGCGCCGACTGAACTGCTCGCCGAGCAGCACGCCAACAACTTCCGCAACTGGTTTGCGCCTCTGGGTGTCGAGGTCGGCTGGCTGGTCGGGAAGCAAAAAGGCAAAGCGCGTCTTGCGCAGCAGGAAGCGATCGCCAGCGGTCAGGTGCAGATGATTGTCGGCACCCACGCCATATTCCAGGAACAGGTGCAGTTTAACGGCCTTGCGCTGGTGATCATCGACGAACAGCACCGCTTTGGCGTGCATCAGCGTCTGGCGCTGTGGGAGAAAGGGCTGCAGCAGGGCTTCCATCCGCATCAGCTGATCATGACCGCGACCCCGATTCCGCGCACCCTGGCGATGACCGCCTATGCCGATCTGGATACCTCGACCATCGACGAACTGCCGCCAGGCCGTACACCGGTCACCACTGTGGCGATTCCGGATACCCGTCGCAGTGAGATTATCGAGCGCGTGCGCAACGCCTGTACGCACGAAGGCCGTCAGGCGTACTGGGTGTGTACCTTGATTGAAGAGTCCGACCTGCTGGAAGCCCAGGCGGCAGAGGCCACGTGGGAAGAGCTCAAGCTGGCGCTACCCGAGCTGAACGTCGGGCTGGTGCATGGCCGCATGAAGCCTGCTGAGAAACAGGCCGTGATGCAGGCATTCAAGCAGGGCGAGCTGCATTTGCTGATCGCCACGACGGTCATCGAAGTGGGCGTAGATGTGCCTAATGCCAGCCTGATGATTATCGAAAACCCGGAGCGACTGGGTCTTGCGCAACTCCACCAGCTGCGTGGCCGCGTCGGACGTGGTGCGGTGGCGTCCCACTGCGTATTGCTCTTCAAATCCCCGCTTTCCAAAACGGCGCAAATGCGACTGCAAGTCTTGCGCGACAGCAACGACGGCTTTGTCATTGCGCAAAAAGATCTCGAGATCCGCGGTCCCGGCGAACTGTTAGGCACGCGCCAGACCGGCAACGCCGAATTCAAAGTCGCGGATCTGCTGCGTGACCAGGCGATGATCCCCGAAGTTCAGCGCCTTGCGCGTTACATTCACGAGCGCCATTCCGCGCAGGCAGCCGCATTGATCGAGCGCTGGATGCCGGAAACCGAGCGTTATTCCAACGCCTGATAAACACTGCCAGAAACAGTTTGTATAATTTATAAATGCAATCGTTTGCTTTTACCATCCGGTCAGCTAAAATGCCCGCTTTTCCACCGTGGGATTGCCGCCGATGTCCGTTAACGCCGTAGAGTCTCCTGATGCGCAACCGATTGCGCCGACTCAGCATAATAGTGAATTAATCTACCGTCTTGAAGATCGCCCACCGCTGGCGCAAACCCTGTTTGCCGCATGTCAGCACTTACTCGCGATGTTCGTGGCGGTTATTACGCCTGCCCTGCTGATCTGCCAGGCGCTCGGTTTACCGGCTCAGGACACACAGCACATCATCAGCATGTCCCTGTTCGCCTCTGGCGTTGCCTCCATTATCCAGATTAAAGCCTGGGGTCCGGTCGGTTCAGGTTTACTGTCGATTCAGGGCACCAGCTTTAACTTCGTTGCGCCGCTGATCATGGGCGGCACCGCGCTGAAAACCGGCGGCGCAGATGTACCAACGATGATGGCCGCCCTGTTTGGCACATTGATGCTGGCCAGCTGCACGGAAATGGTCATCTCCCGCGTTCTGCACCTGGCGCGCCGCGTGATTACTCCGCTGGTCTCCGGCGTGGTGGTGATGATTATCGGCCTGTCGCTGATTCAGGTCGGCCTGACGTCCATCGGCGGCGGCTATGCGGCGATGAGCGACCATACCTTCGGCGCACCGAAAAACCTGCTGCTGGCGGGCGTGGTGCTGGCGATTATTATCCTGCTTAACCGTCAGCGTAACCCGTACCTGCGCGTCGCCTCGCTGGTGATTGCCATGGCCGCCGGGTATCTGATGGCGTGGGCGCTCGGCATGCTGCCGGAAAACACCGCGCCGACCAACAGCCCGCTAATCATGGTCCCGACGCCGCTGTATTACGGCTTAGGCATCGACTGGAACCTGCTCCTGCCGCTGATGCTGGTGTTCATGATCACCTCCCTGGAAACCATCGGCGACATCACCGCGACGTCTGACGTCTCCGAGCAGCCGGTCTCTGGCCCGCTGTACATGAAGCGTCTGAAAGGCGGCGTGCTGGCGAACGGCCTGAACTCCTTTGTCTCCGCCGTGTTCAACACCTTCCCGAACTCCTGCTTCGGCCAGAACAACGGCGTGATCCAGTTGACCGGCGTCGCCAGCCGCTACGTAGGCTTCGTCGTCGCGTTGATGCTGATCGTGCTCGGCCTGTTCCCGGCGGTGAGTGGCTTTGTGCAGCACATTCCGGAACCGGTTCTGGGCGGCGCAACGCTGGTGATGTTCGGGACGATTGCGGCATCTGGCGTGCGCATCGTGTCGCGCGAGCCGCTGAACCGTCGTGCGATCATGATTATCGCGCTGTCTCTGGCCGTCGGCCTGGGCGTGTCTCAGCAGCCGCTGATCCTGCAGTTCGCCCCTGACTGGGTGAAAAACCTGCTCTCCTCCGGCATCGCCGCGGGCGGTATCACTGCGATTGTACTGAACCTCGTCTTCCCGCCTGAAAAGAACTGATCCCCGTCACGGCAGGCCTCGCGCCTGCCGTGAAACCGAATTACACCATTCCTGCCTTGAGGATTGCGCATAAATCGTGCATAACTCCTCTATGTGCGTTTGACGGGATGGAAGACCATGAAATTTATTGGAAAGCTGCTGATCTGGATTTTGATTGCGGTGCTGATCGCAATCCTGGCACTGTATATCCTCGTGCAGACCCGCTGGGGCGCGTCGCAGGTAAGCAGCTGGATCACGGTGAATACCGACTACGAACTCAACTTCGACCTGATGGATCACCGCTTTTCCTCCCCGTCGCACATCATCCTCGAGAACGTCACTTTTGGCCGGGATGGCAAACCCGCCACGCTGGTCGCGAAGAAAGTCGATATTGGCCTGAGCAGCCGACAAATCACCGATCCGCTGCACATGGACACCATCACCCTGCACGACGGTACGTTAAATCTCTCCCCGCAGACGGCCCCGCTCCCCTTCCAGGCCGACCGTCTGCAGCTGAACAATATGGCGTTTAACAGCCCGAATACCGAATGGGACCTGAGCGCGCAAAAAGTGACGGGCGGCGTCAGCCCCTGGGAACCGAAGGCGGGCAAGGTGCTGGGTAATAAGGCGCAGATCCAGATGAGCGCCGGGTCGCTGACCCTCAACGGCATGCCCACCAGCAACGTGCTGATTCAGGGCGAGCTGAACGGCAATGAAGTGGTGCTGAGTACTATCGGCGCGGACATGGCGCGCGGCTCCCTGACCGGCACCGCGCGGCGCAATGCCGACGGCGGATGGGTGATCGACACCATGCGTCTGAACGACATTCGTCTGCAAAGTGATAAATCATTAGCGGATTTCTTCGCACCGATCACCACGCTGCCGTCGTTACAGATTGGTCGTCTGGAAGTGACCGACGCGCGTCTGCAAGGCCCGGACTGGGCGGTGACCGATCTCGACCTGAGCCTGCGCAACCTGACTCTGAGCAAAGGCGACTGGCAGAGCCAGGACGGGCGTCTGTCGATGAACGCCAGCGAGTTTATCTACGGTTCGCTGCATCTTTTTGACCCGATTCTGAACGCTGAATTCTCGCCGCAGGGCGTGGCGCTGCGCCAGTTCACATCCCGCTGGGAAGGCGGCATGGTGCGCACCTCCGGCAACTGGCTGCGCAACGGTAAAGCCCTCGTGCTGGACGACGTCGCCGTCGCCGGACTCGAATATACGCTGCCACAGAACTGGAAAACCCTGTGGATGGAGCCGCTGCCGGAGTGGCTCAACGGCGTCACCCTGAAAAAGTTCGGCCTGAGCCGCAACCTGGTGATTGATATCGATCCGGCATTCCCGTGGCAGGTCACTTCCCTCGATGGTTATGGTGCCAACCTCCAGTTGGCGAAAGATCGCCAGTGGGGCGTGTGGGGCGGCAATGCGACGCTGAACGGCGCCGCCGCTACCTTTAACCGCGTGGACGTGCGACGTCCGTCGATGGCGCTCGCCGCGAATGCCTCGACGGTGAATATCACGGAGCTGAGCGCCTTTACTGAGAAAGGCATTCTGGAAGCGACGGGGACGGTTTCACAGCTGCCGCAGCGTCAGACCACGATCAGCCTGAACGGTCGCGGTGTGCCGCTGAACGTGCTGCAACAGTGGGGCTGGCCTGCGCTGCCGGTGAGTGGCGACGGCAACATCCAACTGACCGCCAGTGGGAGCGTGCAGGATAAAGCGCCGCTAAAACCGACGGTGAACGGGAAATTGAAGGCGGTGAATATGGATAAGCAGCAGGTCGAGCAGACGATGGTAGGTGGCGTGGTTTCAACGGCCCCGTAGGCCCGGTAAGCGCAGCGCCACCGGGCGATTTCAGCTTCGGGTGCCAACAACAAAGCCGGGTGGCGGCTTCGCCTTACCCGGCCTACAAAATCAAACGCCGAACCGTAGGCCCGCTAAGTGCAGCATCACCGGGCGATTTCAGCCTCGGGTGCCAACAAAAAAGCCGGGTGGAGGCTTCGCCTTACCCGGCCTACAAAACCAAACTCCGAACCGTAGGCCCGGTAAGCGCAGCGCCACCGGGCGATTTCAGCCTCGGGTGCCAACCAAAAAGCCGGGTGGCGGCTTCGCCTTACCCGGCCTACAAAATCAAACTCCGAACCGTAGGCCCGGTAAGCGCAGCGCCACCGGGCAACAAACCGCAGAAAAATCCCCTCGAGCACCGAACAAATCCCCTCGCCCCGTTGGGGAGAGGGTTAGGGTGAGGGGAAAATCTTACAGCCGAATCACCACCTCACTCCCCTGCGCTTTCACCACCACGCCCCATTCGCTGCCTGCATGTGACCCGCCTTTGACGCCCGCGATCTGCTGCACGTTACGCAAACAGATCGACCACCCCTGCGCATTACCTTCGCCTTTGACCATCACCGTATCGCCCAGGCGGGACGCCGTCAGCGTAAACACCACCGAACCGTCCGCCGCTGGCACTTCGCTCACCGCCGTACACCCGTCGGCCAGGTTAAACAGCTGGAACGCCGTCCCTTCGTGCCACGCGTAATCCGGTTTCTGGCTGTTGTTGCCGAGCGCCAGCAGAGTGTTTTCACGCACATACACCGGCAGACTCTGGAAGTCGTGCTGCTGCTTATGCCAGCGGCTGCCCTGCACGTCGTCGTTATGCCACAGGTGCGTCCAGCGCCCTTCTGGCAGATAGAACTGCACGTCACCCGCCTCGCTAAACACCGGTGCCACCATCATCGCGTCGCCGAGCATGTACTGCCGGTCCAGATAATCGCACGCCGGATCGTCCGGGAACTCGAGCATCATCGCACGCAGCATCGGCGTACCCACCTCGCGGGCCAGCGCCGCCTGACGATACAGATACGGCATCATCCGGCATTTCAGCTGGGTGAAGTGGCGCACCACGTCGCAGGACTCGTCATCGTACGCCCACGGCACACGGTAGGATTTACTCCCGTGCAGGCGGCTATGGCTGGAGAACAATCCGAACGCGCACCAGCGTTTATACACATGGGCAGGCGCGGTGTTCTCGAACCCGCCGATATCGTGGCTCCAGAAGCCAAAGCCCGACAGCCCAATCGACAGCCCACCGCGCAGGCTTTCGGCCATCGATTCGTAGTTCGCGTAGCAGTCGCCGCCCCAGTGCACCGGGAACTTCTGCGCACCTACGGACGCCGAGCGCGCAAACAGCACCGCCTCCTCTTCGCCCACCGTCTCTTTCAGCACGTCCCACACCAGCTCGTTATAGATATAAGCGTAGTGGTTGTGCATCTTCTGCGGATCGGACCCGTCGTGCCACACCACATCCGTCGGAATACGCTCGCCGAAATCGGTCTTGAAGCAGTCGACGCCAATATCCACCAGGCCTTTCAGCTTGTCGGCGTACCACTGGCAGGCTTCCGGGTTAGTGAAGTCATAGATCGCCAGCCCCGGCTGCCATTTGTCCCACTGCCACACGGAGCCGTCCGCGCGTTTCAGGAGATACCCCTTCTCTTTCAGCTCGTTAAACACCGGCGATTTCTGGCCGATGTACGGGTTGATCCACACGCAGACTTTCAGCCCTTTGTCCTTCAGGCGACGAATCATCCCTTCCGGGTCCGGGAAGGTCACCGGATCCCACTCGAAGTCGCACCACTGGAAGGCTTTCATCCAGAAGCAGTCGAAGTGGAAGACGTGCAGCGGCAGATCGCGCTCGGCCATGCCGTCGATAAAGCTGTTAACCGTCGCTTCGTCATAGTTAGTCGTGAACGAGGTGGTGAGCCACAGGCCGAACGACCACGCAGGCGGCAGCGCCGGGCGGCCGGTGAACTGCGTATAGCGATTCAGAACCTCTTTCGGCGTCGGTCCGTCGATCACGAAATATTCCAGATACTCGCCCGCCACGCTGAACTGCACTTTGGAGACTTTCTCCGAACCCACTTCAAACGACACGTTTTCCGGATGGTTCACCAGCACGCCGTACCCGCGGTTGGTCAGGTAGAACGGAATATTTTTATAGGACTGTTCGGTGCTGGTCCCGCCGTCGCGGTTCCAGGTTTCAACCGTCTGTCCGTTGCGCACCAGGGCAGTAAAGCGCTCGCCGAGGCCATACACTGCCTCGCCGACGCCCAGATCCAGGCGCTCGAACATGTAGTTGCTGTCGGTATTCCCATCCTGCACGTAGCCGTTGTTTTTCAGCTGACTGCCGGTAATGCGCTGCCCGTCGCGCAGGAAATCCAGCGCCCAGAACTCCCCTTTGGTGACGCGCACACTGATGTTGCCGCTTTTCAGCTCGGCAAATTCCGCCGTGTTTTCAATCTGAACGTTGACGTCTTTCAGAACGTTCAGCGAATAGTGCGGCCCCTTGTCCAGCGCGCCCTGGAAGTGCTCGATGCGCACACCGACGATGCCTTCCTGCGGCGAGAACAGGCGGACCGTAAACATCAATGTGTCGAGCTGCCAGGTGCGCTCGCGCACGTCGCGCGGGGCGACGTACACCACCAGGTCTTTACCCTGTTGCTCCACGTCGAACACCTGCACCGGGTAGGTCACGTTCAGACCCGGCTGAATGAGCCAGTTTCCGTCACTAATTTTCATGCTTTGATCCTCTTAGTTCTGCAATTCTTTGCTGACCGGCAGGGTTTCAAACTCCTGCTGGTTGCGGCGCGCGCCCTGCGCCAGCTCGCCCATGATTTTGGTCAGGAACGGGGTTTTCAGCGTGTAGTAGCGTTTGGCGACGATGGCGCTCAGCACGTAGCAAGCTGCCGGGGCCAGGGTAAACAGGCCGATGATGATACTGATGGTGGTGCTGTTCTGGGTTTTGGCTGCGGCATCGTAGCCACCGCCTGCCAGCATCCAGCCGATCAGCGCGCCGCCCAGCGCCAGGCCGAGCTTCAGCACGAACAGTGTGCCCGCAAAGCTAATACCGGTCAGGCGTTTGCCGTTGGTCCATTCGCCGTAATCGACGGTATCGGACATCATCACCCACTGGATTGGCGTCACCAGCTGGTGCAGCACGCCGATCACGAAGATGAAGCTGAACATCATCATCGTGGCATGCATCGGCACGAAGAACATCGCCACGCTCGCCACCGCCAGCAGGGCGTTGGTCCACCAGAAGATGCTGACTTTGCATTTCCAGTCGGTGAGCGGTTTAGCCAGCGCAGAGCCGATCAGGTTGCCGACGCAGTAGGTGGTGAGGAACGCGACGAACACTTCCGGCGAGCCCATGATCCAGGTGCAGTAGTACATCATCGCGCCGCCGCGCACGCAGACGGCGAGGATGTTGAGAATGGTGAGTACGCCGACGATGCGCCACTGGTCGTTGTGCCAGATGTCGCGCAGATCTTCACGCATGGAGGTGGTACTCGGCGGCACCTGGATGCGCTCTTTGGTGGTGAAGAAGCAGAACGCCAGCATCAGGAACGCAACCACCGATAGCACGGCAATCCCGCCCTGGAAGCCAAAGGCTTTGTCTTCGCCGCCAATCAGTTTCACCAGCGGCATCATCAGCACCGTGGAGAGCATGCCGCCCGCCGTCGCCAGCACAAAGCGCCAGGACTGCAGGGAGATGCGCTGCGTCGGATCGTTGGTAATCACGCCGCCGAGGGCGCAGTAAGGGATGTTGACCACGGTATAGAGCAGGGTCAGCAGCGTGTAAGTGATGGCGGCATAGATCATTTTGCCGTTCAGGCTGAGGTCCGGCGTGGTGTACGCCAGCACGCAGACGATGCCAAACGGGATGGCACCGAACAAAATCCACGGACGGAATTTCCCCCAGCGGCTGCGGGTACGGTCGGCGAGCAGACCCATGCACGGGTCGGAAATCGCATCCAGCGCACGCGCCAGCAGGAACATGGTGCCGACAAACCCGGCGGGGATACCGAAAATATCGGTATAGAAAAACATCATATACAACATGACGTTATCAAAGATGATATGGCTGGCGGCATCTCCCATGCCGTAGCCTATCTTTTCCTTCACAGACAATATTTCGCTCATTATTTTTATCCTTGGACGCTGTAGGGGCGCTGATACCGGTTGCAGATGTTGTAAACCATCCCTGGTGGAGCGGATATTCTGTTTTCTGGTTAGCTGCTTACGATTCTTCTCTTTTGTGATCGCCGTAGAAGTTGCAGAAAAAATCTAACCTCAGGATTTTCTTAGGTTTTAAGTCGGGAGGGGGATGCAGGTCAAAGCAGGGGTGAAAAAAAGATGCGAAAGGATGGGGTAAATGCCTGAAAGTAGCTATAATGCGCACCGCCTCCATGTAGCAATCGAGGCGCGGAAGATCGTCATCTCCGGTGAGGTGGCTGGATTTCAAATCCAGTTGGGGACGCCAGCGTTCCCGGGCAGGTTCGACTCCTGTGATCTTCCGCCAATAGTTAACATCCTACATTCATCATCATCCTCTCTACATTTCGTAAAACACTCCTAACATTCATGGCCATATCTAATAAATCAGGCTTTGATGTCATTTTTTTATATGCTAGGGTGTATTACCCTTAGTTAGAAAGCATATTGCATGCTTTCTTGTGGTTGGTGTATAGCCGACCCGGTAAAGTTGTTTGGTTTCTCACCGCAAGATCGTAAACCGTCCCCCGGACGCTTCACGAGCTCGCGCTTCGTGGCCTGTGTAAGGGACTAACATGTGGATTAACCATCCAAAGTATAAAAATGCTCGCAAAGATTTTATTGATAATTTCTCAGCGAGTGAACTTAACCAACTTAGTTATTCTCTTCCGAAGATATTATTTATCTGCGGTGGTGAAGAGAAGACATGTCGGAATCGAAGTACGCTAGAGCACTATATAAAGAAGCATCATAAAGAATATTTAACTTTCCGAGCCGAACTTGCTTGGGAGGTAATAAGCAAGTAAAAATGTAAATGCATTGGCTTTAGAGGAATGGTTAGCCGATTTTTCTGATATCGTTATCATTCTTGTTGAGAGTTATGGTACTGTCGCTGAATTAGGTGCATTTTCATTAAGTAATGGATTAAGGAAAAAACTACTCCCAATACTTGATAAAAGATTTGAGAGAGACTTATCATTTATTAATACTGGTCCTGTAATGTGGGTTAACAACGACTCAAAATTTAACCCGGCAATTTACACAGACTTTTCTACCATCCTCACATGCATTCCAGAAATAAATGATAGATTATCAAGAAAATTTAGATCTTCATTTTCTGAAGAAAACACATACGGTAAATACAGATATTCCCCTAAAGTGCTTCTATTTTTTCTTCTTTACGTAATTGCATCATTAGGGCCAATACCGTCTAAAGAAATAGCCACGTTAACTACTGAGATAATCGAATTCAAAGAAAAAAATAGAGGAAGAGACACTATCAGCTTTATGCTTTCACTGGGGATTGCATTAGGCCTTTTCAAAATATCATGGCAGGATGATACCCCTTATTATTCATGTATTGATTTCGATAAATTTTTTAATCATGAAACTACAAAAAAACTGTTAGAGAGTATATTAAAAAGCCGAGCCAGAGCATTATCAGATCTTGTCCTTATTAAATCTTTCAAAAATGAATTGCGCATGGTGATGAAAAATGCTTCTTAACTATCTATCAAGTAGTTTAATTCTTACTCCGGAGTTTATTGACCATATCGCTTGTTCTGCAAACGAAAGTTATAACAAATTTAGCATAACTAAAACAAATGGTAAAAGTAGAGTTGTATACCAACCGCAAAAAGAACTTAAATTATTACAACGCGTGTTACATGATGACTTTTTAAAAAAAATAATCCCACATCCGTCATGCACAGCATATAGAGATGGCGCATCAATTTATAAAAATGCGTACTTACATAAAGAAAACAAGTATTTATTACGCTTAGACTTTGTCGATTTCTTTAAATCTATCACGTCCAATGATATATTTCTATATCTTAGGGATAACTCTAAAACATTTCATTCTGATTGGACTGAAGAAGACTCTGAATTATTTTTAAAAATTGTATGTTACAAAGGGCGTCTCACCATGGGAAGTGTTACTGCGCCTGCCGTATCTAACCTAGTTTGTTGGCATCTAGACGAGAAAATATCTGAACTATGTTCTGTAAAAGGAGTTACATATAGTCGGTACTCTGATGATATGTATTTCTCTACTAATAAAGAAAATGTGCTACTATCTATTACATCATCAATCATAAATATCATAAGAAGCATTGAATACCCCAAACATCTTATAATAAACAGTTCAAAAACTAAACACTCGTCTAAAAAAAGAAAAATGTCTGTTACAGGACTAACTTTAACTAACGACAATAAAATATCCTTAGGCAGAGATAAAAAGAGAGAAATCAGAAGTCTTGTATACAAATGGAATGATTTGGATATTGGAAAAAAGAAGTATCTTCAAGGCTATCTTTGTTATTGCGCTAGTGTTGAACCAACATTTATTAATAGCTTATGCATTAAATTTGGTTCTGCAATAATCAGTCAAATACAGAAATATATCCCCTAACTACTAACCATTGGGGTCAATGCCTTTATTCCTCAGCGCCTCCCTCGCCAGCTCCTTTAACCAGCTGGCGAGACTCACCCCTTCCTCAGCCGCCACAGCATCCAGCTGTTCCTTTAATGCCGGATCAATACGCATTTTAAACTGCGGAGATTGTCCGCCGCCTTTTGGTTTTTTATCGCGCGCTATGATTGACATGGGGCCACCTATCCATTTACTCTAAATCAAATTAGGAGGCCACCTAAACCTCCTTTTAAACAACGCTTCGATGTGCGGGAACACAAGCGAAGCGTCTAACCTCACCAACTATCAAGGAGTTGATTATGGCTGATTCGCATTCTACCCCAGACACCACCGCCACCGGAACTGAGCGCACGATAATTGTGGGATATCGTCCAAATGTTCACGACAAAACCACGCCCAACATCATGCTTTCCGGCAAATGGCTACGAGCCGCAGGGTTTGAAACCGGGCAACAGGTGACGGTCAAAGTCATGGACGGGTGCATTGTTCTGGTGGCGTACAGCGAGCAGGAACAGCGGTTGCTGGATGAATTAAAACAGGCGCAGGCGAAGTTGAAAGGGATTGAGGGGGCGTTGGTTGGGGTGCATTAGGTTTGGTGCGGGGTTTTCCCCTCACCCTAACCCTCTGCCCAAAAGGGAGAGGGGACTGAACGTGCAAATTTGTTACAGCGAGGCACCGTCGGTTTTGTAGGCTGGGTAAGCGAAGCGCCACCCGGCAATCACAGCACGCTTTAACGTAAAATCGACTCAAAGAACCAAGGCAAATATGCAGCTTAATCGCCGCATGTTCCCCCTCACCCTAACCCTCTCCCTCAAGGGAGAGGGGACCGATCGAGCACAGCAATGTGACTCCTGGACGCGGCGCACAACTTACAGCGATGCCCTGGTCCGGCTGTAAATCGCTGAGTCGTTGACTGGAGGTAGGGGCGACGCACAGGGATGTGCGTCGAGGGCGCTGCTTTACAGGGACGTTACCTGCGCCCGTCCCCGTCGCCGGAAGGAATAAGACGAGGGCACCGCGAAGCGGCGATTTACCGCCGGGAGCCCGGGTTGCCAGGGTGGTGGCGATTGAGCCACCCTGGCACGTTCACGGGTATCGTGGTGACAGAGAAGCACGGTTCGCAAAGTGAACGGAATAACCACAGCACTTACATGTTCCCCTCACCAACAGAGCCGAGTCCCTCCCTCACCCTAACCCTCTCCCACAGGGAGAGGGAACCGATCGAGCAAAACCCCCAATCAAACCCTAATCTCCATCACCGCATACACCCCATCCTTCGGCACTATCACCGTCACCTTCTCCGCCGGGATACCCGCCGCGATATGAATATCCTGCAACTGCTGCAGCGAGCGCGGGAAGATGTGCGCCCAGCCGATGCAGCGCAAAATGAAGTCGATCTGCGGGCTGGTCGTGAGCATATTCGACACAATCACTGCCCCGCCGGGCTTCACCAGCCGTACGGCGCGCTGGAGGAAAATCACCGCATCGGTGTCATTGAAATATTCGAAAATTCCCAGCGCGTCGACCAGTTCGGCCTGATGTTCGCCCAGCTCCAGCACTAAATCGTCGCTGCGGATCAGGGTATGCACCAGGTGCCGCTTGAGCAGCGTCAGCTGTTCCCCGACGTTCAGCCCCTCCTGCGCCGCCATGGTTTCGGCCCAGCGCAGGGCGACGGGGTCGTCGTCCACCAGCGAAAGGTGCACCTTCTGCCCGTCCAGTTTTGCCGTGCGCAGCGCCTCCAGCACCGGGATCGCCGCGCCGCTCGCGAGGCTTATCCAGTCGCTTTCGATCTCATTGTGAATGTACTTGTCCACCAGCGCGCCCAGCACCTGCGCGCGGGATCGCACGCCGATGGCGTCGTTGGCGTGGATAAACCACTGGCGGCTTGCGCTGTCCATTCGTGTGCCTTCGGGCAGGCGCTCTTCCAGCGGGTTTTGCACCACAAACAGTGCCAGCGCGGAGGGCACCAGCCGTGCGCGCCAGGCCGCCATTGCCGGCCGCGTGCGGTACGCCTGGTCGGAGTGAAGATGCTGCGGGATCAGCCTCGGCAGGCCGTTTTCGCCCTCTTCCAGCAGCGGGGGCAGCAGTTCAGGGTTGGCTTTCATGGCCTGATTGAGGGCGTTGATCTCCCGCGTAACGTCGTCTTTCATCGGCCATTGGTCGCTAATATCGGGGAACGAGGCGCTGTAAATCGTCATCGTTGCCGGTGCATCACCGCGAAAAGAGTGCCAGTTCATCTCGTTATCCCCCCGTTCGACCCTAACCGGAAGTCTATGCAAACGGTGCGGCATTGCCCTACGAAAAATGCACGATATGCCTTAATGATCGGCTCACCTGTGTCGCTCTGAATCGCTATACACGGAGGAGCGCCCACAATGAAAAAATTACTATGGTTACTGCTGCCGCTGATGCTGACGGGCTGCGCCAGCATTGTCGGGAGCAACGAAGAGACGCTGTATATCGACAGCACCCCGACAGAGGCGTATTTCGCGGTTATCGGGCGCGATGGTGAGATGATCGCCACCGGACAGACGCCGCAATCCGTGGTGCTGAAAAAATCCGACGGGAGTTATTTTGGCAAGCGGGAATACACGCTGACGCTGAAACAGGAGGGCTACTACTCGACCATGATGCCGCTCGAATACCGCTTCAGCCGCTGGTACACCTTCGGCAATATCATCTTCTTCGGCGTGCCGGGCTGGTTCATCGTCGACCCGTTCTCCGGCGGCATGTATACGCTCAAAGAGGAGCGCGTCCACGCCATCCTGCGCCCCTGCCCGCCGGGGCCGTTCAATCACATGTGCTCGTAACAACCGGAATTCGTAGTATATTGAGAGTCATCTTGATCAGCAGGCGCACCCCATGTCTTACTCCATCGGCGAATTCGCCCGACTTTGCGGCATCACCGCCACCACGCTGCGCGCGTGGCAGCGTCGCTATGGTCTGTTGAAACCCCTTCGCACCGATGGCGGCCACCGTCTTTACAGCGACGACGACGTGCAGGAAGCGCTGAAGATCCTCGACTGGGTGAAAAAAGGCGTGCCGGTCAGCCAGGTGAAGCCGCTGCTGGCGCGGCCCGGCGCGCGGCGAACCAATAACTGGGTCACCCTGCAGGAGAGCATGCTGCAGCGCCTGAAAGAGGGGAAAATCGAGTCCCTGCGCCAGCTGATTTACGACTCAGGCCGCGAATCGCCCCGCCCGGAACTGGTGACGGAAGTCCTGCGCCCGCTGCGCAGCCAGGTCTCGGCGAATATCCCGGCGATCATGACCCTGCGGGAAATTCTCGACGGGATCATCATCGCCTATACCTCGTTCTGCCTCGAAGGGGATAAACGCGCGCCAGGCGATAACTGCCTGATCACCGGCTGGCACCTCAACGACCCGTGTGAAATCTGGCTCGAAGCGCTGAAACGCACGGGGCAAGGGCATCGCATCGACGTCCTGCCGATCCCGCCCGCCACCCTGGCCCCGGAGATTTTCCCGGATCGCAAATGGTTGCTGGTCACCACCGGCAAATTAACCGCCGCGCGCAAAAAACAGATTGAGCAGTGGCAAGAACAGGTTATTTCGCTGGACGTCATTACCCTGTAGACGATATTTCCCTCGCCAGTTATCACAAAAGATTGAATATTTTCCTGCCGCCAGAATGCTAACGTTTTCCTGTATTCATCAAAAACAGGAAAACAACATGAATAAATTCTCCGGCCTGCTGCTTTTATCCTCCATCGCCTTCGCCCCCGTCGCCTTTAGCGCACCGATGGGCACCCTGAGCGTGCATATTCTTAACCAGCAGACGGGCACGCCGCCCCCTGGTGTGACGGTCACACTGGAAAAACAGCAGCAGGGCAACTGGGCGATGCTGGCGAGCGGCAAAACCGACCACGACGGGCGCATTAAATCGCTCTATCCAGAGGATCAGGATATGCAGCCCGGCGTGTATAAAGTGACCTTTAAAACCGGCGATTACTTCCAGAGCCAAAAACTCTCCTCGTTTTTCCCTGAGGTCCCGGTGCTGTTCACCGTCACCAAAACCAACGAAAAACTGCATATCCCGCTCCTGCTGAGCCAGTACGGCTACTCCACCTACAAGGGTAGCTGACCCGTCTTGCGCTCCCGCCCCGCTATCGGGAGCGCATTTTACCGCACAAAAACACTCACCCTATCAATCTGAAATTACTCATAAATAAAAAATAACTCGAATCAAACTTGGACAAACACACACGTTTGTGCAAGTTTTAGGTATGGGTTTTATATCAGGATCGTCCACTGCAAGGGTGAATCAATGAGCGCCGTCATCGATCGGTTTATGAGTTACTACGCCGGGCTGGAAAACCAGCCGCCATCGGCGCTGCCTGCGCTCTATCACCCTGAAGCGGTGCTGATTGATCCCTTCGGTGAGCATCAGGGGCTGTTCGCAATCCAGCGCTACTTCACCCATCTGCTGGCCAATGTGGACCAGTGTCATTTCTCCATCGATAAGCCGTTCATCGACGGCGACCGTTTTGCCCTCACCTGGACCATGCACTGGTCGCATCCGCGTTTGACGGACGGCGAGACGCTGGCGCTGCCGGGCTGTTCCGTGGTGGAAATCCAGGACGGCACGGTGAAACGCCAGCGGGATTATTACGATGCCGGAGAGATGATTTACGAACACCTGCCCGTCCTTGGCTGGGCGGTGCGCGGTGTGAAAAGGAGGGTGCGCCCATGATGACTGTCCTCATCACCGGCGCCAGCTCAGGGATTGGCGAGGGACTGGCGAAGTCCTGGGCGGATGACGGCTGCCGCGTCATCGCCTGCGGCAGGGATGCTGCCCGCCTTGAGGCCCTGCGCCAGTACAGCCCGCTGATCTCTCTGCGTCAGTTTGACATGACCGACGCGCAGGCCTGTCGCGAGGCGCTGGCCGACTGCCGCGTGGATCTCGCCGTGCTGTGCGCCGGAACCTGCGAATATCTCGATCATGGGGTGATCGACGTCGATCTGATCGCGCGGGTAATGAGCACCAATTTTACCGGGCCGATAAATTGTCTGGCTGCGCTGCAGAACACGCTCGCCCCCGGCAGCCGCGTGGTGCTGGTGAGTTCGATGGCGCACTGGCTGCACTTCCCGCGCGCCGAGGCGTACGGCGCCTCCAAAGCGGCGCTGACCTGGTTCGCCAACTGCCTGCGTCTGGACTGGGAGCCGAAAGGCGTGGCCGTCACGGTTGTCTCCCCTGGCTTTGTCGACACGCCCCTGACGCGCAAAAATGATTTCCCGATGCCCGCGAAAGTGAGCGTCGGGCAAGCCGTGGCTGCCATCCGCCGCGGCGTGGCGAAAGGCCGGGCGCACATCGCCTTCCCCACCGGATTCAGTCTGGCTTTGCGCCTGCTGGCATCTCTGCCGCAGTTTATGCAAAACGCGCTGCTGCGCCGGATGGTGCGCTCATGAACATCGCCATCATCGGGAGCGGCATCGCCGGGCTGACCTGCGCCTGGCGGCTGGCCGGGCACCATCAGGTGACGCTGTTCGAGGCGGCCCCCACCGTTGGCGGCCATACCGCCACGGTCGATGTCACCACCCCGTCGGGGGAGTATTCCATCGACACCGGGTTCATCGTCTACAACGACCGCACCTATCCGCGCTTTATGGGCCTGCTAAGCGAGTTAGGTCTCAGTGGACAGAAAACGCAGATGAGCTTTTCCGTGCACAACCCGGCAAGCGGGCTGGAGTACAACGGCCACACGCTCTCGACCCTGTTTGCCCAGCGCCGCAATCTGCTGAACCCGACGTTCTGGCGGCTGCTCAGATCGATCGTGCGTTTTAACAAACTGGCGAAACAGGCGCTGCGCGAGGGCTCCAGCAACAACCACACCCTGCAAACCTTCCTCGATCAGCACCGTTTTAGCCCGTTCTTTGCCCGGCATTACATCCTGCCGATGGGCGCAGCGATCTGGTCCTCGTCGTTGCAGGAGATGCGCCGTTTTCCATTGGCGCTGTTTTTACGCTTTTTTGAGAATCACGGGCTGCTGGACATCACCCATCGTCCCCAGTGGTACGTGGTGCCCGGCGGATCGCGCGAATATGTCCGCGCCCTCGTCACGCAGCTGGGCGATCGCCTGACGCTGCGCACGAATGCGCCGGTGCAGAAGGTGATCCGCCACCCCCACCGCGTGGATATTGAGCTTGCCGACGGAACGCACAGCTTCGATCAGGTCATTTTCGCCTGTCACTCCGGGCAGGCGCTGGCGCTGCTGAATAACCCAAGCCTTGCGGAAAAGCAGATCCTCGGCGATATCGGCTGGCAGCGTAACGAGGTGGTGCTGCACAGCGACCGCCGCTGGCTGCCGGTGCGCGAGCGCGCCTGGGCGAGCTGGAACTATCGCCTGAGCGACCAGGAGCAAAACAGCGCCTGCGTCACCTACAGCATGAATATTTTGCAGGGCCTGCCCGCGGGCGCGCCGCTGTTCTGCGTCACCCTCAATCCGGATGCGCCCATCGACGAGCGCGATGTCTGGCAGCGCTTTGTGTATGAACATCCGCAGTTCAACCCCAAAAGCTGGCGCGCCCAGTCGCGCCGCGCCGAGATCAACGGCCAGCAGCGAAGCTGGTTCTGCGGCGCTTACTGGTACAACGGATTTCACGAAGATGGCGTGCGCAGCGCGCTCGACGTGGTGGCGGGGATCGCGAGGACCGGAACATGAACAGTTGCCTCTATCAGGGCGTGCTGCGTCATCGCCGCCTGCTGCCCCGGCCACACCATTTCCGCTACAGCCTGTTTATGGCGTGGCTCGATCTCGACGAGCTGGCGCTCCTGCCGTCGCTGGGTGTCCGCCGCAACCGCTTTGCCGCCGCGTCGTTTTACGACCGCGATTATCCGCTGGGCGAGCCGCTCAAAGCGCAGGCTCTCGCCAGGCTGGAGACGCTGACCGGCGAACGCCCCGACGGGCGGGTGATGCTCCTGACCCAGCTGCGCTATTTCGGCATCCATTTTAATCCGGTCAATTTTTACTACTGTTTTGACCGCCAGGACGTGCTGCGCTGGGTGCTCGCCGAAGTGCGCAACACGCCGTGGAACGAGCGGCATTACTACGCGGTGAACGGCCAGGAAGCACGCCCAATGGCGAAAGCCTTCCACGTTTCGCCGTTTAATCCGATGGATATGGTCTACCACTGGCGTTTCAACTGCCCGGCAAAAACCCTGCACATGCACATTGAAACGCATCAGGAAACCAAAGTGTTTGATGCCACGCTGATGCTGACCCGTCAGCCCCTGACCCGCCCGGCGCTGCGTTCGCTGCTGTGGCGCATCCCGCTGATGACGCTCAAAACCGTCCTCGCGATTTACTGGCAGGCGCTGCGTTTGTGGCTCAAACGCGTGCCCGTCCATCCCCATCCCGCCAGCAGGAGTGAACGCTCATGACCGATCCCGTTTATGCGCTTGAGCCAGATTATCCGCGCAACGCGCGCATGGCGCGCTGGCTGCTGTTCCGCCTGCTGGGAGACTTGCAGCAGGGTTCGCTGACCGTGCGCGAGGGCAACCAGACGTTCCATTTTGGTGACGCCAGCGCGGCCCTGCACGCCGAGGTGGAGGTGCTTTCTCCGACGCTTTACCGGCGATTGCTGACCGGCGGAAGTCTTGCCGCCGCCGAAGCCTGGATGGACGGCGAGTGGGAGACGCATCAGCTCACCACGCTGCTGCAGATCCTGGCCCTCAACGGCAAAACCCTGGGGCGGCTGGAGAGCGGATTCCGCCTGCTGGGCAAGCCCGTCGAACGGATCCGCCACTGGGCGCGCCGCAACCACCGCCAGCAGGCGCGGGAAAATATTGCCGCCCATTACGATCTGGGCAACACCTTTTACGCCCAGTTTCTCGACGAAGAATTGCTCTACTCCAGCGCCCTGTTTACCTCGCCGGATCAGGATCTGACCGCCGCGCAGCAGGCCAAAATGGCGCGACTCTGCGATCAGCTGGCCCTGACGCCGGACGATCACCTGCTGGAGATCGGCACCGGCTGGGGCGCGATGGCCGAGTTCGCCGCCCGCCAGTACGGCTGTCGGGTGACCACCACCACGTTATCCTATGAGCAGTTTTGCTGGGCGCAGGCGAGGATTGCCCGCGCAGGCTTACAGGACAAGGTTCAGGTATTGCTTTGCGATTACCGCGACTTAACCGGGGAGTTCGACAAGCTGGTGTCGGTGGAGATGATCGAAGCCGTCGGCAAAACCTTCTTGCCGGAGTTCTTCCGCACCTGCCAGGCGCGCCTGCGCCCCGGCGGCAAAATGGCGATTCAGGCGATCACCATTCAGGACCAGCGCTACCGCAACTACAGCAAAAGCGTCGATTTCATTCAGCGCTACATCTTCCCCGGCGGCTTTTTGCCGAGCATCACGGCGATGAGCGATCTCATGACGCGCCACACGGATTTCGTGGTGCGCAACCTGTTCGACATGGGCCCGGACTACGCCCGCACCCTGACACACTGGCGCACGCGCTTCCTCCACGCCTGGCAGGATATTGAAAAACTCGGCTTCGACGAGCGCTTCCGCCGCATGTGGCTCTACTACCTGGGCTACTGCGAAGCGGGGTTCAACGCCCGCACCATCAGCGTGGTGCAGCTGACGGCAGAGCGCGTATGAACCGTCACGTGCAGGTCTTCATCCTCGCCATCGCGTTCGATTTTTACTGGACGATGGTAGTGATCTTTCGCGAGCGCGGGGTGATGGTGTGGCTCGCGCTGGCGCTGCTGGCCTGCCTGATGCTCAAACCAATCCAGCGACTGTACGCCATTCTGCTGGCGGTCGCGGGGAGTTCTCTGGATACGCTCTGGTCGTTGACCGGCCTGCTGCGTTTTAACGGCGAAGGGATTTTGCCGCTGTGGATGATGGCCCTGTGGCTGATGTTCGCCTGCGTCTGGACCCAGCTCACCACCACCACCGCCCTGCCGCGCTGGCTGCTGGTGCTGATGGGTACCGCAGGTGGCCCGGTGGCCTATTTTCTCGGCGAGCGTCTGGATGCGATCGTCTTTCAGGCCCCGGCCTTCATCGTCCTGAGCTGGATGGCGATGGGATGGCTGGTGCTGATCCTCTTTTTCCACCTGCTGGTCGGGAGGCAACCATGAAACGTTTTCTGGCGGTCAGTCTGGCGGCGCTGATGCTGCTGGCGGGCTGCAGCACGGATATCAGCGAGTATCAGGGCAAAACGCCAAAACTCGATATCTTCCGTTATTTTCAGGGCCAGACCGAAGCGTTCGGCATGGTGCAGGACCGCAGCGGGAAGCAGATCCGTCGCTTCCACGTGGCGCTGAACGGCGAAGTGCAGGCCGATACCCTGACCCTGAGCGAGCAGTTTGTGTATGACGACGGCGAGAAGCAGCAGCGCGTGTGGCACATCCGGCGCGTCAGCGCCGATCGCTATGAAGGTCGTGCGGGGGATATCGAGGGCGTGGCGACAGGCCAGGCGGCGGGAAACGCCTTCAACTGGCGCTACAGCATGAACGTCAAAGCCGACGGCAAAACCTGGCTGTTGCACTTCGACGACTGGATGTATTTGCAGGACGACACGCATCTTTTCAATAAAACCGCGATGACGAAGTTTGGTTTCAACGTCGGCACCGTCACGCTTTTCTTCACCCGGAAAGACAGTAAGGGGGCAACACCATGAACACCAAACCCACGCTCGGTATTAGCGGATGTCTGACGGGCTCAGCCGTGCGGTTCGACGGCGGGCATAAACGCATGAATTTCCTGATGGATGCCCTGGCGCAGTGGGTGACGTTCAAACCCGTCTGCCCGGAGATGGCGATTGGCCTGCCCGTTCCGCGCCCGGCGCTGCGTCTGGTGAAAGCGCCCGACGGCGACATGCGCGTGCGCTTTACCTTCGCGCCGCACGAAGACGTGACCGACAAAATGACCGATTTCGCCGCGGGCTATTTGCCGGGGATCGCCGGTTACGACGGCTTTATCGTCTGCGCCAAATCCCCGAGCTGCGGCATGGAACGCGTGCGGATCTACGATGAAGCGGGCAACCCTGGCCAGAAAGAGGGCAGCGGGGCGTTCACCGCCGCGATGCAGGCAAAATACCCGTGGCTGCCGGTGGAGGAAGACGGTCGGCTGCACGACCCGGTCCTGCGCGAGAACTTCATCGCGCGGATTTTTGCCCTGCACGAGCTGAACGCGATCCGCGCCAAAGGCCTGACGCGCCGCGCGCTGCTGGCGTATCACAGCCGCTACAAACTGCAGCTGCTGGCCCATAACCAGGCGGCGTACCGCGAGATCGGCCCGTTCGTGGCGTCGATGCACGAGTGGCAGGATCTGGAGGCGTTTTTTGTGGCCTACCGCGACAAGCTGATGGCGATCATGAAGCAGCCCGCCTCACGTAAAAACCACACCAACGTGCTGATGCACATCCAGGGCTATTTCCGCGAACAGCTCAACGCCCGCCAGCGCCTGGAGCTGCGCGAAGTGATCCTCAACTACCGCGCCGGGCAGCTGCCGATCCTCGCCCCGCTCACGTTGCTCAAGCATTATCTGGCCGAGCATCCTGACAACTATCTTCTGACGCAAAACTATTTCGATCCGTATCCGCAGGATCTGGGGCTGCGGCTGGCGATTACCTGAGACTTTAATACATAGTTCAAAACGAGAGACCCTGGCCCGAAGGTCCTTATATGCCACACTTTTAGACGACAAACCTCACTGTCGTCTTTTTTTGTTTATGGTTATTTGTTTTCCTGAATCCGCCTCGCATTTTTTAATTTTTCCCGTAAACAAGGCACTGTATTTTTATTCAGTTCGGTATAATGGGGGCAGCTAAAAAAGAGATCGCGGCATAAAGGTGTGTCACCACCTGTATACCGCTAACCACAAACAACTATCAAGGAGTTGAATATGGCTGACAGCGATATTAAGCCAGAAGTGATTATTTCCAAAACAGATTCTGAAACTTTGGCCAATATTTCCAGAAACCGCGAAGCGGTACGCAAAAATGGCGTTCGTGCTGTTGAAAAGAAAGCAAAAGGGATTTCTAAAAGCGTACGACGTATGACGGTGAGTTATGTCAGTACCCGCCACTACGATCGCAAGACCGAGAGAACCCGGCGCTACACCCGCAGCGCCAGCCTGCGCCTGAACGGCCACTGGATGGAAGAAGCCGGGTTTACCACTGGTACCCCACTGGATGTACGGGTGATGCCGGGGTGCCTGGTGATCACTACTCGTCCGGAAGAGACTTCTTTTATGAAAGACCTGAACAAGATCAGCCGTTTGCCGGAGAAAGAGCAGGAGCAGGTGAGGCGGTTTTTGACGGGAGTGGCAGCGAAGGTGGTGCTTGAGGCGGTGTGATATTAGGTTAATAATTCCCGCCGGATAAGGGCGGGACTTTATATTTATCTCATGATAGTAACTCTGGATAAATTATCATTCTGATTAAACTGTAAATGAAGTGAATACTCCTCATTTTCATACTTTATCCAACGATCAATATAACCCATAAGTGCATCCGTTTTTCCACCACCTGAAGACAATGGCCAACCTAATATTTGAACAGCCTCTTGCTCCGAACTATCAATTGATACTGGCAACTCCCCTTTATACTCAAAAAAACCCTCATCCTTCTTTGCATAAAAAGTAATCTGATCTACAACTTCATCTTCTAATAAAAACAAAACACCTGACTGTAAAAACGAGTAATAATTCCTGTCACCTAAAACACTCTCCTCGATCTTAGGCAACTCATTAAAATTACTTGAAATATTAAAAAATTGACTATCAAATTTTGAGCAACCTAACAACTTAATAAATTCATTCCATATCAACATTATTTTATTACTCCTTTTTGAGAATTCCTTTCCTTGAGTTGGATTATTGCATCATCGACAAGTTTAGGATCATATCCCCGATCCAACATATTCTTTCTCAGTGCATCTGTATCACGACATTCTGCACCACAAAGATTTATCGCATCTTGTTTTACTTGGGATGGCGTATTTTTACCACCATAAGTAGGGCCAGCCTGATGTACATCTTTAGGTACTTCAATAGCTGTTGCATTGTTATATAGGCTTTTTTCTTCTGCTGGAGTTAATTTTCTCCCCAGCTCATTTTCTTTTGCCTGACGAATTGCAGCAAATGATGGGATATGATCATGTTCCAGTCCATCACCAACTACAGAACGATCTTTAAGTTCTTTATATGAACCAACATCTAGCGGCTTAACTGCCTGAATTTCATCGCTGGCTTTATTGATTAGCTTGGATGCTTCCGCCACATCACCTTTCTTCAGGGCTGTTTCAGCCGCCTTGATGGCCTTACCGGCAGCATCACCTGCGCCAGGAATAATCCCTATCGCAGCTGCCAGGTAATCCAGCGCCGACTGCGCTTCCGCAAAACTCTTGATATCACCCACGACAGGTACGAAGTCAGCGCTCAGCGACACCGTTTCTTTCAGCGCTTCACGCCGCTCTTCGTACATCTTCACCGTGCAGGCTTCGGCGCTGATGCCGCCGCAGTTTGCCTTCTTATAACGCTCGTTTTCGGCTTCAACCTGCTCACCGGCCTTCTGCTCTAGCGTCTTACCTTCAGACTGCGCCTGTGCAATATCACTCAGCGCATTATTCTCAACCGCATTCTTCCCAGCCCCCGCCCCGGCAGCTGCGCCAGCCGTATTGCCACCCGCAAGCCCACCTGCTATACCTGCCGAAATACTCGCCAGCGAACTGATGGTCTGCTTCTGTTCTTCCGTCAGATCAGACATTTTTACATCAGGGTAATAAATCCCGGCAATGGCTCTCGCAATCACCTCACCGGATGCCGCACCCACGGCTCCTGCCGCTGCACTATTGCCCTGAATAGCCGCCACAGCACCACCCAGGATCGCATGCGCTATCGCGTTGACTGCCGGATCACCTTCCGTTGATTTCAGCAGATGCGCCAGCTCCGGCGCCGATGCCCCCGCCAGCGCACCACCGATATTGCCGCCCGCCAGTCCCTGCAACGCTGCTGTGGCCGCCTGGATACCGCGCTGGATATCGCTGCCGGTGCCGAACTTCTTCATCTCACCCTGGTATTCCGGTGTGGCACGCAGTTTCGCCAGATATGCCAGACGCTGTTCTTCCGTCGCATTCGCCGGAAGATCGCCGTATTTATCTTTTGCCTCTTTCAGTCCGTTCAGATCCCCCTGCGTCCGCGCAATGTCCGCTACCTGGCTGCCGATTTCGCTGATCATCCCCACCGCTTTCAGGCGGTTCTGTTCTTTTTCCTTATCGAATATCGGGCTGATGCTGTCGTTGGCGTGCTCCGTGTCGCGGCTCAGGTCTGCCACGTCCTGTTTCTGGCTGGCCTTGTCACGAATGGTTATCGTGCCGTCCGCGATTGCCGCCTGGGTGGTGCCCTCCGCGTGGCCTTTGTTGCCCGCCGCTGAAATCATCCCGCCCGGCATGTTGCCCTGGAATTCATCCCCGAAGCTGCCGCCGCCGCTCAGACTGATGCCCGAGTGCTGGGTTTTGAAATCGGCTTCGTTGTGCAGGTCGCTGAAGCCCAGCATCCCGGTATCGAGGCTGTTTTTATCCGCCGTTGCCGTGGATGCGATGACCGCCCCGTCGAGCTGGGTGTGGTTACCGACAGTGATGTCGAAGCCGCCGTCACCGGCAAACAGCCCGGTCTGCTCGGCGACCGAGTCGAAGCGGCTCTTCATCTTGTCCTGGCTGGCGTTGATGTAGCCGGAGCCAGACATCGTGCCGAAGGTAAAGCTGCCGCCTGCCGCCACGCTGGTCTGCTTGCTGTCGTACTTGTTGGTGTCCTGCTGGCTGCTCATCAGCAGGTCATGACCGACGTCGGCGACAATTTTATTGCCGTTGACCTGCGCCCCGTCGAGTACGGTGTCGTTTCCGCTCTTGATGGTGACGGTTTTGCCGCTGTCTATTGTGGTCTCGGTCCAGTCAGTGCCGTTGCCCTTATCTTTCCCATGGGCCGCGTTGACGTTGGCGAACACGCTGATGCCCGCACCGTTGCCGCCCCCACCGATACTCACGCCCACACCGCCGCCGCTGCTGCTGTTCTTGCCGCTCGACTGCTGAGTATTCGCCGCACCGCTCAGCAGAATATCGTTCTGCGCATCCAGTGTGGTGTCGCCGCCCGCTTTCAGCTGGCTGCCTGCAATCACGATATCGCCGCTGTTCGGGCCGCTGCCTTTCCCGTTCGCGGTGATGGAGAGGTTATTGCCCGCGTTCAGCGTGCTGCCCGTCACCGCATCGCTCTGCGCGTGCTGTTCTGATTTCGATTTTTGCGTGGTGAGTGAGAGGGCCACCCCCAGCGCATTCGGATCGCCAGTGGTCGCGGCCATGTCCACCGCCTGCCCGGCCTGCACACCGGACAGCGCAGTTTTAGTCGCCTGCAACGCCGCCAGTCGCCCATCGCTCTCCTCATGCGCATCCTGCGCCGCACTCACCGCGTTGTTAATCGCACCACCCACTGTGCCAGACAGCGCGACCGTCAGCCCGCTTTTCTTCTGCTCGAAGGTTTCATCGCGGGTACGTTTGTCGTGTCCTGGTTCGATGATGACGCTGCTGCCGCTGAGGTTTAAATCTTTCCCGGCCACCAGATCGGCGCCGCCGATATGCGCCTGGTTTCCGGCAGAAATATCCACGTTGCCGCCCGTCGAACCGACGGTGCTGAAGCTCTGGCTTTGCGTCGTTCCCTTCTCACGCAGATCGTGCGTCGATTTGCTGCTGCCAATGGTGAAGCCGATGCCGCCCGAGCCCATCAGGCCGCTTTTCTTCTCTTCTTTGAAGCGCCAGTCCGTATTGCTGTTGGTCGCCGCCACAATATCGACGTTGTTACCGGCCCTGAGCGTGACCTGATCATCCCCGACCACGCCGGAGCCTTTCACCAGCAGGTTATTCCCCGCCGCAACCTGCACATTATCCCCGCTCAGCAGCGTGCCGCTTTCATGGGTGGCGCTGCTCTCCTCGATGGTGTGCGTGGTTTTTTTGCTGAGGAAACCGCTCTTGGTTTTGGTCCGCTCTTTGTAGTAGTAATCGCTTTCCGTGGCGGTAGTGAGATTCACGTCGCGACCCGCCACAACGCCGATGTCTCCCTGCGCGGCTTCTGAGTTCACATCCCGCCCGGCGATGACCACGGTGTTGCCGCTGATGGTCGCTTTTCCCACCACAGGATGCTGTGGTCGAGGGAGGCAATATGCTGTTAGTTTCCTGTGGGTCGAATACGTAAAGTGGGAGTATCTGAAATATTAAGGAATGTGTTAACCGAATTATTAAAAACGTAACGTTACATGAATTGATATTAATTCCTGAAGCAGCATCGTAGTTTTTAACATTGCCCGTTAATCATGCACTGTATTTTTATTCAGTAAGGTATAATGGGCACAGAGAAACAACCGTAAAGCCGCAACAGGAAAGTAATATAAGACGATAAATTCAGATTATTAAAGAACGCGGTGTAAAGGTGTTAGCGCATCCTTACACCGCTAACCACAAACAACTAAATATGAGTTGTATATGGCTGACACAAATACTAAGCCAGAAGTGATTATTGCCAAAACAGATTCTTAAACTTTGGAATATATTTCCAGAAATCGCGAAGCGGTACGCAATAATGGCGCTCGCCGTTTGCATAAAGAGAACGCAATACCTCAGGTAGAAGAGAAAGCGGAACGTGTTTCTAAAACCTTACGGCGTATGACGATATGTTATGTCAACATCCGCCATTTCGATCGCAAAACCAAGAAAATCAGGCGCTATACCCGCAGCGCCAGCCTGCTCCTGAACGGCCACTGGATGGAAGAAGCCGGGTTTACCACCGGCACTCCGCTGGATGTACGGGTGATACCGGGTTGCCTAGTTATTACGAAACTGCTCAAAGATCCTCCGTGTCCTTAAGACTGCTTATAAGCAGCCCGCAACCAATGTCTTACAGTCTTAGTTCTTGGTCAGATGGTTGAGATCTCTTTTATCAAGTTGAAAGCTTTGATAACAAATGTTTGATATTTTCTGAATCATCAGGGTGAAGTTTAAGATAATATTCGCAGGCTAAGCGAGTGTATTTAAAACCAATTTCTTCAGAGACTATAATCTCCCCCTCCCAAACACCAAACATAATACCTTCAAAATGGAAATCAGGATCTATACTCTCAAAGTCTGGATAATGACAATATGTCTCATTAATCACAAATCCACATTTTTTGATAATATTATCCACTCCATAAACGAGCCGATTTTGTAGGTGTAATGAGTTAAAAAACTCTTTTATCACCCACAAGTTATCATTGTCATAATCTATTTTTTCGAAAATATACTCGTTCATTTCGTCACCGGAAAAAAGTTAGTTACTGTGCCAGTCTTGGGATTCACATACACCTGGAAATTAAGACCACCAGCTGTTGCCGTATACTCTCTCTTCCCAGATTTAATAGCATCTTGATAACCACTTGCTGCCGCTTGCTGACCCCAACTCAATATTTTTTCATCACTGTAAACTTTCGGATCGTAAATTATTTTTTCTAAAACATCATTTTTATAGCCAATAATATTACCAGCTCTATCTTTCGCTGGCACTTGATATTTAACATATGTAATACCATCAACATCAGGCTCCTGGGATAGAACTTTCACACCATTATCAGCAACGGCCTTATTAAAGGTATCAGCATTGTGCGCTCCTGAGATGCCCTTTTTCTGCGAGTAACCATCCAATGTTGAAAGATGTGCGGGCTGATTTATCTTAAAACTGATACCATCAGGGTAAGTCACTTCAGCTACATTACCGGTTGTTTTTATTATTACCTTTTGTCCGGAAGCTGTTTCAACCACAGTTGTTTTTGGTACAACAGAATCAACGCCTTTCATTCCAGCAATGATGCTAACAATCGCATGAGTCTGCATTGCATCATCGTAAGTTCTAGCAACCTCATCCCACGTCTTACCCGGATTGTTGGCGACAATCCCTTTAATCGCCGCATCACGCGTAATGCTTCCCGCATCCAGCCCCTTCATTATAGCGTCAGCATTCGCGTAATCTTGCGGGAAGATATCCTTATAGGACAATCTGTACCCCGCTGCGCTATCACCATATCCTTCCAGCGCTTTCTGTGCTTTTACAACCAGCTGTCCGCAGTTTCTGCAGCTTTCTCTGTGTATGCCCCACATTCTTAATGTAGAGAATGGGTTGACATTGAGCTAACGGAGATTTTAATACGATTCATCTTCATCATCAAAATATATATCAAAGGAGCATTCGAGGCCTAGTTCTGCCATACCTGCCATTTGATGTGGCCATAAAACAGGGCCGCCATGGTCAAATTTTGAACGCCAGGTACATCTGAGGGTAATTTTAACACCATTAATATGTTGAACTTCTGATAGGCCGACTTTAACCGGTGATAACAGCATCAATATCCAATCAATGTGCTCCCTCAAATCCTTTGAATTCACTTGCGTTTTGGACGACAAAAACCATCCAGCTAACTTTATCTCCCTGGTTTTCCCTCGGCTGTTAACAATTTTGTCACCTAACACATTTACTTGAGTCGGTTTAATACCCAGCAAACGTGTTATTTCCTGAGGATGGGTATTTCCTGTATATATTGATAACTCCGTATAGCACTCTGAGCAAGTTGAATAATCATGTGCTACAGGTGTCATCATTGAATCACTCGTACTCATGATTTCATTATTGATACCCATGTCTACTCTTTTGTTATCGTAGGTGTCTGTTTCTATTTAGTAATTACCGTAATGACTCTTGCCCTGACTTGTTCAAACATGGCACTGATTTGGATTTCATCACGATTTCCCAAGCAATCTATTTTGCTGGTGTATCAGTATTCGTATACAAAACACTGAGGGCACAAGCAGACCATACACACTTTCCATATTTCAGGAAATTGAAACCCTATATCGTCCCCCAGTAGCCGAGAAAAGGAGCTTGAGGAGCAACAAGTCTCCAGGTATCGCATGACTTCAAACAAATAAACCACTTCTCTTCAAAACCCCAGCCGGCATAGTTTTCCTGAACGGGGACCTGGATTACCCTTCCATTTTTAACTTGATCATCAATCCATATTTCAAAGCGTTCATATTCATATGGAGATGAAAATGCGTCGATGACTTCCCAACCACATTCATTCATTTTTTATCCAAGAAGAGTCAATTTTAACATTTTTCTGGAAGAGAACTTGACTTCCCCTACCAACTAATCCTCCTTAAGGTGCTGCAATGCCTTCATAATATTTAGTCCCTGCAGGCACCTCAATTTTTACTACTTTTGTCGCTGTATTTCCCCATTGAGGATTAAGAGCGCTATCATTAATTGATTGGACAGGACCTGATGGTTTTGCCGTCGTCAAATAACCACCCATTTCCTGAGCGGTTCCACCATAAACGCCATATAGTACGGTTGATTGTTGAGTAACAACTTCGGAATACGCACCACTGAGGAATGTATTCGCAATACCTTTTCATCGGCCCATACTGTGTAACTATTTTACTGTTTTCCAAAAATCAACAGATATAAACCTGTTAATGATACGATGTAAATAGTTCTAATAGTTGGTATTATCTATCTTAAAACCAACTCTTTTAAATGTAGCAGGCTAATATCATCAACATCCATTTCTAGTAAATTGCAAATTTGTATAGCTAAATCATACTCTTCCCGTGTAATCCGCACTTTAAATTCGCTTAGATGATCGCAAATAGTTTCAAAAGCTAATCCTCTTTCACCGTGATTAACATAATTTATCGCATCTTCAAGCCGCTCACTTTCCAATCGATTTGCAAACAACCGCCCGAAACTTTTTATTCTTTCATCTATATTAGTCATTTAACTTAACCTTTACTTTTTGATGGGTTTATAACTTGTGGGAACCTCAGCTGTATCAGGAAAGGCTGTGACGACTCTTCCAGTTGCAGGCTGATAGACCACTCTTATTCGTATTCCATCTCTCTCTTCATAAGATACCCAGTTGGCTGGTTTACCCTTGCTAGTATAAATTCCACCTGTCCCCGTCTGAGCATACCACTGAGTATTTGGAGATGTTGCAATGTCTCCTACTTCGTGAACAACCTTATCTGCTGCCCATTCTTTTGGGAATACTGTTTTGCCTGGCTGGCCGGGATATAAATGTCCACCACCTCCAGGACCATCACCATACAAAATATGCTGCTTCGCTTCAGGCGAAAGGATATCAACATACTTCTGATTTTCAGGGGATATCTTTCCTGTTGAGATTTTATCTTTCCCAAAAATCCCCTCATCGCCAGAAAGCTTTGACCCAGCGATAATGCTAACAATCGCATGAGTCTGCATTGCATCATCGTAAGTTCTAGCAACCTCATCCCACGTCTTACCCGGATTGTTGGCGACAATCCCTTTAATCGCCGCATCACGCGTAATGCTTCCCGCATCCAGCCCCTTCATTATAGCGTCAGCATTCGCGTAATCTTGCGGGAAGATATCCTTATAGGACAATCTGTACCCCGCTGCGCTATCACCATATCCTTCCAGCGCTTTCTGTGCTTTTACAACCAACTGTCCGCAGGCACCACTGCTCTTATTCCCCTGAGTACAGACATCCAGAATTTGCTGGTCACGGGATTTATCTGTCGCATTAATGTCCGCCAGTTCCTGCTGAAGCGACTGCCGCTCTTCTGACGACAAGTCCCCCTTTTGAAGCTGACTCTCAACCTGTTTTTTACGCTCTGCTTCCTGGTGATTCAGATAGTTATACCGCACTGAATCCAGTGAAGCCGCCGCGCCCGACTGTGCCCCGTTCGTGCCACCAATCACCCCCCCAATAGCTGCACCGCTGAGGGCGGCCGCCCACTGGACAATGGCTGATTTTTCGCTGCTACCCAGTGAAGTGTGACTGCCCAGATAGTCGTTGACCATGCTGCTAAAGGCTTCGCTGCTGAGACCAGCCACGCCGCCTGCAAGAGCATTTCCCCCGCCAAGACCAGCCTGAAGCGCACCGATGATTCCGTGAATAGCCGCTTTCTCTTTACTGTCCGCGGCCCAGCCCATGGCGCTTCCGATATCTCCCGCAGCCTGGTTTGCCATCTGTCCAAACAGCGCTGCTAACTCCTGCTGCTCCTGTACTTTTTCTTTATCAAATATCTTATCTATATGCCCGTTGGCGTTATCCGTGTCGCGACTCAGTTCCGTCACATCCTGCTGCTGGTTTTCCTTGTCACGAACTGAAATCGTGCCATCCGCAATGGCCGCGTTTGTGGTACCGGAAGCATCGCCTTTGCTGCCGGTGCCAATAATGGGCACCAGGCCACCAATGCCTTTTGTCTTCGAGCTGTAGCTGGCATCGTTATCAATGTCACGCCAGCCTAGCGTGCCGGTATCGAGCGAGTTTTTATCTGCCGTTGCCGTGCTGGCAATGACCGCTCCGTCAAGCTGAGTATGCTTACCGACAGTAATATCAAAGCCTTTATTCCCGGCAAACAGACCACTTTGCTCACCGACGCTGGCGTATTCACTGTCAATTTTGCTGTTGATGATGTTCAGCGAGGCCGATCCGGTCATGGTGCCGAAGGTAAAGCTGACTCCTCCGCTGACGTCCTTCTGCCAGCTGTGATAATCATCAGTATCCTGAAGGCTACTGATCAGCAGGTCGCGGCCCACATCTGCTGTGATTTTGTCTCCCAGCGCCTGCGCGCCTGCGATCACGGTGTCCCGGCCGCTGCTGATGCTCAGTTCATCACGAGCGTTCACGCGTGTATTTACATGTTCGGTGCTTGTGCCGTCGTCACCGCCTTTTGACTGGAAACCGCTGGCCTGCACCCCTATCCCGGTTTCCTTCCCGATTCCAACATGCGCTCCTGCGCTCCAGCCACTGCTGTTATTGCTGCTGGTTTGCTCGCGTTTGTTCGAAGCTGCATCCAGAATCACATCGTTTTGCGCAACCAGTGTGACGTTATTGCCTGTCACGCCGCTGCCAGTGATATGTAGGTCGCCGCTGGTATTTTTGCCCGTGGCAACCATGTTGACATCACTACCCGCCGTCAGCGTGCTGCCGCGCACTTCATTCTGCTTCAGTTCAGAGGTGGACTGGCTTTTGCTGGAGCCGATATTCAGCTCTACCCTGATTAAGCTCACGTTACCCCCAGCAGCACCGCCCGCCAGGGAAGCCACTCCCGAGCCCGCCACCCACATATCCTTCGCAGCTTTCACGCCATAAAGGGCTGCAAGGCGATCGTCACTGACCTCTTCCCCGCGTTTGAGAGCGCTGTTGGCGGCCAAAGCGGCATCGGTAATGACAGAGGAAACGGACAGCGTCAGCCCGCTCTTTTTCTCCTCGTACGATTCTTTCCGGCGCAACAGATCATTCCCCGGATCAACCGCTATTTCACCCGCCACAACGTTGAGGTTTTTCGCGGCAATAATATCGGCCCCACTGACGTGAGCTTTGCCATCAGCAAAAATATTGACGTTTCCACCAGTTGAACCGACTGTGCTGACACTCTGACTCTGCGTGGTGCCGTCTTCGTTGATTTGATGACGGGAAGAGCTGGTCCCAATAGTGAAACCAATGCCGCCGCTGCCCATCAGACCGCTGGTTTTCTTCTCTTTCAGTCGATATGTCGACTGCTCTTCCGTGGCCGCCACGATATTCACATCGTGACCCGCGTTAAGAGTCAGATCCTTATCCCCGATAACAGAAGAGCCTTTCACCGTGACATCATTCCCGGCGGTGATCAAAACGTTATCCCCGCTCAGTGATGAGCCTTTTTCGTAGGTTGCGCTATCTTCTTCAATGGTGTGGGTGGTGGTTTTCTTAAAGAAACCACTTTTGGTTTTCCTCTCTTCCTTGTAGTGATAATCGCTCTCCGTAGCCGTAGTGATATTGACATCTCGCCCAGCTGTCACGGCGAGGTCATCGCTGGCAGTGACCTGCGCGGCTTCTGAGTTCACATCTCGCCCGGCGATAATGGTGGTGTTGCCGCCGCTGGCGATTTCGGTACTGCCCTGCCGAACTGACTCGTCGATAACCGTTTTCTTTTTCGAGCGTGAGCTACTACCGTCGGTCGTTTCTTCCGCCAGCAGGTTCACATCCCGACCAGCCCTCATCGCCAGATCGCCTTCTGCGGCAATGCCTGCTGCCTGCGAATTAATATCCTGCCCGGCTTTCAGCACCAGGTTGTCGCCTGCGGAAATCGTCGTGCGATCGACGCCGGTGCTGTGGGACTCGCTCTTACCCTTTCCGCTGCTGGTACTCGTCTGCTCCGCGTTAAGATTCAGATCGTTACCCGCGTTCAGCCCGGCGCTGCCGCCGGCTTTCAGGTCGCTGGCGCTCAGGTCGATGTTGTTCCCGGCGTTGATGCTGAGGTTGCCGCCCGCATTCACCGTGCTGCCCTGGTACGTCACGGACGAACGGCTGGTTTTGGCCTGGCTGGAGCTGTAGGCGTCGTTGATCTGATTGGCGTTAACCGCGATATCGCCCCACGCATTCATCAGCATATCGCCGCCCGACGCGAGGTTCGCGCCCGTCACGGTGATGTTTTTACCCGCTTCGAGCGACAGGGAATCCTGCGCCGTGATCGAGGCCGTGGTGCCGAGGACGGTGTCTTTAATACTGACGTTGCTGTATTTGCCTTTGGCATTGATATCAATCTGATCCGCCAGCGTCAGGTTGTTGATGCTGCCGTCGAGGCTCGCCAGCTGCACCGTTTTGCCGCTGATGGTGGAGCTGATGTTGTTGATATCGCCGATGGCGCTCAGGTTGAGATCGCCGCCCGCTTTGATCAGGCCGTTGTTGAGGTTGCTGATGCTGTTCTGGCTGTCGAGCGTCAGGTTGTTGCTCGCCACCAGCGTGCTGCCGCTGTTGGTAATGTTGCCGCCGGTCAGGCTGACGTTGTTGCCCGCGATGACGCTGCCGTTGTTGACGGTGACGTCCTTCGGCGAGAGATAGACTTTCGGCACCATCACCGTTTCGCCGTTGATGGTCGCTTTTTCCCACCACAGGATACTGTGGTCGAGGGAGGCGATCTGATCGGCGGTCAGAGAGACGCCGAACTGCAGGCCCAGCGACTGCTGCGCGGCGGCGGCGCTGTCCATCAGGTAGCGCATCTGATCGAGATCGGACCCGACGCCGTTCAGGTAGCGGCTGCCCGTCTGGTTGAGCACCGTATTGCTGACGTAGCGCGTATCAAACGCCGCGTCGCCGAGGAAGCGGTAGTCGTAATCCGGGTTCAGGTTGAGACGGCCCAGCATGTAGGACGACCCGAGCACCTGTTTTTCATCGGTAAAGGCGGCGCGCGTCTCCTGTGGAGCGCTGGTCGACGGCTGCGTGCCGAGCATTTTGTTGAGATCGGCGAACAGGGCGGGATCGAGCTGCCCGAGGCCATTGAGTTTCGGGTTGACGTTAATCAGGTACGGGCTTTTTGGATTATCGGAAACCACAAAATAGCCGTTGTTGCCTGATGGCAGCGGGTAGGCGCTGGTATCGACGGTTTTGCCCTGATACTGCCCGGTTGCGCCGCCTTTGGCGGTGTTGAGGTCCGCCGTGGTGACGCCCGCTTTTGCCAGCTCGCTGAGCTGACCGAGGCTGGCGTTGCCCTTTTGGCTGGTGGAGATGTTGCTGAGCGAGGCGCTGCTTGCGCCGCTGCTGTCCAGCGCGCCGCCGCCGTTGATTTGCTGCAACGCGCCCTGGAGTTGATCGTTCCACTGCGGGGAGTTGACCGCGACTACGCCGGTGTTAGCCAGGTTCTGCTTTTGTGCAGCACCATCAATGGTTTGGTTGCTCAAAGTCGTGAGCGTAGGAGCTTTGATAGTTGAGTTATTCCCGCCAACATTCGCCGTGGTGGCGGTATTGCTGATATCACTGGTGAAGTTAGCAACGACATTGCCACCAGCCTGGATAACGGCCCGATAAGCGTCTCCATCAACGCCCTCAGTGCGGATATTCCCTCGGGACGTGAAATAAATGTAATTCACACCGCCGGTACCGTTTTGGGAAGTTATCTTTGATTCTTTTGCGAACTCATCACCGCCATAGGAATATGTCATATAGCGTGTCTGAGCACTTTCAATCCAGGATTGGTTGTTCAGTGTCCCACCGCTGAGTACGATATTTTTCGTCGCCAGAATGTTACTGGCATTATTTTCCATCGTATTCGCTGACAACAGAGCATCGCGCCCGGACGATATACGCGCTGCGGCTGAACCATCACTGCTGACAACGACCTGCGAGCGAGATACCGCGAATTCTAAATCGCCAGCATTTTTATATGGCGCAGGTCGTGACCAATATGCCCCTGCACAAGAGTTAGCGCACCCCGTATCAACGCGGTAATACCCATAATTGTAATTAACACTATCCAGGTAACTGAGCGGTACGAGAGCCTCTGTCTGCGTCAGCCATGAATATTGATTGGTGATCTCGGTTTCTGCGGTAACACTTGCCGATAATCCAGCACGTTCATTTAGCAAATGTCCGGTCTTAATTGAAATATCACCATTCTGCGTCTCAATCGTCCCCGACGTATTCACCACTTCACTGTTCGCATTCCCCGCCGCGTCTTTCTGCATCCACAGATTATTTCCGGCAAGGATATCGCCGCGCTGGTTGGTGATGCTGTTGGCGTACAGCGCCAGATTGTTCGCGGCGTACAGCAGGGCGGTGTTGACGATCGACCCTGGCGCGCTGAGCGTCAGGGAGCCGCGGGTGCCGGTGAAACCATCCACGGTGATATTGCCGCGGCTGGCGATGGCGATATCGCCGCCACCCTGGATCGTCCCGGCTCCGTTGAGCGCCACGGTGCTGCCCGAGAGCGCACTCGCGCCGCTGCCGGTTGTCAGTTGCCCGTTATTGGTCAGCGCGCCGCCCGCGGTCAGATTGACCGCCTGGCCCTGCATCACGCTGCGGTTTTCGATCGCACCGTTGCTGCTGATACTGAGGGTTTTCCCCGCCGCGATCGCCGTCTTACCGGTAAACGCATTCGTGAGTTTTAAGGTCAGATTGCCCAGCGAAACCAGCTGGCCGACCGCATCCAGCCCTTTACTCTCCAGCCACAGATCGCCGCCGCTGAGCAACTTACCCGCCGCGCTCTGGGTGACCTGATCGGCGTCAATCGTCAGCTGGCTGTTGCCGAGCAGCGTCCCGCTGTTGGTCAACTGGCCATAATTCACCGCCAGCGTTCCCGCCTGGGTGGTGCCCTGGTTTACCAACGTATTGCCCGTCAGCGTGGCCTGATCCGCAAGCCAGGTGCCGCCGTTAGTTGCCGTCGCCGCGTTGAGGATCAGGTTCGTCGCCTGAAGCCAGCCCGCGCCGGTGAACTGCGGCGTCGACAGCGTCAGGCGTGCGCCGGAAAGCAGTTTGCCGTCGTTGCGTGCCTGAGTGTTGGCGGTGACGTTTGTGTCGCCGCCGCCCTGCATCAGGCCGTAGTTGAAAAGAGAGGGCGTCGTTACGGTCAGCCCCTGACGGCTGACGATCTCCCCGCCAGCGTTGTTGGTCAGCGCTCCGCTGAGGCTAAACGTCGCGCCGTTATCCCCCTGCAATCGCCCGTTGTTGGTCAATGCGCCGCTGGTCACGCCGAGCGTTGCGCCCTGGATTTTTCCGTCGTTAGCGAGGGAGGCGGCGTTGAGATTCAGCGCCCCGCCGGTCAGCATCGTCCCGTTCTGCTGCTGGGTGATGGCCCCGGTCTGGGCCAGCGTCAGACCGTTCACGCCGCTGATCGCCCCGCTGTTGCTGAGTGTCGTCCCTTTGAGCGTCAGGTTTTTCGCCGCCCACTGGCCCTGATTGTTGAGCGACATCGCCTGCAGCGTCGCGCTGCCCAGCGCAGTGATTTTGCTGCCCGCGCTGTTGGTCAGATTATTCGCCAGCGTCATTTGCAGCGCGTCGGCGCTCTGCACCGCGCCGTTGTTGGTCAGCGACTGGGCATCCAGCAGGATGTTTTGCCCCTGCCAGGACCCGTTATTGGTGACCGTCCCGGAGGTAATATTCAGCGTGCCCTGCGTGAGCAGCGCCCCCGACGCGCCGTTGATCAGCTCCAACTGCGGCGCAGCCATCGCCATGCGGGCCATCAGCTGCTGCTGGGCCTTAAGCGTCAGGCTTTGCAGCCCCGTCAGCGTTCCCTGGTTGTTGATACTGGTCTGGCGCAGTGCGAGGGTTTTCCCCTGCACCGCCCCGCTGTTTTTGAGCGTACTGCCGCCGAGCCGCATATCCCCTTCGCCCAGCAGTTGGCCCCGGTTATCCAGCGTCTGCGCGGTGATTGCCGTGTCGCCCTGGCTCATCAGCGCGCCGGTTGAGGTGAGGGTGCCGCCAACACTGGCGGTTAACGCCCCCTGGCTGAGGAGCGATCCGCCGTGCGTCCAGCCGTCGGCCGTTACCGTCACGCCGTTGCCCTGAAGCGTGCCCTGGGTAGTTAACTGCCCGGCATCCAGCGTCAGCGCCCCGCCGGTCAGCGTTTTTGACGCCGCGCCGGTGACGAGCGAATCACCCGTCAGCGTCAGGGTATCGGTGCCCTGCCACAGCCCGCTGTTGTTGAGTTCGCGGGCGTTTAGCGTCAGGGTTTTACCCATCACGCGGCCTGGGTTTAGCAGGCTGTCGGCGGTGAACTTCACCGCGCCGCCGCTCTGTAGCAGGCCGGTATTGGTTATTTTGCCGCTGAGGTTTCCGGTGAGCCCTTTCAGGCCGTTGACTGTCCCGCTGTTATCCAGCGACGCGCCCGTCAGGCCCAGGTTTTCCCCCTGAAGGGCACCCGCATTGCTAAGCGTTCCGCCGTTCAGGGTGAGCGCGCCGCCGGAGAGCCATTTACCCGCCGCGTCGTTGCTGATCCGACTCGCCGTCGCATCCGCCCGATCGTTGCCCTGTATCAGGCCGCTGTTGCGGATCTCGGTGGCCCCCAGCGTGAGGGTTTTGCCTGCCAGCGTCCCGGTATTGGTCAGGGTGACGGCGTTCAGCGCGGCGTCATTTTTGGCGACTAGCCCACCCTGATTATTCAGCGCGTTGTGGAGGGTCATCTCCAGCGCATCCGCCTGAATATCGCCGCTGTTGAGCAGATCGTTGCCCTTCACCGTCAGCCGCTGATTCACCTGCATCAGGCCGTGGTTTTCGAGCTTATCAAGATCCAGCGCGAGCGCGCCGCCGCTAACCAGCTGTCCGTTCTGGCCGTTGGTCAGCGAGCGGGTGGTCAGCGTCAGGCCGTCGTTGCCTTGCAGAATGCCGTTGTTCGTCAGCTGCGGTGTAGCGAGGGTCAGCGTTTTCGCCGCCAGCTGCCCGTCGTTAAAGAGCTGCGCCGCCGTCAGTTCAAACAGATTTTGGCTGAGGAGCGTGCCCTGATTATCCAGCCGTCCGCCAGCGTTGAGGGTAAGACGATCCAGCGCCTGCACCGACCCGCTGTTGCTGATGGCGTCTGCGGTGACAGAGGCGTCGCGCGCCTGAATCTGCCCCTGGTTGCTTAAGGATTTGCCGCTGAGCGTCAGCGTTTCGCCGCCGGTAATTTGCCCCTGCGTCTGGTTGGTGAGTCCGCCACCGGTCCAGGTCAGTGCGCTGCTCCCCTGCAACAGACCGCTGTTTTGCAGGTCGCCGCGCAGGGTCAGCACTTTCGCCAGCAGCTGCCCGCGGTTATTGATGTTCGCCGCGTTCAGATCCAGCTTTTGCTGGCTCAGCACATTGCCGTCGTTGGTCAAGGATTTGGCGATCGTCGCGGTGATGCCCGCTTCGCCCAGCGCGTTGCCGCTGTTGATCCACTCGCCGGTCGCCAGGTTGAGGGTTTTGCCCTGCAGCAAACCGGCGTTGGTGAGTTTGTCGTTTTGCAGCCGCACGTCCCCGCCGGAGAGCACTTTGCCGTTCTGCTGGTTGTTGAGCTGCGTTCCCGTCGCCGTTAGCGCGGTTGTCCCCTGCAGCGTTCCGCTGTTGGCGATGGTCCCCGCGTTGAGTTGCACATTCGCTCCGGCCAGCAGCCCGCTGTTCAGAAGCTCCGGCGTCGCGAGCGTCAGTCCGTTGCGGGCGATAATCTGTCCGCTGCTGTTGTTTTGCATCTGGCGAGACAGGGTGAGCAGCAGGTTCGTCGCGCTCAGCTCCCCGCTGTTGGTCAGTGTCGCGACGCGAAGGGTCAGCGTGCCGTCGCTGCGCATGGCGCCGCCGTTCGTGACCTCGTCGGCGTTGAGCGCAAGAATGTCATACCCCTGCATAACGCCCTGGTTTTGCAGGGTATTGCCCGTCAGTTGCAGGTTTTTTGCCGCCATCTGACCGTCGTTTAGTAGCCGCGAACCTTTGACGTTCAACGCATCGTCGGCCAGCAGACGACCGGTCGCCTGGTTAGTCAGCGAGTTGCCATCGAGACGCAGATTTACGCCGTTGATTTCGCCGCTATTGGTGAGCGCATTGCCCTGCCACCCCAGATCGGTGTCCGTGGTGATGAGACCGCTGTTGTTCAGTTCCGGCAGATTGAGCGTCAGGTTACGGGCGCTATAAATCGCGCCACCCGTCAGGTTATCCAGCGTGGTCGCCCGCAGGGTTAGCAGGCTGTTTCCCTGCAACAGACCGCTGTTACTTATCTGTTTGCCATCGAGAGTCAGAGCGTCGGCCACCAGCGTGCCGCTGTTCGCTATCGCGTCCGATGCTGTGAGAGTGATGCTGTCCGCTTTCGCTTTGCCGCTCTGGTTGATGCGCTGCCCGTTGAGGGCGATTGCATTCGCCGTGAGTTCACCGCGCTGGGTGATGCCGTCGTTGGTGCCAAAAGAGAGGGTTTTCGCCGTGGATGTGCCGCTGTGATCGAGGTTCTGTGCCGAAGCGCGAAGCCCCCCTTTTGCCGCCTGCACGCCGCCAAGATCCACGCTATTCGCTTGCAGGGTCAGATCCTGACCGCTCTGAAGATGCGCGTCAGCGCGGGTGGTGAGATTTTTTCCGCTGACGGACAGTGCGCCCGCTGCGTCCGTCTGGCCGTTGAGATCGGCGAGCTGGGCGGCGGTGAGCTGGATGTTGCCCTGGCTGGTGGTGCGTGAATCTTTGCCGCTGGTGAGGGTGTCGGCATCCGCCGTCAGCGCTTTTGCCCCGGAGAACACGCCGTTTTGCACCAGCGCGCCCGCTTTGGCACGCAGCGCACCGTCCGCCACCACGCTTCCACTATTGCGAAGAGACTCGCTGGCGTTCAGCTCCGCGTCGCCTTTGGCAGTGAGGGTGCCCTGCTGGCTGAGCGTCCCGGCGCTGACCTGCAGCTGTCCGCCGCTTTGCACCGTGCCGCTGTTGATGACGTTTTTCCCGGCAAGGGTGACGCCGTTGCCCTGCAAGGTGCCGCTATTGGTCAGGCTGTCGGCCTGTACGCTGGCGCGCCCCTTCGCCGCCATCAGGCCGCTGTTGTCCAGCTGCTGGCTGGCGCTCGTCAGATCGCCACCCGCGTTAAGTTGCCCCTGGCTGGTGATGCGCTCACCGCTGAGATCGATATTGCCCGCCGCATCGGCGCGGCTGCGATTATCCAGCGTGAGCTGTTGGCCTTTCAGCGTGAGATTTTTACCGGCCGACACCGCGCTGCCCGTTGCGGCCAGCGTGCCGCCGCTGGTGAGCGTGGTCTGCGTGTCGCTGCCGAGCGTCGCGTTGTTGAGCGTCAAATCCTGACTGCTATTCACCGTCAGCGCCGCTTTACTGGTGGCGCTCCCGCCGCTCATCTGCAGTTTGCCATCATTGGTCAGGCGCATTTCGCCGCCGCTCACCAGCGTGCTGTTGTTCAGCGCGATATCCTGCGAGCTGGCGACGTTGAGCGCCCCGCCCGACTGATGGCTACCGTTCAGCGTCACGCCTGCGCCTTTCGCGGTGATCGCTCCGCTGGCGAGGCTGTTCGTGACCGTCAGCTTGCCGTTAGCATCCAGCTGGATATCGCCCTGACGGGCATTCAGATTACCGAGGTTCACCCCCACGCCTTTATCGCTCGACACCAGGCGAATGCGGTTGGCGTACATGCCGCCCAGGGCGCTGGTATCCACCGCGATGACAGGCGCGGCCCCTTCTCCGGCGATGGCTTTTACGCTGCCATCTGCGCCGACGCGGTTTGCCCCCGCCGTCACCGTCAGATCCCGGGCGTGGATCGCCGCATTGACCTCGGTAGCGCGGGCGATGATCGACAGGGCATCGCTTTGACTGGCGTCCAGCCCCTGGCCTTCAATGGTGATCGCCCCTTTGCTGACATCCAGCGCCAGCAAATTTCCGTTCGCGTCGAACTGCGGTTTGCCGGTGGTTAAGGTCACATTCGGGGTGTTGATAAATCCGCAGCCGTTACAGGTGATGCCGTAGGGGTTGGCGACCATCACGCTCGCCGCTTTTCCGCCGACTTCCGTATAGCCCTGGAGCTGAGAACGACTGCCGCCCGTCACTTCGTTGATAATGCCTTTCGCTTCTTTGCCCGCCACCAGGTTCGGGTTGTTCTGGATCAGGCCGCCGAGCTGCGTCTGGGTCAGACGGTCGGTGGCGTTATTGAGGATCACCCCTTCTTTGCCAACGTTGTAGCTGTTGAACTGGTTGTGTGAAATCCCCGCCCCATTCGGCGGGGCGATATTCACCACCGGCACCCCGTTCCCGGCCTGATCCATCGTGGTCTTTCCGCCTGGCGTCATCACCGCCGCAAACGCGGGGGCGACGGGCTGCCAGACCATCAGGCTGCAAACCATCCAGCTAATCAGACGCTGTGAGAGACGAACAGGGGGGTGACGAGTATCCATAGTCATCAATTCTCTTAAAGCACGAAAGCAATGCGCCAGTTGACGCTGATGTGGTCCGGGCCGAGCCAGTCGGGATAGTGCACCGGCGTCCCCACGGAAACCTGGCTGCTGTACCAGCGCCCGGCGCTGCTGAGGCCAATGGAGGCGCCCCACAGGGTGCCGGACGCGTAGCGATCTTCACGGTCTTTTTCCAGCCAGCCGCCGTCGAACGCCGCCGTGGCGCTGACCTGGCCAATTACCGGGAGGGTAAACAGCGTGTAACCGAGTTCGTTGCGCAGATACCCGCCGTTATCGCCGGACAAATACTGCTCTTTGAAACCGCGCACCGAGCTTTCGCCGCCCAGGGTCAGGCGCTCGGAGCCGTATAACCGATCGGGTGACCACTGGCCGTAGGCGCTGGTTAGCCACCAGAGATTGCTGGTCAGCGGACGCTGAAAACTGGCGTTGAGGCTCCATTTACGGAATTCTGCGCGCGGCATATCGCCCGATTTGTCTTCGTCCGTCTCGGCGTTGAACCACGGCATCCCGTGGCTGTAGGTGGGGTTGAAGGTCGCCACGCCACCCGCCATTTTTTGCGTATGGGTGATACCGACAATCAGGCTGGAGAGGTTGCGGGTGCTGCTTTGCAGCGGCGCATCGTTGAGCCAGTTACGGCTCGAGCGCTGTACCGCGCCCAGCGTCAGGCCGGTTTTGACGTCGCCGTTGCGATACACCACCCAGGAGCCATTGAGGCGGTGCGTTTTGGTGTCGCCCGTCGAGACCCACTGGTAGCCCATGTTATCGAGTGTGGTCCGGTAGTTACTCCACGCATAGCTGTAGTCCAGCAGGCCATAGCCGAATGGCACGCTCACGCCCGCCTGGAAACTTTGCGCGTCGTACGCAGTGGCAAAATCGCTGCTGCGCCCGCCGCTCACAAGCCACTTATCGGCCAGCCCGAGGAGATTATTCCCGGTCAGACCGCCATTGAGCTGATCCTCACCGGTACTCTTTTGCCCGCTATTATCCAGACTGATGGTCGCACTTAACGGAAATTCGGGTTGCGCAGTAAGATTAACCACTGAATATCCCGGCTCTGACGCCGGAATAATTTCGATTTGCACGGGCGTGGTACGCAAACGGTTAATTTGCTCCATCCCTTGTTCGATGTCCCGCAAATTAAGTACGCGCCCCTTAAGACCTGGAAACGCCATTTTGAGCATTAAGGGTGTTTCGCCTTCAAGGCGAATATCTGCAAGCTTTCCTTCCAGCACCGCAATATTGAGCTGACCACCAGAGAGATCCTGTTCGGTCAGAAAAGCGCGGCTGGTGATATATCCTCGGCTGATATACCAGTCAGAAATTTGTGCTGTTAATTCAGTGATTTTCGCCATATCCAGACACTGATTTTCCCAGGGGGTCAGCAGCTTCTGCTGAGCTTTAGGAGAGATCAGCGTCGCCCCCGTCAGGGTGATATTCTGGATGCGAAAACAGGGCCCGGTTCCTGTTGCGACAGGCGCTGGTGCCGTGGGTTTTGGCAGGGGGATCGAGCGTTCTAATTCTTCACGTTGCTGTTGGTTTTGTAATAGCAGCTGCTGTTGCTGCTGTTGGATTGTGTCGCGGTCTGCAGGAGAAAGCGGGGCTGCCTGAAGGGCGAAAGAAAAAATACTAATAATAAGAATAACAAAGCGATAACTGACGCGAGGAATAACGTTAAAAAGCCGGAACACCCTGTTCATTTTGTCCCTGAGATATCGTATTACAAAATATTTCAAAACTATAAGGTGAGTCTTGTTTCGAGTAAATAGAATTTAAGATAGGCAGGATATTTTTGTTGAATATGTGATTGACGTTGAATATTAGCTATTTTAAGACGTTTATATCAATCATCTTAATATTCATTAGGGTTTCACTTAATAATACCGACGGCAGGCGAGATATATCCCGCCTGCCCATCACCCTGTCACCAGCCCGGCACCGCCCCGCCGTTAAAGATTTTTTCCGCCGCTTTCGCCACTTCCGGCGACTGGTACGACTGAATAAATTCCTTCACGTTTTCAGCGTCTTTGTTGTCTTCGCGCGTTACCACGATATTCACGTAGGGTGAGTTTTTGTCCTCGATAAACACGCCATCATGCACCGGCGACAGCCCGGTTTGTTGCAGGTAGGTGGTGCTGATGATCGCCACATCCACTTTTGGGTCGTCCAGTACGCGCGGCAGCTGCGCGCCTTCCAGCTCCATGATGTTCAGTTTTTTCGGGTTGGCGGTGATGTCGAGCGCCGTTGGTAGCAGGCCGACGTCCGGTTTCAGCGTAATCAGCTTCTCTTTTTGCAGCAGCAACAGCGCGCGCCCGAGGTTAGTCGGATCGTTAGGTATGGCAATGGTCGCGCCATCCTTCAGCTCCGATACGGCTTTGACCTTGCGGGAATAACCGGCCATCGGGAAGACAAAGGTATTGGCGACGGCCACTAATTTATAGCCGTGCGCTTTGTTGTCTTCGGCGAGGAACGGGCGATGCTGGAACACGTTCGCATCCAGTTCACCGTGATTGGTCGCATCGTTGGGCAGCAGCGAGCCGCTAAAACCAACCAGTTCGACATCAAGGCCGTACTTCTCTTTCGCCACTTTTTTGGCGACTTCCGCCACGTCCTGCTCGGCGCCGTTAATCACGCCGACTTTAATGTGTTTGGCATCGCTGCCACCCTGGTCACAGCCCGCCAGCAGCAGACCCGTTAGAACTAATGCACCAAATCGAGGTAAAGAGAGTTTCACGAGACAGATCCTTTTGATAAACGTTTAAACGACTATATCGACAACGAAGCGGTACGCTAAAAACCGAAAAAGAATCAACCAGAAGGAAAAGTTATATGTGTACGGACGACTTTGTAGGCCCGGTAAGCGCAGCGCCACCGGGCGTCAGGTGTTACAGAGACGTGGTCCAGTCTTCTACGTTCAATCCCTGAACCATGCCGAAGGCGCGATCGTTGGTGACAAAAGTGGCACCGCGACTCACCGCGTGGGCTGCAAGCAGTTGATCAAGCGCCCCCATGACTTTTCCCTCTTTTTCCATTGATGCGCGCAGCGTGCCATAGCTTTCCGCGGCTTCACGATCCCAGTCACATACGGTGACCGTATTCAGAAACTCCAGTATTTTTGCGGTTAATGAACTGCTTTGCTTTTTGGCCACGCCGTAAAGCAGTTCCGCTTCAGTGACGCTCGAAATACAAATATCTTCGAGCGCGGTATAGGAATATTTATTAAGCACATCTGGATGCTTTCTGACGATATAGCTCACAATGTTTGTATCAAGCATATGCCGCATTTCTACATTCCTTCAAAAGGATCTCTGTCTGCGAACCCTTGATTGCGCTCCTCTTTACTCAGGAATGATTCCGGGACATCCGTTAGCTTTAACAGGTTTAAAAAGATATCTCTGTGGTACTCACGATGATTCTTCACAGACAGCACCACATTCCCATACTCATCCCTGCGGATATAGACACTATCCGTATCAAATTCAAAATCAGCCGGTAGTCTGACGGCCTGACGACGGCCCTTTTTGAAGATTTTTACTGTGCGTTCCATTGCCACCTCTGCGGGTTTATTGACCAGGCCAAAGAATGAGCCATCGGGGGGCAGAGTGACAAGCATCACGATGCAAATTCGGAAAGCGCCTCGCAACTTATAGTAGGCCCGCTAAACACAGCGCCTTCCCTATTGGAAAAGAGCCGTGCTCTCCTTATTTTCAGCGCAATTTGACTCTCTCACAGCTTTATCTTCATAAAAACTCCTTATTCTCTCCTTTATTTCGTTGTGGAAATATCCTTTCAATATGTAAATAAAAAAAGCGCTTTCCAATACCTTCCTGAAACGTATAATAACCAAAAATGAGAACGATCATTCTCACTCTCAGCGCGGCGGGAAAACGATGAGCACAAAGCTAGAAGAACGGCAGAAACAGCGGCAGGACGAGATCATCACCGCGGCGCGGCGCTGCTTTCGCGCCAGCGGATTTCACGGGGCCAGCATGTCGCAGATCGCCAGCGAGGCGAAGCTCAGCGTCGGGCAGATCTACCGTTATTTCAGCAACAAAGATGCCATCATCGAAGAGATGATCCGCCGCATCATCGACTACCGCATCGCGGAGATGGAAGACAAAACCCAGACCGACCGCATGCCGCAGATCCTCGCCTGGCGCCAGACGCTAAGCGAAGACGACGATGCGCTGATGCTGGAGATGTCCGCCGAAGCGACCCGCAATCCGCTGGTGGCGGCGATGCTGGTCGAAGCCGATGCGCGCATGTTCGCCAACGCCTGCGAGCACCTGAAAAAACAGTGCCCGCACCTGAGCGAAGAGCGCATCCGCTGCTGCGTAGAAATTACCGCCGTGATGATGGAAGGCTCCATCTATCGTCGGTTAACCCCACAAAAAGTCTCTGCATCTGAATTAGAGAAAATTTATCGGGAAATACTCAATATGCTTCTCATTGTGAATTAATTAAATCTGAATTAAACATCGGGAAATAACGCTTTCCCGTTTTTTCATTTCCGCGAGTCGCGGAGATGCGGCATGCCTTTGCCTTAAATAAATTTCATCTCGTTAAGCGATTAACGGGACAGGCATCGTTCACCCTGGAAAAAGTATGAAAATCAGAACAACCTCCATCGCGGCATTATTTCTCCTGACCGGTTGCGATAATGCACAAATATCCGCGCCAGAAGGCCCACTCCCGGAAGTGGGGATCGTCACGCTCATGAGCCAGCCCGTTCCGGTGGTCAGTGAGTTAACCGGGCGCACCAGCGCTGCGCTGAGCGCGGAAGTGCGTCCGCAGGTCGGCGGCATCATTCAAAAACGGCTGTTCAATGAAGGCGATACGGTCAAAGCCGGACAGGCGCTGTATCAGATCGATCCGGCCAGCTTTAAGGCCAGCTACGACGAAGCCGCCGCCGCGCTGAAACAGGCCCAGTCGCTGGTGCAGGCCGACTGCCAGAAGGCCCAACGCTATGCCCAGCTGGTGAAGGACGACGGGGTGTCGCGTCAGGATGCGGAAGATGCGCAGGCCACCTGTGCGCAGGACAAAGCCAGCGTCGAATCCAAAAAAGCCGCCCTGGAGAGCGCGCGTATCAGCCTGAACTGGACCACTGTCACCGCGCCGATTAGCGGCCGCATCGGGATTTCGTCCGTCACGCCGGGTGCGCTGGTCACCGCCCAGCAGGATACGGCGCTGGCGACCATTCGCGGGCTGGACACCATGTACGTTGATCTCACCCGTTCCAGCGCCGATCTGCTGCGATTACGCAGGCAAACCCTGTCCACCAACAGCGATACCCTGAGCGTGTCGCTGATCCTCGAAGACGGGAGTACCTACAGTGAAAAGGGCCGACTGGCGCTGACGGAAGTCGCCGTGGATGAATCTACCGGCTCCGTGACCCTGCGCGCAGTATTCCCTAATCCAAAACAGCAGCTCCTGCCCGGCATGTTCGTTCGCGCCAAAGTGGATGAGGGCATCATGGACGACGCGATTCTGGCGCCGCAGCAGGGCATCACCCGCGACGCCAAAGGCAACGCCACCGCGCTGGTGGTGAACGCCAGCAACAAAGTTGAGCAGCGCACGCTGCAAACCGGCGACACCTACGGCGACAAATGGCTGGTGCTGAGCGGGCTGAACGCGGGCGATAAGCTGATCGTCGAGGGCTCCGGGAAAGTGACCACCGGCCAGGAAGTGAAAGCCGAAGCGGTCAAAACCGACGGAGGAAACGCCTGATGTTTTCCCGTTTCTTCGTGCGTCGCCCGGTGTTTGCGTGGGTGATCGCCATTCTGATTATGCTCGCCGGGATGCTGGCGATCCGCACCCTGCCGGTGGCGCAGTACCCGGACGTGGCACCGCCGTCGGTCAAAATCTCCGCCACCTATACGGGCGCGTCCGCCCAGACGCTGGAAAACAGCGTCACTCAGGTGATCGAACAGCAGCTGACCGGCCTGGATAACCTGCTCTATTTCACCTCCACCAGCAGCTCCGACGGCTCCGTGAGCATCAACGTCACCTTCGAACAGGGCACCGATCCGGATACCGCCCAGGTCCAGGTGCAGAACAAAGTGCAGCAGGCCGAATCGCGCCTGCCGAGCGAGGTGCAGCAGTCGGGCATTACGGTGGTGAAATCCCAGAGCAACTTCCTGCTGATCATGGGCGTGTACGACAAAACCGACAAAGCCAGCAGCTCGGACATCGCCGACTGGCTGGTGAGTAACGTTCAGGACCCGCTGGCGCGCGTGGAAGGCGTGGGCAGTTTGCAGGTGTTCGGCGCGGAGTACGCTATGCGCATCTGGCTCGATCCGGCGAAGCTGGCTTCGTACGCGCTGATGCCGTCCGACGTGCAGAGCGCGATTGAAGCGCAGAACGTGCAGGTCTCCGCCGGGAAAATCGGTGCGCTGCCGTCGTCGAATGCGCAGCAGTTGACGGCCACCGTCCGCGCCCAGTCGCGCCTGCAAACCGTCGACCAGTTTAAAAATATCATCATCAAGAGTCAGTCGAACGGCTCGGTGGTGCGCATCGGCGACGTCGCCCGCGTTGAGATGGGCAGCGAAGATTACACGGCGACAGCCAAACTGAACGGCCATCCGGCGGCAGGTGTGGCGGTGATGCTTTCGCCTGGGGCTAACGCCCTGAGCACCGCTACCGCGGTGAAAGAGAAAATCGCCGAGTTCAAACGCGCGATGCCGGAAGGCTATGACGTGGCCTACCCGAAAGACAGCACCGAGTTCATCAAAATCTCCGTCGAGGATGTGATTCAGACTCTGTTCGAAGCCATCATCCTGGTGGTGGTGGTGATGTATCTGTTCCTGCAAAACGTCCGCGCCACGCTGATCCCCGCCCTGGCGGTGCCGGTGGTGCTGCTCGGCACCTTTGGCGTGCTGGCCCTGTTCGGCTATTCCATCAACACCCTGACGCTGTTCGCGATGGTGCTGGCCATCGGTCTGCTGGTCGATGACGCTATCGTGGTGGTGGAAAACGTCGAGCGCATCATGCGCGACGAGGGCTTGCCCGCCCGCGAAGCGACCGAAAAATCGATGGGTGAAATCTCCGGCGCGCTGGTGGCGATTGCCCTGGTGCTCTCGGCAGTGTTTCTGCCGATGGCGTTTTTCGGCGGCTCGACGGGGGTGATTTACCGCCAGTTCTCCGTGACCATCATCTCGGCGATGATCCTCTCGGTCGTCGTCGCCCTGACCCTCACTCCGGCCCTTTGCGGGACGGTTCTCACCCACACACCGCCGCACAAGAAAGGCTTTTTTGGCGCCTTTAACCGCTTTTACAGCAAAACGGAAAAGGGCTATCAGCACAAAGTCCTGCGGGTGTTACGCCGCTCCGGCAGCATGATGGCGATTTTCGCGGTGCTGTGCGGCGCGATGGCCCTGACCATGTGGAAACTACCGGGCAGCTTCCTGCCGACGGAAGATCAGGGCGAAATCATGGTGCAGTACACCCTGCCCGCCGGTGCCACCGCCGTGCGCACCGCCGAGGTGAGCCGTCAGGTCACCGACTGGTTCCTCAGCAAAGAGAAAGACAACACCAACGTCATCTTCACCGTCGAAGGATTCAGCTTCAGCGGCAGTGGCCAGAACGCCGGGATGGCGTTTGTGTCGCTGAAAAACTGGTCCGAGCGTAAGGGGAGCGAAAATACTGCCCAGGCGATCGCCCTGCGCGCCAGCCAGGAGCTGGGCGGCATTCGCGATGCCACCGTGTTCGCCATGACCCCGCCGTCCGTCGACGGCCTCGGCCAGAGCAACGGCTTTACCTTCGAGCTGATGGCGACCGGCAGTACGGACCGCGATACCCTGCTGGCGATGCGTAACCAGCTGATTGGCGAGGCGAATAAAGATGCTTCCCTGCAGGCGGTGCGCGCCAACGATCTGCCGCAGATGCCGCAGCTGCAGGTCGATATCGACAACAACAAAGCCGTCTCTCTGGGCCTCGCCCTGAGCGACGTCACCAGCACCCTCTCCAGCGCCTGGGGCGGAACCTACGTGAACGACTTTATCGATCGCGGCCGCGTCAAAAAGGTCTACATCCAGGGCGATAGCGATTACCGCGCCGCGCCGTCGGATCTCAACAAATGGTTTGTGCGCGGGAGCGACGACAGCATGACGCCGTTCTCCGCCTTCGCCACCACCCGCTGGGAATACGGCCCGGAAAGCCTGGTGCGCTACAACGGTTCGGCGGCGTATGAGATTCAGGGCGAGAACGCCAGCGGCTCCAGCTCGGGCAGCGCGATGACCACCATGGAACAGCTGGCGAACAAACTCCCGGCTGGCACCACCTGGGCATGGAGCGGCCTGTCGCTGCAGGAAAAACTGGCCAGCGGCCAGGCGATGAGCCTGTACGCCCTGTCGATTCTGGTGGTGTTCCTGTGCCTGGCGGCGCTGTACGAGAGCTGGTCGGTGCCAATTTCGGTGATCATGGTGATCCCGCTCGGCGTGCTCGGCGCGGCGCTGGCGGCGACAATGCACGGTCTGAACAATGACGTCTATTTCCAGGTGGCGCTCCTGACCACCATCGGCCTGTCGTCGAAAAACGCCATTCTGATCGTTGAGTTTGCCGAGGCCAAAGTGGCTGAAGGCTACTCCCTGACGCGGGCCGCCCTGCGCGCCGCCCAGACCCGTCTGCGCCCGATCATCATGACCTCGCTGGCCTTTATCGCCGGAGTGACGCCGCTGGCGGTCGCCACCGGGGCAGGCGCCAACAGCCGCGTGGCGATCGGCACCGGCATCATCGGCGGCACCCTGGCGGCCACGCTGCTGGCGATTTTCTTTGTCCCCTTATTCTTTGTACTGGTGAAGCGGTTGTTCTCCGGTCAGCACGCAAACCGGAGGTAATCATGTTTCGTGTATCTGTTTTGGTGTTAGCCCTGATGAGCGCAGGCTGTGTGTCGCTGGACCCCAGCTACCAGCGCCCCGATTCCCCCGTCCCGGCGACGCTGCCGGGCAGCCACGGCGAGGCCGGCGCGGTCGTGAGCCAGTGGCAAAATGTGATGAACGATGCCCGGCTGAAAGGGGTGGTGACGATGGCGCTCACCAGCAACCGCGACGTGCAAAAAGCGATTGCCGATATCGACGCCGCCCGCGCTCTGTATGGCGAAACCCGCTCGTCCCTGTTCCCAACGGTGGATGCTGAACTGAGCCACACCCGCAGCCGCACGCTGGCGAGCGGGGTGACCACCAGCGACGAGGCCAACGGCGCGGTGTCGAGCTTTGAGCTGGATCTGTTTGGCCGCAATCAGAGCCTGTCCCGCGCCGCGCGCGAAACCTGGCTTGCCAGCGAATTCACCGCCCAGAATACGCGCCTGACGATGATCGGCGAGCTGACCACCGCATGGCTGACGCTGGCGGCGGATAACAGCAATCTGGCGCTGGCAAAATCGACCATGGAGAGCGCCGCGAACTCGCTGAAAATCGTCAAACGCCAGCAGGAAGTGGGCGTGGCAGCGGCGACGGATGTCAGCGCCGCGATGGCGGTGTATCAGCAGGCCCGCGCCAGCGTGGCGAGTTATCAGACGTTAGTCATGCAGGACAAAAACGCCCTGAATCTGCTGGCGGGCGGTACGGTGCCGGACAACCTCCTGCCCGGCACGCTAGAGAGCCTGAGCGACAACGCCATCACCCTGATCCCGGCGGGGGTGAGTTCCAGTGCGCTGCTGCGTCGTCCGGATATCCAGGAGGCCGAGCACAATCTGCTGAGCGCCAATGCCAGTATCGGCGCAGCGCGCGCCAATTTCTTCCCGAGCATTTCCCTGACCGCCAGCGCCGGAGTCGGGAGCGACTCCCTGTCGTCCCTGTTCAGTCATGGGCTGAAAGTGTGGTCGTTTGCCCCGTCGATCACCCTGCCGCTGTTCAGCGGGGGCAACAATCTGGCGCAGCTGCGCTATGCCGAAGCGGAGAAAAAGGGGCTGATCGCCACCTACGAGAAAACCATTCAGAGCGCGTTCAAGGACGTGGCCGATGCCCTGGCGCGGCGGGAAACCCTGAGCGAACAGCTCGATGCCCAGCGGGAGTATGTTGCCGCCGAGCAGAAAACGCTGGCGGTGGCGACGCGCAGCTATCAGGCCGGCGCGGGAGATTATCTGACGGTGCTGACCGCGCAGCGGTCGCTGTGGTCGGCACAGGAATCGTTGATCGCCCTGCAACAGACCGACTTCACCAACCGCGTCACGCTGTGGCAATCCCTCGGCGGCGGCATGCCATAAATCTTTTTGCCGGGCGCTGATGCCCGGTAAAAACTCCAGCTACGCTTAAAACGTCTCATACCTGCGTCTGTCCAGAATCATACTTTCGGCTTGAATCGCTTTGATGAATGTAACGATATATTTCAGAAGACCATGCGCGTTTTTTTCCGGGGGTTTCTATGAAAGCTGCTCACCTGTTTTGTCTGATTATCTGTTTGCTTTTCGCCGCCTTCGTCCACGCAAAGGAGACGGAAGATCCGGTTAAAACGGAAAAAATCAGGCAGGCCGTGATGAAAGATATCAAGAAAGTGTGCTCGCCTCAGGGCAAACAGACGGACAAGGAGTGGCAGGCGATGATCATGTCATCCGAGGCCAACAAACTGCTGGTGAAAAACGCCGTGCTGGCGATGGAGCGCGACAACCTGGACAACTACTGGGAAGCGGTCGGCAAAGTGGACTGCATGGAGGATTACTAAGCGTGAAGCGGGCTTCACGCTTGTTTGATTAGCGTTTGCGCATATCCGGGATAATCAGATCCCCGCGCAGGACGTAAGACCCGAGCATCTGCGTTTTTTCATTCAGCCACGCCACAATCCGCGCCGCCATCGCATCCATGGAATATTCGATGGCCGGAATGGTCGGGATCCCCGGAAGATGCAGCGAACCGGCGAGACTAAAGACCATGATGTCTTCCGGCACCGATTTGTTAAACGCCTGCAGCTGCGGGATCACGCGCTGCGCTTCCTGCTCATCCGCCACCAGCAACGCGTTGAAATTCAACGTGGTCGCGTTATTCAGCAGCTCCTGCAATGCCACGGAGGACGAGGTGGCGTCCATAAACACCAGATTGCGGTTAAACGGCAGGAAGTTTTTCTCCAGCGCGTGTTTGTAGCCAAGCAGCACCTGATCGGCGAATCCGCTGCCCTGCGGCTGGATCAAAGCAATCTGCCGACGGCCCTGGCTGGTGAGATAGTTACAGGCGGTTTCGGCGGCAAAGGCGTGGTCAAACTGGATGCTGTTGGTGTTATCGGACTCCATGCAGTCCACCAGGATGACGTTCTCCTGATCGATATGCAGCGGGAAACGCGCCCCGATAATCAGGATGTCGTCGCACAGGCCGCAGGAGAGTTCATCGAGCGCGTTAAGCACTTTGCTTTTGGTGTTGGCGAAACGCAGCAGCAGGTGTTTTTGATGCTGGCTGAGCTGTTTTTCCAGCGCGTACAAATACCCGGTGGTCTGGTTGATATTATCCTGCGCGCAAATGACGCCGATACAGCCGGTGGACTGGCTCAGCAGCGACTGCGCAATGACGTTGGGCCGGTAGTTCAGCTCATCCACCGCCTTCAGTACGGCCTCACGGCTGGCTTCCTTCACGCCGCGCGACCCGCTCAACACCCGTGATACCGTGGCTTTGGACACCCCGGCCAGACGTGATACATCGTTGATTGTAGACATCATATTCCCCTGACAGGACCCACGCAGCCCTGTAATTCCCATTACCGCTTCGGCTCACATTATAGCCAATCCGCAGTATATCCGTTTTCCCTTTTCCATGGAAACCGATTTTCCGTTTCCGCTCCATTTGATGTCCAAATCGCCAAATTTCGTGACCCACATCGTGATAATAAGCCGCGTAACTACTGGATCTTGATGGGTGTCACACTTCTGTCTTTTATAAATGGAAACCGGTTTCCATATGATATCCAATCACCTCCGCAATAACTTTTTACACTTTGAGGATGGTTGTCGATGTTCAAGATTATGCTGTGCTGCTCTGCCGGGATGTCCACCAGCCTGCTGGTGAGGAAAATGGTTGAAGTGGCAGAAGAACGCGGTGTGCCGGTGACGATAGATGCGTACGGTGTTTCCGAATTTGATACGCAGTTTCCGCAGTACCAGGTCGTGCTTCTCGGACCGCAGGTGAAATACATGTTAAAGACACTGGCAGACAAGGCTGCCACGCAGGGCATTCCGGTACAGGCCATCGACATGATGGATTACGGAATGCAGCGTGGTGATAAGGTACTGGACTATGCTCTGTCGCTCATCGACGCGGCACACTAAGAAGGTGTTCTCATGAGTTCGTTATATCAATCAATGGTTGCCGTTATTGAGCAGTCCATTACCCCGCTGGCGGCAAAGCTCGGACAGCAAAAGTACGTGATTGCGATCCGTGACGGTTTTACCGCGGCGCTGCCGTTTATGATCATCGGCTCGTTTATGCTGGTGTTCATCTTCCCGCCGTTCTCGGCGGATACCACCAACAGTTTTGCCCGCGGCTGGCTCGATTTCTCCCAGACCTACCGCGAACAACTGATGCTGCCGTTTAACCTCAGCATGGGCGTGATGACCTTCTTTATCTCGGTGGGTATCGGCGCGAGCCTCGGCCGCCAGTTCAATCTCGATCCGGTGATGTCCGGCCTGCTGGCGTTTATGGCGTTCCTGTTGGTGGCAGCACCTTACGCTGACGGCAAAATCTCCACGCAGTATCTCTCCGGCCAGGGGATTTTCACCGCGCTGATCACCGCTATCTACTCCACCCGCGTTTACGCGTGGCTGAAAGAGAACAAAGTCACCATTCGCCTGCCGAAGGAAGTCCCAACCGGCGTGGCGCGCTCCTTTGAGATCCTGATTCCGGTGATGGTGGTGATCGGTACGCTGCATCCGCTGAACCTGTTTATCGAAGCGCAAACCGGAATGATCATTCCGCAGGCGATTATGCATCTGCTGGAACCGCTGGTCTCCGCCTCGGATTCCCTGCCTGCGATTCTGCTCTCCGTGCTGCTGTGCCAGATCTTCTGGTTCGCGGGCATCCACGGCTCGCTGATTGTCACCGGCATCATGAACCCGTTCTGGATGGCGAACCTGTCGGCAAACCAGGCGGCTCTCGCGGCGGGCGCGGCGCTTCCGCACGTCTATCTGCAGGGCTTCTGGGATCACTACCTGCTGATCGGCGGCGTTGGCTCGACCTTACCCCTGGCTTTCCTGCTGCTGCGCAGTCGCGTGGCGCATCTGCGCACCATCGGCAAAATGGGCGTGGTGCCGAGCTTCTTTAACATCAACGAACCGATTCTGTTCGGCGCGCCAATTATCATGAACCCGATGCTGTTTATCCCGTTTGTGTTCGTGCCGCTGGTCAACGCCTGCCTGGCGTACGCCGCGACCAAACTCGGCTGGCTGGCGCAGGTGGTTTCCCTGACGCCGTGGACCACGCCGGCCCCGATTGGCGCGTCGTGGGCGGCCAACTGGGCGTTCAGCCCGGTGGTGATGTGCGTGATTTGTATGGTGATGTCTGCCCTGATGTATCTCCCGTTCCTGCGCGCCTACGAGCGCTCTTTGATGAAAACCGAAGAGCAAAAAGCCCAGGCGACCGTCGGTAACGCTGAAACAGCACGTTAATTAAGTCAAAGAGGACGCATGATGAAGTATTCATTTCCCGAACACTTTTGGTGGGGCAGCGCCAGCTCGGCGCTGCAAACCGAAGGGGAAAGCCTGGGCGGCGGCAAAGGAGTGACCACCTGGGATCACTGGTTCGCCCATCAGCCAAACCGTTTCCATCAGGGTGTGGGGCCGCAGGATACCTCGACCTTTTATCAGAACTGGAAAGCGGACATTCAGCTGCTTAAGCAGCTGAACCACAACAGCTTTCGCACCTCGATTAGCTGGGCGCGCCTGATCCCCGACGGTGTCGGTGAAGTGAATCCGCAGGCGGTGGAGTTCTACAATCAGGTCTTCGACGAACTGCTCGAGCAGGGCATCACGCCGTTCATCACCCTGTTCCACTTCGACATGCCGATGGCGATGCAGGAGATCGGCGGCTGGGAAAACCGTGACGTGGTGGCGGCCTACGCCCGCTACGCGCAGATCTGCTTTGAGCTGTTCGGCGATCGCGTCCTGCACTGGTTTACCTTTAACGAGCCGATCGTTCCGGTGGAAGGCGGGTATCTGTACGACTTCCACTATCCGAACGTGGTGGATTTCCGCCGTGCGGCGACCGTGGCGTATCACACGGTGCTGGCCCATGCTCAGGCGGTGCGCGCCTTCCGCGCCGGGCATCACGCGGGGGAGATCGGCATCGTGCTGAACCTGACACCGTCCTATCCGCGCTCGCAAAGTCCACAGGATCGGAAAGCCGCGCATTATGCGGATCTGATGTTCAACCGCAGCTTCCTCGACCCGGTTCTTCGCGGTGAGTATCCGGCGGATCTGGTGGCACTCCTGAAAGCCTACGATCAGCTGCCTGCCTGTCAGCCCGAAGACAGCGCGTTGATTGCCGAAGGGACTATCGACCTGCTCGGCATCAACTACTATCAGCCGCGCCGCGTGAAGTGTCGCGACAGCGCGGTGAATCCTCAGGCGCCGTTTATGCCGGAGTGGTTCTTTGATAATTACGAGATGCCAGGGCGCAAAATGAACCCGTACCGCGGGTGGGAAATCTACGAGCCGGGTATTTACGATATTCTGGTTAATCTGCGCGAAAATTACGGCAACCCGCGCTGTTTTATTTCTGAAAACGGCATGGGCGTCGAAAACGAGCAGCGTTTTATTGAAAACGGCCAAATTAACGATCAGTACCGTATCGACTTTATTTCCGAGCACCTCAAATGGGTCCACAAAGGAATTAGCGAAGGCGCAAATTGCCTTGGCTACCATATGTGGACATTTATTGATAACTGGTCATGGTGTAATGCGTATAAAAACCGCTACGGATTTATCCAGCTGGATTTAACCACGCAGCAACGCACCATTAAGAAAAGCGGGGAGTGGTTCGCCGCCACCTCGTTAAATAACAGCTTTGATAAAGAGTAATGAATGATGATTGCATTAGAAGACGCCGTAATGGAAATTATCGTCAACGCCGGTCAGTCGCGTAGCCTGTGCTTTGAAGCCCTGCACGCGGCCCGGCAGGGCAACCTCGACGAAGCCAAAAGCCTGCTGCGCGAAGCCGATGGCTACGCGCGCCAGGCGCACCATATGCAGACCAAACTCATCGAACAGGACGCGGGCGAAGCCCGCCAGCCGATGACCTTAATTATGGTGCACGCCCAGGATCATTTAATGAATTCACTGTTAGCCCGTGAATTGTCCGAAGAGATTATTCATCTCTACCAGAGATAATAAAGGGAGATACCGTTACGTTAAATTAGACCCTCTGTACCACTAAAAATATAAATCAACTTCTTCTGATGATAGCGACATATTCTGTCAAATCGGAACGGGCTGGTTATTGTCTGAATAAAATGTAAATTAATAGAGATGACAATGAATATTATTAAAAAACTTCCATTAACAATGGCGGTTATCGCCGCGCTTTGCCCAATTTCTGTCCTCGCACAAGATTTTACGCAGGAGCAAATTGACGCCATTGTGGCTAAAGCGGTGGATAAAGCCCTGGCCGATCGCCAGGCAAAAATGGACGCCGCGGTGGCGAAAAAAGTGGACGTGGTGACCGAGCCGCAAAGCGCCGCGCAGTCCCCGGATCTGGCGATTCCGTTTGGCGTTAAATTTACCGGCTATGCCCGCTACGGCGCGCACTTCCAGGCGGGCGATCAGAAATATGTCGCGGTCGACGGTTCCTACAACGGCGGCTCGGCGATTGGTCGTCTGGGTAACGAAGGCAACGGCGGCGAGTTCCAGCTCTCCAAAGCCTTCAAGGGCGACAACGGCGCGATCTGGGATATCAACGTGATGATCGACCACTGGGGCGACGAAGTTAACCTGAAAAAGGCCTACGCCGGGGTGACCAACATTGTGGCCTCTAACCCGAACGCCTATTTCTGGGCCGGGCGTGACTTCCACCAGCGTCCGCAGCAGGGCATCAACGACTACTTCTGGATGAACCACGACGGCCAGGGTGCCGGGGTGAAAAACTTCGACATCGGCGGCGTGCAGTTTGATGTGGCGACCGTCGCGGCGGTGGAGTCCTGTAACCCGGAAGTGGAAAACGACGGTTCTAACCCGTCGCGCATCTCCTGTACCGGCGGCTCCGGCACCGGCGATAAGGGCAACTACGCGGCGACCTCTAAAATCCACGGCATGAAAGTCGGCCCGCTGGATCTGGAAATCTATGCCAACTACGGCTTCGATTCGAAAGCCATCGAGAGCGACGATCGCCTGAAAGCCTGGCAGGGCGGCGTGGTCCTGAGCCACACCAACGACAGCGGCGTGAACAAAGTGATCGCCCGCTACTCGGATAACTCAGACAACAGCGTGTTCAACAAAACCGAAGACCTGACCACGGTTTACGCCAGCTTCGAAGGGCTGCATAAGTTCACCCAGCAGACCCAGGTGGAGTACATCCTCGCCTTCCACGACTATGACAACAGCCGCGACAGCACCGACAACCGCAAAAACTACAACGCGATTGTGCGCCCGATGCACTGGTGGAACGACGTTCATTCGACCTGGCTGGAAGCGGGCTGGCAGCATGTTGACTATGACAACGGCGGCGATAACAAAGGCTGGAAGCTGACCCTGTCGCAGAACATGTCCATCGCCATGGGCCCGGAATTCCGTCCGATGCTGCGCTTCTACGTGACCGGCGGCAAGGTGGATAACGAACGCACTGCGCGCGTGAACGGCACCGACGACCAGACGTTCGACGACTTTAACGTTGGGGCGATGTGGGAGGCGTGGTTCTAAAACCGTGCTGTCATTTGCCGGGTGGCGCTGCGCTTACCCGGCCTACTATTTTCGTAGGCCCGTGCAAGCGCAGCGCCGCCGGGCAATGCTCCCATGATATGCTAGAAAAAAAACGAGCATGCAGGGGAGAACATGGGTTCCACAAAAAGAGGGATGCTGAATGTCTTGATCGCCGCCGTGTTATGGGGCAGTTCAGGGGTTTGCGCGCAGTACATCATGGAGAAGAGTCAGATTTCCTCGCCTTATCTGACCATGATTCGTCTGCTGTTTACCGGCGTGATTTTACTGACGCTCTCTTTCGTCCACGGCGACAAGATTTTCTCGGTCATCAGGCATCGCAAAGACGCCATCAGCCTGCTGGTTTTCTCACTGGTTGGCGCGCTCACGGTGCAGCTCACCTTCCTGCTGACGATTGAAAAATCCAACGCCGCCACCGCGACGGTCCTGCAGTTTCTCTCCCCGACCATTATCGTGGCCTGGTTCGCGCTGGCGCGAAAAAAACGGCCCGGGATTTTTGTCCTCGCGGCGATTTTGACGTCGCTTATCGGCACGTTTTTACTGGTGACCCACGGCGATCCGACGTCGCTATCCATCTCTCCGGAAGCGCTCTTCTTTGGTATCGCCTCGGCCTTCGCCGCCGCGTTTTACACCACCTATCCGTCGACGCTGATCGCCCGCTACGGCACGCTGCCGATTGTCGGCTGGAGTATGTTGATTGCAGGACTGATGCTGACGCCGTTCTACGCCGGGCGCGGCACCACCTTCGTGATCGACGGCAGCCTGCTGCTGGCCTTCTTCTATCTGGTGGTGATCGGCACGGCGCTGACCTTCAGTTTGTATCTGAAGGGCGCGCAGATGATTGGTGGACCGAAGGCGAGCATCCTGAGCTGCGCCGAACCGTTGAGCAGCGCCCTGCTATCGGTGCTGCTGCTGGGTGTGGCCTTTACCCTGCCGGACTGGCTGGGGACGCTACTGATTGTGTCGTCGGTGGTGCTGATTTCGATGGATTCACGCAGACGCGTTCAGGCTCACTGAGCCTTTACTTTCCCTGCCACCAGCAGCGCGGTCAGCAGCATCAGCGTGCCGGATAAGACCAGCGGCGACAGCAGCCCCAGATTATCCAGCGCGTAGCCGCCGATCGCCGCCCCGCAGGTGTTCGCCAGCTGAATCACCGCCACCTGAATGGAACCCGCTTTTTCCGCCTGATCGGCCAGAGAGCGGGTGATCCACGTTGACCAGCCTACCGGGACCAGCGCAAACGCAAAGCCCCAGATAATCGCAATCGCCGACGCCACCCACTTATCGCTGCCCCACAAAATCAGCACCACGGCGCTGACCGCCAGCACTAGAGGCGCCCCCGCAAGAGCAATCTTGAGCGAGCGTTTCAGGAACTGTGCAGAGAGCGACGTGCCGACAAAACTCGCAATACCGAAGCTCAGCAGCACCAGCGTCAGGCCATCGACGTCAAACCCGGCCATGGTCATAAATACCGGGCGAATGTAGGTGAAGAAGGCAAACTGACCCGCAAACGCCATAAAGATGGCGGTCATCCCCGCCATCACACCGGGGCGTTTCAGCAGGCTGAACATATTCTGTTTGTGATGCGCCGCTTCGCCAGGCAAGGACGGCAGCGCTTTCCACACCCAGAAAATGCACAGAATGCCCATGATCGCTGCGCCGTTGAAGACGTTACGCCAGCCGATAATCCCGCCCAAAAAACTGCCCAGCGGGGCGGCGATCACCAGCGCAATCGACACCGCACCGAAAATCACCGAGAGCGCTTTCGGCACTTTGCGCGCAGGCACCAGGCGCATGGTGAGCGAGGCCGACATCGCCCAGAACCCGCCCAGCCCCAGGCCCAGACAGGCGCGGCCCAGCAGCAACAGAGTAAAGTTATCGGCAAACGAGACCAGCACGCAGGAGAGGGTAAGCAGCACCGCGAACAGGATCACCACCTTGCGGCGGTCGATGGTTCCGATGACCTGGGTGATGAACAGGCTGGAGAACATGGCGACAAACGCCGTGACGGTGACGGACTGGCCCGCCACGCCTTCGGAAATCCCGAGGTCCTGGGCCATCGGCGTCAGCAGGCTCACCGGCAGAAATTCCACGGTAATCAGGCAGGCGACGCAAAACGCCACGGCGAAAACCGCCGACCAGTTTGGTCGCAGCACCTCACTGGTGTGAGTCGTGGGCGTGGAGTGGATCTGTTCTGTCATGGCGTCACCTGAGGATAAAAACGTGCGGGAAAGTCGCGCAGTTTATCATCATAACTGTGACGGATTTAACGTTTTGACAACTTTTGTGGGTTTTTGTGCCCGGTGGCGCTGCGCTTACCGGGCCTACAGGACTTGTAGCCCGGTGCAAGCGCAGCGCCGCCCGGCAGAAAGCCGCAATGTGGTGAATTAGTGCAGGAAGAACACGCCCCCTTCCGGCAGGAAGAGCTGGTTATAGCGCAGCTGGAAGGCGTTGAACTCCTGCGGGTCCGGCTCCATCTCGCGCATAAAGCCCAGCGTCAGGCGGATTTGCGCGTCGGTGATGGGCGCTGCCAGGCGCGCTTTGCGCAAAATCCGGTGCCAGGCGTGCAGGTTCTCTTCGCTGCCATCGACGATGCAGACCTGCCAGATCAACAGCACCTGCGCGGCGTTTTGCAGATGAGCCTCGTCCGGTCGCTCCAGATAGCGGATAAACTCATTGCCTGCGGTTTTGCCAAACTGGTCAATCATCGACTCCAGCGGCACCGGCGTAATCCCTAAGCGTTCGCTCAGTCGCTTGATAGCGCGGCGCGAATCGGACGTCAGAATGCGAAACCCGACAACAAACACCACAACCAGGGTGGCCAGCATTATCCAGACCATGCGCTCTCCTTAATGTAAGCCGCTCATGATATCGGGAAACGCGTGGGGCTGACAGCGGACAACGCGAGAAACTCAGTCGCAAAAGAGCCCGCTAATACAGTGCTTCTTCTCTGGGCAGTGCGTTATAGGGAACGCGTGTTCCGTCTTTCTTCAAAACAAGACGCTCTTTGCGACAAACCTCTTCCGAGTACAAATTGCACTGAACATCAGTAGAAGTCTCATTGATACCCACCAACTGAGTAATAAGGGGGATCAGATCGAAACCTGAGCGCGGCGCGGTGATTTTCTCACTCTGTTTACTGCCTGAAGTTGTCACGAAAAGCGGGACATCATAATCATTTTGATACCTGTCCGAGTGCTGCTGACGCTCCTCGTTTGTCCCTTTATCCACAACCCTAAGCCCATGATCGGCAAAGTACATCATTGCCCAACTCTGAGAATTTTGGCCGAGCATCCCATAAACGTGGCTGAGCAACGCGTCGGTATTCTTGATGCTCTGGACGTAGCAGGATTCTTCTTTCGACCGGAAGAACGTATCGTACTGGCCAGAGGTACGAACACAGGCCATTGGATGTGAACCCATCAAGTGTATAAATATCGCTTTTTTCCCTTTACGGTTTAGCGCTTCTGACACCAGAGGGAGCATCTTCTCATCCGGGCTGTAAAGAAACTTGTTCGAAGAACCATTCTTCACAAAATGGAACTCATCCGCCTGCTTTCCTGCAAGCGAGACAGGGCTGTCAGCGCCACCATATATCCCCTGGTTGGAAATCCAGTTAGTGTGATAACCGCGTTTACTGAGCAATCTGACAATACTGTTGTTATATTCTATTTTCCCATTTTTAAATCGATACAATGAATGGGTTAAAGATAATACTGTTGCAGGGCCGCTTGAAATATAGTTAGTAAAAATGATTCCGGGTATTGCTTGCATAAATGATGTGTCATTTATCGGAAAACCATATGCTGACATAAAATCCCGCCGCACGCTTTCCCCGATGATAATCACCACCGTATTATAATTCCCCCCATGAATATCATCACCCCAATCATCAGGTATTTTCATGTTGTGTTGATAAAACGCTTTATCCGCATTGACCTGATTGTAAGCATTGCGAGCATCACTGACGAATCTGATCGGCGGGTAATGTGAATCAAGAAGTGAGAATTGACTTTCCTGATATGCAGCCTTAATAGGAATGCTGAAAAAACAAATAATACTCAGTAGCGAAAGGATGCGTGGCAGTACAAATGTTGTTTTTTTTCTTAGCAGACAACATGATGCAGCAGAGAACAGAATTGACACTGCAATCAACCACTTCCACACCGAAATAGACATGAGAAACTCTAAGGTTTCGGCTTTGTCTGTGTAAGCCACGGAAGTCATGGCATTCAGATCTGGAGGACCAAAGGTTAAGCCAACTGGACAATACAGGAAGGCTATGACTGCCCCTAATATAATTGCTGAGAAATATACAATTTCATTCCTGAATGTCAGGGTTAAAATAAATGTAAAAAAGCTATATGCCACCGCCGGGCCATATCCGAAAGCGGAGTTGAAAAGAAACGAAAACACCATGCTCGCAAGAATGAACATGCCTGTAGAATTGATATTGCCACGCAACGACATCGAGACTCGCCCCAGAGATAATGAAAACCTCTGACCAAACTAAAGCCAATAAGGTTCTTCCTTGAATTTTTAATTTTATTGAAGATTTGGAGATATTGCTATTTATTAAATACCTCTTAGCTCGTTGGTATTTCCCAGACTCCTGAACCAAAAAAGCCCGGCGCTAAGCCGGGCAAAAAGTTACCTGCACAATCCATCAAGCTACTTTCAATTTCTGAATCCGTTTTTCGCGGCGAATTTTGCGCTCTTCCATCACTGCGACCATCGCCATCAGGCAGATGCAGGCGATAGCGGCGGCGTCGAGCGCGGCGAAGGTGCCCGCCCAGCCGGTCAGGCCGAAGACTGGCGTGCCGTCGGCGATCATCCCGAGACCCAGTTTGGCGAAGCTGTCACCGATCAGATACGCGAAGGTGCCCTTAATCCCATCGGCAGCGCCGATCGCTTTTTTCGGCACAAATCCAACCGCGGCAACACCGATCAGCAGCTGCGGGCCAAACACCAGGAAGCCGAGGGCGAACAGGGACGCGAGGTAGACGTACTGGTTGCTGGCGTGCTGATACACCCCTAACGTCGCGATGATCAGCGCCAGCGCCACGCAGGCCACCAGCGCACGACGGCCGTTCGCCAGATCCGAGAGCCAGCCCCACAGCAGCGTGCCCACCAGCGCGCCGACTTCAAACAGCGTAAAGCCCTGAATCGCCACCTCTTTGGAGAGTTTCAGCTCCTGGAAGGCATACACGGTGGACCACTGGTCGATACCGATACGCACCACGTACAGGAAGATGTTAGAGAAGCACAGCAGCCAGATGACTTTGTTTTTCAGCACGTACTCAACAAAGATCTGCCATTTGGTCATCGACTCGTCTTCGGCCTCTTTATCCTCTTCGCTCAGCTCTTCGCCAAACAGCTCTTCCGCTTTGCCCAGACCGTAGGATTCCGGGGAGTCGCTGCCGTAGCGCAGGCCGATGAAGCCAACAATCAGGGCGATAATCGACGGGAAGATAAACATGCCGATCACGTGGCCGTCGAACAGGAAGTTGGCACCGAACAGCGCCACGCCTGCCGCACCCGCCCCACCGAGGTTGTGGGAGATGTTCCACATGCCGAGGTAGGTTCCGCGCTTGCGGCGCGGCGTCCATTTGGTGATCGTCGAGTAGCTGCACGACCCGCCGGTACTCTGGAAGAAACCGCTCAGGGCGTAGAAAGCGATCATCATAAACAGGCTGACGGAGCCCGCGCCCATGCTGGCGCTGAAGCCGAGCATACAGATGGCGGAGAGGATCAGCATAAACGGCAGGAACTGCTTGGTGTTTTTACCGTCGGCGTAATAGGAGACCAGGGTTTTGCCGACACCGTAGGTGATGGAGAAACCGAGGCCAATCATCCCCAGCTGCGTCATGCTCAGCCCGTAGGTGGAGATCATGTCGTTCTGGGCGATGTTAAAGTTTTTGCGGATCAGGTACATGGTCAGGTAGCCGATGAAGACCACCAGGTAGGACTGCATGAACGGCTTGAACCACATTTTGCGCCGCATCTCGAGCGGCAGATCCAGGGTCGGCTTGCGCACCTGGTTGAGAAAGGCCAGCATCAAAAACTCCTGATAGGAATACCTGCGAATGGCAGGCATTGTAAAAATCAGCAGTCGCGTTGGCCTGAGACAGCGTCCAGGCGAAACCGGGAAAATTTCCTAGTTTTGCCCCACTCGGGGCAAAAAGGTGAGGCGTATCACGCTTCGTGAGTCTCGCGCGGCGCCTGGGCGTTCAGAAACGGCAGCAACAGCAGAGCAGAAATCCCCGCCGCGATGGCGATCACCGCGAAAAATCCGCTCCAGTGCCAGATGTCGATCACCCGCGCCAGCGGCCAGCCGGAGAGGGACGCGCCGAGATAGGCAAACAGGCCGACAAACCCGGTCGCCGCGCCCGCCGCCTCTTTATGCGAACACTCCGCCGCCGCCATGCCGATCAGCATCTGCGGGCCAAAGACGAAGAATCCGGTGGTGAAGAAGCACGCCGCCTGCATCACGTAGCTGGCGAACGGCATCAGCCACAGGGAGCCGACGGAGAGCAAAATCCCGGCGGCAAAAATCAGGTTCATCGGGCCGCGGTTACCGTTAAACAGTTTGTCCGATCCCCAGCCCGCCACCAGCGCGCCGATAAATCCGCCCAACTCAAACATCGTCACCGCCGAGTTGGCGGTCACCAGGTCGACGCCCAGGGTCTCGGACATATACAGATTGCCCCAGTCGTTGATCGCCGCGCGCACCACGTAGACCAGCACGTAACACAGAGAAAGCAGCCAGATGTACGGGTTCAGCAGCACGTATTTGGTGAGGATCTCCTTGCGCGTCAGGCCTGCGCCTTCCTGCTGCTGGGCGATCTCCATCTCGTCATGACGCCAGTCACCCACCGGCGGCAGACCGACGGTTTCAGGCCGGTCGCGCAGGCGCCAGCACAGGAACAGCCCGGCGAAAATCGCCAGCGTTCCGGCAATCATCATCCCGGCGCGCCAGCCGTAGTGCAGCGCAGCCGCGCCCACCATGATGGGGATCAGCGCTCCGCCGACGTTATGGGCGGTGTTCCAGATCGCCCACCAGCCGCCGCGCTCGTTGCGGGAGTACCAGGCGGTGAGCAGGCGTGCGCAAACGGGCGCGCCCCAGCCCTGGAAAAAGGCGTTCAGCGCCCACAGCAGGGCGAAGGCCCAAAGCGAGGTGGAAAAACCGAACAGGATATTCACCACGCCCGTGGCGATCAGCCCCAGCCCCATGAAATACCGGGCGTTGGAGCGGTCGCTGACGATCCCGGAGAAGAATTTCGACAGTCCGTAGGTGATGTAAAACAGCGTCGCCAGCAGGCCGATGTCCGTGCGCGTCATTACACCGCTGGCGAGGATTTCCGGCGCGGCGGCGTTGAAACTTTTGCGGGTGAAGTAGAACAGGGCATAGCCGAGCCAGATGGTGGTCAGGATGTGGCGTCGCCAGTAGCGGTAGCGGGCGTCGATCTCATGCTTGTCGCCTATCGGCGCGGCGCTGGCGGGCGTTTTCAAAAAGGTAAACATCGTCGGTCCTTACGAGTAACGCAGCGGCAAATTCACGCTGACGCGGGTGCCGTGAGTGCAGGAGATCGTCAGCGTTCCACCGAGCGCCGTGACGCGCTCGCGCATGCCCGCCAGGCCAAAACCCTGCTGGCCGGAGCCGGGCGGCAGGCCGCAGCCGTCATCTTCGAGAACCAGCATCAGGCGGTCGTCCTGCTGCCAGCCCTGGAGCGTGACCGCGCTGGCGCTGGCGTGTTTGACGATATTGTTCAGCCCTTCCTGACAGACGCGGAACAGCGTCACGCGCTGGCTTTCGCTCAGCCCCGACTCATCGATCGCCCAGTCGATGTGGCTGACGATGCCGCGATCTTCCAGCTCCATCTCGCGCATCAGGGAACGCACCGCCTGCTCAAGGGAGAGATCGTCGAGCTGGCGCGGGCGCAGTCGGCCCAGCAAACGACGCACCGAATCGTACACCCCAAGCGAAAGCTGTTCGATATGCGCCCCGCCCTGGCGGACGCCGATATTTTCCGGGGCCAGGCGCTGGACAATCCCCGCCTGAGTGCGGATGGCGGTGATGGTCTGGCCGATATCGTCGTGCAGCTCGCGCGCCACTTCCTGGCGCACGCTCTCTTCGGTTTCCAGTAAACGCTCCGCCAGACGGCGGTTGCGTGCCAGCTCGTTTTGCAGGGACTGGTTCAGCTCGCGCAGACGCTGGATCCCCGCCCCCAGCAGTAGCCCGGTCAGGCTTTGCGCCAGCAGCGAGAGGAGTAAATCGACGGGGTGATCGTGCCACGTCTGGCTGGCAATCAGCGCGATGGCGTTCATCAGGGTGGCGATCAGCGCCCCCTGCCAGCCGTAGTGCCAGGCCAGGGCGATAATCGGCAGCGCCAGGCAGAATGGCGTAAAACGGGAGAGTTCCGCAGGCAGCCCGAGCTGTAACCACAGGCTGACCACAAACAGCAGCAGATACCAGATGAGATGCCGCGCGCGCCAGTTCACCGGCTGGGAGACCAGCGCCGGGCCGAGCGGTTGCCAGACGGTGCTGGTGAGATAGTGCCAGATCACGAGGCAGGTCGGGGCCAGCGTCAGCCCGCCGGTGAGGGTCAGCAGCAGGGCCGTGAGAGTGTCGGGTTTACCGATCCACGGCAGGGATTGCAGCAGCGCGGCGGCGATCAGCGCTGCGCCCTGACGCAGCAGCGTGCGCCAGTCGCGCTGATGGCGATAGCGGGAGATCAGCGCCACCGGGAGCAGCGTCAGCACACCTCCGATCATCAATAAGGGGAGATGCGCCAGCGCCACTTCCTGCGCCAGCCATACCAGCATGATCCACTCGGCGCCGAGCAAAACTGGCCAGTAGCCGCGCGGACATTGCAGCATCAGCCCCAGACGCAGACCGAACGGGAACAGCAGCACCGCCAGCTCCGGGCGCTCGACCAGATGCAGGCTGATGCTCCACAGACAAAACCAGGCGGCGGAGAAGATAAAAAAGCTGGCGACGACGGAGACCAGTCGCGAGAAATACGGGCTCATTGCCAGCCGTCAAACATGCGGCGGGCCAGCTCAACGTCGTTGCTGACGCCGAGTTTTTCCATCAGATTGGCGCGATGAACGTGAACGGTTTTCGGCGACAGGCCCAGCTCGACGGCGATCTCTTTCACCGCCATCCCCTGCGCCAGTTTTTCCGCCACCTGCCGCTCGCGTTTGGTCAGCGGGTCCTGGCGTCCGGCGGCGAGTTTGATGGCGATGTCGGGGGTAAGATAGCACCCGCCCGTGGCGACGGTGCGCACGGCGGAAATGAGTTCATCGGGACTACAGCGTTTGGAGAGAAACCCGCGCGCTCCGGCGTTGAGCGCCTGTTCGACCAGCGCCGGGCTGTCGTGCACCGAGAGCATGATCGTCGCCATCCCTTTCGGCAACTGGCTGAGCAGCTCAAGCCCGGAGAGGTCCGGCATCGAGATATCGCAAATGCACACCTGCACCCCACGCCCCGGCAGTCCGGCCAGCGCCTCGCGGCCTGAACCGAATTCAGCTACCACCTGAAAATCGGACTCCAGGCTCAGCAACTGGGCAAAACCGGAGCGGACGATAAGATGGTCGTCGATAAGGGCGATGGTGGTCATGTGGGTGTCCTGATGCCTGAAAGCGCCTGATGGCGCTGCGCTTATCAGGCCTACATCGGCAATGTCCAGCGCAGTGCTTTACGGCAAAGCCGCCTACCTTAACGATAAGCGCGCTGCCGTTCAAGCCTTGAGCGATTTACTCAAAAAACACCGCAATTTTATTAAACATGGTCGGATCGGACTGGTTGCGCACCACTTGGGTGACGTCTTCCAGTTTGTCGATTTGCGCCATCATCTGCTCCAGGCGCTGGTCGTCGTTCACCAGTAGCCAGATGCGGCTCTGATCGCTGCCCTGAATCGGCAAACATAGGATGCCTTCGACGTTAAACGCGCGGCGGGCGAACAGGCCGCAGACGTGGGTCATGACGCCAGGGTGGTTGCGGACGGTGAGTTCGAGAATGACGTTATCGTATTGTTTCTGCATGGCTTATTCTCCCACCATCTCAGTATTGGCCGCACCCGGCGGGACCATCGGATACACTTTTTGTTCTGGGTCGATGCGCACGTGGATCAGCGCCGGGCCCGGACGGGAAATCGCCTCCTGCAGGGCGGCCTGAGCGTCCTCAGCGGCATTTAAATCGCAGGTGTGCAGGCCAAAACCGGCGGCAATCTGCATGAAATTGATCGTTCCCGGATAGGTCGCCGCAAACACGCCCTGCTTGTAGAACAGGCTCTGCTGCTGATGCACCAGGCCCAGCGCTTCGTTGTTCATCAGGATGATTTTCACGTCGAGCTGGTTTTCCGCCGCCGTCGCCATCTCCTGAATATTCATCATCAGGCTGCCGTCACCGGAGAAGCAAATGACCTTGCGGTCCGGATTCGCCAGCGCCGCACCCACGGCGGCAGGCAGGCCGAAGCCCATTGTCCCCAGGCCGCCGGAGGTCAGCCACTGGCGCGGACGGTTCAGCGGGTAGGCCTGAGCGGTCCACATCTGATGCTGGCCGACGTCGGTGGTGATAATCGCGCTGTCGTCCACGCAGGAGGCGACGGCGTTAATCAGGCCGTAGTGGCTCAGCGGATCGCCTTCGGTCGGTATAGCGCTCGGGAACTCCTGCTGCAGCTGAGCGACCAGATCGCGCCATTCGGCGTTGTCGGTGGCGTGGGTTTGCGGGATCAGCTGGGCCAGCACTTCGCCCACGTCGCCCTGAATCGCCACGTGCGGCTGTTTGATTTTACCCAGCTCGGCGCGGTCGATATCGACGTGGATAATTTTCGCGTTCGGGCAGAACTGCTCGGTTTTGCCAATCGCCCGGTCATCAAAACGTGCGCCGAGAACGATCAGTAAATCAGATTCTTGCAGAATAAAGTTGGTGCTGCGCGCGCCGTGCATCCCCAGCATACCTAATGAGAGTGGGTGCGCTTTCGGCAGCATACCCAGCGCCATCAGGGTCATGGTGGTCGGCAGATTGGCTTTTTCAGCGAATTCACGCACCTGTTCAGAGGCGTTAATCGCCCCGCCGCCCAGATAGAGCACCGGGCGAATCGCTGCGTTGATCATCGCGGCGGCGTCCTGCACGCTCTGGGCGCTGAATTCCGGCGCGGGCGCGCGGTCACCCGGCTCCGGGAAGGTCTCGATGTCGATTTCAGCGGTTTGCACGTCCTTAGGAATGTCTATCCACACCGGGCCCGGGCGACCGGATTGCGCAATGCGGAACGCATCGGCGATCACCTGAGGTAACTCGGCGATATCGCGAACTAAATAGTTGTGCTTGGTGATGGGGATAGAGATGCCGTAGGTGTCGACTTCCTGAAACGCATCGGTGCCGATCATCGACGAGGGAACCTGGCCGGTAATGCAGATCAGCGGGATGGAGTCGAGGCGCGCGTCGGCGATGGCGGTCACCAGGTTGGTGGCGCCCGGTCCGCTGCAGGCCATACAGACCGCGGGTTTGCCCTGAGTTCGCGCCATGCCCTGGGCGATAAATCCGGCCCCCTGCTCGTGGCGTGCCAGCACGTGGCGGATCTGCGTGCTTTGACTCAACGCGTCGTAGAGCGGCAGAACCGTGCCGCCCGGAATGCCCGAAACGATGCTGATGCCCTGACGTTCCAGTAAGTGAACGATTAACTGCGCGCCGGTAAAACGCGTCTTGCCAGATGTTGTGCCCGAACTTGCCATGCTCCAGTCCTTTTGTTCTGAGCCGACTTTCCGGGGAGGTTTAAACTAAAAACCCCGCCGGTTTGCGCCGGCGGGGTTTTGGATTCGTGTGTTGATCCAGTCCCTACGGCGCATTGCCGACGACCACCACCACACGTACGACGACCACTGCGGCAGGTTGCGCAGTTTTTAGTAGGGTCGACGCCATCATGGAAGTTGTCATTGAGGACCTGTGTTTAGAATCATTGATAGAATTTATACAAACACAGGATTCAGAGCCTGACAATGGAAATATTTTCATCCACCTGAATTTGCGTCAGGGATCACGTTTCGTTTGTCGAATGATGAAAACAAAAAACCCCGCCGGAGCGAGGTTTTTTTTCAGGGTTTGCGGTTGGTTTCCGCGAACACACTGTGTTACGTCAACGCAAGAAGTATACGCGATCGGCCACGAACGCGCAATTTTAGGCTTCTTTTTTGATGAATCTGAGTATGGATCAGCCCGCCGATTTTGTCGATAAAATACTGTTCATGCATCCAGTATTTATCTATACTGATTTTGTTCGCAGTGAGTTACGGGGGCCGCAAGCAGTACACCGGCGCAACGAAGTCCTGGCTGAAACGGGTGGTGCCGTCAGTGCCTTAACCCCCCAATGAGCACACTGTGTTACGTCAACAAAGGTGCTGGCAACAGGCGGCGGAGAGGTACGCCAGCATCGTGCTCCTTCTGCCAGAAGGAGGCGCGTATGGGCGTCGTGGATATGGTCATTCTTATCCTGAAACTCATTGTTGCGGTACTGCAACTGCTTGATGCCGTCCTGAAATACCTGCGGTAATTCAGGTTCAAGTCGCACCAGAGAGGGGCGGGCAACCGCCCCTCTTTAACACCTGCACAGTGGCAACATAAGTTGCCGAGATCGTTTACAAATCCTGCCTGCTTTCGCTCAACCATTCACCTCAGAGATGCTTAATTTGTCATCTCATTGTGGTAGATTCCTCGCGCATTTATGGGAATGCGCAGTCACTTATTCTTTATTTCTCTCTTTTTGCAAAAGTATTCAGCGACATGAAAAAGCAAAGGAACGTTAATTTACTGTTGATGCTGGTGTTACTGGTGGCCGTCGGTCAGATGGCGCAGACCATTTATATTCCGGCGATTGCAGACATGGCGAAGGAGCTCAGCGTGCGCGAAGGCGCGGTGCAGAGCGTGATGGCCGCCTATCTGCTGACCTACGGCGTCTCGCAGCTGTTCTACGGTCCGCTCTCTGACCGCGTTGGACGCCGCCCGGTGATCCTCGTCGGCATGACGATTTTCATGATCGCCACGGTGATTGCGATGACCACTCACAGCCTGACAATCCTGATTGCCGCCAGTGCCTTACAGGGCATGGGAACCGGCGTCGGCGGGGTGATGGCGCGAACGCTGCCGCGCGACATGTACCAGGGGACGCAGCTGCGCCACGCCAACAGCCTGCTGAATATGGGCATTCTGGTCAGCCCGCTGCTGGCCCCGCTGATTGGCGGCGTGCTGGATAGCATCTGGTCCTGGCGCGCCTGTTACGCCTTCCTGCTGGTGCTGTGCATTATCGTCACCTTCAGCATGGCGCGCTGGATGCCGGAAACGCGCCCGACGGGTGCGCCGCGCACGAAGCTCATCGCCAACTACAAAACGCTGTTCGGCAACGGGGCCTTCACCTGTTATCTGCTGATGTTGATTGGCGGTCTGGCGGGGATTGCGGTGTTTGAAGCCTGTTCCGGCGTGCTACTCGGCGCGGGCCTGGGGCTGAGCAGTATGGTGGTGAGTATTCTGTTTATTCTGCCGATCCCGGCGGCGTTCTTCGGGGCGTGGTTTGCCGGTCGCCCGAATAAACGTTTTTCCACCCTGATGTGGCAGTCGGTGATGAGCTGCCTGCTGGCTGGCGTGATGATGTGGGTCCCGGGCTTACTGGGCGTGATGACCGTCTGGACGCTGCTGATCCCGGCCGCCCTGTTCTTCTTCGGCGCGGGTATGCTTTTCCCGCTGGCGACCAGCGGCGCAATGGAGCCGTTCCCGTTCCTCGCCGGTACCGCGGGCGCTTTGGTCGGGGGTTTGCAAAACATCGGTTCCGGCGCGCTGGCCTGGCTCTCCGCCATGATGCCGCAAACCGGTCAGTCTAGCCTTGGCCTGCTGATGACCCTGATGGGGCTGCTGATTTTGCTGTGCTGGCTGCCGCTGGCGTCGCGTGAGCCGCATCACGAGCAGACGATTTAATCACATGATGGCCCGGCTTCTCGTCGGGCTTTTCGCACACCGGGGCGAGCATCGCCTGCAATAACGGTTCCGGTCCCGGTCGCCACGCCCCCTCCTCCCCGTCGTAAAACTGGAAATCCGCGTTAATCGCGTACGGGATTTTGGCTTTTTGCAGTTCACAGGCCATGAAGTTCGCGAACGCCATCTGCGGCGCCGTCGGCGTCACGCGGCTGGATTCGCCCACACCCCAGCCGCCCACCCAGCTCACATGCCCGGTTTTTTGCTGCCAGCGCAGGGCGGTGTTAATCCGGCTGCGAATCGCCGATTTCTCCGCCGCAGTGCCTGACGTCCAGGGGTATTTACCGTTGTTCTTGAGCGGTCCCCACGGGAAGATGTGCCACTCGGCCAGGACGTAGTTTTGGCTATGAGCAGGCAGCCGGAGGCTGGTGAGATCTTCCGGTGCCGCGCGCAGGCGCGGAGCGACGAAAATCATGCGATCGGCATCGATGGCGTGAATCGCTTTGATCGTTTTATCGTAGACGCGGTTGAGGGACGCGATGTTGTGATTCAGCTTGTCCGCCGGTTCGTAGATCAGGTCAAACCCGAGCAGCGGCGAGCTTTTCTCGAAGTAGTGCGCGACGGCTATCCACCAGTTCACCACCTCTTTTTCGTTATCCGCTTTCGGGTCGTTTTTGTACTCATCCGCCTGGTAGGCAATCACCGGAATGACGCCGTACTGATCGCAGGCCTCCACCAGCTTGCGCAGGTGAATCAGCCGCGCTTCCGTTGGCTCTCCCGCCACGCGAATGCGCACGTGGGTAAAGCCCTTGGCCTTAAAATCACGCACTTCCAGCGGGTCGAACTCACGAATGCCGCGCTCGGTGCGCGCCCAGTCCACGTCGATACCCACGCCGAGCTGCTGCGCATAGCGCGCAGCCGTCAGCGGAGGCTCAGCGGCAGACACCCAGCCAGAGGAGAAAATCAGCGCAGCGGCGATCAGAGGCTTTAACACGGTTAACCTTGCGAAGAATCGAAAGCAATAGGCTGTATTTAGCACGCTTTTTGCCGTTTGGTGTAGAGGCTAAGCGTAATAATTCTTCATCCCACCTGACTTTTCAGCCAGTCGATAAAGGCATCAATTTTCGGCCACTGCCTGCCGGAGAGGGTCGAGATGTAGTAGTGCTGATGGCATTTCAGCGCTTTCTCGCCGAATGGCGCGATCAGCTCCCCGCGATCCAACCGCTTTTGCACCAGCCGCTGCCGCCCCATGGCGACGCCGACGTGGTTCATTGCCGCGATAACCGCTAAATCGGAGCGATCGAAGCCAATTCCCGACGATGGCGGCAAATTCACGCCAAAGTGCTGCGCCCAGCTAAACCACTCGTCGGTGCCTGAATCATTGCTCCACGCCTGGCGGTCGTGCAAAAGAGTGCAGTGGCGCAGGTTGTCGGGGTTTTTCATCAGCTCGTGCTCGCGCGCGTATTCCGGGGTGCAGACCGGCAGGATGGCCTCGTCCATCAGGAAATGGTGAGAAAGCTGCGTGGGCGGCGTATCGTCGAAATAGAGCGCCAGATCGATACCCGTTCGCTGCATGTTCGGGTAATCGTTGCCCGTCAGAATGGTCAGAGAGATCGACGGATAGCGGCGGGTGAAATCCCCGAGCATCGGCACCAGCCAGCACTGGGCGATAGACGGGCGCGAATAGACGGTCAGGGTGCCGGAGAGCGCCTGATTTTTGATGTCGAGGATCTCCTGATTCAGGGTATCGAGCGACGATTTCAGCGTCCAGAAGACGCGCTTTCCCTCCGGCGTCAGCTCCACCTTACGGTGCGAACGGACGAACAGCTGAATTCCCAGCTCCTCTTCCAGCAGGTTAATGCGATGGCTGACCGCGCTCGGGCTGAGGGACAGCTCTTCCGCCGCCAGCGCGAAGGACTCGTGCCGGGCCGCCACCTCAAAGGTGTACATTTTCGACAGCTGCCAGCCATTCAGCAGGCGATTTCCGACCTCGTTCTCATCGTTCATGGCGACTTTTTTCTCTCTTCAGACTCATTTCACTGCGTCCAGAATACCGGTTCTGGATGAATTTATGTGAACCAACCCCGTAATAAGTGCGCTTTTTAGAACGGCGTCACTCACTTGATCCAATCTGGCTCACCTGAACGGCAATTTATATCGTTTGTCAGCCGGTGCCGTTTTTTCGTCCAATAGCCGCAGATAACTTAAGGGTGAGGTGAGATATGGGATCTCAGATGTGGGTTGTGGCGACGCTGCTGGCAAGCATCGTGTTGATTGTATTAACCATCGTAAAACTGAAGTTTCACCCGTTTCTGGCGCTGCTGCTGGCAAGCTTTTTCGTCGGCGCGATGATGGGCATGAGCCCGCTGGATATGGTGAATGCCATTGAGAGCGGCATCGGCGGCACGCTGGGATTCCTCGCGGCGGTGATTGGCCTCGGCACCATTCTCGGCAAAATGATGGAAGTGTCCGGCGCGGCGGAGCGCATCGGCCTGACGCTCCAGCGCTGCCGCTGGCTCTCCGCCGATGTGATTATGGTGCTGGTTGGGCTGATCTGCGGTATCACGCTGTTTGTCGAAGTGGGCGTGGTGTTGCTGATCCCGCTGGCGTTTTCGATTGCCAAAAAGACCCGGACCTCGCTGCTGAAACTGGCGATCCCGCTCTGTACCGCGCTGATGGCGGTTCACTGCGTGGTGCCACCGCACCCTGCAGCGCTGTTTGTGACCAACAAACTGGGCGCGGACGTGGGCACGGTGATTGTTTACGGCTTGATGGTCGGGCTGATGGCGTCCCTGGTGGGCGGCCCGCTGTTCCTGAAACTGCTCGGCGATCGCCTGCCGTTCAAGCCGGTTCCGGCGGAGTTTTCTGACCTGAAAGTGCGCGAAGAACACACGCTGCCGACGCTCGGTGCCACGCTGTTCACGGTGCTGCTGCCGATTGGCCTGATGCTGGTGAAAACCATCGCCGAGCTGAACATGGAAAAAACCGGTTCGCTCTACACGCTGCTGGAATTTATCGGCAACCCGATCACCGCCATGTTTATCGCCGTCTTTGTGGCCTACTACCTGCTCGGGATTCGCCAGCATATCGGCATGAGCGCCCTGCTCAAGCACACGGAAACCGGCTTTGGTTCGATTGCTAATATCCTGCTGATCATCGGCGCAGGCGGGGCGTTTAACGCGATCCTCAAAACCAGCGGCCTTGCCGACACTCTGGCGCTGATTTTATCGAATATGCACATGCACCCGATTCTGCTGGCCTGGCTAGTGGCATTGATTCTGCATGCGGCGGTCGGCTCTGCCACCGTGGCGATGATGGGCGCGACGGCGATTGTCGCCCCGATGCTGCCGCTCTATCCCAACGTTAGCCCGGAGATCATCGCCATTGCCATCGGTTCTGGCGCCATTGGCTGCACGATCGTGACGGATTCTCTCTTCTGGCTGGTGAAGCAATACTGCGGCGCGACCCTGAATGAGACCTTCAAATACTATACAACGGCGACATTTATCGCCTCGGTACTTGCACTTGGCTGCACGTTCCTGCTTTCTTTCATTATCTAAGCGCGAAGAGACGTACTATGGAAAACGCAAGCATCACCACCTTAATCGCCCAATTTCCTCTGGTAGAGGATCTGATGGCGCTGAAAGAGACCACCTGGTTTAACCCGCGCACCACCTCGCTTGCCGAAGGGTTGCCGTACGTCGGGCTGACCCAGGCGGATGTGAAGGATGCCCACGCACGCCTGGCGCGGTTTGCGCCTTACCTGGCGAAAGCCTTCCCGGAAACTGCCGCCAAAAACGGCATTATCGAGTCCGACGTGGTGGCTATTCCTGCCATGCAGAGCCGACTGGCGAAGGAATTTGCGACGCCGATTAACGGCACCCTGTTGCTGAAAAAAGACAGTCATCTGCCGATCTCCGGCTCCATTAAAGCGCGCGGCGGGATTTATGAAGTGCTGACCCACGCCGAAAAGCTGGCGCTGGAAGCGGGGCTGCTGTCGCTCACGGACGATTACAGCATTCTGCTGGAGCCGCGCTTCAAGGACTTTTTCAGCCAGTACAGCATCGCCGTCGGCTCGACGGGCAACCTCGGGATGTCGATTGGCATCATGAGCGCCCGCGTCGGCTTTAAGGTGACGGTGCATATGTCGGCCGACGCCCGCGAGTGGAAAAAGGCCAAATTGCGCAGCCACGGCGTGGAAGTGGTGGAGTACGAGCAGGATTACGGCGTGGCGGTGGAGCAAGGGCGCAAGGCCGCTGAGAGCGATCCGAACTGTTTCTTTATCGACGACGAAAACTCCCGCACGCTCTTTTTAGGTTATGCCGTCGCAGGTGAGCGCCTGAAAGCGCAGTTTGCCGAGCAGGGGCGCGTGGTGGATGCGGATCATCCGCTGTATGTCTATCTCCCGTGCGGCGTGGGCGGTGGCCCTGGCGGCGTGGCGTTTGGTCTCAAGCTGGCCTTTGGCGACCATGTTCACTGCTTCTTCGCCGAGCCGACCCATTCACCGTGCATGCTGCTGGGGGTGTATACCGGTTTGCACGATGAGATTGCGGTGCAGGATCTGGGGATTGATAACGTCACGGCGGCGGACGGACTGGCGGTCGGGCGCGCGTCCGGGTTTGTAGGTCGTGCCATGGAGCGCCTGCTGGATGGCTTCTACACCCTGTCCGATCAGAGCATGTACGACATGCTGGGCTGGCTGGCGCAGGAAGAGGGGATTCGCCTCGAGCCATCGGCGCTGGCGGGCATGGCCGGGCCGGTGCGGGTGCCTGTTCAGCCGAACGCGACGCACCTCGTCTGGGCGACCGGCGGCGGTATGGTCCCGGAAGCGGAGATGGCGAAATACCTGGCGAAGGGCCGTCCGTCACTTCTGTCGTAACAGCGCCATCAGCTCCTGCGTCGAGCGGTTGTGCTTTTTCAAATCGCGCATCACTTTCATAAAGGGTGCGCTGTAGTTATAGAACGCCAGATAGCCCTGACAGAGTTCGTCGTCATTGGCCGCCGTGCATAAGCGGCGGCCAGGGCAGGTCTGGCATTTCAGCAGGTCCTTCTTCTCGCACAGCGCGGTGCCGCACCAGCCGTTGAGCGTTTCGTCGAACAGGCGCACCGAAATCTGCCCGATATCCTCCCGAACCCACATGGCAAAAATCTGCGTTAAGAACTGGCCCCAGACCTCTGGCGTGACGGGCTTTTCGCCCAGCGTCTGGGGTAAAAAATGGAGGTTTTTGCTTCCGCTCTGACGTAACGATTGATACACCTTCCCTGGTTCACGTACGTTGCAGTTATCCACCACAACCACGCGGGTACTCTCGTGGCATCCTGTCATTGACGACCCTAAAAATTCAGAATTTGCTGTAAGTGCGTAACAGCAAACAGCAATGCGAGGGAGAGTACTGCGAGAGAGATCAAGAATTTGTCACGCACCGCTTTCGGCTGCACAAAATCATCGCGATTCACGTCCATCAGATTGCGGCTGCGGGTGTAGCGCCAGAGAATTGTCGCCACCAGCGCCAGCACCACCAGCGATACCCAGAACGGCAGACCGGTGCGGTGCCAGTTGTGTTTAATCGCCAGCGCAATCAACGCGCCGTAGCCGAGCAGTGTGCGCAGCCAGGCGAGCGACGTGCGTTCAGGCTGCAGGCCGGGATCGACTTCCCGCCGCGCTTTGCGGCTATCCGCCATAGAACACCAGCGCCATCACCACGCCCGCCACCGTCAGTAAAATCACACTGATTGCCAGCAGCCCGCGCGTGTAGGGCAGATCCTGCTTGAGGCGCATCGCCTTTTCATTGCGCAGCCAGCGGAGGTAGCCGTAGATCGCCAGCACACCGGCGAACAGACAGAGCAGCAGCGCCAGCACTTCGCGAATCAGGGGAGTGGCAAAATCCGGGGCGAGCTGGTCCAGCCCGACACCTGCGGCAAGAAACCCCAGCGCGGTGCGGATCCATGCCAGAAATGTGCGTTCATTGGCGAGAGAAAACCGATAGTCCGGCGCTTCGCCCAGCTGGGAAATTTTCATGAAGGCTCCTTGTCGTCGCGCAAGCAGGCTTCAGCATAGCGTAAATTGACCGGCATCTGGGATGCCGGTCGGCGGGATTAGTGCAATTCAGGCCAGTACTCTTTGTTGGCCTCAATCAGATCGTCAAGAATGGCTTTGGCGACAGACGCGCTCGGCACGGTTTTAGAGAGCGTAATCGCCTGCCAGAGTTTGGTGTAGGAACGCTCTTCCCAGGCGTCGACCACCAGTTTCTCCACCGCCACCTGCTGACCCATCAGCCCTTTCTGGAAGTGCGGGATGTCGCCCACGGTCAGCGGCTCAGGGCCGTTTTTGCCGACCAGGCACGGGATTTCGACCATCGCATCAGAATCGAAGTTATGGATAGCGCCGTTGTTCGGCACAATCAGCAGCATCCGCTCCTGAGTGTTGAAGGCGATGGCGGTAGCCAGATCGACGATGTACGACGCATGTTCGTCGATTTCCAGCTCACCGGCGGAGGATTTCCCCGCTTCGATGATCGCGCGGCAGGAGCTAAAGACGTGCTTCTCGCGGTGATCCATCACTTCGTTGGCGCGGGTGCGTTCCGGGTTGGAGTGCGCCACCACGTAATCCGGGAAGAAGTAATATTTCAGGTAGGTGTTCGGCATGGTGTCCGGGTCGAGCGCCTGCACGTCTTTTGCCTTGGCGAAAGTGTCGTTCCAGCTCGCTTCCGTATGCGCATCATCAGAGGGCGGCACATAGCCGTGTTTCGCGACGTATTCGCGCAGTTTCGGCATCAGATCGTTCCCGTTCAGGTCTTCAATCGACGTCCACCAGCCGAAGTGGTTCAGGCCGTAGTAGCGCACGCGCATCTCTTTGCGATCTTTCAGGCCGACAATCTGCGCCATTCGCCCTTCGATGCCGATGGGCATATCGCAGATGTTGAGGATTTTGGCCTGTGGACGCAGACGACGCGTCGCTTCAGCGACGATTGCCGCCGGGTTGGAGTAGTTCAGCATCCACGCGTTCGGGGAGTATTTCTCCATGTAATCCACCAGCTCCAGCACGCCGCCAATGGAGCGCATGCCGTAGGAGATCCCGCCCGGCCCGCAGGTTTCCTGGCCCAGCACGCCGTGACGCAGCGGGATTTTTTCATCTTTTTCGCGCATCGGGTATTTGCCGACGCGAATATGCGCCATCACAAAGTCCACGTCGGTAAAGGCCGCTTTAGGATCGGTGGTGTAGCTGAATTCGATGTCCGGAGCTTGCTCCTGGAGGATGATTTTGCACGCCTCGGCGATGGTCTCCTGACGTGCGCCGTCGTTGTCATAGAACTTGAGGGCGCGCAGCGGGAAGCGATCGCGATTCGCCAGTAACATCAGGACGATACCCGGAGTGAAAGTACTGCCGCCGCCTGCGATAACAACTGAGAATTTTTTCATGATACAGCCTCTGTCAGGGTAGATGATGGGGTCGAAGAAGGAGTGTTCATCAGGGATTCAAGCTGGTCGCGCACCTGTGGCACGTGCAGCCCGACAATCACCTGAATCCCGTTGCCGCGACGCACCACACCGTGGGCGCCAAGGGCTTTGAAAACGTCGTCACTTTGCGTTTTGCTCATGTCTATCAGGGCGATACGCAGTCGGGTGGCGCAGTTGTTGATGCTTTCGATATTGCCTGCCCCGCCGAGCGCCTGCAGATAGCCTGCCGCCTGGCCCGAGCTGGTATTGGCGGCGACGGTGGTTTGCCCGCGCGCAGCCTGGTAATCCGCTTTGCTGTAGAGTTTGATTTCGCTCTCTTCGCGGCCCGGTGTTTTCAGGTTGAAGCGTTCGATGAGGGTCTTAAAGACCAGGAAGTAGAGCCCGGTGAAGCACACGCCGATGCCAATCTGGGTGAACATCATCGAGGCATGGTTGTGGAACATGGGGATCCAGTTTTGCGGCAGGAACTGGTCGAGCAGACCGCCGCCCATGTTGCCGACCACGCCGAACATGTACATCACGGTCGCCATGGTTGCCGCCAGCACCGCGTGAACGGCAAACAGCAGCGGGGAGATAAACAGGAAGGTGAACTCCAGCGGCTCAGTGATCCCCACCAGCATCGCGGTGAGGGTGGCCGGGATCAGCAGGCCCGCCACTTTGACGCGGTTTTCCGGCGACGCGGTGTACCACAGCGCCAGCGCAATCCCGACGGAGCCGAACACTTTCGAGTTACCGTGCAGGGCAAAACCGCCTTCCGGGAACAGGGTTTTCAGCGGCAGCGTGCTCTGGCTGAACTCCTGCAGATGCTGCGCCCAGTAAACCTGGATACCGCCCTCGACCGCCGCCGGGCCGAAAATAAACGGACCGTAGACGAAGTGATGCAGGCCGGTTGGGATCAGAATGCGTTCGAGGAAGGTGTAAACCCACACGCCCAGCGCCCCGGCGGAGCGTAAAAACGCCTGCAACGACTCGATGCCCATCTGCACTTTTGGCCAGCCGAGCAAAGTCAGCCAGGCGCAGGGAATCATCACGAAGAAGGCGATGATCACCACGAACGAAGTGCCCTGGAAGATGCCCAGGAAGACCGGCAGCTGTTTATCGAAATAGCGGTTGTGGATGGCGGTCACCAGCCCGGAGATCACAATCGCGCCGATGATGCTGGTGTCGAGGGTTTTGATCCCGGCAATCATCGCCAGCCCGCTGCCCGCCGTCGGTTCAGCCATGAAGTTCACGCCAAAGAACTGACCCCAGGTCATGCCCATCGCGTTAATAAAATAGTTCCAGGTCAGGAAGCTAATCAGTACCGCCAGGCAGGCCCGGCCCTGTGCCTGTTTGGCCAGACCAATCGGTAAACCGACGGCGAAAATTAGCGGCATATTGCGAAAGACCGCCCAGCCGCCCTCTTCAATGATGTGGACGATTTGCGCAAACAGATGATCGGGTGCCGTTAACGCCTCGCCCACAAAAAGCGGATTGCGCAGCATGATGGCGATTCCGACCACCATGCCTGCGAAAGGGAACAACAGCACCGGGGTAAACATGGCGCCGCCAAAACGTTGTATTTGACTGAGCATCTTTAAATCCTCATGTAACAACCTGTAGGGGGTTTGGCCTTATTGGTTTTGTGCTGGCCTGAACTGAGGATAAGAATTTACTCAGCGGCTAACACCGCGTCCCGCTGCGTTCCGTGATCGCATTCATGGTTTTAATTTGCTCACTCAGGTCTACTTTCAGTTCAAAATATGGACATGTTAAGACGCGATGCCCGCATGAATCAGCGCAGAGAGGTCTACAGGTGATCTACAAATCCATAGCCGACAGACTCCGGTTGCGGCTCAATTCGTCCGATTACAACGTCGGCAGCCCGCTGCCTGGCGAAAAGGCGCTGGCGCAGGAGTTCGGCGTGGCGCGCATGACGATCCGCAAGGCTATCGATCTGCTGGTCGGCTGGGGGCTGGTGGTGCGCCGTCACGGCAGCGGCACCTTCGTCGCGCGCAAGGACGTTCACCACGAAACCACCAATCTGACCGGGCTGGTGGAAGTGCTACGCCAGCAGGGCAAAGAGGTGCAGAGCAAGGTGTTGCAGTTTGAAGTGATGCCCGCCCCGCCCGCTATCGCCAGCCAGCTGCGCATCCAGATAGATGAACGGATCTACTTTTCGCGCCGGGTGCGTTACGTCGAGGGAAAACCGCTGATGCTGGAGGACAGCTTTATGCCCGTGAAGCTGTTTCGCAACCTGTCGCTGGCGCATCTTGAGGGGTCGAAGTTTGATTACATCGAGAAGGAGTGCGGGATCACCATCAGCGGGAATTACGAGAGCCTGACGCCGGTGCTGGCGGACCGCCAGATGGCAAACCTGATGAACTTACCGGAACAGACGCCGCTGCTGCGCATTACCTCCCTTTCCTACAGCGACAGCGGCGAGTTCCTCAATTATTCGGTGATGTTCCGTAATACCAGCGATTATCAGGTGGACTACCATCTGCGGCGCATCCACCCGGACGAGCTGTTAGCCTATCCCCCAGAACAGCACGGCCAGTAGCTGCGGGGTGATGATGCGCAGGAACATCACCAGCGGATAAACGGTGGCGTACGAAAGCGCCGCCGCGCCGCTGGTGGCGTGCAGGTTATTGGCGAAGGCCAGCGCGGGTGGATCGGTCATCGACCCGGCCAGCATCCCGCACAGGGTCAGGTAGTTCATCTTCGCGAACATCCGCGCCAGTATCCCGACCGTCAGCAGCGGCACCGCGGTGATGACAATCCCGTAGCCAATCCAGCTTATCCCCTCGCCCTGGGTCAGGGTGTGGATAAAGTCTCCGCCGGATTTCAGCCCCACCACCGACAGGAACAGCACGATCCCCAGCTCGCGCAGGGCCAGGTTCGCGCTCGGTGGCATGAACCAGTACAGCTTCCCGATACAGCCGATCCGCCCCAGAATCAGCGCCATGATCAGCGGCCCGCCCGCCAGACCGAGCTTCAGCGCCACCGGGAAACCGGGCACGTACAGGGGAATAGAGCCGAGCAGCACGCCGAGCCCAATGCCGATAAACACTGGCAGCATCTGCACCTGCTGCAATTTTTGCTGCGCGTTGCCGACCATATCGGCGACGGCATCGATGGACGACGGGCGGCCCACCAGATTGAGGATATCGCCAAACTGCAGGCTGGCATCCGGGCTGGCGACCAGCTCAACGCCCGCGCGATTAAGGCGCGAGATCACCACGTCGTAGCGCTCTTTCACCTGCAGATCGCGGATTTTCTTGCCCAGAACCTGCTCGTTGGTGACCACCACGCGTTCGACGCGCATGTCGGTGCCGCGCGTGGAGAGCGACGTATCCACCTCCTGACCGATCACCAGCTGGGCGCTGTGCAGATCGCCGGGCTGGCCGACCAGATGCAGTAAATCGCCGAGCTGAATCACGGTGCCGGGCGAGGGCACCATCAGCATCTCATCGCGTTTCAGGCGCGAGCAGATGATGTTGGCGCTGTTCAGGATCGGCACATCCTGAATCGCCATCTGGTTCAGATTGGGGTTTTCGACGCGGATGTTGATGGTTTTGATCAGCATGTGGCCGTTGGTCATCGTCGATTCATGCTTTTTCGCCTCGTCATCGACGTTGATGCGAAACAGCACGCGCACCAGCCACATGGTCAGCAGAATACCGCAAATCCCGAACGGGTAGGCCATCGCATAGCTCATCCCCATTTGATCGACGACGTCTGGCGCAATGCCCAGATCGCGCAGGATTTGCTGCCCGGCCCCCAGCGCAGGGGTGTTGGTGACCGCGCCGGAGAAGATCCCCAGCACCACCGGAAGCGGAATTTCAAAGAGTTTGTGCAGAATGGCAGTAACGAGACCGCCCATCACCACAATGCCGAGGGCAAAGAGATTCAGGCGCAGGCCGGAGACGCGAAGCGAGGCGAAAAACCCAGGGCCGACCTGAATACCGATGGTGTAGACGAAGAGGATCAGGCCGAATTCCTGGATGAAGTGCAGCATTTCCGCACTGAGGGTCAGCCCAAGCTGATCGGCGAAATGGCCGACAAAAATCCCGCCGAACAGCACCCCGCCAATGCCAAATCCGACACCGCGGATTTTGATATTGCCAATCCCCAGCCCAACCACCGCAACCAGGGCCAACACGCTAACCGTTAACGCGATATCACTCATGACCTTTTCCCTGCGCATATCCTTAGTGATTAAGGGGATTCTCGCAGAGGTTGCGGGGAATGTATGGGTGATGGCGCACAAAAAAGCCCCGCCGAAGCGGGGCTTTGGAGAGGTCGGGCTTTGTGCGGTCTGGTGCCCTCTCCCACAGGGAGAGGGAGAAGAGCAACACAGCGTATTAGCTATTCAACGCCGGACGCTCGCTGATCGCAATTTTCTGCGGGGCCAGCGCTTCCGGGACGTTGCGCGTCAGGTCGATGTGCAACAGCCCGTTGGTAAAGGTCGCACCGGAAACTTCCATATGGTCGGCCAGGGTAAAGCTCAGGCTAAACGGCTGAGTCACCAGGCCCTGATGCAGCCACTGGGTCTCGGTTTGCGGTTTTTCCGGCGTCCCTTTCACGGTCAGGCGCGTGCCTTCGAGCTGGATGTCGAGATCGTCCTGACGGAACCCGGCCAGCGCGAGCGTGATGCGGTAGTGGTTGTCATCGCTCTTTTCGATGTTGTACGGCGGAAAACTCTGTTGTTCAGCCGTGCTTTGCAGGGCGTTAGCCAGTTTGTCAAAACCAATCCACTGACGCAGCAGGGGGGATAAATCGTAGTTACGCATCGTTAATCTCCTTCTGAGAAGCGAGTTAAGCACTGTTTTTAGTGCGCAGTTGTTCCTGCAAATCCTGACGGATTCGCACCGGCTCCCGTTTCGGCAAGCCACTCTGGGTGGGCCGCACAGGCGACCCGCTTAATTAGTTGATCTCGATACGGCGCGGTTTTTTCTCTTCCGGAATCACACGTTCCAAATCGATAAACAGCAGGCCGTTGACCAGGTTCGCACCGTGAACGTGGATGTTCTCGGCAAGCTGGAATTTGCGCTCAAAGTTGCGCTCAGCAATGCCCTGGTAGAGATAGGTACGCTCTTTCTGCTCGGCGGTATGCGCCCCTTTCACCACCAGCAGGTTGTCCTGCGCGGTGATTTCCAGTTCGCTCTCGGCAAAACCGGCGACGGCAATCGCGATGCGGTAGTGGTTTTCGTCAACCAGCTCAACGTTGTATGGAGGGTAGCCGTTACTCTGGCTTGAGTTATTTTCTAAATGGTTGAACAGGCGATCGAAACCAATTGCAGAACGGTACAGCGGGGAAAAATCGAAATTACGCATAGATCAAAGCTCCTGAAATCAGCGAGTAATGTTTGCCTTCCACCATGGACAGGCCGTTGTGCCACCAAACACCCATCAGGCGTGTTCGTTCTTCGGCTACCTCTCTAAAATGGGTTTGGTTTCGGTCTTTTCAAGAGGTTAAATGCGAGATTTTTTTGCACTTTGCGAGGACTCGCATAGACTGGGACTACAGCACAAAGAGTGAAATTGCGATGCCTGCCACAGAGCAGCGCTTTCCAGCTATTCTTTTCGTACATGGCTCGCTATAACTCGATATTGCCGTTATGTCGTGCCATTAACATTGATTGACTGATGATGAAAAATGTTCTGATAAAGCTGACAACATGCAGCGTAGTGGTTTTACTTTGCGGGTGTTCGAGCGTGATGTCTCACACCGGCGGTAAAGAAGGAACATATCCGGGCACGCGCGCCAGCGCGAATATGATCTCGGATGACGAGACCAACTGGGGCACCAAATCCCTGGTGATTCTGGATCTGCCGTTCACGGCGGTGATGGACACGCTGCTGGTGCCGTGGGATCTGTTCCGCACCGATAGCTCAGTGCGGTCACGCGTCGAAAAAAGCGAGCAGCAGACGAAGATGACCAACGCCGTTATCCCGCCCGCCGAGATGTCTGCCCCCTGATTACTCTCCGGTTTCAGTCATCCAAAGCTGACGGAAACCGACTGTCTCTTCCATCCACGCCACATAACGGCCATCCGGTGAGAACACCACGGCATCGCCCGACGGCGGATTGCCGTGATCGGACGTCAGAAACCTCACTTCTCCGCTGCGCGCATCGCAGCAGGCAATGCGATTATCCAGCACAAAACCGAGCGCGTCGCCCGACGGATGCCAGTTAAACGCCGACTGAATATCGCTCTGGTTATGCGTCAGCTGGCGCGGTTCGCCGCCCTCTGGCGCAATCAGCCACAGCTGCACAATACCGTTATCATCGCGCATCAGAAACGCGATCTCGCTGCCCTGAGGGTTGCTGCGCACCCAGTGGCGCGGCACGTTGACCAGCCCCGGATAACGATTTTCATGGGTGAAGGTTAAACGGCGCTGCACCACGCCTGCGGGCGGCGCGGGCATGTTTTCCACTGTGCCTTCCAGCGGCGCGTCGCCTGCGCGCTTCCAGCCTGCCTCATCTTTAGGCAAATCAACGATAAACAGCTCCGGCACTTTTTCGCCCCGCTCAGACAGCGTGTCGCCGATAAAGGCTATCCGGTTGTTTCCCACCCAGCCCTCTTCGTAGGCGCGATTGATCTCATCGCTGCCTGGGCGTGGCGTCGGGGTCGTGCGGCTGATCAGCACGCTCCAGAATGTTCCCGCATATTCGCGCGGATGGTTGCCCTGCGGGGTGACCGGGCCAAACGGCGCGGCGACGCCGACATTGCGCAGATCCAGCGCCACGTCGCGCTCATGCAGGACATGGTCGTTATAGGTAAAGCTGACGAACTGTCCGTTGGGACTAAAAACGTGAACGTGGCTTCCGCCGCGCAGCGCGCCGGGGGTAAAGGGTGCGGTGATGTCCATCGCATCGAGATTTTTCACCTGGCCGTTTTGCGCTATCACGCCGCGACGGTGGTGAAAATCATACTGCCAGCTTGCATCCGGGTTTTCCGGGCCATGAATGAAGACGTATTGGTCATCCGTGGGATGAACGGTCACCACGCCGACGTGCGCGCCCTGTTCAGCGCGATAGATCACCTCGGTTTCGCCCGTTTTCACATTGACTCGCTCGATCGTCTCGCCGGTAAAAGACGCGCCGGATGGGCGCACGTCATACGCCAGCCACTGGCTGTCAGGCGTCCAGGTGTTGATGTTCGTAAGCTGATGATGGCGGGGAGCGTAGGTGATTTGTTTCATGAAAAGACCCTGATGCGCGGATATCGCATCAGGGTAAAGCATCGCGAAGATTTAGCCTACTCGTTTAACATCGCCCACCAGCAGGATGTAGGAGAGCGCACCAATCAGGGTGATGACGGAGATGTAGGTCAGGGCGGGCGCAAAGCCGTGCGCCTGCGCCAGATAGCCAATCACCAGCGGCACCGTGATACCGCCCAGACCACCGGCAAAGTTAAACACGCCGCCGGTGAGGCCAATCAGGCGCATCGGTGCCAGCGAGGAGACCAGCGACCAGGTGATCGACGCAAAACCGTTGCCGAAGAAGGCGACCGCCATCAGCACGGTGATCCACACCGGGTCATTGGTGTAGTTCGCGCCCATGATGCAGGTGGAGATCAGCAGGCCGAAAATAATCGGCAGCTTGCGCGAGAAACCAATTGAGTAGCCTTTGCGCACTAACCTGTCGGCAATCCAGCCGGACAACAGCACGCCGACAAATGCCGCCAGGAACGGCACCGTGGTCATGAAACCGGCTTTCAGCGCGGTGATGCCTTTTTCCTGAGTCAGGTAGTTCGGGAACCAGGTCAGGAAGAACCACAGGGTGGAGGCAATCGCGAACTGACCCAGGTAAACGCCCACCAGCTTGCGATGGAACACCAGTTTCCAGTCAGCTTTGGTCAGCGGCGCGCGGACCTTGTTTTCGATCTGTGCATCGCCGTCCACCAGACCGCCGCCCTGTTCAATGTAATCCAGCTCCGCCTGAGTGATACCCTTGGTTTTGCGCGGGGCCTGGTAAACTTTATGCCAGATCAGCGCCCAGATGATGCCGATCCCACCGGTGATGATAAACACCCAGTGCCAGCTCAACATCTCCTGGATCCAGATCAGTAGCGGCGTCAGGAACGCCAGGCCGACGAACTGCCCGGAGGTGTAGAACCCCACCGCCGAGGCGCGTTCTTGCTCCGGGAACCAGCTCGTGACCATGCGGTTATTGGTCGGGAAAGCGGGCGCTTCGAAGACGCCGGTAATGGCGCGCAGACCAATCAGCGACAGCAGACCGGTGGCAAAACCCTGTAACAGCGTCGCAACGGACCAGCCGAAAATGGCAATGAAATAGGTGGTGCGGGAGCCCAGGCGGTCCAGCACGCGTCCGCCAGGGATCTGGCAAATAGTGTACATCCAGGCAAACGCCGAGAAGATGTAGCCCATCTCCGTTTTCGAAATGCCAAACTCTTTCTGAATATGCGCGGAGGCCACGGCCAGGTTGGCGCGGTCGACGTAGCAAATCACTACGGTAATAAAAATCATCAGCAGCGTCAGGTAACGACGACGGCCTGTTTTTGCGGTAGTCACAGAAATATCCATTAATCTGTCTCCAGATTTTGGGCATAGCGATACACGTCACCATGCCCTGTAAGTTACAGAGGGTGTGTGAAAAATATTGTTTTAGCTTTTTAATGCTCTAAATAGTTCGTGTTGCGAGAAGGCGGCAAGATTGCAAATCCCCAGGAGCTTACATAAGTAAGTGACTGGGGTGCGCAATCGCAGCCAACGCACGCGCAGCGCGAAATATGACGAGCATTTACCACTCGGCGACGGAACCGTCCTCATATCGCCACAGCGGATTGCGCCAGTCCGGCGCCTGCTTGCTCATTTCGATGACTTTGGCTTCGTCAATCTCCACGCCCAGGCCCGGTTTGGTTAACGGTTTGAAGTGGCCGCCTTCCATGTTGAAGTCTTCTTTGTTTTTCACAAAGTCGAGCAGCTCTGCGCCTTTGTTGTAGTGGATGCCCATGCTCTGCTCCTGCAACACCGCGTTGCGGGAAACAAAGTCAATATGCAGACAGGCAGCCAGCGCGATCGGTCCGAGCGGACAGTGCGGTGCCAGCGCCACGTCGTAGGCTTCGGCCATCCCCGCGATTTTGTAGCACTCGGTGATGCCACCCGCGTGGGACAGATCCGGCTGCAGAATCGCCAGACCGCCCGCTTCCAGCACCCGTTTGAACTCGAAGCGCGAGAACATACGTTCGCCCGCCGCGATCGGAATATGGGTTTGTGCTGCCAGCTTCGGATAGTACTCAGCCTGCTCCGCCAGCACCGGCTCTTCGATGAACAGCGGACGGTAAGGCTCCAGCTCTTTGATCAGCACTTTCGCCATCGGCGCGCTGACGCGACCGTGGAAATCGAGGCCAAACTCAATCTCATTGCCGAAGGCTTCGCGGATTTGCGCCACGGTATTGACGGCGTTATCCACCGCGCGGGAGTTATCAATCACGCCCATCTCTTCACAGCCGTTAAGCTTGAAGGTATCAAAGCCGATTTTACGCAGGGTTTTGATCCCCTCGATGACCTCAGCCGGACGGTCACCGCCGACCCAGCTGTAGGCTTTGATTTTGTCGCGCACCAGGCCGCCCATCAGCTGCCACACCGGCGCGTTCAGCACTTTGCCTTTGATATCCCACAGCGCCTGGTCGATACCGGCGATAGCGCTCATCAGAATCGGGCCGCCGCGGTAGAAACTGCCGCGGTACATTACCTGCCACAGATCGTTGATACGTGCCGGGTCCTGGCCGATCAGGAGTTCGCTCAGCTCATGCACTGCCGCTTCCACGGTGCGCGCGCGGCCTTCAATCACCGGCTCGCCCCAGCCAACGATGCCTTCATCGGTTTCAATTTTCAAAAACATCCAGCGCGGGGGTAAACGGTAGGTGGTGACTTTCGTAATTTTCATTTCGTCGCCTCCCGGTACGCTTTAACGAACGCGGCGGCCTGCGCTGCGGTACGTTCAACGGACTGCCCGGCACGATACAGATCGCTGCCCAGACCCGCCCCGGCGCAGCCAGCGTTAATCCACTGCGCCATGTTTTCTGGCGTCACACCGCCGACGGCAAAGACCGGGACGTCAGCCGGAAGCACCGCTTTCAGCGCTTTGATGTAATCCGGGCCGAAGGCCGACGACGGGAAAATTTTCAGCGCCTGAGCGCCTGCGTCCAGCGCGGTAAAGGCTTCTGTCGCTGTCGCACAGCCTGGGCAGACGGTCATGCCGTAGCTCACTGCGCGGCGGATCACGTCCGGCTGAATGTTGGGCGTGACGATAAGCTTGCAGCCCATGTTGGCGAGCTGATCGACCTGCTCGGGTTTCAACACCGTACCTGCGCCAATCAGCGCTTTATCGCCATACGCATCGACGACCGCCGGGATGCTTTTTTCCCACTCCGGCGAGTTGAGCGGGATTTCCACCGCGTCAAATCCGGCGTCGATGACGGCACCGACGTGCGCCAGCGCTTCGTCCGGCGTGATGCCGCGTAAAATCGCGATGAGAGGGAGATTAGTTTGCCACTGCATGAGCGATGCTCCTTATTCCTGCCTGAAATGCCACGTCGCCTTCAACCACTGCCGCTTCACGACCAAAGGCGCGGAACGCCTGCTGGTAGCGAGCGGCTAATGCTGAACCCGCGACAAGGGTGATGGCCTGCTGCCCGGCGAACTGTTCGCCCAGGGTGGCGACTTCGGCACCAATCAGCAGACCGGAGAGAAATTCGCTGACCTGTTGACGCGGGAGATTTCCCAGCACGTGTGAGGCGCGAACTTCAAAAAGTTGTGGCAGAACGGCAGGCGAGGCGAGACCGCGCGTCAGCCCGGCAGCAAAGGCCTCAGGAGACGATTCCTGTTCTGGCAGGCCCGCGCCCACCAGCGAATGACGCAGCAGCAGGTGATGCAACTCACCCGTCATCACGGTACGAAAATCGTGGATTTGCTGCGCGTCGGCCTGCACCCATTTGCAGTGCGTTCCGGGCATGACATAGACAGAAGAAGGAGAAAGGGTGCGCGCGCCGAGCAGCTGTGTCTCTTCGCCGCGCATCACGTTGTGGTTATCGTCACGGGAGACACACAGCCCTGGAATGATCCAGATATTGTCGCCAACGGACGTTAACTTCTGACCAATGGCGTCGAAATGAGCAGGAACCGGCAAATAAGGGGCAACCTTCCAGCCCACGTTACTGCCGACCATTCCTGCCATCACCACCGGGGTGGTGCCTTCGCGCCAGTTTTCTGTGACTTCTGCTAACACCGCCTGCGGGGATTTGCCGTTCAGCCGCGTGACGCCTGCTTCGGACTGCCTGCTCTCCAGGCATCTGTCGCCTTCATACAGCCAGGCGCGCAGATTGGTCGATCCCCAGTCGATGGCGATGTAGCGAGATGTCATGTGATTTCCTTTAACCTTCGTGTCGAGCTGGCGATCATATGGAGCGCCGCCTGCTCTGCCGCATTGCTGTCCTGATGCCGTATCGCATCGAACAGCGCTTTATGTTCCTGGAGCGTCTGGGGCATGTTGGCCTCATCACCCATCCAGGTCCGTTCAAATACTGCGCGCTGTAGCGAGCTGATGGCCACGCTAAGCTGCTGTAAAACCGGGTTATGTACCGACTCCAGCACCGCCTCGTGGTAGCGGATATCCGCTTCGTTAAAGGCATCCCGGTCCTGGTTGTTGGCGATCATGTCGTTGAGCGCCGCTTCAATCTGCGCCAGGTCACCCGATGTCGCCCGTTCCGCTGCCCAGCGGGCAATGGCCGGTTCCACCAGGTTACGCACCTCGCTCATCGCCCCGATGAGCCGCGGGTCGTAGTCGTTCTCCAGCACCCACTGCAGAACGTCGGTATCGAGGTAGTTCCACTGGTTACGCGGCGCGACAAAGGCCCCGCGATAACGCTTCATTTCGATCAGCCGTTTCGCCATCAGCGAGCGAAAGACTTCGCGGATGATGTTGCGCGAGGTTTCAAACTCCTCGCACAGCTCTGCCTCGGCGGGCAGCGGCGAACCCGGTACGTATTTTCCGCTGACAATTTGATTGCCCAGCGTAATGACGATGCGGTCGGTTTTATTGAGAGTCATGGAGAGTCCTGATTTCGTTTTATCCATCACTACTTTACCGCGACCGCTGAGTTTCGCCTCACTTTTGCAGTACAAACGTGAGGCCTTTCGTCAATTCCATGAACGCATCGTAGTACAATCATATTGTGTTGCACTACAATCCAGATCACAAAAAGAACAATGCAGCGAACAACAGGCAAAAAAAAGCCCCGGTAGATAACCGAGGCTGATGGATGAGCAGTGATTAATTCAGCACAAACTTCTCGATAGCGTAGGCCACGCCGTCTTCAAGGTTCGATTTGGTGACGAAGTTAGCCACCTCTTTCACGGACGGGATCGCGTTTTCCATCGCCACGCCCATGCCTGCGTATTCGATCATGGCGATGTCGTTTTCCTGATCGCCTAAGGTCATGATCTCTTCCGGCTTAATGCCCAGCGTATCGGCCAGCGATTTCACGCCGGTGCCTTTATTGACGCGTTTGTCGAGGATTTCGAGGAAGTACGGCGCACTTTTCAGCACGGTGTATTTCTCTTTCACGTCCGCCGGGATGCGGGCGATAGCCTGGTCCAGAATCGCGGGCTCATCGATCATCATCACTTTCAGGAACTGCGTGGCAGGGTCCATATTTTCCGGCTCGCAGAACACCAGCGGGATGGTCGCCACAAAGGATTCATGCACCGTGTAGTAGCTGATGTCGCGGTTCGCCGTGTAGAGCGTGTTGCGATCGAGGGCGTGGAAGTGAGAACCCACTTCGCGGGACAGTTTTTCCAGATACAGGTAATCGTCATAGCTCAGCGCCGTTTGCGCGACGGTGCTGCCATCGCTGGCGTTCTGCACCAGCGCACCGTTGTAGGTGATGCAGTAATCGCCCGGCTGTTCCATGTGCAGCTCTTTCAGATAGCTGTGCACACCGGCATACGGACGACCCGTGGTCAGCACCACGTTCACGCCTTTCGCGCGGGCGGCGGCAATCGCGTTTTTAACGGCAGGAGAGATGGTGTGGTCTGGCAGCAGCAGCGTGCCGTCCATATCGATTGCAATGAGTTTGATGGCCATGAGATCCCCGATTTAAATGAGTCTGTCCTCATGCTAACGCGATTCCGCACAGAAAACAGTAAAAGAGTCGTGGATAAAGGGGGATGGGGTTTAGAGGGGGATTCCTCTTTTGCGGGCAAAGAAAAGCCCGGCGGCGCTACGCTCACCGGGCCTGCAAAACCGACTGCCTGAATTAAATGTCGATATTCGCTGCTTTCAAGGCGTTCTCTTCGATGAAGGCGCGGCGCGGCTCAACGGCGTCGCCCATCAGGGTAGTGAACAGCTGGTCAGCGGCAATCGCATCTTTCACGGTCACGCGCAGCATGCGACGGCTTTCCGGATCCATGGTGGTTTCCCACAGCTGATCCGGGTTCATTTCGCCCAGACCTTTATAACGCTGAATGGAGAGACCACGACGGGACTCTTTCACCAGCCAGTCCAGCGCCTGCTCGAAGCTGGCCACCGGCTGACGACGTTCGCCACGTTCGATAAACGCGTCTTCTTCGATCAGGCCGCGCAGTTTCTCGCCCAGGGTGCACAGACGACGGTATTCACCACCGGTCACAAACTCGTGATCCAGCGGATAGTCTGTGTCCACGCCGTGCGTACGTACGCGAATGATTGGCTCGAACAGGTGCTGCTCGGCGTTCTCGCGAACGTCAAACTGCCACATGCTGCCGTGCTGCTCGCTTTCGTTCAGCTCGGTCACCAGGGCGTTCACCCAGCGGGTCACGGTCTGTTCGTCGCTGAGATCGGCTTCAGCCAGCGTCGGCTGATAAACCAGCTCTTTCAGCAGCGTGCGCGGGAAGCGACGCTCCATACGACCGATCATTTTCTGCGTTGCATTGTACTCAGAGACCAGTTTTTCCAGTGGCTCACCCGCCAGCGCCGGAGCGTGGGCATTCGCATGCAGGGTTGCGCCATCCAGTGCGATGGAGATCTGATACTGGTCCATCGCTTCGTCGTCTTTAATGTACTGTTCTTGCTTGCCTTTCTTCACTTTGTACAGCGGTGGCTGGGCAATGTAGATGTGGCCGCGCTCAACGATCTCTGGCATCTGACGGTAGAAGAAGGTCAGCAGCAGGGTACGGATGTGAGAACCATCGACGTCCGCATCGGTCATGATGATGATGCTGTGATAGCGCAGTTTGTCCGGGTTGTACTCGTCGCGACCGATGCCGCAGCCGAGCGCGGTGATCAGCGTCGCCACTTCCTGAGAGGAGAGCATCTTGTCGAAGCGCGCCTTCTCAACGTTGAGGATTTTACCTTTCAGCGGCAGAATCGCCTGGTTCTTACGGTTACGGCCCTGCTTCGCAGAACCGCCCGCGGAGTCCCCTTCCACCAGGTACAGTTCGGAGCGAGCCGGATCGCGTTCCTGGCAGTCCGCCAGTTTGCCCGGCAGACCGGCCAGATCCAGCGCACCTTTACGGCGGGTCATTTCACGGGCTTTACGCGCCGCTTCACGGGCACGCGCCGCATCGATAATTTTGCCGACGACGATTTTCGCGTCTGACGGGTTTTCCAGCAGGTATTCGCTCAGCAGTTCGTTCATCTGCTGCTCAACCGCGGATTTCACCTCGGAAGAGACCAGTTTGTCTTTGGTCTGAGAGGAGAATTTCGGGTCCGGCACTTTCACGGAAACCACAGCAATCAGGCCTTCACGGGCATCGTCACCGGTGGCGCTGACTTTCGCTTTTTTGCTGTAGCCTTCTTTATCCATGTAGGCGTTCAGGGTACGGGTCATCGCCGTACGGAAGCCGACCAGGTGGGTACCGCCGTCGCGCTGTGGAATGTTGTTGGTAAAGCAGTAGATGTTTTCCTGGAAACCATCGTTCCACTGCAGCGCCACTTCCACGCCGATACCGTCTTTTTCGGTGGAGAAGTAGAAGATGTTCGGGTGGATCGGGGTTTTGTTCTTGTTGAGGTACTCAACAAACGCCTTGATGCCGCCTTCATAGTGGAAATGATCTTCTTTACCGTCGCGCTTGTCGCGCAGGCGGATGGAGACGCCGGAGTTCAGGAACGACAGCTCGCGCAGACGTTTTGCCAGGATCTCATATTCGAAATCGGTCACGTTGGAGAAGGTTTCGTGGCTCGGCCAGAAACGCACGGTGGTCCCGGTTTTTTCCGTTTCGCCAGTCACAGCCAGCGGGGCCTGCGGCACGCCGTGGGTGTAAACCTGGTGATGAATTTTGCCTTCGCGGTAGATGACCAGCTCCAGCTTCTGCGAGAGGGCGTTCACAACGGAAACGCCCACGCCGTGCAGGCCGCCGGAGACTTTATAGGAGTTGTCATCGAATTTGCCGCCTGCGTGCAGGACGGTCATGATCACTTCCGCGGCGGATACGCCCTCTTCCGGGTGAATGCCGGTCGGGATACCACGGCCATCATCCTGTACGGAAACGGAGTTATCGCCGTGGATGGTGACGATAATATCTTTACAGTGACCCGCGAGCGCTTCGTCGATAGCGTTATCCACAACCTCGAATACCATGTGGTGCAGACCGGTGCCGTCATCGGTATCGCCGATATACATACCTGGGCGCTTACGCACCGCATCCAGCCCTTTCAGGACTTTGATACTGGAGGAGTCATAAGAATTCGACATCAACGTTTCTCGCTCATTTAATCTTGGGTTAATCCGTTATTTTACCCTTTTCCACGGTGAACATCTTCGAATTTTTGTCCGACATGTCCATAACGTGTTCAGCGCTAATGGCGCTGACGAAAACCTGCGACTGCGTGGCTTTTAAGCGGCTGGCAAGCAGCGCGCGCCGCGCGTCGTCGAGTTCCGAGGCAAAATCATCTAATAGATACAGGCAACGTCGCCCACTCTCGCGAGTTAAAAACTCGCCCTGCGCCAGGCGCAGTGCGCACATCAAAAGCTTGAGCTGCCCGCGCGACAGGGTGTCTTCCACCGGCGCGCCGTCGGCACGAATGCGGAAATCCGCTTTGTGCGGGCCGTGTGCGGTGTAGGTCAGCATGCGGTCGCGCTCGAAGTTTCTCTCCAGCACTTCGGCATACTCCGTCTCTTTCTCCCAGCCGCGCTGGAAGGAGAAAGTCAGAGAGAACTCGGGCAAAAACTGTTTGCAGGTATCAGCCATGTCTGCGGCGATACCGGCGCTGTATTCGGCACGCCAGCGGCTGATTTGTTCCGCAAGCGGAATCAATTCCATATCCCACGGGCGCAGCTGGGCATAGCGGGTGACCTGGCGCAGCGCGGCGTTGCGCTGTTTGAGCAGCCGTTTCAGGTTGCTCCAGGCGGTAAAGAAACCCGCTTCGTTGTGAAAGCATCCCCAGTCGAGGAAAGCTCTGCGGTATTTGGGGCCGCCGTTGAGGAGCGTAAACCCTTCCGGCGTGATCAGCTGCATGGGCATCAGCAGCGCCAGTTCGGCCACTTTGTGGCCGTCGGTGCCGTCGATACGCACTTTGCTGTCGCCCAGCTTGTCTTTCGTCAGGCCAATCGAGGTTTCACGCTCGCTGCCCTGCAGTCGTCCGTGCAGCACAAATGCATCCTGCTCATGACGAATAACGCGACCAATCTGCAGGCTGCGAAACGCGCGGCCGTGACCGAGCGTGTAGATGGCTTCCAGCACGCTGGTTTTGCCGCTGCCATTAGCGCCAACCAGGAAATTAAAGCCGGGGGATAGAGCGAGATCCGCGCTTTCGATGTTGCGAAAGTCGCGGATCAGCAAGCGGGTGAGCGACATTACAGTCTCATTGGCATGACAACATAAGCAGCCGACTGTGACGCGGCATCTTCAATCTGTACGCTGGAAACAGAATCGGTCAGCAGAATGCGTACGTTTTCGCATTTCAGTGCATTAAGCACATCCAGCACGTAGCTGACGTTGAAGCCGATTTCCATTTCGGTCCCGGCGTAGGTGACGTCCAGAATTTCTTCTGCCTCTTCCTGCTCCGGGTTGTTGGCGGTGATTTTGATCTGGTTTTCACTCACGTACAGGCGCACGCCGCGGAACTTCTCGTTAGAGAGGATCGCCGCACGGGCAAAGGCCTGTTTGAGGATATCGCAGCCCGCTTCCAGCGTTTTGTCCGGGTTCTTCGGCAATACGCGGCGATAATCCGGGAAACGACCGTCAACCAGCTTCGAGGTGAAGATAAAATCGCCGACGTGAGCGCGGATGTTGTTGCTGCCGATCTGCACGCGCAGCGGAGTATCACCGCCGTCGAGCATACGCATCAGCTCAATCACGCCTTTACGCGGGACGATCACCGAATGGTTTGGCAGCGTCACGCCAATTGGCATGGAACAGACTGCCAGACGGTGGCCGTCTGTCGCCACGGTACGCAGCTCTTCACCTTCGGTTTCGAACAGCATGCCGTTTAAATAGTAGCGAACGTCCTGATGCGCCATCGAGAACTGGGTCGCTTCAATCAGGCGTTTCATCGTCGCCTGCGGCAGGGTGAATTCGACTTCACTCTGCCAGTCGTCCAGGTTCGGGAAGTCGGCAGCAGGCAGCGTTGAGAGCGAGAAACGGCTACGGCCAGAGCGCACCAGAATACGGTCGCCTTCCAGCTGGACAGCTATTTCCGCGCCTTCCGGCAGCCCACGGCAGATATCAAAGAACTTACGCGCCGGAACGGTGGTAGCACCCGCATCATGCGGTTGAGAAAGCGACACGCGCGCGACCATTTCCATTTCGAGGTCTGTCCCGGTCAGCGACAGCGTACCGTCAGCGACCTGAAGCAGCAGGTTTCCAAGAATAGGCAGTGTCGGGCGGCCACCTAACGGGCCACTCACCTGTTGCAGCGGTTTTAATAAATGTTCACGTTCAACGGTAAATTTCATAGCATCACGATGATAATGTTCTGATTAAATTGGAGAAATCTTCTTTTATGTCGTGGCTTTCTTCGCGTAACTGCTCAATCTTGCGACAAGCGTGCAGCACGGTCGTATGGTCACGGCCACCAAACGCATCACCGATTTCCGGCAGACTGTGGTTGGTTAATTCCTTCGCCAGCGCCATCGCCATCTGACGCGGTCTCGCCACCGAGCGGGAACGACGTTTAGACAACAAATCTGCCACTTTGATTTTGTAGTACTCGGCCACGGTCTTCTGAATATTGTCGATCGTGACCAGTTTTTCCTGCAACGCCAGCAGATCGCGCAGCGCTTCACGCACAAAATCGATAGTAATCGCCCGGCCAGTAAAGTTGGCGTTGGCGATCACGCGGTTCAGCGCGCCTTCGAGCTCACGCACGTTTGAGCGTAGACGCTTGGCAATAAAGAACGCCACTTCACCCGGCAGGCGAATGTCGTTCTCATCGGCTTTCTTCATCAGGATCGCGACGCGGGTTTCCAGCTCCGGTGGCTCGATCGCCACGGTCAGGCCCCAGCCGAAGCGGGATTTCAGACGATCCTCAACACCGTTGATCTCTTTCGGGTAACGATCCGAGGTTAAAATGATCTGTTGATTGCCTTCGAGCAGGGCGTTGAAGGTGTGGAAAAACTCTTCCTGGGATCGTTCTTTATTGGCAAAGAACTGGATGTCATCGATCAGCAACGCATCAACGGAGCGGTAGTAGCGTTTAAACTCTTCGATCGCGTTGTTTTGCAGGGCTTTTACCATGTCCTGAACGAAGCGCTCGGAGTGCATATACACCACTTTCGCATTGGGCTTGCGCGCCACAATGCCGTTACCCACCGCGTGCAGCAGGTGAGTTTTACCCAGACCAGTGCCGCCATACAGGAACAGCGGGTTATAGGCGCCGCCCGGGTTGTCCGCAACCTGACGGGCCGCCGCACGGGCCAGCTGGTTCGATTTACCCTCAACGAAGTTATCGAAGGTGTGCTTCACGTTAACGTTGGAGCGGTAGGTCGGTTCAGCCGGAGCGGGAACGTTGTCCCAGCCAGAACGAGCGGGCTGAATGATACGCGGTGTCGGGACGTGGATCTGGGCCGGAGCCGCGACGTTTACCGTCTCTCTGACGGTTTGCGTAACCGGTTTGGTACCGACTTCAAAACGCAGCAGCGGGGCATCAGTGCCGCAGAAATCATTGAGCAATCCATTGATATTATTTAGGTATTTATCCCTTACCCAATCGAGCACGAAACGGTTTGGCGCATACAAAGCCAGCGTGTTATCGCTCAGTTCCGCCTGCAACGGGCGGATCCACATACTGAATTCTGTGGCTGGTAACTCATCCTGCAATCGGGCAAGACATTGCTGCCAAAGCGAAAGTGACACGGCGGACTCCACTCGAACAATAAAAGAAAGATACTGAATATTCGTGATTGTTGGCACACGTCGACAAGACCCTGTGCAAAGGGTGACGTGCGAATTGCTATCTGCAATTTTACCTGACCAGACCCCATTGGATCCCGATCAGGACCGCGGATCATAGCCTAAACTGAGCCAGAGATCTTCTGTTTCTCACAGATTCTTCCCGATTTATCCACAGGAAGATCCGAAACCGGGTAAGTGTAAACGATCCTGTCAGGAGTGCCCCACGATTTAGGCCGCATATTGGAAAAATTAATGAGCACAGACAATTTTTTGCTTAAAAGATCTATTGAAGATCCTGGACGATCCTTGCGCTTTGGTTGGGAGGTCGTATAATCCACCACCCGGCGCGTGATGCTCGACTTCCGCGCGGGACGCTGCTCATTTTCCACGCGATATCGTGCGGAAATACGCGGGAAATAAGGAAAGAGAATTGACTCCGGAGTGTACAATTATTACAATCCGGCCTCTTTAATCACCCACGCTGAGGCGTTAGTCGTTCGATAATCGTTCGGGTATACGCGAAAGTCAGTGAATTTATTCAAGTTTAGGTAGAAATCGCCATGAAACGCACTTTTCAACCGTCTGTACTGAAGCGCAACCGTTCTCACGGCTTCCGTGCTCGTATGGCTAATAAAAATGGTCGTCAGGTTCTGGCACGTCGTCGTGCTAAAGGCCGTTCTCGTCTGACCGTTTCTAAGTAATAAAAGCTAACCCCTGGTGGTTAAGCTAGCATTTCCCAGGGAGTTACGTTTGTTAACTCCCACTCATTTCACTTTCGTCTTCCAGCAGCCACAACGGGCTGGCACGCCGCAAATCACCATCCTCGGCCGCCAAAATTCGCTGGGGCATCCCCGCATCGGTCTCACTGTCGCCAAGAAAAACGTCAAGCGCGCGCATGAACGCAATCGGATTAAACGTCTGACGCGTGAAAGCTTCCGTTTACGTCAACATGAACTGCCTTCAATGGATTTCGTGGTGGTGGCTAAAAAAGGGGTTGCCGACCTCGATAACCGTGCTCTCTCGGAAGCGTTGGAAAAACTATGGCGCCGCCATTGTCGCCTGGCTCAAGGGTCCTGATAGCCTGCATTCGGGTCTATCAGCGCCTGATCAGTCCGCTGCTCGGGCCGCATTGTCGTTTCACTCCAACCTGTTCCAGCTACGGAATTGAGGCATTGCGCAGGTTTGGAGTGATAAAAGGCAGTTGGTTGACGGTGAAACGCGTATTAAAATGCCACCCTTTACACCCTGGTGGTGACGACCCCGTCCCACCCGGACCATTTGATACCAGAGAACACTAACGATGGATTCGCAACGCAATCTTTTAGTCATCGCTTTGTTGTTCGTGTCTTTCATGATCTGGCAGGCATGGGAGCAGGATAAAAATCCTCAACCACAGCCGCAACAGACCACGCAGACAACGACCACCGCAGCGGGTAGCGCCGCCGACCAGGGCGTACCGGCCAGTGGCCAAGGGAAGCAGATTACGGTGAAAACCGATGTGCTGGAGCTGACTATCAACACCCGTGGTGGCGATATTGAGCAAGCACTGCTGCTGACTTACCCGAAAGAGCTGAAGTCAAACGAGCCGTTCCAGCTGCTGGAAACGACGCCTGAGTTCCTGTATCAGGCTCAGAGCGGTCTGACCGGTCGTGATGGCCCGGACAACCCGGCGAATGGCGCTCGTCCACTGTATAACGTCGAAAGCGACACCTTCGTGCTGGCTGATGGTCAGAACGAACTGTCAATCCCGATGACTTACACTGACGCCGCGGGCAACACCTTCACCAAAACCTTCACCCTGAAACGCGGTGAGTATGCGGTGAACGTGGGCTATAACGTGCAGAACGCCGGTGAGAAACCACTGGAAGTGTCCACGTTTGGTCAGCTGAAGCAGTCCATCAATCTGCCGTCTCACCGTGACACCGGAAGCAGCAACTTTGCGCTGCACACCTTCCGTGGCGCGGCGTACTCCACGCCAGATGCTAAGTACGAGAAATACAAATTCGACACCATCGCCGATAACGAAAACCTGAACGTCAGCGCTAAAGGCGGTTGGGTTGCGATGCTGCAGCAGTATTTCGCGACGGCGTGGGTGCCAAATAACAACGGTACCAACAACTTCTATACCGCGAATCTGGGCAATGGCATTGCGGCCATCGGCTACAAATCTGAGCCGGTTCTGGTTCAGCCAGGTCAAACCGGTCAGCTGGCAAGCACCCTGTGGGTCGGTCCTGAGATTCAGGACAAGATGGCAGCCGTGGCGCCGCACCTGGATCTGACCGTTGATTACGGTTGGTTGTGGTTCATCTCTCAGCCGCTGTTTAAGCTGCTGAAATTTATCCACAGCTTCCTGGGTAACTGGGGCTTCTCCATCATCGTTATCACCTTCATCGTTCGTGGCATCATGTACCCGCTGACTAAAGCGCAGTACACCTCCATGGCGAAGATGCGTATGCTGCAGCCGAAGATTGCGGCGATGCGTGAGCGGCTGGGCGATGATAAGCAGCGTCAGAGCCAGGAAATGATGGCCCTGTATAAAGCAGAGAAAGTAAACCCACTGGGTGGTTGCTTCCCGCTGCTGATTCAGATGCCAATCTTCCTTGCGTTGTACTACATGCTGATGGGTTCCGTTGAGCTGCGCCATGCGCCATTCGCTCTGTGGATCCATGACTTGTCCGCACAGGACCCGTACTACATCCTGCCGATCCTGATGGGCGTAACGATGTTCTTCATTCAGAAGATGTCGCCGACCACTGTGACCGACCCGATGCAGCAGAAGATCATGACCTTCATGCCGGTCATCTTCACCGTGTTCTTCCTGTGGTTCCCGTCAGGTCTGGTGCTGTACTATATCGTCAGCAACCTGGTGACCATCATCCAGCAGCAGCTGATCTACCGTGGTCTGGAAAAACGTGGCCTGCATAGCCGCGAAAAGAAAAAATCCTGATTCGGTAGTAGGCCGGGTAAGCGAAGCGCCACCCAGCGGAAGGAACAGTAAAAAAAGGGCGGTCATCTGACCGCCTTTTTACATTTTAAAAAGAGACATCCCATGAGCCATAACGACACTATCGTCGCCCAGGCAACCCCACCGGGACGCGGTGGTGTAGGCATTCTGCGCATCTCCGGCCTCAAGGCGCGCGAGGTGGCCGAAGCCGTGCTGGGCAAACTGCCAAAGCCGCGCTACGCCGACTATCTGCCGTTTAAAGACGCCGACGGTACCGCGCTGGATCAGGGCATCGCGCTCTGGTTCCCCGGCCCGAACTCTTTTACCGGCGAAGACGTGCTGGAGCTGCAGGGCCACGGCGGCCCGGTGATCCTCGATCTGCTGTTAAAACGTATTCTGACTTTGCCAGGCCTGCGTATTGCGAAGCCGGGCGAGTTCTCCGAGCGCGCGTTCCTCAACGACAAGCTCGATCTGGCACAGGCCGAAGCCATTGCCGACCTGATCGACGCCAGTTCCGAACAGGCGGCGCGTTCCGCCCTGAACTCCCTGCAGGGAGCGTTTTCCGCGCGCGTGAATCATCTTGTGGAAGCACTCACTCACCTGCGAATCTACGTCGAAGCGGCAATCGACTTCCCCGATGAAGAGATCGACTTCCTCTCTGACGGTAAAATCGAAGCGCAGCTCAACAGCGTGATGTCCGATCTCGACGCCGTGCGCGCCGAAGCGCGCCAGGGTAGCCTGCTGCGCGAAGGGATGAAGGTAGTTATCGCCGGTCGTCCAAACGCCGGGAAATCGAGCCTGCTAAACGCCCTGGCGGGCCGCGAAGCGGCGATCGTCACCGATATCGCCGGGACCACCCGCGACGTGCTGCGTGAGCATATTCACATCGACGGCATGCCGCTGCACATCATCGACACCGCCGGCCTGCGCGACGCCAGCGACGAAGTGGAGCGCATCGGTATCGAACGCGCGTGGCAGGAGATCGAGCAGGCCGACCGCGTGCTGTTTATGGTCGACGGCACCACCACCGACGCGGTCGACCCCGCAGAGATCTGGCCAGACTTTATCGCCCGCCTGCCGGCTAAACTGCCGATCACCGTGGTGCGTAACAAAGCCGATAAAACAGGCGAAACGCTGGGTCTGAGCGATGTGAACGGTCACTCACTCATCCGCCTGTCGGCCCGTACCGGTGAAGGCGTGGATGACCTGCGTAACCATCTCAAGCAGAGCATGGGCTTTGATACGAGCATGGAAGGCGGCTTCCTGGCGCGCCGTCGCCACCTGCAGGCGCTGGAACAGGCCGCCAATCACCTCGATCAGGGCAAAGCACAGCTGCTCGGCGCCTGGGCGGGTGAACTGCTGGCGGAAGAGCTGCGCCTGGCACAGCAAAGCCTGAGCGAGATTACCGGCGAATTTACCTCTGATGATTTGTTAGGCCGGATTTTCTCGAGCTTCTGTATCGGGAAATAAGTTTTAGTCCATCCTCGTCCGTGAACGTTCACTAACCCGCAGTTAATGCGGGTTTTTACTTCCCATACTCGTCCATAGTCGTGCAGGTTCATTCGCGATTTTTGTGTCCTGAATTGTGCCCATCTCTAAATTCCCCGTGTGCCATTGTTTATTTTTCGTGCTAAAAATCACATCAAATGGACATAAAAACCGGTAAAAAAAACGCTCAAACATTCCTTCTCATGGACACAATGTAGATGTGAGATATGGCACTTTCAGATACCAAACTACGTACACTTGCTCCCAGAAACCTCCCATGGCAACTTGCCGATCATGACGGGCTGGTGATTGAAGTTCTTCCCACAGGATAAATAATCTGGCGTTTCCGCTACTGCTTTGACAACTAATCGCAAAAGATCACACTGGGCGAATACTCGGCTTTCTCACTTGCTAAAGAGCGGCTTTGGCGTGAAAGTGCCGCTCAATGGTTGCCTATGACATCAATCCTGCGCAGAAAAAACAGGAAGAAAAGCTTAAACAGAAAGACCCGACGACAGTCAAAACATTCGCCAAACGCTGGATGATCGATATCGTTGAGAAAGTAACTGCGACCCGCGCAACATCACTCGTGTTATCGAGAAGGACATCATCCCCATCATCGGGAAGTTGGGACAGGATGAGCTCACAACTGCCCACATTCAGGTCGTACTCGACCGCATCAAGCAACGGGGTTCCGATCACGTCGCGCTGCTGGCGCGAAAAGTTCTTAATGCATACTGGCCTATACGATTTCAATCCGGCAGCCGCTATCGAAACTCGTTATATCGTTCAAGTAACGAGCCGTGACGAGGCGCTAACCGCAGAAGGGATCGGCATCCTGTTACGGTGGATCTACACCTCTAACATAAACTGACGCCACAAGCTGGCTCTGCACCTGCTGATCATCTGCATGGTGCGTAAATCGGAGATGATTGAAGCGACATGGAGTGAAGTTAACTTCAACGCGCTGAAATGGCGTATCCCCGGCGAAAGAATGAAGATGGATAAACCGCATATTGTTCCGCTGTCAAAGCAGGCGCTGGCGATGTTCGAAGAGCTAAAATTTCTGGCCGGAGATACCCCATACGTCTTCCCCAGCCGAAACGACCACCGACGCCCGATCTCCAAAACAACGCTGAACTGTGCGGTGCGTACGCTGGCTCTGAACGTCAGGGATTTAGTTATTCATGACTTCCGGCGTACTGCTAGCAAATTGCTACATGAGCAGGGCTACAACTCAGACTGGGTGGAAAATACCGGGCACATAAGATCGGCGGCGTTCGCGATGTCTACAACCGTGCAGAGTACCTGAATCAGCGCCGGGAGATGCTTCAGTCCTGGGCGGACTTTGTTGATGCGCAGATTGAGGAGGAGCGAAAGATGGTTATCGGTAAGTTTGGGAAGGCTTATGAGGTCAAATAGGAAAAATGTGGCATTATTACAAATTGATTTAAATAGTTAAGTACCCAACTTTTGCTACTTCAACATGCTGCATAAAGCCACCAAAATAGAAATAAACTATATAATTCAATTAATTACAATTGGTCAGTTACAAATAAAAAGGAACAATAATGTGACAAAAGTTATCTAATAAGTTATCATCATAATTGTTATATAACCCACTGAAAGTAACTAATAATATGAGAAATAGTTACCATTAAGTATAAACATTGTGAGGATCGATGTGCTAAATCCTACGCAACTCTCAGCGCTATCAAGGATGTTTTCTTCGTCAGTGATTTCCGAGATAGCAAAAAAAGGTCAGTCACCTCTTTTTTCAAGGTTACTGTCTGAGGCATCTCTTTTCGAATTTTATGACGCAGATAATGTAACTATTGGTGATGCCTTTGATACAGCATTTTCTTTGCTCAGACGCTCAGGTTTGAGAAATGAGTATGTCTATCGTTCTGCGTTAATTCGAAATGTATTATTAGGCCGTCATTCTTTGCGTACCGCCAGTATGCTTACTGAATTTAGAATTGGCTCTAGCAAAGCAGATATGGTTATTCTTAACGGTTGTGGAACTGTATATGAAATAAAGTCAGATAGAGATTCGCTTGCCAGACTCGAGAGTCAAATTGAAAACTATAGAAAAGCATTCAGTAAGATCTACGTTATTGCAGGGACTGCACATATCCAAGATATCCTGGAAAAAACATCAGAAGACGTAGGGGTGATGAGTTTGGTTCGATGGAATAGAATTAGTATCGTACGGGAAGCAAAAGAGAATACTGATTATATTTGCACTGCAACTATTTTTGATTCACTAAGACTTAGCGAAGCTATTGATATCCTTAATGAATTAAATATTGACATTCCCTATTTACCCAACACATTGATGCGTAATGCAATAAGAGGTATCTTCACCAAACTAAATCCAATTGATGTACAGAACTGCATGATAAAAACTTTAAAAAGGACGCGTAATCTTGCTCCATTAAGTACTTTAATTGCAAACTTACCAAGTGCATTGCAAAGTATAGCCCTAATGGTTCAGTTACGTAGTAAGGATCGAGATCGCTTAGTTGAGACGTTGAATAAACCTCTTAATGAAGCATTTAAATGGGTTTAAAAACTTATGTACTATCCATATTTTAGAGGTAAGCAGTTTGAATTAATAGCGATTCGTGAGACAGCAGAGACAATGGCTCAGGCTGGTTTCATTCCAATTATTGAACCAGTTAAAGAAACCCTGAATGGATTAGAAAAAACACTAAAAGCGATCTGTGAAGCTAAAGGTAAAGCTATTGTAATAGTAAATCCTTCATATGGTGACCATTCAACAAATGGGCATAATATCTCTCAATTATTGAAAGATAGTTTTCATGGACATGAAAACATTTTTGCAGGGATACTATTAAATGAAGGGATGGATGAAGAAGATATAATAGAGTTGCTTGATGAACATGCCGAACATCAACCTTGTTTCATCCACTCTGGATTTTCTGAGCCTCGCTCTTTATCAGAAAAAACAAATGGTCGAGTATTTAAACATATATTCTTAGAACTCTACTGCGGTAAACTTTATAGAAAACATTTTAATGACTGCGACAGAATATTAATTCGCGATGGTTTTAAAAAGAGAAAAAATGCTGATTACCCTCCTATTGAAGAGTTTTCTGACCTTCATATAACCTTCGGGGAAGAAGGAATGGATGGATTTGGCGATTTTTTAATCGTTGGGGATGACTATACTGAAGGAGGTGGCCCGGCATATGCGGTAGCAATACATCTCACGTTCTTAGAATCTAAAAAAGAAAATGTCATGTATATTTACCACTTTGTTTCAACAACAAGAGATACACCAACAGATCCTGCAGGGAAATTCGGACAGGCACTTGAAAAACTCATTATAACAATAAACGAGGATAATTCTCCTGTATTGGAGACCTCAGCTATTTTAGAATTTCGAGCTTTGCATGCAAAAGGCCATTTTCCTGGATTGGGAACAGTCAAAAAACTCTCAATGAGACATCATGTTGAAACATTAGCTAATTATTTTAGGAGCTAAAAATGATTAGAATGTGTTGTGCTGAATGTTTCAATGATAACGGATTGCGAAATAATATAATCCCTACATTGACGCCACAAAAAGGAAACTGTTCTTTTTGTAACAGTCAAGATGTTGATATTATTGACCCTAAACTCTTGTTGGATTATTTTGAACTGCTGATAAATATCTATGAAATAAATCCTGAAGGAAAAAACCTTGTTGAATGGCTAAAAGAAGATTGGTGTTTATTTTCCCATCCAACAATGGACAATGCTCATGCTAAAGAGTTATTGGGAGAAATTCTCGATGACGGAGATATAGTACGAAAGAACTTCTCTCCCTCCGAAAATTACAAAAGCACTGGCCTTGCGCAATGGGATACATTACGAGATGAGATCCTTCACAAAAACAGATACTTCCTTGATGAGAAAATTGATACTCAAAGATTACAGGAATTACTTAACCATTTAAAGGCATTTGATATCCCACGAATATGGTTCAGAGCAAGGATAAACCAAACAGATACTCCATATAAAATTGAAGATATGGGAGCACCTCCAAGTCGGTATGCTAGTCATGGACGAGCGAACCCCACAGGCATTCCATATTTATATTTAGGATCTATGCCGAATACAGCGGTCTCTGAGATTAGACCACATACAGGTGAAATAGCAACAGTAGCTAAATTTGAAATACCAGAAGAATTAATCATTGTCGATTTAAGAGAGCCGAGAAAACATGTTTCTCCCTTTGTCTTATCTGATGCACAAGAAATAGGAAAAATGCGGGCAGATATACCTTTTCTAGAAAAATTAGGAGAGGAATTAACTCGTCCTGTGTTACCTCGAAGTGCTGCTATTGATTATATCCCCAGTCAATATTTATGCGAATTCATTAAAAAAATTGGTTTTCATGGTGTAATTTACAGAAGTTCTGTTAGTGAGGGAATAAACTTAGCCTTGTTCGATCCAACGTTAGCAACCCCTATTTCAACATCACAATATGACGTTTCTCGCGTAAGTGTTGAAGTACAAGCAAAGTAGTTACAATGGATTTTAAAAAAATGATGCCAGTAATATTAATTTAAATTTATTATTGGCATTACAATTTTTCTGCCATTGTAACGATTAACTTTGTTGTAATTTAGAATTTTCAATTCCCAAAAACAGTTTCCCGCAGCTTTCCCCCTCCCCCAGATCTACCCTATCCCAACTCATAGCAGCCCCCCTAAAAGCTTCCTGTTCTAAGACGAACTGCGACCTGTAAGAAGCGCCTTTGGCGGTCAGCCCCCGGTCATCCAGGGAACGAAGCGTGGTCTGAAACTGACCTCCTGTCTCGATACAGGTGACCACACCCTTTATCGCTACCCTGTTGCAAGCGTAGCGACAGACAGAACGCTGTAGAGAAGTCGGACGGCATTGCCGAAGGCTTTGCGTCCGTACTTCCTGCTGAATGTGCAAAACGCAGCGTCACTTTCACTCGCTTACGCTCTTAAAAGTGACGCCAGCACACAGATCATCTTCAACCCAGCTACTGCCTGAAAATTCACTGCAACAAACAGGCTGACAGTCAAACAGATGTCAGTAATTCACTTACCAGGAGGGAAAAAGTACTTGCTGCCCGGTAGCCATTTGAAGGATTTTTTTTGCCCGGTACATCAGGCGAGCCGCAACGGTAGACCGGAACCCTGGGCACCGGACAACAAACCACCGGAAGGCATCATCATTACCGAAGGATATGCAACCGCGCTTGCGGTCTCATGCCTTCGCCATTTTCCTGTCGTTGCTGCCCTGTCGGCGCACAACCTGAAAAATGTGGCCATCGCTTTCCGGGGGCAGTGGCCTGAATGCCACCTTATCCTGGCTGGCGATAATGATTGCAGTCAGGAGAAAAATACCGGGCTGCTGAATGCAACCGCCGCTGCGGAAGTAGTGAAGGGCTGTGTGGTTCTCCCTGTAGACACCACATTGAGCGACTGGGATGAATTTTACCGTCACTACGGTGAATCCATTTCCCGGATTGTGTTCAACCAGCAACTTCCTGCAAATCTCAGGTCGTAAGTCATGGCAGCATCAGACTCTACTCTTACCACCTCCCTTCCGCTGCGCCGGGGCTCAAGGGTTTAACACCAGTCAGGATTATCAGGTTAAAGGACTTATTCCCGCCGGGGCGCTGTGCAGTATTTACGGCCCCGGCGGCTCTTTTAAATCCTTTCTGGCAGTATCGCTGGCGTGCCATATTGCCAGCGGTACGTCATGGGGCGGAAGGCGAATCAATCAAGGGGCTGTGCTGTTTATCTTCGGAGAAGGAGGAACCAGTGTATCGCGGCGGATCCGCGCCTAGGAACTCAGATGAAAACACCGCGCGGGATAGGGGCGCATTTATCCAGGGTTGCGACGCCATTCGGTATCATACGCGCGCAGCTATGATGATCGTTCATCACTCAGGTAAGGATCAGGAACGAGGCGCACGCGGTTCAAGTGCTTTTCAGGCCGCGCTGGATGCCGAGTTTAACGTTAGGCGTGAGGGACGTCGCAACGCTATCACCTTGAGTTGTACAAAGATGAAACATGCGGAGATGCCGTAGGTCACCGCCTACGATCTTGAGGAAGTCGTTATCTATACCGATAGTGATGGCGAACCAGTGACCTCGCTAATACTGAACGACGAGCCCCGGTAACCAGCCGATGACTTACTGAGTAGTGGTATACCACCCGACGTTCCTCATATCACCCGCAACCATACGGCGTTATGGCGCTGTATTAACCAACGCATCAGCCAGAATAAGCCTTGTACCCGCACGCTCTTGCGCGACGATCTACGGGTTAAGGGAATTAACGTCGAGAAGAAATTTTCGCGTTGGCTGGAGAAACTTATTCGTGAAGGATTAATATTTGTAAATGGTGAGGAAGTTAAACTCAATCACTAGAATTATATTAACTATTCATAGACAGTAATATGTCAACGGTTCAAATCGTAAGTGACTCACAAAAAAACTGGTAGCCAATATAAATAAACACAAAATAAGAGCAAAGAGGATTAGTAAAAAACCATTTCGTAAACTCATATAAGAAAGCTCATTTCTTATATGCCGTATTATATTAACCTTTTCTTGACCAACGATGGCTTTAATTAAGGATTCTCTACTTTTGTTGATCTCAAAATACGTTCCATACCCAAATTTTGGTAGGGTTTTTAATGAACCCAATGAGATAAGGCCACCACATAGCATATAAAAAGAAGAAAGAAAAAACACAAACGATATATATGGACTCAAGGGACTTTCAGGAAGAAATTTAACAACTCCACTAGCACCGGCACTTATAATACTTAATGATATACTTAATGCTAATGTGAATTTAAAAGTCTTATCATCTATCTCCTTGGCTCTATTATGCTCGCTTTCAAGTCTCACGACTATTTTTTCATCCGATAATCCTGAGTAAAACTCAAAATTTGAAAAGGTGATATCATACACACTAACTGTTTTTTTGTTCGCAATATAGTAAAAGTAAAGAAATGGGAAAACCTCCTCAATAATCCTAGAGATCATTTTAATTAGCCTCAGATAATTTCTTTGCAATAGCGTAATCAATTTCTCTTTTATCATTAGAAAGCCATCCCCACTCTCCAGTTGGATTTATTTCAATAAATATATATTCGTCTTTTGTTTTGATAAAATCAATGGCACCATAATTTAACCCAAGAAACTTAACATACTCTATGCAAAGTTTTTTAATCATAACAGGAAGTTCAATATCGACATATTCAAGATCTTCTTTTTTTACAGTTCTCCAATCATCAGAGATAGCATTACCATTAGATTTTATTGCAACGGCATATACTTTGGAGCCAACAATAGTAACTCTAATATCTAACTTATCCTCAATATATTCTTGAAATGTTATCGGTGCCTGTTTGGTTTTGTCTAAAGAAAAGTCCTCAGGATTAGCTTTCGATGTGTATGTAAAATAGCAATCATCATTTTCTTTAAGTAAAACGGTATCCATCGACTTTATAATAAAATTCGTTGAAGGGAGTCTTTCAAAACCAAGAGAGTTACTAATAATCGTTTGAGGTACAGAAAAACCCATCTTTTTTGCAATCATTAGCTGATATGGCTTAGATTCAGCAGCATATGTTGCTTGTGGCCAATTCATCCAATACGCCTTATCAAAAACCATTAATCCCCTAAGAAAAGCATTCCATTGCGATAATGAAAGCTGCTCATTTATATCAATACTCCGCCCTGGAGTATTTCTTAGAAAAACAGGTTGTCGAAACCAAACTGATTTTACATTAGATGTCTCCACATCAACATATTCACCTTTCACCCTTAGGATTGTATTTACGGGATCTAAAAAAATCTCATAATCACTTAATTGCTCTTTGTTTAGTCTAATAAAAGCATCGCCATTATTTTCCAGGCGCTGAACAACCAAATCCGTGGAAAAATCATACATGCTTGATAGAATCAATACATAATTTTTCATTCTCCTTTTTGATCCTCTCCAGTTTCAACATCACACTTCTTGGTAGCCCTAGTTCCATATTCTGAATTATATGACACTAAAGGTTCCCCATTTCTAATCCAATAACCCTTTTCCTTATTATAAACTGCACCTTCTGGCATTTCAGGTTTATTAGAAAAAGGCTTTTTCGTAGAAAAATGTATTAGTACATGCTCTTGTTTCATCATAATCCTTTATATAAAAAGTTATTTACCAATTTATAGTAAAATACTATCTATCAGTTTTCAATTAAAACATACAACACTTATTAGCCAGAGCAAATTTGAGAACTAAATTTATAATATAGTCTAATAAAATCAATATATTATTGTAGCCTTAGATTGCAAAACACATCCCCCCGCTTTCTTTTTACTTAGTAGACAATAAATGGGGGAACTTGAAGGATTCAGATAATGAATGTATCGCTGGATTCCGAATTGTGCCAAAACACACCACAACATCTATCCCTGATGCTAGGGTCGCTGTAAAAATTATTGAGGAAATTTTCGTCTCTAAGCCGTCTCACCTCATCTTCTTCAAAAGCATCTCTTAACAGTTGTAGCTGGGCGGCAAGGATGAGAAGCAACGCATAATTCGGGCCGATATCGTCAGGATGCTCGAGCATTACATGCACCAGGACTCGCGAGCGATCGACCAGTTCTCTGGCTGAGGGTTGTTCTACGGTGATTTTCATAGATACCTCCGGCGGAGGCTGGTGCAACGAGAGATTCAGGAAAAGGACACATCCGCTGCGCTCCGCTTCGTGATAAGCAGGTTTACGCCACCACCGGATACGCCAGGCTCACTGGTGGTGACCCAGACAGGGTTGGCGTACCGGTTATCACGACCCGGCGCTTCTTTCGAAGCCCCTGCCAGGGCCACCATTGAAGGGGCGAGCGCAGGCCGCGCAAGTCATAACGCAAAAACTATGCTTATCTCCTCATAACAGAGGGTTTATGCGAGCCGTATAAAATCTTATTCTCAGTTATTAATAAGGCGAAATTCATTGGCAAAAACTATTGCCGTTTCGGGAACACCGTAATAAAAGCTGAAATGCCCTAAGTCCTCATAGAGTGATGGTTCGGTTCTCATTCTGTTCAACCGTGGTTCCACCACCTTTTTGGTTTTTGTGTACTTGAATGTGCCCATAGCCATGTTTTGAAGGCAACGTATCGCTGACAGATTAACGAGTTAGCACAACTTTCCAGCATCTGCATCAAGGTGATTTCCTATCAGGAAATCACCTTTGTCCAAATGGCAACTCGCATCTTCCCCGTTCTCCCCCTATGCTTCCAGCCTGCCTTACATGGGGGATTTATGGCGCGTTTTCTGTTCTGTAGTTTTGCACTGGTTCTGCTTTATCCGTCGGGCATTGATATGTATCTGGTCGGCCTGCCGCACATCGCACGCGATCTGGGGGCCAGCGAAGCGCAACTGCATATCGCATTTTCGGCTTATCTGGCGGGAATGGCATCGTCGATGGTATTTGCCGGTAAGATTGCCGACAAAGCCGGGCGGCAGCCTGTGGCGATTACCGGGGCGGTGATCTTTGCGCTGGCGTCGGTGCTGTGCTCGATGGCGCAGGACAGCACGCTGTTCCTGACCGGACGCTTCATTCAGGGCATCGGGGCGGGCGGCTGTTATGTGGTGGCGTTTGCTATTTTGCGCGATACCCTCAGCGCCCAGCGCCGCGCGAAAGTGCTCTCCATGCTCAACGGCATCACCTGCATTATTCCGGTGCTGGCTCCGGTGATCGGTTATCTGATTATGCTCAAGCTGCCGTGGCAGAGCCTGTTCTGGACGATGGCGGCAATGGGCCTGCTGGTCTTTATCCTCTCGATCACGGTACTGAAAGAGACGCATCCTGGTTCGCATCACGCGGGGAATGCCGCGACGATTCACCCGGCTGAGAAACTCCTGAACCGCTTTTTCATCAGCCGTCTGCTGATCACCACCCTGAGCGTCGTGGTCATCCTCACCTATGTAAACGTTTCCCCTGTTTTACTGATGGAAACCATGGGGTTTGATCGCGGGGAGTACTCCACGGTGATGGCGTTGACCGCGATGGTGAGCATGGCGGTGTCGTTCTCGACGCCGTTTGCCCTCAATGTGTTTAGCCAGCGTACGCTGATGATGACCTCGCAGATCCTGTTCCTGATTGCGGGCGTTGTGCTGGCGACGGCGAGTTCTCACGCCATTATGCTGGCGGGTATCACCCTGATCTGCGCCGGGTTCTCAGTGGGATTTGGCGTGGCAATGAGTCAGGCGCTGGGGCCGTTCTCCCTGCGCGCCGGTGTGGCCAGCTCCGCGCTCGGCATTGCTCAGGTGTGCGGCTCGTCCCTGTGGATTTGGCTGGCGGCGGTGATCGGTCTTAATGCGCTGAATATGCTGATCGGGATTCTGATTGGCTGTAGCATGGTCTGCATCCTGTTAATCATGGCGATACAGCCCGCAGCGCACTATGAAGAAGCCCATCAGCAGCCTCGATCTTAACCTGTTACTGTGCCTGCAGCTGTTGCTGCAGGAACGCAGCGTCACCAAAGCCGCGAAACGGATGAACGTCACGCCATCGGCGGTGAGTAAATCGCTGGCGAAACTGCGCGACTGGTTCGACGACCCGCTGTTTGTGAAAACCCCGCTGGGTCTGCTGCCGACGCCGCTGACCGTCAGTCTTGAGCAAAACCTGACGGACTGGATGCAGATCGGCAATCAGATCCTCGATAAACCGCATCACGATTCCCTCAGCGGGCTGAAATTCGAGCTGGCGGCGGAAACGCCGCTGATGCTGATCCGCTTTAACGCCCTGTTAGATCAGGTGAATCAGCGCTATCCGCAGGCGACGGTGAGAATGCGCCACTGGGATTACGACTCGCTGGATGCCATCACCCGCGGCGAAGTGGACATCGGTTTTACCGGGCGCGAAACCCATCCACGCTCGCGCGAACTGTTGAAGCTGCTCCCGTGGTTTATCGACCACGAAATCCTCTTCAGCGACCGGCCTTGTGTCTATTTACGCGAGGATCACCCGGCGCTAAACGAAGAGTGGAATCTCGAGACATTTTTGCGCTATCCCCACATCAGCATCTTCTGGGAGCGCAGCGATACCTGGGCGCTGGACGAAGTGCTGAGGGAGATGGGGCTCGAGCGCAACATTGCCCTGAGCCTGCCGGGCTTTGAGCAGTCGATGTTTATGGCCGCGCAGCCGGACCACAACTATATCGCCACCGCGCCGCACTACTGTCATCACTACAATCAACTCCACCAGCGCAAGCTGGTGCGCCGCCCTATCCCCATCGACGAAGCGCTGGCCGAAAAGCTCAACGTTCCCTTCACTCTGATCTGGCATAAACGGAACAGCCACAACCCGAAAATCATCTGGCTGAAAGAGACGATTAAGGCGTTGTACTGCGATTCCCTGCGTTAGAGATCCAATTTTTTCCTCTAAAAATGTAAAGTTCGGTCCCCAGGCTTCTCATTCGTGGATTTACCGATTAAAACAGATGCGAAGTTAAGCGATAATCATGTAACCGTTTAACCTGTCACTGACCATTATCATGGAGCGAAAAATGGCAACGCATTTTGCAAGAGGGATCCTGACCGAAGGACGACTGGTGTCAGTCAGACTCTCCTCATCCTGTCACAACGAAGTGCGCAAGCTTCCCGATCACCGACGCTCGCGCTTTCTGGCCTCCCGGGCCTTACTCTCCGAGCTGCTGTTTATGCTCTACGGCACGACCGAACTGCCAGAAATGATCACCCAGCCTGAAGGCCGCCCGGTTTTTGCTGACCCTGAACTGCCGCGTTTTTCCATCGCCTACACCGGAAACATCGTCGGCGTGGCCCTCACAACGGAAGGCGATTGTGGACTGGATATGGAACTCCAGCGCGCGACTCGCGGTTTCCACGGCCCTCACGCCCACGACGACTACCCGCTCTCGAGCAACGAAAAGCTGTGGGTGCGTAATCAAAACGACCCTAACGAAGCCAAAGCACAGCTCATCACCCTGCGTCAGAGCATTCAGAAGCTCTCGGGTTGTGCCGTGGACGATGCCAGCCTGCTCCAGTTGCTGCCGGGCTCAGGCCGTCTGCGGGCGACTAAAGCCGCACGGGTGGAAGCCCTCAGCGACGCCGAAGACGTGCTGATCTGGTCGATTGCCGTCACGCCCGCCATTGAGCGCTTGAAAATCTGGGAATTTGACAGCCGCGACGGATGGCGTAGCCTTCCTGATGTCCCCGCGCGCGCCAACGAGCCCGCCGCGCGCCTGATGAGATTAACCAGTTTACCGGCAGAAAAAGCTCTTACCCTTAACTGACCCGCTGATGGGCCATCATGATGAAAAAGGAGTAATCATGTCTGATACGTTGAAAGTTGTTACGTTACTGGGAAGCCTGCGCAAAGGTTCATTTAACGGGATGGTTGCCCGCACGCTGCCTAAGCTGGCACCGGCTGGGATGGACGTGACCGCGCTGCCGTCGATTGGCGATATCCCTCTGTACGACGCCGATGTTCAGCAGGAAGAAGGGTTCCCGCAAAGTGTCGAAGCGCTGGCCGAGCAGATCCGCCAGGCCGATGGCGTGGTGATTGTGACTCCGGAATACAACTATTCGGTGCCAGGTGGCCTGAAGAATGCGATCGACTGGCTCTCCCGTTTGCCGGAACAGCCGCTGTCCGGCAAGCCGGTGCTGATCCAGACCAGCTCGATGGGCGCGATTGGCGGCGCACGCTGCCAGTATCATCTGCGTCAGATTCTGGTGTTCCTGGATGCGATGGTGATGAACAAGCCGGAATTTATGGGCGGGGTGATTCAGAACAAAGTCGATATCCAGACGGGCGAAGTGGTCGATCAAAGCACGCTGGATCATCTGACCGGTCAGTTGACCGCGTTTGGCGAATATATTCAGCGAGTTAAAGCCTAGGGGTGAGTGCGGTCTGATGCCCTCACCCCAACCCTCTCCCACGGGGAGAGGGCGCAAACACTAAAGGCCTTCCCATTCGGGAAGGCCTTGCTGTTTATTTCGCGTCGATAAATACAATCTTCAGCACGAACAGCAGTGCCACCACGATCACGCATGGGCTCAGTTCGCGGAAACGACCGGTACCGATTTTCATCACGCAGTAGGAGATAAAGCCCAGGGCGATACCTTCGGTGATGGAGAAGCTGAACGGCATCATCACGGCGGTAATAAACGCTGGAACCGCTTCGGTTAAATCTTCCCACTTCACGCGCGCCAGACTCGAGGTCATCAGCACGCCGACGTAGATCAGCGCGCCTGCAGCCGCGTACGGTGGAACCATACCCGCCAGCGGAGAAAGGAAGATCACCAGCAGGAACAGCAGGCCCACGACCACAGCGGTCAGACCGGTGCGGCCACCGACGGAGACGCCGGAAGAGGACTCGATATACGCCGTGACGGAAGAAGTACCGATGAAAGAACCGGCTACCGACGAGATGCTGTCCACATACAGCGCCTGCTTCATGCGCGGGAATTTACCTTTCTCATCTGCCAGACCCGCTTTATCGGTCACACCGATAAGGGTACCGGAGGAGTCGAACAGGTTTACCAGCATGAAGGAGAAGATCACGCCTGCCAGGCCAAGGTTAAACGAACCCGCCAGATCGACGTGGCCAATCACGGTGGTCACACTTGGTGGTGCAGAGACAATGCCGCTGTAATGCACATCGCCCAGCATCCAGCCCAGCAGGGTGGTCACGATAATCGAGACCAGCACCGCAGCGTGAATGTTACGGGACGCCAGAATAGCGATGATGAAGAAGCCCAGCACGCCCAGCAGGACGCTGTGCGAGGTCAGGTTGCCGATGCTCACCAGGGTTTCCGGGTTGGCAACGATCACGCCCGCGTTTTTCAGGCCCATCATGCCGATGAACAGACCGATACCGCTGGTGATACCCACACGCAGGCTCACCGGGATATTAGCAATCATCCAGTAACGCACGCGGAAAATGGTCAGCAGCAGCAGGCCGACCGCGCCCCAGAAGATGGCGCCCATCCCCACTTGCCACGGCAGGCCCATCGCCTGCACCACCACGAAGGCGAAGAATGCGTTCAGACCCATTGCCGGTGCCAGAGCGACCGGAAGATTGGCGAACACGCCCATCAGGATGCTGCCGAGGGCGGCGATCAGACAGGTGGTCACGAAGACGGCGCTGGTATCCATGCCAGCAACGCCCAGAATTTGAGGGTTAACAAAAACGATATAAACCATCGTCAGGAAGGTGGTAAAACCGGCGATCACTTCGGTGCGTGCCGTTGTGCCGTGCTCGCGCAGTTTAAACACGCGCTCAAGCAGACCCTGACCAGACGTCTGGGTAGTGTGTTGTTGGCTCATCATCAGTTTCCGAACAAGGAGGGAAAAATCCGTCGCTATCCTATACCAAAATGCGACAATAGGCGCGTTTGCGAGATACTTTTTTTCATTGATTTTGCTTATACGGCAACGATTGCGTCTCGCAAAACTGCATTACGTAAACGTTAAACTTGTTAAAAGGGAAAGGCATGTCCGGAATTGAAGCGGTATTTTTCGACTGCGACGGTACGCTGGTCGACAGTGAGGTCATTTGTTCCCGCGCGTATGTCAGCATGTTCCAGGAATTTGGCATTACGCTCGATCTCGAAGAGACGTTTAAACGCTTCAAAGGCGTCAAACTGTACGAGATCATCGACATTATCAACGCTGAGCACGGCGTCAGTCTGGCGAAAGCCGACTTAGAACCAGTTTACCGCGCCGAGGTCGCACGCCTTTTCGACTCGGAGCTGGAAGTGATCGCCGGAGCGAATGCGCTGCTCGATTCAATGACGGTGCCAATGTGCGTGGTCTCCAACGGCCCGGTCAGCAAAATGCAGCACTCCCTCGGCAAGCTGGACATGTTGCACCATTTCCCGGAAAAACTGTTCAGCGGCTACGATATCCAGCGCTGGAAGCCGGATCCGGCCCTGATGTTCCACGCCGCGAAAGCGATGAACGTGAACGTGGAAAACTGCATTCTGGTGGATGATTCCAGCGCCGGCGCGCAGTCAGGGATTGATGCGGGGATGGAGGTGTTTTACTTCTGCGCCGATCCGCATAACCAGCCGATAAGCCATCCGAAAGTGACGACCTTTACCGATCTGGCGCAGTTGCCGGAGCTGTGGAAGGCGCGCGGGTGGGATATTACGCGTTAATGAAAAAAGCCGGATGGCGCTTGCGCTTATCCGGCCTACAAAACCTGCCTGAACCGATCACTCTTTCGGGTCTTTCCCCGCCAGCAGCTTGTCCAGCTCATCCCCGCCTACGTGACGGAAATCCTGTCCTTTCACGAAGTAGAAGATGTATTCACAAATGTTCTGGCAGCGGTCGCCGATACGCTCGATAGAGCGCGCGCAGAACAGCGCGGTGAGTACGCTTGGAATGGTGCGCGGATCTTCCATCATGTAGGTCATCAGCTGACGCACGATGCCCTCATATTCCTGGTCGACCTTTTTATCTTCACGGTAAATACGTACCGCTTCATCAAGATCCATGCGCGCGAACGCATCCAGCACGTCATGCAGCATCTGCACCGTATGACGGCCCAGGGATTCCAGGCTCACCAGCAGCGGCTGGTGCTGGTGGGAGAACTTCTCCAGCGCGGTGCGGCAGATTTTATCCGCCACGTCGCCAATACGTTCCAGCTCGGCGATGGTTTTGATGATCGCCATCACCAGACGCAGGTCGCTGGCCGTCGGTTGACGTTTCGCGATGATGCGCACGCAGGCTTCGTCGATTGCCACTTCCATCATGTTGACGTTTTTGTCGCCTTCGACAACGCGCTTCGCCAGCTCGCTGTCCTGGTTATGCATGGCGGTGATCGCATCAGACAGCTGCTGCTCGACCATGCCGCCCATCGTCATCACCTGGGTGCGGATACTTTCCAGCTCTGCGTTGAACTGGCCGGAAATGTGTTTGTTAAGATTGAGGTTGTCCATGATTCACTCCAAATCAACCGTAGCGGCCAGTAATATAATCTTCGGTTTGTTTCTTCGCGGGCCTGGTGAACAGAGCATCTGTGTCACTAAACTCAATCAACTCGCCCAGGTACATAAACGCCGTATGGTCGGAACAACGCGCAGCCTGCTGCATGTTGTGGGTCACGATCACCACGGTGTAATCCTGTTTCAGCTCGGTGATCAGCTCTTCGATACGACCGGTGGAGATCGGGTCGAGGGCCGAGCACGGCTCATCCAGCAGCAGCACTTCCGGGCGAATGGCGATACCGCGCGCAATGCACAGACGCTGCTGCTGACCACCGGAGAGAGAGTATCCGCTCTGGTGCAGTTTATCTTTGGTTTCGTTCCATAATGCGGCCTTGGTCAAAGCCCACTGCACGCGCTCGTCCATATCAGCACGCGAGAGCTTTTCGAAGAGACGCACGCCAAAGGCGATGTTGTCGTAGATCGACATCGGGAACGGCGTCGGTTTCTGGAACACCATCCCCACTTTGGCACGCAGCAGGGCGATATCCTGGGTGTTGGTCAGAATGTTGTCGCCATCCAGCAGAATTTCGCCTTCCGCGCGCTGATCAGGGTACAGCTCAAACATCTTGTTAAAGGTACGCAGCAGGGTGGACTTGCCACAGCCTGATGGGCCGATAAATGCCGTGACCTGGTTCTTGGCGATATCCAGGTTGATGTTTTTCAGGGCATGGAATTTACCGTAGTAGAAGTTCAAATCACGAACCTTAATCTTACCCGGTGCAGTATCAACCATACTCATTGACTCATTTCCTCATTCGGCGCCGCGTTGTGCCGCGCCGTCAAAATTAACCGTGTTTCTGCTTCGCGAAAATGACGCGCGCCAGAATGTTCAGCAACAGTACGCAAAGGGTAATAATCAGCACCCCGGCCCAGGCCAGCTGCTGCCACTCCGCGAACGGGCTCATCGCAAATTTAAAGATGGTGACCGGCAGGTTGGCGATCGGCTGCATCATGTCCGTGCTCCAGAACTGGTTGGAGAGCGCGGTGAACAGCAGCGGCGCGGTTTCACCCGCGATACGGGCAATCGCCAGCAGGATACCGGTCATGATCCCCGAGACCGACGCTTTCAGGGTGATCGCCGAAATCATCTTCCATTTCGGTGTGCCGAGTGCGTAAGCCGCTTCACGCAGGCTGTCCGGGACCAGTTTCAGCATGTTCTCGGTGGTACGAATCACGATAGGCACCTGCAGCAGCGCCAGCGCAATCACGCCCGCCCAGCCGGAAAAGTGCTCCATCTGCGCCACCACGATGGTGTAGACGAACAGACCGACAACGATAGAAGGCGCGGAGAGCAGAATGTCGTTGATGAAACGAATCACTTCTGCGACCCAGGATTTACGGCCATATTCCGCCAGATAAATCCCCGCCATGATGCCGAGCGGTGTACCTACGGCGGTCGCCCACAGGATCAGCAGTCCGCTGCCCGCCAGGGCGTTCGCTAACCCGCCACCAGCGGTATTCGGCGGTGGGGTCATTTCGGTGAACAGCGCAAGGGACATACCGTCAATACCGCGCGTCACGGTAGAAAACAGGATCCACACCAGCCAGAACAGACCGAACGCCATGGTCGCCATCGACAGCGTCAGCGCCAGACGGTTTTTCATGCGGCGACGCGCCTGCATTTTGCGGCGGGATTCAGCCAGTTCCGCGGTGGATTGCATTTCGAGAGTTGTCATTAGCGTGCCCCCTCACTTTTTGCGAGGCGCATGATCATAAACTTAGAGATCGCCAGAACAATGAAGGTGATCACAAACAGAATCAGACCCAGCTCCATCAGTGCCGCCACGTGCAGCCCGGATTCAGCTTCGGCGAACTCATTCGCCAGCGCTGAGGTGATACTGTTGCCCGGCATGTACAGCGATATGCTGTCGAGCTGGTAGGTGTTGCCGATGATAAAGGTCACGGCCATGGTCTCACCCAGCGCACGACCTAAGCCCAGCATAATGCCGCCGATGACACCGTTTTTGGTGAACGGCAGAACGATACGCCAGATAACTTCCCAGGTGGTGCAGCCGATGCCGTAGGCCGACTCTTTCATCATCACCGGGGTTTGTTCGAAGACATCGCGCATGACCGCCGCAATGTACGGAATAATCATGATGGCGAGGATCACGCCTGCGGCCAGGATACCAATCCCGAAGGCCGGACCGGAGAACAGCGCACCGACAAACGGAATGTTGGAGAGGATATTCCCCACCGGCTCCTGGAAGTACTTCGCGAACAGCGGCGCAAAGATAAACAGGCCCCACATGCCGTAAACGATACTCGGGATCGCCGCCAGCAGTTCAATCGCGATACCCAGCGGGCGTCGCAGCCAGCCTGGCGCCAGCTCCGTCAGGAACAGGGCAATACCAAAGCTCACAGGAACCGCAATCAGCAGGGCGATGAACGAGGTCATCAGCGTGCCGTAGATCGGCACCAGCGCACCGTAGATATCGTTTGGCGCGTCCCACTCTTTGGTCCACAGGAAGGCAAAACCGAATTTCTGGATGCTCGGCCAGGAGGAGAAAATCAGTGACACGATAATGCCGCCCAGCAGCAATAGCACAATCAGCGCAGCCAGTCTGACCAGCGCGCTGAAAATCTTGTCACCATGTTTCCCCGGAGGGCTAAAAGCAGGCTTGGTTGCAGCCATAAATCACTCTTCTGTTAAATACGTTTCACGAATTGCCGGATGGCGCTAACGCTTATCAGGCCTACAGTCAGAACCGTAGGGCGGGTAAGCTTGCGCCACCCGCCATTTTCGTCAGAATTCTAAATCAGTACAATGCTTTACCGCTGCTGTCTTTCACGTTGGTTTTCCATGCAGCACGAATCTGCTCAACCACGCTGTCTGGCAGGCTGGCGTAATCCAGGTCATTAGCCTGTTTGCCGCCGTTTTTGTACGCCCAGTCGAAGAACTTCAGCACTTCTGCGCCCTGATCAGGTTTCTTCTGATCTTTGTGGACCAGGATGAAGGTGGTGGAAGTAATTGGCCACGCCTCGTCACCTTTCTGGTTGGTCAGGTCCTGAGCGAAGGATTTGCTCCAGTCTGCGCCTTTGGCAGCGTTCGCAAAGTTCTCTTCAGTCGGGCTAACCGGTTTGCCATCGGCAGAGATCAGTTTGGTGTAAGCCAGGTTGTTCTGCTTAGCATAAGCGTACTCTACGTAGCCGATTGAGCCAGGCAGACGCTGGACGAACGCGGCGATACCGTCGTTACCTTTACCGCCCAGACCGGTCGGCCAGTTAACGGTAGAGCCAGAACCGATTTTGGATTTCCACTCTTCGTTCACTTTCGCCAGGTAGCTGGTGAAGACGAAGGAGGTACCGGAACCGTCAGCGCGACGAACCACTGCGATGTTCTGCGAAGGCAGTTTGATGCCCGGGTTCAGTTTGGTGATGGCTTCGTCATCCCATTTTTTGATTTTGCCGAGATAGATATCACCCAGGGTTTTGCCATCCAGCACCAGTTCGCCAGATTTCAGGCCAGGGATATTCACGGCCAGCACAACACCACCGATAACGGTCGGGAACTGGAACAGACCTTCCTGCGCCAGTTTGTCATCAGACAGCGGAGCGTCTGATGCGCCGAAATCGACGGTGTTCGCGGTAATCTGTTTCACGCCACCGGAGGAGCCGATACCCTGATAGTTAACCTTGTTACCGGTTTCTTTCTGGTAAGTATCAGCCCATTTGGCATACACCGGCGCAGGGAATGTTGCACCAGCACCAGTCAGGCTTGCTTCTGCGAATACAGAGAAAGCGCTCAGAGATAAGGTCGCGGCGACAACAGTTGCGACAGTGGTACGCATAACTTTCATAATGTCTCCTGCAAGATTTCGTAAATCATTGTTTGAGTGGCTACGATGAGCAAAATAGGACAAACAGGTGACAGATAAATGTACGAATTATGACAGTTTTATGACACTGAAAGTTTCACTTAAGAATCTGCAAAATTAGCATTAATAATCATCGTGTTAGCCGCTTATATGACAGTGCGATTTCAGAAAAATTTTCTTTCTGTGACACTGAAAAAAGTAGCTGAAGATGACAGATTGTCATAAATAAAAACGTCGGGAAGGGATAAAAAAAGCTCCACCCGAAGGTGGAGCCTGAAGGGATTATTCTACGGTGACGGACTTCGCCAGGTTACGCGGCTGGTCGACGTCGGTGCCTTTGATCAGCGCGACGTGATACGCCAGCAGCTGCAGCGGAACGGTGTAGAAGATCGGGGCAATCACCTCTTCAACATGCGGCATCTCGATAATGTGCATGTTGTCGTTGCTGACAAACCCGGCATCCTGATCGGCGAAGACGTACAGCTGGCCGCCACGGGCGCGCACTTCTTCGATATTCGATTTCAGTTTTTCCAGCAGTTCGTTGTTCGGGGCAACCACGATCACCGGCATATCCGCGTCAATCAGCGCCAGCGGGCCGTGTTTCAGCTCGCCTGCGGCGTAGGCTTCCGCATGGATGTAAGAGATCTCTTTCAGCTTCAGTGCGCCTTCCAGCGCGATTGGGTACTGATCGCCACGGCCAAGGAACAGGGCGTGGTGTTTGTCAGAGAAATCTTCTGCCAGCGCTTCGATGCGCTTGTCCTGGGAGAGCATCTGCTCGATACGGCTCGGCAGCGCCTGCAGCCCGTGAACGATATCCTGCTCAATGGACGCATCCTGGCCTTTCAGACGCGCCAGTTTCGCCACCAGCATCAACAGCACGGTCAGCTGAGTGGTGAAGGCTTTGGTCGATGCCACGCCGATTTCAGTGCCCGCTTTGGTCATCAGCGCCAGATCGGATTCACGCACTAGCGACGAGCCAGGGACGTTACAGATCGCCAGAGAACCGAGATAGCCCAGCTCTTTCGACAGACGCAGGGCCGCCAGGGTATCCGCCGTTTCACCGGACTGGGAAAGGGTGATCATCAGGCTGTTACGGCGCACGGCAGATTTGCGGTAGCGGAATTCCGAGGCGATTTCGACATCGCACGGCACGCCCGCCAGGGCTTCAAACCAGTAGCGCGAAACCATACCTGAGTTGTAAGAGGTGCCGCAGGCCACAATCTGGATATGCTCGACCTTCGCCAGCATCTCGTTGGCGTTCGCGCCCAGCTCGCTCAGATCCACCTCGCCGTGGCTGATGCGCCCGGTCAGGGTGTTCTTGATGGCGTTCGGCTGCTCGTAGATCTCTTTCTGCATGTAGTGACGGTACGCGCCTTTGTCGCCCGCATCGTACTGCAGATTCGATTCGATCTCCTGACGCTTCACCTGCGCGCCGGATTTATCAAAGACCGTCACGCTGCGACGGGTCACTTCCGCGATATCGCCCTCTTCGAGGAAGATAAAACGACGGGTGACCGGCAGGAGTGCCAGCTGATCGGAAGCGATGAAGTTCTCGCCCATCCCCATACCGATGACCATCGGGCTACCGGAACGTGCCGCCAGCAGAGTGCTCGGATCGCGAGAATCCATGATCACTGTACCGTACGCGCCGCGTAGCTGAGGAATGGCGCGCAGCACCGCTTCGCGCAGCGTACCGCCCTGCTCCAGCTCCCAGTGAACCAGGTGAGCGATAACTTCGGTGTCAGTTTCAGAGACAAAGGTGTAGCCACGCGCTTTCAACTCTTCGCGCAGCGGTTCGTGGTTTTCGATAATGCCGTTATGCACCACCACAATGTGTTCAGACACATGCGGGTGGGCGTTGCCTTCAGACGGTTCGCCGTGGGTTGCCCAGCGGGTGTGTGCGATACCGGTTCCGCCGTGCAGCGGAGTTTCTTCCGCGGCTTGCGCCAGCATTTGCACTTTACCGAGACGGCGCAGACGGGTCATATGACCTTCTGCATCCACTACTGCCAGACCGGCAGAGTCATAGCCACGGTATTCCAGACGACGTAAACCTTCGAGAAGGATTTCAGCAATATCACGCTGCGCAACTGCGCCAACAATTCCACACATAGTTAGATTTCCTGATAATGGCGTAATGCCATGCGTTGTCGCTGACCTGTATTGCCCTTTTAGGGCGCCCCGAGCCTTGTAGAGAGTGGGGTTATATTTTTAGGTACTGCCTTTGGGCGGAGGATTATGTTATCCCCTCATCCCACATCCATCGGCGATGCCGACAGACAAAATGGTAGGGCGGGTAAGCGAAGCGCCACCCGCCTGGTTGTTACTTCTTCTTCACCGGACGCTGCCAGCCTTGCTTATGCACCTGCGGTACGCGGCTGAGCACCAGCTCATTATCCGCCACATCGCGCGTCACGGTCGTTCCGGCGGCGATGGTCACACCCTTACCGACGGTGACCGGCGCCACCAGCTGCGTGTCGGAGCCGACAAACACATCATCACCGATAATGGTTTTAAACTTGTTCGCGCCATCGTAGTTACAGGTGATCGTACCCGCACCGATGTTCACGTTGTCGCCAATTTCCGCGTCGCCCAGATAGCTCAGATGACCCGCTTTCGAGCCCTTGCCGAGACGCGCTTTTTTCATCTCAACGAAGTTGCCCACGTGCGCACCTTCCAGCAGCTCGGCGCCAGGACGCAGACGCGCGAACGGGCCGATGGTGCAGGCCGCTTCCAGATGTGAATCTTCCACCACGCTGTACGGACTGATTTCGCAGTCATCGCCAATCACGCTGTTTTTAATCACACACCCGGTACCGATTTTGACGCGATTCCCAAGCGTGACCTGACCTTCAATAATAACGTTAGTGTCGATTTCCACATCGCGCCCATGATTCAGCGCCCCGCGCAGATCAAAACGCGCCGGATCGCGCAGCATCACGCCCGCCAGCAGCAGTTTTTCCGCCTGCTCGGACTGGTAAACGCGCTCAAGACGAGAGAGCTGCAGACGATTGTTCACGCCTTCCACTTCGCTCAGGCGATCGGGATGAACCGCCACGATCTCATTTCCTTCGTGGTGCGCCAGAGCAATGATATCGGTGATGTAGTATTCACCCTGGGCATTATTGTTGTTCAGTTTTGCCAGCCAGCGTTTCATGTCCGCGCCGTTGGCGATCAGGATACCGGTATTGATTTCCTGAATCTGACGCTGTTCGTCAGTCGCATCTTTGTGCTCAACGATGCCGGTCACTTTGCCGTTTTCACGGGTGATGCGGCCATAGCCTGTCGGATCGTCGAGTTTAACAGTCAATAAACCGATGCCGCCCTGCGGTTTGGCTTCACGCAGGCGCGTCAGGGTTTCTACTGCGATCAGCGGGACATCGCCGTAGAGCATCAGAATGTCTTCGTCATCCGCAAAGAACGGCGCGGCCTGCTGCATCGCATGGCCCGTTCCCAGCTGTTCTGCCTGAAGGACCCAGTTGAGTTTGTCATCGCGCAGCGTTTGCTTGAGCAGATCGCCGCCGTGGCCATACACCAGATGGACCTTGCTTGCGCCAAGTTCCCCTGCGGCATCAATGACATGCTGCACCATTGGCTTTCCTGCCAGTGTGTGAAGCACCTTAGGAAGATCGGAATACATGCGGGTGCCTTTGCCAGCGGCAAGGATGACCACGCTCATCGTATTGTTCAACATACGCGTCCTGACTGTAATTTGAGTGAGAAGTAAAACCCTTTGACGTTGAAAATTCTACATATTTTGCGTCATAAAATGGACCGCTCGTAAAACGTTCAACATCCGGCGATATTCGCTATTTGAGGATAGTTTTGCGGTCAGAGTAAATCACTTTTTCTCTGGAAAATAGCTTTCTTAAGGCAAGTCGCAAGGGTTCACAACAGGTTAGCGATTTTTTCGCCTCAAGAATAAAGATCCGCTTAAAGCAAAACAGCGTTTTAATTATTCAATATTGTGACACTTAAAAAAGAAACACTGTTTCATCTTGATGATAATGGCGCTCACTTATCAATCAGGAGAATAAGATGAACTATAAAATACCTCTGGCCCTAATGATGTGTAGCTCCTTTGCTGTCTCGGCTGCCGGGCAGCACGTCTGGAAAGCGATTGCCTTTGGGCAGTCTACCGATCTGAATTTTTCCTCTAACGTGTTGCCGGAAAAAATCGGCGTCAACGACGTGACCATCGACGGCAAAAAACTGACGCCGCAGGACACCGCCGATCTCTCAAAACCCATCACCATTGAAAGCCGGGGCGGCAAGATCGCCAACTCACACGACGGGTTAACCTTTTTCTATACCGAGCTGCCGACTCGTGAGAATTTCGAATTGCTGGCCACCGTTAAAGTTGAGCAGTTTGGCCCGGAGAATGGCGCAAAACCTGCCGCGCAGGAGGGCGCAGGGCTGCTGGTGCGGGACGTGATTGGCGTGCCACGCCAGCAGCCGCTGAAAGAGGGCTATGAAGAATTTCCGGCCGCCTCAAACCTGGTGATGAATGCAATCATGACCCAGGATAAAAAGGACCACCAGCGGGTCAAAATGCAGGCCATCACCCGCGAAGGGATTTCCCAGCCCTGGGGTAACGCGGGCGCAGCGATCAAAAAGCAGAGCTATAAAGAAGAGATCGACCTGAGCCAGACGCCGGAATTCCGTCTGAAACTGCAGCGGACTAACGACGGCTTTATCACCGCCTGGTCGCCCGTCGGGAGTGACGCGTGGGTGAGCCAAAGCGTACCGCGTGCGGACCTGATCGCTGTGCAAAATAAAGATCGCTATTACGTCGGCTTTTTCGCCTCGCGTAACGCCAAAATCACCGTATCGAACGCCTCACTGACCACCTCCGCCGCAGAAACCATATCTTCAAAACCCTGGCAGGCCAAAGCACTCCCGACGGTGGTGCAGCTGGCATCCTCAGGGAAAAGTACATCGGATAAGTACCTCGTTCAGGCGCGTGCGAACCATGACGGTGTTTTCAGTGTGCGTCAGAACGAAGTGGTGATCGGTAACGATAAAGCGGTGAAAGCCGGAGAGATGTACGGCCTGCCAGCGACTCTGACGGAAAATAACGCCTTCAGCCTGAGCTTTACGCCCGCCAGCGGCGAAACCATTCATCAGCCATTTAGCGTTGAAAAGGTGGATGGATTTACGGCTACGACGCTGCACGCCGCCCCTGACGGCAAAGCCGACGGGAAAGGTACGCTCGCCTCGCCGCTGGATTTAGCCTCCGCAATTGATCTGCTCGCACCTGGCGGAACGATTATCCTCAAAGCCGGAGAGTATCCGCGCAGCGAGATCCCACTGGCTGCCAGCGGCAATGCCGATCTAAGCAAAACATTGCAGGCAGACGGCAAGGCCGTGATTCATGGTCTGCTGGTGGATGCCAGCTACTGGCACATCAAGGGCATCGACATTACCGACAAAAGCCTGCGCATTCAGGGCAGCCACAACCTGATTGAGAATGTGACCGCCTACCGAAACGACGATACGGGCATTCAGATATCGTCCCCGGACAACGTGGGCCGGGCACTATGGGCAAGCCATAACCGGGTAATACATTCTGAGTCTTACGCCAATGTCGATCCCGGCAAAATCAACGCCGATGGTTTTGCCGTGAAGATGCGCGTGGGTGAGGGCAATCGTCTGGAGAACTGCTATTCCCACGACAACATCGACGACGGTTTCGACCTGTTCAATAAGATCGAGGACGGTGCGAACGGGGTTGTGGTGATCGAGAATTCAATCGCCCGCAACAACACCAGCAACGGATTTAAACTCGGCGGAGAAGGGCAGCCGGTGGCGCATGAGGTGCGAAACAGCAAGGCGGAAGGGAATCAGCTGGATGGTTTTACCGACAACTTCAATCCCGGCAAGCTGGTGGTGACCAACAATGTGGCGGTGGACAATCAGCGCTTTAACTTTATCTTCCGTCCGAGCCCGTATGGGGATGCTTCAACACAAGGCATTTTCAGCGCCAACAAATCCGTGCGCACGCAGCCTGGTCGCTATGACGATGCGGTGATCGGGAATATTGATGGGACGAACTATTTTATCGCAGACGGGAAGAGCGTGAATAACGGCGGGGAAGTGCTGCCAGATGGCGCTTCGCTTATCACACGGTAAGCGTGGCGCCACTCGGCATACAGCAGATTACAGGTTGAACGTACCGAAAGAGACGTTCATGTTGCTGAAGAGAGCGATGACTTTATTGATCAGTTTCATGTGGGTATCCCCTGTTGTTGGATTTAATTATGTGACACACATCACAAAAAGAAGTCTACTCCTCAACATTTAACCGATCAATATTTTTGTGACGAAAATCACAAAATATTAAAACACCTTTTCAGTTCCTTAAAATCTGAAACGCAGCCATAAAAAAAGCCAGTCTGAAAACCAGACTGGCTTTTGTGTTTTTCAAGCCGGTGTTACATCGCTTTTTTGGTCAACTCGATAACGCGCAGTTTTGCGATCGCTTTAGCCAGCTCAGCTGAGGCCTGTGCGTAATCCACGTCGCCATGAGAGCTCTTAATGTGCTCTTCTGCTTTACGCTTCGCTTCCAGAGCTCGTGCTTCGTCGAGATCCTGTCCACGAATAGCGGTATCAGCAAGAACGGTCACACTACCAGGCTGCACTTCAAGAATGCCGCCGGACAGATAGATAAACTCTTCATGACCGAACTGTTTTACGATGCGGATCATACCAGGCTTAATGGCGGTGAGCAGCGGTGCGTGCCCTGGGAAAATACCCAGTTCACCTTCACTGCCCGTTACCTGGATTTTCTCGACCAGACCAGAGAACATTTGTTGCTCTGCGCTGACGACGTCCAGGTGGTAAGTCATTGCCATATCACCCTCCGATAAAGGCGTTAAAGTTTTTTGGCTTTCTCGACAGCTTCATCGATGGTGCCAACCATATAGAACGCCTGCTCTGGCAGGTGATCGTATTCGCCTTCCATGATGCCTTTAAAGCCACGGATGGTATCTTTCAGCGATACGAATTTACCCGGAGAACCGGTAAAGACTTCTGCAACGAAGAACGGCTGGGACAGGAAGCGCTGAATCTTACGCGCACGTGCTACCACCAGTTTGTCTTCTTCAGACAGTTCGTCCATACCCAGGATCGCGATGATGTCTTTCAGTTCCTGGTAACGCTGCAGGATGGACTGAACGCCACGCGCGGTGTCGTAGTGTTCCTGACCAACAACCAGTGGATCCAGCTGACGGCTGGTGGAGTCCAGCGGGTCAACGGCCGGGTAGATACCCAGAGACGCGATCTGACGGCTCAGTACCACGGTTGCATCTAAGTGAGCAAAGGTGGTGGCTGGAGATGGGTCAGTCAAGTCATCCGCAGGTACGTATACCGCCTGTACGGAGGTGATAGAACCGGTTTTGGTAGAAGTGATACGTTCCTGCAGAACGCCCATCTCTTCCGCCAGAGTCGGCTGATAACCTACCGCTGATGGCATACGGCCCAGCAGTGCAGATACTTCAGTACCGGCCAGGGTGTAACGGTAGATGTTATCAACGAACAGCAGTACGTCACGACCTTCGTCACGGAACTTCTCAGCCATAGTCAGGCCGGTCAGTGCCACACGCAGACGGTTTCCTGGTGGCTCGTTCATCTGGCCGTAAACCAGGGATACTTTATCCAGAACGTTGGAGTCGGTCATTTCGTGGTAGAAGTCGTTACCCTCACGAGTACGCTCACCCACACCTGCAAACACGGAGTAACCGGAGTGCTCGATCGCGATGTTACGGATCAGCTCCATCATGTTTACGGTTTTACCTACACCCGCACCACCGAACAGACCGACTTTACCGCCTTTTGCAAACGGGCAGATCAGGTCCATTACTTTGATACCGGTTTCCAGCAGTTCCTGAGAGCTTGACAGCTCTTCGTAGGAAGGCGCTTCGCGGTGAATCGCCCAACGCTCTTCTTCGCCGATGTCGCCTTTCATGTCGATCGGCTGACCGAGCACGTTCATGATACGACCCAGCGTTGCTTTACCAACCGGGACTTCGATCGGGTGCTCAAGGTCTTTAACTTCCAGACCACGACGCAGACCGTCAGAAGAACCCATGGCGATGGTACGCACGATACCACCACCGAGCTGCTGCTGAACTTCCAGCACCAGGCTCTCATTACCATTCTGAACCTCAAGAGCATCGTACACGCGCGGTACGGCATCCTGAGGGAATTCGACGTCAACCACGGCGCCGATTACCTGGACAATTTTTCCAGTAGCCATCTTGAATCCTCTACGAATTAACCTGGTTATACCGCGGATGCACCACCGACGATTTCGGTGAGTTCCTGAGTAATGCTGGCCTGACGAGCTTTGTTGTATACCAACTGCAGCTCTTTAATCAGGCTGCCGCCATTGTCGGTCGCGGCTTTCATCGCCACCATACGTGCGGCCTGCTCGCTGGCCAGGTTTTCTACCACGCCCTGATAAACCTGAGATTCAACGTAACGACGCAGCAGGGTATCCAGCAGCGGTTTCGGATCGGGTTCATACAGGTAATCCCAGGCTTTATGTTTTAACTCTTCATCTTCTGATGCCGGCAATGGCAGCAGCTGAGTGAGGGTCGGAACCTGAGACATGGTATTAATAAATTTGTTGCTGACAACGTACAGTCTGTCCAGACGGCCTTCATCGTAGGCCTGCAACATCACTTTTACCGGGCCGATCAGTTCGGACAGGGACGGGTTATCACCCATGCCGGTCACCTGAGCGACAATGTTGCCACCTACTGAATTAAAGAAAGAAACGCCCTTGGAGCCGATCATCGCGATATCGCTCTGAACGCCTTTGTCGGACCAGACTTTCATTTCAGCCAGCAGCTTTTTGAACAGGTTAATGTTCAAGCCACCGCACAGACCACGGTCGGTAGACACCACCAGGTAGCCCACGCGTTTAACGTCGCGTTCTTCCAGGTAAGGATGCTTATATTCCAGATTACCGTTCGCAAGGTGACCAATCACTTTGCGCATGGTATCTGCATAAGGACGGCTGGCCGCCATGCGCTCCTGCGATTTACGCATTTTGGAAGCGGCGACCATTTCCATCGCTTTAGTGATCTTTTGCGTGTTCTGGACGCTTGCGATCTTACTACGTATCTCTTTTGCGCCGGCCATGAGCTTCTCCTCAATGCCTTGCGGCCTGTCCTAAGACAAGCCGCCGGACGTTACCAGGACTGGGTTGCTTTGAAGGAATCGAGGATAGCTTTCAGCTTGCCTTCGATTTCGTCGTTATAGCCACCGGACTGGTTAATCTCTTGCATCAGCGGAGCGTGATCACGGTCAACGTAAGCCAGCAGTGCGGCTTCAAAGCTACCGATTTTCGCCAGTTCCACATCTTCGAGGTAACCGCGTTCAGCCGCGAACAGCACCAGGCCCTGTTGTGCAACAGACATTGGGGCATACTGTTTCTGTTTCAGCAGCTCGGTCACTTTCTGACCATGGCTTAACTGCTTACGGGTCGCTTCATCCAGATCGGAAGCGAACTGAGAGAACGCAGCCAGTTCACGATACTGTGCCAGAGCGGTACGGATACCACCGGACAGTTTCTTGATGATCTTAGTCTGAGCAGCACCACCCACACGGGATACGGAGATCCCTGGGTTAACCGCAGGACGAATACCGGAGTTGAACAGGTTGGTTTCGAGGAAGATCTGACCATCGGTAATGGAAATTACGTTGGTCGGAACGAACGCAGAAACGTCACCCGCCTGAGTTTCGATAATCGGCAGTGCAGTCAGGGAGCCGGTTTTACCTTTAACTTCACCATTGGTGAACTTCTCAACGTACTCAGCGTTAACGCGGGATGCGCGCTCCAGCAGACGGGAGTGGAGGTAAAATACGTCGCCCGGGAAGGCTTCACGTCCTGGTGGACGACGGAGCAGCAGGGAAACCTGACGGTAAGCAACAGCCTGTTTAGACAGGTCATCGTACACGATCAGTGCATCTTCACCGCGGTCACGGAAGTATTCGCCCATTGCACAACCGGCATATGGTGCCAGGTATTGCAGTGCAGCAGATTCAGAAGCGGTTGCAACCACCACGATGGTGTTTGACAGCGCGCCATGCTCTTCCAGTTTACGAACCACGTTAGAAATGGTGGACGCTTTCTGGCCGATAGCCACGTACACACATTTGATGCCGGAATCGCGCTGGTTGATGATCGCATCGATTGCCATCGCGGTTTTACCGGTCTGACGGTCACCGATGATCAGTTCACGCTGACCACGACCGATTGGGATCATGGCATCAACGGATTTATAACCCGTCTGAACTGGCTGATCAACGGACTGACGTTCGATAACGCCAGGTGCGATAACTTCGATTGGCGAGAAGCCATCGTTATCAACCGGGCCTTTACCGTCGATTGGTGCACCCAGGGTGTTCACCACGCGACCCAGCAGGCCACGGCCGACTGGAACTTCCAGAATACGACCAGTACATTTGACTTTCATGCCTTCGGCAAGGTCAGCGTACGGACCCATCACTACAGCACCTACGGAGTCGCGCTCCAGGTTCAGTGCGATAGCGTAACGGTTACCCGGCAGGGAAATCATCTCACCCTGCATACAATCGGCCAGGCCGTGGATGCGGATAACACCGTCACTTACAGAAACAATAGTACCTTCGTTATGAGCTTCGCTCACAACACTGAACTGAGCAATGCGCTGCTTGATCAGTTCGCTGATTTCGGTGGAATTCAGTTGCATGCTCCAGTCCCCTTAAGACTGCAAGACGTCTGCAAGGCGTTCAAGACGGCCGCGTACGCTGCCATCAATGACCATATCACCCGCTCGGATGATTACGCCTGCCATTACAGACTTATCGATTTTGCAATTCAGCTTAACTTTGCGTGACAGACGTTTTTCCATCGCGGCGGAGATCTTCGCAAGCTGTTCTTCACTCAGTTCATTCGCAGAGGTTACTTCAACTTCGGCGGTAGCTTCACTGAGGGCACGTAAGTGCTGGAACTGCTCGAGAACATCAGGGAGCACTCGCAGACGACCATTTTCAGCCATGACCTTAATCAGGTTCTGGCCGTTGTCATCCAGTTGCTCACCACAAATGGCGATAAACGATGCAGCAAGGGTTTCGGGTGCTAACGCACCGGAAAGCATCTCAGCCACTTGCTCGTTTTTCGTTACCTCAGCGGCAAACGCCAGCATATCCTGCCAGCGATCGACATTTTGGTGTTCGACAGCAAAGTCAAAAGCTGCTTTGGCGTAGGGGCGAGCTACCGTAACAAATTCAGACATCAGCCCCTCCCTCCTTACAGTTCAGCGACAAGTTTGTCCACGATGTCGCTATTAGCAGCTTCATCCACGGAACGTTCGATGATCTTCTCGGCGCCAGCAACAGCCAGAATCGCAACCTGCTTACGCAGTTCTTCACGAGCACGTTTACGCTCAGCATCAATTTCAGCCTGAGCTTGTGCAACGATCTTGGTACGTTCCTGTTCTGCTTCAGCTTTGGCTTCGTCCAGGATCTGAGCACGGCGTTTGTTAGCCTGTTCAATGATTACCTGAGCTTCACCTTTCGCTTTTTTCAGCTGGTCTGTCGCGTTGGCCTGTGCAAGGTCCAAATCTTTCTTAGCGCGCTCTGCGGAAGCCAGACCGTCAGCAATTTCTTTCTGACGTTTCTCGATGGCTGCCATTAAAGGCGGCCATACATACTTCATGCAGAACCAGACAAAGAGAATAAACGCGATGGCCTGGCCGAGGATTGTTGCGTTCATGTTCACAGCACAATACCTCTTTAATTTCTGTGGCTTGGGTTTTTAAAAACGAGTTACGCGACAGCAAACATCACGTACAGACCCAGACCTACAGCGATCATCGGGATTGCATCCACCAGACCCATAACGATAAAGAACTGAGTACGCAGCAGAGGAATCAGATCCGGTTGACGCGCAGCGCCTTCCAGGAATTTGCCCCCGAGGATGCCGATACCGATCGCAGCACCGATAGCCGCCAGACCCATCATCACAGCGGCAGCCATGTACAGCAGATCCATATTCAGGTTTTCCATGACAGTCTCCAGTTTGTTTCAATAAAAACGTAGTAGTGGTGGTTAAAAAATCAGTGCTCTTCAGACGCCATCGACAGATAGACGATCGTCAGAACCATGAAGATAAAGGCTTGCAGCGTAATGATCAGGATGTGGAAAATGGCCCATGGCACATTCAGAATCCACTGTGACCACCACGGCAGAAGACCCGCGATCAGAATGAAAATCAGCTCACCCGCATACATGTTACCGAACAGTCGCAGACCGAGTGAAACCGGTTTGGACAGCAGGCTTACGCCTTCCAGGATCAGGTTGACCGGAATGAACGCCCAGTGGTTGAACGGCTGCAAGGTAAGCTCTTTCACAAAGCCGCTTACGCCTTTCATTTTGATGCTGTAGAAAAGAATCAGGATGAATACGCCCAGCGCCATGGACAGGGTGATGTTCACGTCAGCAGACGGAACCACACGCAGTGCCGGCAGGCCGAGAACATGCTCACCGATGTACGGCAGCAGGTCGATAGGCAGAAGGTCCATCAGGTTCATCAGGAAGACCCAGACGAAGACAGTCAGCGCCAGCGGAGCAATCAGCTTGCTCTTACCGTGATACATGTCTTTGACGCTGCCATGAACGAAGCCGATGACTAACTCGATAGCCGTCTGGAATTTCCCTGGAACACCGCTGGTCGCCTTTTTAGCAACGCTACGGAACATGGCCAGGAACAACAGACCCAACACCACCGAGAAGAACATGGAGTCAATGTTGAGCGTCCAGAAGGTGGCCGGGGGGTTATGCGGATCCACCAGCGAGAATGTACGCAGGTCCATCTGAAGGTTCGTCAGATGGTGACCTATGTAATCCTGCGGCGTCATATTTTCTGAAGCCATGATGCCTTTTACCCTTTGTTGTTGATTACAGCTGGCGCCAGAATTTGTACCACCAGCACCAAAACCCACGTCACGATCAGCGGCAAAAATACCACTTTCAAAACAGCCAGCGCCACCACCAGGAAGGCGAAGGTCAGCAACACCTTACACACTTCGCCAAGAGCGAAGGACCAGGCCACGCGGCCTTTGGCAGGTGTATGCGCCTGATGACGCCAGGCAAAAATCATAAACAACATGTTTGGCAAAACCACTGCCAAACCTCCACACACTGCGGAGATGCCCCAGAAGGGGTCTTTGAGGCAGAACAGCAGTCCACTTGCTATCACAGCCAGAAACTGAATGAACAGAAGCTTACGAGCAACGTTTCGACTCAAGAGCGACACAGACATCACGTTTTTACTCCTGCTCCCTTCGAGGTATGTCGCGTGTCGTATAAAACGTCCTTTAACGCTCAGAGTCAAGCATCAAAAAGCGGTCAAATTATACGGTGCGCACCCGTGAATTCAAACATTAAGTAGCGAAAAGGTGAATAAATGTTTAAATAATTTTCCCCACCGCTATTTTTTAACTTTTCGCCAAACCCCACGTAATCCGGGAAAACTGCAAACCGCGTAGAAACGTTGGCGACAAAGCGTGCACAAGATCACAAAATACACATTTACGATAAGGTCATATTTATCAAATCAATAATTTGGTTTAATTCATCTTTATGATATTAAACACAAATGCCAGTAACTATTTTCAAAACAGCCCCGTACACGACAAAAACCTTTCATTGACATTTTTAATAAATATTTAACATCGCAATCTCGTTACTGAATTCCACTTTTAGCAGACTGATATTTTCAGTGTTGACTATCTTTTGGGTGAACAAACGAATTCAGTTTAACGTTTGGGTAATCCCCGGTAACAACAAGGTTAAATTCAGTTCAGGGTGAAGCCCGACTTCGTGCTGCTTTTTAACACTCTAAGAACAGCACGAATTCCGCATTTTTTATAAGATTTTTAAAAATTGTTTGGCTTAATTATCACCAAATGGCGTTCACCATCGAGTTGCGGTACTCGCAGTTTAACAATGGACTCGACGGTATATCCATCAGGGAGTTGGGCGATTTCATCGTCAGGAACCAGTCCTTTGAGCGCGTAAAAACGGCCTTCCTGCGCAGGCAAATGCTTACACCAGCTCACCATGTCGTTGAGCGAGGCAAACGCGCGGCTGATCACGCCGTTGAACGGTGGCTCGGACGGAAACGCCTCTACCCTGCTCTGGACCGGCTCAATGTTCTCGAGCTTCAGCTCATGCTGGACCTGACGCAGGAAGCGCACGCGCTTACCCAGGCTGTCCAGCAGCGTGAAATGGCACTCCGGGCGCACGATGGATAACGGAATACCGGGCAGACCCGGGCCAGTACCGACATCGATAAAACGTTCACCCTGCAGGTGAGGCGCCACCACAATGCTGTCGAGGATATGACGAATCAGCATCTCGTTGGGATCGCGTACCGACGTGAGGTTGTACGCCTTGTTCCATTTGTTCAGCATATCGACATAGGCCACCAGCTGATTTTTCTGGTGATCGGTGAGCGAAATACCTGCTTCATCCAGCAGACGAGAGAGTTTGTTGAGCACGGTGAATACCTGTTTGAAATAATGAGCCCGGTGGCGCTAGCGCTTACCGGGCCTACGATACGAACT